>CAVXKZ010000001.1:0-93261 GCA_963762495.1 uncultured Acidobacteriaceae bacterium
CCATCGAGCATTGATCAATCCTCGCAAACGCTACCTCGAATTCTGTTTACGTTGAGGCGGCCAACTCCACCCCGTACAGTGCGTGGTGCGTCAAGATGAACAAGGTTCGATGCCCGGAGCCTCCGAACAGGATGTCGATGGGGCGTTCCGGGACATCAATACGCGCGATCTGGCGACCGGACGAATTGTAGACGAATATCTGCCCATTGGCAACGTAGACGTTGCCCCTCGCGTCTGCTGCGACGCTTTCACCACCACGATTTGCGAACGGCTGTAGTTGCCCGAGCGTCCCGTCCGGGTTGACGACGGCGCTGTACGTCACGTCCTCCGATTCGCTGCTTACATATATGTGCTGTCCAGCAGCTGCCGTTTCAAAGCCATAGGTGTCAAGATTATCCGAAAAGCGCCAACCTAAGATGTTGTCTGCCGGTCCCTGCTGAAAGACTCGGCCCGCCGGGAGGAAGACGCTGCCGTCCTGGGACACGTATTCTTTGGCTTTCGGACTGGTGACATCTCGCGCGAACATTTCGGCCAAAGTTGTGAACTGCATAGTGCGCAGGTCAAGCTGATCCTTGAACTCGCCGTTGTTCCAATAGTTGACCGGAAGAATCGCCGAGCCATTCAGGTGTGGCTCTGCCGGTTGTAACTCGAGAACTTTGATGTCGGTCTCGGGCGAGCCGGGCTTAAACGTGTAAACGGTCCCTTGTGGCCCCGCTGAGGAAAGAACGATCAGATTGCCCGATTTGTCGAAAGCTAGGTTGACGGCATCGAGCGGATTATCACGTTCAATAGTGAGCCCCTCTTCTTTGGACCAGCTGTAAATACGCTGCTCGTGATGGTCGACGAAGTAGAGCTTCCCGTTTGCATCGACGGCTGCACCGGAAATGGAGAAAAATCCGGTCTCCAGGCGTTCCACGTGCGCGCCGGGAGCGAGTACAGCGGTCGTGTCCGGGGCGGCGGGACGGGAGGGATTTGCGGCGATGTCCAATACAGCGAATTCACGTTCGCGGACTTCGAGATGGTGCGTCATGTCTTGGATAGCGTTCTCATAGGGGAACTTGCTAACCCGCAGGAAGGTGCCGCAGCCGTTCTCGTCGCAGATGGCGTAGCCACTCTCCGCATTCACATGTACATTCCGAAAGTGGATGTTTCCCGAGTGATACAAGCGCACAGCGGCAGCAAAGGGAGCGCGCGAACGGGTGACGCGGTAAGCGTGATAATTGGCGACGGTGATGTTCTTGCAGAAGTCGAGCTCAAGCGAGAGTGCGTCCGGACTTTCGCCGGCTTCCTCTTCGGTCTGGGGCGCATTGATATCCCAGTTCTCGACATGGTCGAGTTTGATTTCGGTTCGGACGTGATGCTCGTTCGAGAGTTCGTACACGTGGCCGGCAGTCTTGGTATGGGAGACGTAGAAACCGGCCTGGGCAAAGGTGTCGGGGGTCCAGATATCAGCGAATGTTCCTCCGCCGCCGTTGGTGATCCAGAGGCTGGGATACTGGCCGTCCCAGCGTTTATGTAAGTCGGGATCGGCGGTGTGGTTGTTGTTGTAGGGATTCACTCCGCTGCCGTGACCGCCGAGGAAACGCACATCATCTATGAGCGATTTCTCACCGGCTTGCCAGAGGACGCCGACGGCGCGGGGATTCGCGGCGCCGGTGAACACACCGAAGCCGCTGAGGATATTCGATCCGCCTGAGGGTGCTTCAATGAGCGGGCGAGGCGTGCCGACTCCCTGAAAACCGGCCGTCATATCGGGTAGATCGAACTGAGTGAGAGTCGGGTGCAAGCCGATCAGCGCGGTGTCGGGCCTCAGCTTCAGGGTGTCGCGAATGAGGTAGTGCCCGCTCGGGAAATAGAGCACCTGGTGGGTGTTGATGGCGTTCTGAATGGCGCTGGTATCGTCGGTTGTTCCGTCGCCCTTCACTCCGAGCGAGTGCACGTTCACCCACCGTTCGAGCCGCGGCAGGGGGCGGATCGCGGGTAGAGGAAGTGCAGGAACATTCGGCAGAGGCGAGGGATCATAGCGCATACCGATGGAACCCATAGCGCCCTCAGCAGGTATGATCAAGCCGTAATTGAAAGTCTTGACTGCATAAGCGGCGCCTTTGCCGCGAATTTTTCTGCCGCTTTCGCGCAGCAGGGCGAAGACGGGCACATTCTGCAGGACCGCGTTTTCAAAACCGACCTCAGTCAAGGGGCTCTTTTCGTTGCTGATGGTGATTGCCTGGGCGGTCACATCCTCGAAGCGGCAGTCTTTAGCCCAGAGTTCATCCGAATAGTGCGGGTCGATGTCGATGGCTGTTGGCAGGTGTCGGAAGACGTCACGGATGAGAGTGAGGCCAGCCTCATGCTCGCGGATGGCGGCTTCGCGTTGGCCTTCGAAAACGGAGTCGATCAGTGTGAACTGCCAGGCGGGCGAGGTCTTCTCGCTCAGAATGCCGTACCGGCCGCCGTAGAAGTGCAGATCTTCCGCTTCATTGCCCACCTGATAGAGCGCCGCGAGACCGGAGCCGACGTGAAAACTCATGTGGCTCAGGTAGGCGTGTTGCGCGACGTGAAAGCGGATGGCGACCGCGGCGGGGTTGCCTTCGCCGATCTCGAAATCGATGTTGCTCATGGCTGAGTAGAAGGTGCCTGAGTTAGCGTCGGCGATGGCGGGATTGGGCGGCACGCTGTCGGGCGGCGGGAACGGAACGCGACCGGCTGTTCTGGCGCGAGTTTGGCCCGGGCGAGCGCCGGCGAAGATCACCATCGTGCTCATGCCGGCCTCGAAACCAGGCGTGTGTGCGGGGAGGAGAAACACGGGCCGGGTTGCGCCATATCCGAACACACGGACCCCCGGCCAGATGTAGACCGTGTGGGTGAGATGATAGCGGCCCGAGGGAATCAACACGATGCCTTCGCGCGCCTGCGTTCCGGCTTGATCGATGGCGGTTTGTATGGCCGCAGTGTCGTCGGTCGAACCATCGGGAGGGGCGTTCAGATAGACGGCTTTAGGATCGTCCAGCTTGGACGTGAACACGGATTGAGCGGAAGTAAGCGACTGCAGACACCACAACGTCACGATAAGGGTTCTCGCCAGGTTCTTGATCATCGCCCTTTTGTTTTACATCAAGGAAGAAGACCGGCCGCTGAAATGGGCTGAAAATCCAGCGTGGGCAGGAGTCGTCGTCTGGCCGCGCCGTCAGTCGGCGACCATCACCGTGTCGGCCCGGAGGGTACTGATTCCCGCCAATACTCCTCAATTTCTTCGAGCGGCTTGTTCTTCGTCTCCGGCACGAAGAACCACGTGAACACAGCCTGCGTGAGCGACATCGCGGCGAGAAAACCAAACGTGATCGCTTTGCCGATCTGATTGAAGGCAAGCGGAAACAGCAACACGACCATCGCATTCGCTATCCACTGGGTCAGTACCGGCACCACCATTGCGGTGCCGCGCAGGTCATTGGGAAATATTTCCGCCACCAGCGTCCAAAAGACCGGTCCGATGCACGAGGAGAAAAAAGCCAGGTACGCCAGGATGTAGACCAGAACAATTGTGCTCTGGAAGTGGTTCGCCAACACCACCGACATCAGAAGAATCAGAGCGGCTGTCATGCCGAGCGAGCCGATAATATACAGCGGCTTGCGCCCGTAGCGGTCGATAACCCAGAACGACACGCATGTGAATACCAGGTTCGTGAGGCCAATAATAAGCGTCGAAAACAGCGCTGCATCGATCTTCCAGCCTGCTGCTCTGAGAATCGCCGGAGCGTAATCGATGATGGTGTTGATACCGGATACATGAACCAGAATGGCCAGGCAGAAGCCGACAAAGACCGCGCGCCGAATGCCGGGCTGGAGCAGATCCAGCCACGCTTTTCGCTTGTTGAGTAAGCTGGCGCGAATCTTCGATGCCTCGAATTCGGCGCTTTCCCGGCCGGCGATGCGCTCGAGAATCGCAAATCCCTGCTGCTCTTTGCCGACCATGAATAAATAACGTGGCGTTTCCGGCACGACCAACAGCATCGCGAAGAAGAGTACCGATGGCGCCAGGCCGGTAATGAACATCCAGCGCCAGTTCGCAGGCCCGACATCGCGCAGCAGATAATTGATGGCGTACGAAATGAGAATGCCGGTAACAATCGACAACTGATACAGCGTTCCCATGCGCCCTCTCAGGGTAGGCGGTGAAACTTCCGCGACATACATCGGCGAAAGAATGGATGCGCCGCCTACGGCAAGGCCGCCTGTGAACCGCGCTATCACGAACAACGTGAAACTCGGGGCAAGGCCCGTTGCCAGCGACGTAATCGCAAACAGCACCGCAACGATGAGAAGGATCTTTTTGCGGCCGTAAGAATCGGTCAGCCGCCCGGCGATTCCCGAGCCCAAAACACAGCCGAACAGCAGCGAGCTGAAGGCCCAACCCAGACTCAAATCGCTAAGGTTGAATTGCTCTGTCAGGAACGGGCCTGCGCCGGTGATTATGGCAATATCGAAACCAAACAGTAGCCCGCCAAGCGCGGCGGTAACGCCCAGGAAGATAACGTATGAAGTGTTGATGTTAGGCTTCATGCAGGTAGACGAGCGCACAGGCCGATGGTTGGCCGTTGTCCGCGTTTGAGAAAGAAATCGTGCTCGCCAAGGACCAGCTAGGAGCGTATCAGGAGCAGGGCTTTCTGTTCCCTTTACCAGGCGCGCGTCACCAGCGCATTTCTCCTCGGGGGCGCTGTAGCTCTTGCCGGTGCGATTGTCGTCGCCGTTCTTGTTCCCCGATCGAGCTCAATAATTTCTACCGCGTGACCGGCTGGTAATTTTACCTTCCAACCTCGCGTAAGGTCGTCTGAGCTAATATTCCCAAGGCTTTGATCCGTTATCACCGATTTAGCGCGATAATCAATACCCGGAGCCACAGGCAAACGAATCTCAACCTCTTCTGCGCTGCTCTGATTTCTAAACAGCACAATCACTCCGTCCGAGTCGCGGCTGAGTCGCGCAAATCCATCCCACGCCGCGGCGTTTGGCTGCACCCAGCTTCCGAGCGGAAAGAACGAGTCATTTAACGGCGCACGGCTCCGAAGGTCCTTAAACCAGCGGATTTTTCCGGAATACCAGTCGCGTTCTCGCGGCGAGAGCTTGCGCAAGTCCCCGAGCAACAGCGGACCGGCGCCTATCTCGGTTGCAAAGCGTTCCTCGATCAACGGAGTCGGAGCACGCAGATTTCCGATCAGCATCGTTTCGGCCGGAATCGACAGCGCGCGGGTGTACAGCAGCATCCTTGCGCTGAGCGGTCCCCCTTCGTCAGGCTCGCTGTCGTTCACGTTACTGAGCCAATCAAAATCGGCACAGTGCAAGAGCGCGGGATCAATGAGATGCTTTTCTCCCCAAAGCTCAAACGTGTAATCGATCAATACTTCCGGATGCGTGCGGTAAAGCTGGTCTCCAATGTATTCGAGCGCCTCGTAAATTCGTGTCAGGGATTCGGCCCACCCGTGATGCGTATGATTCGAAGCGTAACAACCGGGCTGCTCTCCATAGGCGTTGAACACCGTTGTAAGGTCCACCTTGATGTACGCCGGATGATACCGCTCGATCAACTGAGTGAGGCGTCTTAGCGCGAGGTCGCGGTAGCCGCTGGCCAGACACATCACGGCCCGGCTTCCCGCAGCAGTGCCCGTGAACTTCGCCGCGCCGCTTTGATCGCGGCACACCCATTCGGGATGTGAACGGTAATCTGCGGCCTGCGTGCTGATGGCTGCCAGTGGAACCCATAGCCCGAGTCGCAAGTGATTGCGGTCGAGCGTAGCTTTCACGCCTGCGAACCCCGCCGGAAATCTCGTCTTATCGAATTCGTTTGACCCGTACTCAAGCTGCCATCCGTCGTCGATCGTGAAAATATCGAGCCCGATCTCGTTTGCCGCCAGCGCGAGTTCCTTTACGATCTGCTCGTTAATGCCGCGCAGAAATGGTTCCCACGTGTTGAAGATCCAGGCCGGCTGTCCTGTTCCATGCCGGCGTGCGATGACGCGTGCCACGTATCGCGGGACAACCCAGCGCGGATCATTCAGGCCGCGATTATCGTAGAAGAACACGAGTGAGCTCTTCGCCGATTCGAACGTCTCACCCGGATCGAGTGTTCGCCCGAACGGAAACAGATCGGTGTCATACATCACCAGGAAGCGCTCCGACCAGCCCGAGCCTATCTCCGTCCGCTTCAAATACCCCGGCGCTTCATTCAGAATCGCAAAGCCTTCGCCCGTCTTGGCATTACGGACAAAAACGGCCGGATCCGATACACGGCCAGTGAAAAACAACTCTCTAGGTGTTCCGCCATAGCCGCCCGAGACCTCCAGATCCGACACCGCGCCGGGGCCGGCGTCGAGTGTTTCAAAGCAGAACCGGCTGAGATACATTGCAGTTGTGCCGCGATTCGTGACTGTGAGCCATTTACGTATCGCAGGATGCTCATCGTATACGGCGTAGAAGACCGAGACATCGAGATGAGCATCAAGGTTTGAAAGATCGATCCTCAGCAGCCGGCCGCCGCCCAGGCTCGAAATATTGGAGCCGCGCAACGCGAATGAGCTTTTGCCCGTAAACTCGCGACCGTCGGAATAAAAGCTGAACTCCCCAGCCATGCTGTTCGCACGCCGGCCATTGGCAATGAAATCATGACCCGTGACCTTGTACAGCAACCTTTCCGTTTCCAGGCCATGTTCCCGGCTGAAAGTGATTTTTCGTTCGACGAACTCATTGTTGATGGACCAGCTATCATTCGTGAGCTGCTTAGCATCCGCGGCAGCAATTGCAGGTTCGCAACTCGAGACAACAGCCAGTAGCGCCATGAGGCATCGCACCATGAGCTGAAGCGTATCAGACATCTACATTTGCGATTCGCAAGCTGGATCGTGCTGAAAAGGCTCCGGTCGATGCCCGATACCGACGAGGTGCCGTACTAAATTTGACTCGTGGGCGGCCTCACTCGCGGCCGCCCCGCAAACGATCGACCTTCCTCCATCATGTTGAAGCGCGGCTTCATAATGACCGGAGTTACAGATAGGGTTCGGGCGGGCGGCGCCCGACACTTTACCGCAGCCTTGCCGGTTTCAGTGTCCATCCCTGCAGGCGCGCCAGCGCCAACAGCTCTTCCGGAGCGAATCCTTCCGGATGGATGGGCCAATCAAATGATCTCCGAGCGTCGGTCGAGAAATACCTCTCGAAATCCAGCTTGCCTCTCTTCACCCGTACCGGGCCGGGCGAAACCACGTGCTCTGCCAGCGTCGCCGCGAAATCCTCAAGCGAAAGGGTCTTCGAACCGACGAACACTTCGCTCGGTAATCGATGATTCGTCTGTATGAACGACCGCACGTCGTTCAAGGTGGCTTCGAACAGAAAATCAGGGATCGTGGGATCAGCGTAGTTCGTTGTGCCGCGCTGTGTGGGTCCATCCACATATCGCGCAGGAAGCCCCAGCAGTTCGAGCAGAATATCAGCCGCCGAAAGATCCCCCGCGCCCGTTGACAGGAAGTTGATACCCCGCTGGAAGTGCCGCGCCAGCTCGATCCTGCTCACAACAGGCGGGATCGGGTTTGCGTAGATGTGTAGAAGATCGATCGCGGTGACGAATTCGACATCCGGAATTGTCTTCGCATGCTCTACATACGCCTTCAGAATGCGGAAACAGCGCTCCGCGTCATCCTTGCTGCGGCGATGCGGCAGCACCCATTGCTCTCTCGGTCGTACCGCCCCGTGTGCGAAATTTACCGCATCCCAAAACTCGGTGTGCACCATCTCGGTCGGATGATAGACGGTGCTGATCAGCCCCCCGCCGCTTTCGGCAAAGTGTTTCGCTGCCGCATCGAACCGCCGAAAAGCCTCCGATTCCGACTCCTGGTGATCGATATCCGCGCGTATCTGATACGGTCCCAGGTTGAAGACATAGAGCAGGCCGCCAAACCATATCGGCTGGTCGCCATACCCGACCTGAGTTCCCTCGTCCAAATAAACGTGCACTCCCATGCGCCGTAAAGCTACATCCGATTGCGGCGCCCAGGACGATCCCGGCTGCCCGTAGCAAGCGGGAGTGACACCAAAAATTCGCGCGACATCTTCGAACCCGCTTCGCTGCCTGCGCTCAAATTCGTCGGCACCCTCTAACAGCCCGAGATGTTGCAACGCAAGCGCCGGCACAGGCTGCACGCTGTGCCAATCGGAGTGATATCCGATGCAATGTCTCCCGAGTGCTTGGATTACGTCCGTGCGGCCGCGCTGCTCCAGCACGCGCGCTTTTTCGCCGACGATTTTGAATGTTCCGCGTACCCCGAGGCTTGTCAGGTCGTTCGCAATCCGCAGCGCAGCATCATCTGCGATCGGATCTACATAGTCTTCGGTGTCGAACCAGAGAACAACATAAGTGACGCCGCGCGCCATCGAAAAGCTCGCAAAAATCAGCAGCAGCGCCCAGCAGCGCAGATTAAATCTTATGGCCATGATGCTTGTCCAGTTGAAGATCGAGGCGGGGCCTCACCAGGCCAGCGGCGGCAGCGGTCCTTGCGAGTGCACAATGAAAGCCTCGGCCCGTTGGCAGCGGTGTTCCACGCCGCGGAAGCGCTCCATCTGTTCGTGATACGGATAGAAGTCCGATGGCCGCTGGCTCATGTGCGCAAAACACGCTTCCTTCTTCTTTTGCCAACTGTCCGAAATATCGACATAGAAGTTCGGATTGAACTGCTGTGTCTGTTCGCCGGTAATCACCTCGAAATACAGCAGCGCGTATTTCTGATGACTGCGCCGCCATGCCTGAAACGTAAGCAGAGATGCCGCGCAATGATCGGGGTGCGTGTCCACCGGCCAGTGCGTAAAAACCAAGTCCGGGTGCTGTCCGCTAAGCAGAGGCTCGAACGCCGCATAGCGGGTTTTGTTGATCTCGGTTGACCCGTCGATCTGGCCCGCAAACATCGCTTGTGCCTGAAGAATTTTGCAGGCTTTCAATGCCTCTTCCGTGCGGATCCGGGCGGCCTCCTCATGCGTCCTGCCCTCGATCCCGGCCTCTCCGCGCGTGAGATAGATGATGACAACGTTATGTCCTGCTGCTGAGTAGCGGGCCAGCGTCCCACCGCAGCCTGTCTCCGGATCGTCCGGATGTCCGCCGACACAGACCACATTGAGCTTGCGGACAGACGTTGATTGTGCATCGACGAGCCCCGCAAGCGCAGGCGTCGCTAGGGCAATAACACTCTCTCTTCGCGTCATTATTTCTAGCTAGGCTTTATTTCACCGAGGGGCTGTCATCCGCTTTCAGATCGCCCAGCGCGTATTGAATCCCGGCACGAATGTGCTCCAGCATCGGCGTCATCGCATAGACGCGGTCACTGTGGCCGTGCCCTTCATAGAAGACTCGGCCCTGACCCTCGCGACGGATATAGCTCAATGCGTAATCGCGGTCCGTTCGCGGATTCAATTCTTTCGCCTTGTCCTCAGCGCTCATCTTTTCGTAATCGATACTAGTCAGCACGTGCACATTTCTGCGTGTAAACGATTCCTGCGCAAACGTATATGTCTCATCGTGGATCTCGAACTCCTTCCCGTGAAACATGGCGGTCAACGGGCTATTTGGATCGTCGATCTTAACGTAGATAACTTGCGGATCGGGCCAGTGAAATTTGAAGTAGCCGCCGATGAGAGTGTTGAACTCCGGCCACTGCAGGACGGGCTTCGATTCAAGCCCCAGATGCGGCCCCGGGGGCGGCAGCAATGAATTGAAGTGCTTTACGAAGTCGGCCCGGCTTACCTTTCCGGTGTTGCCCGTATCCAGCTTCTGAAACCAATCGTCAGCAATCGCGGTCCACTCCTGCCGGCTAACGGCACCGCTATCACCCTTATCGCCCGCCGTGACTAGCTGTGCAGCCAGAATCAGGGCCATGAAATTAGGACCCGTACTGCCGCTGCTTGCAGCCGCCTCAGCCGCCAGGCAATCGGTGTGATACGCGTCCGTCGCTGCATGAATACCGGCGATGCCTTTCCCGCTTCTGACGAAATCAAGAAACGCCGCGCGCCGCGCCGCTGTTACGGACGGATCTTTATCGTCCAGGAAGCAGGCGGTCGTGCTGTCCAGGAAAATCGCATCGTACTGCTTCAGGTTATCCGCGTTGATATCGGCTGAGTTGTAAGTAACTGTCGTCGTCCACAAACTGCCCCGATTCCCCAGCTCTTCCACCGCCTTCGCAGCAAGCGGAATCGAGGCATGCACGAACCCGCCCGCTCCCGTATGCGCGAGTACCAGCACCTTGCGCTGCCGCAGCGGTCTCACACCTGGCGTGCTCGGCAACGCCGCCATCATGGCGTCCACAGCCTTTTGCGATACCGTGATCGGCGTCGAATTCCCGGCAATATTGAAAGTGTTCGCCTGTCCAGGCTTCGCCGCCGGCGGCGCCGGTAGCACCTTGCTCAGTCCGGCTGCAATCTGCTGTTGCGTTAATGCCCCGCTGTTCGTCGTATCCCAAGCCGCAAACCAGGAGCTGAATCCCGACTCGATCTCGCTCCGGGTCAGCGTCCCATCACCGTTCGCGTCCAGGGCCGTAAACAGCGCCTGAGCAGTTCTCCCGCCGCCCGGCCCCTGCGCTCGTAAGCTAGCAATACCCGCCAGCAGCACCGCCACACCGGCGCAGATACATGTCTTTCCGATCCATCCAATTCGTCCCATAAATCTACCGACACGAGTCTATCGCGGACGCATCGGAGACGCCGCGCCTCCTCCTAAGCTTCCACAAACTCGGTTGCGCTCTTCGTTAACCTGACGGCGTGAAGATTGGGACATTCAACATCAACAACGTCAACAAGCGCATCCTGAACCTCTTGCAGTGGCTCAACAGAGAGAAGCCCGAAGTGGTGTGCCTGCAGGAACTCAAGACAGAGCAAAACCGGTTTCCGGCCGACGCACTGCGATCCGCAGGATATGAGGCGCTGTGGGTGGGTGAGCGGTCGTGGAACGGTGTAGCAATCCTTGCGCGCGAACAAACGCCAGTCCCGACGCGCCTAACCCTTCCCGGTGATGAAAATGATCACCAGGCCCGGTATTTGGAAGCAGCCGTTCACGGCATTCTCATTGGTTGCATTTATCTGCCCAACGGTAATCCTCAACCCGGACCGAAATTCACTTACAAGCTGGCATGGTTCGAACGCCTGATCGCACACGCGAACGACTTAATGACAGCAGGTGTGCCGGTTGTTCTCGCGGGCGATTACAACGTGGTACCAACCCCGCAGGATATTTACCCGACTCGATCCTTGGACCACAACGCTCTGGTGCAACCAGCCAGTCGTGAGGTATTTAGACGGCTGCTCAGTCAAGGCTGGACCGACGCTCTCGAACACATGCATCCCTCAAAGCCGCCCTGGACTTTTTGGGACTACAAGTTCGGGAGGTGGAACGCAGACAAGGGAATGCGGCTTGATCACTTGCTACTCTCGCTCCAGCTCGCCCCACTGTTGATTGATGCGGGCGTCGATCGATGGACGCGAGGAGAAGAAAACGCAAGCGATCACGCTCCCGCTTGGATTCGGCTTGATGAAAGACGCCTGTTGCCGCGATCGCAAACGCTTGTGACCACGTGAGATCGTTATAATCGTGTTGATTTCGGTTCCAGCGCTCGCAACGGCGTGGGAGTTCAAGTCTCCCCATCCGCACCAGATTTCACTTTCTAAATCAGTTGGAATTCCAGACGTGCATCGGGCATGCACTCCGTCAGTTTTTGCAACTTGACAGCATTGAACCTCAACATGTATACGAGCCGTAGAGAATTTCTTGCCGGTTCCACCAGCGTCGCCGCCCTTCTGCGGGGTAAGTGCGCAACGGCCGCGGTGACCGGCGCTGACAGATGTGGAGCGGCAAGTCCGGGTGAATGTTGATACTGGACGGACGCTCGGCATCATCCCGGCGGACTTCATCGGGCTCGGCTATGAGATTTCTTCCGTAGCGACGCCGGGCCTGCTGAGTGCGCGAAATCGCACCTACGTGAAAATGGTGCAGACTCTTGGACCGGACGGTGTCATCCGCGTTGGCGGCAACACTTCCGACTACTCCTCATTCAACCCCGACGGCCAAGCTGTATCAGCGCCAAAGGCAACTATGGTGAATGATGCCAATCTTCGGGAGCTGGCTGCTTTTCTCGATGCGACAGGCTGGAAGCTGATATGGGGCTTGAATCTGGGCAGCAGCACGGAACAAGAGGCGGTCGAAGAAGCTCGTTCGGTAGCTGCCGCCGTGAAAGACAAGCTCCTGGCGTTTGAGATCGGGAATGAGCCGGATCTCTTCGGTCGAGGATCCGCGCACCGGGGCAAGAGCTACAACTACGACGAGTATTTGAAGGAATACCGGCATTACAAGGCGGCCATTCGTGCAAAGCTGCCCAACGCGCCCTTTGCGGGACCGGACGTTGCAAGCGCAACCGATTGGGTGACTCGGTTCGCCACCGACGAAGGAGACGACCTAAAGCTGTTGACCCATCATTATTACCGCGAGTGCGCCAACCCGGCCAGCACTCTCGATAAGCTGCTGCACCCGGATCCGAAGCTTGCGCCGGAATTGGAAAAACTGAGGGCCGCGTCTGCGGCTTCACATGTGCCGTATCGAATTTGCGAAACGAACTCCTTTTGCGGCGGCGGGAAGCCGGGCGTGAGTGACACGTTCGGTGCTGCGCTCTGGGTGCTCGATTTTATGTTCGTCTTAGCCTTTGCTGGCGCCGCGGGCGTGAATATCGAGACCGGTGTAAACCAGCTTGGGTTTATTAGTTCGTATTCTCCCATTGGCGACGACGAACACGGAACGCCTTCCGCCAAACCTGAATATTACGGCATGCTGGCGTTTGCCCAGGCTAGTCAGGGACACCCGATAATTGTGGACTACGACTCTGCGGGTGTGAACCTAACCGCCTACGCTGTTCTGAACGACCAGAATCGACTCTCGGTCCTAATCGTCAACAAAGATGCATCTCGCAACGCCGACGTGAGAATCGCCACTGATAAGCGTTTTCTTGAAGCCACTGCATTGCGTCTGACTGCTCCTTCGCTAAACAGCAAAGATGGAGTAATGTTGGGTGGCTCCGGAGTTATCGCGCAAGGCGAGTGGAAAGCCCGGATAGTTGAACATTTGCCAGTCCAGGCTGGCGAGTGCGAGATCGGCGTACCCGCCGCTAGTGCGGCGATTGTGAAGTGGGAGGCATAGCGTGAGGTCGATTTTTTCAATTCGTGTGCGGGAATTCATGAAGTGCGAGTGCTGTCGCGCTCTGTTCAATACTGCTGCTGAGCACCGGTTGCCTGCCCGCCGATGCTCAGAGCGCGAATGTACCGCTACGTCCTCCAGCCGTACCTTTGGTGACCCATGATCCCTACTTCAGTATCTGGTCGATGGCCGACAAGCTGACCGATCAGAACACGAAACACTGGACGGGAACTGAGCAGCCATTGAGCGGCCTAGTCCGGATTGACGGCTCGACTTATCGTTATATGGGCGAACGGCCGCGGGGCGTTGCAGCGATGCAGCAGATCTCGCTTTCTGTATTGCCTACCCACACCATCTACACCTTTGAAGAAGCCGGCATCAGACTGGTATTCACGTTCTTCACCCCGGCGTTCACCGAAGATCTCGATGTATTGTCCCGGCCAGTGACTTATCTCACCTGGGACGTGACGGCGATGGACGGCAAGAAGCACGATGTAGTTATTTATCTCGATGCCGACCCCGTTCTCGCCCTTGATACGGCCGACCAGGAGGTCGTCTGGAGCCGTGCCCGCGCTGGCTCTCTCACGCTCTTGAATGCAGGTTCCCGCGAGCAGCGTGTGCTGGAGAGGTCCGGCGATAATCTACGCATCGACTGGGGATATTTCCGCCTCGTTGTGCCGGATGGCGAGCAAGCGTCACTGGCGAACGCTGCCGATGACATGAGGTCATTCATCAGTTCGGGAACGTTGCCTTCCGCGGATGACCTGGAAATGCCGAAGGAAGCATCGCGGAACAAGGCAGCGCATCTGGCCGTGGTGTTTCCGCTCTCAGTAGAGGGATCACAAGCAGTGCCTCGCCACGTGCTGTTGTCGTACACCGAAGAATACCCGATTGAATACTTGAATCGGAAGTTGCGGCCCTATTGGCAGAGAAACGGTCAAACGCCCCAGGAAATGCTCGAAACCGCCGAGTCGCAGTACTCTGCCCTCGAATCGCGGGGCAAGCGCTTCGATTCAGAACTGACCGAAGATATGGACCGCGTGGGCGGGAAACCGTATGCGCAGTTGGCCACGTTGGCATACCGGCAGACCTTGGCCGCCCATGGATTCGCTGCGGATTTAGACGGCACGCCGATGTTGTTCCCGAAGGAAAACTTCAGCAACGGTTGTATCTCGACCGTGGATGTGCTTTATCCATCTGCCCCGCTGTTCCTGTTTTTTAATCCGAGCTTGCTGGAAGCACAACTGAAACCTGTGCTCGAGTACGCCGCGTTGCCCCGTTGGAAATGGCCGTTTGCTCCCCATGATCTGGGCACGTACCCGCTCGCGGATGGGCAAGTCTATGGCGGAGGCGAGCGGACGGAAGAGAACCAAATGCCCGTCGAAGAGAGCGGAAACATGCTGATATTGCTCGCTGCGCTAGGCCAGGAGCAGGGCAACTGGCATTTGGCTCAACAATATTGGCCACAACTGAGTAAGTGGGCTGAGTATCTTCGCCTGAAGGGCCTTGATCCGGAAAACCAACTCAGTACGGATGACTTCGCGGGTCACTTAGCGCATAATGCCAACTTATCGATTAAGGCCATCGAAGGGCTCGCCGCCTATGGCGAGATGGCGCGCGGGTTAGGTAAGGTGGAGCTTGCAAACGACTATTCGCGTGCAGCGAAGGTAATGGCGGAGAAGTGGGAACAGATGGACCGCGATAGCGACCACTACAAGTTGGCCTTTGATAAACCCGGCACCTGGAGTCAAAAATACAATCTGATCTGGGATCAGCTTTTGCACTTGAACCTTTTTCCGGCACGCGTCCGGGAAACGGAGTTGGCTTTCTATCTGCATCATCTGAATCAGTACGGGCTGCCGCTGGATAATCGCGCGGACTATACCAAGTTGGACTGGGAGCTGTGGACGGCGACGCTGGCGGACAATGCCGCACAGTTCGAGGCTCTAACGATGCCGATCGCAAAATGGGTGAACGAGACACCATCGCGCGTTCCGTTGACCGACTGGTATGACACGAAGACCGGGAAACAAGTGGGCTTCCAAGCGCGATCCGTGGTGGGAGGTATCTACATCAAAGCCCTCGCGAATGACGAGTTGGCAAAAAAATGGCGCGATCGGGCTAGCCACTGAGGGCTTCGGACGCTTCCCACTCACTTGCCAATAACCTCCACAATCCCGGCAACCAGCCCGGTATAAAGAAGGGCTATCGCGCATGAACCGATGGAGAGCAAATCGCCGGCAAGGGAGGAAACTCAGATAGAGTAGAAGCGTGGCAGTCCGGAAGCGGACCGGTGTTTACGAAGACTTACCGCCGGGGTTGGTCTTTTCCCCGGGCTTTCTTACTCCGGTTGAGGAACACGGTCTGCTCGCCTTCTTGCGAACCCTGGATTTCCGAGCTTTCCAGATGCAGGGCGTTACTGCCAAGCGTCGCATTCGGCAGTTTGGATGGCATTACGCCTTCGAGTCGTACCAACTCACACCGGCGGATCCCATTCCAGAACAATTTGCTGAGATTCGGGCACGGTCGGCCGCCTTGCTGAATATTGATCCTTTCGCTTGGGCAGAAGCTCTTGTCACCGAGTATGCTCCGGGCGCTGGTATTGGTTGGCATCGGGATGCGCCGGCCTTTGGTGTCGTAGCCGGCATCTCGTTAGCAGGTTCTTGTCGAATGCGTTTTCAGACCGGTACTGGTGCCGCCCGGAAGACTTGCGCCCTTGAACTGCCAGCGCGCTCGATATATGGACTGACGGGAGAAGCTCGCCACAATTGGCAGCATATGATTCCGCCAACCCGCGAACTGCGCTATTCGATCACGTTTCGAACACTTCGGGAGCGCAGGAGAACACCGGCATCTCATCAGTGAGACACCCGCGTGCGGACGAAGTCGGGGCAGCGTTGCGGGCTATCGGTCTCGAGGCAAACGTTGCGAAGACGGATCAGGTTCGAATCGTCGCAATCGCTCAGACACTGTAGGGACGGATCGAGTAGTGTGATTCATCGGCTTGGCATCGTGCTCTGCGAAATACGCGGTTTGATTCGACTGTAGACTGATGGAAGGGAACGACAATGCAATCGGAACGCCTCAATCGCATCACGATCGACGACGCTCAATGTGGTGGCCATCCTTGCATTCGGGGTATGCGCATCCGCGTGACCGATGTTCTCGAACTTCTCGGTGCTGGCGCCAGCTTCGACGAGATCTTGGGGGAGTATCCGTATCTTGACCGCGAAGACATTCTTGCGGCAATCGAATATGCCGCGCGGCAGACGGATCACCCCGTTCTACGTTCCGCGTGAAATTCCTGATTGACAACCAACTGCCTGCGGCGCTGGCTCGTTTCATTCAAACTGAATTCAAGGTGCAGGCCACGCACGTTATTGATGTCGGATTGCGAGATGCGTCGGATGCGGAAATTTGGAACTACGTCTCAGAAAGTGATTCAATTCTGATTTCCAAAGATGAGGATTTCGCAAACATGGTTCTGCTGGTACCGACCGCCAAGCTTATCTGGGTTAGGTTCGGCAATTGTCGTAAGGAGTTCCTGCTAAAACTTTTTCAGCATATGTGGTCTCGAATACTTGACCGGCTCGATGGCGGCGACCGCCTCATAAGAGATCCGGTGATGGAATCGTTAAAGTTGTCCGATCGGCTCGATTACTGCTCTGAAATCGGCGTTGGGGCTGGAATTGGCGACGGACGGCGCAAGGCAATCGCCGGATCTGAGCACGTTTTTCAGCAGTCGTTGGATCTGCTCCGAGGTCGGGGAATTGCTATAGAGGTTGAACTGCTACTCGACGTTCAAAACACAAAAAATCTGTGCGACTAGACCGAAGGAGAATCTGCTCCCGACTCACCACGTGTGAAGCGGTTTAGCTTTATCGGCTCTGACTCGACCTTGACGGCTGTTATATAGTGGGCCTGTAACGACGCCAATCTAAGCGTAGCCTCGTCCGCTGTCTCGACCTCGCTAGGAGGTGGCGCCCAAGTTGAATACTCTACCTCGGGTCCCTGATCGAGCGTCTCCGAATCCCAGAAGAAGAATGAACCGTCCGTGACAAAGAGGTCTTCTGCTTCATTGAGGCATTGAACTCTCGCCGCCTGGTGGAAGAGGACCACGTTGCACGCGTACCTCCTATTGGCCCCAAACAGCCGATACCGGCGCCTAGCCCTGTGGATCTGGCTGTGTTGGACGGAGGGGTATAAGACTCCATCGAAGGGCGGCTCCGCACTGGCGGCCAGGAAATCAGCGACCGCTTGAGTCGGAAGATACTCGAGGGCTTGATCGTTGGGCATCACTGGTTTTGAGAATCGCTGGGTCAGGCCACGCAGGAACTCGCCTCTTCTTAGCCGATCAACATATTCGTTATCGAAAAGGCTGCCGTTCTCATCGGCAAGCTCGGCCAAGGCGACCAGATCAAGCAATCTTAACGTTCTAATCACCTCGAAGGAACCGATGAGCACCTTACTGCCGACAGGGGGCCGGACCTCTGACAGCGCGATCTCAGGGGTTGTCGCTCCGTAGAAAACGGAAATTCCTGCCGCATTCATGCGACCAGCAGTCGCGTCAGAGGGCGGCGGTGGGCCAACGTTGACGTGTGGTCGCTTGAGAGCCTTTCTGAACTCTTCCTCCTTCTGGAACACTCGCGCACGGTAGAAGGTTGAAAAGTCCTTTTCTGGACCTGCCACAACAACTATAGGGCGTCCGTCGATTGCGCGGCGCCCGTCCATTCCCTCGAAAATCGACCGCAATAGATCGTCCGCGCGCCTATTGAAATATCGCGTCTGTGTCTTCAAATTGCGCTCGAATCCTAGCCAACTCATTTCGAGCTCGTAGGTCTCTAGCGTTTGCCTTCTGGCGTACCGGGCGCCTGGATTGAAGAGGCCAAGCGCCAAATTCCATTTGTCTGGGTCTGCTGCATCAAGGTCGGCCAACAACTTACGGATTTCTTCAGCAACGCTGACACGGGCATCGACTAGACTATCGATGACTTGATTTACCGGCTGACCCTGAGGTGTCCGAAGCACCGCGTCCTCTTCTGTATGGGCAGACTCCACCCACTCGTAGAACTGCTGCAATAAGTCCTTCACGAAATCCGCAATTTCATTGATCGACAGGGTGTGTCCGTTTTCTCCACAATAGGAACACGTGGCGCGCGTGCCCTCTTGCACGATCCTCTGCTGAAGAGCCACATCAAAAACGCAGTCCGAACATAAACGCCGACGGTCACTAGAACCAGCCGTATTTGTTGGGGTCATAGACGGTCAGCCTGCTCGAAATTACTCGATTGAGTTATTGAGATAACGACGAGCACGCACCCCACCGTGTGGCCGTAACCTTATGACCCAACACCCATCAAGTGTAGAACAGTTGGTCTATCCCGATCTGGGCCTGAGATAGCCGCTCGACGTGATTACTCCCGGGAGCCGGCTTCCGCCCACTAATGCACATTGGAACATCATCCTTTGTCCCACGCCACAAGTTGGACAGACGGCCATCGACCTGATCGGACCAAACGCGTAGCAGAAGCACAGCGAGCGCACTGTCTAAAGATCGAAGTCCTGCAGTGCAGCGGCGGAAGTCCCACTTACTTCCCAATAACCTCCACAACCCCACTATCCGGCCCGCTCCACGCCTCCGCTCCCTCGTGACTCAACTTCTGAGCACCATCATCCCAATGCAGGCGGGTAATCTTGCTGACTCCCTGCTCGTATGAGTAAGTGGTTCCGTCGTCGTCATAGAGCGTGAAATCGCTGCTCGCGCCGCGATAGACCCTCACCCTTGCAATTTTCTGCGTCTGGGCCGTGCTGTCGATCGGCTCGCCCTCCGGAACAATCGACCCTGCGCGAACGAATAACGGCAAAACATCAATGGGCGCGCTGACCTGGACAGTCTGGCCGCCCGGCGTGCGCTCATTGGTCCAATAGTTATACCAGTCGCTGCCCGCCGGAAGATACACCGCGCGGCTGGTCGCGCCCTGCTCAGTCACCGGAGCCACTAGGAATGCGGGACCGAACATATACTCATCGCGAAGATCGGCGACCTGCGGATCGTCCGGAAAGTCCATAAACAGCGGACGCATGTAGGGCGCGCCTGTCTGATATGTCTTGTACCCCAGCGAGTAAATGTACGGCATAAGTTGATAGCGCAAGCGAAGATACTTACTCAGGATGGGCTCGGCCTGTTTACCGTACGACCAGACTTCGTTATACCGGCGGCTCCCGTGAGTCCGAAAGATCGGCTGGAATGCGCCGTATTCAAACCAACGCGTGTAGAGCTCGGGATAGTCGTCGTAATCCGCAACGTTGGCGCGCGCGTCGGAAGGATGTATCAGCGGAGGCTGCTCCGGATGATGCGTGTGGGGCAGATACTGCCAGCCGCCTACATCGTTGCTCCAGTAAGCCATCCCGGAAGCGGCAAAATCCAGGCCGGTAGGAACCTGACGCTTCAGCGTGTCCCAGGTCGGATAGATATCGGAAGACCAGAACATGGTGCCATTGCGTTGCGCGCCCAGGTAAGAATCGCGCGAAAGAATCAGGGCCCGGCGCTTCACATCGCGGCGGTATCCGTCATAGAGGGCCGCGGTATGAAACAAAGGATAAACGTTGTAATACCGCGTTCCAGGTCCGATGGAGAAGAAGCTGCCATTCGGCGGCAGATCCGGTTCCGTTTCATCCGCCCAAATGGAGTCAAAGCCTTTGTCGATGAAGTTCTCCCGTATCGCATTCCAATACCAGCGCGCCGCTTCGGGGTTAGTCGTATCGATATCGGAACCTGCGCGATCGTACGGCAGCCCATTGGTCGGCGTGCCGTCCGCCAAATGCTCGAACCAGCCCTTTTGCAGAAGGAGATTGTAGTACCGGGTGCCGGGATTGAAGCGGGGCCAGACGCTGATCATGGTCTGAAAGCCCATATTGTGCAGTTCGCGGTTCATCGCCGCCGGGTCCGGCCATTTGTCCGGAACCATGTCGAGCTGGCCCATTCTTGAGAAATAGAACCAGTCCACTACCAGAACGTCTATCGGCAAATGGCGCTCACGGTAACCTTTCGCAACCGCCATCACTTCGGCTTGCGTCGAGTACCGCTGCTTGCACTGAATAAAACCGTAAGCCGCCTTCGGCAGCATCGGCGTCACACCTGTAAGTCGGCGGTAGCCGGCATAGATTTCATCTGTGCTGTTGCCCGCGATTACGAAGAACGAGACCCGGTTGCCTACCTCCGATTCCCAGCGCGTCTGTTCGTTGAAGCCGGGCTTCACGGTGGTCTTCGATGGGTTGTCCCAAATCACTCCGTACCCGCGATTCGTCACCAGGAAACGAACACCGATGCTCGGGCCGCCTGTCGCCGCATAGTCGTGCCAGCACTCCACCGTGTGTCCGCGATGATCCAGATATCCTTCCTGGTTTTGGCCCAGACCGTAATAGTGTTCGTCCGTGGGGGAAACGAAGGTGGCGCCCACCTCAAAGAACGAAAGGTCCGACGGACGCTTGTCGTTTACTATCGCGGCATCGCCGTCTTTATGATTCGGCACGGCCATGGACCACCCGATCATTTCAAGCAGTTTTTTTCCGGCCCTGGTGCTGATCGTAATGTGCGCGCCGGGTGCCGAACCGTTGAAGTACTTTCCAATATCCAGTTGCGATGGCAGAGGAGCGGGACCGCCGTGCCTGTTTGCCGCGACCGTCACCACCAGACGGCCAGACCGGTACGTATCTCCGTCCGCGTTTTGATCCTCGGCCCATCCTTCTGGAGCGGGTTTGGCGATGAAGCCGTAACCAGGCGCCGCTGTGGCCTGCTGTTTATCGAGACTCAAAGTGACGCGAATGATATTCGGTGCGTACGGTTCGAGAGCGATAGTTCCGCCGCCCCGATCGAGCACGATGGGCAATGCTCGTTGAGCCTGTGCCATTGCCGCATTTTGTAACGTGCCCCCTAATGCGCCGGCTACAATCAACAACCAGCAGACGTGCCGGCAAAAATCCATAGCCCTTCTTGTGCACGCTTCCGCGCTAAACGTTTTCACTGTAAGGCGATGATAACTCGGGGCGTTGCCGGACGCAGCCTCCAACACCGGACGCAACCCTGCGTTTGCCTGCCCGGCTCCGCACCTGCTAAAGTAGTGGTTTACCCGCTCAACCAGAGCCCAGGGTAAGTGTGTTCTTATGGCAAAAGTTTGTGAGATCTGTGGCCGCGGGCCGCAATTCGGGCATCGCATCAGTCATGCCCATAACGTGAGCAAGCGCCGCTGGAATCTGAACCTGCAGAGCGTTCACGCTCTGGTCAAAGGCGCCGGGAAACGCATACGCGTGTGTACGTCATGCATCCGCAACGGCAAAGTCCAAAAAGCTCCGTTGGCAAAGCTTCGCTAGTCTGAACTGAAGCTTCAAACAGTCACGCCGGCGTTCCGCGCTTCAATGACTATCGCGTCTCACGCGATAATCTCAGATGAATGTCGCGGTTCCGCCAAATCGCAAAACCTCTCGGCAAATCGGGAATCGCCTTTCTAATAGCGTTCATCCTGTACCTGCTGTTTTATGTGACTGGTCACGGCGAGTTGACGGTTCTCACCGTGCTGGTGATGATCCCGCTCGCTGCGATTCTGGCCTTTCGCGGTCTTCGGTTCCTGAAGCGCAACGCGCTCTGGAGCGTGCGCAATCGGCTAATTTTTGTGTATGCGCTGATTGGTGTCCTGCCGATTCTGCTTCTTTTCGTCTTGTTTGGACTGGGCGCGTGGGCGCTGATGAACGAGCTGGCGATCTATCTGGCCAGTTCCGCTCTCGATCATCGACTTGACGCGGCGCACGCCGCGGTCGAGACGCTCGAACATATGCCGCCGGCGCAGCGGCTGGTGGCCGCACCGGAAGTTGCGAAGGGATTTGGTCAAGCTCTGCCCGGCTTGGCGCTGTATATCCGCGATGAGTCCGGTGTCCATCGCTTCCCCGCCGACAGCGCCCCCTTGGACGTTCCACCAGAGTGGCGAAACGCTAATGGGCTGCTCGTTCTGGACAACCACTTCTACGCCTGGGCACATGCGATTGGGAAAGACGCGAGATTCACTGCTCTCGCGCCTCTTTCCGACCGCACCGTCGAGGGCCTCGTGCCGCACCTCGGCGCGATCGCGCTACTCGAAGGTCCTCAGGAAGCGAACACGCGGAAATCGCTGGCGAGCGCCGGATCGGTTACTGAAAAAATATCGCCCAGCCCTAATCGTTTCAAGCCCAACCATCCCAAAGTGACGTTCAACATGGACGGTAAGCCCGTTGAGGGCCCCGACATCTCGAGTCGGCTTCCTCCTGCCATGAGCCGCCTTGACATTCCCGTGTTATGGCCATCGACCTTCCCCCATTACCACCTGGACACTCCCAATCGGACGTACGAAGGCGTCTTATGGGTATCGTCGCGACCTTCGGCTGTGCTGAGCACATTCTTCGCCGGCAGCGAGGTACTTCGCGGCGTTCTGTTTGACATCTTGGTTGTGGTCGCGATTCTGTTCCTGATTGTTGAGCTGGTTGCGGTCGTTATCGGTTTTGCTCTCGCGCGCCGGATTACGCACGCTGTGAATCAGCTATATGAGGGGACGCGGAGGGTAATTCGCGGCGATTTTCGCCATCGCATACCGGTTCGCAGTCACGATCAAGTAGGCGAGCTCGCCCAATCATTCAACCAAATGACCGGTAATATCGAGCGCTTGATGATTATCGAAAAAGAGAAGGAACGCCTGCAAACCGAGATCGAGATCGCGCGAGAAGTGCAGGCCCAGCTCTATCCGAAAGAAGCGCCGCCCATTCATGGCTTGCAATTGACGGTGCGCTGCGACCCCGCCCGGATGGTATCCGGCGACTATTACGACTACGTGGAAATCGGGGCCGCTAAGCTGGCTTTCGCTATCGGTGACGTGGCAGGCAAAGGGATCTCGGCGGCGCTGCTTATGGCCACTCTTCAGGCGGCGTTGCGCGCGCAGCTCACGCATTACGAACCTGCGCGTAAGGAAGAATGCTCGCCACTGCCCGAGGCCGACGTGTCCAACATCATTTCACAGTTGAACAAGCAGATTTTTGCGAACACATCGCCAGAGAAGTACGCCACGTTCTTCTTCGCTCTGTTCGACGAACGCTCCCGCACTCTGACTTACACCAACGCGGGCCATCTTTCTCCGCTGCTGCTTCGAAACGGAGACGTCGTACGGCTTGACTCGAATGGCATGGTGGTGGGTGCTTTTCCCTGGGCGAAATATGACCAGAGCTGCCTGACTATGAAGCCTGGAGATCTGCTCGTGTGCTACACCGACGGCATCACCGAGCCCGAAAACGCCTATGGAGAGATGTTCGGAGAGGAACGGCTGATCGATCTTGTCAAAAAGAACGCTCATGAAGAGGATCACCAAATTATCCGGCTAGTGCTGGAAGCGGTCCGGGGTTGGACCGATCAACCCGAGCTTCACGACGACATGACCCTGTTACTCGCCCGCGAGGTTCAGCGGGCGTGAAGATTCTCACGGCAGCCGAAATGCGCGAGGTGGACCGGCTGACGATCGAGCGCGGCATTCCCGGCCTGATCCTGATGGAGAACGCCGGCAGTCGGGTGGTCGATTTTCTTCGCGAGACCTTCGCCCCGCTCAGCGAGCACCGAATCGTCGTTGTTTGTGGCAAAGGCAACAACGGAGGCGATGGTTTTGTGGTCGCGCGCCAGCTCTTCACACGGCGGCTTTGCCGCGAGTTGACGGTGATCGAACTGTTCGATCCCGAGACCTTGACTGGCGACGCCGCGGAAAACCGGCGAATGCTCGGCGGCGTGCGGCTGCCCGACGGTCCGGGAATTACCGAACAAACCCAATCTGGCGACCATCGTCGTCGATGCGGTCCTGGGGACCGGGTTGACCGGTCCGGCGAAAGGCCCGGCCCTTGAAGCGATTCAGACCATCAACGAGGCTTTCCCGCTGGCGAAAAAGGTCGCTATCGACATTCCGTCCGGCCTGCCATCTGACGGAACAAAGCCAATGGGCGACTGCGTTCGCGCCGATTACACGGTGACCTTCACGGCTGCGAAACAAAGCCAATGTCTGTCGCCGACCTATGAAAAGGTGGGCGAGCTCACGGTCGTGCCGATCGGGACGCCTTCTGAATTGTGCGAAACAAACCCAAATCACCAGCTCAATCTAACCACTCCCGGCGATCTTCGCTCTTTATTCGCCAAACGACCGCGCGACAGCAACAAGGGCCTGTATGGCCACGTATTGGTGGTCGGGGGTTCGTTTGGTAAAAGCGGTGCCCCGGCAATGACTGGTCTGGGCGCCTACCGAAGCGGAGCCGGGCTGGTGACAGTCGCCGTGCCTAAGAGTGCGCTCATTAGCGTCGCCATGGTCCGCCCGGAGCTCATGACCGAGCCGCTGGGTGACGCGGGCCAGATTCTGGAACTGGCGCGGAAGATGACCGTTCTGGCAGTTGGTCCCGGGCTTGGCACCGACGATGAGGCGGTTCGTTTGGTAAAACGCCTGTACGAGGAAGCCGCCGTTCCGATGGTCGTCGACGCCGATGGCTTGAACGCTCTGGCCGGGGCGCTGCCGAAAACCGACAAGACCCGGATCCTGACACCTCATCCCGGCGAAATGGGTCGCCTGATCGGGAAATCGACGAAGGACGTTCAGGCGGACCGACTAGGGGTCGTGCGGGAACTGGCTAGCCAAAGCGGAGCGACTATCGTGCTGAAAGGCGACCGCAGCATCATCGCGTTTCCGGATGGCGAAGCTTGGGTGAACCCCACTGGTTCGCCGGCCATGGCGACAGGCGGGACCGGCGATATCCTCACGGGCATGGTCGCCGGGCTGATCGGACAGCATACCCGGGATTGGAAGCGGGCCGTGGTAGCAGCAGTCTGGCTGCACGGGCGGAGCGGAGAACTGGCGGGCCGCGACTGGGGCGAAGAATCGATGCTCGCGACCGATCTGCTGGAGTTTTTGCCCGAGGCAATGGATGAACTCCGCCCTGCGGTTTGAGACGCACTCCGACGAGGAGACTCAAGCCGTTGGACGCCAGCTTGCGAACTTGCTTCCGCCACATAGCCTGGCGCTGCTCATCGGCAACCTGGGAGCCGGCAAGACGACACTGACCAAGGGCATTGCGGAAGGGCTTGCGGCGGCGAAAGCCGACGAAGTTTCCAGCCCCACGTTCACCCTGATTCACGAATATGGCGATCCGGTACAGATCTATCACGTCGATCTGTACCGGCTGGAAACCGAGGAGGAAGTTCGGCGCTTGGGCCTCGACGAGCTGATGGACCGGCGCGCGCTCGTGCTGGTGGAGTGGGGTGAACGTTTTGAGGTATTGTTTCCCGAGCAGCGAATCGAAATACGTTTCACAGATATTGGCGGCGACAGTCGTCTGATCGAAGTCTCGGGACTGAATCGGACAGTAACGCCTCTTTGAACCCGCTGGTCTTCTAGGTGTATGGATACTTTAAGGGCTGAACCGATTGAATTGCAGAGCGCTAAGGAGTTGAAGGCTATGCTCGGGTCGAGGGGTCCATGCATCAGCGTTTACTTGCCTCTCAATTCAGAATCGCCAGGACGGAATGTGCGGATCGACGCTCTGGAGTGGAAAGAGACACTGCGAGCAATCGAGAACAATCTGGACCAGTACGGCTCGCAAGGACGCGAGTTGTTAGACTCGATCTCCAGTTGGAACACGTTCGCGCCGGACGGCGGACCGCGGGGCCGATCGCTGGCGGTGTTTCGCTCTCCAGATTATTTCGGGTGGACGTGGCTGGATGAAACGACCGCAAGCCGCGCCGTTATTGGACCGCGCTTCTATATCCGGCCGCTGCTGCCGGAACTCACCCGAGGCAAATCGTTTTACATTCTTGCACTGAGCCGAAAGGATGTGCGGATGCTGCGCTGCACAGCGCGCAAGTCAGAGGACGTGCCATTTGGTCCTGGGGTTATCACAACCTTCGAGGCCTGGATGAATACGGCGAAGCCGGATCACACTACGGACAACATGGGAACCGGAGGCCCATCGACGGGCCACATGAAAGGTGTGATGTTTACGACCAGCTCCGAGCGCGAGGACAAAGGCGAGTATCTGGCCCACTTCTTCCGGCAAATCGATCGCGGTGTGGATGAAATGTTGCGCGGGAAGAGCGACCCGGTGGTTCCGGCCGGAGTGGATTATGAAATCGCGCTGTACCGCACGGTGAATACTTGCCCGAATTTATCGGAAGAGTGCGTGCATGGCGCCCCGAACGGGCTCAAAGGAGGCGAACTACACGCGCGAGCGCTTCAGGCAATAACGCGGGCGTATGAGAAAAAGGTGGACGCGCTTCTGGCCGAGTACAACCATAAGGTCGGAGGAGGCGCATCGAATCGGCTAAAAGATGTGATTACGGCTGCACATGACGGGCGCGTACTGACACTGCTGCTTTCGGATTCGTTGGAGATGACCGGCGCTTTCAATGAAGCCACGCATTCCGTGAAAGGCCGCCAAACCGGGACGTCGGCAGACGAAGACCTGATCAACGATGCAGCGGTGCAAACGATTCTGCATGCCGGCGAAGTGTATGTTGTGCCGAACGGTAAAATGCCGAACGGCGCTCCACTCTCGGCAATTTACCGCTTTGCGGTTGCGGCGGCTCCCGCGAGCTAGCAGGCTCCGCGGCGAAGTCGTAAACCTGCGAATACCACCAGCAAACCAAACGTTGCGAAGACGAGTGTACCGGGTTCCGGTACGGCGGTGAATTGGGATGAGATATCGGTGTCTACGAGTTGCGCCAGAAAAGAATCAGCAGCCGTAGTCGGATGCGCGCCATCCCAAAAGAGGTATTCGTTGGGATTGACATTCAGGCCTTGCGCGGGCACCGTGACATTTGTGAAGTTATACTTTCCAGGGCTGCCGACCATGTCTTTCAACAGTGAATAGGTATTGACGTCGATGATGTTTATTCCGAACGTATGAACGAGGGATGCCGTATCGGACTGCACCTCCGAGTTGAAAGCCTGCGTGGCAAGATTAGCCAGGAAGATAGCTGCGACACCGCTCGCTTGCGCGTCGGGAGTATCGCCCAGGTCTGGCAGATTGAACCAAAGAAAGTTCTTCGCGCCTTCTCCTGCGAGGGTCTTGATATTGGACGCAATGTTATCGGCGGCAGCGACGGAATCGCCCAAGATGTGAAACGGGTCATTCTGTAAGGCGTTGAAAAGGTCGTTGGCACCAGCCCAGAATGAATACAGCGTAGTGGCGGAAGCGGTGCTGTGGTTCAGAGCGTTGTAGATGCCGACCTGGTCTGTGGTCCAGGGAATCGCCGTGTTTGAGAGAAGATTCCCCGTATTAAAACCTGGGTTGTGGCCGGTCAGCGCATCGCCGAAAGCAAAATTGGCGGCCGCCGGATTGATCGCTAAACCAGTCTTCGTGTCTACCAGGAAGGGCTGGGGGTCGGCCAATCCGAATTTGGCCGAGAACTGGTCAACCCACAATCCGAAGGGACCGGTCGTGGCGGGCACGGTGTTGCGACCGTCGGTGTACGCGTTCGGCGCATAATCACCGTTGCCGAGCATTTTGCCCTGCGAGGCGAGAGCGGCAGCGGCATTACCGTTATCAGAGAGACTGTCACCGAAAACGACGAGTTGATCAATACTGCCGGCGACGGCCGCGTAAAGCGGCGAGAATAGAAGTACCCCTGCTAACGCGAAGAACTTAGAACGCATACTCGATGGATCTCAAGTATACGCGAACGTTTCGAGGAAAGTAGATGGGCAGCGTTGCTGAAGACGTCACGCGCTCAAACGCGCGCGCGACGCCGGGCGAAGAAGAGTGCGGTCAGACCTAAGCCAGCGAGAGCCCAAGCAGCGGGCTCAGGAACACCTGCAGGAGAGGGGTCGTCGGCATTGCCGTTGAGCATGCAAGTGGGACAGCCCGTCGAAACAGGAATGGAGTCGTGATCGCCGCAACCGACGGCCGTCGCGCTGCAAGATTTGGCCGCAAAGAGGTATTCGTCGCTGCCGACATTGATGCCGTGCCTTACGGGGACCGGATCAATAACCGGCGAGCTATCGTGGGCGGTAATAAAAGACGCCACAGAAGACGGCACAACGTTACGATTCGGCATTACGCGGGGACCAACGGTCCAACCAAATGGTTCCATAGCTGTTGGCACCATCACGGCGCCAGAGGCGAAAGATAAAGGGAGAACAGCCAAAAAAAACGTGTTTCTCAGGAATCTCATAAATTTGCCGGGTGAGGTCATTCGATCAGCGCTTTTTAAGCGCTGCTACAGTTTGTACATACTTAGGATGCATCAAATCAGTCCGTTTGTTTCGCTCCGAACGATGGCTCTTGCGAGTAAAAGTACTAGAACCTCGAAACTTCACTTAGCCTTTAAGGGTTGTACGTCCGCTACATCACTTCAAACGGGCGGTTGAGCAGAAATGTCGCGGTAGACGAAAAAAAATCGTGGAGGATCTGCGCTGGCTCGGGCGGCAGTTGCACTTCAGCTAGAGCGTTCTGCATAAGCTGCAGCCAGTGCTCGCGCGCTTCTCGAGTAATTGGAAAACGGGAATGACGAATGCGGAGACGAGGATGACCGCGCTGCTCAATATAAAGCGGCGGCCCACCGAAGCGAAAGATCAGAAAGTCACGGAGACGTTGTTCCGCACCGGCGAGATCACGGCTGGGATACATCGGGCCGAGGATCTTATCGTCAGGAACCTGCCGGTAAAAGGCGGCGATCAGTCGGCGAAAGCCGTCTTCGCCAATGGCCGCATAGACATCCTGTTCTTCCAACGTGCCGATCGTAACACCGCGGCAACAGGGTGAGAAGGCATCGTATTTGTAGTAGACTCGCGGTGAGTTGGGAAGGGAGTTTTCATGTTCAGACGGCGAGTGCTGGCGGTATTGAGCACGTTGTCCATGGTCGTTCTGGCTGCGAACGCCAGACAGCAGACGTTCACGCCGACATGTGACACTCCGTCCTATCCCGCGCCGCCTCCCTCGAGTCCGCTGGCAATCGATTCGGCGTGCGGATTGCAGGGAACGGGCGGCACGGAAGCGAATCAAAATATGGCGAAGAACAATTTCTGCGCTTCCGGGCAGATGCAGCCGGTGACCGTCAAAGATTTTGAAATGCTACAGCAGCAAGTAGATGCGGACACAAGCATTCCGTTCGGAGATAAAGATTCGGGGACGAGGCAGAAGGGGCCGGCGGTGGATCGTGCACCGCTGCAGAAGTTGGGCGAAGGCAAACTCGTCAGCTTGCAAGGATATGTGCTTTTGGCACGGCAGGAAGGCGCCGAGAGCGTCAACTGTGAAAACAATGTTCCGAATCTGCCGGCCTACCACGACATTCACATCGAGCTCGTCGACACTGCCAACGACACTGACGAGTGTACCGGGATTGTCGCGGAGATGATTCCCCATCATCGTCCGGCGAACTGGACCGCGGACAATGTGGAAGAGCTTGCGAAGAGTCACACGCAGGTTCGGGTGACGGGACAACTTTTCTTCGATTCCAGTCACGTGCCGTGTCAGAACGGCCAAGGCGTTGGAGATAATCCAAAACGAATCTCGTTATGGGAGATTCATCCGATTTATAAATTCGAGGTGTGCTCGGGGGATTGCACAGGCACCGGACAGTGGCTTCCGCTCGATCAGTGGGTAAGTAAAAAACGCCCCGCTACATCACAGCCGTAAGCTCGCGCCAGCTTTTGCCTTGGGATCCCGCCACGGCTTCGTAGGTAACCTCGCCCCGATAAGTGTTCACACCCTCACAAATCGCGTTGCTATCTTCACACGTACTCTCTAGTCCTTTGTCGCGGCTCGGAACCAGCGATCATGCCCCACATAGGCTCCGGTTGGAACGAACTCGCCGAGGCCGCCACATAATTGAAAACTGAATAGATGTTGTACGGCTAGCCACTTCCGCCGAAGCTGTCGGCGGAAGTTCGGGCGAAGGCGTCCAGGCCCGGCGCGGATTTGGGTTCCTTTCGCAAAAATGATCGGGAGCCTACTGCACCAGCCGGCGCTGCTTCCGCAGGATGGCCGGCATATCGTAGTCGTCGACCGGCGGCATCTCTTCGATGACCGGCTCAGGTTCGGCTTGATGGACCGCCATGGGCGGCTCGGGTGCAGGCGACCCGGGCATCTCGTGGTGGCCGGGCGCGCTCGCGACGGTGAAGGGAAAGTGCGGACCGCGGCGGTCGATTTCAGGAAGCGTGTCGCGCTGGAAGCCGGTGGCGATCACAGTGATCTTCACCTTGTCGGCCATCTTCTCATCGAGCACGATACCGAAGTTGATCTGGACATCGTCGTTCTGGGTCGCGGTGCGAATGAGATTGCAAGCTTCGTTCACGTCGTGAATGCCCAATTGGCTGGAACCTGTGATGTTGATGAGCACGCCTCGGGCGCCAAGCACGCCGCCCTCTTCCATGAGCGGACTATTGATGGCTTTGTGCGCAGCTTCGATCGGCGCGTTTTCGCCGGTAGCAATGGCCGTGCCCATCATGGCGTAGCCCATTCCAACCATGATGGTGCGAATATCGGAGAAATCGCGATTGATCAGGCCCGGAGTGGTGATGATATCGGCGATCCCCTGCACCGCCTGGCGAAGAATGTCGTCCGCCATCCGGAAGGATTGGAGAAAACTGGTGCCTTTCGGCGCAAGGCCGAGAAGTTTTTCGTTGGGAATGCTGATGAGGGTATCGCAACTGCCGGCCAGTTCGGCGAGACCGCGCTCGGCCTGTCTCATCCGGCGCGGTCCCTCAAAAGAGAACGGCTTGGTGACCACCGCCACCGTCAGCGCGTTCAGTTCCTTCGCAAGCGAAGCCACCACGGGCGCGGCACCTGTCCCAGTGCCACCTCCGAGCCCCGCGGTGACGAAGACCATATCGGCGCCTTCCAGAATTTCAATAATCTTTTCGGTGTCCTCGAGCGCGGCTTGACGTCCGATGGAAGGATCGGAACCGGCTCCGAGGCCGCTGGTAAGCTTCTTCCCGATAGCCAGTTTATTCGTTATCGGCGAAGCCGCAAGCGCCTGTTTATCGGTGTTAAGCACGTAAAAGTCAATTCCGCCGAGCGCTTCCTGAAGCATTCGGCCGACGGCGTTCGAACCCCCGCCGCCGACGCCGATCACTTTGATCCGCGTACCCAGTTCCAATTCGTCTTCGATAAGAAATTTCAAATCGTCTGCTGTTGCCATTTAGTCCCCTCGCTATTAGCTGTTCTATTTCCAAGCCGCCCGAGCCAAGCCCGGAGAAGCCCTTTTCCAATCCCGTTTGAGTTTCAATCTGCCGGAGTACATCGCCAGCCCGGCGGCGGTGGTCCACACCGGATTGTCCAATTGCTGAGGCCAGTTCTCTATGCCGGTTGCCAGGCCGTTGCGGACCTGACAGTTGAGAACCCGCTCAGCCACGTCACACATTCCGGGCAACAGCGCGCCGCCTCCGGTGAGAACCGCGCCCTCGAGCAGCGACTGCTCCATGCCGACCCGCAGAATCTCCGCGTAGGCACGCTCAAAAATCTGTTCCGCGCGCGCTTCGAGAATCTCGTTCAATTGGCTGCGGGGCGCTTCGCGAATAGCGCGGCCTTCGGCGGACGGAATTTCGACCAGGCTGTTATCCGAAACGGTTCCAGTCAGCGCGCACCCATATTCGCGTTTGAGATTCTCGGCGTCTTCGTAGTTCACCTTGAGCAGCCAGGAAACATCGCGAGTGAAGTGATCGCCCCCAACAGCCAGCGAGGTTGCGAGCAGAAGCGCATCGGCATCGTAAACGGCGATCTGAGTAGATTGGGCGCCGATGTCGATCAGCGCGACGCCACGGGCGCGATCTTCCGGCAAAACGGCCGCGTAGGCGCCGGCGATCGCTTCGAAGATAGACTCTTCCACCGCGAGATGCGACTGGTGCATCGCGGTGATAAGGCCTTGATGGTCCTGCATCGAAACCGTGACGACGTGTACGTTCGCTTCCAAACGCGCGCAGAGAATACCTTTCGGGTTGCGGTAGCCGGCACGGCCGTCGAGCGTAAAATCCTGAGGGCAGATCTGCAGTACCTGGCGGTCTTCTTCAAGCCGCACGCGAGCGGCGAGCTCAACGGCATAGCGGAGGTCGTCCGGTTCGATCTCACGGCGGCGCCCGAACTCATATAGGCCTCGGCTATTGACTCCCGACACGCAGCCGCCGATACCGATAACGGCGGATTCGGGCGAGGCCTGGGCGCGCACTTCCGCCTCATGAAGCGCAAAGCGAATGCTCTCGCCCAGCGCTTCCTGATCACCGAGACGTCCGCGGTTCCAAGCCTGAACGGGAGCTTCACCGTATCCCAGGAACCGAAGCGAATCCTCTTCGAGCGCGCAGATAACTACGCGGGTACTCAAGGTGCCGAGATCAAGACCTACGGCTAATTTGGTTTTACTGGCCACTCTGTTGATCTCCTACTGCTGTAATGACGCCGTCGACGCGCAGATCGAGAGTTGCCGCGTCCGGGCGTTTCTCTTTGATCTCCGAATAGTTCGCGAGGAAGTTCTGGAGGCGATCGGAATAGTTTTCATCTCCGAGCATCAGATTGACGACGGTGTTGCCGACGTGTTCCGCCACGATCAAGTCATTCGGATCGGCGACATTGATCTCGGAGATCTGGGCCGCCAGAGGGCCGATTTCCCTGAGCAATCCGAGCATGCGGCGCACACGGGCGCGGCGGTTCTGGAGAGATTCGCTCTCGCGCACTCCCGCAATTACGGGCAGCGTAAACTTCGCCGGCACACGAGGCCGCAAAATGTAGCCATCGCGGTCGATGAGAGCAAAACGCGACGTGCCGACCCTGCGGTTCGGCAGCCGCACGAAGGCTACGGGAACACGCTCCTGAATGCGCACTCTCAGCGTGTTCGGCCAGATCTTCGCAACCGACGCGTTTTCCACCCAGTCGACCTCCAGAAGCTGAAGGCGGCGCTTCTGGATAGGTACGAGATAGAGGCTGCGGCCAAAATCATCCGCGAAGACGTGACGGATTTGGGAAGCCGACGCATAATGTATTCCCTCCACGACGAGATTTGGGCTCTGCCCGGCGAACTCCTCCGCTTCCGGAATGCGGAAGCGGCCATCCTTAATCAAGAACTCTTCCGTGCGGTGCCAGGCGAAGAGCGTGCTGACCATGAGTAATAAACCGGCAACGATCCAAAAAGCGAAGCGGGCCCAGCGGAAGCGCTCGGGGGGCTCTGGTTGGACACGCGGCATTAAGCGGCCTCCCGAAGCTTGTCGAGGATTTTGTCGGCGGCCTGCGAAATGTTCCCCGCGCCCAAGGTGATGATCAGATCACCGGGCTGCGCCGCGGCGGCAATGGCGGCGATACCTTCCTCCAGGGATGGCGAGTAATGCGCGGAGCGGTGACCGTAAGAACGGATCTTCTCCAGAAGAGCTTGCGACGTGACGCCTTCGATGGATGCCTCCGATGCAGCATAAATATCCAGGAGGTAGAGATCGTCCGCCTGATGAAATGCTGTTCCGAAGTCGTCAATCAGATGTTGCGTCCGGGAAAAGCGGTGAGGCTGAAACAGAACATGAATTCGGCCGTAAGGGGAAAGTTTGGCGGCCGCAAGGGTAGCTTTCACCTCGGTCGGATGGTGACCATAATCATCGATCACGGTGATGCCGCCGTGCACGCCACGAATTGAGAATCGGCGGTCGACGCCGCTGAAGACGGCGAGGCCTTCGCGAATCTCGCGCAGCGGCACATCCATCTCCAGGCATACGCCGACAGCGGCGGTAGCGTTGAGGACGTTGTGCAGTCCGGGAACGGCGAGATGAAAATCCCCTAGCTCGCCTGTGCGGCGGCGGATGGAAAACCCGCTGCCGGCAGCCATCAGCTCGACATTCTGGATTTCGAGATCGACTTGCGCGGAACGGCCGTAAGTGAGGGTCCGGCGGCGAATGGCGGGGAAGATCTGCTGAATGTTCTTGTCTTCCATGCATAGGATCGCAACGCCGTAAAACGGAACCTTGTTGACGAATTCGGTAAACGCCGACTGGATATCTTCGAGCGAGGCGTAATGGTCAAGGTGCTCGCGGTCAATGTTTGTCACGACGGCTACGATGGGCGCGAGCTTCAGAAAGGAGCCGTCACTCTCGTCGGATTCGACTACCAGAATGTCGCTCTTTCCGACCCGGGCATTCGAACCCTCGAGACCGGTGACGCGGCCACCCACGACAACCGTAGGATCAAGGTTCGCCGCATTGAGAATAGAGGCGATCATGGAAGTGGTGGTGGTCTTACCATGGCTGCCCCCGACAGCGATCCCAAACTTCAGCCGCATGAGCTCGGCGAGCAACTCGCCGCGCGGGATCACGGGAATTTGTAAACGGCGCGCTTCCGCGACTTCCGGATTGCTCGCGTCCAGCGCGGAGGTGACCACGACGGCTTTGGCCCCGGTAACGTTTTCCGCTTTATGGCCGAGGTGGAAGGTCGCACCAAGTTTCGCCAGCCGGTCCGTGATCGCGCTCCTCCTTAAATCGGAGCCCGACACCTGGTATCCGAGAGTGAGCAGGACCTCAGCAATCGCGCTCATTCCGATGCCCCCGATTCCCACGAAGTGGACATGTTGGGGCTTAAAAAACATTCTTCAAAGGTATTGTTTCGGCTTTCATTGGTAGTGTCAATGCGCAAAACTCTATATCTGCCTTTTCGCGCTTACTTTTTCGCAGTTCAATGCTGAAGCGGTCATTTGGATGCCTCCGCGGCCTGCTCCAGCACGGCGGCGGCACGTTCAGCCGCTCCGGGTTTCGCGAAGCGGCGTACGTGCTCGCGCATGGCGCCCAGTTCCGCCGGGTCTTGACGAAGCGATTCAACTTCCTGGAACAGGCGCTCGCCGCTGGCTTCCGCATCGAGGATCATGCGAGCGGCTTTGGCGTGAACCAACCCTTCGGCGTTTTTCCGTTGATGATCATCGGCTGCAAATTGAAAGGGAATGAGGATGGATGGCATTCCGGCCGCGGCGATTTCGCTAAACCCGCCCGCGCCCGAACGTCCGACCACGAGATCGGCCTCCGCGAAGGCGCTCGGCATGTCGCGAATGAAGGGGACGATCTCGCCATCGAGTGCAACCTTGGCGAATTCGGCGGCCAGAGCGGCATGCTCGGCGACGCCGCTCTGATGAACGATACGCACGGGACTCTGGCGGTCGCGAAACAGACGCCAGCTTTCGCGGGAGGCGCGGTTGAGGGTTCGTGAGCCTTGGCTCCCCCCCGTGATCAGCACCGTGAAAGGCCCGGCGATCTTGGGCGGCAGAGCGAAAAATTCAGGGCGCACGGGTAAGCCGGTCACTTCGGACTTGTCGAATGGGAACCAGGCACGGGTAGACTCGAAGCCAAGCAGCGCCCGGTAGACGCGCTTCGCCATTCTCCGATTGGCGAATCCCGGAGTGGCATTCGGCTCCATGACGATGAGTGGAATCCGGCACAGGACGGCGGCGAGCATCACTGGCCCGGCAACGAAACCGCCCATGCTGAACACCGCGCGAGGTCGAAAGCGACTGAGGAGTTTTCGGGCCGCCAGAATACTCGCGGGGAGTTGAAGCGAGGTTCGAATTTGCCGCCGCGCGCCAACTCGATTCAGCGCTCCGATGCGGATGAAATCCATATCAAAGCCAGCTTCGGGAACGAGACGCGCCTCCATTCCCTCGCGCGTCCCTATATAAAGGAGGCGATGACCGCGATCGCGCAGCACACGAGCGACGGCTAGCGCAGGGAAGACATGGCCCCCGGAGCCGCCGCCCGTGAGTACGAAGGAATACGGCATCGCTTTTTCAGGCGGCGTGCTCGCTCACGCTCAGCAGCATACCCATGAGCAGGAGCGTACTCAGCAGCGAACTTCCTCCGTAGCTGATGAACGGTAGCGGAATGCCTTTGTTCGGAACGAGGTCGAGCACCACGCTGATGTTGATCAGCGCCTGCACGACGACGCACACGGTCACGCTCAAGGCCAGGTACTTACCAAAGTTATCGGTCGCGCGAATGTAGGTGCGCAGGCCTCGCCACAGCACGACAACGAATCCAGCCAGCAGCAGACCCGCCCCGAAAAAGCCGGTCTCTTCCCCGACAACACCGTAAATAAAATCCGTGTGCGCCTCGGGGAGGTAAAGCATCTTTTGCTTGCTCTCCATCAAACCGACTCCGATGAGGCCCCCCGAGCCTACGGCGATCTTCGACTGAAGCTGCTGATATCCGGGATCGCTGGTGGAGGCGGTCTGACGCGCGTAGTTCAGGATGTGGTTATCGGGATCGATTTTGGCCAGCAGTTTGTGATCTCTATCGATGAAATCGATGGCACGCGCAAGTCGGTATGGCTTCATGGCGATGAAACCGATACCGAGGACAATACCGAGGACGCCGCAAACGATCAGGTAACGATATTCGATGCCGGCGACGAAGATAACGGCGATGGTAGTCGCAACCAGGACGACAGCGGTGCCAAAATCGGCTACCGCGACCGCCAGCGCCATAAACGAGATAGCAATCGCGATGGGTCCCAGCGTGTGCCGCTCATTGACAGCTCCCATTCGGCGGCACAGAAAAAAAGACAGAAACAGAGCCAGTGCCGGCTTGGCCAGTTCGGAAGGCTGAAGAGAAAATGGCCCAGCGTGCAGCCAGCGATGATTGCCCGAATCGGTGAGATAGACCGCAAGCAACAGTAAGAGCACAACACCGAGGCCGGCGAAGGCGAATTTGGGATTGTTCCATTGGCGATAATCGCGGCGCATGCAAAGCAGCAGAATAATGAACGAAAAGGCTGCCCAGCCAAGCTGGCGCACAAAGAAATGCGTGCTGGAGACGTGATATTTGAGCTCGGCGACAAAGGATGAAGCGCTGTAGACCATCACCAGGCCGAAGCAAACCATAGTCAACACGGTCAGGAACAGGATCCAGTCTGTTTTGAGACGTTGGGCCATTTTTATTAAGACAATTCTGCCACTAAATGTTTGAACGATCTGCCGCGTTCTTCGTAATTCTGAAACTGGTCGAAACTGGCGCAGGCAGGCGCGAGCAGGACGGTATCGCCGGGCTTGGCATGGCGGCGGGCGTACTGAACCGCGCGGTCGAGCGTGCCGCAGTCGATTAGCGGGACGGCTCCATCGAGAGCTTTTCGGATGAGCGGAGCGGCAGCGTAAGCGTAGGGCTCAGCGCCGATGAGCAGAGCGCCTCGAGCACGAGCGTGCAGCGGCGAACGAAGGGGCGTGTAATCGCTGCCCTTGTCCTTGCCGCCCAGGATGATCCACAAATTATCCGGAAAGGCGTCGACCGCCTTGAGCGCGGCGTCAACGTTGGTAGCTTTTGAATCGTTGTAGTATTCGACACCATCGAGCGTGCGAACAAATTCAATGCGGTGTTCGACGCCCGGGAACGACTCTACCGCCGCCCCGAGTTTTTCGAGCTTCGCACCGGCCAAGTAGGCGATGGCGGAAGCCGCCATCACATTCTCTACGTTGTGCATTCCGCGCAGTTTGATTTGGGAGCGGCTCATGAAGGGCGCTCCGTCCCAGCAGAGGTCACCGGCCCGCAGCGACACACCGGAGGGAACCACTTGCGAGCCGCTGAACCAGAAGACTTGCGCTTTCGGACGCGCCGCAAACCTGCGGCACACGGCATCGTCGTAATTCAAGACCGTGCAGTCGCCCGGCTGCTGCGTCTCAAAGAGTCGTGCTTTGGCGGCTACGTAATTTTCGAAAGTGTGATGCCGGTCGAGATGATCCGGCGTGACGTTCAGGCAAGCGGCGATTTCGGCGCGGAAATGGGAAATGGTTTCAAGCTGGAAACTGGAAAGCTCGAGCACGTTCCATTGGTGCTCGTCCGAGGATTCGACCAGCGAGGTAACGGCGGTACCGATGTTTCCGCCCACCTGACATTCGATGCCACACTGCTTCAGGAGATGTCCGGCCAGCGCGGTGGTGGTGGTTTTGCCGTTCGATCCGGTGATACCTGCGACCGGTCCTTTCAAGAAGTATGAGGAGAGCTCGACTTCGCCAATGACCGGGATGCCACGGTCGCGCGCGGCAGTCAGCAGCGGCGCATCGTAAGGAACACCGGGTGAAAGAACAATCAGGTCGGGCTGGCGGCCATTTTCGGCGATGTTGGGCAGATCTTGAGAGGCGATGGGTACACCGAGCGCTTCGAAGCGAGCTCGCTCTTCGTGCGTCAGCGGCTGTTCATCCATAACGCGAGCGCGGGCGCCGTTCTTACGCAGAAGTTCGGCCGCGGCCAGCCCGGAGCGCTTGGCGCCAATGACCAGGACACTTTTGCCGTCGAGCTGCATGCTACCTCAACTTCAGAGTGGTGAGCGCAAACAGCGCCATCACGAGTCCGGCGATCCAGAAGCGCACGATGACTTTGGATTCGGGCCAGCCGAGCGCTTCAAAATGGTGGTGAATGGGAGCCATTTTGAAGATGCGCTTGCCGTGCCTGAGCTTGTAACTACCGACCTGGAGGATCACGGAAAGAACTTCGACGACGTAAACGCCGCCGATAAAGATGAGCAGAATCTCCTGCTTGATCAGCACGGCGACAATGCCGAGGCCGCCGCCCAGAGCGAGCGATCCTATGTCGCCCATGAAGACCTCGGCGGGATGACAGTTGTACCAAAGAAAACCGAGGCTGGCCCCCATCATGGAGGCACAGAAGATAGTTAGCTCCTGTGAATGCGGCAAGCGCGCCAGATCCAAATAGGAGGAGAGCGCGGCGTTGCTGGACACATAGGTGAGCGCAGTCATGGCTCCGGAGGCAATGATCATGAGGCCGATGGCCAGGCCGTCGAGCCCATCCGTCAGATTTACGGCATTCGAAGAACCGACCATCACGACGACGATGAACAAATAAAAGAGCACGAAAGCAAGCGGATAGGTCCAAAAGTTACTGGTGAGCGGCTCAATGAGCAGGTCCGGCTTGAACTGCTTGAAGAACGGAATATTGATGGCGGTCGAATAAGCTTGTTTGGCATGCAGCAGAAGGAGGCAGAAGCCGATGAGCATCGCAACGAAAATCTGCGCCCAAAGCTTCTGGCGCGCGGTCAGGCCGAGATTCCGTTTTTTAGCAACCTTGGCGTAGTCGTCGAAAAACCCGATAATGCCAAATCCGACCAGCCCGAGCAGAGCGAGCCAAACGTACTGATTGCTGAGGTCCGCCCATAGCAGGGTTGGAATCACGATAGAGGTTACGATGAGCAGACCGCCCATAGTCGGCGTACCGGCTTTTTTTTGGTGCGATTGAGGGCCGTCTTCACGTATGTGCTGGCCGAAGCTCCAATCGCGCAGTTTGCTAATCAGCCAAGGGCCGAGCGCCAGTGATAACGCGAGAGCCGTAAGGCTGGCAAGCGCGGTACGAGTAGTGATGTAGCCGAAAACGCGAAAAGCGGGAATGTATCTATGGAGGACCTGGAAGAGCAGCCAGTACAGCATCTTTTATCCTTCCATGCCAGCCATGGCGAGCTCGACCCGGGTGCCGCGCGAGCCTTTGAATAGCAGAGCGTCACCGGGGCGAACGGAACGGCGCAGAAACTCACCGGCGGATTCGGGATCGTCGAAAAAAAGCGCGGCGCTATCAGCGAGACCGGCTCGCTTGCCTTCGTCCACCAGAAACCGGCTAGCGCCGCGCACCCCAATCAGCACATCCACACCAGAGTGGGCCGCGTAAGCGCCCACTTCGCGATGCAGCTTTTCGGCCATATGGCCTAACTCGAGCATTTCCCCCAACACAGCGATGCGACGCCGGGCCGGCTCATCGCGGAGCACATCGAGCATGCTGCGCACCGCTTCGGGATTGGAATTGTAGGAATCGTTGAGCACGGTTACGCCTTGCCAAACGTGGCGCTCTCCGCGCATTTTGCCGGGAGAGAGCTGCGCAACAACACCCGTGAGGTCGTTAAGCGAGATCCCGAAAACAGTCGCGACGGCAAGCCCGGCAAGAATGTTCGAGACGCTGTGGCGTCCCGTAAGCTTGGTTTGAAACCGAATTCCCGCCACCGTGAAAGCCGCACCGGCCGAATGCATCTCCAGGTTCTCCGCACGGATATCGGCATGCGACGAAACACCGTAGGTGATCGAAGCTCCGGCGTGCACGTTCTTGAATGCCAGCACGCGTTGGTCGTCCGCGTTCAGAATTGCGGTACCGCCGGGACGGAGCGATTCGACTAGTTCACGCTTAGCCGCGGCGACGCCCTCTATGGAATCAAAGAACTCGATATGGGCGTAACCGACATTCGTGACTACCCCGATCAGGGGCTCGGCGATTTGGCAGAGATGACGAATTTCGCCGGCATGGTTCATACCGATCTCGACCACTCCGATTTCGGCATTGTCCGGAATGCGGAGTAGCGTCAGCGGTAGCCCGATGTGATTGTTGAGATTGCCGGACGTCTTGCCAACCCGGAAGCGCAGACCGAGAATTTCGGAAACGATATCTTTGGTGCTGGTCTTGCCGGCGCTGCCAGTAATCGCGACCACCGGCCGGCCCCATGCGCGCCTTGCCGAGTGCGCCACCGTTTGCAAGGCCTCCAGCGTGTCACGGACGAGAAGTACCGGGGCTTTATCGAAGCAAACAGGCTCGTTGACGATGGCAGCGACCGCGCCCCGTTCGAGCGCAGCCGCCGCGAAGGCGTTTCCATCCAGGTGGTCGCCTCTGATCGCAAAAAACAAATCGCCCTGATTTACGGTTCGCGAGTCGATGCTCCAACCGCGCACACGCAGATCCTCCAGATTCGCGTGCGGACCAGAAAGCAATGCGCCGGTTACGTCCCGAACCTGCGCGATAGAGCATTCCATCCCGCGCCCTATGAATTCTCCGCGTTTGCCGCAGCCGTTTGATTCTTCTTGTCGCGCCCATAACCAAATGAGCGAAGAACGCGGCGGGCCACTTCCCGGTCATCGAATGGAATCGGTCCATCGCGCAAGACCTGATACGTCTCGTGCCCCTTTCCCGCCAGAATCACCACGTCGCCGGGAGCGGCTGTCTCGATGGCTTTCTTTATGGCCCGTTCACGGTCGGGCTCGGTCAGGTGAGGCGTATCGAAGCGGCTCAGGCCGACCATCGCGTCGTTCATGATGGCGAGCGGATCTTCGCTGCGTGGATTGTCCGACGTAAGCACGACGTAATCGCTCAGCTCGGCAGCCGCCATGCCCATCAAGGGCCGCTTGGATCGGTCGCGGTCACCGCCGCAACCAAACAGCGTGATTACTCTCTTGGGCTTCATGCCCCGCGCGACGGAAATCACATTCCGCAAGGCATCGTCGGTATGCGCGTAATCGACAACCACCGTGAACGGCTGGCCTTCTTCCACGCTTTCAAATCTCCCCGGTACTCTTAGCAACTGCTCGATTCCTTTCTGAATTTGTTGCTCGTCCAAACCATAGGTAAGGCCGACGGCGCAGGCAAGCAGAATATTTTGGACATTGATGTGCCCGACAAGGGGCGAAACCACGGGAAAGCGCCGCTCTCCCGCGACCACCGTAAAGCGCAAGCCTTCAAAGGAGGACTCAATGTCTGTGGCGCGCAGGCATATTTGCTCACCGCCGATTTCGGGTCCGCCGGGCGGCTCTTGCTGCATGCTGTACCACAAGACAGTTGTTTCCGCCGAAATAGCGAGATGACGGGCGCTTTCGTCATCGGCATTCAAGACTGCGAAGCGGGGGGGAGGACCGCTCCGCGGCGTGAATAGCAACTGCTTGGCGCTAAAGTACGCTTCCATCGTGTGGTGGTAATCCAGATGGTCGCGAGTGAAGTTCGTGAATCCCGCCGTATGGAATTCCATGGCGTAGATGCGGCCGAGATCGAGCGCGTGGGAGGAAGCTTCGAGCGTCGCGTGGGTGCCGCCCATCTCCTCCAGCTCATGGAACATACGGAACAAGTCGAGCGATTCCGGGGTGGTATTGACGGCGGGCAACACGCGTCCGCCAAGGTGATACTCGATGGTGCCAACCAGCGCGGTCACTTTCCCGGCCGCACGCAGGATGGAATCGATCAGCAAGGAGCTGGTGGTCTTGCCGTTCGTACCGGTCACTGCGGTGAGCGCGATCCGAGTGTCGGGTTTGTTGTAGAAATTGCGCGCGGCAAGGGCCAGAGCCTCTCGCCCGTGCGGAACCTGCAACCAGGTATCTTTGAATCCGCCCATGCTCGGCCGGTCACTCACGACGGCGAGTGCCCCGTTTTGAATAGCTGCACCGGCGAATTGCGCTCCTTCCACTTTGGAGCCGGAGAACGCAAAAAACAGATAACCGGGTTCGACTTTCCGGCTATCGTAGGCCAAACCGCGAATCTCTGCGGCGAGCAAAGCCGAAGGGGCCGGGCGCACCAGCGGAACGCCTTCGAGTACGCGACTCAGCTCCATCAGGCAGAGCACCTCATCGCGCAAACCTTACCTGGATGTGTTCACGGGGAAGGAGCAGGGCACCCGCAGCGGGCGTTTGTGCGCGTGCCAATCCATCGCCCGACATATCGATTTCGACTCCGTCCGCGGCCGCTTGCTCCATGACATCTTGGACGGTTTTACCAACGAAATTCGGTACTTTGGGGGCATCCGGATCGATGTTTTCCTGCACGCTTGTTTCAGCCATCTGACCGGATGCTTCCCGCATTTCATCGAGCGAAGGCGGGGTGCTCAGGGCGGCGACGGTATCCGCGTCCGAATCTTTTCTGTGCAGCTTGTCTTCAGCCGCCTTTTGCTTGGCAATGAGATCGTCGATTTCCAGGGGCACATCGCGGATGACCCCGAGCCGCCGCAAGGCAGTCGACATCACTTTCATCCAGACCGGTCCGGCCGCCGAACCGCCATATCCAGCGATGCCAGTAGTGCCGGTGATGGTTACAACTACCACCACGCTCGGGTTTTCCAGGGGCGCGAAACCCATGAAGGAGGCATTGTATTTGTGAGTGTAGACGTGATGAGCGTAGTCGAAAATCTGCGCGGTTCCGGTTTTACCGGCTATCGTGTACCCCGCCACATGCAGGTGATGCCCGGTACCTCCCGGTTCCGTGATCACGCGGCGCATCATCATGCGCATGGTCATGACGGTTTGGGGCGTCAGCACTTCCGTAGGCGGAGGGCTCGGCAATTTGGTGTAGACCCGCTCTTCTCCGGGCGCTTGTCTCCAGGCAACCAGATGAGGATGCACCAGCAGACCGCCGTTGGCAATTACGCTCCCCGCTTGGGCCAACTGAACGGACGTGACGGCAATCTCATGGCCCATCGGCACTGAACCGATTGAGGTTGGCTGCCACCTTTTCAAAGGACGAAGCAAGCCCGGAGCTTCGGCGGGAAGCTCGATTCCTGTCCTGTGACCGAAGCCGAAGCGGCGGATATAGTCGTACAAATTCTTGTTGCCAACCTGCATGCCGATGCGGATAGCGCCAATGTTGCTCGAATAGGCGAGCACGTCCTCCATGGAGAGCGCCGGATAGGATTTGTGGTCGTGCACCACGCGTCCGAATATGGTGATGCTGCCGTTACCGCAGTTGATGATCGACTCGGGCCTGAGGTTTGTGGTCTCGAGCGCCGCGGATAGAGTGATGACCTTGAACACAGATCCGGGTTCAAATGGAGCGACCACGGCCAGATCTTCGCGTCCAGTGGGTTTTTCGCCCGGCAGCAAATGTTCGTTGAGATCGTAGGTCGGGTAGTTCTCCAGAGCCAGAATTTCGCCGGTCGCGGGAATCATCGCCACCACGCTGCCGTGTTCAGCGTGGTTCGCAATCACAGCGTCACGCAGCGCCTCTTTCGCGACAAACTGCACCTCGCGATCGATGGTGAGCCCGACATTTTTGCCCATTACGGGCTGCTTCACGATTTCGGAAGAATACGATGCCTCGCGGCCGTCCCGCTCAAAGCGCATCAAGCCCGGCGTGCCCGCGAGATCGTTATTCAGCTTGAGCTCGATACCCGCCGCGCCTTTGCCTTCGGCGTCTACATTCCCAATCACGTGGGCGGCGACATCGCTTTGGGGGTAAGTGCGGACGCTGCCCTCGCGAATCTCAAGCCAGTCCAGATCCATCGCTTTCAGGGTGTCTGCCTGTTCCGCAGTGACGCGTTGATCGACGACAAAGTAGCCGTTGCGATGGCGCGATTGCGCCGCGGTCTCGATGGCGAGCTGCAATTTCCCGGCATCCAGGCCAAGAATTTTGCCCAGCAGCGCCGCCGCGATCTCCTTATTAGGGATGCGTTTCGGATCTACAACAGCGAAATGCGAGACCGAGCTGATGGCAAGCAGTTGCCCATTACGGTCGTAAATGGAGCCACGAGGAGCATCGACGGGCTCTACTTTCTCCTGCTGTCTTTTCGCCCGTTTGACATAGTCATCATGGGCGAGCACCTGCAATTGGAAAAGGCGGAAGGTAACAATGAGGGCCCACCCAAGAAGGATGAGCCCTATGATCAGTGCCCGTTCAGCGGACTTCGTGAGTGGCGCGAGGGTTTGTTTTTCCGTTTCCATCACGCACAGATTTCTTTTCGAGTGTTGACATTTCGAACCAGGCGAGCGAAGGCCAGCGCTAACGCGCGTTCAGATCGCTCGGATCAAACGGCAGTGAGTTGCGAGCCTCCGCGGTTCTCGATTTGCCGCCTTCGAGCGTCTGCACCTGCTGCGGCTCGGGTTCGGACATCTTCAGCGTCTTCGACAATTGCTCCAGCCGGTTCAGGCTCACCAGTTCGGCCTCCTGAGCATCCAATTTCGCTTTTTGTTGTTTCAACTGCGCCTGCTCATCACGTAAGTGCTGCACGGCGAAACCGGCGGTGGTGTTATACGCGGTAGGGACAAGGCCGGCGATGACCAGCATGGCGGCAATAAAACCAGTCACCATGGAGTGGCTTCGAGCGCGGCGCGCGGCCGGATCGATGGCGCGAATCACGGTGCTGTTGTCGATCTTCTTTACGAAGAGGTACACGTCCTCGTTCGCGATTGGGCGCAGGCGCGGCGACTCCGTGCGCGCCCAAACCGCGGGCGGCGCATCAGCCAGCTCTCTCACGCCGACGAAACGATTTACGAATGTTGCCAGTGATGCCATTGCTTCAATCCCCTCTTAAATCCGCTCCAAAGCCCGCAGTTTCGCGCTGCGAGACGCCACATTTTCCAAAATCTCGTCTTCCGACGGCTTGAGCACGTGCTTGGTAAGGACCTTCGCCCTTCCGTCTCGCGCCAAGCGCTGGAACGACTGCTTCACTTTGCGGTCCTCGGTCGACATGAATGTCAAGACCACAAACCGCCCGCCCGTTTTCAACCGCTCCGGCGCAATCCGGAGCAACTCATCCAACTCATCCAACTCGTCATTCACCTTCAGCCGCAGAGCCATGAATGTCTGGGTGGCCGGGTGAAGTCTCCCCGTTCGCGGCACGGCCTGTTCGATCACCTGGGCCAAACGCCCGGTAGTCCGAATCGGCCGCGCGCGAACGATTGCTCTGGAGATTCTTCGCGACCTCCTTTCTTCGCCAAGCTGGTAAATCAGATCGGCGAGCGCCTTTTCAGGCAGTTCATTCACAAGATCCGCGGCGGTCAACTGCTGAGTGCGATCCATTCGCATATCGAGCGGGCCATCCTGCATCAGCGAGAAGCCACGCTCCGCCGTATTTAATTGGTATCGGCTCACACCCAGATCCGCCAACACACCGTCCACATTTCCAATTCCGTTCATCGCGAGCGCCTCAGGCAGCTTGGAGAAAGCGCCATGAAAGAACCGAATCCGATCCGCCACCGCTCCGGCGTTCGCTCGAGCGAATTCGAGCGATTCCGCATCCCGATCGCACGCAATCACAAACCCGTCCGCGAGCCGCTCCGCAATCGCCCGCGCATGACCACCGAGTCCGACGGTCATGTCTATATACACCCCGTTCGGCCGAATCGCGAGGAACTCGATCGACTCGCGCAACAGCACCGAATAATGCCGAGGACTCGCCTCGTCTTCCATACATGACGGCGGCCCCTAACGCAATCCCTTCTTCTGAAGCGCCTTGAGCTTTTCGTCGAGGTTCGACTTGGCTGCGCCTAACTGCTTTTCGTACGTACCGCTGGGGAAAACCTCGATCCGCTGTTTATAAGCGACCAAGTACACATCCCCGTTTTCCAGCTCTAAATCCCGCCGCAGGGTAGTCGGCATCAACACACGACCCTGCGCATCAATCTCCATGTCCTCACCGTAGTGATTCGCGATGAAAGCGATATCGGACCGGACGTCCGCATCGTCTCCCGGCTCCTGCAGCATCTTTTCGGTATCGCGCCAGACCGAAATCGGGTAGATTAGGGCTGTCGAGGTATTTAACGTCGTGACGAAAACTTTCCGTTCCCCGAGCGATTCCAGATACTGCACAACAACTGTTGGAAGTTTTAGCCGACCCTTTTCATCGACACGACCGCTGCGAGTGCCACGAGGGGCGTCCGCCGCGACCGGCGAGCCGGATTGATCGTTTGCCTCCACTTTGAACCACTTTTGGCCAGTTCAGGCCACCTGTTCGATAGTGGCACGAGGCCTTCCCGAATGCAATATATTTCTTTAAGGAAATTTCTGTAAGTCATTGTATTCGCCTTTCTTACGCCTAAGGCGCGAAGCTTTACACCCGGGAGTGGTGAATGAAGAGGATTGGGAAGGATGAGGGAAGGAAAGCCTCAGTTCCGGTGAAGCCGAGAGCTTCACCGGGTTGAGGCGCTGGGGCCCGCTATGGCCTACGGGGCGACTTGTAGATCGTTCTGCACACTGAATACATTCGGAACCGAGTTGGCACGGATACCTATTAGATTCTTGTCAGCCTGATTCGCGACGACGCCCTCTAGCGTGACGTGACCATTCTCAACGATGATGTGGACCGGGGGCAGCGCCTGATGGCCATAACGATCGCCGATCTGCGGGTCGCCGTAGATGACGCGGAATTCAGCCCTACGGATTTGCCAATCCATCGGGGACAGTGGAAGAACTTTGATATTGTTTACGACTTGCGAGACGCCCTCGACGTTTTTCACGACGTTCTGCGCATCTGACTTTAAAACCGGATTGGTTACCGCCCCTTCCAGAGTTACCGTACCGCCGTCGACCCGGAACCCAAGGTCGTCAAAAATCGTGTAATACGGAAGCATGACCAACTGGTGGCGAACCTCTTTCACTACTTGACTCTCACTCGCCGGTCCGGGCACAAAGGCATCGTCGTGATGCTTCTGACCTGCGGCAATCACCAGGGGCGCGAACAGCAGACCTGCGGCCATTACTGAACCGAGTATCCTACGCATGTTTTGTTATTTCTCCTCACCTATAAGATTGTTCACGGTATGGAGCAAGTTTCAGAGCGCAGGGGTGATCGTGGTCTGAATATTGGTAAATAAGGGTTAACCCTGGCCCTTGTGGCGCCAAATAGTACTGCCGCACTTTGAGAACACACTGACCAGGAAAATCAGCACCATGAGAAACCAGCAGAAAATACTCGGGTAGATTGTCCAGTTCTCGCTATACGGCCAGAACGGCAAGATCACGACGCCGAGGCTGAGAAATGCTACCGCGATCCATTTCCAAGCGTCCATACGACCCGATCATAAGATCGATTTGGATTTGTAATGGTTACTGCTGCGACCGGCTCACTGTTTGGATTCGGATGAAGCTTTTGCGGGAGCGGAAATTCCCAGAGCCAGACAGCGGTGGAACAGATCAAAAACCAGCCCATAGCAAAAATGGGCCAGAGCGGGATCATAACGATATCCTTCATCGCGCATGAATGCGTGGGCGCCATTGAGTTCCAGCCATTGATACTGGGCAGCAACTTCTTCCAGGCGCGCACGAATTCGATTACGGCCTTCGAGCGGAACGTGCGGATCTTGCCGCCCCCAGATATGCAACAGTTCGCCTTTAATCTCGCTCGCGCGCTGGAGCGAGTTATCGCTTTTTCCTTTGCCCAGAGTACTTGAGTGAATATCGGTGGCATAGAAGCAAGCGGCGGCCAGCACCTCTGGATTCATCGCGGCGCGGAACGCGAGGTGTCCGCCGAGGCAGATTCCCATTGCACCCAGGCGCCCCGTGCAATCTGCGCGAGATTTCAGATGAGCGAGTACAGCGCGAGCGTCGGCATCGTAAGAAGAGAGTTCTTTTTGGAACTTATCGGCATTCCCTTTATCCGCGCCCTGCTGATCATACGCGAGGACGGTGCCCGCAGGCTCGAGTTCGTGATAGACCTCCGGCACAGCGACAATATAGCCTTGGCCGGCAAGCATGGCCGCAGTCCGGCGAATGGGACCGGTGACCTGAAAGATCTCGGAGAAGAAAACCACGCCCGGATATCTGCCGTCGGCGGCAGGCCGGAAAATGTATGTGCGCACCGGACCGGCGGGCGTAGGGATCTCGACGACTATGTCGTCTTTGATAGTCATCTTTACTCTACTCAGGCGTTATCATTGCGCGCGCGGAGCCTCTTCATAGGCCACCATGGCTTTGCCGCTTGAGAGCTTTTGTTTTCTACAGCGAACCACTTGACCAGGTTGAAAGGCCCAGGTTTCGCCTTCGGGCATGTTGTCAACGATTCGATAGAAATCGCGCCCGAGGTGCTCGGCGCTAACGGATCGGAGTACGTTGAGGCCTTCGCCGACAAGATTAACGTAAATCATGGTTACCTTACCGGTCACAGGGATCGGCTGCGGCGCTGAGACGGTTGGCGGAGAAACGGGCGGAGGCTGCGGGGCGGGTTCGGGTATGACAGGAATCGGCTCAGTCGGCTCTTCGGAAGCAGGTCGAGGTCTCGCGATTGGCTGAACTGAAACTTGGGTAGCGGAATAAACGGGCGGCGCTGGAGTGGAAGACACGGTTTGCTGTGGAACAGCCGAAGTCGTCGGCGACGAAACAGGGGCGTTTTGGTAGTCGGGAAGAAAAGTTCGGCGAGTCGCGGACACGAGCGGACGCTCGTTACTTGCCACCCGGCTGCTCATGCGCGCTCGATCGATTGCCCAGAACAGGACGGTGCCGAAGACCCAGGTAAGAGCCAACCGCGTTTGCAGATAATCCTGTTGTGCACCGGGCCCGGTAACATTTGCTGCATGAGCGAGCGAATACTCGTATAGGATGGCGGCGGCGAGCATAAGAGCAAAGCCGGTCACCGCTCCGAACGCAAGACTTTGGAGAACCGATCGCGCGCCTTCCTGATCATAGGCAAACAGAACGATGAGCAGGATGAATCCCGCGATGGTTGTCAGGTAACCGAAATTGGCCGGCGCGGCCAGGAACACCAGAGCGCCGCCCACAGCCAGAGCCAGCAGCAGAGTTGCCGCATCGAGTCGCGATTTTTCCATTAATTCCTCAGTGATATCAGGGCTCGGGAACGCCGCGATTTATTGGAAGAGGTTGATCACTCAATTCAGAGTCAGGGAAGCCGCGCACTGGTTTAAGAGTTCGCTCCCATCTCGTTCGCGTAAAGAAATGCTGGCCCAGATCGATCAAATGGGTGACCATCGAGCCCACGGATTCCCCGGTCAAATCTTCCGTGGATGCCCGGTATGACCAATAGATAAGGACGGGCTTACCAATGAAATTGTCGCGCGGAACAAATCCCCAATAGCGACTGTCGGACGAGTTGTCCCTATTGTCGCCCATTGCAAAATATTCGTTCGCGGGGACCACAACTTCGCCAGAGACGACATTCTGCTCGAGCATATTTCTTTGCGCCTCTTGTGCAAGCTCTTCCTTAACCGGACGGCAGCATTGCCACGGAAAGTTATCGGCCGAAGCGAGGTACACATATTTGTGATACACGTACGGCTCATTCAGCCTGACGCCGTTCCGATACACGATCCCGTTCGTGATCCTGATGCGGTCTCCCGGAATCCCGATCAGGCGTTTGACAAGCGTTACATTGATATCCGGCGGATAACGGAAGACAATAATGTCGCCATGTCTCGGGTCCTGATAGGGCAGCAGACGCCTGCCGATCGGCCCGGCGGGAGCATAGGTCAGTTTGTCGACCAGCAGGTGATCACCGATTAAAAGGGTATCTTGCATCGAGCCTGTGGGTATCACGAACGCTTCGCACAATGTAGTGGTCCCAAACAGGAGCAGGAGGATCGTGATGGCCCACTCGGCGATGCCGTTCCGGTTCTGTTTCGAGTCTCTGCTCGTTTTAGGTGTTTTCACCACGGTCTTGCTTCTCGACATTCGTGTTTGCCCCATCATCTCATCTCGAGCCAGGGCGTGGTCTTTACCACTAATTATGCTGAAGGTGATCATGAGCGCTCCAATTCTCATTGCTCAGCCGAGCCGGGTCACGGCGGCTGGCAACAAACCCAAGCTGATCGACGAATACATAGGTCGGGTGAATTCAGGCACTTCGGCTGTTAGCGTCGCGCATATGCGGAGTCCGGGAGGCTGGCAAGAGCCTGGACAGGCTCCTGAATTCGACGAATTTACGGTGGTGCTGAAAGGAGCGCTTCGGGTAGAGCACCGCGGTGGAGCGCTGGACGTGAAGGCTGGACAGGCGGTGATTGCCCATCGCGGCGAGTGGGTCCGCTACAGTACGCCTGACAACGACGGCGCTGAATACATTGCGGTTTGCTTACCGGCGTTCTCGATGCAAACAGTTCATCGCGACGATTGAGCGGCCTCGCGGGCTCAGACTCGATAAGGCTGAAAGATTTGCTGCATTGCGCGCTGGACATCGGGTGAGCGTCTAAACCAAGCCCAGACATCGCCCGTTCGTAGGTTCTCGGCACTGAGCAGTGTGATACCCACATCCAGACCGACGACGTCCGGGTTGATCCAAAACGAAAGCGGATTGAACGCGTCTGCAAATCCATAACGGCCGTACGCGTATTGCCCGAACTGCTCATGTAGGTTGCGAAGCACCGGTAAGCAGATTTCAGGAGCAAACATGAGCGAACCGCCGGCGGCGCAGGGCACCACGCTGCCGTCCACATAGCGCCTGGAAGTTGGGCTGCCCCAGATCACGTAACCGACTTCGCTATCAGAGGCCGTGATGCCCCATAAATCCTCTGAATAGCTCGGATACATACCGCGCAAGTTCAAGCAGTAACGACGGTGCGCGTAAGTGGCGATGACGGAGTTTTGAAAATAGTCAATCTGGAATGGCGGCCCGTCGCGAAGACCCTCCAAAGCCAGCCATGCTTGGGAGTACTGGTGCGTGAAGAGAGGACCGGGGCCGACATATTTATAGCCGCCACACTCGATCGGTTCGCGATCGAACGAATACCAGCACTGTACAGGAATGGGATGGGTCGGCGAGCCGATCGCCAAGATGTGAAGGATGGCATTCTCGCTGTAATTGTTCCATTCGCCGCGCTGAAAACCCGTCTCGGGAGTCCAGCTTATTCGGAGCCATCCGGTTCGGTGGTCCAGCATCCATGGGAAATCGACGCGTTCGTACAGATACGAAGCCAGGCTGAAGATCTCCGAGTCGCCGTTGAAATACTGCTGCGCTGTTATCACCCCAGCCAGAAAAAGAGCGGTATCGATGGTGGAAAGCTCGCTCTTCCACACGCGCTCACCATTTTTGCGATTTACGAAATGGAAGTAGAAGCCGCGGACGTGATCTTGTTTATAGGCGAAATGGCGAAGCGACGCTCGAATCCGCTCGCGGATTTCGTCGGGATCTCTCCAGCGCCGTGCGCAACCGATGCACATGGCCGTAAGAAAAAAGCCGGTCAAAGCTACGCTTGCGACGTCCACGCTCCGGCTCACGTTCTGCGTACCGGCCGTCCCGACGCGATCTAATACTAAGCCGGTGTTCGGATCGCTTTGCTCCCAGAAAAAGGCAAACGCGCGCCGGGACAAATCCTCTAGCAACGCCTGATCGGTACGCGAAAGCACAAATCCCGGACGCGAAATACCCGGCAGCGCTGCTGCGAGCGAGAGAAAATGGCGGCGCGACAGGGCTGTCATTGATAATCCCGCGCTATCGTGTATCTGGGAAGGAATGGATCAAGCATGCGGCCAATTCTGATTTTGCTCGCCTGTCTTGCCGGCGTGCAAGCGCAGGACACCCGGTCCATAACCGCGCTTCCTTCCATGCGTGTACATGGCCAATCCACCGTTTCGGTACACCCCGATCAAGCCGAATTAGATGTCGGTGTCATCACTCAAGCAGCAACGGCCAAAGCGGCAAGCGACCAGAATGCGAATCAGGCAAATGTGGTCATTCAACGGCTTCGGGAACTGCTTCCCTCGGCTCCGATCGAGACAGTCAATTTTTCCCTTAACCCGAATTATCGTTTTCCAAAGAACGGAGGGACGCCGGAGATTCTTGGTTATTCGGCGGACAACACGGTTCGGGTTGTTTTGGATGATATCTCGATTCTGCGCAGAGCGATTGACGTCGCGACCAAGGCTGGCGCCAGCAACATCAATCGGCTTGATTTCACGCTGCGCGACGAAAAGCCTGCAAGGGCCCGAGCCTTGGCAGACGCCGCGAGCCAGGCACAGGCGGGCGCGGACGCCTTGGCTGCCGCTCTGAAACTGAAACTCGGACGGCTATTGCTCGTCGAGGAAGGCCAGCCAGTCATCATCTCTCCGGCGCGCCAGGTCGATCTGGAAAAGCTTCGGGCCACCAATATGAGCCCCATCTCGCCCGGCGACATTGAAGTGCATGCCGACGTGGACCTGACGTACGAAATAGCGGGATCTATCAAATAGGGCCGCCGATCTATCTCCAGCTACGTGCAGTTTTAGCAGCTATGATCAGTCGGTAACCTCACCTCGATGCCTGCTTCCATTTCATTCCGTCCGCTTCAACGATCCGATTTTCTACTGCTTCAACAATGGTTTGTCTCCCCACATATCGCTGTCTGGTGGAATGAGCGCACTGATCTGGCGAGTATTGAGGCAAAATACGGACCCCGTGTTGATGGCACCGAGCCAACGCAGGTGTTTCTGGTAGAGCATGAAGACACACCGATTGGTTGGATTCAGTGGTACCTGTGGGCTGATTTTCCGACGCATGCCCAACAATTAGGAGCGGACCCCTCGTCGGCTGGGATTGATCTCGCAATTGGGGAATCCAGCATGACAGGCTTGGGATTGGGCCCGGTTACAATCCGCGAGTTCCTAAGGCAGTTCGTCATCACTAATCCCGCCGTTCGCGCTGTCATTACCGATCCTGAGGAAAGCAACCTTAGATCTTTACGCGCCTTCAACAAGGCCGGCTTTAAAGCGGTGAAGGCGGTTCAACTCGTCGGCGAGCGGAGCAAGCGCCAGGTTATGTGCTTCGAGTGCCGATAGGCTGCGGCCACGTGCGCGGATTCGTCCTTGCCGGATAGATCAGCTCGAACGACTCCACACGATTTATTGGGCCGAGGAATGGAGTTTTATTCAGGACTTAAGTGCCCGAAGAGGCCGGCTCATCCTGCGTGACAGAAGATGGCTGTTCAAACCCTTCAGTGCTGATGTTGGTTTCCGCCGGAGCATGTGTGCAGGGAGCTACGGTTTCAACTAAACAGCCATTTCTATGATCACGATCAGAAGCGGCCAAAGTTGCGATATCTGCGGCTTTACGTCGGGATTTCCGTTCCGAAACAACGATGGTTTCGGCTATGCGGTCGTGCACCGTGCGCCGGTTCGGATGTATGAAGTATTGAAAGAAGCCGAAAAAGGCTTCCAGTGCCGAAGCGCCATAGCCGAGCGCACGTTCGGTGGAGTGCCAAAGAGACAAACGGTCGTGGACCAGCGACACGGCTCGGATCTTCATCAGCCGCTTGCCGGGCGTCGCTCCGTTTCCGATGTAGTTGCACAACGCAATAAATACGACGTAGAAGAGAATGCTCTTCCATGAGTCCTCATGAGAGCTTCCAATATGGAAAGGATCGAACGAAAAGTCGATATTCCCGCTAATCCAGCCGAGTTTGATGCCAACAACGATGGCAGCCAGGTACAGGGCCACGAAGCTGCAAGTAGCGAGGAGCATATCGATCGCGAACGCGACGGCCCGCGGGATGAACGATGCTAGCGGGACGCCTTCCAGCTCGGCCGCCCGCAGCGTCTCATGTCCCACGTAGACGCGGCGTTTGCGTTGCATCTCTAGCACTGTAGCAGAGCTGGCAGAGATTATACCGGGTCAGAATGCAACTGGCAGTGACTCGCGGTTTTGGGCTATATCACGCGGAAACCCGGAGGTTGGGTCCGCAGTCAAGTCTGAGCCTTGCATCCTTGTCTGCCAGCCGTTCTTGTTTCCCAAGACTCTTAAGCACCCTGGACCGCAGGCATGGCGACAGGTTTCTAACCTGCGGCGCCGCAAGGTCGTTGCTATCTACATCCCCCGGTCCAGTTGGTCGAAATTAGGAAAGGCGCTTTCGCCGTCTTGAAACAAGAGCAGCAGCTATTCCGATGCCAACCAGTGCGAGCGAAGCTGGCTCAGGGACTGCGGCTGCTCCCGTGATGTCGAACGCATTCAGGCCGCCCGCAGTAGGCGACGATACGTAATCGTTCAGGAAAGTGGTGTTGCCATTCGCCAGGTTCATTGAGAGCACCGTATTCGGTCCCGCGTAACCAGCGGCGAGACCATAGACAGTGCCGTTTACCTGTATTGCCGCGTCGAGCCCTAACGCTGTCGGGCCCACCAGAGTCGCCACCCCAGTCGCGGGATTGATCTGATAGAGCTCGGGGGAATCCACCAAAGCGAGGGTATTCAAATTTATCCCGTCAAAAGTGGCATACAGCTTTCCGTTAGCCGTAAACAGCGTTTCGTCACTCACGTCGTTAGGGTTGGTAACGGACGGGCAGATCGGGATACCGGTGTAGCCTATGAGCGTCGCGGCGCCGGTGGTCGTATTCAGGGTATAAAGGTTGCTGTACAGATCGGTTGCATAGACCGTTCCATTGAGTTCCGCAATGGAGTAGGGCGCATTGCCTGTTTGCCCGACGACAGGGATCGCCCCGATGGCAGAGACCGCTCCGACCGCGGGATTGATCGAGTCCAGATTCCCGGATGCCGAAATGCTTAGTAGATTTCCGTTCGGCCCCGGCACCAAGCCGGTTAGCGGATCCGAGGTAACGGGACCGATTCGGTTAAACGTGCCCGTGGTGAGGTCCACCGTGCCGAATTGGCCCGTAAAGTTGTTGTAGTTATTACTGACTGCGTAGACAAGAGGGCCGGCGCTGGCTGAAGCGGTGAACAATGCAAGCGACAGCAACATGAAAAATTTTCGTTGAGTAAGCATGTGTGAGCCCCTCGATGGGCTGGGATCGTTTCCTGTCGCCCGGCTTCGGCGGAACGTCGGGCTGAAAAGGGCCATGTTGTGATTCATCTTGTCTCCTGTAGGGGCGTTATAAGCAAACTCAGCCGCCCTCATCTGAAGAGGCGCAAACGGCGCGGCGAAACTATCATCGAAACGGATCTTTCTTTTTGCGGCGCTATACTGTACGCCAACCTGCACATGGAGAGGGAAGCCGAACAGCACGGAACGAAAAGCTCATCCGTGGAAGTGAGCCAGATTCTCCGAGCCTGGAGTGATGGCGACCGATCCGCGCTCGACAGGCTGACGCCTATCGTTTATGAAGAACTGCGGCGTCTTGCGCGGCGTCACCTGCGCGGCGAACGCGCCGGTCACAGCTTACAGACCACAGCTTTGGTGAATGAAGCCTACATGCGGCTAGTGGACTACAGCAGCATGCAGTGGCAGGACCGCGCGCATTTCTTTGCCGTGTCGGCGCAGTTGATGCGGCGCATTCTGGTGGAGCATGCGCGACGGCACAATCTGAAGCGCGGAGGTGGCGTACAGCACGTTTCGCTCGATGAAGTAGCTACCGTGGGCAGCGAGCGGGCTGCGGATCTGATCGCGCTGGATGATGCGATGGGCGCGCTGGCTCAGATCGACCTGCGCAAGGCGCGGGTGGTGGAACTGCGCTTCTTTGGCGGGCTTAGCGTTGCGGAAACCGCGGAAGTGCTCAAAGTCTCTTCCGTGACCGTAATGCGCGACTGGAGCACGGCGAAAGCGTGGCTTTATCGCGAAATGACAGGCGGGGTCACCGGTGGAGCGTGAGCGATGGAAACAAGTCGATGAACTGCTGCAATCCGCATTGCAGCACTCGCCGGGTGAGCGCGCCGTGTTTGTGCACCAGGCGTGTCATGGCGACGAGGTTCTGGAACAGGAGGTCCGCTCGCTCCTCGCTTCACACCAGGAGGCGGGAAGCTTCCTTGAAAATCCGGCTTTCGAAGTAGCTGCTCGCGCGTTTGCTTTAAGCCAGGACCAACAGACAAGAGAGAGCGTCGATTCCCTTATCGGGAAAACCATCTCGCACTACCGGATCGTCGAAAAACTCGGCGGCGGCGGCATGGGTATCGTTTACAAGGCTGAGGACATCCGGCTCCAGCGAGTGGTTGCGTTGAAGTTTCTCCCGGATGAAGTTGCTCGCCATCCTCAGGCGCTCGCTCGTTTCGAACGCGAAGCGCGCGCTGTTTCGTCGCTCAACCACCCGAACATCTGCACTGTTCACGATATCGGCGAGCAGGACGGCCGAGCTTTTATCGTCATGGAGTATCTGGATGGCGCGACGCTGAAGCACTTCATCGGCGGCCGAGCGTTGGAGACGGAAACGCTTGTGGGTCTCGCAATTGAGATATCCGACGGCCTCGATGCGGCGCATACGAAAGGAATCGTACACCGCGATATTAAGCCGGCGAACATCTTTATTACGAAACGTGGAAATGCAAAGGTGCTCGATTTCGGACTGGCGAAGATTTCGGGCCTCGAGCTTGCGGAGGCGCAACCGATCGCGCCCGATGGGATCACCAGAGTCCGCGACCAACTCACCGACGCGGGCGTGGCGCTGGGAACCGCGGATTACATGTCTCCGGAGCAGGGGCTAGGCAAGCCGCTCGATGCGCGCAGCGATTTGTTCTCTTTTGGCGCGGTGCTCTATGAAATGGCGACAGGAGTTCCTCCCTTCACGGGCGAAACTGGAGCCGCGATATTGGATGCGATTTTACATAAGACTCCGGTGTCCCTCCGAAATCTGAACGCCAAAGCGCCCGAGAAGCTGGAGCGCGTCGTCTCCAGATGTTTGCAGAAGGACCGCGATCTTCGCTATCAGCATGCTTCAGAGATACGCTCTGATCTCGAACGCCTGAAGCGGAAACAGGACTCGCTGCTTCGTCGAAGGCGAACACGGCGTTTCGTGTTGCCGGGTGCGGCGTTGGTCTTGATCGCGATCGCGAGCTATCTCCTCATGCGTCCGTTGCCGCCACCGCGCGTATCGGGTTTCGTTCAGATCAGTAACGATGGCCGGGGAAAGGGGCCGTTTCAGGGCGCTATGGTAACCGACGGGTCACGACTTTATTTTGCGGAAGGCTCAGGCATGGCGCACGTGATTGCCCAAATTTCCACAGCGGGTGGAGAGACAGCTTTGCTACCGGAAGCGCCCGTCGGTGAGCCAGAGGTCCAGGACTTGTCGCCAAACCGGTCCGAACTATTAGTGTCAAATTACATGGGATTTGAGCATGAGCTTGGGTGGCCTTTATGGGTCTTGCCGGTGCCGGCCGGGGCGCCTCGCCGAATTGGGAATATTTTGGCTACCTGTGCCGCCTGGTCTCCCGACGGGCGAGAGATTGCCTATGTCAGGGATCGGGATTTGTATCGCTCCAAGCGTGATGGAAGCGAGGCCAGGAAGCTCGTCACCCTCCCTGGAACGGCATGGTGGCTGCGTTGGTCGCCTGATGGAAGCCGCCTGCGATTGACGCTCGGCAATCCCCTTTCCCGCATCGGCGCGCTTGCAATTTGGGACGTTTCAGCAGATGGAGCACGGCTTCATCCTTTCTTACCTGATTGGAACCAGTCCTCGCCGGCGTGCTGCGGCAACTGGACCCCCGATGGGAAGTACTTTGTTTTTCAGGCTACCCGCAACGGCAAAACTGAGATTTGGGCGATTCGAGAACGCAGCAGCCTGCTGGAGTCATTCCGGAAACTGGATCGCGAACCAGTACAACTAACCGCCGGACAATTGAACTCCTTGCAGCCGGTGCTGAGCCGCGACGGCAAAAAGCTTTACGTAGTCGGTCAGCAACTGCGAGGCGAGCTTACCCGGTACGATTCCAAGTCTAGGCAATGGGTATCCTACCTTTCCGGAATTTCGGCGGAGTTTGTCGATTTTTCGCGGGACGGGCAGTGGATCACGTATGTTGCTTCTCCCGAGAATGCTTTATGGCGGAGCAGAATAGATGGCAGCGATCGCCTTCAACTCACCGCGTCTCCAATGCAGGCCTTGGTACCGAGCTGGTCACCGGACGGCAAACGAATTGCCTTCCAGGCCATGACGGCAGGCAAGTTTTGGAGGATCTACCTGGTGTCTGCGGACGGCGGAACGCCTGAGCTGCTGTTTGAGGAGCAACTCGGCCAAAATCGCGCCAGTTGGTCTCCGGACGGGAAGTCTATCCTCTTCAGTTATGTCCCAGGGCCGGACGCTGCTCACGGAATCGTTGTGTTGAATCTGGTGACCCACAGAGTAGAGCGCGTGCCCCGGTCGGAGGGACTCGTCCTAGCCGAATGGTCGCCGAACGGCCGATACATCGTTGCCCGCAGCTCGGATCATCAGACCCTCATGCTCTTCGATTTCAAAACTCAAACCTGGACGGAACTGGCGAGGCGCGAACTGAACTGGCTGAATTGGTCGCGAGACGGTCGGTATGTCTATTTCGAACAGCACGGGACTCAACATGCCGTAATGCGCGTCGGTGTAGACGACCATAAGATAGAGGAGGTCGTTAGCCTGCAAAATGTGAAGCGAACCGGAGTTAATGGAAGCTTCTGGTTCGGCCTTACTCCAGACGATTCGCCCCTTGTGCTACGCGACATCGGAACACAGGAGATCTACGCGCTCGATTGGCACGCTCCGTAAGGCTCACATCTGTGGAGAGGGCAAGCACGTACCTCACGAGCATCTCGTAACGCGGAACAGGATGGAACCGTCCGACGCACATTGCATTTGCGACGCCACCTCCCGGTTACTATGCTTCCCTGTCACCGTACCTCGCGGGCTTATTCTGATCTGACTCCTTGCCTTCCCGCCGTACCCCTATTCCGGAGGCCCTGTCGGGACATTCTGCGGTGGCGCTGCGCTCTGCGAAGCCGCACTTGGGCCGCGCCCGTAACAGATGCCGCTGGAGCGTTCGTGCTGCTCGACCCAAAACCGAAGCTGTTTCCCGCTGGTTGCCCGAACGTTGACGTGCTTCCGTTCTGCGGCGTCGCGCCGGGTTGCAGAGCATTTCCCCCCATAGCCCCAGGTGCCCCGCCCAAAGTGTCGTTCTGCGGATTGTAGTAGAACTCCCAAAGCGAATAGTCGGTCTGGTCGTTTATCACTTTGATACTGGGGCCTTGCGCCTTGCTGGCCACACCGGCCACCCCGCCCATCACTATTCCGGCGCCAATTCCAGTTCCGGTGCCGGTGCCAATTCCAGTCCCCGGCCCGTTGCTAGTCGAACCGTTCAGCCCAACGCCGTTGCGAGTCGATCCGTTCGTGCCGGCATTCGTCGCCCCAGTCTGGTCACCGCTTCCCGCAACAGCCTGATTGCCCGCTCCAGTGCCGGCCGGCGATGTTCCGCTCGCCTGCGGCTGCCCATTCGCGTTCAATCCACCCGGCTCGCCGGCCGTATTCAGAGTGACGCTCAAGCCTTGCTCTGCTTGCTGGGATACTTCGTCCGGAGTCGGAGCCACTCCCGAACTCAGGTCGCCTTCGGCGCCATTCCCGGCCTGCCCGCTTCCCGCTCCGTTAGCCACTATCGCGGGGCCGCGCTGCGGAAGCGGCGGCACCACCATGTCCGGCGCATCCTTTGAACTAGAGGACGAGAAGGAATTGGAAGACGACAAGCTTGATCCGAGGCTCGATCCGAACGTCCCGTTAGCGCCGTTCGATGATGAGGACGAGAAAGCGCTGCTGCCGAATGACGAAGCGGTTGATGCTGAGGTTGATCCAGAAGATTGATTGTTGCCGTTCGGCGAAAGTAGATTCGGAGGGCTGACTTTTGAATCGAGCAGCATCCCGCCTGGCCCCGCGTGCAAGAGCCGCCAATCGTCCTTTCCCGTAAATGGATCTTTAAATTTGTGGCGCAGAAACCGCATGCGATTGGTATCTTCCAATGCGTCGATGGAAGGAGGATATTTGCCGATCTTGCGAACATAGAGACGAATCGCATGAACGTACTCGTTGCCGCGATCGACCAGCAGTTGCTCTTTTTGCCGCCTCGCTTCGAACACCGCGACCGGCAATTCCTTGTAGAGCATGATGGCGATTATCGCCGCAAACACAAATACGATCAGCAGCGCCGATCCCTTTTCAAGGTCGCGGTTCATTGCGCCATCGCCTCTGCTACTACCGGCAGTGTCTGGCCCTGCTTCATTTGAGTGTCTTCCAAGCGGGCGCTGCCCGGCGTGAGTTGCACCACCAGATAGCGCTTATCGATCAACTCGCCTTCACTCGCCATCACCACGTTGTCGCCGTCGAGAAAGAAGCCCAGGTTGCTCACGCGCTTGTTAACCGGCTTCGCGAAGCCGTAGTATTTCAGCGGGATGTTCACCTGCGGAACCATAGCAGCCGGCATCACCGGCTGTACGGTCGGTATCGGCTTGATCGGAATAATCGGCCCTCGGATGGCGCCCGGACCGCTATTACTCACCGCCGGCGCGGGGCCTGCTTCGAAAATATTTCGAGTGGCGGGAGCGGGAGGTACCGACTGAACACGGCTCAGCAGATCCAGCCGAAGCGTTGGATCCAGATCGCCTTGAGTCGCGTCGACAGGCCGCACCCGCAGGACACTGCGATCGTTCACCGCAACAGATCGGCGCGTAGGCGTTCGCCTCGCCGCCGAAGGAGTAGCGGCCGCGCTCTGGTTTCGCGCAGTAGCGGCCGGCGCGCTTCCCGCATTATCCGATCGTGAGTTGTACCAGAACAGCAGAACCGCAACTGCGATCAGGCACCCCACCAGGATCTTGGGATCGACGCCCACCCGAATGCCGAAGATCCTTGTCTGTGCGGCTGTGCTCACTGCTGTACTCCCGATACCACGCTGCCGTCATCCCGAATGACCGCCTGGAAGCGAATCGACGTATTGATCTGGCCGCCCTTTTGCTGCGGCGTTGCTGCCAGCGCATCCAGCATCAGCAGCATAGGAGAGTGATCGGCGGAATTAAGGAAGCGTAGCAGACTCTCATACGAACCTTCGTAATTGGCGGTTACGTTCAGCAGTGACAGATCGGATGTCCCTTCAATGGGCTCCTCCGCGTAAACCGTCTCGCGCGCCTGCACGCCGGATTCCTGGGCCATGCGCTGGATCTCTGAAATTACCGTCTTGTAGGCGATCCGCCTCGGCAGAAAATATTTGCTTTCGAAACCAGAGGATTCACCGCTTCCTACTTCCACCTTTTCCGCTACGCTCTTCAGCCGTCCGGACTGCCTTTGCGCGGCCCTAATCTCGTTATGGATCTGCTGGTTTTCTTCCGCCAGTTCAGCCCGCGAGCCACCCGGCGGAGCGAAGTACAGGAAAAGAGCGGCTCCGTTCAGCACTGCCAGCGTGATGCCGATTAACTGGAGCCAAAAACGTGCGCCCCGTTGGCCGATGCCGCCGCCCCTTAGTGAATTAAAGCTTTTGGGCATACGCCACCGTCACCTTGTATTTGAAAAGTGGATCGTTCTGATTCGGAGGCGTCTCGCTCACCACCGATGCCGGTCCGAACAGAGCTGATTCTTGTAAGCGCTTCAGCAGTTCGATGACGGCGTCCGGCCTTTCGCTCCCCAGGACCATATCGAGCTGTACCCGATTGGTGCCGCTTGCATCTTCGGTCGCCACCTGCGGTAAACGGATAGCAAGCAGGCGCATGCTGCCGGGCATGACAGTCTGCAGATCGCTGAACACCCGTGTCCAACTGACGCTTCTCTTGGCAATCAGTTCATTGAGGAAAACATTCGTGGCGAACACGTCCGCATTCTCGGGCCTCGCCAGGATCGCTGAAAACTGATTTTGTCGGGCCTGCAGTGAGCGAAGCTGCGCGTTTTCGGAGTTCATGATGTGCCGCAAACCCGCCGCCTGCGATCGCGCGTGAAGAACTAATCCGGTCAGGATCAGCAGCGAACAGAACAATCCCAGGGAGATCGCAGCCAAGCCGGCATTTGCCGCGCGCTCCCGCTTGAACGGCTGCGATGCCAGGTTGATGTCAAGTGGCGAAACAATCATGCCGCGTAGCGCTCCAGCAGGCCCAGGAGTCCGGCATTGTCATGCGCCGCGGTACCGAATCTCGATCGCACCGCTGCCGAAGTGATCCCCAATTCTTGCGTGATTACCTTCACAACGCTTTCCGTCTCTGGACCGAAGCCGCACAGGAGAACGCGCGCAACTGCCTCGCCCAGTTGGTCTTCCGAATACGCGATGGTCTGCTGCAGCAACGGCAGAACTATATCGCCCTCGGAGCGCTCCTCTTCTAGTTCGTCGCCGGTCAAATCCAGGCAGCGGATCAGACGCACTCGCCCGCGTTCCGTCAGTACCACCGAGATGGTTGCGCCGGCCGCTTTCATCAATAGCGTAAGCCCCGCCTGTCCTTCCGCGCACAATTGAAGAGCGGCCAGACACGATGGGACGACTAAGCCCAGCCGGAAACCCGCTTCGGTCAAAAGCCCTTCATACTCCTCCAGAATCGGACGCGCAATTGCTACTGCAAGCACTTCCACTCGCTTGGCGCTTTGCTCCTGAATCGAGTAGGAAAGCTGCGCTTCCTCAATGTGGAACGGGACGCTTTTTCGTAATCGGAAGCGGAGCAGAGCAGCACGTTCCGCTGGCCCGGACGGAAACTGCTCAAAATCCAGCAGCGCCATCCGTACCGCGTAATCCGGCACAATCAGCGCCGTCGGCCGCCGTCTTGCTCCATTCTCCGGAACGACTCGCTGCAATGCCTCGCGGTAGAGATGCGGCTTTAGCAGATTCGGCGCGCTCGGCGAAACTGACAGGCCCCGCTCCGTCAGCAATTCCCGCGTCTGGCCTGCCGGATTGCGAGGAGATACCGAGGCCAGCGACGTTTCCGTAATCTCGAAAAGATAGGCGGGCGGCGGGTCGGAGATCCAACGCTGCACTTTTTCAATGAACGACAACCCAATACCTACCCTTCAATGAAAGTTACCTTGTTCGCCTCGCGCAGGGTCGTGATGCCCTCTCGCACGCGATCGATCGCCGAGTGCCGCAGGAATGTCATTCCATCCGCCTTGGCCGCTCGCTTAACCTCGGAAGTCGGCCTTCGCTCCAGTATCTTTTCCCGAATATTTTCGGTCAGATTCAGCAACTCGTGTATCGCCGTCCGGCCGCGAAAACCCGTGCCGCTGCATTCCATGCACCCGCGCCCCTCATGAAACGGAAAAGAACGCCATTCGGCCGGATCTAATCCGCTCTCGCGGAGATAGTCGTCGTCGTATGTTACACGTTCGCGGCAATGCACGCAGATGATGCGGACCAGTCTCTGCGCCAGAATGCAGTTCAACGACGAAACGAAGTTGTACGGTTCCACACCCATATTCAGAAACCGGCCCAGCACGTCGAGCACATTGTTCGCGTGTACGGTCGTAAAAACCAGGTGCCCGGTAAGCGCGGCGTTGATGGCGATCTGCGCCGTTTCCTGGTCGCGAATCTCGCCAACCAGAATCTTGTCCGGATCGTGACGCAAAATCGACCGCAGGCCGCGCGCGAACGTCAGCCCTTTCTTCTCGTTCACCGGAATCTGAGTAATCCCTTTGATTTGATACTCGACTGGATCCTCGATCGTGATGATCTTGTCCTCATCGTTCTTGATCTCGCTCAGGGCCGCATACAAGGTGGTCGTTTTCCCGGAACCGGTCGGCCCGGTCACTAACACCATGCCGTACGGCTCTTTGATGAACCGCCGGAACTTCGCCAGATCGTGCTCAGCGAACCCGACTACGTCGAGACTCAAATGCGCGAACTTCTCGCTCATCGACTCTTTGTCCAGAACGCGTAGGACCGCGTCCTCGCCGTAAATGGTCGGCATGATGGAGACGCGGAAATCGATCAGCCGTCCTTTGTAGCGCACCCGGAACCGCCCGTCCTGCGGAACACGCCGCTCGGCGATATCGAGTTCGCTCATCACTTTAATTCGGGAGATTACGGCCGAATACCATTCCTTCGCGATCGGGCTCATCGCATACTGCAGGACGCCGTCTATGCGGTACTTGATCGCCACTTCCTGATCGCGTGTCTCGATGTGAATGTCGCTCGCGCGGCGCTCCAGCGCATTGAAAATCGTCGTATCCACCAGTTTGATAACCGGCGCGATATTGCCTTCATCCGAAGTGAGGCGGTCAATCGAAAGGTTCTCATCCGCGCCTTCGTCATCGCCGACGACATCCAGCGTGAACCCTTCCGTAACTTCTTCCAGGACTCGCTGCGACTGTTCTGTCTTCTTCAGCAGGTCCGAAATCTGCGAATAGGTCGCAACTTTCGTTCTTAGCTTTTTCGACAGCAGCACCGAAAGCTCGTCGATGAGAACGATCTGCCTCGGATCTGAAATCGCGATCTCAAGCGTTCCGTTTTGCGCCTGCAAAGGCACGAAATGATAACGGAACATCAGATCTACCGGCACTGTCCGAAACAGTTCATGGTCGATCTTCGTGGTGTGGAGGTCAATGAACTCGCAGCGGTAGCGCCGGGCCAGCAATCGCGCCTGCTCGGTCTCTTCGGATGCTTCTTTCGGCTTGATCGTTTCGGTTGCCATTTACCTGATCGTGTCCGCTAGCGAGAAGATGGGCAGATAGAGAGCCACCAGTACAAACGCGACAAAGATCCCCATGCAGATCATGATCGCCGGCTCAATGAGTGAGAGGAGCGCCGTCATCCGCGTCGAAACATCCTCTTCGTAAAACTCGGCGACACTGCCGAGCATCTGGGGTAAGGCGCCGGTCGATTCCCCGACTTCCATCATGTCGATCGCCAGGCCCGGTACGATGCCAGTCGTCTTCAAGGAAGCGGAAAGAGATTTGCCTTCCCGCACCAGGACGGCTGTTTTATCAAGCGCTTTCTTTAACAGGATTGTGCCCAAGGATCGCCCCGAGGTTTCAAGCGCCTGAACCAGCGGTATGCCACCTACCAACAGAGTGCTCATTACCCGCGAGAACTGCGCTACCTGATACTTGGTCCAGATCTCCCCCAGCACCGGCGTACGCATTTTCCAGCGATCTAATGTTTCTTGTGACGACTCGCGCCTCGCCCAGAAGTACGCCAGAATCGCGCCTATGATCAGGGCAGCTAGCCCCATCAGCACATAACTGCGCGCCGTTGTGCCAACCGCAATCAGGATTTCAGTAGCCGCGGGCAGCTTCGCTTGCATGCTGCTGTAAAGTGCGGCGAAGTTAGGGACAACGTATGTCACCAGGAACACGATCAGACAGACCACCATCACGATCAGAACGCTCGGATAGAGGAGCGAGACCAGCAGCTTTTTGCGAACGGCAAGCGTAAGCTTTTGGTACGTCACAAAGCGTTCCAGCACTTCTGCCAGGGAACCGCTCCTTTCGCCCGCCAGCACCGAGGTGATGTAAATGGGGGGAAAGACTCCCTGCCGCGCGAATGCGTCGGACAGGACCGTCCCTGTCCGCACTTCATCCCGGACAGCCTTGACGTGCCGCCCCAGCCTCTCATCGGTGAGCCGGTCGGCCAGCAGATCAAGCGCCTGGAGAATCGGTAACCCGGCCCGAATCAAGGTGAGAAATTGCTGATTAAAGATCAGGAACTTCTCCAAATTGACGGTCTTCCCTCGGCGGCTGGGGGCCCCCAGGCGTCCGCTCAGATTCTTGGAGCGTACGGAATAAACCAGGAATCCCTGCTGGGCGAATCGGTTCCGCGCGTCGCGCTCGGACGGCGCATCGGCTACTTGCTCGTGCATCTGGCCGCGAGCGTCGGCGTACCGGAGAAGAAACTCTGCCATTCGTTACCGCTCCCCGGAGCCGGATTCGAGTGCGTCCACCACATCCGCTCCAGGTGGAATCGTGAAGTGGAACAGCTTGTCTTGAACCTGCGGATTCAGCTTCTCATCTCGAAACAGGAAAGAAAGCAAGGATTGATCGCGCCCGTAAACCTTCAACTCTCGAATGGACCCGTCGGGCGTAATCAGCATGGCGACTTTTTCGTAGGGAACGCGATCCGTTTTCGCAGAAGCATCAAGCCAAGTCCCCCCCTCGGCGGACTGAACCTGAAAATCGCGAAAATCTTTTTTCATGTCCAGGTGGCCTAAGAGGAACGCGAGCGGGGCCCGCATATCTTCAGTGTCTTTCAGCGGTACTTTTTCTACTCTATTGTCCCTTGCGGTATATAGGTATACATCCTTGCCGTCCGAAAGAAAGAGCTTGCCCGCTGGCCGCGTGTAGTCCCAGCGCATTTTGCCCTGCTTTTTCAGAACCATCGTCCCCGACTCAGGCGGCCTCGGATGTCCCTGGATGCTGTAATCCTCCTCGAACAGCACGGAAAGCGTGCGCGCTCCGTTATAGCGGTCTTCCACTTTTTGGATCAGTTCGTTCGCAGTCGAGTCCGCCACGAGCGCAGAGACACTCACCGCCACAAGGCAAAGAAGCCGGAACACAAGAGACAGACGTATGCGGTAACTTCTCCGTTGACCTAAGGAGATAGCCGTTCGATTAACCAACTACTTTCGCCTATTCTTCGGTAACGGATGCGATCATGGAGGCGATTCATGCGCCCCTGCCAAAACTCAAGGCTTTCCGGCACGACGCAATATCCGCCCCAGAACTCGGGAGTCGGCACATCCTCTATATGTGCGTACTTCTGTTCCAGATCTGCCAACCGGTCTTCCAGAGGTCGTCGGCTCGGCAACAGTTCACTCTGATGCGATGCCCACGCTCCCAGCTTACTTCCTTTAGGTCGGCTCCGAAAGTAGGCGATCGACCGCTCTCTCGAAATGAGCTCCGCCCGGCCCTCCACTCGAACCTGCCGTTCCAGGTCGCCCCAGTAAAACGTCAGCGCGCAAAATGGGTTCGTTTTTAGTTCTTGCGCCTTGCGGCTGCTGTAATTGGTGAAAAAAACGAACCCAGCATCGCTCACTTCTTTCAGCAAAACAACCCGTGCGGAGGGTCGACCGTCTACCGTGGCGGTCGCCAGGGTCATGGCATTAGGCTCATTAGAATCAGCAGCTTGGGCCTGTTTAAACCAGTCCTCAAACTGCACAATTGGGTTTGTTCGGCAATTTTGCTCATCGAATGCGCCGGCCCGATACTCCTCGCGCATCTCCGCCAACGACAGACGATGAGTTCGTTTGGCAGAATCGGCCATAGCTCCACTTTCGCACCGCGCAACCGTTGCTATACTCGAAACTGGCAATGTTGTACCTGATCACGACCCTGCACATCATCATCTGTTTCTTTTTGATTATCGTGGTCCTACTGCAGAGCGGAAAAGCGGCCGATCTGGCCGGAGCTTTCGGCGGTATGGGTTCACAAACGGTGTTCGGACCGCGCGGAACCGCGACCGTCTTATCCAAGGCGACCACCATCGCGGCGGCTCTTTTTATGGTTACCTCGCTGGTGCTCGTGATCATGGCAAATAACCGGACACCGAGTTCCGGGAGTGTTCTGGAGCATCGCCAGTCGGCTCCTATAACAGCCCCGAAAACCACAACTCCTCAGCGCCCGGGAACGCACAAATAGTTTTCACTAGCGGAGATGGCGGAATTGGCAGACGCACTAGCTTGAGGTGCTAGCGGGTAACTCCGTGGGGGTTCAAGTCCCCCTCTCCGCACCACACACAAAACGAAAGGGTTACGTGCCGAGCCTGGCAGAAAACCAGAGGGCCGGTTGGCTCTTAGACCTTATTTTGGACCTTACGTTCCGCAGGGCCGCTCTGGACCTTGTTGGACCGTACCGGGCCGCTACGTCGCTGCTTTGGTGTCTCGCCAGAGCTCTCATCATCATGATCCACGACGGCGACCGGCGAGATTTTCTTCTTGTTTGCGCGGCGCTGCGATTTGATCCACGTATCCATCTTGCGTCCGCTTTCCTGAATGTCGGATAAGGACACGATGTGGTAGCGCTCGAAACAGGAGCGTGTTTTGTGCCCGCTGATCTCCATGGCTCTCTTTTCTGACATTCCGATCTTCTCGACCATGTTCCGAACAGCCGATCTTCGAAGGTCATGGAAGAGAAGGCTGGAAAATCCTGCCGCCCTGACCGCCGAGCGCCAAGAATCGTAGAAGGATTTGATTTGCGAGCCCGGCGTACCTCGACGACCACCGTGACCTCTTTTTGAAGCTGGCGCGATTTCGCAATCAACCGGATACCAGAAAAACACGAACTCACAATCCGGGAAATGCGCGTCTCGAAAAGCCTTTTGGCCGCGTAGCCAATCCTCCATGTCACCGTAGATTGGGGCGGCGATGGGAACAGGTTTGCGATTTTGCATCCGAATAAATCGGATGACGCCGTTCGCAAAATCCACCTGCGGCCATTTCAATCGCAGCAGAGCACCTTTACGGTTCCCCACGTGATATCCGATAACAAACAGACCCTTCAGCGAAACTGGCAGCGCTTCTAAGACTTGTTCGTACCCATCGAATTCCAGAAACCCATGCCTCACGTTGTCTTCGCCCGACTTGGGGATGTGAGGAACTCTCAAGATGCGACTCGGAGTTTTCTTGTACTCGAGCAGCAGTGCAGATTTGAGGTAAGTGAAATCATGGTCTACGGTTGCATCCGAAACCGTTTGCGCACGTTTCGCACGGTACCGCTCAAAGTCGCTGGTCTGCAGCTTTGCGACTTTCATCGCTCCAAAGAAGGGGCGAATGTTTGCCTCGACGCATTTCTCGATGATGTATGCGGCCGGCTTTTTCTGCGCCTTTAGGTGAGTGACATATTGCGTCAACAGTTCCCCACAGGTCACCTTGTCAACAGCGGCACCTGCTACTCTCCCGGTTTTTACATCGGTTATGAACTGATCGCGGATACGTTTGGCTTCAGCCCAGGCGGCCGTCTCGGTTTTAAACTTTGCAACTGAACCAAGACATTTCTTTTTCTTCCGTTGCTCACCGTCTACCGTGTACCCGTACGTGTAAAACCAGTAACCCTTCGATTGAAATAACGATCCCTCGCCTTTGCGCTTCCTCGACTGCTCTGATTCTTTCATCTCCACCTAATTACTTGGACCCGACCGGGCAAGATCAAGACTTCGAAGCAGCAGCATTTTCCGATTCTCGTATCAATTCGCTCCGTTCGACGTAATCGCGCAGTTCGGCAATCGCAATGCCCCGATGGCGACCGCTGCGGCTTACCGCAGTTAACTTCCCTCTCCGAACCAGCTTGCGAATACCTTCGTATGTAGTACCGATCATTCGGCCAGCTCGTTCATAATCCACGACGAGAGGTAACGGCTGATGCTGCTCGTCTGCGATGACTTCTTTGATGAGTGCTTTGATCTCCGGCCTTACAGCTGCCAGAAGTTGCTCAATGAAGTGTTGCTCGAAGACGCTCTCCCGAGCACGAATCCGTCCTCTACGGCCGACAGAAAAGGGAGTAAGTTCGAATGCCGTTTGCTGATTCATGATTAACTCTCCGCAACCAATAATTAGACCGGATTGCCGTTATCTGAGGCACTAGCTCTCGATCTCTGCTGAAATTTTCGATCGATCGATTCGAGGCGATCGAGCGCATCCAATAGCTGCATTCCGATCTCGTCACCTTCCGCTGTTCGCGACGGCGCCCGCTCGGTGGCTTTTATTGCAAAGCGGATTTTCTCGATTGCTATGCGCGCTTGATAAGCCATTTCGAATTCACCAGGTGAGGGGCGGTCTACGACCTTCGCTTCCACGATCGAGAACACGCGTTTGGCCAGTTCGGAACTATTCACAACTGTCTCCCTTTACTGCTGTTTGGAATTCAGACTTGATCGTTGCTGCAGCCGACTTCCTTGCGGAATGATCTGCGGATCGGGTTGCAGCGGCTCGTACGGAGCGTCGAACAAAATGTCGCGATCCACTCGAACCGTGAATCGATACCCGGCAGGAACTTTGATCGTCGGCTGCACGTTCAGATTGCGGCGAGTAATCGCAGAGGCGGTCTCGCTCATATTTCGGCTGACCGATGCTTCGGCTGTTTGCGTCGGACTCGGATAATTTAGAATGCTCTGGTTCTGTCGCTGCGACACATCGAAAGCAGCGCTGAATAAACTGCTGAGTGCCGCTGAACCAAACAGACGCTTGTAGTGCCGATCTACCTTGTCGTGCAAACCGGCATTGCCCTGAGCATCGAGACCCTCCATTCCGTTGAGATCGACCGATGACGCGTCTGGGAAAATGATTCGGTTCCAGACAACCTGGACGCCGGACTGGCCGTAGCTTACGCGTGAGTCGTATTTGCCAACAAGCCGAGATCCCTGAGGGATTAGAAGAAATTGGCCGGTTGCAGTGTCGTATACATTCACCGCGACGAGCGCTTTTAACTCGCCCGGCAGATCCGAATTAAGTCCTTGTTCGAGAATGGCGGGTATTTCCCATCCACTCTTGATTTCGAAGCTGGACATCGGTGGTTCACGAGTCGAGCGCAAATAATCATCCATCTGATGTGCACCGGCGCTGTCTAGAAAGGCTTGTTTGCGGGTCTGCTCATTTTGAGCGTTGTAATCATCTAGGTCGGTTCCTGAGACGATACCGCGCATTGTGTTCCCGGTGCTATCAGCCCTCGTAAGGGCAGGCATTGAAGCGGAAGTCGGCAACGAGATGTTCGCCGCGCTCGCAGGAAATCCGACGCGGAGTTGCCTGAGTAGTCTCCGTGCTCGGAGGAGCGGATCGAAGTCGGGGCTATCATCGCGGCATGCTCCTGTTGCGCCTGCTCTGCTAGCTCCCGTTCTTCAGGTGAAGGTTCGTGCACCGCAGCGGTCGTTGTCGTATTGGCAACTTGGATTGGTGCTCTTCTTACAACTACCCTTTCCAGAGGCGCTGAACACGGTTGGCCTGTTTCAGGATTGAACCGATATACGGCGTTCGGCTTGCCTGCTGCAAAGCAAGGGTTCGAACCAGAAACCGGTGCGCCATCATTTGGCGGTTGTAGTTCCGAAGACTGAACTGCAGGCATGCGGGTAATCGCCGCATTGCCGGTAGGAATACTTTTCACGATATCCGCGTCCGCAGCTGGCGCCAGCATTTTGGGCCGGCCGTGGCCGCTAGCCGCGGCTTGGGCTTTAGCCGACCTGCGATATCCGCCGTAGGCGAATCCAATCAGGACAAGAACCGCGAGGACACCGATAATCAGGCCAACCCTTTTGCTGATTCGAGGAGAGCTTTCCGGTGTGGGATGAAGATCTAGACCCGTGGGTGACTCAAACGAGGGTCTGGCCGAGTCGCGCTCTTTATCCTCTGGGTGCAACACGTGCAATCTCCACTTTTTGTGCCTTCTTACCGGAACCCAGTACGAGTTCTGCGCGATCAAATACCCGATCCACAACGTACGTCTGCTGCCGAACGCGGTAATTGCTCATCTCGCCCTTGCCGTCGCTCCCAATAATCAGCAGGACGGGAGCTTCACGGTTCTGCATCTCTTCCGGCATTTGTATGTACGTTTTTGCCCCGTCATCGAATACTCGCGTCGGCCGAAGATGCTCACTTGCACCACTTACTTTGTAATCGAAATTGAGCTTTTCGACCGCAATCATCGCCGGCATCTCGTCGACGGCTCGCTTTGCAATGCGCTCTCGTTGACGTAGCTGCGCCTCCTGCTCTTGCCACTTTTGACGATTCTGATCAGGCGGATACTGAAACGCGACCCGAGCAATATAGTCCTGGGCTTTTGAGATCAATCGCAAGTAGTACGCACGACGGTCCGTTGTGATGAGCAGGTTTGTATCGAGCCCTGCCATCTGCGGCTTGAGAACGATGATCGGAGTAGCTTGGTCGCCGTTGCCGTAAAGCGCCGGTGAGATATTCCAACGAACGGAGTCGCCGATCTGCGGTTCGCCTTCCAGCTTTTCGCCGGATTGCAGTTCGATCATGCAGACCCGCAGAGGCGCACACACAACTGTCGGAAGCCCGGCACCAAAGTTGTAGATCACCCGACCATCCGCACCGGCAATGGGAGAAATGTTCTCTCCGCGCCAGCGTTCACTCACACGAACAGCTTCGATTGCCGGTTGGGTGAGCGGGACGTCAGGTTTGGAGGTCAGGTCCTTGTGAGCTTCTGCTTCGGCGGATTTGCTTTCTTCGACACGAGCGCTCGTGGTAGGTCCTGCCGAAGGCTGCTCCTGGGCAGACATGATGTTCGAAATGGCTGAAACGATGATTGCGGTTAATGTTAGGTGTCGTAGCATTCAGAGAACTCCGTCACAGAACCCTTGACCAACTTGCCTGCGTTACATAAATGCCAAGCGGATTGATGCGGGCCTGCTTTTCGTCTTTCGGCGGATTGAGGGCAATGGTGAACGCGCCTTTCCAGCGGTCCTTTTCTTTTGCCGTCCCGTAGAGATCTCGAACCGTCTCGATCCATTCGACTTCAAACGTTTCCTCACTGTCCTGAAGGACCGATTGCACGTCAACCGACACCGTTTCCGTTTGAGCTCTCGTGAATGGTTGGTTGGCGCGATAGAAATCAGAGATGAAAGTCTGTGCGGGGCTACCACTTGCGATGTGAGCGTAGACACGATCGATTGACCTGCGCTGCGCAACGCCATCCGTCGTAACAAGCCTCAGGTTTTCAACCCACTCGATCAGAGTTGACCTTTTCAACTGCTCGTCTGCGGTGCTTGCCTGGTCCGCCAAGCCGGACGCTACGGGTCTACCGAGGTTGTCAGTGACCACAACAAACGGGACAACTCGCGAGCGAACCGATAACCAGACCACTCCAGATGTTGCGACGAGCGTTATGGCTGCGGAGACGAAAGCAGCGGTCCGCCAGTTTCGAGCTCTGGCGATGTGATCTCCGTAGCTTTCATCCCACTCGCGTCGTGCGGCGAGGTATGGATTGTAATCGCCAGGTGCCGTAGCAGGACTTGATGCCGCCGTATTTGCTTTTCGGATCGAAGATAGGAACCCAATCAACCGGTTTTGCTCCTTTGAGGCTGTTTTGGCACAGGCTCTAAAAGGAAGGGTTTGAGTGGGACGGATTCGGACAGCGGAGGCGTATGGATGTAATCAGGCTGGCCGCTGTGCGCATATTTTGTCCGGCTTTGGTGAAGTCGACATTCGCTGGTTTCAGAATGGACGATGATTTTCCGTTCCGTAGCTGGCTTATACTTCGTGACCATAACCGTCCGAATGTCATACACTTGCGGATGACTGTCGCTTTGCTAGCCTGTTAATACCGAGGGATCATGGCCGTCGTAAACATTGCGCCGAAGCATATCGGCCTCGTATCGACCGAGTTGCTGGATTTAGATCCGGCGAATCCGCGTTTGGTCGAAGACGGAATTAAAAACCCCACCGATTCGCAAATCATTATCGCTCTGGCCGAAATGGCCGATCTAGGGGAGATCGTTGAATCGATTGCCGCAAATGGATATATGGATATCGAACCGATGATCGCCCAGCCTAAGGATAATGCTCGGTGGACTGTTCTTGAAGGTAATAGGCGCCTTGCCGCCATACGAATTCTCCAATCGCCCGGTTTGGCGAAAGGTACAGGAATCCAAGTACCCACGATCAGTCAAGAAAACCTCCAAACGCTCAAAAAGGTTAGTGTCTATTGCGTTTCCAGTCCCGACCAAGCGCGCGAGTACATAGGATTCAAACACATCAATGGACCCCACAAATGGGATGCAATCGCGAAGGCCCGTTTTGCCGCCGATTGGTATAAGAACGGCAAGAAAAATGGGATAACGATCGATACGATTGCGCGAAGGCTGGGCGATAACCACGCGACCGTTGTGAGACTTGTAAACGGGATGTTTGTTCTCGATCAGGCGGAGACCGCAAAGCTTTTCAACATCCAAGACCGGTATCCGGGGCGCAAGTTCGCCTTTTCGCACCTGTACACAGCGCTGACGAGGAGCGGATATCGCAGCTTTCTTGGTCTTGAAGATGAGTGGCGCACGGTCGATCCCAAACCCAATCCGATCCCAAGAGAAAATCTCGATAATCTGAAGCAGGTATTGCTTTGGCTGTACGGTTCTAAGCCCGACCAAATCAAACCGGTGATAACGTCCCAAAACCCCGATCTGAAACTACTGGCAGAGGTACTGGAGAATCCCCGCGCGCGGACCATCATGATGATGCGTCACGATCTGCGTGAGGCCCATGCTTCCGTAGAGAGAAAGGGAGCGCGGTTTGAGGCTGCGCTCGTGAACGCCCGGCAAGAAGTTGAGCTGGCGATGTCGCAAATTATCGGTTTTGACCCGGAAGATACAACGCTTCTCGAAATCGGTCATGAACTGCGTGACACGTCTGAGCAACTGTACTCAACAATGCTTGAGCGTTCGGAGAAGACCGGTGCCTCAAAAGGCAAAAAGTAAGTTCGTGCTTGCGGTTCCCGATCAAACACTGCATCGCACGAAAATTGCCGATTGGTTGGAGTTGAAGGCGATTTCTTCACCGGACGGAAAGGTTGCATTCAGCACACTCGTCTCAGCATCTGCCCTCATCGAAAACGGGCAGGAAGAAGATATCGCGGATGAAGATATCCGTGACGAAGAGCTTGTACTTCTGGCCCAGAGTGAAATCAATCGCAGACAGAAAAATATGGGTGAAGATTACCCTTTCAAGATTGATCCGCGCGGACATGCGTTGTGTTTCAGCGAGCCCGTGACCATGGTCGGATACGTGTACCTGTTTTGTCTTTATCTTTCCCATGCTCATGGTTCTGAAATCGTTCCTAAGGATCTGGCGCCCAATGTCACAAACAAAATACGGGATTTGTTTCAGGTCTGCGCTACTGTTGCCGCTGGCGGCTTCGTTGAGGGCCATTCGATCTCGTTTGGCTTTCCGCGGCCCGAAGGGGAGCCTTTTCTGACGGCATTGCACCGGGTCTATAAACTCTTCGGAGAAGGTAAGCCCGTTGATAAGCCAAGGCCAGCAGCACCCAGCAAGGTTAAAGATAACGGCATTGATTTAATCGCTTGGAAGAGATCGGTGGATAATCTTCCCTGCACCTTATATATGGTGGCCCAAGTGGCATCGGGCAACGATTGGGAAGACAAGAGCGTTATCGCTGACAGCATTCATTTTCACGATTACTGGTTCAACGAAAAGCCCAGTTCAAAACCACATGACGCCATGTTCATGCCCTTTGAACTTGAACCGGACGTAAAAGACGATGGCATAGATTATGAGCACGTTCTGAAGGACTACATGGCTAGCTCAGGTTATCGTTTCGGCAACTTGTTTTACAGAGATCGGGTCGTCAGACATGTTGCCATTGGCCTTGCTTTGATAGAAGCAGGGGAAACCGGTATAGAACGCTATGCAGAGCTTAACGAAATAATAGAGTGGGTGAACGATTACACGAAAAGGCTCCGAGCCGTATGAACGAACGTCACCGGTTTCATTCTATCTGCCCTTATTTTGCGATGTTTCCTGAATCGTTTGTTCGACGCAATGTACTGGCATGGTCGAAACGTGATGACATTGTTCTTGATCCTTTCTCCGGTCGCGGCACAACCGTTTTTGAGAGCTTGTTAAACGGAAGACGAGCGTTAGGATGTGATACGAATCCCGTGGCCGTTTGTTTATCCAAAGCGAAGGCTGACCCGCCCGAGTTAAAGCAAATAATCGAGCGGCTTGATTCGCTCCAAGCGGGATACAAGAAATCTAAAGCAAGAGGCCCTGAACTCAACGACGAATTCTTCCGATTGTGCTTTCACGAAGAAACGCTGAAGCAATTGCTTTATTTAAAGAGGCTCGATTGGCGAAAGAGCAAGGTCGATTGCTTTATTGCAGCGTTAACCCTGGGATGTCTGCATGGTGAAAGTCATAGGACGGAGCTATGCCTCAGCAATCGGATGCCTCGAACAATCAGCACAAAACCCGCGTATTCGGTAAGGTGGTGGCGAGCGAACAATTGTCTTCCGCCCAAGCGAGATGCATTCGTCATCCTTCCCATGTGTGCTCAGTATCGTTATTGGACCGGCCCCCCTCGGTTGCGTGGCCGCGTGGTTGAGGGAGATGTTAGGCGCGCGAGCACAATGCTGCGCTCATACACAGGGAAAGTTAAGCTGGTCGTAACGTCTCCGCCTTATCTGGATATCACCGACTATCACGAAGACCAGTGGCTACGACTATGGTTCCTTGGCGGACCAACGAAACCGGTAACTGGTCAGGGAAAAGATGATCGGCACCGGGGAATCGATGCGTACTGGAGATTCCTTTGCGAAGCGTGGAATGGCGTTGCTCCGCTGTTGCAGGACAAGGCGCAAATTGTAATTCGCATTGGCGGAACTCGGCTTACGGATGAAGAATTGCAGATTGGATTGCTAGATTCGCTAAATTCTTCGGGTAGAAAGTTCGAACTTGCAGAATCACGTCAGACCGATGTCAAGAACGGACAACGCCGTGTCTTCCAATCGGCCCCGAAAAAGGCATCAATAGAACATGACTTCCGTTTCGTTCTGGCTTAGTTCGTTCCCGCGCAAGCGGTTAGTTCGAACGCGCTTTTAAACTGTAGAAAGTCAACCGCCACCGTGTTACTCATCATGTTCGATGGGCATGCGAGGCGGTGATACCTGAGGCGCAGAATCTAATGCAACACGCCGGCCAATATGGCGAATCCGATTAGATGCACTCTGAAGCTTGCGATTGGCTCTCTGGGCAGACGTTGAAACGGCTTGCGCCGGGCCGGGCGTCCCGGCGTTCAACGAAGCATCTTCGGTTGTGAAGGCCGGGCCTGCATCGGGCGGCGGCTGTTCGGTGGAAGTCATAACGCTCGGCTCAGCCGCGTTCTGGTTCACCTTGAACGACTGTTGAACGAATCCCTTCGCAGTCCGCTCATTTTCGAACCCGGAGCCGGCGAGGCGCTCACCGCCGAGGTTGTCAAGTCCCGCGGAGTTGCCATTGCTGCCCACAGCTGACGGACTAGTCGATTCAACAGGAGGCCGCCACGACACGGTGTTCACGTCGGCTGCGGCGCCGTTCCCGCCGGGCCCTCGGTTCGGTGGTGATGGCGGCTTTGGTATTGACCCATTTCCGTTTTGTCCGTTTGACCCCGGCGGCGGGAGCGGACCGCCTCGGGTTGCCGATGCTGCTGAGCTTACTTCAGCGGTCGTTCTCGCCATTGCTGTGCTTCCGGCGCCGACTTTTGCTGCGGATGTGGTGCTCGAAACAGCGCCCGCGGCGGAGGCACCGGCAGCGGACGCGATTGCTCCCGCTCCTAGTGAGCCGACGGCAAATGCGCCAGCGGCGAGAGCAGTCCCGGTCGTAACAAGATCGCCACCTGTCAACGCAGGCGCTCCTCCCAGCACCGCTCCAAACAATTTCGGGATTTGCCAGCACAGCATCATGAAGATGACCGCACCACCCATGGCATCGAAGGCAGTCAATGCCGGGTGAGCTGAAGTGCCGACCGTTCCGGCTTCGGTCGCCCATCCAACGCCCAAGTTGAAACCTGCGCTTATCAGGCAATAGACGAGGACGATTTTGATTCCGATGGAAACGGCTAACCCAATGTATCGCTCAACGTACGGCGCGGTCCATCGGCTTCCGCCGAAGCCCAAAAATACAAACCCCACAGAGACGATGATGTAGCTCTCTACCATCACGACTACGAAATTGATGGTGATCATGACGTATGACAGCACAATGAGAATGGCGCAGAAAACGAGTGCAAACGAAGTTCCAGGGTTCGTAAAAAAACCCGCACCTCCGGCGCTATCCATGAGCGCTCCCGCGATCTGGATTCCTTGCGCCATAACATTGCTCGGGGAAAGCGGTGCCGCCATTCCTGCGGCATTGGACCCGATTTGCTCAAAGCTGTCGATGATCGCCGGAATCCAATTCCGGCCGTTGATTAAAAGCGCATAGAACGCACCGATCCACATAATTTTGCGGATCAACGCCGAAGTCCAACTTTGGAGATCGGTTTTGTCGAGCACCATCGTGACAGCGCTCCAGGTGAACTCTATGAGAGCCAGCAATCCGAATAGCCGGTTGGCATAGACCCAGACGTTCGTTGTCCAGAGGATGCGCTGATTTCGGAATTGCGTCAGGATGTCCGTGGGGACCGTAGTCTGAAAGCCGTTTTGGGCGAGTGCTGTCTGCGCCAGCAACGCCAGGAGTGCGACGGCAGGAAGCCAATGGAGTGGAAATGACGAGAGAGGAAACCACCCTGACGCGTGGGCGCGCTTCTTTCGGAGATGGAGCAAATTCCACATACAGACAAATCTTCCCTGTGCGCTCGTAGAAGCGCCAATTCCTTCTGAACTATTGAAGAAAGCTAATGCGTGCCAGGCCGGAATGTCTTCCCGTCACCTGTGACCGGCCCAGACCGGAAAAAAGCGAGATCGTGAGCGGCTGTGCATAGCCGGCCTTCGGTAGAATCGCCCCAACCTGCGGTTGCATTCTGACGGACGGGTTTGCACATTGCTTCGATTCGATCCGAAACGTCGCGGTGCTTGCCTAACCACTGCTCCATAGCCTGGGTCGATGTGCCGGATAGGTCTCCGGCACCCGCATTTTGAGCGGTTTGAACGATCGGACTTGGGACCTCGCTGTGTTCGGCTTTGCAGCCAGTGAGAGCTAATACTGCGAAAGGAAGAACGAAGCAGATTAGCTTGCTTGTCCGCTTCAAAAGAATTACCTCTACAAATCAATTTAACCTCCCTAGTGCAGGCCGGGCCGAAACGTTGCACCATCGCCGGTGACCGCTGCGCCCGTGAAGAACTGCTGCGTTGCGGATTCGCTCGCAGCTTGCCGTTGAATTACGTAACCCTGGTACGCGGCCTTGCTCGTCATGTCTTCGAGCTGAAGCTCTCGCAGCTTCTGCAGTTGCCCGACCTGTTCAGCCGCAAGTTGGCCCGTCAGATTGAGTGCGTCGTTTCTGTCCAGGAGATTGGAAGCGGTGAGCGTCCTCAAAATTGATAGGACGCCTTGCTCGGTTGCCAACATCTTCCCTTGGAGCCCAACTCCGCGCAGAATGCCCTGAGTTGTTGCCAGACTGGTCTGGGCCCATTTCGAGTACTGGCTCTGATATGTGCCAGCTGCGGGGGCAGGCCCGAATACTGGTTGGTATCCAGGGAAAGTTTGCCTGAACACAACATCCTGGCCGGCCAGCGAGTAAGCAAGCGCAGTCCCGCCTTGCACGACGTTCGCGAGTTGACTGAGGTCAGCGGCGATGCCCGTCAAGGACGCCGGACCGCCGTGCGCAGTATTCCGAATGGCATCCGCGAGTTGCTGAACCTGTATTGCATATTGGAGCAATTGCTTTGCATATTCCAAGTTGTGCATGACTTGAATACTTGCCTCGGTGGGTTCAGTAGCGCAATTCGCGCAAACAAACACGCCGCCAAACTGCGCGTCTGCGTTGCGAGCCATAAATGCCAAAACCGCCGATGCCAGCAAAAGTGATGGTCGATTCATACGCATAGGAAGTCCTCTTCTGTCTCGTTTTCCGTCTCAAGCCGACTTAGATATTCCGCCCAGTCCGAAAGCCCCTTCAAACGGAGCCACTCTGCACGCCACGTGTTGGGGTGCTCCTCGATGACTCGCTCAACGGTCTTTCTCTCTTCGCTACCGTTTACGCCAACCCACGACAAAGCAACCCGGCCAAGGCCGAGATCGATCAACCGCCGCCCCTGTGGAGAAATCACGTAGTAGTGTTTCTTAGGAATACTGACTTGCACTATGTCCAACTCCCGCTCGTTGAGCCCGACGCGTGCATAGAACTCACGAGGACCGGGGTGAAGCTCTGTGCCCGAGCTTTTTGCTTCAGCGTTCGGAAGGAGAATCTTGGTGGGGCAGTTTTCCAGGACAATGTCCGCGATGTCGGAGTTCGCGATATCGCTAATTTGTTGGGTGGCCATTACGACCACTGCGTTCTTTCGACGCATCGTTTTCAGCCAATCCCGAAGCCGACTGCTGAAAAGCGGATGCTGCAAATATGACCATGCCTCATCGAGCAGAATAAGCGTTGGGGAGCCGTCAAGCCGGTTTTCGATTCGGCGGAACAGGTACAGCAATACGGGCACCACGGCCTTGTCGTCCAGTTGCAGAAGATGCTCCGTTTCGAACGCGAGCATGCGGCCGTCGCCCAACATGTCGACATCAGCATCCAGTAGCGACCCGAGCGGTCCCATAACCGTGAAGTGCTGTAACGCTTCACGAACTTCGAGATCCTGCACGTTCGCCGATAGTTCCGTGAGCGTTCGGGTCGGAGATAAACGAAGCTTTTCGACCGCGTGTGCGATTGCATTTCGATGTCGCGGTGTAACGTCCAGACCGTTAAGCCTGCATAGACCTTCAATCCAGCCCACCGCCCACGCACGATCCGAATCATCGTCAATTTCCTGCAACGGACAAAAGGCGAGATCTGTCTTCGGGCCTGCCAAGTCGTAGAATTCGCCTCCCGCGGCAGTGGCGAGCATCCATATCGAGTAACCCTTGTCAAAGGCAAACACTTGGGCATTGGGGTATCGAAACCACTGTGCTGCCAAGAGGCTCAAGAGAGTAGACTTTCCAGCGCCAGGAGGTCCGAGGACAACGGTATGCCCCAGATCGGAAACGTGCAGATTAAGTCGGAATGGAGTGGCACCGCTGGTTGCTGCGTGCAGCAGCGGCGGACTTTGCTTTGGAAACAGCGGAGATGGATTCTCTGGCATGCCGGCCCAAACAGACGTAATCGGCAACATGTCTGCCAAATTGAGCGTGTGCAGAATGATCCGCCGCACATTCGAGTAGCCGTCACCAGGAATTGATCCGCGCCAAGCCTCAACGGCGTTGACAGTCTCTACCCGGCAAGAAAAGCCTAGTTGCTGAATGGTTTTCATGACAAGGCGGGTTGTTTCGTAAAGCCGGTCCTTGTCTTCATCGAGGCAGATGACGTTTGTTGAGTATTGTGCAAATTGAACATCGCCGGCGTCGGCCAATGCCATTGCCGCCTCCGCGTCGGCCGCCATCGTCACTGCATGCGCGTTAACAGGACCTCCTTGGGTTCGGAAAATCTGGTCCTTCCAACCCCGAATTTTGCCCTTCCACTTTGATCGGTGCTTATCGAGCAGACCACGAGCCTCTTCCGAATCGAGCAGCAGTGCTCTCGTATTCCAGCGATACTCGATTCCGAGAGAATCCAGGGCCCGCAGCATGCCCGGCGAACTCGCACGCGGGAAACCATCCAACGCGATTACTTTTATGTGCTTTGCACCGATTCGCGGCTCAATGCCACCGTAGAAATCACGTGACGCGAGCAGGTCGTTTAGGAAGCAGGGTATCTCTGGACGGGCGATGGGGATGATCGTCTCCACTAATGCAGCGCTGCAAATATCGCAGCAGCTCGTCGTATTCCTGAGCGAAGCCAAAATCGTCCGTTATACGTGCGCGCTTCAGGCGCGCGGCATGGAACAACGAGCCGAATACGTTCTCGAAAACATCGATGCGAGACCGAAAACGATCGAGAACTTGAGTCGCAATCTGGTTTTCACCAGCAGGTCGTTTTCCTTCAAACAGGAACCCTTTGATCTTTTCTTCCACCTCCACCGGCGGTAGGTAAGTCAATGTAAGGAAATAATTGGACTCGAAGTGTGCTCCTTCTGCCATGAATTGTTCACGGCGTTCGTCGTCGATAATCCGCGTTATCGCATCGGGAAATGCGCCTGGTGGAGGATAACCTGGCGCACGCGTTCGAATCGCATCACAGCAAATCATCCAGCCGCTTCCCAAGCGGAGAATTTGATTCAGACGTGCGCTGAGAGCCTCCATCTCAGACGCTGAAGCGGACATCATGTCAGGACCACGGAATGACCATCCAGCGAGAAGAGAACCGTCCTGCTGAAGCAGAATCCCGTCGTCAACGAGGGCGTACGGCAGGAGCATGTCGGCGAGCCCTCTTGGTTTTTTTCGATGTTCGTTGCGCAGCATTTGCGAAGCTTTCAAAAATAGAAAGCCTGAGCGCATGCACTGTTTGTCCATGCGCCCGCTCATCATCAGTGCCAATACTTGGGTGTGCTCAGCGCGCTTGAGTGGAGGCCGCTCTTGGCTGGATAGAACGGCCGATATCGGATGTGGCGAAGATACACCTGCCGGAGCTGGGGATCTGCCTTTCCCATTCGTTTTAGGACGGCGATGCCTCCCGTCCATAACGCTGCACTCAGAACGATACCCCACCAAGTAGCCAACGCGAACGCGAGACTCACACAGATCAGCAGCGTGATAAGCACGAGCTCGCGGTCGCTCCCAAGAAGCTGGTTAGGCCGATTTGCGCTTTCATGAATCACAACCTCTCGGAGCACTTCCGCCGCTTGCATAGGTTAGACCACTGCAGCGTTGACGCCGAAAGCAGACGATAACAGCGGGGCCGCGAATACAAGAACGGATACGACGAGTCCGATCATGCATGCGCGGCGGCCGAACTCGCTCAGTTCTCCGCCCCAAAGCATGGTCCCGCCGGCAATCGCGATTCCGATCAACCCGACTGCATACGCGACTGGACCAGTCAAAGATGTGGCAATAGCGGTCAGCGGTGCTTCCCATGGTAGGTTTCCCGCCGCCGCCGCATGCGCGCGTTGGCTGAACATCCAGGCAAGGCCGATCAGCGGCAGTAATCTCGATCTCACAGCAGAGATCGCTTTGCGAACATTTTGCATTTTCTTCAATAACCTCCTCAAAAATGACGTGTTTTCAGACATGCTCGATTTGGTAACTCCCATTGGAGAAACCATGAACGAGCAAAAGCTCTCGAACCTTTCTGCCGGCCGGTACACTTCTTTCGCCATCGACAAAGACGACAAGATTCACGGCTTCAGCGATCAGACGTTGCTGAGGTGCGCTGGTCGCTTCCGCGACGAGCGTCTCAAGCCGAACAAGACCGTTGAGTGCGTCATTAGCGTGCAGAGTGGCCACGCCGCCTTGATGGCCCGTATTCCAGGCTTTCAAGAGCGTGTGTGCTTCCGCGCCTCGAACTTCACCCACCACGATGCGAGTTGGTTTTAACCGCATACAGGCGCGCAGGCAATCCAACATCGAAATTTGGCCCACCGCTCTCAAGTCGAGATAGTTTCTCAGCGATGACTGAAGTTCAGTTGTGTCTTCTATAGAAATCACCCTGTCATTTGGCGTCAGTGTGGCAAATGCGTCGAGAATGGCGTTTACTAGGGTCGTCTTCCCGCTCCCAGTCGAGCCGACGACGAGAATGTTTTTTCTTGCGGTAACGGCAGCGCGGATGATTTCTGCATGAGTTAAGCCGCGAACCGATTGGGAGAAATCGTCTCGCTGACGAAGTCCGGTTTAGCAAATCGTCTTTGTTCGTTAGAATCCCGTCCGCTTCGTAATCCCGCAGTGTGAAGATCGTTTTGGGTCGTGGCCGGATGGCAAAGATCGGGTTGCGGACAACTGGGGAAACGATGCCCTCGAATCGACTTCCGTCCAGCGGTAATTCGGTTTCGAGGATGGGCCGGTCGTGATTGAGTACCGTGCCGCGCCATGCGGCAATTGTGGAGAGTGCGCTCAGAGCAGTCTCTGGCGCCATCGACCCAACTGGCGTGAAATCGCTGTCCCGCCGTTTGACCCAGAGCGAACTGTCCGGATTCAGTAAAACGTCTTCGACTTTTTCGTCTGATAGGAGGGCTTATCACGGGCTCGCCGAGCTCTCTCCGGAGCTTCACCTCCAGACGTTGTTGTGTTTCGTTCTTCTGAATCGTGGCAACGTTGCCCATAGTTGTTTTTTAGTGTTGGCGTCTGCAGTAAATCGTGGTATCTTTTCCGCATTGCGGGCTGTTCTGATGCGTCTATAGGTAAGGGTCCGGGTATCGTTTCCTTCGGACACCTAACTAGAAATTCTGATTCTCGGGACGGATTGAAATGGATGTAGTGGTGATCCCGTTCAATTTTGAGGAGTTGCCGCCCGCCGAGCAAACAACGGTCGTGCCGATCTGTTTGGCGAGGCAGGATCGGCAGGGGAACAATATTGCATGGGGCTGGTTCGAAGCCGTGAGCAAGGTCCAGAACCCATTGAGATCTCTGGCGCGCCGGTTGCTTCATGACGTTTGGCGAACGTCGGAGATAAGCGACATGGCTGTCCAATCGCTCTGGGCGTCGCACGGCGATGACCTGGGTCGAAGGCCGGAAAATCGCGTCTATACGCAGGCCAAATGGTATGCGCACGACCTGCAAGCGGGGAGCCAGCGCGAACGGCGCGGCAGGACAGTTGCGCTTGAGGATCTCGAGGAATCAATCCGCAAGAAAGCGTTGGTTGATCCAGCCGAATATGACGCTCGATATATGGCGGGTATTCAGCTTTCGGAGCTGAGCCGGCGATTAGAGCAGTTGGGCAAAAGCGACGTAAGCGAGATGCTTGATCATCTCCGCAACGGGTGCACTTGGGACGAAATTGCTGGCCTTACCGGGCAAACCGCAAACACAGCGCAACGGCGGTTCTGGCGTTGGATCGGGAGAGTAATCGAGCCGATGAGTGGCCGAGCGTAGCAAGTGTCAGCCGTGACAGCGCTTGATTGGCTGCCAAGAAGGCTGCTTGCGCTACACTTAACCGCGTGTGAGCATGGCCGAGGAAACGCCAAAAGAAAAATACGAACGTCTCCAACGCGAAATCCAATCAGAAATTCTCACAGCTTATCCGAACCCCACGCGCAAGGGTTGCCCGGGGGATACCGTCGTCAAGCGGATGGCTGAACAGAAGGAATTGGTCAAAGACGCTGCTTGGGAGCACATTACCCACTGTTCACCCTGCTACCGTGAATTCCTCTCGTACAAAGAACGCGCGCGGGCAAAGGAGAGCAGCCGGAGAACCTTTTTCCGCTGGCAGCTTGTAGCAGCGGCCTGCTTACTAGCGGCTGCGGCGGTTATCCCCGCAGTTTGGAACGCGCGACAGCGGAATCAGATCTTCAATGCAGAGTTGGACCTTCGGCACGAGTTGTCGTTCCGCGGTGCACCGTCAGAAGGCGGGAAAGCAACTCAATTGAACCCGCCCTTAAGACTCCATCGCGGACACCTTCACTTGAGGATTGATCTTCCTGCAACGTGGGAGCCGGGCAGATATGACGTTGCGTTTTTCAAGCAAGATGGTAGAGACGCAGTGTTCACAACAACAGGTGATGCGGCTCTGCAGGGCGCGTCACCCGTCTTGGACATCAACGCCAAGCTGGATGTTAAGCCGGGCGACTACACGATATTACTGCGGCGCGAAGGGTCAGCTTGGAGGGGATATCCGGTCAGCGTAACCGACGGTGCAGGCGGTTTGTAAAAAATCCTGTTCCGTTTCCAGCCTTCGGACATACCAAAAGGCGTGTTTTTCGCCGCCAAGGCGGTGTATCGGTAAACCCGTGGTGAGCAGAACGAAACCGTTTGAAGCGGCGGAGGACTTCGGCGTGAGGGTCACAGGAACACACAGTCTCTCGTAGAGAGGAGTTCTTTATGAGACGAATGATGCAGCAGATGCGCGAAGAACTTGCACTTTGCAACTACGCCGAGAGTAGGACGCGTTCTTATCTGGACCGGTTGAAGAGTTCCGGCGTTACTCTTCGCCTTCCGTTCCGAGAACGCGGTCGCAACTCTGGTCGGGACTGCGACCGCTGACGGCTTGATCCGTGTCGGCTTCAGCGTCGATTACGTTTATATGCTTATAATGCCGAAGGCTCAATATATGACTCGGAATGACCAGAAATTCGAGGCGCAGATGCAACGGCCCAAGAACGCCGTCGATGGGCATCCAGAACTTAACAATTCGGGCTGCGATACCCAGCTGTCCTTGGCGACGAATGCTAATAACTATCGGTCAAAGTTCTGCGCGGCCAGGCGGAGCCACATCGCCGTAAGTCCGCAACCGCGAGCCTGCTTTCTTCTGACTCGATCGCTCTAAAGTAGATACTCACAGGAGCATTCGCCGACTCATGTATAATTCCGCAGTACGCATGCCAAAAGTCACTGAGGAATCAATACAACTAGCCTACGCTATTGCGCAAAAATTCTTGGCAACAAAGAGATCGACAGCCGAAGTAGAGGAATGCACGGCTTCCCGCCTTGGAGATTGCGGAACAGCAAAAGCACGTCTGGTACTGGGATGATCAGACCCCATTATTCGAAATTCCTCTGGTGCGCGGTGACAATCAATCTGGCTCTATAATCGTTTCGACACAAAGATCATTGCCTCCCGTTGCAATCTACCGCACTCAAGGCCCCACGCTTGCCAACGGAATAGTCGAGTATCTGTCTGCTTCAGGAGTACTGGAAAGAGCAGAAGTAAGAACGCTATATCTCATAAGCCCACTCGAGCCGGTCGTCAAAGTGCAAGATCGAAAGACCGGAGCAGTAACTTTCCTTGCGATACCTGACTTGAGGAGTTACGCGATTCCGCAGCAGCATAAGAATACGCCATCGGTCACGCGAGAGCCCTTGCCAAGCTGGATGAAAAGGGTAATAAATACCGAATGGACCTTGCTAGAAGGGCCTGCGGGTTCTCGCACCATGGTGATCAAGGATGTCATTAGCCCGGTGAAGTATCAGCAGGCATGTGATTCTTACGCAAAGGACATTGTGGGAAATAGCGGCACCAACTACTGTACACCTCGCGGCATTGCCGGCTGCGTCCCCGTAGCTTGGGCGATGATGGCAAGTTCGATGAAAAAGGCTTATGAAGTGCGAATTTGGTCTGGCGTAACTGATTGGGACATTGATTGGCCAAGCTGCGGCGGCGATTGCAACCCATCGCGATCCGATGCTGTAAGCCGGACATATCTGGGGAATTCACACTCAGATCGGCACGACGCATGAAGGAGGCACAGACCCCGCACATGAAGGAGAGGGTGGGAACTGTTTGACAAATGAATTGAGTCTCCCGACAATGCCCGGCGGCTGGCCGGGCTGGGTTGTCCAATCGCCGGACATGAATAGAATTCGCACGCTCATCAACATTAGACTTAGGCCTGTCTTTTATAGCGGCTTCGGCCAATGGCCTCACCTGTGGGAGCGCCTCGTGCGCGAGTTGGGGCTCGGAGATGAAGTTTCAAGCAGGCTGAGGGGTGGCGGGGCTGATGGACATGCGGTGGTAGCTTACGGTTGCGATCTGGACGGCTACATCCTTTACATCTGTTTCGGATGGGGGAATGCTCCTGTTTTCGGTGACACTTGGATTGATCTTGGCTGGTACCAAGACGCACAGATGATCTTCAATCAATCGTGGGGTCCAGATTCCTAGACTTCTCAAACGCGATCTGAAGTGGTTTGATGGAGTCGGAGGGTTGACGAAGCAGGACCGGATACCAGTTCCAATCGAACGCCAAGCTGTCGAACTTAAATTAAAGGTTCCCTGGACCGAATCTCGCAAGATCGATCGGCGCGCTGAATCTCGCTTGTATAAGACGGCTCCCACGGAAGCACTTTGGCCAGCCTTTATGAATGTCTATTCACACTGACGGCCTTCTCAACGTTCTCTCCAGCATTGTTCGATGGAGCGGCCACGTAACTCTGAGCTCGAGCAGTCTCTTCAGACTAAGTCCCGGCATCTATGAGTTAGACAGGGGCCCGGGAGCAAAATGACAGACCAACGAGGTTCTCTACCCACCACATCATGTCCTGCGCAAAATTGGCTAATGCCAAATGAGAATGCAGACGAGGGAGAACACGGGCAAGGGAGATTTTGGGGCAAGTTCAACGGCTGCGACTGTGATACCGTTTGAATCCATGGCGATCGTTTTCCAGTGGCCCCATCCAGCCGGGCCGATTGGCACTGAGCAGGTACTTTCTGCGCCAACTGTGACCTCGAAAGGCCGAGGCCAGCTTGATGTATTTGTTGTCGGACCAGATCATCAGCTTTGGACGAAATGGTGGAGCTACGATACGTACAAGTGGAGTGATTGGGGTTTTCTCGGTGGTGCGTGGCATCAATCCGGTCCAGCCGTAGCCTCAAAAGCTGCCGGCCAACTCGATCTTTTTATAACTGGTGACGACAACCAGATATATACCAGGTATTACAATTCACGACAGGGCTGGAATGCGGGATGGGCTGCCGTGGGTGCCGGATTCCAAGGCTCACCGGGGATCAATCAGACTTCCCCCGGCAAAGCTACTGTAATTGCAAGAGACCAATTTCAAAGTCTCGCTTTCAAAACGGTTGATCCTGGCGATCCGAATGCCAAGTGGTATCACCTTCAGGACGGCTTTGCCGTTTCCGACGCGCCAAGTTGCACGCCGAATCTCATTTTTGCAAGAAGTCCTAACGACACTCACATATACATCAAGCTTATGGCCGGAAACCCCTGGGGTCCCGCTCAACCAAACCGCTGGGCATCTATCGGCGGAGACATGATGTCAGCTCCTTGCGCTTTTGCTTATGCAGGGTTTATCGTCGTCTTCGCACAGGCGACGGACAGCACTCTGTGGGTTAACGCCTACGGCCCAAGTGGGTGGGAAGGCTGGGTACAAATAGGAGACGTCATGGCATCTGCGCCGGCTGCAGTCTCGAAGGACAATAATCAAATCGATGTCTTGTTTAAGGGACCGGACGGTCGATTATGGTGCAAAACCGGTTTCATGTATATCAGCTAAAGTAGCGCGAAACTTGTTGGCCGCGGAGGACTGGGACCCCTCGCGTGCCGCCTCCAAGCGCGTGACATTTTACCGCTGTTCAAATGCAATTCGCCTCTCGATCTGACCGAGATTCGCCAAGTCATTCCTCGGGTCATAAAAATCTGGTCGGGCACGGATCAGCACGGTTCGGCATTTCCTGATCCCGTCTTGTCCGGAAATTCGGAAATTCAGCGTTCAATGTCTCCAATGGCTCAAACGGCGCTGAATTGCCGTGTTAAGAGCACGTCATCAACGTTAAACCAAAGCCGGCAGCGAAGTGGTTGGGGTTTGAGCCTTGATCATTGCCGGCCGACGTATTCGCAAACTTGCGCGGTGGCGCGTCGATCAAGAGCCGTCGCTCCCGATTCTGCGGCGTGTGGTGCACGGGGCGCGAAAGGTAAGGTGCGTGACTTAACACGGAACGAGTCGCGACTCTTGATCTTACCCGCCCACGGTGACGGCATCCCAAACCGAATAGAACGCAACAGCGGAACAGGCCGAGCTCAGCCCAGGACGCCGTTAGATCGTAGGAGGCGCATCCTGAACATCGAGCGTTCAAAATCGCAAAAAAGCTCGCAAGTCGGCAAGCTGCTTCGAGGATGAGCGAATTTGCGCTTCGCTAGACTCCGGGCGACTGAATTTTGGCGATTACCCTCGGATAGTCCGGAAGGGTTTACCCATAGCTTAACTTTTCGGGCCGCTGTCCAATGAGATCTATGGGGTTGGGAAATCTCGTCACATCGCCCGAACGGTCTCTACGGCTCGCCTTAACTGCTGTTCGGGATCGCTCGGCGACCAGTCAATTTCTACATCTGGGGAAATTCCGTTACCCTCGAATCGCAATCCCCTTCCAAGAGACGTAAGCACCAATCGGAATCATCAACCGATAATCGTCGATTTTGAACCCTTTACCTCCCAATAAACGCCCGGCGGTTCTTGTCCCCACGATCTTCGCCAGGCCGTTCTCACGAGCGAAGGCCGCGGTCATTTCGGCAGACCCGGCGGTGTGCTCATTAACAAGGATCACTATACGGCCGTGAAAGTTTTGGGCACCTTTACCTTCTGTGACAACCACAATCGACTTATCGCGACCAATGAATCGCGACGCAAGAAGGGGCAGTTGCCATTTTTGGGTTGGTATTCCAGTGAACCTCGGTAAATCCTCCCGCTCGTAGCCTCGTTCTGCTCGCTCTCTCGTTAAGCTATATCCGACCGGTATGCGTTCAGGCGTCAGATAGCTCATCAAACGTAACGCGCCTATACCTCCACCTGGATTGCCGCGCAAGTCGATGACAAGGCGCTCGCAGTCTACGCAACTGGCCGAAAGCTCGGTCCACGTCTTTGGCGAAATCAACTCCTATGATGCCCGGAAACATGCTTACCTTCAGATATCCGATTCCCGGTTCGATTGTCTTCGCAAGAACGCTCTGCGGCTCTGAATACGGGCAGTCAGAATACTTTGGCTCCGACGTCCTGAGCTGCATTGTCAGATGTTTGGGTTGGCCATTTTGGTGAACGACAGCCACCGGTATCGCAGAGTCCATCCGAAAGACGGGTTTCTTCGGAGGGATACAGTCTTGGCCCCCGACGCTAATTAAAGTGTCACCGGGCCTGATGCCGGCTAGATCTGCGGGCCCACCTGGCTGAACATCCTGAAACACCCAGCGCGGACCATCTGCCGTTTGCAGCGATCTGAAAGTTGCATTGATTGAATTCCTGCTCGGCACGGGCGTGCTCTTGTGAAAAAAGCTCGTGTGAGATGTACCGAGTTCAGCCAGTAGTGAGTTCACTTGCTGTTCGAAGGCGACCTGATCGTTCGCAGTCAAGATCGCCTCGCGATGCTTGTCAACAAGAGAGCGCCAGTCGCGACCATTGAACTTCGGATCAAAGTATTTTCTGCGCACGATTACATCGACTTTTTCTAATATCCGTTTGCGGTCATCCGCGGTCATTGATGTTCCCCCTCGAAATGCCATCGGACCCCTCGCCGACGAGGTCAAAAGCAGCCCAATAAAATGGCTTACGCATGTCTGAATCGCTTCTTAAGAGCTGTAGCTGCCCATCGCGTAAAGCGTCTGCTTTCGAGCGCCCGCGCTCGAGTTCTCGATAGAAGACGCGCATCAGGTTTGCAGTTGCTGTATCCTCGATTTCCCAGTAAGTTGCGACAGCGCTATGCGCTCCGGCGTAGAGGAAAGCATAGACAATGCTGGAAACGCCTTCCTCGCCTGCGATCGGCCCGACACCCGTATCACATGCGGAGAGCGTAACTAGTCCGGTTCCAGCGATTGGAAGCTTTTGGATCTCCCGAACTTGTAATAGACCGTCTTCGCCGGATTTGAGGTCCGGCTTGAAAATGAGAGCGGCTCGCTCAGGATGCTCCGTATCAGCTATTGCATGCAATGCCAGATGCATGACAGTGACTGGCCCATTCGCGTCGTGCTTGAAATTTGTTTCAGTGGCTTGGTCGCGCGATAGAACAACGCTATTCACATCTTTCAGCTCGTATTGAACATCCCGCAACTCGTCCTCCGTACCAGGTAAGTCATGGAGCATGTCACGACGAAGGTCAGTAACACCACGAAAGAGGCCAGCCATATCCGTTCGAAAACCAGCTTGGTAATCTACCCCGCCCACTGCAAGCAGCTCACGCGGCACTGCGGCCGGTTTTGACCGAAGCAGCGCAAAGACAGTACCGGACGGCGCATAGCTAATCGTGTTCGACTCAATTAAGTAGTGGCCCGAGTCATCCGTAAGGGCCGCGAATGGCACTTGATAAAGTTGCCCATCCGGGATGATGACCAGCTTCGATATTGCCCGATCCTTGAGCACAGGCTTCACGATCGCTGAATACAGAGCGTGCCCTTCACTTCTCGCCTCACTCCCTTTCCGAACCGCCTCCAAGAAATGCTCAATCAGCGGTTTTAAAACTTTCCTGGGGGGAAGGCGAACAGCCTCGACATGCGTGTCTGTCATTAATAGGCAATACGAAGCGCTGTCCCCGAGTACATATTCCGCCAACAACTCGTCTCGGCCAATCAACTTCTGCAGATCTAGAAGGCGGGACGCTCCCACGCAGCGTTCTCGATCGGCTGATGGTCCGGGATAGCCAGTTCGTTCTCAACGTCGGCAATAGAGTTGGAGATGGCCGCCCGGTCCATTTCCTTTGTGGCGTCGAGCAGTTGCATTTGGAGCAGCGCCAGCTTCTTTTCTGCCGAGGTGATTTCCGCTGGCTTTCTCGTCAGAACTTGCCCGCCATTCTCGGCCCACACACGGTCCGCTGTGACACGCCCCCTCGCTTCTTCAATAACTTCGTAGGCTTTGGCCAAGTCACCTCGGTTGACGGCAAGCCCAAAATGGCTGACGAATATCTCGCTCATCGCTGCGACGACAGCGCGTTTGACACTTGTGGAGGGAGTATTCGTTAACATCGTTCCCACAATCTGCTCCGCGATTTCGAACGTGTGCTCGGCGGCAGTGCCGTTTCCAGCGGCGGCTTGGATATTTGCTTCAATCGCCAAATGATGAGGAAGCTCATAGACTTCCCCCAGTTCTCGGTGGACCTGGACGCATTCGCGGGAGAACACTTCGGCCTTCGGCAGATTTCCGGCGAGTTCGTAAAGTGACGCGAGTTGAGCATCGACCTCGGCAAGTCCACGGCTGAAGCGGATTTGCCGAGCGAGTCTGGCGGCTTGTAGATAAAAGCCGATGGCCGCGTTCGTTTTTCCCTCGGCGCGTGCAAGCTGTCCGGCGGCTGCCAGCATATCCACCTGATAACCGAGATAATGATGTTCACGCGCGTAATTCAGTCCTAAACCAACCGTCTGCTCGGCTTCGGAAAAACGGCCAAGCTGGGTTAGCGCACTCGCGCGACCGGACATAGCGATCTTTGGGAAACCGGCGCCAGGCGTGCTTCGAGCGATTGACAACGCCCGATCCAGCGCGACCAGTCCCGCAATTGAGCCGTGATTTTCAACCATGCCCTGTCCGAGCAAAGACAAGAAGCGAATTTGAGCGCCGACATCTCCAGTCATGTACGCATGGAAAAGTGCAACAAGAACACGTTTGCTTGCTTCGGTGGAGTTGCCTTCGAGAAACGAGATAATTCCCAGGTCACCTGAAGCTCTGGAAACGACGTCGTCATCATGACGGAGAGCTGCGACGCTTTGTAGTTGATCGAACACCGGACGAGCTGAGACCCCGTCTCGATTGAGGTCAACGTTTCCTTTCACCTCCAGACAACGCTGCTTCAGTGCCAGGTCTCGCTCCACCTCTGGACGCGCAAGCGTATTTGCAAGCTCGTCCGACAGCTTGTCCAAATTGGCAGTCTCCATTCCAGCTTCGAGCGCGCTAACGTGCGCGTAAAGGGCGTTTCGGGTATCGCCGATATCAGTAAACTCAGTTTCGAGGCGGTAGAACATGGGTCCAGCCATGTCCCAGTTACCGAGCTTTGCGTAGTAATTGGCCAACAATA
>CAVXKZ010000002.1:0-174280 GCA_963762495.1 uncultured Acidobacteriaceae bacterium
TGCTCGTGCTGAAGACCGTGGAAGAGTTCTTTAAATTCGTTCTCGTTTTCGTGCGGCAGGAGGAGAAAGCGGCCGGCGAGGCCATGGCGGAAGGCGTTGTGAGAGACGGTTTGCTTGCCTTCCGGACTCGTTGCGCCCGTGGAGAGTTGAGAATTGGCGCGGTTGGCCCGGAGTTGGGCGGAAGAGATGGTATGGGTCGCTGACGCTTCCGGCTCAGTGACAAGTTGTGCAGGCTGCACGAGCGGGAGGAGACCGGCTCGGCGATGGACGCGTTCGCGGGCGGCGTTGGCCTGGGCGATAAGTTCCGGGGAGAATTCGTCGTAAAGTTCCGGACTCGGCTCGCCAATCAGATCGGCAGAGGGCGTCTTCACTTCTTCGGAGCCGCGGTTGCGTTCGAGTGCCTTTTCGGCTCTGCGAGCGAGTTTTCGCGCTTTGTGTTCTTGCGCGCGGCGAATGGATCGAGGGGTCATTTGCTGAAAGGGCTCCTTTGGAAAATGAAAAAGCCCGCTACGCGGCAGTAGCGGGCCCGTTTCCTTTAAGGAAGCCGAATTCGGCCTTCCTGAGTTCACAGTAGCATTCGTGTCAAGCGGATTTAGCGAAAAAGGGCGATTGGCGCAGGTTACAGAGTTGTGACTGGAATTTGATCTGCAAGCGCTCTGACACGATAGTCATAATATGTCGGACGCACCAGACCAACGCCTACTTGAACCTCTGCTGGACTCCTGGGACCGGAACAACGAGATTCTGCTCAACCTGCTCCACTCGCTCCCGGAGCGCGGACTGGAGGCCCGGGCGATGGAAGGCAGCCCATCCGTCGCGCAGCTATTCACACATATCCACTTTGTAAGGCTTGTGTTCGTCTTCGAGGACGCCCCCGAGTTCTCCAGAGCACTGCCCCAGGGAGAGTGGGTGGTCGAGCGGGACCCTGATCGCATCGCGGAGATGCTGAACGACAGCGCCCAGGCGGTGCGGGAGGCGGTAAAGAGCAGGGTGGAAGCAGGCCGGAACATGAACCTTCACTACGACCACCCGATTCTCCTGCTCCAGCACATGCTCTGGCACGAGGGCTACCATCACGGCCAGATAAAGCTGGCTCTCAAGCTGGCGGGCCGCGCACTGACCGATGAGGAAGCCGGGCCAGTCACGTGGGACGTCTGGATGCGTAAGAAGAAGTGAGCGGGCCGATCGCCGGCCTTATTCGGTGCGTAAGGCTTCGAGCGGGGAGATCAAGCTCGCCCGGAACGCGGGGATCAACGATGCAGCCAACGCGGATAACCCGAGCGTCACGACGGCTAATAACGTCACGATGGGATTGTATGGATTCATGCCATAAAGCTGATGGCCCAGGAATCGTCCCGCGGCGAAGGTCAACGGTAACCCGATGAATAATCCAAAGAGAATCAGCCCGAATGCGCCTCGTAGCACCAGCGCGACAACGTTGCCGCGATTCGCTCCGAGCGCCATACGCACGCCAATCTCGCTGATGCGGCGGCCGGCGTTGTAGGCAGTCACACCATACAGCCCGATCGACGCTAAAACGAGCGAAAGGACCCCGAAGAACGAGGTGAGGCGCGCAATCAGACGCTGCTGGGTGAACTGGCCGGCGACCTGCTCTTTCAGACTATGAACCCAAATGAGCGGCAGGTTGGGATCGACAGAAGCGATGCCCTGGCGGACCTGCGCAGTAGACAGGCTAACTCCCGGCTTGGTCAGAATGACGATGTCACTTAGGAAATGCGAACTATCGACTTCCGGCAATCCGGTCTTCGGATCGAGGTCGTGTTGCGGTTCAGGGAGAAAGAAAAAGGGAGGAATCGGCTTGTCGAGATCGAACGTTAAATAACGTGCGTCTTTGGCCACGCCCACGATTTCGTATTGCCGCTCAGATCCAATACCGTCCCTGCCGAAGTGCTTTCCAATCGGATCTCCATTCTTGAAATACTTTCGCGCAAACGCCTCATTGATGACAGCCACGTGCTGGGAAGTCGCCGTATCGTGCTCGGAGATGCCGCGTCCTCTAACGATTGGATTCCCGATGACGTCAAGGTATCCCGCCGTGACTCGATCGCGCAAAGCAAAATTGTTGTCGTTGGGTCCTGGCGCAGGGCGTCCATCCACCCAGACGGTGCTACCCCAAGCATTGCCGCTTAAAGGCGAGTATGTGCAGAGAGCCACGGCCGATACGCCGGGAATCCTCGAAACCGAATCCTGAACGCGCCGATAAAGGGGCGTGAGTTGGTCAGGCCGATAGCCGGCAAGTCGTGGACTCGCCATCGCCACGGTGCGCCTATTCTGATCGAATCCAAAATCCTGATTCTCCAGGTTGTAGAGAGCGACGCTGAGCAGCCCCGATGCGGATAGCAAGACCAGCGAAAGCGCAGCCTGGAACACGACAAGTGTCTTTCGCGGTAGCGAGCCCGTGCGGGCGGTGGAGCGATTTGCTCCGCGAAGAGCTTCGATCGGATCCGCTCGTGTTGCCATCCATGCGGGAGCGATGCCGAAGGCGATTCCGGTGATCAAGGAAACGCCGAAGACGAACAGCAGCACAGGCAGGGAGGGTGAGGCGTCGATCGGTATTCCTGGCGTCCCAGCGGCCGAGGGGAATGCGAAGTGCAAAATAAGACGCGTGCCTACAAATCCGATCGCCAGACCCGCCGCGCCACCAAACAGCGAGAGCACAATGCTTTCGGTAAGGGCCTGCCGGACGAGCCGCGACGCTCGCGCTCCCAGCGCCATACTCAATGATGTTTGCCGACGTCGCTCCATGCCGCGCACTAACATGAGGTTGGCCACGTTAGCGCAGACGATGAGCAGCACAAAACCGGTCACCATCATGAGGATCTGCAGCCAGTGCTCATACTCATCACGCATAGTGCTGATGCCTGCACCGCCCGGCCTCAAGAACAGGGTCTGTTGGCTGAATTTTGCGCGGTCGCCGGCGCTCATTTCACCCCAGTGCGAGCGCAACCACTGTTTGAGCTCCACCCGCATTTCCGCCTCAACAGCAGCCGAGTTTCCGCCTGGACGGATGCGGCCAATGAGGTGTAACCAGGCGGTCTCAGGCTTATTCAGATCGGCGTCCGCTTCCACGAGCGGTTCGGTGTTCAAGGGCAGAAAGAAGTCCGGCGGGTTGTTGCGAAGGCTGTCGCCGAAGAAGCTAGGGGGAGCGATCCCCACGATCATAAACGGCTTTTGGTCGATATCGAACAGGCCGCCGATTACCGATGGGTCCGATCCAAACCTTTGTTGCCATAACCGATAGCTCATTACTGCGACGGCGGGAGATCCGGGTTGATCATCCCGCGGCGTGAGCGCGCGTCCGGCATACGCTCTTACCCCGAACATCGTGAAGTAATTGCCCGACACGAACTCGCCCGGATAGCTTTGAGCCGGCTCCGCACGACCTATGCGCCGGACACCGAAATCCGGCGAGGGGGCCTCGAATGCCGCCAATTCGGAAAACGCTTGGGTGTTGTCACGGAAATGCTCGTACAAATCGTAAGAGACAAGTGAGAACTCTTTGTCCTGGCTGTACCCACCGTAGAAGCAGCAGCGCGCTTCTTTCCCCAAGCGATATAGCTCGTGGGGATTCGCCACCGCCAGCGACTTCAGCAGAACCGCGTAGACCAAGGTAAAAATGGAAGTGGTCGCGCCAATGCCCAACGCCAACGTCAGGATCGTGGTGATGGTGAAAGCCGGAGCGTTTCTCAAGCGCCGCAGCGCGTATGTCGTGTCGTGCAACAGGATTTCCACAAACGGCAATCCTGTTTGATCCCGATAGCTTTCCCTGATTGCCTCCACCGCTCCGAACTTCAGCACGGCCTGACGCCGCGCCTCGATGGGTGATAGACCGGCGCGGAGGTTTTCGGCAGTTTGCAGAGCGAGATGCTCTTCAATTTCCGCCTGTAGGCGGTCTTCGTCTTGCTGCCGTCTCATCCAGGAAGTCATCCGCCTGAGGAAGCGCCGCAACGCTTTCATTTGAAGTCCTCGGCTTTGGCGGCAAAAAAGCGCCCGATGATGGCGGCCGTCTGTTCCCAACCTAGGGTCTCGGCCTGTAATTGTTTGCGCCCGCCGCGTGTCAGCCGATAGAAGCGCGCCTTGCGGTTATTCTCGGAAGCGCCCCATTCGGAGGCGATAGAACCCTCCTGCTCGAGTTTCAGCAGGACGGGGTATAGCGTGCCTTGATTGACGGTGAGAAGATCTCCGCTGATCTGCTCGATACGCCGAGCGATACCGTAGCCATGCAGGGGTCCGAGCACGTCCAGAGTTTTCAGCACCATCAACGCGAGCGTGCCTTGCAAGACATCCGTTTTTTCTTTCATGTTGCTTATTGGGTTACCAACAGGAAGCATGACACACTTCCATTGGGAAAGCAACAGCTACGCCCCAGTCCGTCCTACGAAGTCTGGATCAAAAAAATAAGGCCCAAGCTGTTATGCCTGGGCCTTCGTTTTTGAGCTGAGTTTTATTTAGAACCGCACTCGTATTCCCAATTGAATGATGCGCGTGTACTCCCCGGCTGCGCCGCCTCCGCCGAGTCCAAGCGCATTGTATTGGCCGCTAAGAACCCCGAAGTTTGCCGGGTCCTGCAGACTCGCGCCTGGGTCTCCCCATTCCATATGATTCAGGACATTGAACGCTTGGGCATAGAACTGAACGCCCACTCGTTCGGTAATTGGCGTGTCCTTGGTAAGCCCGAGATCCAGATTCCACCGCTGCTGGCCGCGTAGCCTCCCGGCTCCTCCGCAGTTCCCGTCGATGCCGACCAGCGCCGGCCGGAAATTGTTATAAACCGCCGCGGCGTTGCTGCCAAACAGGTTTACCCCTGATCCGCCGTTTGCCGGATCGCCATTCACGCCGATGGTTCCATTACTGGTAATCCCGTAGACAGGCGAGTTGTTGTAGCTCATGCTGCTCAGCGGGATCGCGTTACAGCCGTTATCTGAGGTAGCACCTTCGCCGAACTCCTGCGAAGAACCGGTGTAGACACTCAGCGGCAAGCCGCTGCCATACGAAAAGACTGGCGAAATGATCCATCCGCCAATGATGTCATTGACGAACGTGTGACTGCTGGCGAACTTCTGGCCCTTACCGAACGGCAATTGGTAGGAAGCCAGCAGATTGAGGGTGAACTTCCGATCAAAGTACTGCGGACCGTAATCCACACCAGGATTCCACGGATCGTTGATATTGGCTTCCGTATACGCTTGATTGAGCCCGACGAGGCCGAGTGCGTGGCCATAGGTGAAATTGGCGTTTAAGGTTAAACCATTCGAGGAGCGCTTTTGAAGGGAGGCCGTCAGGGCGTTGTAGTTGGAATACCCAATGGAGGTGTCGTCGTATACAAACCCAGCTTGTGTGGTGGATATCAGGGCTGGGCCAAAGGCGGTGAAGCTGCTGTCCAGGTCGCTCCACAGATTTGTAACAGCCTGAGTGGTGATGTTGCCTGATTCCTGAGCGGCTACCGCCGCCGTGCAGGTTGCAAATCCCTTACAATAGCTGCTTCCGGCCAGCGCCGACTCAAGGAACGGCTGCGGCGCGGGAGTTGCGCCTTTCGCGGCCGCGAAGTACAGGTTGTCATACGCATTCGCGAAGGTTTGTCCTCCCAGCTTCGTCATCCAGGGCACGTCGTTGAGATCGATGCCCTGAAACAGATTTCTCGCATATACTCCGACATAGCCAACTTCCGCGATCAATCCGCCTTTGAATTGCCGCTGAATACTGAAATCGATGGAATCGGTCGAGCCGGGCTTATAAGCACTATCCAGGGTAAAGGTCCGAGACCCGTACGCTGCATTGATATTGGGCTCGACGGGAACCGCGAGTGTTTGCGGGATGTTTCCCACCGGGGGTACGCCATCGACTCCAATGCGGAAGGCGGTCGCGGGAGTCGTGCCGCTTGGCTTCGTGCATGTACCACTGCTGGTGGGAGCGTCGCAGGCGACTGGTTGCAGGAATCCATCTCCGAGCACCGGCGTTGAAACCAGATTGATCCCCAGGTTACGCGTGTAAAAGCGGCCGTAACCGGCGCGGATCACGGTAGCTTTGTCGCCCAGAAGCGCATGCAGCCAGCCGCTGCTCACGTTCGGGTTCCAAGCTATCGAAACGCGCGGAGATATCTCGCCATAAAAAGGCGCGTAGGGATACTTCATCCCCTTGATGGCCCCGATGGGACTGAAGCCAAGCGTCGGATTGTAGACTGTTCCGGAGTTTGCAGCGGACAAACGGGCTGCCAGATACGATGCCGCCGTAACCGGTTGATTATTTGCGTTGACCAGGATGTCCTGCACGCCATTTGCATCGGTAGGGGGCATCTGGATCTGATAATTCAGGCCATAGGCCAAGGTCAGGTTTGGTTTAATCTTCCAGGTGTCGTTGAAGAAGAAACTTCCGGTCTGGTCGGTGACATTGGAGCGAACGGGAGTTCCAATGGGGTTGGCCGTGAGGTTTGCGCCGGTGCGCGTAGCAACGATGGAAGTCGCTCCGACTAAGCCGGCTACCTGCCCGTAGAGGCCTTTCCAGGAACCGATTTCGCTGGAGGGCAGGCAATTGGCTGTCACGCCAGCGCCGCATGGCATGGGCTGAAACTGCGGTGTAATGTTGACGTTGTCCGCACTGACGTCGTAGACCAAAGAAGTCAAGCCGAGACCGACGTCGTCATACCGGTCGAAATGCCAATATTGATGGAAGAAATCGCCGCCGGCCTGGAACAGGTGTGTCCCCCACAACTTGCTGATGTTGTCGCGGTATTCATAATCGTGTCCGATCCATAGCCGCTGGCGCGCATCTTGCGTATCCACATCCAACGGAACAAGACCGTTGCCTGGGCCGTTCTCCCCGCCGATTTCGACGGCTCCCGGGAAGCCGGGGCTCGCCAATGCGCCCGCTCGCAGCCACTGCCAATCGTTCGCCAGATAGCTGAAATGAAACTCGTTGGTGAGCGTCGGCGAAATGGTGCCGGTGATGCCGGCAACCAGAGAGCGCGGCCGCGCGATGTCGGAGGAGGCACTCGCGGGCTGGCCCAGTTTGTCGCCTGCCACGAAGCCGCCGATGTCAACCTGATTGGTCGTTGGATTCACGTCGCGATAGTACCTGTAACTGCTAAAGAAGCGCCATTTATCGCCGAAATCGTGATCGATTCGAAACACCCCAAAATCGTTGACCAGAGGGAAGGTCAGGTTGCCGTTGTAGCCGCAAGTATTCAGTCCGTGGTCGCCGTAATTGAAGTTATTGCAGGTAGGCTCGTACTTGGACCATGTCTGATTCACAACGGGATTCAGGCCGATTCCGAGAGGATCACATTTTTGGCCTCCGGTTGCGCCGCATGCGGTCGAATTCGCCAGGTTGTACTGAATGACGTTGCCGTTCGCATCGCGCTCTTGAATGATTCCCTGCCGCAGCGTCGCGGAAGGAACTAGAGCTGTAAACGGCCCAGAGCGCGGATAACGTTGGCCCTCGTAATTGGTATAGAAATACGTCTTGCCACCCAGGAATTTCGGCGCTAGCGGTCCGCCAATGGCCCCGCCAAAGCGATTGAAGTGTGCCTTCGGCTTGGCAATTCCCTGGAAATTGTTGGACCAGTCATTCGAATTGAGCCAATCCGCCTGGAAGAAGTCATAAGCTGAGCCGTGGAAGGTGTTAGTGCCCCGCTTGGTCGTGACCATCATCTGTCCCCCGGCTGACATGGAGAAATCGGCCGTCTCGTTGTTTGTATTGACGCGGAACTCCTCGACGCTTTCCGCCGGCGTCGGTATCACGCCGGAGCCGTTGTGGTTGACGTATGTCGCGTTATCCCCGTCCAAATCGCTGGTATTGTTCCCGCCGTCCAGCATGAAGGTGTTCTGATCGGCCGGGTTGCCTGCTATGTTGCCGCTGGTGGTATTGCCCTCCGCGCCATTATTCGTGGGTGCCGCCGTCGGTTGCAGGAAGACCAAAGCGAGAAACATCACGGCTGATCGTGGGCAGCATGAGGATCGCGTTGCCGCCGATACTCGTGCCCATGGTCGCGCTCTCGGTCTGCAACTCCGCTCCGGCCGTGGACGTTACCTCTACGGTTTCAGTCGAGGTACCGATCTGCATTGTGACATCTAAGGTCAGCGCCGTTCCGGTGGTCACTTCCTGCGCCGGAACGATGCTTTTGCGAAAGCCTGCCTTGGTTACTGCCAGGTCGTACTTGCCGGGCGTGACGTTATTGAATACGAACAGACCCGATGAGTTGCTCTGCAGTTTGATCGGGATGCTGGTCGATTCATCGATCAGGTCCACCTCGGCGCCGGGAACAGCCGCGCCGCTTGGATCCGTGACTCGTCCGGTAACACTGCCATTACCGCTGAGGTTTTGCCCTACCAGCAAAGCCGTCGGAATTGAGAAGCAGACCAGCAACATCTGCCAAAGCGCCAGTTTCTTCATGACTTCCCCCTTCGCAATGTATGTATAAGGTAACCGCGAAACGTTATTTCGGGTTAGTATATGCGGGAACAAGGTTACTGTCAAATACTTACCGCGTTAGCCGAAGTACTGAGGGTACGTGGGCCGTTGCGAACTGGGGTACTCCCGAGTTCCGAGAAGTGGTAAGTATCCGTAAGGACGCTTCCATAATCAGTATTCGCTTGCTTAGAGCTGAGTCCGCAACTGATTGAAAGCATTGTGCTTCGCTGCTGATGTGTAATGGCGGCCAAATTGCTCAATACGCTCGGTATTACTGGGGTGAGTCCAGTCGTAACCTAACGCGGATGCGAATCGGTTTTCGGGCGAAACCTCAGGGGGGATGAATGAAACATATAAATCTAAAGCTGGGAGTGCTCACCGCGATCCTGGCGCTTGCTTTACCGCTGGGAGCCCAGACGCTCACAACCGGCGAGATTACCGGCACCGTGAAGGATCCAACCGGAGCCATGCTGCCCGGCGCCAGTGTGCAATTGAGGAGCGTGGACACGGGAGCCACCCAGTCCGGCACAAGCAACTCATCCGGCGAGTACCGGTTCACATTGCTCAAGCCCGGTCACTATACCGTGACTGGAACCCAGGCCGGTTTTCAGACAACGGAAACCCCGGTTGAGGTGGCGGTCGGTCAAGTCGCGACCGTTGACGTGACGCTGCAACTGCAAAGATCCACCACCACAGTCGAAGTTTCATCTGGGGTGGCGGCCATTAATACGGAGCCATCGAGCATCACCAGCTTCAGCCAAACGGAGATGCAGCTTCTGCCGACTGCGGGCGGCGATATCACCAATATCGCGTTCACTGCCCCGGGAGTAGTCGTGAATTCCATGGGTGGCTACGGTAATTTCTCCGTCAACGGTCTGCCTGCCACTTCGAACCTTTTCACTATCAATGGTGAAAATGACATGGACCCGTACTTCAATATCAACAATTCGGGCGCCACCAATCTCACTATCGGCCAAAACGAAATTCAGGAAGCCTCGGTCATCACCAATCCCTACTCGGGTCAATACGGCCAACTTTCGGGAGCGCAAGTTACCTATGTAACTAAATCCGGTACGAACGAGTTCCACGGCAACGCGGATTATCTATGGAACGGACGTTTGTTGAACGCGAACGACTGGTTCAACAACGCCACCGGCACGCCCAGGCCTTTTTCGAATGCCAATCAGTGGGCTGCCTCCCTTGGTGGTCCCATCCTGAAGAACAAAACCTTCTTCTTTGTGGATAACGAGGGACTCCGCTTCGTTCTACCCGACGTCCAGTCTGTCACCATCCCGACACCCGCCTTCTCCAGCGCAGTCCTGGCGAATGTTACCGCCCTGCAGCCGGCGGAAGCTCCGACTTATCAAAAAATGTTGAATCTGTGGGCGGGCGCGCCGGGTGCTGCCAGTGCGCAACCAATCCCAAATAGCGATGCCTGCAACGCCCTCGTGTTGCCGGGATTCGATCCCACCACACAGCCTTGTACAGCCAAATTCCAGGCCGCTCCCACGGCCCTCGCCTCCGAATACATTCTTGCCGCTCGCGTGGACCAGAAGATTACTGACAACGATAACGCGTACTTCCGCTACAAGCTCGACCACGGCGTACAGCCCACTCACCTCGACCCAATCAACTCGAACTTTGACGCGATCTCGAATCAGCCGGCATGGGATGCACAAGCCAACGAGACACACATCTTTGGTCCCTCGGCCACCAATTCATTCATGGCGACCTTGAGCCACTACGTAGCCCAATTTCAACAGAATCATCAATTGGCTGCCGGCACGTTCCCATATGACGTCATTAGCTCGGGAGCAGTCCCGTTCACGGAAGTCAATCCGCTGCGCGACTATCCCGCAGGGGCGCAATATCACGCAATATCAATTCATCGATGATTACAGTCTCAACCGCGGCAAACACAACCTGAAGTTCGGCGCTAACTACCGCCGCTACGATGTCAGCGACCACAATTTTTTCTATAACTCTCCGGCCGTCTACTTCGGCTACACCACCAATGGTCTGCAGAATTTCGCCGACGGGGTTGCTTATCAATACCGTCAGGCCCTAAATCTTTCGAGCGATGTTCCAATCGCTATGTGGGGCTTGGGCGTGTACGGAATGGACGAATGGAATCTCAAATCGAACCTGAAATTGACGCTAGCTCTGCGCGTGGAGCGCAACTCCAACCCGGTGTGCCAGACGAACTGCTTCGCGAATTTCAAGACTGGCTTCAACAGTTTGGCCAGCGTGACCAGCTCGGACCCCGGGTCGGTTCCGTACAGCTCTGACATCATTTACAACCAGCATCAGGCATTTCAAGGTGTGGACGCCGTCGATTTATCGCCTCGCATCGGCTTCTCCTGGTCTCCGGGCGGCAACAATAAAACCGTTATCAGTGGCGGATTCGGTATTTTCTACGATTCGCCTCCGGAGGGTTTAGTCGATGATCTGCTCGGTAACCCGCCCGTCTCGGTTACCTTCCGCGTCCGGCCTAGCGCCGGTGTGCTCGGCTTTGATCCTAACGGTGGCGCTGCCACATGGCAAGCTGCCGCGAATGCCTTCAGCATCACAAAGACGTACACTCAGATTGCTTCGCAACTCAAGACGCTCGGTGTGTCCTTCCCACCTCCCGCAGCTACTGCGGTTATCGGTACGATGCACGCTCCAGAATGGCAGGAATGGAACTTCCAGGTCCAGCATGAATTCGCCAGCTCGTACGTCCTCACATTGGGTTATACCGGAAACCACGGCGTCCGCATACCATACAGCAATGGATGGCCGAATGCTTACGATCAGTTTGGTTACTTCCCCGGGCCAACCGGTAACGGCGTGCCCGGTGTGCCGCTCGCGCCGGCCGTTCCGAACTACGGAACTGTTACCACCGTCCAGAACGGTGCTATCTCGAACTATAACGGCTTGACGGTGACCCTGACAAAACAGATGTCACACGGGTTGACCGGGCATTTCAACTACACCTGGTCGCACAATCTCGATGAAGCCTCCAACGGCGGAATCTTCACCACCGGCGATTCTCTCCTGGGGCAAATCAATCCCCTCAGCCTCCGAGCCAATAACTACGGCAATTCAGACTATGACATTCGGCACCTGGTCAGCGCCGATCTCGTCTATAGTCCTGGATTCCGCTTCGGGAACAAATTCATGAATGGAGTGCTGGGTGGTTGGCAGTTATCTAGCAAAGTGTTTTGGCACACCGGACTGCCATTCTCGGTCACCGATGCCAACGCTGCGCTGGGTAACGGAGGCGGAACCATTTTCGCGCAACCGCTGGTTGCCGGACCGCTTCAGACCTCGTGCGGTGAATCCAGCAATTATATAAGCGGTACATCCTGCTTAAACACCAACAGTTTCATCAACAGCGGTGCGTCTAGCTTTACCGGATACACTCAGTGGTCGGCACTCGGACGCAACAGCTTCCGCGGACCCGGCTACTTCGATATGGACGCTGCCCTCTTCAAGAACTTCAAATTGACTGAGCGGTTGAGCTTCGGGCTTGGCGCACAAGCGTTCAATGTCCTGAATCACCCGAACTTCAACAACCCGGATTCCGGTTACGGAGATGCGACGTTCGGCCAAATTACGGGAATGCTCGGCACGCCAACAAGCCCCTACGGCAATTTCCTGGGCTTCGATTCCTCTCCCCGTGTCCTCCAGGTCTCGGGTAAGATCACCTTCTAAAAAGTAATCACGCGCGAACAAAAGGGGAGCCTTCGGGCTCCCCTTTTTTGTTGTACGGCCACTCGGATTTCCTGGCCCGTCAATTGCATCTTCCGGAGGCATGCCGAGGAGAGCACCAGTAAATAAAGATTCCGTGCTGCTAACCTGCCTCTTTTTGCTCTTTTTATCGGCGATTGCGGCTCTGGCGAGCTACGCGAGCGCGGTCGTGCAGCACCCTGGAAAGATAGCGTGAGCTAAAAAGATAATGCCGGATACAAGGCTCGCCTCACTCCACCAGATTTTGGCGCCCCAGCTCAAATCCTACTTTCGTGAGCAGTGCCCGCTTGATCTCCCGTTCGGCGAGTAGCCACCCTACACCCAATCCCACGCCCCGCAACCAATTTCCGCCGCCGTTCATCAGCCTTGATCCAACCAGCTTGAGCCGCTCCATCGCGGCGTCCACGATGGGCGGTAAACGCTCCTGCGAAATCTTCACGTGAACCTCCGGTATAGGATTCACATCTGGGTCGAGTTCTCCGAGCAGCGGAATCAGGGGGAGCGTTCGCGATCCGTCCGGCAGAGCCGTCGCGAAGCGCTGCAGGATTTTCTCACTCGGCGCGTAGCCCGCGATCACGACATTGCCGGTGGGGAGCGCAAAATGCTGCTTCAAGAACCACTGGCAATTCCGCCTGCCGAGCTGATAATCGTGATCCCGAAACTCCTTCGCCAGAAATCCGCCAAACGCTCCGAGGCAGGCGCTCGCGAGCGCGTTACGGGTGGTGTCGTCAATGCTCGGCGAAATCGCCCACCGGCTATACACGTTGGGATCCTGGGTCAGCTTGATGTTCTCGCCTTGTATGCGGCTCTGATTGACCAGTGTGTCTATCAAACTGCCCAGCACTGTTCCGAGATCGTTAGCGGGTGGGTTGAGATTGAACACAGGCGTGCTCAAGAACGGCGCGATGTTAATCACGGCCCGGTCCGCCTCTTCAGCCGAACGCGGATTGTGCCCGGCGGTCTGAACCGGCGCTTGCTCACACAGCACCTGGTGCGCGCATTCAAACGGGTTATTATTCGTGATACCGCCGTCCACATTCAAAGTACGAAAGAGTGTGCCGGCCGGATAAGTCCAGTTCGGCTTCAATGCCGTGTACTCTTCGCATTGGCAGCCTTCCGGTCCCGGTTGCGGGTTATCCGCCGAAATCCTCCATTGCCGTTTGTCATAGAGCACGGTCGAGCGGTCCAGATAGCGTGGCGCGAGCGCGATCGGAAAAGCTCCCGTCGCTTTCGCTGCATCGCGTAACGCAGGCCAGTTATCGGCGCTGAACGCTGTGAGGGGTAGCGCTTGACCCGCAGGTTGCGTTGCATCCCATCGAACCTCGAAATCGGCTTGATCGGCGTGATAAAGCGTCTGCGTCTCATCTTCGCCGCTGGCGGCATCGATCCCGTAGGGTATCCCGCCGAGATTCGTGACGGTGAGAATTACTTTGAGCGCGTCACAGACGTAGGGCCGCTTCGCCGGTCGAGGTTTGTTCACCTTAATGGCGTCCGCCGCGATGTTATCGATTTCCGTGCAGTCGAGAATCGACGTTACCGGCGCGTTGCTGTCCGCCAGATCCTGGCTGCCAAGCAGATAGGAAATGTCGATATCTTCCACCCAGCTCTTATACAGCCGGTTCGGCGCAGCGGCGGGCATGGGTGCTCGAACCGGCCTGAAGTCTTCGCAAAGGCAAGCAGCAGCCATGGCCGAGGTCATGCCGCCTGCCGAAGCCCCCGAGAGTGCCACCAGGCGCACCTCGTGCGCGGGAATCTCCCATTGCGCGTAATCGTTTCCATACTTCGCCTGCTGTATCGCGCGCTCGGCATACAGCGTGTCGAGTGCATCAATCAGAAAATCCATCACTCCGGCCGTGTAGGCGCCTGCCGAGATGGCGCCGGCCATGTTCAATCCGATATAGAAAACGCGCGGGTTCGAATTCATGGGAACGGAAACTGACTATACCCGAATTTACCTCGTGTGCAACGCTTGGCCGCGTCATCCGCGACACGCGATAATCTCCTCGTGTACCTCGCGCGCTGGTTTCTGGCCGTGCTCACCGCACCTGCATTCGCTCAGCAATACGACATCGTGCTGAACAATGGCCGTCTAATAGATCCCGCTTCGAACACGGATGCCATTCGCTCCATCGGCATCAAAGGGACTAAAATCGCCGAGATTGCCGCGCATCCTCTGACGGGCCGTATCGTAATCGACGCGCACGGGCTGGTGATTTCGCCCGGCTTCATCGACCTTCACTCGCACGGGCAAACACCCGAGAATTACGCTTTCAAAGCCCGTGACGGCGTCACTACGGCGCTCGAAATGGAAGTTGGGGTCTGGCCGCTGCCGCCTTGGTATGCCGTGCGGGAAGGGAAAGCCTTGATTAACTATGGAGCGACGTCGGGACATCTAGGGGCGTTGATGGTTGTGATGCATGATTCAAACGCGGGTAAGTTGCTGCCCCGGGATGCCGCCGTGCAACGCGCTCCGAATCCGCAGGAATGGCGCGAGACGTATGGCGATGTGCAGAAAGGCCTCCGTGAGGGCGCTCTTGGTGTAGGGCTCGGCATTGCCTATGTGCCTAAGACCCCGCGTCCCGAGATACTGCAGCTTTTCGGCTTGGCGGCACAATACAAAAGGCCCGTCTTCGTTCACATGCGAGACGGCGGGCCCGTCGAGCCTGGTGTCGTCGATGCGCTCCAGGAGGTCATCTCCGATGCGGCCATAACCGGAGCGTCATTGCATGTCGTGCATATCACCAGCATGGCCCTGCGTCAAACCGAGCTCTGTCTCAACATGATCGCCGGAGCGCGTAAGCATGGCCTCGATGTCACTACGGAAGCGTATCCATACACCGCCGGAATGACCGACATTGCGTCCGCCATCTTCAGCCCGGGCTGGGAGCAGCGTCAGGGAGGCATCACCTATCACGATCTGCAATGGGCGGCGACCGGAGAGCGCCTCACGCCTGAATCGTTTGCCCGGTACCGCAAGCAAGGAGGCATGGTTGCGATCCACAGCATTCCGGAAGAAATCGTCCGTCTGGCCATGGTGAATCCGACGGTCATGATCGCCAGCGATGGCATCCTGGATCATGGCAAAGGGCACCCGCGCGCCGCTGGTTGCTACGCCCGTGTTCTTGGGCGCTATGTCCGCCAGCAGCACGTTCTTTCGCTGATGGAGGCCATCCGCAAAATGAGCTTTGAGCCGGCTCAGCGCCTGGCGTTGCCGAACAAGGGCCGTATCGCTGCCGGAGCCGATGCCGATATCACCCTGTTTGACCCGGAACGAGTAACCGATCGCGCGACGTTTGAAAATCCGGCGCAATACTCCGACGGGATCCCGTACGTCCTCGTCAACGGGACCCTCGTCGTTAAGAACAGCCACATTCAGCCCGGCATCTTTCCGGGCAGCGGAATCCGCTATTCACACTGAACGATCGGCAGGCAGTTACTTAGTCTTCGCCTTTCGCAGATCTTCCGCGGCGTGTAGATGCTTGTCCAACACCGGCAGAGCATTGGTCGCATACTGCTTCACGGCGGCATTCTGTCCGTCTTTCTCTTCTTTCTTATACTCGGCAATTGCCTTCGTGTGGCCGGCGATCATCGTCTGAATGAATCTCCTGTCGAAGGCCGCTCCTTTCAGCTTTTCGAATGGGGCAATCATTCGGTTCTGCTCAGCACCCAGTCCTTTTGGAACGGTAGCTCCGGCCTGGGTCGCCACTTGTGTGAGCTGGGTGTAATCAGCGGTGTGATCCGTCGTCAGCATCTGGCCGAAGTCCTTTACGCCTTGGGCTTCGCCCTGATCCTGCGCCATTTGCCCTAAATGAGCTTCCAACATGTCGGTCTGCGCCGCCATGTCGATAAAGCTTTGATCGTTACCCGCTCCGGTGGCAGTCTGTGCGGCTGCTGGCAAGCAGCAGAGAGCTATGCAGCAGACACCACTAAGAATATTTCTCATATAACTCTATTAGCCTCCTTGTTTGTTACCCCGCTGTAAGACCGCGCTGAGCCTCGTATGCTTCGCTGTAAGTTCTACGTGTAACTGGAATCACACCATGAAAGGCGGATTTCGGGCGCGTTGTGAGGCTGCGGTTCTGTTCGAAATCGGTCGATGGCGTACAGTTTGATATATGGTTCAACGCTTGACTCTGCTTGTCCTGGCAATAGCCCTGATCCCATTCCGAGCGCCGGCTCAAGATTCCGGCCCGGATTGGATTCAGCTCTTCAACGGAAAAGATCTGAACGGTTGGAAGCACGTCGGCCCCGGTTCCATGACAGTCGAAAATGGCCTGATCCACACCCACGGCGGCATGGGGCTGCTTTATTGGGCCGGCGGCCCGGTCGGCAATTGCACCATTCACGTCGTTTACAAGATGCGCGACAAGAACGACAACTCGGGAGTGTACGTCCGCATTCCGGTGGAGCCGCTCGAGCCGTGGATGCCTGTCAACTACGGTTACGAAGTGCAGATCGATAACATTGCCCCCGGAGAGGATGAGTATCATATCACCGGAACGCTCTATTCACTGACTAAGCCCCTCGCCAGGCCAGGCAAGCCCGGTCCCGAATGGAACATCATGGACATCACCCTCGATGGTCCGCACACCGTAGTGGTCGTGAATGGCGTCAAAGTGACCGATTACACCGAAGGCCAGCCAGTTCCCCCGAAGAAACTGTCCTATGAGCCGGAGCGCGGCCGCCGTCCGATTTTTGGCTTTTTCGGTCTGCAAAATCACAGCGACAATGACATCGTGTTTTTCAAAGAAGTCGCCCTCAAACCGCTGAAGTAACCGCTCGCTTCGGGTTTGCTTCCTTACTGAAGCTGGTCTTCCACGGCGTCCTCCACCGCGCCGATTTCGTCTGCGGCTGGGACAACCGCGCTAGCACGGCGATTCGATTCGCTCCAACGCACTAACACCACGCCGCCGAAGATTATCAACATGGCGAGTAGCTCACGCCCGCCGAACGGCTCGCGAAAGAACACCCATCCGAGAAATACCGCCACCACGGGATTTACAAAGATATAGATCGAAACGATCGCAATAGGCAGCCGGGCCATCGCATAGATAAACGAACTGAACCCAACCAGGGATCCGAACACCACTAGATAGGCAATGGCTAAGGACGAACGCATGGTAATTGCATGCGGCGCCTTCTCGAAAAGAATGGCGGGAATGAATACGGCCAACCCTGCCGCAAGCTGCTGAACCGCTCCACTGACGAAGGGCTGGACCCGCGAGTGAACGCGTTTCTGAAGAACGGAACCCAGCACCCAGCCGATTCCACTAAGCTGCAAGAGGAAGAATGCGGCAATGGTCCGGCCGCCCAATCCTTCGTGAATGGCCGCGGGGGCAATCAGGAAGACTACTCCCGAAAGTCCGACGAGCAAGCCAACGATGGTCGAGGGGAACGGGCGTCTTCCGCCCGGAAGCAGGGCGTCGATACCCACCATCCAAAACGGGGACGTGGTGTAGAACAGCGCCGCCAGTCCGCTAGGAATCCATTCTTCGGAGATCGCCAGCAAGCTGTTCCCCACACCGATGCAGATGATGCCGCAGATTGCGGTGTACAGCAATTCACGTCCGCGTGGCAACTGGACGCCGCTAAGAGCCGCCACAATCAGCAGAATGGCGCCTGAAATAACGTAGCGGCTGGCGATGAGGTACAGCGGCGGAATGCTCTCGATCGAGATCCGTATCCCTAGGTAGGTGGTCCCCCAAAAGAAACAAACCGCGACCAGAGCCGCGTAGGCTACACGATGATGCTTAGGTTGTATTGGGACTCCGTCAGTAGTAATCGGCGCAGCTCATGAAATAACCGCACCGCTCACACATCAACTTGCAGCGTTGGTTCGAAAGGCGATTGTCGCAAACGGGACACCAGACCATTGGCTCGCTGGATTCGAGCTTGGCGGCAACGGGCGTCTCACGGGCATCCGGAGCGGGTTCGTCGTCGGTAGTCGGCATCGCAACCTTTTAAGTATAGAAATTCCCGGCCTGTTCCAATAGAGGGTGTGCGTGCTCTGGTGCAGAGAGTCTCCGAGGCGAGCGTAACAAGCGACGGCCGCGTCACAGGCGCCATAGGAAGAGGACTCCTGGTGTTTCTTGGCGTGAAACACGATGATACGGAAGCGCAGGCGGAACATTTAGCGGGGAAGGTGATGCACCTTCGGGTGTTCCCGGACGACCTGGGCAAGATGAACCTCAGCGTTCTTGATATCTCAGGCGAACTGTTGGTTGTATCTCAGTTCACGTTGTATGGGGAGACCAGGAAAGGCAATCGGCCCTCTTATTCGGAAGCTGCGGGTCCGGAAACAGCTCAAAAGCTTTATGATCACTTTGTTCAAGCCTGCCGCGAGAAGGTCGAAAAGGTAGAGACCGGGGTTTTCCAGACGCATATGGACGTGCACTTGATCAATGAGGGACCTGTAACACTTATGTGCTATTCAGAAGTACAACTTACCTCAGGACGCTAATTTTTGGCAGCCGCGGGCGCAATGTGTTACTAAGTAAGTAGACATGGCAAAAACTTCTACACCAAATAAAGAAATTCTAGAAGCTGCACTACAAGGGTTGGAAGCACAGAGACAGAAGCTAGAAGAACAAATCGCTCAGGTTCGCGGGATGATGGGGCATCGAAGTGGCCGAGGGTCCAGAGCTAATACTGCAGAGCGCAGCAACAACTCTGCCGAAGGTGGTCGCCGGAAAAAGAGAGTCCTGAGCGCGGAAGCTCGCAAGAGGATCGCCGCTGCCCAAAAGAAGCGCTGGGCCGCGTTCCGCAAGACTCAAGGATAAGGCCGCCAGTCGAAGCGTCGGACAATCTCATTGAGCGGGCCGTCGGCAATGAGACGTCCTTTCTCCAGAAAAATGGCTCTTTCGCTGAGGCTGGCCGCAAAATGAGCGTCGTGCGTGGCAATGATCTTTGGTTGAGGGACACCGCGTAACAACTCCAACAGGGCGCGTTGCCCCGGCGGATCTAGCGACGTGGTTGGCTCATCCAGAAGCAGTATCTTCGGCTGCATTACCAGTACGCCGGCTAAGGCCACACGGCGTTTTTCGCCCGCGCTGAGGTGAAACGGTGGACGGTCCAGCAGCTCCTCCGCGATTCCAACTTGAACGAGTGCACAGCGGGCCTTCTCCTCGGCGAGGACGCTGCTGAACCCCAAGTTCAGCGGCCCGAACATTACATCATCCAGAACCGTCGGCATGAATAACTGCTCATCAGCGTTCTGAAACAGAAGCCCAGCCCTGCGTCTGATTTCGGCGATATTTCTGTCCGAAACGTCCAATCCGTCAACTCGGATGGTTCCTTCGCCCCGCAGAACGCCATTGATCTGCAAGAGAAGCGTCGTCTTGCCCGAACCGTTAGGCCCTAAGATGGCGAGGCCCTCGCCATCGTTCAACTGGAAAGAGATATCATCCAGGGCCTGTGTCCCGTCCGGGTGACGAAAGCTGAGCTTACAAACATCGAGCAATGGTGGCATCGCTCAGACAAAATACAAACCAGTTATCAGACTCAAGCCAAGAAGCGCAACGCCGAAATCGCGTGGAGTGAAGCCTTGCATAGCGGTCTTGGCGAACTCGCCTGAAAATCCTCGGCTGCACATCGCGCTGTGTATCATAGCGGCTTTTTCGTAGGACCTGCTGAAGAGAACCGCGACCATGCCCGACGACGCGCGTAAAGCAGTCGCGCCGGCATGCCCGCTCCGTGTTGCAAATGCGGTCTGCATGGTGCGGGCCTCGCTGGTGAGAACGAACAGGTAGCGATAAATAAGCTGGATAACTTCAACGAGGAGCGCGGGAACACGGAAGAAACGCGCCGCGGCGGCGATTTCGGGTAAGGGTGTGGCAGCGGCCAGAATAAGCACGCTCAAGCCCGAAAGATAGCTCTTCGAGAGAATGGACCAGGCACGACGGGCATCCCCGGTCAGGTAAACGATAAGCGCAAACAAACCCACGAACGGCACAACCAGCAAAGAGCTTCGAAGAATACGCCAGACCGGAAGCCGCGCGGCCCATGTGATCAGAATCAGCCCGCTGAGCGGGAGTAATAACTGGAGAGCGGATGGTCTCGGAACCAGGGCGATTACGATCACAAACGCGAGTAACAGCGTCAGCTTGATTCGCGCATCGATTTCATGAACAAAACTATTCTGAGTACTCCACCGCGCTAGGCTAGCGTGACGCAATCGATCCTCTGAGCGAGCAATCAGGAATACGACCGGCGCATTCGGCCGAGTAAATGGCCGCCGATCGTGCAGACCGCATAAATGAGGACTAGACCGGCAAGTCCCGCAATCGCGCGGCTGAACCAGGTCGCGCCCAATGCATGGATCTGATAAGCACTGACGGGCGAGTGCAAGACCGCGTGCCCAAATGGCATGCCCAGAGATCTGGCAAGGTGTTCCAGTCCGTCGGGAAGGGTAGATGCAACCAGCACGCCGCCGGCGCCCAACACCAGCGAAGCGGCCGCAATCGCACCCGCGACTTTCCGCCACCCTTCGCCAGGGACAAGCGGTAAAGCCGTGAGGCCCGCTTCGGAAATACCCGGATTCAGGCGTTCGATGGCGCGCAGAACGGAAACCGTAATAGCGCCTTCCAACACCGCGTTAATCGTAAACAAGCCCAGCGACGCTTCAAGCAGAGTCGCAGGCATGCGAATGCCGGAAAGCGTTAGTTCCGTCAACGCCAATATTCCGCTTGCCAGCACCGAACAGGTGCCCCCGATGAAAACGCCGTAGGAGCGCCACTTCGTGCGAAAAAGAGCCCGCGCCGGAAGATATCCGAACAGCACGCCCATTAATGCCATGTTGAGTATGTTGGCTCCCAGCGCGAGAACACCGCCATCTTGAAAGATCAGCGCCTGAACGGTCAGGATAGCCGTGATAACCAAAGCGGCCGCCCACGGGCCGAGCACGCACGCCAGCAAGGTTCCACCAACCAGGTGCCCGCTTGTTCCCATACCCACCGGGAAATTGATCATCTGCGCCGCAAACACGAACGCGCCCATTACGCCGAGCAGTGGAACCCGGTTGTTCGTTGTGGCTTTCTGCGCCTGCCGCGAGACGTACGCAATGGAAGGAATCGCAACGGCGTCCAGGCTGGCCCAAACCGGAGGAGACAGGAAATTATCCGGAATGTGCATGGCCGCCTTCATTCTCTCACTGGCTCGCAATGCGTCGGGACGGTAGCATCGTGCATGTATGATCCTCGGCATTGGCACGGATCTGGCCGAAGTTGATCGCATCCGCGAGAGTATCGCGCGGTTCGGCGATCGATTCCTGAATCGCATCTATACCGAACGGGAACGAGCATACGCCTCGAGCAAAGCGAATGCGGCTGAGCGCTTCGCGGCACGCTTCGCGGCGAAGGAAGCGGCCATGAAAGCAATCGGCACCGGCTGGCGACACGGCGTCACCTGGAAAGATTTCGAAGTGGCAAACGAGCCTTCGGGACGGCCAGTGTTGCGGTTGTCCGGCGTTGCCGGCCAGATTGCCGAAAAAATGGGCGTGGGACAGATTTCTATTTCGCTCACACACACTTCGCAGATGGCATTTGCGGTGGTGATTCTGGAGGGGAAATAGGGCCGGGCGTGCGAGTCCGGCGCTCTTTCTCTATCAAGGCGACTCGAGTTGGTCAGAATCGGCTAGCTCGTGTCTCGCCGGGTAGAATCCACCAATCGAGCTACCGCCCGCCCTGCTGCGTTCGCCACTCCCTGCCACAAGTCCGGCAACGGAAAGGGAAGCTCATCCACCGTCCAATACACCGGCGCGTCGGGATCTTCCAGCTTTGAGTTGTCTTCTCGCCCAGCGCTCATGGCCCGATGATGCACTTTCCGTTTCAACACGCGGCCCCCCTCGTAGTACGTCACTATCTCCAGTTGCGTGTTCGCCTCGCGCGATTTTAATTCGCGCTGACGCCGCGCGATGGTTCCATCCTCGGCGAAGCAGTAGTCCACATTCTCCGTCCAACGGTTGCCGTCGTCGGCAAGCTGCATCACCACCCATCGAACCCGCGGCCCGGCGGCATACACCGAAGCCACCGCGTATCCCGGATCCGCTTTTTGCTCTTCGTCCAGTTCCATCCAGGGATTCGGTCCCGAGAAACGCAGCGGAGTCGCCTCGCGGAAGAATTCATGCAAACCGTCGCACTTGTCATCGATCGCGTCAAGTTTTTTCGAACGCCCCATCAACAATGCCCCCGACGCCAGAACAGCCAGGCATAGCAGACAGAGCGCTCGTCGCATGGCGGAGTAAATCTTACGCCGGAACGTCGACCCAGGCGCGCTTCTCAGCGCTCTCTCCCACTGCCCGCAGCAGAATCATTCCGTGCAACCCATCTTCAAAAGTTGGATAGTCGATCGGAGCGGAAGGATCGGCGACCCGGGCGTAGAAATGCTTGAACACCTGCTTGTGGGAATCATCGTAACCCTCGCTGTGCCCTCCCGGCAGATCGGCATAAGCCGCCGCTTCCGGATAAAACAGCGATCCATCTTTGACGATGATCTGGTTCGGCTCGTTCCGATGGCCGATCCACAATGCATCCGGCGACTCCTGGTCCCACGCGATTCCCGCCTTCGTTCCGAAAATCTCGAAAGCGAATTTGTTCTTGCGCCCTGCCGACATCTGGCTGACGGTAAACGCCCCGCGCGCTCTGTCCCCAAGCCGCAACAGCACCGCGCCGAAATCCTCCGTATCGATGGGAAAGCTTTCGTAATCTTTCCCCATGCTTTTCTTGGCCGAAAAGGTCTCCACCGATCCCTTCGGCCGCTTTCGCTCTTTATGGAAGATCGCCAGATCCGCGCAGACCGACGTGATCGATAAATTTGTTAAATGCTGGATCATGTCCATCCAGTGCGAACCGATATCCCCCATTACCCGAAGTGGTCCATTCTCCTTACGGTCTAATCGCCAATTCCAGTCCGTCTCGTACAGTAGCCAGTCTTGCGAGTAGGTGCCTTGCACGATCAGGATCTCGCCCAGATCACCGTGTGCGATCATTTGCCGCATTTGTTGCACCGCCGGGTAATAGCGCAAATTGTGTTCGACGCAGTTCACTGTGTTCTTCGCCTTGGCCGCGTCCACCAGTTTGCGCGCTTCTTCGACGTTCATCGTCATCGGCTTTTCACATAGCACCGCCTTTCCAGCCTCGACTGCGGCAAGCGACATCGGGTAATGGTCCACGTTCGGTGTGCAGATGTGAACCGCTTCAATCTCCTTGTTGTTCAAAACGTCGGTGAGATTACCGGTCGCAATTGGAATGCTCATGGTCTCGGCAAATTTGCGCGCCGTTTCGGGCCGGCTTCCCACCACGGCTGCGATTTCCACGTTACCTAGCCGGCGCACGTTCTCGGCGTGTACCTTGCCCATAAATCCGGTTCCGATAATCGCCGTCTTGATTTTCTTCATTCGTTCACAAACTCCTTAACTACGGAAAAGTATAAGCGAGTCTTACACTTCAGCGCCGGTTGCTAGGCTGGTAAACAGGGTTCGGTGCATGGTCGTTCGTATCAGATGGAACAATTATTCTGTGCGGCCCGGCCCCAGGCTCCGGAAATTCGCGCTCGCCATCGCATCTCTGTTAACTCCCGCCGCGCTGCTTGCCTTCACTATTACCTTCTGGAGTCTTGGTGCAGGTCTACATTGGACCGGCGCGTTTTTCATCTCTTCCGGTCCGTTCGCGCATTGGCAGACCTGGCTGATCGCTTCCGCGGCTTTACTTCTCATCGCGGGTCTCCTGAATCGCTACGCGGGGTCGCGGGAGAACTATTTACACTGAACTGTCTCGTTTCTAATACGTATTCTCCGTAATCTGGAACCGGCTACTTCTAAACCTCCCTTCCATACGCTCCGAATTGTTTACAGATCGCGGAAACGCAAGCCGATCAGAGAACAGATAGAAGATGCCACAGAGACCCGAACCGGAAACTTTCGGTACTTGGCGTGCATCGGAAATTCAGAGAAGGGCAAAAAAGAATGCCTGAAACGAGATCAACGGCAATCGCAATACACACGGAGGCGGCCCGCACGGACGCCGTATTGCAGTCTACGACCACTGTTCTGTCGCGCGCGGCGGTTTGGGCGGGCGATACCGCACAGAAGTTCGGAGCGCTTCTCTCTGCTTTGATGGGTCCCGCGGTGTTTTCCGCCTATGCCTTTGCAGGCTGGAGCCTGGCAGCCGACCTGGGCTGGACCAACACGTTCGTTTTCGCCACGGGGCCATTATCCAACTGGTTAGTATGGATGGGTATCGCTATCCTGGTAACCCTCGCGGCTAGCGTTCTGAGGCGTCACACGACAGTCGAGCAGTAGGTCAAATCTGCCCCTGATTCGCGTAAATAAGGGCCATATACTTCTATAAGAAGTACGGTCTAGTCCGCTGGGAGAAGCCGATTTCGTCTGGTATTCTCAGATGAGGATTCCGCAGTAGCATGCCTTTCAGTTCGCGTTCCTACGTGAATCGGTATATCCCCTCAAACCGTTTTCCCACCGGGCTGAAGTGGCTGCTGATCGTAAATATCGGAATTTCTGTCCTCAGCTTCGTTCTGCGTTCGAGCAGCGCAAATTATCTGCAGAATCTGGCGCTGGTTCCGGCCGAAGTTGTCCAAACCTTTGCCCTGTGGCAGGTTGTGACCTACATGTTTCTGCATGCTGGCATCAGTCACCTGCTCTGGAACATGCTCGCGCTCTGGCTTTTCGGAATCGAGCTGGAGCGGACCTGGGGAACTGCCCGTTTTGTGCGCTTCTACCTCGGATGCGGGATTTTCGCCGGCCTTACCGTCATCGTTGCCGCCTATATTTTCGGCGGAACGGGCGTAGCTACCGTCGGGTCCTCCGGGGCGGTTTATGGAATTCTGGTCGCCTACGCTCTGGTATTTCCAGATCAGACCGTTCTCTTCGGCTTTCTCATCCCCATCAAGGCGAAGTATTTCGTCATGATCATCGGTGGGATCGTGTTCCTGCAGTCCTACATGTCGCTGGCAGGCGGGCCAGGTTCCGGCGTAGCCGTTATGGCGCACCTGGGCGGGCTAGTGGCCGGTTTTCTCTGGCTGCGCGGCAAGCGCCTGCGGACGCAACTCCAATCGCCGGTCGTTACGTCTTATAACGAGTGGAAGCTCCGCCGCGCCAAGAGGAAGTTCGAGGTCTATCTGCGCCGGCAGGATCGCGACCGCCGGATTCACTAAGCTAATTAGAAAGCACTCATTTATCCGGCAAGGAAAGTAAGCATGAAGTATCGTCCCGTTTTCTTTGGCTTTGCAGTTCTCGCTCCCGCTGTTCTCGCACTTGGACTCGCAACTCTCGTTGCCGTACCTATCGGCGCTCAGGAGAGCCCTCAATCCCAAAGCAGCGATTCTGTCGCCAAGCCCAAGAAGAAAACGCCTGACCAGCAGGACCAGACGGATACCAACCAGCCCCCTATTCATTCCGAGTACGAAAAGCAGAAGCAGTTGCCGCCGAACACGCCCACGTTTCGGTCGGAGGCGACCACCGTCAACGTCGACGTGAGCGTGCTCGACGATCATAACCACTTCATCCCCAAAATTCCGGAGGGCAACTTCCGCATCTACGAGGACGGCGTGCCGCAGCAGATTTCACATTTCGGCCAAAGCGAAGCCCCGATGACCATCTGCATGGTCATCGAGTTCAGTGGCCGTTTTCAGGCGTTTTGGAGCTACGGTTGGTATGAGACCTTACAGGCGTCCTATGGTTTTCTGTCGACGCTGAAACCCGACGATAACGTGGCGGTTGTCGCGTTTGACCTGCGCACGACAATCCTGTCCGACTTCTCACCCGATAAAAATAAGGCGCAGGAAGCGTTAGGCCGGCTCCGCATACCAGGCTTTAGCGAATCGAACGTGTTCGACGCGCTCACCGACATGGCGGATCGCATGTCGAACATCGAAGGGCGTAAAGCCATTCTCTATATCGGCAGCGGACTCGATACGTTCAGCAAGATCACCTTTGATAAAGCGCGCAAATCGCTTCAGGAAGCGGGCGTGCCGATCTATACCGTTAGCACTCTGCAGATTTCCCGCATGATGGCCGAGTCCTATGGCGGTATGGGGCCGATCCAGGAGATGGACTTCCTCCAGGCCGATAACGAAATGAAGACCTTCTCGAAAGAAACCGGCGGGTTGAGCTTTTTTCCACGCTTCATCGCCGAGTATCCCCAGGATTTCCAGCAGATCGAGACTGCTCTGCGCGACCAGTATTCGCTTGGGTACCATCCCACCAATACGGCACAAGACGGTAAATTCAGGCATATCAAAGTCGAGTTAATTAACCCCACGACTAACGAGCCTCTTCGCGTAGTCAACGGAAAGGGCAAGCCGATCAAGTATCAGATCATTGCCAAAGCCGGCTATAAGGCGCCTCACGCAGTCGATTAGATTTTCTGAAAACGACTCGGGCTATTCTGTCAAGCACTCAATCTCGTTCTGTTTCATTTTGATAGCGATGCGTTGACAGTTCGATGACAGTCTGGTAACTTCGCTCAGTCGCGATGCGATCTGTTCCCTGTAATCGCACCAAAGCTTGTACCATCCTCCTCGTCGACGATAATCGTGACGGTTCGGATGCGCGCCGCTCTGTTTTGGAGCAGCTAGGCTTTCAGGTGACCTACGCCGGGTCCGGCGAAGACGCTCTTCAAATGATTGATCGGCAACCATTCGATCTCGTTGTTACCGATCTGATTATGGAGCCGATGGACGGCAAGGAGTTGATCTCAATTCTCCGCAACCGAGGCTTCAAAAGTCCGATCGTTCTGCTTACGGGGTTCGCCAACATGTTGGGCCTCAAGCCGGAGACTACCGGCGCCGACGCCGTTCTCAATAAGAGCGCGAAAGAAATCGATGAGATTGTGCGGCAGGCCCGGCGCCTGTTGAATCCGGCGAAGAAACCGGCCGGATCGCTGGCCGCTCGCAAGCAAAAGAGCCGCTCGAGCGCGTAGACTTCCTTCTGACGCTAAAAGCTCTGACTGCTTGCTTAGAGCACGTCCTCTATCCTGTAGTGAATGCCTCTTAAGGCTCTGCTCTCCTGCTGCCTTGCGGTTGCCATCACCGCTGTCGGGTCGGGCGCAAGCGCTCCCGTTACGAAGCCAAAGCGGACCGTCACGCCGCGCTCCACTACGGGCTACTCCCTTCTGCGGGGCCTCTCTCTCCGCGACCGTATCGCCCAGTTGATCATTGTGCGTGGCTACGGCGATTATCCGCCCTCCACTAACGCGGAATACAGAAACTTCAGACATTGGATTCATGACCTGCACGTTGGCGGCTTCATCGTCGCCGGCCGCATCCGTAACGGAAATGTGATCGGCGCTGCGCCGTTTGAGATGGCCGCCTTCATCAATCACGCTCAGCGCCTTGCCAGGACGCCGCTGCTGGTCGGTTCCGATTTCGAGCGCGGAGCTTCGATGCGAGTGGCCGATACCACCAAGTTTCCTTACATGATGGCCTTCGGAGCGGCTCACGATCTGGATGCGACTCGCCAGCTCGGGGCTGCGACTGCACGCGAAGCGCGCACGCTCGGCGTGAATTGGGTGTTCGCTCCCGATGCCGACGTGAACAATAATCCCGATAATCCGATCATCAACATTCGCTCATTCGGTGAAGACCCGGCTGCTGTTGCCGCGGAGGTCTCCGCTTTCATCGAAGGCGCTCATTCGGACCCGCGCAATTACGTTCTCCTCAGCGCCAAGCATTTCCCGGGTCACGGCGACACCGCCCAGGACAGTCACTTGCAGCTCCCCACGGTGAATGCTTCCAAGGAGCGCATGGAATCGCTCGAGCTCATTCCATTTCGTGCGGCTATCGAGCACGGCGTTGATTCCATCATGACCGCGCACCTCGCCGTGCCGGCTTTCGAACCGCAGCAAATTCCCGCGACCATATCGCACAACATTCTCACGGGTTTGCTTCGCGAAGAGCTCGCCTTCAAGGGTCTGGTTGTGACCGATGCGCTCGAGATGCAGGGCATCGCGGCGCTCTATTCACAGGGCGAAATCGCGGTGCGCGCCGTCGAAGCGGGAGCCGATGTGCTTCTCATGCCCAGTGATCCCGAAGCCTGCATTCGCGCTCTCCTCGCCGCTGTGAAGAGCGGACGGATTTCTCGCCAGCGCATCGACGCAAGTGCTGCCAAGGTGATGGCTGCCAAACAGAAGGTAGGCATTTTGCGGAGCCGCTTTGTCAACCTCGACCGCATCAGTGACGATCTCGATTCGCAGTCTGTGGACGATCTCGCGCAGCAGGTCGCCGACCGCGCGATTACGCTTGTTAAAGACGAAAAACACCTGTTTCCGATGCCGACGACGGCGACCGCGTCTCTGAGCGAGCCGAAGGTTCAAGGTAATGAGGGCGGACCGTGTCTGGTGGTTATGACTGAAGCCGAATTTTCCAGTCACGGGGAAGTCCTCGCCCGCACTCTTGAGCATCAGGTGCCGATGCTCAAGACCTACATTGTCAGCTCGCACAGTCCCGCCGATCTGCTGAAGGATGTCGCGACGGATGCCGGCGCCTGCAAGCAGAGCTACGTGGCCGTCTTCGTCACTGTTGCCGCCAATCGGGGAAGCGTCTCGCTCAAAGGCGGTCTCAACGACTTCCTCAAAAATCTTCTGCAAGGCCCCGCGCCGGTCGCGCTGATCTCGCTCGGCAATCCGTACCTGCTGCGCGACTTCCCGAACGTATCCAGTTACGCGGCGACCTTCAGCCCAGCGATCACGTCGGAGGTTGCCGTCGCCCGCGCCATTCTCGGTGAGATTCCCATCACCGGCAAGCTCCCCGTATCTATACCTGGAGTGGCGAAAACCGGCGACGGATTGGATGTACCAGCCCGCGCATCCTCGGCATCTACAACTAACGGAACGCAATGCTGCAGATAACCTGGCTTGGCCACGCAACATTTGAACTTCGCTTCGATTCGGGGGAAGTGCTCGTTACCGATCCCTGGATCGAAGGCAATCCCGCTTACCCGAAAAAATACAAGATCAAGCGCGTGGATGCGATTTCGGTTTCGCACGGCCACTTCGACCACATCAACGATGCGATTCCGCTCGCGAAGGAGTTCAAGCCCAAAGTTGTGGCCATTTTTGAGGTTGCCTCCTGGCTGGAGGGTAAAGGCGTCAAGAACACTATCGGCATGAATAAGGGCGGGACCGTCGATCTTGGATTCGTAAAGCTCACTATGACGCATGCGCTCCATAGCGGCGCGATCAAAGATGGCAGCGAACTACTTTATGGTGGCGAAGCCGCCGGTTACGTCCTCACCACAAAGGATGGCCGACGCGCGTATTTCGCCGGAGACACCATGGTGTTCGGCGACATGTCCCTCATTGCCGATCTCTACCATCCCGAGCTCGCCTTCCTGCCGATCGGGGATCACTTCACCATGGGTCCCGACCAGGCCGCCCTCGCCGCGCGCCTACTGAAGGTGAAGAAGGTGATTCCCATGCACTACGGCACTTTCCCCGCGCTCACCGGCACTCCCGAGGCGCTTTCGTCGGAGCTCAAGAATGACCCGGTGGAAGTTTGGACGATTCCGAAGGGTGAAGCAGTCGAGTGGTAGAACGTGTGCTGGGTGTCGCGCTGCTTGTAGGTGTGACCGCAATCCCGGGCTCCGTCCAGAGCACAACTGTGATCCATGGTAAAGCCGGTATCGTGCTACCCGCGCCCCCTGCTGTCAAAAGCGTGCCCATAGTAGATGAGTACAGCAGCGCCTCATCGGCCCAGCCTGTAAAAGTAACTGATAATTACCGGTGGCTCGAAGATGCCCACAGCCCGGAGACACGAGCTTACATCCATGCGCAGAACGCCTATACGCAGCGGTATCTGGATCAGGTGAAGATTCTGCCGCAGGTCCGCGAGCAGATGGCGAATCTTTTGCGAGTAGATGTTATCGGCATCCCGCAGCGCCGCGGCGACCGGTATTTCTTCACCAAGCGGCTGGCTGAGGAGAATCAAGCCTCCATTTATATGCGCACCGGCCTCCACGGCACTGACGAGCGGTTGATCGATGCGAATACGCTAAGCACCGACCAGAACACCTCGGTGACGATTGTCAACGTGAGTGAGGATGGATCGCTTATGGCGTATGGTATCCGGGTGGGCGGAGCTGACGAGGAGGAGATCCATTTCCTCGATCTGTCGACCCGCAAAGATGCCGGCGACGTACTTCCCAGCGCGCGCTATTACGGCGTGAGTGTCAGCCCCGACGGCAAGGGTGTCTACTACTCCAAATTCTTCCCGCATGAGGGCACGCGCATTTTCTATCACGTCTTCGGCACGCCGGTCGCAAGCGACGCTACGGTGTTGGGCCGCGAGTATCGAGGCGAAAAACTCGGAGAGATCGACAACGTCGGGGCGCGTGTTACGGAGAACGGCCATTACCTGGTGCTGCAGGTGGCGCACGGCGTGCCGGCAAAGCGTGAGGACATTCTGGTTAAGGATTTGCGCACTCCGAACTCGGAGATTGTGCCCTTGGTGTACGGGATCGACAGCCGCTTCTCCGAATTCACCGCGGACGACACCTTCTACCTCGATACGGATTACAAGGCGCCGAATCATCGTGTTCTCGAAGCCCGGCTCGGCGAATCGCCGGATCATTGGCGAACGATTGTGCCTGAAAGCAGGGATGCCATCGAGCAGGTGAGTTTGGTCGATCACAAGCTCTATATCCTGCGGCTCCATGACGTGAAAAGCGAATTGACTGTGTACTCGCTCGACGGTAAGGAGATCGGCAAAATCGATTTTCCTGGAACCGGCGCGGGTTCCACCGTATTCGGCAGGGCTGGCGAGAAGGACGGCTTCTACAGCTTTCAGTCGATTATAGAGCCGCCGACCATCTACCATTACGACACCGCCAGCGGCCGAGCTGAGGTTTTCGCGGCGGAGAAAGTGCCTTTTGATTCGAGCGCGTATGAGATGGCGGAGGTCTTCTACACCTCGAAAGACGGTACGCGTGTACCAATGTTCATCGCGGGACGCAAAGGTCTGAAGCGCGATGGCACTGAGCGGTTGCTAATGACCGGTTACGGCGGCTTTGCTCTGAGCGAGAAGCCCGTCTGGAACCCCGAGTATGCGTGGTGGATGCAACAGGGCGGATGGTTTGCTCTACCCGACATACGAGGCGGCAATGAATACGGCGAAGCGTGGCATAAAGCGGCAATGTTCCAGAATAAGCAGAACGTCTTCGACGATTGGTTTGCCGCGGCCGAGTATCTGATCCGCGAAAAATACACAACGCCCGAGCACCTGGCGATTCGCGGCCGTTCGAACGGCGGCCTGTTGATGGGCGCATCAATGACGCAGCGTCCGGACCTGTTCGGCGCTATCTGGTGCGGGTATCCGTTGCTGGACATGCTCCGCTACCAGCGCTTCTTGATGGGCCGGACCTGGACCACCGAATACGGCTCAGCGGAAAACCCGGCGGATTTTCCATATATCTACAAGTACTCGCCGTACCAGCACGTGGACGCGGGCACGAAATATCCGGCGATCATGTTTTTCACTGGTGATGGCGATACGCGCGTCGATCCGATGAACGCGCGCAAGATGACTGCCTTGATGCAAGCCTCCAGCGCCAGCGGCCGGCCGGTCTTATTGCATTACAGTCTGAAAGGCGGTCACAGCGCCGGAATCTCGCAGACGCAGTTAGTCGAGGATTATGCGGATGAGATGGCCTTCCTGTGGACCGAAACGGGCAGCAAGTAAGACGGCAGATTGTTAGGAAATTGAAACGCATTCGGCGCGCGATGGTGATTGAACCAAGGCGGCCGTCGCTCAACGGATGTTCTCGGCCACCCTGGTAAAGCTGACTTACTGTTGGCTTACGGTGTGGCAACCAGTTCCGGCGGATTCGGGTTCGCAAACAGCGCTGCGGGTTGTGCCATTTCCATCTGAGGGAAGTAGCCCCGCTTTCGCCCCATGCCGCGCAGCGCATTTGCACAAGCCGCCAGCGTTCGCTTGACATGCTCGTCGGTATGGCTGGCCATCAGCATGAATCGCACGATGGCCTCGCCCTTTGCCACCGCGGGAAAGCGCACTGCTGAAGCGAAAACTCCGCTTTCTTCCAGAACGTGTGAGATGCGATCCACTTCGTCGTCATTCCCGATGAACCAAGGCACAATATGTCCTTCGCCCATAACCTCGCAGCCCAGTTCGCGAAGTCCGTTGCGCAGCATCTCGGCATTCGTCTGAACCTTGAGCCGGCGCCACCATTCCACCTTGGCTGTTCTCAGGGCCTCCGAAACCGCAGCCGGAATCCCAGCCGGGAGAGTTCCGCTGAAAACATATCGGCGGGAGGAGATGCGCAGATAATCCATCAATTCCTTTGGGCCGGCGATGTAGCCGCCGCGAACTCCCAGGCCTTTAGCGGCGGAGCCGATCCAGAAATCGACGCGATCCTCCACGCCCAGCATTTCCGGCGTACCGCGTCCGGTTTCGCCGAATACCCCCGTTCCGTGGGCATCATCCACGAATAACAGGGCGTCCCATTTCTCGCAAAGATCTGCAATCTCGACTAATGGAGCTACACGGGCGCTCATGGAAAAGTACCCATCGGTAATGACAAGCTTGCGTTGGTGGGAGCTGCGGCGAAGCAACTGCTCCAGGTGCTCGACATCGCAATGGCGGTAAACATAGGTTTTGTCCGGTTTCGCCAGGCGCACAGCATCCAGGATGGAAGCATGGTTCTGGTTATCGACGAACACGGCGCACGAACCCAACTCGTCGGCCGACACGCCGTCGAGGATCGGCAGCAGAGGCGGATTCACAACCGCGGCAACGACGCCAGCCGAGGCGTCGGAAACGGCATTAAAGAAGACGGCCGATTCTTCGTTCATGAATTGTGCCAGATCTTTCTCGACCTGCCGATGAAGCTCTGTGTACCCGGAAATAATGCCCGACCCGACGGTGCCTGCGCCATATCGTTGCGTCGCTTGCTGAACGCTCCGATCACCGCGGGATGCCCGGCCAGGCCCAGATAATTCGGAGAACAGATAAGCAGCGCGCTGCGCCCCTGAATCACGACCTCAGGGTGGGTCGGACACCCGGAGATGGTACGTATGTCAGGGAAGATGTGCTGTGCCGCGGCGGTCAGCCGCTTCATATAACTGTTTTCTAGCTTGTCGCGTTCATCAGGGTATTCTCCAGCCAGGGCCTTGGCGGCATCGGCTCACCCGAATTGCCGCTCTGTTATATGAAGCGACATTACCCGCCCAGTTCCCTCACACCGGAGAGTTTGGCCGCGAGTCACAAGCCGGCGAAATATCCTATCCGATTCTGCCAACTCCACTTACCCCGTCCGCCGGTATTGGATTGGGGACCTCCCTGTGCTACCGTCTAGCGGCTCACAGAACCACGACCGCTAGGGAATGGCCCGTCTTTGCGCCATTTTTATTTCAAGAGCCTTTATGCGAAGGAATGGATTTCGAATTTTCAATGGAGGGCAAAGAGGTCTTTATACCCCTATCCATTCTGTTTCGTAAAATGCGCCGTTTCTTCGCCTCATAAGATGGGCCCGAGGCAGGGCTGGATTTCTGAACTGCTGAACGTCTGGGCTAATAGTGCTGGACGAAAACTTTCCCGAAACCGGTCTTGCGCAGTTCGTCGCGCGTGGACGCCAGGTCGCCGGCATTCTTCACTGGGCCTACGATCACCCGATACATATTGGAACCTCCCGGCACCGGAACAGCGTGCGCATGAAAGCCCTTCTTCCGTAGGACATCGGCGACTCCGATGGCTTCATCGCGCCCCACTGCTGTGACCTGTAGGAAAGTCTCGCCGCTCTGTGGAGCGAAACCGCCGTTAGCAGGCGTGGATGGTACCGGGGCCGACGTCGCCGGTCTTTCTTTAGGTTCATTTCGCTTCGGTGTCCCGAGCGGCGGTGCTTCCGGATTTGCGCCGGACGTGTCGGTCGCCTTCTGATCGGTAACCGCGGTGTCGGAGGGCGAAACGGTTCGCGTTTCCCCGGCGCTCGCGTTCGTAGCAGTTGGATTCGCGGTATCGGTGGCGCCGGCTACAGCGGTGACTGGTTTTTTCTGCGCCGCGCCGCGGCCAATCATGTACCCACCACCGAAGGCGATGCCTAACAGGATCGCAACCAAAAAGAAAATGCCCACCAGTTGCTTGTTCCCAAGCAGAATCTCGGTTTCGCCGTCGCTAGTTTGCAACATTTCTATTTGAAATTGTACTGAAGATTTTTGCGCCTGAAAATGAAATTCAACGCGTTACCCTATCGAGAGAAGCTATGACTCTGCCGTACAAATTGCTGGCCGCCGCGGGTGTGTTCGCCCTGGCGGCTATTTGGCTGCCGCGAGGCGTGACGGACCAACCGCGCTTTCCCATCGTCGCCCATGCCGCTTCCGGGACCAAATTACAGTGTCCTGCCCGGAATGCCGCCGGTGCTGGATCCGAATAACGTCTATTCGGCGGATAACCCGGGCGCGCTGTCCCCGGTCGTCAAGAACTACCCGTATCGAGTGTATGTTCCCAATTCGAAAAGCGACACGGTCGATGTCATCGACCCCCACACCTTCAAAATCATCGATCACTTCGCGCTGCCGAAGCATTCGAACCGTCTGTTGGAGCCGCAACACGTCGTGCCGTCCTGGGATCTGAAGAAGCTCTGGGTTGCCCAGGACCTCGGCGATCAGTTGACCATGATCGATCCCGCAACCGGCAAAGAAGGTGAGACCATTCACGTGGACGATCCCTACAACATGTATTACACGCCGGACGGCAAATACGCGGTTGTCATGGCGGAGCGCGAAAAGCGCCTGGATTTCCGGGACGCGCAGACCATGAAAGTCGTGAAACGCCTGCCCATCGGTTGTGAAGGTGTAAACCACGCCGACTTTTCACCGGATGGACGCTACATGATCGCTACATGCGAATTTTCGAGCGAGCTCCTGAAGATCGATGTCGCGCAGCAAAAACTGCTCGGACATTTGACGCTGGTTCCGAAAGGGATGCCGCAAGACTGCCGGCTATCTCCCGACGGCAAAGTCTTTTATGTGGCGAACATGGACTCCAACGGCGTGCATGTGATTGATGGGAATGCGTTCAAGCAAATCGAATTCATCCCCACTGGAAAGGGCGCGCATGGCGAATACTTCAGTCGCGATGCGAAATACATGTATGTTTCCAACCGTGGCGAAGGCTCCATTTCGCTGCTCGATCTCGCCACTCGTAAAGTTGCAACGAAATGGCAGATTCCGCATGGCGGCAGCCCCGATATGGGAGGAGTTTCGATTGACGGGAAATTGCTCTGGCTCTCCGGCCGTTACAACAGCGAGGTCTATGCCATCGACACTTCGAACGGCAGTTTGCGCGCTCGCATTCACGTCGGCGAAGGTCCGCACGGCCTGTGCATCTGGCCGCAGCCCGGCCGGTATTCGCTAGGCCATACGGGAAACATGCGGTGACTCCCGTGAGCGGAACTCTTCCGGAACCTTGGCTGCGCGGGCCGATCGAGGGCGTTCACCCGCTGGTCGCGCCGGTGTTTTTTACGTTCGTGATGGTTCGTGAAGAGCTGGCGAAGCATGCCGCTGGGCTCACGCCTGAAGAATTGTGGCGCAAACCAAACGGTGCGGCGTCCGTCGGCTTTCACTTGAAGCATCTGGCGGGCAGCGTCGATCGCTTGACGACGTATCTTCGTGGCGATCGGCTTAGCGAAACGCAAATGGATGTCCTTCGCCATGAACCCGATACAGGACGGCTCGCTTCCGGAGTTACTTCAGCTCATCGAGGAGACGCTCCGCAAATCGGAGGACGAGATGCGCCGCATCGACCCTGACTCTCTCTATGACCCTCGCTCGATCGGCCGCCGCGCCCTGCCCACTACCGTCCTCGGCCTCATCGTTCACATCGCGGAACACACGCAGCGCCATTTGGGCCAGATGATCACGACAGCGAAGATCGTCAGGCAACCGGCGTAATGTCGGATTTCACTCGGCTGCTGCGCAGCAATCGAAACTACCGCTACACCTGGATGGGGCAGATCGTCAGTGAGGCCGGCGATCACTTCAATAACGTGGCGGTCCTCAGTCTCGCGGTGGAGAAGACGCACAGCGGCGCCGTAATCGCCACGCTGATGCTGGCGCGCGCGATTCCCGCCGTCCTGGCCGGACCGCTCGCGGGCGTTTTGCTCGATCGCTTCGACAGAAAGGAAATCATGATCGCGAGCGATCTGATCCGGGGCGCCATCGCGCTGGGTTTTATCCTCGCCATCAGCTATCACCAACTCTGGCTACTTTATCTGCTGAGCGCGTTGCTGATGCTGGCCTCACCATTCTTTACCAGCGGCCGCTCGGCGATCCTGCCCAGCATCGCCACCAAGGACGAGCTGCACACGGCCAATTCGCTGACGCAAACCACCGGTTGGATGACCCTTGCGTTGGGAGCTTTCCTGGGGGGCACAGTAGTCGCCCGCTTCGGTTATCAGCTCGCGTTTATTTTCAACTCGCTATCGTTCTTTTTCTCGGCATTCTGCATCTCCAATCTGCAATCCGTTCGCGGCCATTTCCGCGCCGCCGAGCCCAGCCTGAACGAAACCAAAGTGGCCCGCCCCTGGCATGAGTACCGCGAGGGTCTCGGCTACATGATGGGCAATCCACTCATCCTGGGAATAGGCTTGATCGCCGTTGGATGGGCGAGCGGCGGCGGCGCGGCCCAAGTGCTGTTCACGCTGTTCAGCGAGTTAGTGTTCAAGCGGGGCGCGCAGGGGCTGGGAGAGCTGTGGAGCGTCGCGGGGGTCGGTCTGCTTCTTGGCGGCATCGTGGGGAACTACTTGGGCAAGCGGATCCGCTTCGAATCCTACAAGAAAACGGTCTTCTTCTGCTATCTGCTGCACGGCGGTTCGTATGTCGTCTTCAGCCAGATGCGCCATTGGGGTTGGGCGCTGTTCTTCATGGGCCTTTCGCGCGCGTGCGTTGCCGTCAGTTCAGTTCTGAATTGGTCGAACCTGTTAAAGCACGTGGAGGACCGCTTCCGGGGCCGAGTATTCTCGACGATCGAGACAATGAGTTGGTCGACCATGATGCTGTCCATGTTAGGAGCCGGGACCGCATCCCAATATTTCACTATTCGCGCCATCGGGGCCGCTTCGGGCTTGCTCAGTTCATCGACCGCCATTTTTTGGGGCTGGGCGAACTGGACCGGTAAACTTCCGGAACCGGCAGTCGCCGAAGAGGACTCGGTACTTGAAATTCACGGCGATCCGACAGGCTAGAGCATGCTGATATTGCTCACTTTGATCGCGTTGCCCTGCAGCTCTCCACTCACAACGACTCGTAAATTATCTTTGTCTGGCTGATCGCGCAGTAACTGTAGAATTCGCTGGTTACCCGGATCGTCCAATCGATAGAATTTGTTGTCGTCGGTTATCAGGCCGTAGGCGGGGCGTTGATAATTCTTCACCAACGAACAGCTCCGGTTATTCTTGAAGGTCTTCTCGCGGCCATTCTGCACTATCGGTTTCACGCACTTCCAATCGACCACAAGGCCCTGGAAATCCGCTGCGGAAAGCACTCCTGAAAACACCAGTGTGAGGCAAACAACCGAAAGAGTTCTGAGCATTGTCACCGATTGTTTGATGCGAAAAACGAGCCCGTATAGTCGCGCGTTTTGCGGAATCCGGGTGTGAGTGACAAAATAATTAGGAACTTTACTATTTCACCTGAATCGAAAACAATGTGCCGGAGGATCGCCGCGAAGCTTACTACCACGAACGCATGCGTGAATGCGGTCCGCGATACGAGGGTTTTGATCTCGCATCCGCCGAAATCGCCGTTACGCTCCTCTACACCTACGACGTTTTACACCAGTTCGTATCGCGCTACGCGGCCGAATATGGCTTGTCGAAATCGACCATCAATATCCTCTTGCTTCTGCGGCACGGTCCGCCCGAAGGAATGCAGCTTCACGATCTCGGAGAGCTTCTACTCGTGAGCCGTGCGAACGTTACCGGATTGATGGATCATTTGGAGGAGAGGAGCTACGTCAAACGTGTAATCGACGCGAGCGACCGCCGCGCCCGCTACGCCCGGATTACGAAAAAAGGGGAAGCCTTGCTGGATGAGTTCATGCCGATTCACTACCGGCGCCTGAAAGTGTTGTTACAGGATCTCTCGGGTGAAGAGAAGGGGACGCTTGTTCGTTTGTTGAGAAAGACTCGCGCAAGTGTCGAGGCGCATTCCCAGGAATGTGCAATAAACGGCCGTGTAACTTGTTCGGCGGTTGAGCAGTAAGGACGACGGAATCATGCCAGAAGCTCAAGAACAGAAGGAACGTGAAAATCCGGATCAGAGAAGCGATCAGCCGTCCGGCCAGGACCAGAATCAGCGCAAAGGACAGGACCAACAAAAGCCGGATGATCAAAAGAGAAGAAGGCCCAATCCGCGGCGCAAACGGACGATTCGTTTCGTACTGCTGGCGCTGGTCGTCGTGGGCCTGATTGTCGCTATTCCCATCTACGCTTATTATTCGGTCCGGGAATCCACCGACGATGCCCAGGTGGATGGCCATGTCGTTCCGATTAGCCCTCGCATTGCCGGCACCATAATTACCGTGCTTGTCAACGATAACGAGCAGGTTAGGGCAGGGCAGGAATTGGCTCGTTTGGATCCCGCGGATTACCAGGTGGCTCTACAACAAGCGCAAGCGGCGTTGTCGACTGCCGAGGCGAACACGACCGAATCCAGCGTGAATGTGCCGATTACGGGAATCAACACGCGCAGCCTGGTGAGCACCAGTACCTCGTCTGAACTGGAGAGCCGGGCGGGAGTCGCTTCGGCGCAGCAGGCTGTGGACACTGCGCGGGCGCGCCTGAATGCGGCGAACTCGGCTTTGGCTCAAAGGCAGGCGGACCTCGTGAGGTCTCAAAAGGACCTGGCGCGTTATCAGGATCTGGTCTCGAAGGACGAGATCTCGCGGCAGGATTACGATGCCGCTGTCGCCGCCGCCGCGTCCAACGCCGCTCAGGTCGAATCAGCAAAGGCGGATATTGTCGCTGCCCAGCACACTCTGGAGCAGGCGGGCGCGCAACTGAACCAGGCTCGGGCGAGGCTGCAAATGGCCACTATCCAGAGGCATCAAAGCGAAGAGATCAGGCCTAAGCAGGAAGCGGTGAGTGCAGCCCGCTACAAGCAAGCGCAAGCCCAGGTTCAACAGCGCGAAGCCGACATCAACCAGGCGAACCTGAATCTGGGATACACGATTTTGCGCGCCCCCGTGGACGGAATCATCAGCAAAAAGAACGCCGAACCGGGCATGCAGGTATCTCCGGGACAGCAGATCATGGCTGTCGTTCCGCTTGACGATATCTGGGTTACCGCGAACTACAAAGAGACACAGTTGAAGAGCATGCGCGTAGGGCAGAAGGTGGAAATCTCAGTAGACACCTACGGAGGCCGGAAGTATCGCGGGCACATTGACAGCATCGCTGCCGCCTCCGGCGCAAGATTCAGCCTGCTGCCTCCCGAGAATGCCACCGGGAACTATGTGAAAGTTGTCCAGCGAATTCCGGTCAAAATCATTTTGGAACCCGGTGAAAACCGGGATCATTCTCTGCGGCCGGGCATGTCGGTGGAACCGACCGTCCTGTTGAATAGCGGAACCAATAACGCCTCCTAGCCGGCTTCGCATGGAAACCTCCAGCGTGACGGAAACCGCTCCGTCGAAACCGGCGGCCGCTCGGGGCCAGGAAGCGGTCTGGACACCCAAGTTTAATCCCTGGCTGATCGCGCTTACCGTCACTTTGGCGAGCTTCATGGAGGTGCTCGACACCAGCATCGCCAACGTAGCGCTCCCTCATATCGCAGGCGGTCTTTCGGCCACCGAAGACGAAGCGACTTGGGTGCTTACGTCCTATCTCGTCTCGAACGCGATCATTCTGCCTCTCAGCGGCTGGTTTTCATTGCTGCTCGGCCGCAAACGGTTCTACATGACCTGCGTGGCCTTATTTACCATCAGTTCATTTCTATGTGGGATTGCACCGACGCTCGGCATTCTTGTTTTGTGCCGTGTATTGCAGGGAGTCGGAGGCGGCGGATTGCAGCCGAGCGAACAAGCGATTCTGGCAGATACTTTTCCCCCGAAGCAGCGCGGTATGGCGTTTGCAATCTATGGCGTGGCCGTCGTAACCGCTCCGGCCATCGGGCCCACGCTCGGCGGATGGATCACGGACAGCTTCGACTGGCGCTGGATCTTTTTCATTAACATTCCGGTCGGTGCGATCTCTCTGTTCCTGACCAGCTTCATGCTGGAGGACCCGCCTTACCTGATCCAGGAACGGCTCCAAAAATTGAAGACAAAACTGCGCGTGGATTACTGGGGCATTATTTTTGTCGCGCTCGGCTTGGGTTTTTTACAGATCGTTTTAGACAAGGGCGAACGGGACGACTGGTGGTCCTCGGGCTTTATTCGCGCCTGCACGTTGATCTCAGCGGCGGGCCTGATCCTGGCGGTCTATTGGGAATTCAAGGAGAAAGATCCGGCTGTCGATCTCAGTCTGCTAAAGAACCGTAACTTCGGAATATCCGCCTTCCTGATGTTTATGGTCGGCGTTGTGTTGCTGGGCAGCACTGTTCTTATCCCGCAGTATCTGCAGCTCGTGATGGGGTATTCAGCCACTTTGGCAGGGCTTGCCATCTCGCCAGGGGCGTTGTTGGTGATGTTTCTCTTGCCGCTGGTGGGGTTCCTGCTCTCGAAGGTGGAATCCCGCTGGATGATCGGCGTGGGACTGCTGATTACTTGCGTGTCGCTGATCCACATGACCAACTTTGATATCCAGATGGATTTCAAGTACGCTGTCGTCGCGCGCTGTTTTCAGGCCTCGGGTCTGGCATTCCTGTTCGTACCGATTAACACGGCGGCGTATGCGTTCGTACCCCCCACAAAGAACAACGCGGCGTCGGGCCTCATCAACCTGGCGCGGAACGTGGGAGGAAGCCTCGGTATCTCGATTGTGACCACTTTGCTGGACCGCAGAATGCAATTTCACCAAACGCGGCTGGTCGAGCATACGACCGTGCTGAATCCGGCGTTCAATCAGGCCATCCATTCCGCCAGCCGGGCACTCGGGCCGGCGGGAAACGCCCCCTATGCCTTGATCCTGCGCAGATTGCAACAGCAAGCCACGACGCTCTCCTACATCGATTGCTTCTGGGCAATGGGAATTACCTTCGGCCTGCTCATTCCGCTGGTCTTTTTCATGAAGAAGACTAAGCCTGGGCGGCCCGCGATGGCGCATTAGTTGAGGCCGCGCCCTATCAGCGTGGCGAAGATTCACAGTTAGAGACTCATCAACTCTCGAAGGCGTTGCGCCTGCCGCCGTGATACTTCAATCTCCTGTCCATTCTTCATGGTGATGCGCAGCCCACCGGAGAACCAGGGTTCCACGTCTTTCACCCACTGCAGATTCACGATATGCTGCCGGCTCGCACGGAAAAATATTTGCGGGTCCAGGCGAGTCTCCAGATAGTTCAGCGTCTTCGGAATCAGCGGGCGCTGATCGGCGAAATAGAGACGGGTATAGCTGCCCTCCACTTCAAATACACGCACGTCGGCCAGCGTGACGAACCAGCAGTCCTCTCCATCTTTCACAAAAACCCGGTCCGCGACCCCGAGAACTTCGCGCTGCCTGCCGGTGCCGGACTCATTGGCGGTCGCTTCCCGGGCCCGCTCCAGTGCCTGCGCAAGCCGCTCCGGCTGCACGGGTTTGACCAGGTAATCCAGCGCATTCTTCTCAAAGGCCCGAACCGCGAATTCGCTATAAGCGGTGCAGAAGATGACGTGCGGCGCGGATTCCAGGCCGGCCAGCAGATCGAATCCATCGCGTCCCGGCATTTGGATATCGAGCAGCAGCAGGTCAGGCCGCAGATCGGCGATCAACTGCTCCGCCTCATCCGCGGTAGCTGCTTCGCCGGCAATTTCAATATCCGCATGGGCGGAAAGCAGACGCCGCATTTCCGTGCGCGCCAGCCGTGAATCTTCGATGAGCAGCGCTTTCATGCCATCTCAAACGGAATGGCGGCGATGGCGGCCACGTGTCTTTCGTCCTTGTTCTCCAGGGAGAGTGCGGCCTCCGCTCCGCCCAGCAGCCGCAGCCGCTCGCGCGCGTTTGCCAGGCCTAATCCGTCCGAAGGCTTCCGATTCGGGACCAACTGACCCGTGTTCTCGACGCGCAGCTCCAATTGCTTCGAGCGGATTTGCCCCACAACGCAGATTTCACCGCCGTTCGGATCGAGTGCGATGCCGTGTTTGATGGCATTCTCTACCAACTGCTGCAGCAGCATCGGCGGAATCGTGGCATTCAGGGCTTCGGGTGAGATATCGATCCGCCACCTCAAGCGTTCTTCGAATTGGAGCTTCTCGAGCTCGAGATACCCGCGAAGGACGTGAAGTTCGGCGGATAAGGGTACACGCTCGCTCGTGCCCGCATCCAGCGAGTAGCGAAGCAATTCAGACAGCCTCAGGACCATTTCGCGCGCGCGTTCACTATCTTCGGCGATCAGCGAACGCACGTTGTTCAGGCAGTTGAACAGGAAATGAGGATTGACCTGCGCCTTCAACGCCTTCAATTCCGTCTCGCGCAAACTGCCCTCCAGCCGCAGGCGGGCCAACTCGCTATCCCGATAACGGAAGAAATACTGGAAACCGAGGTAGAGCACCGTCCACATCGCGAAAAGGGCGATTGAATAGAGCGTGTAAGCCCAGACGCTCGCCAGATGTTCTCTCAGGGTATCGGCGCCCAGGCCCACCATAACGAACGCAAGCAGCGTCTGCACTCCCACCGCCAGCCCGCAGATTGTGCCTGCCAGCCGAAGAGTCGCTTTGCGCAGAGGCAGATCGATCCACCGATTCCGCTTAATGATGTACCGCAGCAAATGGGAGGTAAGCAGAAGCGCTAACGGAACGATCGGCCAGATAAAATCGAGCTCGCGATCGTGCGCATAAAGAACAATCAGTACTTCGGAGTAGGCGAAGTAGGTGCCCCACCCGAAAAGCTGAAGGCACCAGTAGAGGATTCGCCGGCTGGTTGAATCTTCGGCGAACAGCATTGGTTTCGGCATGGTTCTCGCTCCGGGTCTCATGGCGGTCCGGCTACTTCATGAAAGCGTCGATTTGCTCGTAGAACCAGTCTGGCGCATCGAGCTGGATGAAGTGCTTCGAAGTATCGTTCAACACGATCTTGGTCCCAGGCAGCTTCTCGAACTGTTTGGCATAAAGCGCTGCCGTGCTGTCATGAGTTGCGCCGTAATCTTTATAGGCGATCCAGGTTCCGAGAACCAGTACGGGAACCTTAATCTTGCCCATTTCACCTCGAATATCCGTCGTCATCATTTCGTACATGGCTTGGCCTACCGTGTTGCGATCGGAGGTGAGATCCACCTTTAGCTCGCGCTCGACATTGGCAGGTGACGTAACCATGGAAGCGACTGTTTGGCGTTGCATTGCTTCGTATTGCGGAGCGGGCGTGGAGACGATTGATTTTTGAATATTCGCGGCCATATTCTGAGCGCCCTCGGGAGTGATTGCCGGATTGATAATCGCTGCGAGATAGGGCAGCCCATCTACGCTGATGATCTTGCCGGGCAGGTCCGGATACTCCGCAGCCACCCAAAGCGCCACAAATCCGCCGAGGCTGTGACCGATAATGACCGGACGATCAAGCTTGTACTGCTGGATGTAATGGGCCAAGTCATCACGCACGGTTTGAAGGTAATGATCGGCGTGAATTGCCGGGATTCCGCCAAATCCCGCCAACGTGAGCGCGTGCGTTTGAAAATGTTCGGCGTTAAGGTGCTGGACCGTTTCGTTCCAAACTTCGGCCGAACATCCGAGGCCAGGAATCAGAATGACAGGCGCGCCTTGGCCTTCGACATCTACATTGAAGGCGGCCATATGGCGCTCTTCAGCGGTCAGGGAGGCCGCCGAAAACAGCGCTAACGAGAGGAGAAGGGAAATGGATTTGTATTTCATGTCCCCATATTCGTGCCGCTCCGGCGGCGTGTCAGGCAGATTTTGATGAACGGTCTGAGAGGGCGATGAGCGGTTTCGCGCTGCAGGTCGCGCCCAAATCATGCGCGCGCGGCAGTGCTCTCCGCGTGCTCGGGTTGCTCGATCCGGAGACGTTCCAGGCTCACCGGAAGACTGATGTAGAAAGTTGATCCTACACCTTCCTGGGACTCGGCCCAGATCCGGCCGCCGTGGCGCTCGACGATTTTGCGAACGATCGATAGCCCCATTCCAGTGCCTTCCACTTCCCGGGCATGCAGCCGTTGAAACAGTCCAAAAATTCGTTCGGCGTAGGCTTGGTTAAAGCCCCGGCCATTGTCGCTCAACGAAATGATCCAATCACTCGAGTCCCGCTTGGCCTCCACTCGAATGCGTGGCGGCTCGGGGCGGCGGTACTTGATCGAGTTCGAAATTAAGTTCTGAAAAACCTGGCTGAACTGGACGTGATCCACTACCAGCGCCGGCAGCGGACCATGTTCGATGGAAGCGCCGGCTTCCCGAATGGCAGCTTGCAAACTTACTTCGGCATCATCGAGCAATTTTTGCAAAGAGACGGGCGCGATCGGTTGACCCGTCTTGCGCAACCGGACCAACGCCAGCAGGCCGTTGATCAGGTCTGTCATGCGCCGGGAAGCAGTGACAATGAAGCCAATGAACTCATCCGCATCCTGGTCCAGGCGGCCTTTGTACCGGGTTTCGAGCAGTTGAGAAAAGCTGGTAATGGTGCGGAGCGGCTCCTGCAAATCGTGACTTGCAACGTAGGCGAACTGCTGAAGCTCGTCGTTCATGCGCTGCAGTTCCTCCGTCCGTTCCTCAATCCGCATTTCCAGCTCGGCATTGGCGCGCTGCACTTCCATTTGGGCCAAATCGCGTTGGCGGAGATACACCAGAACGGCATTGTAAAGCCAAACGGTTACGACCAGCGTGATGATGCTTCCCGCCATAAAAAAGCCGAAGGCCAGGCGCTGGTTCCTTTTCTCCGTCTCGACATACGCATTTTTTTCGTCATTGAGCAAATCGCCTACGTCGTTCACGCTTTGTCGAATCCGGTCCATCGTGACTTCAGACTTGCCGGATCGCATGGTTTGCAGGGCGGCCTGAAGTCCGTTGTGCTGCGCCGTGGAAACGATCCTATTCGCTTGGATGACTCTCTGTCTGACGAGATCTCCTACGGCCTTTAACTGGCCGCGCAGCTTTGCATCGTCGGGTGCAAGATCCAAGCAGCGGCGGATTTGCTGTTCCAGAGAGCTAGTGGCCTTCTGGAGCGGGTAAAGATATTGATCTTCGTTTGTGAGGAGATACCCTCGCTCGCCCGATTCCGCGTCGGTCGCCAGCGCCCGAAGCTGATCGATGCTGAGCGTTAGGCCCTGAATCTTGAGCAACTGCGTGTCGGTGTGTACTTCTTCGATGTTGACGAGAAAGAAAAGCAGGCTGAATGCCAAGGGAACGGAGAACAGGACGGCGAGCCGCCGGCGGGTCTTCGTCTGATCTGAAAAAGTCATCCTGGCACTCATTGACGGCGTCGCGGGGCATTGAACGCTCCTCTGCCGGCGCACTGATTCCATTTAGCCGGACCAAGGCCCAGCCAATGGCTTGAAAAACTGATCGATACAACGATTATCGCCCCGAGAAGATATCGGTACCATCTCCACGCTGAGGTGGGTCTGCCGTTTTTAGGAGAAAGAAAGGAAATCAGAGGCGATTCGCGCGGTGGGTCACGGGTTCGGGAGCTCTCATGGATACGGCTTCATGGTGCAGCGCGGAGAGGAGGCGGGTCTCGAAATCGTAATACGGCAGCTTTGCGGGAAACGAGTAGCGAGCCCGCGCGATCGCGGCCATTGCCGCGGGAATATCGCCCGCCGCCAGCCAATATGCGGCTTGTGCGCGATACCTAAAACATTCGGGCGTGAGCGAATCGAATTCGACGGCGGCGAACTTGCTTCTAGCGGCGTTCAGATTACCGCGAAAAAGAATATCGAAGCAACCGGACGCGGCCGTGGCGCTATTTCGAAGGCGTTCGTCACAAGTTTTAGCGATGTTGAAGGCGTAGAGATCCCAGGCAGACGCACTGGCAATATCGCCGCGGTCAATGGCCCAATTCACCACCGTTCGCGCGCAGAGTAGCTCCAGATCCGCTGTCGATTGCGATACTGCTAACTTGCGAATCAAGCTGGCCGGAATGGCGCCAGGCCGGATCCCGGAAGCCTCTGTTTGCATGATTTCGTGATACGTCCGGATCTCGTCCGCTGCCGGGCCTCCGCGGCAAATTATCCAGAAGAGCCGTGCGTCATTGCGAACGCGATTCCTTGCGCTATTCGGGATGAATCCCAGCACGAATAGGAAAAAGCTCAATTGCGACAGCGCGCCCAAGAATGACATCAGCCAAGTAGGACCCTGGATCGCGAGCAGAAGATAGCCCGCCATCAGTCCTGAAATGAATGTGGCTGCCGGTCCAGAGGCCACTACGGCCAGCATTCGCGCCCGCCATTGTTTGCTGTCGGGAGGAATGGCGGAAACGGATCCGGTGAACAGATTCTGACTGGATAACTTCCACGTGCGGCGGCCGTGCCAGAAGCTTACCCGCACAGGACCAAGAGAGATGCCGAGAAGCCGGAAGTTAAGGACGAGCGCAGCCGTCAAATGCCCAGCTTCGTGAAAGACAACAGCCATCACAAGCGCCAGGGCTATAGCGATCACTCCGGAAGCTCCGGTCAGCGTGATGGCGTGAAAAACTTCCTTCGTCCAGCCCGGTCCCGCTACCTCGATCCCGCAGCCGAGCACGAGCGCAACGAGCAGCAGTTTCCAAGAAAAAGAGGATCGAGCCGAGTTTGTTCCTGCCCGCTTCTCCACGAGTGGAACAGGTGGCTCGATCCTGCCTGGAAAAGCGGCCTGCATGGCGTCAGTATGGTCCCAAAGCGATCAGCTGCGTAGTGCTGAAGGTACCGCTGCTGTTACCTCCCGTACCGGCCTATAAAGGTGCTCGGCTGTCGCGCCGACCGGCTGACGGCTGACCGGAAGCTACACTAAACCTAAGCGCGCCGGAAGTTTTGGGGCTTTCGCGCGCGACCGAAAACATGGCTATTCAGACGCTTTTCGGTTCGGTTCCAACAGAACCGAACCTGCTCGACCGCCTGAAGGCTGGCATCCAGAAGACACGTTCGGGCCTGGTGGACCGCCTCGAAGATGTGCTCTCGGGGAAAAAGGAGATCGACGCCGGCCTTCTCGACGAGCTTGAATACACCCTGATCACTGCCGACCTCGGCGTGCGAACGGTTGAGGACATTCTGGGTCGCATCCGCCTGCAGGTGGACCGTAAGCTCACGGGTGATGCCGCCGAAATTCGGAGTTTGATTCGCGAACAGCTCCTTGAAGTTCTGCGCGCTTCGGAAACGCCGATTCGGGTTGTGCGTACGCCGCCCGCCGTGGTGATGGTGGTGGGGGTCAACGGGGCAGGGAAGACAACTACCATCGGGAAATTGGCACATCGCTTTCTGGGAGAAGGGCGGAAAGTGCTGCTTTGCGCGGCCGATACCTTTCGCGCGGCAGCCATCGAGCAGTTGGAAATTTGGGCGCAGCGGGCGAATGTGGATGTGATCCGGCAAAAGACCGGAGCAGACCCGAGTGCCGTGGTGTTCGACGCGCTGCAAGCCGCAAAGGCCCGCGGCGTCGATTACGTGATCGTGGATACCGCCGGACGGCTGCATACGAAAGAGAACCTGATGGCCGAACTCGAAAAAATGCGGCGCACTTGCCAGCGGGTCGTTCCTGGCTCGCCGCACGAGGTCTGGCTGGTTCTGGACGCCATCACCGGCCAGAACGGCCTGGAGCAGGCGCGAAAATTCACGGAATTATCGGGGGTCACCGGCATCATCTTGACGAAGTTAGATGGAACAGCGAAGGGTGGCGTAGTGGTTGCGATAGCGCGCGAGCTAAATCTGCCGATCCGCTTTGTCGGCATCGGCGAAAAGATCGACGATCTGCTACCCTTTGATCCCGAAAAATTTGTCGAGTCGTTGTTCGATTAGCTTTCATGCCCGACTTTATGCAGGAAGCGCTCGAGCTGGCCCGGCAAGGCCGCGGACGAACCAGTCCTAACCCGGCGGTCGGGGCGGTGATTGTGGGCGATGGCGCGGTTGTGGGTCGCGGCAGTCATACCTGGGCCGGCGTCGATCACGCGGAGATTATCGCGTTGCGCGAAGCAGGCGAGCGCGCAGCCGGCTCGACGGTATACCTGACGCTCGAGCCGTGCTGCCATACGGGCCGGACCGGTCCTTGCACGGACGCGCTCATTCGGGCCGGAGTTGGGCGTGTCATCGCCGCGATGACAGACCCGAATCCACAGGTGAGCGGGCAGGGTCTTCAACGCCTCCGAGAGGCGGGCATTGAAGCAGCTACCGACGAGCGGTACAGGACCGCGGCGGAGCGGCTGAACGAAGCGTTCGTGCATTTCATGAGGACGGGCCGCCCGCTGGTAACAATAAAAGCGGCTTTGACTCTGGACGGTAAAATTGCCGCTCCGCAGGATAACGTCGGCTGGATCACCAGCGAAATAGCGCGTGCCGATGTGCAGCACGTCCGGCATTTATCGGATGCGATTCTGACCGGCTTGGGGACAGTGCTCGAAGACGATTGCCTGCTGACCGATCGCTCCGGGCTGGAGCGCAGCCGGCCGCTGCTGCGGATTGTGCTCGATTCGCAGCTTCGCATTCCGTTGACTTCGAAGATGATCGCGACGGCTCGCGGCGATGTAATGGTGGCCTGCACATCGGCCGCTTCAGGCGAACGTCGAAAGGCGCTGGAGGACCTGGGGATTCAGGTGCTGGTCGCGGACGGCGCCGGGGGGCGCGCCGATCCACAAAGAGTCCTCGATTATTTGGCGGAACAGCGCTATCTTTCGTTGATGGTGGAGGCTGGAAGTCACGTCAACTGGACCATGCTGGATAGCCAGATCGCCGACAAAATTCTGTTCTACTATGCTCCAAAAATACTGGGAGGCCTCAGGAGCTTGCCGGTTGCCGGAGGGCCGGGCCGCATGCGCCGTGCCGACGCTATGCTGCTGGACCGGCTGACCATCCATCCCATTTCAGAAAATGAATTCGCGGTGGAAGCGTACGTCGTGAAGGCGGGTACGTCGTGAAATCGTAATGTTCACAGGCATCGTCGAGGAGCTTGGGGCGGTAATCGAGCTGCAGCCGCGGCAGACGGGCGCGCGGCTCGCGATCTCCTGTTTCGCGATTCTGAAAGACGCGGCGGTAGGATCTAGCATCGCAGTGAACGGAGCGTGCTTGACCGCTGTCGAATTGAGCGAGCATCACTTTTCGGCCGATGTCGCGCCAGAGACTCTCAGGCGCACGAACCTGGGAGCGTTACGGCCGGATTCAGCGGTGAATCTGGAGCGGCCGCTCCGCGCGGACAGCCGCTTGGATGGCCACTTCGTTCTAGGGCATGTGGACGGGACGGCAGAAATCGTGTCGCTTGAGGCGCTCGGGAACGAGAATTGGTGGCTCCGCATTCGCGTTCCAAAAGAACTCACTCGTTACATAGTGAGCAAGGGATCGCTGGCGGTGGACGGGATCAGTCTTACCATTGCCGAGGTGGCGGGCGATGTTGCCGGATTCACCATCATTCCGCACACTTATGAGCACACTGCTTTACACGCCTACCGCGCGGAATCGCTTGTGAACGTCGAGGTGGACATTCTGGCCAAGCATGTCGAGAAACTGATTTCGCGCGGCTCAGTAGAATAGTCCGCGTGCGAGGGCTGCTTCTGCTGTTTTTGGTGGGTACTACGGGCTGCGGTGCTCACCACAGACCCGATCCTCTTCCCGGGTTTCCGAGACTCGTACTGTGGGCCTGGGAGCGTCCCGAGAATTTGTCCTACATCGTGCCGGGCGCAACCGGAGTTGCCTATCTGGCGGGGACGGTGACTCTCGCTCACTCTGAAGTACATACCCGTCCGCGCCTGCAACCGTTGCTTGTGCCTAGGCAGACGCCGGTGATTGCAGTAGTTCGCATCGAGACTGACAACGCACCGCTATCGCCAGTTACCGAAGTGAGCGCGGCGGTCGAGAATCTGGCCACGCATAGCGGAATTCGCGCGTTGCAAGTGGATTTCGATGCTCGCAGATCGCAACGGGCGTTCTATCGCGATCTGATGACCGAACTGCGACGAAAGATTCCTGATAAGCTGCCTCTCGCAATGACTGCGCTGGTTTCGTGGTGCCAGGACGACGACTGGATTGTCCGTATGCCGGTGATCGATGCCGTCCCGATGTTCTTTCGAATGGGCGTCGATCCGCATTCGACGACGGAACACTTGCAAGAGTCTCTCTGCCAATCCAGCTTCGGTATCTCGACCGACGAATTTTATGTTGCAGTGCCGCATGTGCGGCGGGTCTTCGTCTTTTCTCATGACGCATGGACGGAAACGTCCTATCGTGCTGTTCTCCAGGCCAGCAAGCAATGGTTCGCAAACTGATCAAACAAGGGGCTGTGCTCGCTGTGCTCGCGCTGCTGTTGGCGAGTCCGGCTGATTTATCGAGCTGCGGGCCATTTTTCCCGACGGCGGTCTTTACTCGCACGCAAGCGCCCGACGATGAGGCTGATTTCTACCGCGGCCATCTCGGAATTCTTGAGCCCGGCTATGCGCGCGCCTATCTGGTAATGGCGTATCGCATTCTGAGCGGCGAGCCGCTTAGCGATGCGCAAGTCGCGTCGGTCACGGATTTGAGGCGGTACCGGGGGTCAGATATAGATAGCGCTGTCAAGCAGTGGATAACCGCGAGGAAACAGGTTCCCGGGATGCAGCCGAGTAGCGTGAATCCGTTCAAATCGCAATCCGGCTCTTTCATGGAGTACCCGAACTGCGCGGCGGATGCTTTCCTGACAGCGAGTCGGACGGTGGAGGGCTTGATCCACCAATTCGGTGCATCGAGCGCTCAGGTACGCGACTGGTTGGATGCCCAGGATAAAGTCTTTGCGAATTGCGGTGCCGGTCCGGCCATGCCCGATTCTCCAACGGCCCAAATGAATCCCGTGCTTCGGGCGGATCGCGAATATCAGATCGCAACCGCCTATTTCTATTCAGCCGACTACGATCAAGCCAAGGCTGGATACGAAGCGATTGCGAGTGATCAAAGTTCGCCCTGGCATGTGCTTGCGCCGTATCTGGTTGCGCGCTGCGAGATTCGCAACGGAAACCTGTCAGCGGCTACGGAGAAGCTGAAAGGAATCGCGGCAGATCCCGCGGAATCAAGCGTGCGCCCGGCGGCTCTTTCCTTACTTGATTACATAAGCGCCCGGACGGATCCATCTGCACAGTTTGTTGCCCTGTCGCAACGGATCATGCAGCCAGACGCGACTAATCTAGGGCGCATTCTCACCGATTACACATTCCTTTACGACCAGTTCGAGCACCCGTCCTACGATCTGCCTCCGGACAAGTTTCAAGCTGCGCTCAAGGAGAATCAGAACAAGCTGGCTTCGCTTGCCGCCAAAGACCCGCTGACGAATTGGATCGAAAGCTTCCAATCTGGGAGCCAGCAAAAAGAGGCCGATCTCATTGAACGCTGGCGCAGCGCGAAAGCGTTGCCATGGCTCATCGCCGCCCTTCACTATGAAAGCGGCAAGGATCAGAGTGCGGCCGAGCTGACCGAAGCGGCGCTTGCATTGCGAAGTAATTCACCTGCGTTTGCGACCGCAACCTTCGAAGCCGTTCGCCTGCTGATCGAAAGCGGTGAGCGGGAGCGAGCCGCCTCTACGCTGGATACGGTTCTGAAAGACAAATTCGATGGTTCCACCGAAAACGCGTTTCGTGCCGAGCGGATGAAAGTCGCTGCGAACTTCTCGGAGTTTCTTACTTACGCGCCTCGAACAGCGATTGCTGAAGGGACTGAGGACATGACCGGTGATGCCCCTCTTTCGCCTGCCGACGTGCATCCACTGGCGAGTTTTGATTCCGACGCGACTGATACGTTTAATCGCACGATCCCTCAATCGCTCTGGGTGGATGCGATCAGGAATCGGGGTCTGGCCGAGAACTTACGCTCGGAACTTGCGCAGGCTGGCTGGGTGCGGGCCATTATTCTGGATCGCAATGGATTGGAATTTGCTCGCGAACTCGTCAAACTCAAGCCGTCCTATGCCAGGGATCTGAATGCATATGCAACCACCACAACCGGCGCGGCGCGGCGGTTTGAAGCGGTCTGGTGGATTCTGCATCATCCGGAACTGCAGCCGTGGATACGCAGCGGAATCCAGCGCGAAACCCCAGATGGCAAGATCGACAATCTTCGTGACAACTGGTGGTGTACTCCGGACAGAGCAGGCCCGCAGGCCTTCGGATTCGACTACCACCAAATGCAAGCAACACTGTCGCCCCTCTTGCAGCGCCTCTATTCTTTGAATCATCCACCTGAAGCGGAATTTCTGAATGAGGACCAGTCAAAACAGGTCGCCGTAGAACAGGAAGCGTTTAATGCCGCAGGCAGCGGCCCTACTTTCCTCTCCTCGACTGTGGTCGATTGGGCGCGCTCCCACGCGCACGATCCCCGCAATCCCGAAGCTCTCGCTCTCGCCGTAAAAACATCTCATTTCGGCTGCACCGATGTCAATTCGGCCCGTTTCGTTGAGCAAGCCTTCCACCTGTTGCACGACCGCTATCCCAATTCCGAGTGGGCGAAGCAAACACCCTACTGGTATAAGTGAGCCCTAATTTTTCAGCTCTTCGCGTATTTCCGCGGCGGCCTTCCGCGCCTCCACCACCGCGCCTATCGGAAAACTGATCGCCCCTACTTTCGGGTGCCCGCCGCCACCGTACCGCTCGCAAATGGTCGCCAGATTATGACGCAGCGGCTCGCGCACCCAGGGATTCGAGCCCACGGAAACTTTTGTTCGAAAACTCGAAGTGGAAACAGAGACGGTGTAGGCGGAATCCGGGAACAAATAATACGGGATGAACTTGTTGTAGCCTTCGATGCCGTAATCAACCAGATCGAAGTAGATCACTCCGCGGTCGCACGATCCTGTCTTCTGAATGACATCGATATTTCGCAGGTGTGTCGCGAGCAGATCACTGTATTCAGCTTGAATGGCCGGGTCGGCGAGGATCCGTTCGAGCGATTGGCTCTGCATCAGCCGGATAATCCTCTGCACCAGACGGGGACCTTTGCTGCCCTCGATGACCAGCGTGAGCTGCATGGCCGGAGCATCCATTTTGACAGCCGCTTCGGCGCTCTCATACAGCGCGCCATCCACGATGTCCGCCCAGGTAACCAGCTCTTCCAGATCAGGGGCCTCGAATCCATATCGCTCTTTAACCAGGGTCGAAATGAATTTCGTGCAGGAGCGATAACTCGGATCCAGGAATTTTCTGCCGGACGTGTCACGGCGAAAATGTTCCGCGTCTTCCGGACTTAGGAAAGCGCTTTGGTGATGATCGAAATACCAGCTTAGGTTCGAATCCGTCGCGTACTTAAAATCAACGATCGCGTTAACATCGCCATCGAACAGGCTGGGTTCAAAGAGCTGGTCGGCGCGATGAGCGAGCCCGGTGTACTCGAAATGCGCGTCCGGATAGAACTTGGCCTGCAAAAATCGCGTGATAAATGCCGCCGCCGCCGCTCCGTCAAAGCAGTGGTCATGAAACAGGACTCGCACCTTCATCAGGAATGCATGGTCTCCGAAAACCTTTTAGATTGCCTGACCGGGAGCAGAAAAGCAAGCGATAGGCGATAATTAGTCTGTAAGCGCTTATTTCTACCCAGGTTGGGCCTCGTCGCCATGCCGGGACTCTCGCTTCGTGCTTTGGGTAGCGCCAACCAGGCGCATTCCCGCCGTGCGCGATTCGAGCTGAGGACGTATTCTTAGATTTATTCCTCTGACTTCGCCTGAACGAAACATGCTCAAAACGAAAGAAGAACGCCAGACGGACCTGAACCCACAGGAAACTTCGGAATGGCTGGAAGCCCTGGATCAGATTCTGGACGAGGAAGGCCCCGACCGGGCGCAGTATCTTCTCAAGAAGCTGATTGAACGCGCCGCGGATTCTGGCATCTCCGCGCCCCAGGAAATCAACACGCCTTATGTGAACACCATCCCGGCTCACGAGGAAGTGCCCTATCCGGGCGACCGTGAAACAGAGCGGCGGATCAAGAGCCTGATCCGCTGGAATGCGGCCGCCATGGTGGTTCGCGCCAACAAGCACGATGCGAATATCGGCGGGCATATCTCGACTTACGCGTCGCTCGCCACCATCAGCGAAGTCGGCTTCAATCACTTCTTCCGAGCAGCCATCGACGGGCAGCCCGGCGATTTGATCTACTATCAGGGCCACGCTTCGCCCGGCGTGTATGCTCGCGCGTTTCTGGAAGGACGGCTGAGCGAAGAGCACCTGCTGAATTTTCGTCACGAATTGCGCGAGCATCCGGGGCTTTCGTCCTACCCGCACCCGTGGCTGATGCCGAATTTCTGGCAGTTCCCCACGGTCTCAATGGGCATCGGCCCGATCAACTCCATCTACAACGCCCGTTTTCTGAGATACCTGGAAAACCGGGGGCTGCTCCCCGCGACCGATCGCAAAGTGGTGACCTTCTGCGGCGATGGCGAGATGGATGAGCCGGAGTCGACGGGCGCGCTCCATGTCGCTTCCCGCGAAAAACTCGATAACCTGATCTTCCTGATCAACTGCAATCTCCAGCGGCTGGACGGTCCTGTTCGCGGCAACAGCAGCGTGATTCAAGAGCTGGAAGGCGTTTTCCGCGGCGCCGGGTGGAACGTCATCAAGGTGATTTGGGGCGGCGACTGGGACCAACTTCTGGCCCGCGACACGAGTGGTCTTCTGCTGAAGCGAATGGAAGAGTGCGTCGACGGCGAATATCAGAATTTCAAGGCGCGCGGCGGAGCCTACACCCGCAAAGAGTTTTTTGGCAAGTATCCGGAGCTGCTGAAACTGATTGAAGGATATAGCGATGAACAAATCGCTCGATTGCCGCGCGGCGGCCACGATCCAGTCAAGATGTACAACGCTTTCAAGCGCGCCTACCAGCACAAAGGCCAGCCGACCGTCATTCTCGCCAAGACAGTAAAGGGTTATGGGCTCGGAGAAGCGGGTGAAGGCAAGAACATCACCCATCAGCAGAAAAAATTAAACGAAGACGAGCTGTTCTATCTTTCCAACCGGTTTCACCTGGATCTATCGAAAGAAACGATTCATGAGATTGCGTTTGTCCGGCCCGCGGAGGATAGCCAGGAAATCAAATATCTGAAGCAGCGCCGGGAAGCACTGGGCGGATATCTGCCGCAGCGCGCGCCGAATAAGATCGAAATCAACGCTCCTTCGCTCGAGGTTTTTCATGAGTCGCTGAGCGGCTCGCGAGGCCGTGAAGCATCCACTACCAGCGCGTTCGTATCAGTGTTGAAGACGCTGATCAAACTGCCCGATCTCGGCAAGTATATTGTCCCGATTATTCCGGACGAAGCGCGAACCTTCGGTATGGAATCGATGTTCCGCGAACGCGGCATCTATGCGGCCGGCGGCCAGCTTTATAAGCCGGTGGATAGCGACGTCCTGATGTATTACAAGGAAGCGCAGAACGGCCAGATTCTGGAGGAAGGAATTACTGAAGCGGGCTCCATGGCGTCGTTTACCGCCGCGGGCACCGCGTACGCCAACGTCGGCGTTCCGATGATTCCGTTCTTCATCTACTATTCGATGTTCGGCTTTCAGCGCGTGGGCGACCTCATTTGGGCCTTCGCGGATTCGCGTGGGAAAGGTTTTCTTGTGGGCGGCACGGCGGGCCGCACCACGCTGCTCGGTGAAGGATTGCAACACGACGACGGCCACAGCCAGGTGCTTTCGACTGTCGTTCCCACCTGCAGAAGCTATGATCCGGCCTGGGCGTATGAGATTGCGGTGATTGTGCAGGACGGCATCCGCCGCATGTACGAAAATAGTGAGGATCATTTCTACTACCTGACCGTTTGCAATGAGAATTATGTGCACCCGCCCATACCGGAAGGCCCGAATGTGCGCGAAGGCATTCTGCGCGGACTCTATCTCTACAAGCCGGCTGAGTCCGGTTCGGCGCAAGTCACTCTCTTTGGCAGTGGACCCATTCTGAACGAAGCGCTGAAGGCGCAAAAGATGCTGGCTGAGAAGTACGGCGTGGGCGCGAACGTCTGGAGCGTGACCAGTTACACCGAGCTGCGGCGCGACGCGCTGACCGTAGAGCGATGGAATCGGCTGCATCCCGGCGAACCGGAGCGCCGCCCGTATGTAGTCGAGGCGCTTGGCGAGATCGACATGCCAATAGTTGCAGCGACCGATTACATGAAGATCGTGGCGGACCAGATTTCGCCGTGGCTGCCCGGCCGCCTGACGGCGCTTGGCACGGATGGTTTCGGCCGCAGCGATAATCGCGAGCACCTCCGCAGATTCTTCGAAGTGGATTCCGCCAGCATCGTAGCCGCCGCTCTCTCGCGTCTGGCGCATTGGGGACGGTACGATACCGGCCGCGCTCAGCAGGCTATTCGGGAACTCGGCCTGAATCCGGACGCCGTCGATCCGGCTCGCGCCTAGCTTACTGCTTCTTGACCAGCCGAATTTCGAAAAGCTTCGGCCACTTCTTGCCGGTCACGAAAAGCCGGTCGCCTTTGGCGTCGTAAGCAATGCCATTCAGAACGGCATCTGAATCGGCGTCCGTGTCTTCCGGTTTTAATAATCCGGTGAGGTCAATCCAGCCGACCACTTTGCCATTTGCCGGATCGATCCGCGCGATCCGGTTCGTTCCCCAGATATTGGCGTAAATCTCGCCCTTCACCCATTCCAGCTCGTTCAGGTTCTGCACGGGACGGCCGGCATCGGTAACTGTCAGACGCCCCAATTCGGCCAGGGTGTCCGGATCCCAGAATCGGATCTGAGGAGTGCCGTCATCCATGATGATTCGCTTACCATCCTGCGTCAAAGCCCAACCCTCGCCGGGATAGTAAAAAGTGGATTTCACTTTGAAGGTCTTCAGGTCGTGGACGAACCCGATTTGCGTTTGCCAGGTCAGTTGGATGAGCTGGTTTTTCCAATTGACTATTCCTTCCCCGAAATAGCTGCCCGGGAGATCGTATTGCTGAACAATGTCTCCGGTCTCAAGCCTCACTTTGCGAATGGAAGACGCGCCTTTCAGTCCGGTGCTCTCATACAGAAACCCATCCAGATAGAACAGGCCCTCGGTGAATGCGAGACGATCGTGAGGATAGGTATGCACGACTCTGAAGCCATACTCCGGTATCTGAGCGGCGAAAGAAGAGGCGCCTGGAAGCAGTGCCGCGGCAATAATTGCCGCTAATTACTTCTGTGAGCGCGCCGGACGATTGACAGACGTGTCGCTCAATCGAGGTGTGTTTCCCGCCAGCGCTGCATCAGGTCCTGGCAAGCGCCGCGCCAGTTCGGAAAATGGAATTCGAAACCGGCATCGAGCAAACGCTTGGGAACAACCCGCCTGCTCTTGAGCACCAGTTCCGTTTCCGTGCGCAGTAGCGCGGCTCCGATGGATAAGGCCCATCGCGGCGCAGGCAATCCGAAATAGCTGGTACACCAACCGCGGCGTAGGCAGCACATGAACTCCCGATTCGTTACAGGGAAGGGAGAAGACAGGTTTATAGGGCCATCCAATTCGTCGTGGGCAATCAAAAAATCGATTGCGCGACCAAAATCGACGTCGTGGATCCAGGAGACATATTGATTGCCGCGCCCAGCGGTGCCGCCGAGTCCCCACCGCACCAACCCGAGGAGCACATCGAAAACTCCTCCGTTCTCAGGACTCATAACCATTGCGCTTCGAAGCGCTATTTTTCTGGTTCGGGGCGTCTCGGCCGCAAAGAGCGTTCTTTCCCATCCAGTCGCAACGTCGATGCTGAATCGCCATGTGTCTGGAACGTTCGGCTCATCCCCTCCCAGCTCGCCCGTTGCTTCGTCCATTTCACGATTCAAACTATGGCGATAGATGGTAGCGGTGCTTGCGTTCATCCAGATGCGTGGCGGCCGTGAACACCGGGCGATCGCATCACCAATTAAACGGGTAGTAAAGATACGGGAATTCTTAATCTCCCGCCGGTTCGCCTCGTTATAACGGCAGTTCACGGTTCTGCCTGCCAGATTTATAACGATGTCGGAACCGTCGATGGCGATCGCCCAAGGCCCCAGGCTGTTCCCGTCCCAGGTAATGGTCTCCCAGTCGCTCGACCTGGGGTGACGGGCGATTACGACCACCGAATGGCCTTGCTCGAAGAAGTGCCGGGCAAGGATCTGGCCGATATGCCCGCTGCCTCCGGGTATAACAATGCGGAGCGGCGGCATGTAGCGCCCATTTTACCTTCAGACGCCGGGCTGATATGGCCCAAAAAATAAGGTCCCGGAAATTTCCGGGACCCAATGGATCGTCGAGGTGAGTTCTTTTTAATGCTCGCCAAAACTCCAGCCGATGGAAGCGCCATATTCAGGAACCCAATTGCTCCCGAATTGGAAGAAGTTGTTGACGTAATGCGCGTCTATCTGAGGACGGACGAACAGGTGGGGCGTCACATAGAACCGGATGCCCGCGGCCAGGTGTACCTGCAAGTGGTTCGAGCTCTCCAGGAAATTGTTACTGCTGGAGCAGCCGGCAAAGGCATCGCAATACGACTGCGGATAATAAAACTTCAAATTGGCGCCACCGAGACCCGCTTGAATCTCGGGAACAACACGCCTGGATTTTCCGCCAAATGGAGCGTACACGCCGTTAAAGTCGTAGAAGGTCGGCCGGTAGTTCAGGCCGGCATAGCTGCCTTGGGACAGCCGAAAATCGGCTTCGCCATTAACGCCGAAATGCGGCGAAAACATGACGTCCGCGCCAAATCTTCCGAAGGTGCCCCCGAGCTTAGGCGTGGTATACGGATTACCCGTTCCATAGGTATCCACCAACTGATTGCTTGAACTGTCCGTGGCCGTGCCCGCGCCCACAAATACATCGAGGCCGCTCTGGGCCTGGGCAAAACCCGCGCTCATACAGAATGCGAGCGCCAGGGGAATGGTACTGCTGAGAAACTTCAAAACAAGAACTCCTGAGGTTGTTTTTGGCGGCGTAAGAGAAACTAGAGCCGCGTCTTATGCCTTGAAGACGCACGCCTCCGTTACGCGGGTTTCACGAATCCACAACTTGCTTCCGAGCGGCCGTGCGAGCTAAGGGAATTCGATTAGCTGAGCTGTCAAAAATTCTAGGGATTTGTTGGGCGAAGGAGCAGGGCTACTCTTGCGCGGACATCTGCTGATCGCTCTCGCGCCAAGCGCTAATTTTGAGCCGCCGGCAAACCCAGCAGAGATCTTCGTCCTCCGCAACGTGAGGCGCGGTAAAGGAGGAGCAGGATGCACCACATACCGCACAGCGCTTCGCCGCGGTTGCTGGGCGCTCGGCCTCCACCGACTTCTTGGCCATTTCCAAGATCTCCGGGGAGATGATCGGTTGGGCCGCCGGTTTCTTTTTCATTGCTGATTCCACTATAGAACAAAAAAGGAAATTCGGCGTCCGCGAAGCAGTACCAGCGTAAGATGAGGAAAGTCTCAGAATACGAGTACGGGTTAGCACTTGCGACATACATGTCTGATATAGCGTTGCTCTGTCCCGGTCAAGGTTCGCAGCACGCCAGAATGGGGAAGCTCCTGGCCGAATCGTTTCCCATCGCCCGGCAGACCTTCGAAGAGGCGGATGAAGCGCTCGGATTCCCTCTATCCACCTTGTGCTTCGAAGGAGCCGGAGAGGATTTGCTGAAAACCGAAAATACGCAGCCCGCGCTCCTTGCCGTTTCAATAGCCGCATTCAGGATTCTTGCCGAGCGAGGTTTCCGGCCAGCTCTGGTGGCGGGTCATAGTCTGGGCGAGTATTCCGCGTTGGTGGCCGCGGGTTCGCTCGAGTTCGGCGACGCGCTGCGGCTGGTGCGCAGGCGCGGCCAATACATGCAGAGAGCCGTGCCTGAAGGGGTCGGAGCCATGGCGGCGATTTTGAAATTGCCGGAAGGCAAGCTTGCTGAAGTCTTGCAACGCGCGGCTGAAGGCGAGGTGGTGAGCGCCGCAAACTTGAACTCGCCCAGCCAAGTGGTCATCGCTGGGCATAAGGGCGCAGTGGAACGCGCCATGGATCTGGCGAGAGCCGCTGGAGCAAAACGCGCCATCCTTTTGCCGGTAAGCGCACCCTTCCACTGTCCGCTGATGCGCCCGGCTCAAGAGAACCTGCGTCCGGACCTCGACAGCACCCGCTTTGCCGACCTCACGACGCCACTTATCAACAATTGGCAAGCGCGCCTTACCAGGACAGGCCCGGAAGCGCGGGAAGGATTGTATCAGCAGATTCCGAATCCTGTGCGCTGGACCGATTGCGTCCGCGAAATGGCGCGCCGAGGCGTGACGCGCTTTGTCGAAGCGGGTCCCGGTTCAGTGCTGCTCGGTTTGTGCCGCAGCATCGACCCTTCGCTGCAGGGCGTCAAATTTGGCGAGCCTTCCGATCTCGATAAGGTGGAAAATTTGCTCGCTACACCCGTGTGAGAGAAGTCATGGGGCGCAATGACCTCACTCTCTTGACAGCCGGTATCTACTTGGTCAGACTGAAGAAATCTTGGGGTTTTCTTTGAAGCCATTTACCATTCTTCTCTTCGTTTTATTTGCGGGCACTGCCGTTGGACAAACACCGGAAGTTGCGCCTTCCGTGCCGCAGGCCACGCAACAGTTGCCCCCGGATGAAAGCAGTGTGCCGAACACTCTCACGAGTTTGAGCGGCCAATTCTTCGAGCATAATTTCTTGAACCTGGACGCCTTTGTAAACGGGCTCCACGATTCCGACGTCCTCGGTCTGAATACTCACGGGGGAACGGGCTCTTGGGGCATCACTGCCGGAGGCGGCGTGGATCTCTTCCACCAATGGAAGGACTCGCTTGTATCGCTCGATTATCAAGGTGCTTACACTCACTATCAGCAGGGAGGCTATCTCAGCGGAACAAATCAGAGATTTTCCTTGGTGTATAGCAAGCGGCTGGGCCGGCGATGGACAGTTTCAGCCAGCGCACAAGGAGGAATGTTCCTGTATGCATTTAGTTCTTTCTACCCGGTCGAGGGCGTTGGTGGAGTGTTCGTTAATAACCCGTTCAGCCCCGAGAATAAGTTTCTATCAACGGCATTGACTCTGTCGTACCAGCAAACAAGGCGGCTAAGTTATCAGGTTTCAGGGAACTTCTTTCTCAATCGCTACGATACGCCGATCGGGTTTGCCAGCAATGGAGCTTCGGGATCGGCATCGTTGAACTATCAACTAGATGCCCGGAACACAGTTAGCGGTTCCTACTCACATACGTATATTGCGTACCTGCGCAATGCCGGCAACGCTCAGATCGACGGCTACTATCTGACGCTCAAGCATTCTTTCTCGCGAAGTTGGATTGCTTCAGTCTCGGCGGGCGTCACGCGATCCGATACCTCGGCGCATATCTTCCTTCCGGTCCAGTTCACCTTCAATAATCAGCTCGTTACGGCCTACACTCTGGTTCCGTACAATCGAACATCCTACATCCCAACCTTCCAGGGATATTTAACACACCGGTATCGACGGTCCTCGCTTTCGATTTCGGGCGGCCAGGAGGTCGTCCCAGGGAATGGTATTTATCTATCCGCGCGCGCGTTGAACGTATCCGGGTTCTACTCGCGCACGATGCGGCGTTCGAACTTCAGTGCGGGCGGGAGCTACATTCATCTCACCAGCGTATCGACCAATATCGCGAGCAGTTATGGCAGTGAAGACTTGTCCGCCTCGTATGGATATAACCTGGTCCGCTACGTCTCGGCCAATTTCCGTTACGACTACCTATCTTACGGGTCGTTCTCAAACCTGCCCGGCATCAAGGATAACCGCATCACCTTCGGAATCTCATTCAGCACGAAGAGCGTCCCGATGACGCTTTTTTGATCGTTACTGAATATAGGTTTCGCTCAGTGCCTGCTGGAGCCGGTCGGCGAAATTCTCGCCTGATTCCGTTTCAAGGCGGCGAGTTTCGACAGCCAGCGCGGAATCGAGCTCGTGTACCAGTCGAAGCAGACTCTTCACGTTTGATTCGATCAGTTTTGCGTTACCGGGAATGTTGATCTGCGGTAGAAACTTGCTGTCCAAACCGAAATCGATTCGAAGGTCCTCCTGGTCTGCCGTATCGGGCCCGGTGCCATTGTCGAACTCTGGCCCGAAACAGGACAAATTTACCCGGCTGGGCTTCATCGCCCAATCATGCTCGTATTGCCATAGATCCCACCAAGTATCTACGCTACAGGCGATGTCATCGCCTGAATACTCCTGCAGCACGGCCATAATCTCGGCGACATCTACCGGCCCATTCACCGGCCGTTCCAACAAGGGCGGTTCAACTGAGTTGATGGCGTGGATGGAAATGGTCGATTGCGGCTGCGGCCGTTGCGAGAAGGGGAACAGCCGCAGAAGCTTTTCGAATTGCCTCAGCCGATTCGTCCGGCCGTTCCGATTGAGCCAAATGGACAGCGATAACTGGTCTGTCACCCTTTCATTATCGCTGGCCTGCAAGCCGTCACCTGAATCGACCCCCCAAACCAATGGACGCTCAGAGAAGCCGCGAGGCCCCGGCACCCGGTCGCCGAAAAAACTTATGCATGAATCTTCCGCCGAGGATGGCTCAATACCCCTTACGATTTCGCCGGCGCAATCGACTTTACGGTCACGGTATCGCCGGAAACGCTGCCGGTGACTGTTACGCTCTGCCCGGCATACTTATCGATCTGCTTCGTGTCTCCCTTCAATGTGTACACCTTGCCATCGCTGACTAAGGCATAGTCGGAGCCTTGCTTCACGCATTCGCGCGTACACTGTGCCGCGGTTACGTTCGTCATCATGTGCTTCGCTCCGCACATGGAGTCACTGACGGTTCCGTGAGCGTCTGAGCGGATTGTGAAAACCCGGCGACTGCGCTGAGCAAGAGGCTGGTCAGGACAATAAAGATTCGTCGGTTCATGAGAGGTTCTCCTTGTTAGTTATTCTAGAAACTGTCCGTTTCTTCATCATCAGGAAGAAGATCGGAACCAAAATCAGCACGTGAATGGTTGAGGTGATCATCCCGCCGACAATAGGCGCGGCGATCGGCTTCATGACATCAGACCAATGCCGGTTTCCCACAGAATCGGCACAGACTCGCCAGTACGGCGTTACGGTCATCAGCTTGGGGCGGAGGCGTTGAACGGCCCCTCGATGACTGCGGCTTCCAGATCGGCTTCGGTCAGCAAATGACCGGCCTCTTTATGGCGATCCAGAGCTTCGTGCAGATAAACGACCATCACGACCCCGGTTTCGACGCGATCCCGAAAAGGGCAATGTAACCTACCCAAACAGCGACACTGAAGTTGTAGCCCAGCAGCTACTGAAGCAATAAACCGCCCGTGAGCGCATAGATCGTAGGGAAAATTAAAACGAAGGCTTCGGCCACTGAGTGGAAAACCATATAAAGCAAGAGAAAAATGACGAAGAACACAACTGGCAAGATCAATTTCAATCGCTGCTTAGCGCGAAGCTCGAACTCGTACTCGCCGGACCATTGGAACGAATAGCCAGGCGGTAACCGAAGTTTCGATTGGAGTTGCTTTGTCGCCTGCGAGACGAAGCCACCATAATTCGTGTCTTTCAGGTCAATGTAGATGTATCCCGTCAAAGCACCATCTTCATCGCGGATCATAGAGGGGCCGCGCGAGAAGTTGATACGGGCCACTTCTCCGAGTGGAATTTGCGCTCCGGAAGGCGTCCCGATCAATACGCCGAGCATCCGCTGTGGCGTATCGCGGAAATGCCGCTCATATCGCACATTGATGGGGTAACGCTCGCGTCCTTCAACATTTTCTGCGATGTCTTGCCCGCCAATTCCGAAGCAACTGCTCTCTGAATATCTTCAATCGTCAATCCGTAACGAGCTGCTTCTGCCCGATCGGGTTCAACATCGATATAGAAGCCTTGGGACACGCGCTCCGTGAAAACAGATCTGACCTGCGGTATACCGGAGAGCACCGCCTGGATTTGTACGGCGGCTTGTTCAATGCCGTCAACGTTCGGTCCTTGCACTTTCATCCCGAGCGGCGTCTTGATCCCGGTCAATTCCATATCCAGACGATTCTCAACTGGCATGGTCCAGGTGTTTGGAGAGACCCGGAAACTGAAGCTTCGCGTCCATGTCCTGAGTTAACTTTTCGTATGTCATTCCGGCCGGCCAGAGCTCGCGAGGTTTCAGCATGATGGTGGTGTCGTACATATCGAGGGGTGCGTTATCGGTGGCACTGTCGGAACGACCTAACTGATCCGAAGACACTTTGAACCTCTGGGAAGCTGCGAAGAATGCGGTCCTGCTCGCCTAAGCAATGCGGTTGCCTGTTCAATCGAGATTCCGGGTAACGCGGTCGGCATGTAAAGCGCGGAGCCCTCGAACAATGGCGGCATAAACTGACTGCCCGAGACGCAAGGCGAGCGGAAGTGTAAAGACTAGAAACAGTAGGTTTACGAGATATCGCGAGCATACGATGACGCAAACAAAAGCGCAGCACCGGCAGGTACAGAGCTTGCGTGAAGCGCGAAACCGGATTTGCGCGCTCCGGCCGCACACGGCCTCGAATGAGCATTGTCATCAGTACCGGCACCAAGCGTAATCGCGAGGATCGACGAAGAACCGACTGCCAGAGTCTTGGTCCATGCGAGAGGCCGAAACATGCGTCCTTCCTGCGCTTCCAAAAGGAACACCGGAAGGAAGGAGACCACGATGATCAGCAGGGAAAAGAATAGCGCAGGTCCAACCTGTTTCGCCGCTTCGATGAGTATTGAGAGCGAACGTCGCTTTGCTACTGGGCCGGGATGCTGCTCCTGATATTCGGATAAGCGGCGGTATCCGTTTTCGACCATCACGATGGAAGCATCGACCAACACTCCGATCGCGAGCGCCAGGCCGCCCAGCGACATGATGTTGGAGCTGACGCCAAGCAAGTGCATCGGAATGAATGAGATCAGGACAGCAATGGGCAAGCGTCAGGATCGCGATCAAGGCTGAACGGAAGTGAAGCAGAAAGACAATCACTACGAGGCTCACGATGACGGCCTCTTCGAGCAGATCCCGTTGCAGCGTCGAAATGGAATCGCGGATGAGACCGGAGCGATCGTAGCCGGCATAATTTCGACTCCCGCGGGAAGCGACGAAGCGATGTCTCGGAGCTTGCTCTTGACTCCTTCGATCACGTTCAGTGCGTTCTGACCTTGCCGCATCACGACAATGCCGCCGACTGTCTCGCCTTCCCCATTCCACTCGGCGGCGCCTTCGCGGATATCGGGGCCAAAATTCACAAATCCGAGATCGCGCACTAGGATAGGCGTTCCGTTGTGGCTTCCCACCGCAACAGTGGCGAGGTCGTTCAAGGAATGCAGATAGCCGAGGCCACGGATCATATATTGAGCACCGCTCAGGTCGAGAACACGTCCGCCGACTTCATTGGTGCTCGCTTTCACGCGATCAATCACGGTGGAAAGCGGGATGTTGTAGGCCAGCAGCTTTTGCGGATCGAGCTGGACCTGGTATTCGCGGACGAACCCGCCGATGCTGGCGACTTCTGCTACGCCGGGTACCGTTTCCAGCGCATACCGCAAATGCCAATCTTGCAAGCTGCGCAGGTCGGCGAGACTGTGTCTGTGACTTCGGTCCACGAGGGCGTATTCATAGACCCATCCCGCTCCGGTTGCGTCAGGACCGATCGAGGGGTGAACGCTTTCTGGAAGTCGCCCGCTGATCTGCTGGAGATATTCAACGACTCGTGATCGCGCCCAGTACAGGTCTGTCCCGTCTTGAAATATGACGTAGACATAGGAATCGCCGAACATGGTTTGCGCCCGAACCGCCTTGACATGCGGCGCAGCCAGAAGACTTGTCACGATCGGATAAGTAACCTGGTCTTCGATTACATCGGGCGGCTGAGCTGTTCCAAGCGGTGTGAACGATGACCTGAACGTCCGAGATATCTGGCAATGCATCAAGTGGAACGTGATTGAGCGACCAGATTCCCGCCAGCGTGAGCAGCAGGACAGCGGGTAAAGACCAGGAAGCGGTTACGTGCGCATGTTTCAATGATTCGCGAGAGCATCTCACATACCCCCGGTGGCGTTTACACGCAATTGTTTGGTGGCCAGAAGCTGCCCGTTCTTCTGAGCCGTGATCGTCACCTGCCACGGCCCGCCAGACTGAAGAATCGCCGTTCCCTGGTACGCGCCGTTTCCTGCTTTGTCGAGCTTCGATTTGGTGGTCATGGCAGCCATTCCCATGGCCGGCATGGCCGGCATAAAAAAGGTCACTGAGACATCGGCTCCGTCGACCGGCGACGCCACCGCTCCAGGTGAGCTTGACGTGCAAAATATAGTTTCCTTTTCGCGGCGGATTAGGGTCGGTCGTGAAATTCGACATTCGTTTGAGCAGCTTAGCGATGGCTGCGTTGCGGCGGCACTCGCGCCAGGTGGTGGCGGCATATAGGAACCGGCTGCAGCCTGGAACTGACTTTCCGAATCGATGAGGAAGTTGGCCGAAGTGACGATGCGCTGGCCGGCGCTCAGTCCTTGAAGAACGATAAAGTCATCGCCGACAAGAGGCCCGAGGACGACGTCTTTTGGTGTGAGTTTACCAACGCCCTCATCGATGAACGCAAGCTGACGTGTGCCGGACTGCAAAACTGCGGATGCTGGCACGACCAGATGCGGGCCCTGATTGGTCCTGAACTCGGCATTCACGAACATTCCGGGCTTCAATCTCAGATCCGAATTCGAGATCTCCAGCCGCACTCGCACGGTACGCGTTGCCACATCCACTTGCGGCAAGATGCTTTCGATGCGACCGTGCAATATGCGACCCGGGTAGGTATCCATCGTGATCTGAACCGGATCGTTTGGTTTCAGCCGTCCCACATCGTCTTGAAAGACTTGTGCGTACACCCATATCCGCGAGAGATCGGCAATTGCGTAGAGACGTGTCGCAGGCTCGACATAGAGATTCGGCAATGCATTTCGTTCGGTGATGTATCCAGAAACAGGCGAGTTGATGATCAGATCCGGATATCGGTTTGCCGGATTCCTGCATTGCCACAAGCTCCGCTTCTAGGAATATCCCATTGCCTCAAGCGCGCTTCGGCGGCGGTGGTCAGTGCTGCCGCACCAGACGCGACACCGTCAACACGCTACTGCGCTCAAGAGCGACTCATTTCGCCTGAGCGAGCAGGTACTCGTTCTGCGCAGCCAGCAGTTCGGGGCTATAGATCGTAAAAAGCGGCTCGCCCTTTTTCACGTACTGATACGTCGCATTCGCGAACACTTTCCGAACATAACCAGAGAAACGAACCTGCACGTAAGAGATCAGTCGCTCATCGATGTCTACGCTCCCGGTCGCCCGAATTATAGTCGCTAATCTGCTTCGACTGGACTATGCCAGTCTCGACACCGATGCTTTGCATGCGTTCCGGTGTGAGCTGCACAGGTGCAGAGAGGCGCTTCTGACGCAGATATTGATACTCGAATTAATTCTCGTTTACTTGCTGAAGCGGCAGGTCCGACAGCGACGGGCTGCACCTCGTTGGAAGGGGCTACACGCGGCTTGGGCTTATTGCCGCGATAGAGATAGAACGCGACGGCAGAACCGATGATTGCAACCCAGACAAGCGAAGTTCGAATGACGTATTTGTTCATCGCAGTGTTTCTCCCGTGAGGGTTTCCAACTTCGCGAGCGCGATTTCATGATCCAAAAGCGCCTGCTGATGTTCGCGTTTTAACTCGAGCACTTCATTGAACGACGTCAATACCGAATCGAGCTGTTGTTTATTCGCTTCGTACTCACTGAGCACGGCGTGAAATCCAGCATCGGCCTGAGGAATTATTCCCTCTCGATATTAGCGTAAGTGCCTCAGCGGTGCTCGTTGCCGTCAAGTATTGCTTCTGCACTTCGGCAAGCTGTTGTTGCAGTTGCGCATCGAGCTGTTCCTCGAGCAGCTTTGACGGATTCCGCCGCTTCCACGACTTCTGCGCTGATACGCTGTCGCCGTTGAAACATTACATTGAACGTCAGCATGTAGTAGGCGGGGAAATCATCGCCCGTTCTCTGGTACATGTACCACACGCTAAAATCCGGTTTGCCGGCACGTTCAGCTGAGCGCAGCTCGGCGTTCTGCTTCTCGATCGAGATCGCTTCGAACTTAACCTCGGGATTTTGTCTGGCGTACGAAATTCAGCAGGTAGCGAGAGTTGTATAGCGCAGGGTTGTCATAGTGAGTTCTTGCGCAATGATGTCCGGTGTTTCTTGAGGGCGATGGAGCAGTAGCTTTAAATCCGCTTGGACCTGGGCCATCTCCTCGTGATGCATCGTGATTTCCCGGAGGAGTTTCGTGTGCTCAAGCTGCGCCTTGAGCACATCTGCCTGGCTGGCCGCACAGGTTCGATAGCGGGCCAATTCGCTTTCGATAACTTCTCAGAAAGTGCTCCGGCTGCTATAGAGAAGATAAAATGTTTGCTGCAAGTAAGCTAATCGAAGGTACGCGGCTTTTATGAAGTCTACAACGGACGATTTCGCCACTGCTATCTGAGCTCGCTGAACCTCGGCGGCACGGTACGCGGCTTCTCCTTTGAGCCGAAGTTTCCCTGGATAGGGCAGCTCCTGAGACGCGCTAATTCCGAAATAAGCGAAGTTACTTGTATTTAAACCGGCAAATGGCTTCGGACTGCTCACGCTGAACTCCTGAAGCGTGAACTGCGGGTTGGGCAGCGTCGTCAGTTGCTGTCGAACATGTGTGACTGGCTCGCCATGTATGCTCAACGGCAAGGACTTGCGAGTTATTCTACGTCGCCTCCGCAATCAGTTCAGATAACGGTGTAGGTATCGCGGGAGCATGCTGCGAACATGCCGCCGATCTAAACAGATTTATGTCACTATGTTTCAACTGAGATAATGAAAGGGTGGTTACCGATCTCGTACAGATCAGGCGAGCCGGCGAGAAGCAGCGCGATGAAAATCAACGCTTCCGCGCTTGGCTCAAGCGTCACAATTTTGTGGAGAGGCGGTTCAAAGCCATCGCGCAGGAGGTGGAAGATTCCGTCGACTGCACGGCCTGCGCAAATTGTTGCCGGGTTGCCACGACTCAGATTACCGATCGGGACGCCGAACGCCTCTCCCGCCACCTCGGCCTCAAGGTGTCCGATTTTCTGCGGGACTACACGGTCGAGAGCTTGGAAGAAGGCCGCATTTTGAATCGCAACGAGAACGGTTGTGTTTTTCTTGAAGGCAATCTCTGTTCCGTGTACGAGGCGCGGCCGCATACCTGCGAACTGTTTCCACACCTTGTGAAAGGAAACGGCTCGCTTCTGAGCCGGATGTGGCACATGCCCGATCGGGCTGTCTATTGCCCGATTGTCTTCAATACGCTGGAACAGTTCAAACGGGAAAGCGGCTTCAAGAAATGATGTTCGCGATCGTTTTACTCCTGATTTGTCTGTTGGCAGCGGTGGGTTTTGCCGCTTACCATTTCTCGGACGCGCGGCGTTGGCGTCAGACGGCGGCCGAGATTCGGGAGCAGAGTGAACGGCAGCGGACTGGCCTGGAAGAGGCGGAGCGCAGAGCCATCGAGCAGGCGGCCGAGGCGGGGAAGATCCGTGAAGTGGCCGAAGTGCAGCTCAGAACGCTAACCCAAACGCAACAGCAACTGGAGGATAGGTTCAACACCCTGGCCTCGGAAGCTCTCCAGAAAAACAGCCAGTTGCTGCTGGATCGCAGCCGCGATCAGTTCCAACATGTAGTGGAACCTGTTACCCAATCTCTTCGCCGGTTCGAGGAGCAGGTGCAGGCGCTTGAAAAATCCAGAGTCGGAGCCTACGAAAGCATCACGGCCCAAGTGCAAACTCTCACGCAGTTGCAGGAGCGGGTGCGCCAGTCGACCGAGCAGCTCAAGACAGCCCTTCGCTCGCCCCATCAACGGGGCCGCTGGGGTGAACTGCAGCTTCGCCGCGTCGTCGAACTGGCAGGCATGCTGGAATACTGCGATTTCGCGGAACAGAAGACGCTTTTCGGAGAGACGAATCAACGGCCCGATCTCATCGTGCGCCTGCCGAATCACTGCGAAGTAGTAGTCGACTCAAAAGTGTCCCTGGATGCCTATCTGCGGGCCATCGAAACGACCGATGACGTCGAGCGTGCCCGCTACATTGCCGATCATGCCCGGCAAGTGCGAACCCACGTCAGATCGCTGGGCGAGAAGGCCTATTGGGAGCGCCTGCCCTCCTCTCCGGAATTTGTGGTAGCCTTTCTCCCGCTCGAGTCGCTCTTCAGCGCCGCGCTCGAGAGCGATCCCGCGCTTCTCGAATATGGCGTGGAGCGGCGCGTCCTGATCGCTACGCCGATCACCCTGATTACCTTGCTGCTGACGGTTGCTCATGGCTGGCGCGAACGGATAACGGCAGAGAACCTCGATAAGATTCGAAACACCGGGCAGGAATTGTACAATCGGCTGCTAACAATGAGCACGCATTTCTCAAAGCTTGGGGATGCGATTCAGAAGACTGTCGCGACTTATAACGATACCGTAGGCTCGCTCGAGCGTAACGTGCTTACCTCGGCCCGCAAATTTAAGGATCTACGCCCGGCGTCGGTTGGTGATCTGGCTGAAATCGGGGAGATTGAACTGGAGCCGCGCGGTCTCGATGCAACCAAGTGGCCGGCGCTCGAAGCAGGGAAGCGCAAATGAATTCGCGACCCGCTGTTTGTGAAGTTCAGTGGTTAAACTGCTCGGTGATGGTGACCGGGCTCGCCAGACGGAACTCCAAGGCTGTTTCCGCGGCGACCACTGCCGGTCTGCCGTGTCCCAGGAGCACAGCCCCGGTACCGGCCGCCCCGCCTGCGCCCGCGCCGATGGCAGCACCCTTGCCGCCTCCACCCAATGCCCCGATGATGGCGCCGAGAGCCGCGCCTCCGCCAATCTTTGCAGCCTCCCCGGCTGTGTTCGACGCACCCCGTCTGTCGAATCTATCGGTGCCTATTTGGACCCTTTGCCCATCGGTCGTGTTGATCTCGGTCAACGTGAGAGTCAGGTTCGCGGTTCCTTCCATGCGGCCGGCCCGCTGCGCATCTACGATTCGCCCCAGCACCTTCGAACCACGGTCCGCAATGATGAAGCCGTCCATGATGATAGGCGTCAGCAACGTTCCCCGAAACGTATCGCCGGTGTAATTGTGCTCAGTTGAGAGCGTCTCGCCGAGCCGAATGTGCAAGGCCGTGCCCGACGCTAGCGTAACGACGTGAGGTTGCGGCGGCGCGGGAAGAGGATTCTCAGTTTGCGGCTGAGAAGTTGGTACCGGCTCCGCTGGATTCGTCTCGTTCACTCCCGGAACCACGGCCGGAACGGGGACCGGAACTCTACTCTGTTGAACCGGCGGAGGTTGCACATTTTGCGCGATCTCGACCACGCTGCTGGTTTCCTTGCTGTCCACCTTCGGGGGAACTTCGGCTACTCTAGGTCGCTCCAGTACGGCGCGGCGAAGCAGTGGCTTCAGGGGCTTCTGCACGGAGCGCACCGGTACTGTCCGCCGCGATTCGATCGGAGTTGCCGGGAGTCGTTCCTTGTTGGCTGGCTCGCGGAGTTGGATCGACGGGCGGCGTACTTGGCGGTGTTATCGCCGGTGCTGCCGGACTGGCAAGCTTCTGGACGACGGGGGTACTGTGCGCCATTGCTTGCGCCCGGATCGCGTCGGTTCTATGGACATAGACGAGGGCGCCTCCCAGCGCTACTACTAGTCCTCCAATAAATGCGACGCCGATTTTAAACAAATTAAACGGCTCCATGCCAAATCCCCACTATATGTTCAAACGTAGGCTCGGGGCGGGAAGTTGCTTCACCTTGCAGTTAAAATAAGGTCATTCGTATATTTTCACGCAACGCGCGACATCAGTCGATGAAATCCGCTTACTCCATTGGTTTTCCTGCCGGCTACAGCGTCGGGCCCATTTCGATCCAGCCGGCAACTGTACTCGCGCCCATGGCGGGTGTGACCGACACCGTCTTCCGGCGGCTTATCCGTAACCAGGGCGGCTGCGGCCTTCTGATGACGGAGTTTACGAGTTCCCATGGCGTTGTCAGTACCCGCCACGCTAAAAAACCGAACCGTAACTTTCGCTATCTCTACTTCGAATCGGAGGAGCATCCCATTGCCTGCCAGTTGTTTGGCTCCGATCCCGACGTGATGGCCGAGGCCGCGAAGGTTTGCGAGGATCGTGGCTTTGACATCGTCGATATCAACTTTGGCTGTCCGGTAAACAAAGTAGTGAAATGCAACGGCGGTTCAGGCCTTCTGCGCGACCTGCCGCTGGTGGAAAAGATACTCCAAAAGGTACGGTCGAGCATCTCGATCCCACTCACGTGCAAGTTTCGCGCCGGGTGGAATGACCACGAGCTGGTTGCCGTGAAGATGGCTCAACTGGCCGAAGCGTGCGGGTTGGCAGCGGTCGCGCTTCATCCCCGGACCCGCGAGCAAGGCTACAGCGGCCGTTCCGATTGGACCCGGATCGCGGAGGTGAAAGCGGCGGTCAAGATTCCGGTGATTGGAAACGGCGACGTTGTGACTCCCGAAGACGCGGTGCGCATGTACCGGGAGACTGCTTGCGACGCCATTATGATTGGCCGTACCGCATCATCTAATCCGTGGATTTTCAAGCAGATCCGGGATTATATCGAAAGCGGTTCTTACACTATTCCGCCTGAGCTGGAGCGATACAACATGATGAAGACTTACTACCTCATGTTGCAGGATCATGGCGAATCGGACGCCATCGGAAAAATGAAGCAGTTTGCCACCTACTTCACTCATGGCGTGCGGAACGGCTCAAAATTGAGAACCGAAATCTATCGCGCCCAAGAGGTCTCGACAATTCTGGAGACGGTAGAGAGCTTCTTTTCAGATCAATTCAGAGAAGCCTCGGAAGTGGGAGTGGAACTCGAGTCGGCGGAAGTCGCTTGAAGCATGTCCAGCTTATAACCGACGGCGCCTGTAAGGGCAATCCGGGCAAAGGAGGATGGGCGTGCATTCTTCGCTATGGCGAATACAAGCGCGAGATGTTCGGCTGCAGTCCGCATACCACTAACAACCGCATGGAGCTGGCGGCCGCCATCGAAGGGCTAAAGCAGCTCAAAGAATCCTGCGCGGTCGAGATCATCACCGATTCCGAATACGTCAAAAATGGAATAACGAAGTGGATCCATGGCTGGAAGCGTAACGGTTGGAAGAAAGCCGATAAGCAGCCCGTGACGAATCAGGATCTTTGGATGATGCTCGACGGCTTAGTGAACGCGCATCAGGCGCAATGGAAATGGACCAAGGGCCACGCCTCACACGACGATAACAACCGCTGTGACGAGCTTGCCAGCCAGGCAGCGGAAGAGCAAATCTGTAGCGACCCAAGTCCAAAGGCCATTCAATACTGAGCTATGCCTCGGCGCATCGGCCTCTTCGGTGGCACGTTCGATCCGGTTCACATCGCTCATATTTCGATTGCGAAAGAGGCGCTTCGCCGTTTCCAGCTTGATCGCATCCTCTTCATTCCCGCCGGTAATCCGCCGCATAAGGATGGCGGTGTCAGTCCCTATGAGGACCGATTCCGAATGGTCCAGATCGCCTGTGCGTCCAATCCCGCATTTGAAGCCTCGCGCTTGGAACAAGGCGCCGCCCGCAGCTACACCATCGATACGGTCAGACGCATTCGAGAGCAGCTTGACTCTGGTGACGAGATCTTCTTTCTGATCGGCGCAGACGCTTTCGATGAAATCGAGACTTGGAAAAATTGGCGCGATTTAATAAGGCTGATCGATTTTATTGTCGTGGCCCGGCCTGGCCGCGAATATCGAATTCCCGAGGGAGCGCAAGTGTACCGGCTGGATAATCTCTCCCTCCCGATCTCGAGTTCTGAGATCCGGGCGCGGCTGGCGGGCGGAAAAGCCACGCCGGAACTGCCGCCCGACGTACGGCGGTTTATCGAAGAGCGCGGATTATATGGCGCGCAGCCGGCAGCCGGAAGCGGCCTTGAAGCTGAACCCCGAGCTTGAGCAAGGAAGCAGCCAGTTCCGCCTGTGGCCAATGCTGCAATCTCTAGGATCAGGCGTCTGCGCAACCAGACTTGTTCGCCGGCTGCTCGCCTGATCGCGATCGGCTTACCAGGTCAGAGATAGCGCTCAATAGAGTGTCTACCGCAATAGGCTTTCTAAGGCTGGCGTTCGCTCCCAACAATGTCGCCGTCTTAAGATAGGTCTCGGCGCGTGGAGCGCCGGTCATTGCGATAATCTTCACCGCGTCTCCAATCTGGCGCAGGTCTTGAATTAATTTCAAGCCTTCTACTCCTTCCATCACTATCTCTGTGAGCACAAGATCCGGTTGCATGGTGACGAAGCATGCAATTGCACCGCAACTGTCTGAAGTTGCGACGTGATACTCGGCTTGTTCCAGAATGGCGGCAAGAAGCCGCTCTTGAGGACACGTCGTCATCCACAACCAGAATCTCAGCTTTACTCCGAGCTTCAGCCAGCACGCTCCGCACTTGTGCTAGAAAATGCTCAGTGCTGAATGGCGCACGAAGACATCGCACTCGGAAATCCGTCTCTTCCCCACTCGCTTCCAGGGCAATTCTAGGTGTGTTCGCGCACAGTCCGCGCCGCCGCATGACCGTCAAGAAGGAGATATCTGCAACAACTAAATCGATTCTGCGCTCTCGGTTTCGGCAGAGGACTTCCGCGTGTTGCTCGTTCGCCGCCTCCAGCGGAACATAGCCGTTCAGAGATAAAATACGACACAGGCTAACTTGGTTTTCAAAATCCGGATCGTGAACAAGAATTGTCTTGGAGTTCATCTTAGTGCCGGCAGGAGTTGTTGCTTTCAAGCGCACACGCTGCCTGCAATCTGTGCGATTCGAAGTGCCGTTCGCCGGGAGCAAACGTGCCCGGCTGCCGGCTGGGCATGTCTCCACGATACGGATCATTCGAGACTTAATCTAGTTAGCGCAGGATAGCCGGAGGTTAGCTGGGCGTTACGTGGGAACCGAGATAGTTGCGGGTCTGAACGATCCACCGGTCGTATCCGGGACGGAGGCTCTCGCTCAAGTTGAACGAATCGTTAGAAGCAAAGGCTTTTTGAAATCGCCAAAGCTCTGCAAGTTTCTCGCCTGGACTGTGCAAGAGACACTACGAAACAATGGAGCAACCATCAAGCAATATGTGGTCGGGCGTGAAGTTTTCGACCGGCGGGATGATTTCGATCCGGGTAGCAATTCCATCGTGCGCACGGAAGCACAGCGCCTCCGTCGCAAGCTTCGCGAATATTACGAATCGGACGGTGTTTCCGATCCAGTCCTCATCGCGTTCGTGTCGGGCAGCTATGTGCCCGCTTTTCAGCGCCGGAAGATCGCACTGCCCGTGCGCGAAAGACAAGCGCCCGTGGTTGCTGTGTTACCGTTCGAGAATCTGTCCGACAACCCAGATCTGGGATACTTTTGTCGAGGTGTTGCTGATAGCATCCAGCAGCGGTTGGCCAGGGCGCGCGGATGGAAGGTCATAGCAACCAGTTCCGCATTTTGCTTCGGAGCGGGCGAAAACAACTCTGCGCTCGTCGCTTCTCGGTTAGGTGTTACGGCGATTGTTCAAGGCAGCATCCGCCAGCTTAGCGAGAGGATACGAATACACGCCCAAGTTGTGGATCTAGCTTCGGAAACTTGTATCTGGGCCGAAGTTTTCGATCGCCAGACTCCCGATATATTCGCAATCGAAGATGAGATTGCTTTCTCGGTTGCGGACGCTCTGACCGTGCAACTCCTAGCGGGGAATGATAGTTCGACCGCGAAGACGCCGTCTCTCGATGCCTATGCGCTTTACCTGCACGGTCGCGATCACTGGAACGAAATTAGCATCGATGGGTGCGAAAAAGCCATCGATTGTTTCACGCGGGCGGTTTTGCTGTTTCCCGAATATGCAGACGCTTATGCTGCTCTATCGGAGGCGTACCTGTGGATGCTTTTTGCGGCGCGAGAGTTGATCGAAGCGGCACGGAGTGCGGCTCTTCGCGCTCTGCAGTTCGACTCACAGTCCGTAGCGGCGCATCTTACCCTTGCCAGCTTAGGCGCCGCTATGGAGTGGCGCTGGGAAGAGGCCGAGGCGCTCTTCCGCCGGACGCTTGAGCTCAACCCAAATTACCTTCTCGGCTATTTGCAGCGCGGCTATTGTCGATGGCAAAGCGGCGATGTCGAAGGATCTCGGTCCGACTACGAAATGAGTGTAAGTCTTGATCCGCTTTCCGTCCGATGCCGCAGAGGAGGCGTGATGTTCTTTTATCTCACGCGCAACTATGCCCAGGCGATGTCTTTGCTCAACAGCGCGTTAGAAATGGCTCCCGAAAACAGGCACACGCGCTATTTCGGCGGATTACTCCTGATGCAGATGGGCCGATATGGAGAGGCAATCAGTGCACTTCTCGAATCTATCGAAGATTTTGCTCCCGGATTACATGTCGGCGCGCTCATCGCTGCATACGCCGCCGCCGGATGCGACCGGGAGGCGAATGAAACGCTGCAAGCTCTTCAGCAAAAGGCATCGAGATCGTTCGTCTCCCCCGTAGCTTTCGTGCACGCCTATGCCGGCATGACGCGTAAGCCGGAAGCTCTCGATTGGCTGGAGAAAGCGGCCGAGCAGCGCTACACCGGTCTTATGCATCTCAGGCTTGATCCGTTATTCGATAATCTGCGGTCTGAATCCCGCTTTCGCGCCGTGCTGCGGCGAATGAACTTACCGGATGCGTAATCGATGCCGGCTCTGTGCCAAACGTTACTTCTTGGCCGTCACGCAGTACTGATCGAACGCGTCCGTCAGAAATTGAGCAATGCTCTGCGGATTGCTGCTCTCAATTTGAGAACGGTGCAGAAGGAATAACGGCTTTCCATCGCGAAACAGACTCATTGCCGGTGAAGACGGGGGCACGCCGGGCAGCAATTCACGCAGGCGAGCGACGGCTTCTAGATCCGCGCCGGCGAATACGGTAGCTACCGTGTCCGGACGATTGGGATGATCCAGCGCGAGTCCAACAGCCGGACGGGCCTTCCCGGCCGCGCACCCGCATACCGAGTTCACGATCATCAGTACGGTTCCGCTGTTCGGCCCCAGAATCTGGTCTACTTCTTGCGACGTGCGCGCCTCGCGCACTCCATACTGAGTCAAGTCTTCGCGCATGCCCGCAATCAGTTGCTCGGGGTATCTCATGGGAGTAGTTGAAAACATTAGGTTCCGCTTCCGGTTCTTCCATTCTGAACCTTCGGTGAGGCCAGATAGCCGGTAATCGTGTCTTTGCTGACCTGGTTCACCACCACCTCATCGGGCTGATGGGCTTTCGACGTGTAGAACTGAATCGGCTCGTTGATGTTCCGGTCTTTCTTCTCTACAGTCTTATCATCGGCTGTGATCGCAAGAGTAAACCTGTTGTGCTTCATATCCGCCTTTTTCAGCTCGATCATCACGTCTCCAACTCGCGTCGGCTTCTTGGATTTCTTGATCGTGAATTGCGAATAGTTCCGCTCACCCAGTTCCTTCAGCGCCTCCAGCTCTTTCCCATTAGTCGCAATCAGACTGGCATGGCCGTCTAATTCACCGGTCGCTCGCTTCAGATTCGCGATTGTCTGCTCCAGCTGGGTTTTAGTAGTTCCTAGATCTGTTTTCACGGTACCGACATCGGTCGAAACACTGGCAAGCTGCGTAGTGGCGGTATCGGCCGTCTGCTTCACCTGATTAATCGCCTGCTGCTGAGCGGCTTGCTCCTGGTTGACCTTGTCCTGGAGCAATTGCACTTTTCTTTGAGCATCGACCTTTGCTTGTCCCACGGCCAGCTCGGCGGCACGGCGCTGTTCGGCCAAACGCGTCTGCAGATCTTCGACGCTGCGGCGTGAGCGGCGAACTTCTTCATTCGAGTCGATACGTATCTTCTCGATGGCCGAGTTTATGTCGGTCGTCAGCCTAGCCATGTCATTACGGCTTTCGGTTCTCACCCGATCGAGCTGAACGAATAGATAAATATTCGATGCGGCCAACAATACCAAGACGCCGATCAGTAACGGAGTCCTCCAATTCGGGCTCGATGGTGGGGGAATGATATAGGTCGGCTGTTGCGATGTACTACTCATTTGTGATTCCTTTTTGAGGCGAACAACAATGCGCGGCCGGGGAAAGCAATCCCCGGCAATGGCTTAATAGACGTGCCTCGTATCTATTATGTTTCAATGCGCCGCCGATGTCACTGTCCGGCAGCCCTCCGAACCCCTTTACCCTCACTTTCATGTGATGTGGGCGGGGAAAAAATCGAGTGTCTCCTGGCGCGGAACTCCCGGTTCGAAGCAGCGTCGGCAGCGCGCTTCATAGGATCCGGCCGCGCCGACCAGAATCAGCTCATCGGATTCAATTAAGCGCTGAGTATGCTTCGCGGGAGCGCCGCAGCACATACAGATCGCCAGCGTTTTCATGATCGATTCGGCCAGCGCCAACAGATCCGGCATCGGCGCAAAGGGCCGCCCCATGTAATCCGTATCCAACCCGGCGACGATCACCTGCTTGCCTCCGTTAGCCAGTTGGTCCACCACTGCCACGAGACCGCTGCCAAAGAAATTGGCTTCATCTATGCCAACTACCTCCGTTTTCCAGTCCAACCGATCGAGCAGTTCGGTCACCGAGTTCACTGGTTCCGAGCGCATCCGAATCTCGGCATGGGTCACGATGTCCGACTCCGAATAGCGTGTATCGATAGCAGGCTTGAAAACTTGCACCTTCTTACGAGCGATATTGGCGCGGCGCAGACGGCGGATCAGTTCCTCGCTTTTCCCGGAGAACATCGGCCCGCAAATCGCCTCAATCCAGCCGGAGTTCGGAATGACAATTTCCAATGCTAGACGCTCTCTCGCTTCCGGTGAATGCGAATGGCCATCTGATCCTGCGTGGGTTCGCCGTCGCATTCAGCCGCGATCACTGTGGCGATCGGATCGGGAGCCGTGGCCGGCAAACCCGTAAACCGGACCCGAAACTCTTCCTGTTCGAACTTGATCGGCTGGCCGGTCCTGTACATCTTGGCGGACACCACCTTCTGCTGTAACCCGCCAATCGCCACCGTTTCTCCCGGCCAAAAATAGGTGTGAATGTACAGCGTGTTTCCTTGACGCGTAAAATTCGCGAATTCCGATCTCTTAACCGCGCACCGGTCGGCCCGGTGAATCAACTCCGCGTGTCCATCCATCCAGCGTCCCACCGAGGTGAGAATCTCAACCGAAGGTTCCGGAATGGACCCGTCCGCCTTTGGCCCAATGTTCAGCAGGTAGTTGCCCTGATCGCGAGCGCATGTGATCAGGTTGCGTGTCACGGTTTTCGGAGACTTCCAATTGTCATCCGCGCGCTGATATCCCCAACTATCATTCATCGTCATGCAAGCTTCCCAAGGAGTGCTGAAAGCCTGAATGTGCTGCTCCGGCGTGGTGAAATCTTCTGGAATGCCTGATCGATTGTTGATCAGGATGTCCGGTTGCAGTTGCCGCACCATCCGATTCATCTTTTCCGATTCCCAACCCTCCGGCGTAAGGGGCCAATTCACGTCGTACCAGAGAACGTCGACTTTGCCATAGTTCGAACAAAGCTCGCGTACCTGGCCGTGAATGTAATCGACAAAGCGCCTTCGTGCCGCCTCGTCATGCGCGCAGAGCGCTCCATCCGGATGATGCCAATCCATCAACGAGTAATAGAAGCCGAAGTGCATCCCTTCGCCCTTCGCCGCTTCGATGTACTCCGCCACCAGATCGCGTCCAGCAGCCTGCTTCGGCGCGCAGTAATTCGTGAGCTTGGTGTCGAACAGACAAAAGCCTTCGTGATGTTTGGTTGTCATCACCATGTATTTCATGCCCGCTGTTTTCGCCAGCTTGGCCCAGGCGCGAGCCGCGTGGGGTTTCGGATTGAATTGTTTTGCGAGCTGCTGGTATTCAGCGACGGGAATGCCCTCTTCCTCCATCGCCCATTCGTGCCGTCCCAGCACGCTGTACAGTCCGAAGTGAATGAACATTCCAAACCGGGCTTCGTGCCACCACTGCATTCGCCGGTCGCGGTCTGCGACTGTCGAGGTAGTCGGCCCCGCGTCATTCTGGTTCTGAGGCGCCTGCGCACCTGCGGAAGTCGGCGACAGTGCAATCGCCCCCCCGGCGGCCTGGAGCAATTCTCGCCTTGATACGGTAGGTGTTTTCATCGGCTTGTGTAACCATTTTTGTACCACTGGCCCCGAACGTGTTCAAAAATCGATTGATTCAGCCGGAAATACTCGACCATCTTCCGCCCGATCAAGCCCGCCTGAATTTGACCGATCTCGGTCGAATCAACAGCCGCTTCGGTGGTCATTCAGTGCTGAGGAACCTGTTGCAAAGAGCGGTCGACGAACACCGTCCGTTCACATTCTTGGACATCGGTTCGGCTTCGGGCGATACTGCTCGTGCAATCGGCGACACTTATCCAGGCTCGACGGTCACCAGCCTGGATTGCAATGCTGTCAATATGGAGAACGCGCCGCATCCCAAGCTTTTGGCCGACGCTTTCCAACTGCCCTTTCAAGAGCAAAGCTTCGACTATGTCTTTTGCTCATTGTTCCTGCACCATTTCACCGATGAGCAGGTGGTGTTCTTGCTAAAGGCCTTTCACCGAGTCGCCCGGAAGGCGCTGTTGGTATGCGACCTCGAACGTCACCTAATTCCATACCTATTTCTTCCTGCTACGCGCCCCTTTTTTCACTGGCACTTTGCCTCCGTGCATGACGGGATGATTTCGGTGCGCGCGGCCTTCCGGCGTGAAGAGTTGGTTGATCTCTTTAGACGCGCTGGCATCGGAAAGCGCCCAAGTTGACGTGCACCGACCTGCGTTTCGGCTGTCGGCGATTGCCACTAAATGACTGAGTAGCCGATTCTTGAGACTAGCGGCGTATCAATTATTCGTGACGCAAAGAGAACATCGGATCTACCTTCGCGGCCCGGCGGGCAGGGATATAACATGCCAGCAGCGCGACGCCTATCAGAATCAGCGAGACCGCGGCAAACGTAAGCGGATCAGTCGGCTTCACCCCGTAGAGCAAACTTGACAAAAGGCGCGTCAATTTTAGAGTGCCGGCGATTCCGATTGCGACGCCAGCCAGGGCGGGCTTGAGTCCTTCTCCAATGATCATCCTGAGAACGTCGCCCTTCTCTGCTCCGAGCGCCATACGAATGCCGAGTTCGCGTGTTCGTTGGACAACGATGTAAGAAATCACGCCATATACCCCCAGGCAGGCCAGCAGCAACGCGAGACTCGCAAAGCCGCTGAGAAGCAGAGTTACTAAGCGCGGTAGCAGCACCGATTGCGCGAGGTATTGGTCGAGGGTCTCCACATGATAGATCGGCTCGTTTTTATCTAAGGAGGCTACTTGCCGGTGAGCAGCTTTGAGAGTGCTTCGCGGATCGTTGGCGGTGCGTACTGCGATAAACATGCTCAGGAATGGGCTCTGGGCTAAAGGGGCATAAGCCTCGGGAGCGGCTTCGGCATCCAGGCCGCTTTGCTTCACGTCCGCTATCAGGCCGACGATTTCGCGCATCGGCGGCTCGCCTGGGCCATAGCCGTTACCGATTCCGGGGCGGATGTGCTTCCCAATTGGGTCCTGGTTAGGAAAGAAACGCCTCGCCAGCGTCCGGTTGACGATCACAACAGCGGTAGATTTCGAATCGTCGCGCTCCGTGAAATCTCGCCCCTCGATAAGTGCTATACCCACGGTGCGAAAATAATTTGGCTCGACCGCGTTGAAATCAGCCGACGGTCGCGATCCCATTGGAGTGGGTTGTCCCTCAACTTCGAGACTCGAAGTGATGTTATCTCCCATCAGCGGCAGGGATGCGGCCGCACTGGCCGATCTGACGCCGGGGATCGCGCTGATTCGCGCAACAACTTCTCGAAAGAATGCCGGCGGTGTGAGTGCTGTCTTCCCGGCGGGCGAATCGAGCTGAAATGTCAGAACATGATGCGGATCGAATCCCGGATCAACTCGCGTGAGGTGCAGAAAACTCTGAATCAATAGGCCGGCGCCGAGCAGCAACACAACTGCTAAGGCGATTTCGCTCACAACCAGGGCGCCGCGGAGGCGGTTGTGCCCTTTCCCTTCACTGCTCGAGCTCTGTCGACTCCCCTTAAGGGATTCCGTGAGACTGATCCTTGAGACCTGCAAGGCCGGAGCGAGGCCAAATAAGATTCCTGCCAGCAGCGAGATCAGAAAAGCGAAGCTAAGCAGGCGAGCGTCCAGGCCGACGCCGTGCAAACGAGGGATCTCCGCGGGCAATAGCCGCACGAGTAACCTGACCGACTCAAGCGCCAGCGCGAGCCCGAGGCCACCCCCGAGCAGCCCGAGCGTCACACTTTCTGTGAGCAGTTGGCAAGTTGCTCGCCGGCGGCTAGCACCCAGAGCGGTTCGGACGGCCATCTCCTTGTGCCGACCGGTCGCCCGCGCCAGCAGCAGGTTCGCCACGTTGACGCACACAATCAGCAGAACGCAACTCACGGCTCCCAGCAGAACGAGCAGCGGAGTGCGGATAGGACCGATAAGACCCTGAACCTCCGGTACAATGCGCACACTGCGCGGCTTGTTCTCGGGGTGTTGCTTGTTCATCGCGCTTGCGATAGTGACCATCTCGGCTTGCGCCTGGGAGAGCTCAATCCCGGGTTTCAACAGACCCAGAACGTCTAAGTAGTGCGCGCCCCGCTGGTCAGTGATCGCGTTCGCCCCGCCTCCGGCGTCAGCGGCAATCGTGGTCCACAACTCGATGGGCTCGGCCTGAATGGGAAACTGGAACGCCGGGGGCATGACCCCGATCACTGTGAATGGCCGGTCGCCGAGCTGAATGATACGGCCCAGCACCGATGCGTCCGAGCCGAATTCCCGCTGCCACAGACCGTAGCTCAAAACGACTGGATCGGTGCCATTGGCCGAGGCTGGGGTATCGTCTCGCGGGAGGAAACTGCGCCCGAATGCCGGAGTTACGCCGAGTAAAGAAAACAGTTGCGCGGATACCACGGCCCCTTGCAAATGCAGGGGCTCACGTGGGCCGATGAAAGTAAAGTCCTCCGTTTCGAATACACCCATGCCATCGAAGACATGATTTTGCGCCCGCCAATCCAGGAAGTCCGGGTAGGACGCAACACCGCCGTGTCCCGTAGCGGCGATCACCGACCGAATTCGCACCAAGCGGTCAGCAGTGGGAAAAGGTAGCGGCTTGAACACTACGGCATCTACTACGCTGAAGATCGCTGTTGTTGCGCCGATCCCCAGCGCCAAACTCAGGATGGCGGTAGTTGCAAAGCCGGGATTCCTCCTCAGCACCCGCAGGCCATAGCGAAGGTCCTGAACCAAGTTATCCGTGGCAGCTCCAACCCTGACGTCCCGAACGTTTTCCTTGAGCTGTTCCACTCCGCCTAGCTCCCGGCGCGCCTGTCGCAGTGCCTCATCTCGATCCATCCCAGATCGCGCCTTCTCTTCCGCTACGAGATCGAGATAGCTGCGAATCTCCTTGTCGAGATCCTGGGCGACACGTTGCTTGTGGAGGATGTTTCGACAAAAGTTATAGAACCGGCGAAGTCGCACTCGTTTTCCTATGTCGCTCGTAAAGCGCTCGCAATAGCGAGTGAGATTCGCTCCCACTGTTCGGTTTCGGTATGGAGTTGACGCCGGCCCAAGTTGGTTAACCGGTAAAACTTGGCATGACGATTGGTCTCCGCCTCTCCCCAGAAGGAATTTAACCAGCCCGCCTCTTCCATTCGGTGCAGCGCCGGAAACAGAGAGCCGGGCTTGACCTCAAACGTTCCGTTTGTGATCTGTGCTATCCGGCGCGAGATCCCCATTCCATGCATCTCTTCGAGCGCCAGAGCCTTTAAAATCAGCAAAGCGAGAGTGCCCTGAAGAAGATCCGTTCGTGAGCCGGCCATAGCGGTGATATAGAGACCCTATAAGAAGCATGGCAAACTTCTTATAGACTGTCAATATCAGAGGGGCAAGTCGTGCGGGTCTACGCGATTTTCTTGCCATAGTGCCCGCCACGGCATACCAGCTCGATCGGGCTCGAATTTACCAGATCATCTTCAGGTGGAGTCGGAGGCGGGAAAAGGATCGACTTGTTTTTTCACCCTTCCGCGCGGCGCCACAAATAAATAAAGATCTTTTGAGGAAGCGGGCGACTGAATAGAGAGTCGCGCCTTCGCGGCTCGACGCTGCAGAACTGGCGTGAAAAAAGTCCCTTGGGTAAGATAAGGAGGCTCTCTGTGGTACTTTCAATCGGCTCTCTAACACCAGACCCCGCGGGGTTGGGATTAGAGACCCTTTTGCCCGCTCAGCCGGATAAGAGTGAGCACGCTGAGTCCAAAGTCCAGGTTCTTCTGGTAGAAGACAACCCAGGGGACGTGCTCCTGGTCGAAGAGGTCATTGACACTCATAATCTTCCCATCGAGCTTTTTGTGGCGGACGATGGAGAGAAAGCATTCGCGTTCATTCAGGAGGCGGAGCAGGATCCCGCCGCTCCTTGTCCGGACATGGTTCTGCTCGATCTTAACCTTCCCAAATGCTCAGGATTCGACGTGCTTAAGCGAATCCGGCAAAGTGAAAGGTGCAAGCGCGTTCCCGTTCTCATTTTGACGTCCTCCGATTCGCCGAGAGATCGCGCTGAAACCGCACGGCTCGGCGCCGACCGGTATTTCAAGAAGCCGGCCAATTATGACGACTTTCTCCGGGTGGGAGAAACGATCAGAGATATGCTCCCCAAAAGCGTCGCGAAAGAGATGCGCTGAGTGAAGCGCTGCTGCTCTTCACTAACCCGAGATGTAGTTTTGTAATTGGTCGATCGTTTTCTCGTGCGATGTGATAATCCATTTCACTAAGTCGCCGATCGACAATATGCCTAGAATCGCCCCTGAAGAGTCGACCACTGGCAAGTGACGGATGCGGCGCTCCGTGGCAAGGCGCATCGCTTCATCCACCGTGCAATTGGCACTGATTGTAATCGGTGGGCTCGACATAATGTCTCTTACCTTTGTTTGTTGGGAAGAACGTCCCTTCAAAATGACTTTTCGAGCGTAGTCGCGTTCCGAGACCACTCCCGTGAATTTCTCATGCTCGATGACCAGCAGTGCTCCAATTCCGTGCTCGGCCATCATTTGCAGAGCGTTGTATACGGTGGCGTCCGGCTCTATGGTCCAGATGCGGCCACCTTTCTCGCTCAGCACGGCGGAAACCGTATCAAGTACCTTTACCTGCATATCTACCTCCCGCACGTCCCGACAAGCGGCGGTAAAGCACATTTTGGCTTGCGCCGCCTCACCCGAAGGATATCCTGTTTGAGCCTTGGCCAATGGGTAAGATTAGATGTCCGCTCGGTCAAGCAATCGTTGCTGGCATGAATCGAATCCACCGTGATTTCCGAACGCGCTCCACCCGGCGCGATTGGCTTTTCTATTTGGCTGCGGCGGGCCTGGCTGGCGCGCAGAACACCGTGACCATCCCGGGCAAGCGTCCGCTTATTGTTCACAATGACCGCCCCGAAGACCTGGAGACGCCGGCGCGCTATTACGATACCTGGATCACCCCGAATGACGTTTTCTTCGTCCGCCAGCATATTCCTCGACCGACGGTCCAGGAAGCCACTTACCGCCTTTCGCTTGCCGGACGCGTCTCGAAAGAGCTGCAACTAACTACCGCGGATCTGCGCAAATTGCCTCAGCATACAGTGGCCGCGACGCTTGAATGCACGGGAGATGGACGCGGTTTGTTTAGGCCTCGGGTTCCTGGTGTCCAGTGGATGCGCGGCGCAATCGGGAATGCCGAATGGGCTGGTCCACGTCTCAGCGATGTTTTGAACCTCGCCGGCGCCGATCTCAATGCCGCGTATGTCACTGTGAACGGCGCCGATGTTCCCGCTTTAAAGACTCCCGACTTCATCCGTTCCTTCCCGATGAAGAAAGCGCTGCACCCGGCTACTCTGCTTGCAATGAGCATGAACGGCGAACCTCTTCGAGATCTACACGGTTTTCCAGTTCGGCTGGTCGTGCCCGGTTGGGATGGCACAAGTTGGGTCAAGTGGGCCACCGATCTCACCGTCGCGGCCGAACCCGACAATGGCTTCTTTATGAACCCGGGCTATCGCTTTCCGCGGGATGCTGTCGCGCCGGGCACGGTGGCCAATCCCGCGGATCTTTACGTCATCGAGGGAATGCCCGTGAAGTCTTATATCACCAGTCCTTCTGATCTCGAAAAAGTGAAGCTCGGCCCCATCACTCTTCGCGGGATCGCCTGGGCTGGCGAAGAACGTATCGCCCGAGTCGAAATTTCAACCGACGGCGGTGGCCATTGGAGCGATGCCCAATTATCTCGTCAGAATCAGCCATTCGCCTGGCGCTTATGGAACCTCGACTGGACTCCGCCGCAAGAGGGTTATCACACGATCATGTCGCGCGCCACAGACTCCGCGGGCCACGTCCAGCCGATTGTCGCCACCTGGAATCCATCCGGCTATCTGTATAACGCCATCGATCGAATCGGCATCACTGTGGAGAAATCGGCGTGAGAGCGATCGTTCTTGCGCTTACTGGAATCGCATCCCTGGCACTGCTCTCCGCGGCAGATTCCCAATTCAACCAGCGCGGCAAACAAGAAGAGCAGCATAGTTGCATTCAATGCCACAGCCTGCGGCTCGTCGATTCCCAGCGTCTCTCCCGCTCTGCCTGGGAAAAGGAGATCGACAAAATGATGCGCTGGGGCGCGCCCGTTTCTGATCGCCAACTTCTGGTCGATTACCTTTCCGAGCAGTACAGCGATTCCAAGCCGATTCCGCCAGATGAATATACTGCGGACGGGACCAGCGGCAAAATATAGTAACTCTCTTTCAAGATACGGACATTTTCCTCATGCTGGAACCTATGAACCAGACGCGGCGTACTGAGCTTCGCCGGCTCCCCAAACGTGGGTCGCACGATCCCGCGGTCATTCACGAAATCCTGGACGCGGCATTTCTCGCCCACGTAGGGTTCAACGTGAATGGCCAGCCATTTGTCACTCCCACGCTGTATGGCCGCGATGGAGAAAAACTGTATTTGCACGGCTCTGCCGCCAGCCGAATGTTGCGGGAGCTTGAAACAGGCGTGCCTGCCTGCGTGACCGTGACGCTAGTGGACGGGCTGGTGCTGGCCCGTTCCGCATTTCATCACTCCATGAATTATCGTTCGGTAATGGCGTTTGGAACGGCGCGTAGGATCGACCAAGTCCCGGAGAAGACGAATGCGCTGCGCGTAATCTCCGAACACGTGATTCGAGGCCGGTGGGACGACGTGCGCGAACCCACTGAAAAAGAGTTGAAAGCGACCGCTGTACTCGAATTCGCGATCGAAGAAGCTTCAGCGAAAATCCGTACCGGTCCGCCGCTGGACGATGAAGAAGACTACGCGCTACCAACGTGGGCGGGCGTTCTCCCACTCAGGGTCACAGCGGAAGCGCCCCTACCGGATCCGCGCTTGCCGTCTGCCGTGGATGTCCCGGAATATGTCCGGCGGTCCCAGCTAAGCTTGAAGAAATGAAATTTTTGGCGGTGGATCGATGGCCGCTCGACGTGCGTGTGGACTATCGGCCCGAGCTGGAAACGGGAAACGTACTGTTCTTTCCGACCACTCCATTTGGCTTACCGGAGCAATCGCAGAACTTCCTTCGCGGTTTGGATTTCGCTGGCGGTGCGATTCACAAGAATATCGCCTACCGCCCGTTGAGCGACCGCGTCACTGGCATCGAAGCGGAGAACTCACAAACGGAACGGCTGCGCGGCATTATGCGCGAGTATTCCCAAACTGCGGTTGCCTTCCTGAGCGAATTACTGCCGGAGTATGCCACAGACTGGAAGCTGGATTACGCGAGTTTCCGCCCGCTTGAAGAAGAGGGGCGCGATCTTCCCCTCAACAAGAGAAACGATCTCATTCATACCGACGCATTCCCGTCCCGGCCGACCAACGGCGACCTGATCCTACGCGTATTCACCAACGTTCACCCGACGAAAACACGTAACTGGGTCGTGACCGACCCGTTCCCAGTTATCGCGGAAAAATATGCGCGATCGGCCGGCCTGGATGAAATCGCGGTGGGCTCTACGTCCGCCACTGGAAGGCTGTTGAATCACTCGGCTCGTCTGCTGAAGACCATTGGCTTGCCGGTAGTTCCTCGCTCCGGATACGACCGCTTCATGTTGCGGTTTCACGATTACCTGAAGCGCAATCCCGATTTTCAGGAGCACTGCGCCAAATACCGTTTCGATTTCCCCCCTGGATCTACCTGGCTTACCTTCACCGATGTTGTGCCCCATTCGGTGCTTTCAGGCCAGCACGCTCTGGAGCAAACGTTCATCATCGCCCGCAAGTCCATGGCAAAACCCGGAAGCGCTCCCATCGCAGTTCTCGAACGGCTCTGTGGCAAACCGCTGGTCGAGCGGAACGGGCAAGCGCAGCCGGTGGCGTAAGGCGGATCCCGCCTGGCTCTCCAACGTCTAACCTCTTAAGAGGTCAGAACTCCTCTTTCCAGTTACACTGGGAATTAAAGCCACTTTATATATGATGTTCGAGAGTACGCTTGCCAAGGTCTTTGGCACGAAACATGATCGCGAAATCAAACGCCTGCGCCCGAATGTCACGGCGATCAACGATCTCGAGCCTCAGATGCAGCGGCTCTCCGATGCCGAGCTAGCCGCCAAAACACAAGAATTTAAACAACGCGTCGCGAACGGCGCGCCTCTCGACGACCTGCTTATCGAAGCCTTCGCCGTCTGCCGTGAAGCCGGCCGCCGTGTTTTGAACATGCGGCACTTCGATGTTCAGCTCATTGGCGGAATGACGCTTCACAAGGGGCGAATCGCCGAAATGAAAACCGGCGAAGGGAAAACGCTGGTGGCCACTCTCCCCAGTTACCTGAACGCATTAGAGGGCAAGGGCGTTCACATTGTAACGGTCAACGATTACCTGGCGCGCCGCGATTCCGAGTGGATGGGCCGACTGCATAAGTTCCTCGGCCTCACCGTCGGCACTATTGTTCACGATTTGGACGACCGTGAACGCCGCGAGGCATACAACTCCGATATCACTTACGGAACGAACAACGAGTTCGGGTTCGACTATCTACGCGACAACATGAAATTCCGGCTGGAGGATTACGCCCAGCGCGATTTTAACTTTGCCATTGTTGACGAAGTGGACTCGATCCTGATCGATGAGGCCCGTACCCCGCTGATCATAGCCGGACCAAGCGAAGAATCCACCGACAAGTATTACCGCGTGAACCGTATCATTCCGTTTCTCGAACGCGGTGAAGTCATTGAAGGCAAGGAGCCCGGCAAATCTTTTACAACCGGCGATTTTACTGTGGACGAAAAGCATCGCAGTGTTGGTTTGACCGAAGAGGGCGGCCTTAAGGTTGAAAAGCTGCTCAATACCGGTAACCTCTACGATCCGGCGAATCTCGAGATGAACCATCACGTCCAACAAGCGTTGCGGGCGCATATTTTGTACGAGCGGGATCGCGATTACGTCGTGCAAGAAGGCCAAGTGATTATCGTGGACGAGTTCACCGGGCGCTTGATGCCGGGGCGCCGCTGGAGCGACGGCCTCCATCAGGCGGTGGAAGCAAAGGAAGGCGTCAAGATCGAGCGCGAAACACAGACGCTCGCCTCCGTTACCTTCCAGAACTTCTTCCGCATGTACAAAAAGCTGTCTGGCATGACCGGTACCGCGGATACCGAGGCGGCCGAATTCAGCAGCATTTATAAGCTCGACGTTACCGTCATTCCGACCAACCGGCAGTTGATCCGGACGGAATTTCCGGACGTAGTTTACCGGACGGAAGAGGAGAAATTCCGGAACGCAGCGAAAGAGATCAAGACCCTGCATGAGAAAGGGCAGCCGGTGCTGGTCGGTACTATTTCGGTTGAAAAATCCGAAAGGCTGTCGAACCTGTTAAAGAAAATGGGCGTACGGCATGAGGTGCTGAACGCTAAGAATCACGAGCGCGAAGCGCACATCGTCGCACAGGCCGGACGCAAGGGTGCGGTAACGGTTTCCACCAACATGGCCGGGCGCGGTACAGATATTCTGCTCGGCGGTAATCCGGATGTGCTGTTGGAAGACCGGCTCCAGAAGTACGGCAAAACTCAAGACATGCTTGTGTCCGACGAGCTCGAGCAGATCAAGAGCGAAGTTCAATCCCAAATCGAAGCCGAGCGCAAGGACGTACTCGCCATGGGTGGTCTTCACATCCTTGGCACCGAACGCCACGAATCACGCCGCATCGATAATCAGTTGCGCGGGCGCGCCGGCCGCCAGGGCGACCCGGGAAGCTCCCGTTTCTATCTCTCGTTGCAGGATGATCTGCTGCGTATCTTCGGTGGCGATCGCATGCAGAACCTGATGCTGCGGCTTGGCATGGAAGAAGATGTGCCAATCGAATCCCGGCTGATTAGTAAACGGATTCGAGCGGCGCAGGAAGCGGTAGAAGGGCAGCATTTCGCGTCGCGCAAACACGTCCTCGAATACGACGACGTGATGAACAAGCAGCGGCAGGCCGTGTATGGCATGCGCCGTCAACTGCTCGAAGGCGAGAACCAGAAAGAACGGATTCTCGACATCGTTCGTGGCATCATCGCAGGCTTCGTCGATCAGTTCTGTGGTGAGCGGATGCGCTACGACCAATACGATCTGAACGGTCTGCAAACGGCGGTGCTGAATCAGTTTGGCGCCAAGCTGGATATCGAGGAACTGATCGGAGTCAGCGGCCGGGAGATTGACCAAAAGCTCCAGGATCTTCTAATCGCGCGCTATGAGGAGAAGGAACAGATGATCGGCGCCGACAACTTGCGGCAAGCCGAGCGGATCATCATGCTAAACGTGGTCGATAACCAATGGAAAGACCACCTCCTCTCCATGGATCACTTGCGGGAAGGCATTGGCCTCCGCGGCTATGGTCAAAAAGATCCGCTGATCGAGTACAAGAAGGAATCGTTCACCATGTTCCAGGACATGATGGATCGCATCGAGGACGAGACCGCCAAATTCCTGTACTTCATGCGCATAGAGACTGGCATGCCTGCGCTTCCCTATCCGGAACCGGAAGATCCGGAGGGCCCGGACGACGAAGACTTCGAGGGTAACGGGATTCCGCGCGATGGCGACCCGTCTAAACCGTCGCCGGCGCAGATCGAAGCGCAAAAACGCGAGGCTCAGCAATCAGTCCTGGATCTTACGAGGAACATTCAGCGTCGAAAGGATAAGGAGCTCGCGGAATTGCAGTTCAGCGGTGGCGAAGCCACCGGCCAGCCGCAAACCATCTCAAAAGCTCCGAAGGTCGGCCGCAACGAGCTTTGTCCGTGCGGCAGTGGAAAGAAGTACAAGAAATGTCACGGCGCCGCGGCGTAGGCTTCGCCTGTTTAATCGCACTCTTCGCAACCTCGCTTTTCGCGGATGATCAGTCTTTATGGCGTGAATACGGGCTCGTTCACACGACTACCGCGAAGCTCGGGCGCGTAGCCGTCACCACTTATCAAATGAAAGATCTGACGGGCGCCTTGGCGGCTTGGGAGATGCTCCGTTCGCCGCGGGACCGCACCTGCGATCTCGCGCCATTTTGCAGCGAAGACGCAAAGCAGGTTGTAATCACCGAGTACAACGACGTTCTGGTGTTCGACGGTGCGAGGCCCACGAAAACGCAAGTACAGACTGCTTTGAGCAGCGCTCTGCCGGACAAGCACCAAACATCGCTCCCGGCTATCGTTACCTTTCTGCCCAAGGAAGGTTTGGTTCCCGATTCGGCGCGCTACATTTTGGGACCCGCATCGCTCGATGCCTTCGCTCCTGATCTCGCCACTACGAAACCTGGCTTCGATGAAGGAGCGGAAGCGCAGATCGCCGAATATCGCGTTGACGGCGACAAAGCTCCGGTTCATCTGGCAATTTTTTATTACGCTACGCCCGAGCAGGCGCGGCTGCACAGCATCGATTTCAAACTCGTGCCCGGCGTGCGCGTTAAGCGATCGGGCGTTTTATTGGCCGTGATCTACGGACCCGCAACCGATCGCCAGGCGGATACTCTTCTAAGCCGAGTTCAGTATGAAGCCAAAATTACCTGGAACGACGTGCCGCCGCCGAGCCCGATTAAACCGCTGTATGCGCTGCTGGTCAACATCATTTACTTGAGCATCCTTCTCTCCGCTCTCTGCCTGCTGGCCGGGTTGATGTATGCCGCCATGCGCATCTATCGTCGGCGTTATGGAACGCTCGAAGCCGACGAAGCGATGACTACCTTGCACCTGAGAGGCGATTAGGAGGAACGCTGTAAGCTCTAGAAACAGCGCAGTTTAGTTGGACTAACCACAGGCTTTTCCACAGCTCTCGAAGAGCTTTTGCACAAGTCGTGGAAAAACACTTTTCGCGGTAAATGGTTTGTAGAGCGGTACTTAGAGAGTGCGATTGCAGCCAGGAAAAATGCCCTTGACTTCCCCCCTTGCTGGCCCTACACTCCAATCACAAACGGATTTTGGCGGTTGCGATACCGTCGAATCTGGTTCTCCCATCAAACGTAAGCTCCGGTTCACCGGAGCCCTGGCAACAGGAAGAGAGATGCTCATTCGAGAGAATGAGCATTTTCTCTTACACACCGGTCGTATGCCAGGCCTATGAGACCGCCTCCCAAGGCATCCGATACTCCCCAGACTTGGCGTGAACGCTTTCAAGCGTTGCGGAACGTTCCGCCGCTGCTGCGCATGGTCTGGGAGACCAGCCACGCGCTCACCCTCTGCACTTTACTTCTGCGCGGCATCGCGGCCCTGTTCCCGCTGGCCACCTTATGGGTTTCGAAGCTGATTATCGATCTCGTCGTCCGGGCCATCCGGCATCAGCCCTTTGATCGCAGTCTCATTTGGAAACTGCTCATTTTAGAGCTTTTGCTGGCTGTGGGCTCCGACACGCTGGGGCGCTTTGTTTCGCTCGTCGACAGCCTCTTGGGCGACAGCTTCACTAATTACGTCAGCATCCGGCTTATGGAGCACGCCAACTCGCTCGACTTGGTGAGCTTCGAGGATCCGGTCTTCTACGACAAGATGGAGCGGGCGCGGCGCCAGACCACGGCACGACTAGGCATGCTGGCTGGTTTGGCCGGAATGGGCCAGCAGGTGCTTACTCTTCTATCTCTGTTATCGGCCGTTATCTTCTTCTATCCATGGCTCTTGCTGCTGCTCCTCGCGGCTACGGTTCCGGTCTTCCTGGGCGAAACTCGCTTCGCCATGTTGAATTACTCCATGCTGTACCGCTATACGCCGGAGCGGCGGGAGCTGGATTATCTCCGTTATCTCGGAGCTAGTAGCGAGAGCGCTAAGGAGGTCAAGATCTTTGGGCTCGGCGAATACCTGGTGAACCGCTCAAGGAGCCTTTTTGAACGTTTCTATGCCGATAACAGGCATCTGGCAATTCATCGCGCCTGGCACGGCACGCTTCTCAATCTACTTCCAACCGGCGCGTACTACATCGCCTATGCGCTTATCATCCTGCGCGCCTTGGCCGGAGCGCTCAGCGTTGGCGATCTCACGTTGATGGTGGGCGCCTTCTCCCGTTCCCGGAGCATCATGGAAAACCTCGTCTCCGGGCTCGTGGGAGTCTCCGAACAAGCCTTATTCATCAAAGACTTGTTCGATTTTTTCCAAACGAACCCAACCATTGCCGCTGCCCCCAACGCACTGCCTGCGCCCCGGCCCATCCGTATTGGCTTCGAATTTGAGAATGTCTCGTTCTCGTATCCGGAATCGAGCAAACAGGTGTTGGCCGGCGTCAGCTTCCGCTTCTCCCCCGGCGAACGCATCGCGCTGGTTGGCGAGAACGGGGCGGGGAAGACTACCCTGGTCAAACTGCTCGCCCGGTTGTACGACCCGACGGAAGGGCGCATTCTGTTGGACGGCATCGATCTGCGCGAATACGATGTGGACCAGCTCCGGCATGAAGTGGGAGTTATCTTTCAGGACTACATGCGATATGACATGTTAGCCGCTGAAAACATTGGAGTAGGCCGGGTCGGAGAGATCCTGAATGCGGATCGTGTAAGAGTATCCGCCGAAAAGAGTCTGGCGGCTGAGGTGGTCCGCAAGCTTCCTAATAACTATCGTCAGATGTTGGGACGGCGCTTCGAAGGAGGCGTGGATCTCTCCACTGGCCAATGGCAAAAGATCGCGCTGGCAAGGGCCTATATGCGCGATGCCCAGATCTTGATTCTGGACGAGCCGACGGCCAGCCTGGACGCCAAAGCCGAGTTCGAAGTCTATCAACGCTTCGCCGAGCTGACCTCCGGCAAAATGGCCGTGCTCATATCGCATCGGTTTTCAACAGTTCGAATGGCAGACCGGATCCTGGTTCTGGAGCATGGGCGCGTCATCGAGCAGGGATCGCATCATCAGTTGCTGGCGCTGGGGGGCACCTACGCGGAGCTTTTTGAATTGCAGGCTGCGGGCTATCGGTGACCGAGCCGCAAGTAGTACCTACACAGGCAAACTAACGCGTTACAAACGCTGAGGTTCTATGCTCTACTTAAGCGATAGCCCTCAATTTGCGTGGGGATAGGAGATCGGCGACATACATGAAACGCAGCACCTTCCTCAGTCTGGTTGTCGCGGCAGCCTTGTGTGCGGGTCCTTCCCTTGCGGCCGCCCCGGCCATTGGAGTGGCGACTGCTGTGGGCACGTTCACAGTGGACAGTACGGCCGTGACGGGCACAACGAATGTTCTGGACGGAACCGAAGTACAAACCACAGTTGCTCCCAGTGAAATCCACCTCCAAAGCGGAGTCGACGTGCGGCTTGCCACGCGCTCGGCAGGTGCTGTTTTCAATGATCATGTCGTGCTGCACGAGGGCGCGGTCCGGGTTGGAAATTTCGCCGATTATACGGTGCATGCGAGCCAGCTCGAAGTGAAGGCGGATGATCCCGGCGCGCAAGCCATTATCCGCATGCAGAAGAACACGATCGAAATCGCGTCGATCGGCGGCTCGGTCCAAGTCACCGATGGCTTAGCCTTCACGACGCACGTGCTGCCGGGAACCAAAATGGCCTTCCAGCAGAGTGGAGCGGCTCCGGCCCAGACAGGCGCGGCTCCCGCACCCAAACCACTTCCCTCTGACACAAAGACTCTCTACTGGGCCATTGGGGCAACTGCCGTGGCCGCCATTGTGATCGGCAGCATCGCCGCAGCGCAAGGCAAGAGCCCGTTCTAGAAAGTCGAGTCCTCAATCGCAAGTTTTCAACGCGATAAGCTAGAAAACTTGAACACGCGCAACCTCCGCCCCTGGTCGATCATCGCCGTAATCTTCTTTTTTGCCGCGGTCTCATCCGCTCAGGTACCCACTGGGCCGGAGCGGAACCTGCCGCTTATGCCGTGGCCGAGCAGCATCGTCATGGGTACCGGCGCGTTGACCATCGATACTGGCTTTTCCATTTCGACCTCCGGCTCCGGAGCCAGCGATCCTCGCGTCCAGACCGCCGTCGAGCGCGCGTTCCCGAGACTTGCGCGCCAAACGGCTATTCCGGTCGTTACGCATATTGAGAAAAACGGCGCGAGCGCCACGCTGAACATTGTCGTCGAAACAAAAGATCATCGCGCCCCACAGCAACTCGGCGATGACGAGAGCTATTCGCTCGAGATCTCGAATGGCCATGCCCGTCTTTCGGCGGATAAACCGCTCGGAGCGGTCCGCGGGCTCGAGACTTTCCTCCAATTGGTACAGCAGAACGCGGCCACCTCCGCCGGGCCGGTTTCCACGCCTGGCTTCTCCGCCGCCGCGATTACCATTCACGACGAGCCCAGGTTCGCATGGCGCGGGCTGTCATTGGATGTCTCGCGGCATTTTATCGGCGTGGACGAAATCAAGCGAACCCTCGACGGCATGTCCGCGGTCAAGTTGAACGTGCTGCATTGGCATCTCTCGGACGACCAGGGTTTCCGCGTGGAAAGCCGGAAGTTTCCGCGCCTGACCAAATACGGCTCCGACGGTCTGTACTATACCCAAGCGCAAATTCGCGACATCATTGCCTACGCCGGTGAGCGCGGCATTCGGATCGTGCCGGAGTTCGACATGCCCGGTCATGCCGCGAGTTGGTTGCCGGGCTATCCGAAATTAGGAGTCGGAGCGGGTCCGTATGAAATCGCTCGCGGCTACGGAATTCTGGCCCATTTGATCGACCCTACCAAGGAATCGACCTATCGTTTCATGGATACGTTTATCGGAGAGATGGCGAAGCTATTTCCCGATCGATATTTCCATATCGGCGGCGATGAAGTGGATCCGAAAGAGTGGAATGACAGCCCTCGCATTCAGGCCTTCATGCACAAACATCATCTCGCCGACGCGAAGGCGCTGCAGGCATATTTCAACCAGCGCATCGAGAAGATTGTTTCGAAACATCACAAGCGACATGATCGGCTGGGACGAAATACTCCAACCGGATCTGCCGAAATCGGCAATCATTGAATCCTGGCGCGGACAGCAGTCCTTGTGGGAAGCGGCGCGCCAGGGACATCAGGGCATTCTCGCGGCGGGCTATTATCTCAACCTGCTGTTTCACGCGTCTTACCATTACGCCATCGATCCAATGAAGACGCCGCCGGGGGAGCCCAACGCCGTGGGAGAAGAAGAGGAGCCGCAGCAAGGTCAACCCGCGCCGGGCTCGCCGGCCAAACTCACACCTGAGCAGCAGAAGCTCATTCTGGGCGGAGAAGCCGCGATGTGGGAAGAACTGGCCGACAACGAAAATCTGGATTCACGGCTGTGGCCGCGCCTTGCGGCGATTGCGGAACGATTCTGGTCGCCAGAATCGGTGACAGACACAGCTTTTATGTATCAAAGACTTGTGGCCGTCAACCGCTGGCTTGAGTGGCTTGGCTTGACGCAAAGATCCAATCTCGAACTGATGCGGCAGCGCTTGGCCGGGCCGGCGCCGTATGGGCCTTTGGACATTTTCGATTCGATCCTGGAGCTGGTCAAGGGCTACTCACGGCACGCGGAGAGAAACTCGAGCGCCACACCCTTGAACGGATTAGCGGACGCGACTCCGCCCGAAAGCGAAGCGGCGCGAATTTTTCGTGAAGCCGTTCAAAGCTTACTTGAACGCGCCCAAGGATCAGCGCGACAGCCGCAAGCTGCGATTCGCACTTACCGTTTGGGCTGGATCGGCGGCGGCCGTGCGCCGCGTCTTTGATAACGAGAGCCTGTTGACACCCGATAAGCCTCTGATCGATGCGGTGGACACGCTATGCCGCGTCGGGCGAGAGGCGCTCTCGAATCTCGATTCCGGCAAAACGCCGGCTGCCGATTGGAAGCAGAACAGTCTGACCGCAATCGACCCTTACGTTAATCATCGCGTGGGCGATTTCTTAATCCAGATTGCGCCCGGTGTTCAGCAGCTTGTGCAAGCGGTGCCCGCCGGCCAGGCACAGTAAAGAGGAGCTATGCTTCGATTCCGAATCGCGCTGCTGCGTCGCGGCATTCGCTGGGTAGGCAATGCTTTCGCGCAGAATCGGCCCATCGTCCTGCATGCCGCTCGCCTGCTCGATATCGAAGGCGGACGAATTGTCGCGCCGGGTGAAGTGCTGGTCGAAGGCGATCGTATTGTCGAGGCGGGTCAGCAGGTCTCGCGGCCAAGCGGAGCCGACATTATCGACCTCGGCGACGCCACGCTCATGCCCGGCTTGATCGATGCTCACGTTCATCTTTTTCTACATCCCGGAGCCGAAGACTTGCAGACGGTCAGGGAATCGGTTCCGCAGCGGACAATTCAGGCCACTCTGGCCGCACGCGCGGATCTGATGGCCGGTTTCACCGCGGAACGCGACATGGGTACGGAGGGCGCCGGAGCGGCCGACACAGCAGTGCGAAACGCGATCAATGACGGTTCGATTCCCGGGCCGCGGTTGCGCGTGAGCGGAAATGCGATTGACATCCTGGGCGGCCATGAAGATGCCATTCGCTTCAATCCCGAGCAACGCGTCCTTTCGAATGCGACCTACGCGAATAACATTTATCAGATCGTCGATGTGATTCGGGAACAACGCAAATTAGGTGCGGACTTCATTAAGATGTACGAGACCGGTCCCGATACCATCCGCGACGGCAAATTTTCGACTCCCTATCAGTACACCGAAGCGCAGCTTGCCGCGGCGGTCGCGGAAGCGGCGCGGACGGGCACGCGAGTCGCCGTGCATGCCACGGGAGAGCCGGGAACGTTATACGCGGCGCAGGCGGGAGTCGAATCGGTGGACCATGCGGATCAGTTGAGCGAGGAGACCATGCGGCTGATGCGCGAAAAGCAAATCCCGGCGGTTCCGACCTTTACCATTTCCGAATACTTTGCCGAGCATGCGGACTCCGATGCTGCGGGCAAGCGCGAGCACGAGATGCTCGATTTTCATGCCCGCGAATTCAAAAAACAACTTGCCGCCGGAGTGCCGATGGCGGTGGGCTCGGATGTGGGCCCGTTCCCGCACGGCACCCAAGCGCGCGAGCTGGTGCTGATGGTTCAGTACGGCATGAAGCCGCTGGCCGCGTTGCAAGCGGACCTGCTGAACGGCGCCAAGTTACTAGGCTGGGAGGGAAGAATCGGCGTTCTAAAGCCCGGCTATTTTGCAGACGTAATCGCGGTGCCGGGGAATCCACTCGAGGATATCAGCGTAACCCAGCGGGTCGTGTTTGTGATGAAAGGCGGAGTAGTGTATCGCCGCCCTTGAGACGTATGCACAAGATATACTTCGATGGTCGGCCAACGATGAAAGCTTTAGCCAGTCTGTGTTTCTGCGCTGCCACCCTTGCCGCAGCGGTTCCTGCCAAGATCGACATTCCGATCCAAAAATACAAGCTCGAAAACGGGCTCCGGGTCATTCTCTCGCAGGACAACACCCTGCCTGTTGTGGCCGTCTACATCGTTTACGACGTGGGTGCGCGATCCGAGGAAAAGGGGCGAACCGGCTTCGCCCATCTTTTCGAGCACATGATGTTTGAGGGCTCCGCCAACATCAAGAAGGGCGAGCACATGCGCTACGTGGAATCGAATGGAGGGAGCTTCAATGGCTCGACCCATCCGGACTACACAAATTATTTCGAGACTCTTCCCTCCAATAAACTGGCGGTTGCGCTGTGGCTCGAGTCCGACCGCATGCGAAGCCTAGCGATTACTCCCGAGAATCTGGCCAATCAAAAGGAAGCGGTTAAGCAGGAGCGGCGTCTCAGCTTCGATAATCAGCCCTACGCGACGGCGATCGTCGACAAGTGGCCGCAATTGGCGTTTCGAAATTGGCAAAGCTCCCATTCGCTGATTGGATCGTTTGAAGATTTGAATGCCGCAACCATTGAAGATGTCTCGAAGTTCTTCAAGACATATTACGCGCCGAACAATGCCGTATTGACCATCGTCGGCGATATCAAGATCCCGGAAGCAAAGAAATTGGTTGAGACTTATTTCGCCGATATCCCGTCGCAACCGCAACCCAAGCGCCCTGATATGGCGGAACCGGCCGGCGGCTCACCCGGCAACAGCGAGGTTTATAAGGACGCGCTGGCGAAAGTCCCGGGCGTCATCATCGGCTACCCCGGCCCCCAGCGGGGCTCCGACGATTTCTATGCCATGGTCGTGCTGGACGGGCTGCTTACCGCAGGCGACAGTTCCCGGCTTCAACAAGATCTGGTGAAGGGCAAGAAATCGGTCGTGCAATACCAGGGCGATTTGGGCTGGCCGTTCGCATCAGCGGACGACTATAAGAGTCCCGGCGAGTATGCAACCTTCCTGATTTACAAGCCAAACTTTCAATCCGATCAGATCGTAGATCAGTATCAGGACGAAATTGCCAGGATACAAACTGACGGGGTTACGCCAGTTGAACTCCATCGAGTGCAGATGCTTTTACTTAGCTCGAAATTGAATGAGCTGCAAACCTGCCTGGGGCGGGCCACCCTGCTTGCGAATTTCGAGGTTCTGGATGGAACTCCAGAGGAGATCAATAGCTTGCTGGACAAGTACGAAGCTGTCACCGCCGCGCAGGTGCAGGCAGTAGCGAAAAAGTATCTGACGAAAGGCCACAGAATTGTACTCGCCATTCAGCCCGATGCCGGCGCCAAATCCAGCGCGGGTGAAAATCCCAAACGAGGTCAGTAGATGTTTCGCCTTCAACTCACTATCGCCTTCGGACTCGTCCTTGGGAGCGGCCTGCTCACCGCCGCGGATGTGGATCGTACAAAACCGCCGGAAACGCCGCCGATTCCAAATGTCAATCTTCCGCGGATGGAACGGTTCCAACTGCCGAACGGACTCCGGGTCGTAGCGGTAAATGACGCGCGGTTCCCTCTCGTCACGCTGCGCATCGCTTTTCTGGCGGGCTCTAAATTCGATCCGAAAGACTTGCCGGGTCTGTCCGACAGCGTCGCCGCTTTACTCAACCAGGGCACCGCGACGAGAAATGCTCGGCAGATTGCGGACGAATCGGCGGATCTAGGCGGCGAGATCACGGCGTCAAGCTCTCCTGATACCTTAACGATTTCCGGGACCTGTCTCTCCGCGAACATGGCTCGATTTCTGGCGCTGATGGCGGACGTCGCGCGGAATGCCTCGTTTCCTACGGATGAAGTGCAGCTGCAGAAACAGAACCGGCTCCAGACGCTGCGCGCGGAACGATCTGAATCGCGTTATCTCGCCCGCGAAGCGTTAAGCGAGGCGCTTTTTGGCCCGCATCCGTACTCCCATATCGGCCCGACAGAACAGGCCTTGGAGAAGCTCGATAGAGGCGCGCTCCAATCCTTTCGCGGCACTTATCTGGTTCCCAATAATGCCTTTCTGATTCTCGTCGGGCGCTTGCCTGCAGGCGCAGAACTTCAAAAGACAATTACGGACGCGTTTAGTTCCTGGGAGAAAAAGAGTTTACCGGCCTACCAACCCCCGGCGATTCCGGTGAACTCGAAAAGGCTGATTCTGGTGGACCGCCCGGGATCGGTACAGGCCGACATCATCTCGGCGCACCTGGCCCCTACGTATGGATCGCCCCAGTTCTTTCCGCTGGCAGTGGGACAAATGATCTTGGGTGGAGGAACGAACTCTCGGCTGTTCCAGGACATCCGCGAAAAGCGAAGCTTTGCTTATGATGCTCATGCTGAAAATAATTCCGCGAAAGAAGCTGGCGTCGTGAGCGCTGTCACGGAGGTTCGCAACGAAGTCGTAGAACCGGCAGTAGAGGCGCTGGATAACGATCTGCAGGCGCTCTCAGCTCAGGACGTCGGCGCCACGGAATTGAGCGACGCAAAAAACTCCTACGCCGGGAGGTTTATTCTCGGACTGGAACGGCAATCGGGTCTGGCCCAGCAACTTGTGAGGGTCGAGACAAACGGCCTTCCCAGTGATTACCTCGACCTGTTTACCACGCACGTAAGGTCGGTCGAACCGGACCAAATCCGGGCAACAGGCAAATACTGGTCGCCCGACGACGCCACGCTGGTCGTTGTGGGCGATGCGCAAAAGATCCAGAAGTCTCTCGAGAAATTCGGCACTCTCGAGGTGACGAAGCCGAAACAGTAACTCGCCCTAAACCGGCAGAAGATTCAGCGCGGCTTCGATCTCCGACCGTGTATGCGAATCACCCTTACGGGTTGAAGCTTCAATCCCCTGCTGGTACATAATCCGTGCGTCTTCAATACGCCCCAATTTTTCCAAAGCCTGCCCGCCGTGATAGTAAGCCGCCGGATAATCGCGATCGTGTTCAAGCAGGATTCGGAACTCTGATACGGCCTCCGCAAACTGGCCGCCGTTGGCGTGCTCCATTGCCAGACCGTAGCGCGCGAATGAATTCTTCGGGTCCTGAGCGATCATCTGCTTCAAGACGTCGAGCCGGTTGGTTGCCATTCACTACGAGGTGCGTTCGCGCAGATTGCGCGCCGCGGTTTCCACCACCCCGGCCGCTTTCGCAGTCTGCGAGCGCGCCGTCTTGGCCGCCACTCCAAAATGGTGCTGCGCGCGTCCGGCAAATTCGCCCAATGTACTCGCCGCTGACTCCACGCTTTCCTTGCTCTTCTGAAAAGCGTCTCCCAACAAACCCAGCGACCAGTTCGTGCAGGCTGGAATCACCAGCACCAGGCCCGTTACAGTGAGACCGCAGCCGACGCCGATCAGAACGGCTCCCCAAACGCTAGCTCGCGAAGATGAATAATGTCCCATAGTGTGTGTCTCCGGATCCGAATAAAACGGACCTCCTTAGCTATGACGGTGGTTTACAGGTGGGTTGTTTCCGTATAGCTGCCGAAAACTTTGCGCAGCGCCTCACAAATTTCGCCAATTGTGGCATAGGCACGCACCGCATCCAGAATGCAAGGCATTGTATTATCAACGCCTTCGGCCGCCCGGCTGAGGGCGTCAAGCGTCCGGCGAACGGTTGCATTGTCGCGTCGCTCACGCAAGGCGGCCAGCTTCTCTGCCTGCACCTTTTCCGCCGTCTGATCGATGTGCAGCAGCTCTATCGGCTGATCCTGAGATTGAAACCGGTTCGCTCCGACGATGACGCGCTCGCCTTCTTCCACTTCGCGCTGATACCGATAACTGGCAGCCGCGATTTCTCTTTGAGGGAATCCCGCCTCAATGGCCGGTATCATTCCACCGAGCTGATCGATCCGCGCTATGTAGTCGTTGGCCGCCGCTTCCATATCAAGCGTCAGCCGTTCGAGGAAATAGGAGCCGCCCAGCGGATCGGGTGTATTCACTACGCCCGTTTCGTAGGCGAGAATCTGCTGGGTGCGAAGCGCCAGCGTGACGGCGTTCTCGCTCGGCAGCGCGTAGGCTTCGTCCAGTGAATTCGTGTGCAGCGATTGCGCGCCACCCAGTACCGCGGCCATGGCCTGCCACGCCGTGCGCATCAGGTTGTTATTCGGCTGCTGCCACGTAAGTGAGCAGCCCGCCGTCTGGGCGTGGAAGCGCATCTTCCAACTGCGCTCGCTGCGCGCACCGTAGCGGTCGCGCATCGTATAAGCCCAGATTTTACGCGCCGCCCGGTATTTCGCGACCTCTTCGAAAAAGTCGTTATGAGCGTTGAAAAAGAAGCTCAGGCGTCCCGCGAATGTATCGACCTCGAGCCCGCGATCGAGCGCCCAGTCGACGTACTCGATGCCATCGCGTAGAGTGAAGGCAAGCTCCTGGGCGGCGGTCGATCCGGCTTCGCGGATGTGATATCCGCTGATGGAGATCGGATTAAATTTGGGAACGTAGCGCGCGCCGAATTCGATCGTGTCGGTGACCAGCCGCATGGAGGGGCGCGGCGGAAAGATGTACTCCTTCTGCGCGATATACTCTTTCAGGATGTCGTTCTGGAGAGTGCCGGAAATCTGCTGCCAATCGACATGCTGCTCCTCGGCGACGGCCAGATACATGGCCCAAAGCACGGCCGCCGGCGAGTTGATGGTCATGGAAACCGTAACATCGCCTAACGGAATCCCACGGAACAGAATCTCCATGTCCGCGAGCGAGGAGATGGAGACTCCGCATTTTCCCACCTCTCCCTCGCTCATCGCGTGGCCGGCGTCATAGCCCATCAGAGTGGGTAGATCGAACGCGACCGAAAGCCCGGTCTGGCCTTGTTCGAGTAGGTAGCGGTAGCGGCGGTTCGTCTCTTCGGGCGTCCCGAAGCCGGAAAACTGGCGCATGGTCCAGAGCTTGCCCCGATACATATCGCGGTGAATGCCGCGAGTGTAGGGAAACTCGCCTGGGTTGCCCAGCTCGCGCGCGGGATCGAAATCCTCTACGCTTTCCGGACCATACAACGGTTCGACAGGGACGCCGCTGATAGTCGTGAAGGGGCGTTCGACCGTTTTCATCTACTTATAGGCCGCCGATTTGATCGTAGCGCGGGAAGCGGACGCTGTGGAGCGCCGAAAAGAGGGAGGGTGAGGCGCAGACGCTTGATCGCCCGCGCCATCGTTATGAGGTTAGCGGTCGTCTCGATCTCTATCCCGGAATTCCTCGGGATGGTTGTGGCGCCAGTCCCAATAAGCCTCCCTTTGCCTCTCGGATGCGCGATCCCAATCGATGTAGTGACGATGCCGCCGTTCCCAATATACATGCCAGGCACGTTCTTCACGCGCATCGAAATCGTGGTAGTCGTGGTGACGTCGGTCATAGATGTGGTGGCGATCGTCACGGTGATCGTCATGGTCGCGATCGTGATCCTGGGCCAACAGGCACGAAGGCGCGAGCAATGCGACGCTCAAAGGCAAAATCAATAGCATTCTTTTCATTGTTGTGTTCAGGGCTCCAACCCCCCACAAAGTTAGATCAGCGAAGAAATCCCAGGTTTCGGCTACAAAGATTTAGGATTCGCAATGCAGGGAGAGCGGCATCATCTACCCTGCATCGCGGAGGGCCAGCGAGTCTAATGACCGTCCAGACAACCTCTTTGGCCTGAGCTGTTTGGGTAACCCGTTTGGTTGTTGTAGGCCTTATTTGACCACTCTCCCTGGATTTTCCACTCGGTGCCGTTACTAAAGCCGACCAGCGGGACATTAAACGTCCAGGCGCACTTATCTCCGTTCTCTTGGCCGGAGGAGTCATACCAGGCACCGGGGCTGGCGGGATCGGTACGCGCTTCCGACAGTTCATGCCCGCTGACATTTGCGATTGCCGCCAGCCCTTGAGAGTGCAGTCCCGAGGTGTCCTGCGGGTCACAGCCCGCGTCGCCAGTCAAGATTGAAGAAGTAGGCGGAACGGAACTGAAACGGGTCTGCCGCCGCAGGTGCCATAGCTGTGATAGGCGCAGTAATTGGCGTGTCCCCGCTTAGTATCGGCGTAGCACCGCATAATAGCCGTTTCCGCCGGGATCTCGGGGTATTGCCGATTGCGCTGCAGACCACCGCCAGAATCGTGAGGTGTTGCCGCCGCCGCCAGCGGGATGGCGAGGTACTAGGAACATAACCGCTCGACTATGCTACTCGTGGTAGCAATGAGGTCTGCGTACTTGGCAATTAGTCTACCTGTGGTCATTCGTCGGATGCTTGTAATTTGCGGGGTACAACGTAATAACGTCAAGCGTATTTCAAAGTCGGCAACCGCTCAACGTACCAGTAACTGGCTTGTCGACCGACGGATCCAGCTTGAGCTGCACGGGCAGTTGTGATGATACCGAGCAAGTGTTGGACATCGAAGTGGCCAGCTCGTTCCCCGAAATAACTGCTTTCGCGTCACGTATCCGATACCAGCGAGTGGGCATATCTTCCACCGTGGTACGGTCAATGTCTCCAAGGCATTGAGTTGCTCATGGGGCTGGAGTCCGGCCGACCCAACCAGCGACGACCCGGTTCAAGCGGTTCGCGGCGCAAGGCCAGAATCTGTTTGTGGCATCAGGCGACAGCGGCGCATACAGGAGCAGGTCCCGTATGTTTACCCGGCGGACGATGCCTATGTCACGTCGGTGGGCGGCACGGACCTGACTACGACTGGTGCCGGCGCCCTTAAATCGGAAACGGCCTGGCGCAGAGCGCGGCGGAACCCGATCAAATCCGCGAGCCCAGTACCAGAATCCCCAGATTATCAGGGGGGCCACCAAGGGTTCCGAAACTTTCGGAACGCAGAGTGCCGCTGAAGACGACAATACCGCTACAACGGCCTGTCCGAAATGGCGAACCAGTTTGCCGCGTGGCAAGCAAATCGCTGCAGAAAGAACAATGTTTTCAACGGCAGATCGCTCGCTTTCTCAACCCAGCAATACTACATCGCCGGATCGGCAAATCACGAATTCCACCATATATTCGGCGACTCCCGTATTGCAAAGGGCTACATCTCGTATCGATGTCAACCGGAAGTTTTGAGATGATCAATTCGGGCCATTTTTGATAAGTGCCGAGCGCCCGGTCGCGGGGGAAGGATCACGAACGCCCAAAACGCTTTTTCTCGCCTTGAATCAGTAGTTTATCCGTCAAGCTGCGGCTCGCCTGTCAGCCTGCCCTGCCAGACTCGGGGGCAAATGAGCGCGCAGAATGGGCACTGAGCAAATCCTCAAACTACAGCCGGACCGGACCCTCTATCTCCGCGGCTTTGACGGGACCGGCGCCGCAGCCGCGCTCCTCCAGGCCAGCCCGACTGGATTTACCGTCTGCGGTGTTTTCCGCGACATGGCGGATTTCTGCGTTCTGGTCATCTACGACGCGGATAACCTCTTCGAGCACTATTCGGTAAAGTATCTACCCAGCTTCGACCTCTCCGGCATTGTGCTCAACTTCAGCCTCAGTTATCAGGGCCTTCAGCCCATCGATTCTGCCAAGTTCTCATGGATCGATTGGGCGACCCTCGATGTCGTCCCCGTCATCGGACCACCAGCTACCGTAAGGCTGTGGGATTTTGCCACACTCGCCTCCGGCAGCTATTCTGTCGCGCAAGGCGTTTACACCTTCAGCGCGCCTGGCGGTTGCATCATATACGATCGCCTGACTCTGTTCGTGAATAACGCACACGCGCAGTTTGATTTCGTTTCGTATAACGGAGGAGAGAGCGCCGCTGAAGTAGCGCAGTGGTTCGCAACAGCAATCAATAGCTACAACTGGGCGAGCTTCGCGTCCAGCAGCATCGCCGTCATCGCCTCCGCGGATGACAGCGGAAATCTGACGCTAAAGAATGCTCGAACTGGACTCGTCAATGTAAATGGCACATCCGTAGAGTGGGTCGCATGGATCAAATTTCCCGGAATTGCCCCCGGCTCGACCATCTATCTGGCCGGCCAGCCTCACACAGTAGCTGCCGTAAACAGCCCGACCTCTCTCACTCTTACGGCCTCCGCTGCCTCTGGAACCAGCGTTCCTTATCTCGCCGAATACGGCGGTTCCGACGGTAACGATGTCACCGTCTACATGGTGGTCAGGCCCGGAAATATCAATCTCAAAGTCGACAATCCGGTCCTCCAGCTAGCCGGAGGCAACTCCGATAATGTGGTTTGGGACATCTCGCTCGATTTTTCCGCTCTCGGAATCGACCAGATTCGCCAGGCATGGCTGACCTTCGCGCCCGCCCTGTCCGGCGGTGCACAGTACAGCGATACGGAATGGACCGCCGCTTTTAGTAATTGGTCAGTAGCGGATCCCAATAACAAGCGAACTCTTCAAATTGCCGGGCCTGGCAGCCTCCGCACCGGCAATGACGAGAGCGGCTCATGTACGTACTCCGTCGGCTGGAACGTGCAGCCTGCTAACAACTATTGGCACGGATTTGCTCAAGTTACGTCCGTACCCGGCAGTTCAGTCACTGTTTCCTACACTCAGAATCAGGTACACGACCTATACCTGGGAACGTCTCTGTACATCGATCGGGGAATCATCGAGGTCACGCTGGATGACATCTCGCTTGGCAGCCTCGATTGTTATCTGGAAACTGGCCCTAGCTTACAAAACCCCGGGTCCGAAGTTGTTACCCGCCGTCTCTTGATAAGCGGCGTGCCCGCAGGCGCTCACACGGTCACATTGGCTCTCGACCGTGTAAACAATCTCAATTCGTACGGTTTTAACTTTATCTTCGATTACCTCGAAGCAGCCTTGCCGACGTCCGATGTGGGTGACGCGATAGTCACTTACGACAATGTAAGTCCTGCCCTCGACTTCGATACGGACGCCACCTACAAGATGAGTCCTCAAAGGCTCCTTTGGCACATTCTCAAGCTCGGGTTTAAAGGGCAACTGAATGACTATCTCGGCGTCTTCTGGTGGAATCAGCGGAAGCGAGTGGGCGCAACTTGGAACTCCGCAGTGGTTGCGATTACTCCCACTGGCGGCGGAACGTGGACTGATGCGGACTACCTAACCGTCGCCATTGGCGGATTTAAGATGTACAAGTCCCTGATCTATTGGGATACGGCGGATAGCATCGCGCAGCACTTTGTCTACTACATCAATTCCGCCAGCGTCTCCATGCGGGCCGAAATCACGGGCGAGGGCCAATTCGCTATTTACCCGCGAACGCCGAATTGGGGCGACACACTCGATGTCGAATCCAACTCCACGCAGTGGAATATCTCAACACCAGCTGGCAGTATTGCCGCGGGTATCAGTGGTGATTGGCAAGTAGACCCATCGGCTCCGAATCCGATCAATTTCCCCGTCCGCCAATGGCACACGGACCTCTTCAACGAAGTGAAGGCTGCTGGTCTGCTCATCACCACTTCGTTCTCTATGGAACTGGTTTACCCGCCCGATGACGGGAGCGTCGCGAACTGCTGGCAAGCCCGTTTTTACGATGGCACTCCCGTCACGACCGATACCGGCTTTGCGCATCTGCTCTCTTCGCAATGTTCTTTTGTCGAGAACATGACCGCGTTTCAATCCTCCGTGTTCACCACAATGGCTGGTCTGCAGAGTGCCGCGGGTCTCACGCCTTGGCTTCAATTCGGCGAATTTCTCTGGTGGTTCTACTCATCTATTGCAAACTCAATTCTTTCCTGCTCCTCGACGGAGCCTGTGACGCTGCAGCTCAACGATAGCAAAGGGAATCCGTTTGCCCACGGAATGCAAACCGGTGATCGCATCGTTATCTCCGGCGTGAGCGGCTGCACTGCGATAAATGGAACCTGGCCTATCACAGTTATAGACTCGACCACCTTCACGATTCCCGTTTCTCCCAATGACGCTTGGACGCCCGGAACCGGGCAAGTGCGGGGCGGCTCCATGGCGTACTACGATTTAGTCACTTCCGCGGCCGCTCAGTCCGCTCTGGGGCGACCGCTCTTCCAATTCACCTGCCAGGACGACGATCCCACAGTGAATCAAGGGGCCGACGCAGCCTTCCTGGCCAGTCGCTTGAAAGCCCACGTCGATGCAATACGCAACGCGGTCCTTTCCCAATATCCGAATGCCAAGTTCGAAATACTGTATCCGAACGATGTGAACAATCCCGTCTGCTTACTCGGCCCGGGCATTCAATACCCGCAGGGAGGCCGTCTCGATGCCGCTGTCAACCTGCCGCCGGAATGGCTCACGAAAGAGGGAAGCGGGCTTGACCGCTTTAAAGTCGAAGCCCTCAGTTGGGGCGCGACTTACCTGAATTTGGACTTGGCCAACCAAGCTATCGTATTCGCGCTTACTACTCCGATGTCCTGGGATCTCGCGGATGTGGCGTATCTGGTTCCCTGGTTCAACGGCGCATGTCCTTGGCCTCATGAATTCAAACTGGCCAGTTCGCGCGGACTGGGGCTGATCAATCTCTGGGCCTACGATCACCTGTCGCTGATGTCCTGGCCGCTGCCGTTTCCCACTTGGCTCCGAAGGTCATCGTTTCTCGGCTGATGGCCGTAGGAATTCTTGCATTCGTGATCACATATTCAGGCCCTAGCGATTATTCGTCGAACACGGGCGCCAGAATCTCTTCCGGCTCCGGGCGAAGCTCTTGGTTGCTCGCTAAAGTCCGCGCGCAAGTGTTCCAACGCAAAACGGCTTCATCATTGCCCGCCGGCCGCAGCGCCTCCGCCCGCTCATAACACCGCATCGCCTCGGTAAATTCCTCGAATGCCTTGAAGTTCGCCCGCGGAAGTCCTTGCCGGATGCGAGCCCTCGCGGATCGTTCCGCGACAATTCCTGCGTAGTACGCCTGTTCGTATTCACCGCTGATCCGGGACAGCACGTCGCGAGCACGGTTCGATGCGATGCGAACTCCGAACTGGTCGGTAATGGCGAGCAGCAACGTCACCAACGCTGCTTGATTGTGAGGCTCTACGTGCAGAACATCTTCGCAAATGCTTTCTGCCTGCCACGGCTCATTTAGCAGACGGTATAAATGCGCTCTTTCGAGAGCTGCGGGAATGGCCGAACTGGAAAGCGGTTTCAGCTCGAACTGCATTCATCCTCCTTCTATTTGCCAAATATCCGAAACAGCTTTCGTAGCGGGTCGAAGTGTTCGTCCACCACGCGCTCCTTCAGCGGGATTATGGCGTTGTCTGTGATTCTTATGCCTTCTGGGCACACGTTCGTGCAGCATTTGGTAATGTTGCAATACCCGATCCCCCCAGCTTTCCGAAGGTCGTTCAGGCGGTTCTCGCTGTCCAGCGGATGCATCTCTAGCGCGGCGACGTAAACCAATGAGCGAGGTCCGATGAAATGATCATGCAATGAATGCTCGCGTAGAACATGACACACGTCCTGGCACAGAAAACATTCGATGCACTTCCGGAACTCCTGAACTCGATCGACATCCTCCTGCGCCATTCGCCACGTTCCGTCGGCCGCATCCGGTAGTCGGGGTTTAAACTGCTTAATTGCTTTCTTTACCCGGTAGTTCCACGAAACATCCGTCACCAGGTCCTTCGCGGACGGGAAGCATTTCATCGGTTGCAACACAATTGGCTCATCCAGCGGCAATGTACTGAGCCGGGTCATGCACATCAACCGCGGATTCCCGTTGATCTCCGCCGAGCACGATCCGCATTTACCTGCTTTGCAATTCCAGCGCACAGCCAGGTCATTCGCCTGCTCCGCTTGAACGCGGTGAACTGCATCGAGGACCACCATCCCTTCTGAGATCTCGATGGTGTAATCGTGAAATGCTCCCTCTCCGTTCCGGCCGCGCCAGATTCGAAATGTTGCCGTGGTCATGAATCCTACTTCATCTCTTCAATGACCCGCTTAAGCTCCGGAGTCAATTCGCTGAGAGGCTCCCGCCTTAGCGCCAGCTCGCCCGAATCGCTTCTTCGCAAAATGATGTTGCAGTTTCCCACCGCCTCATTCTTCTGAGGGTAATCGTCACGGAAGTGCGCGCCGCGGCTTTCCTTCCGCTCAACGGCGGCACGCGTAATAAGTTCGGACACCGTGAGCAAGTTGTGCAAATCCAAAGCCGTGTGCCAGCCGCCATTATATTCGCGATTTCCCGCCACGCCCGCCGTCCGGGCTCTATCCCTCAGTGTTCGGAGCTCTTCGAGGGCACGCTCCATCTCGTCTGCGCGCCTCACAATCCCGACCAGATCCTGCATCATGTGTTGCAAATCATGTTGAACTTGATAGGGACTTTCGCCCTTTCGCTCAAACGGCTCCAGCGCATTCCCGGCGGTCGCCTCGATCTGATTCGAGTCCAGCCGGACGGCCCCGTTCTCCTTTGCAAATTTCGCCGCATACTCGCCGGCTCGCTTTCCGAATACCAGTAAGTCCGAAAGCGAATTTCCCCCCAGCCTATTCGCTCCATGCAATCCGGCCGCGCATTCACCCGCTGCGAAAAGCCCAGGCACATCAGACATCTGAGTATCGGCGTCAACCCGAACTCCGCCCATTACGTAATGAGTAGTCGGCCCAACCTCCATCGGTTGTTGCGTAATGTCGATATCCGCTAGCTGTTTGAACTGGTGATACATGCTGGGGAGCTTTCGCTTGATATAGGCGTCAGCGTTCGGCATCCGCGCCTTGATCCACGAGATATCCAGAAACACGCCGCCATGGGGCGTTCCACGTCCTTCGCGAACTTCCCTGACAATGCAGCGCGCCACGTGATCGCGCGTCAGTAACTCCGGAGGACGGCGCGCGTTCCGATCGCCCTGCGTGTAGCGCCACCCCTCCTCTTCACTATCGGCGGTTTGAGCGCGATAGTTCTCAGGGATCTCATTGAACATGAAACGGTGGCCTTCTTTATTCTGGAGAATCCCGCCTTCGCCCCGTACTCCTTCCGTAACGAGAATGCCTCGCACGCTCGGAGGCCAGATCATCCCTGTTGGGTGGAACTGAACGAATTCCATGTCCGCCAGGGACGCCCCCGCCTCGTAAGCCAGCGCGTGTCCATCGCCGGTGTATTCCCAACTGTTGCTCGTGATTTCATAAGCGCGGCCAATCCCGCCTGTGGCCAGCACAACTGCCCGGGCCTGAAAAATGAGGAACCGGCCTCGTTCGCGTTCGTAGCCAAATGCTCCGGCAATGCGGCCGCTGTCCTTCAACAAGGTGAGAACCGTGGACTCCATGTGAACGGCCATGCCGAGATGAATGCCGTGGTCCTGCAACGTCCGGATCATCTCCAGCCCAGTGCGGTCCCCCACGTGCGCAAGTCGTGGATAACGATGGCCGCCAAAATTGCGCTGCAGAATGCGTCCGTCTTTTGTCCGGTCGAACAACGCGCCCCATGCTTCCAGTTCACGGACTCGGTCGGGCGCCTCCTTGGCGTGCAGTTCGGCCATGCGCCAGTTATTCACGTACTGCCCACCGCGCATCGTATCCGCGAAATGGACCTGCCAGCTATCGCGTTCATCGACGTTCCCGAGAGCTGCCGCGATACCTCCTTCCGCCATTACTGTATGGGCTTTCCCAAGCAGGCTCTTGCTGACCACGCCGACGCGAGCGCCGTTCGCTGACGCCTCGATCGCTGCTCTCAGCCCTGCACCACCCGCCCCAATGACCAGCACGTCGTAGTCGTACGTCTGGTACTGTGTCGTCAAATGATTCTCCAGTCGTGCCAGATCCCCATCGCGCAAAGCCGCACGTACAGGTCCGCGAACATCACCGAAAACAAACTCATCCACGCGAACAGCATGTGGCGCGCATTCAGACAAGTAACGCAGGCATAACTATTTCTGCGGCCGGCAGACTTGGAGATTTCATCGAAACGCCCTCCCACCAGGTGACGCAGTGAGTGGCACCCGAACGTATAGCAGGCGAGCAGTACTACATTTACCGCCAGGACAAGTGTCCCTATCCCAACGCCGAATTGCACATGTCCCGTATCCGGATTCATAAACCAGAGCGCCCTCCAAACATCCAGTGCGAGGATCACCAGAAAAAGTAACGCCAGATAGAGAAAATAGCGATGAATGTTTTGCAGGATCAAAGGGAACGAGCGCTCCCCGCGGTAGCTCTTCCGGGATTCCCCAACCGTGCAAGCAGGAGGATCCGCCCAGAACGCTTTGTAGTAGGCGCCGCGATAGTAATAGCAAGTCAGCCGAAATCCTCCCGGCGCCCAAAGGATCAGCAGTGCAGCCGAGATCGGCGCCCACGATGGCCACCACGCCGGCCACGCCCCGAACCAGGCATGAAGCGGATTACCAAAAATCTCCGGAGAATAGAACGGCGATAGGTAAGGACCGAACCGGTAATCTTGTCCCTGAAATGCTGCCCATGTCGCGTACACAATAAACAGCGAAAGCCCCAGAAATGTAAAAATCGGCTGAGTCCACCACCGGTCGCGCCGTTTGGTGACGCCAAAGCGGCCGCTCCGTAAAGGAATGTCGATCGAGGACATGCATGTTCCTCCGCGATGGGAGTTAGCTACAACGAGTCAGAATATCACCGGCTGCAACTTTTCTTTCGTTGCTCAACTTCTCAGGCCGCGTCGATGGCTTTAGCTACCCGGTTTGCCGATCGTGTGGCGGCTTCTTGTCCCCAATTCAAGTTGTCGCAGTAGGCGCCGGCAAAATGGATTCGTCCGAACGGCTCGATAATGGCTGGCCAGAACTTTCTAAGCTCGCCCGGGCGGTAAGAAGTCGTCTCGCAGGCAAGGCACCAGGGATCGCGCGACCAATCCACGGCCATCGCTTTCTCAATCGTGTCGCTTTTAGTTGGGTAAAGCGCCCGAAATGTTGCAAGCGCCTTCTCGGCGGGCACTCCGGGCGACGCTGTTCCAGTGATCAAACCGTGCTGCGTGTTGACATCATCCGCCATGGACCAGGTATGTTCCAAGGAGGACTGGCTGAACTCCACGTTGATACTGGTTTTTTGCTCGCGCCAGAACTTCGTTCGCGACAAAAAGATCGGGCGCATCGCCGAGTAGTAGGGCATACTCGCAATCGCCCAATGCTTGCGCTCATCGAAGGCCGGGGTAACCGGGATCTGTCGCAGCATCACAGCGGACATGCAACAAACCAGATACTCTCCCTCAATGTTCTTAGTCGAGCCGGTCTCGCCGTATTCCACCGACACAGCTTGATTGCTGTGCCGAATGCTCCTCACCGGGCTGTTCAACTTGACCCGGTCACCCAGATGCTTCGCAAATGTCTCCGGTAGCAGGCTGTTTCCACCAATCAACCGAAACACCTGCGTCGGCCATGCGGGAACGCCGCGTCGCTTTAAGATTCCGGCATGCCAGACGGCTTGGAGCGCCGATCCGCCGCCCCCCGCTTGATGCATGAATGCGTCGGACGCCCCTTCCCGTTTCAGTAGCTCGTTCAAGCTCATTTTGTCGAGGCCATTCAGTCCCGCGACGAAGGGCTGGTATTCATCGGTAACTTGCTCGGCGTATTTGTTTAGATATAGGCTTCCCGCGTCCCACCACGGATGATTTTTGAAGAAATCAATTTCGCGCTGGTTAAATCCAAAGCCGGCAAGCACGCGCGGATTTGCCAATTCTTCTTCGGAATACATGCGGCCATTGATCCAGCGCAACATATGCTCACGCCGGTGATCCTGCAAATGCGGTAGATTGAATTCCCTCACGTAGGACCAATACAAGTCGTAGCCTGGTTTGGTGAACTGCTCGGCGCCTCCGTCTACGTATAATCCGTCGGGCAGGCCGGCCCGGACAGTTTTTACATGTCCGCCAACCCGGTTCGATGCTTCGAGCACTGTGACGTCGTGCCCTCTTCGCGTGAGTTCATAGGCGCAGCAAAGGCCGGCGATTCCGCCTCCCCCCACAACTACTTTCTTGGCGCTCTTTGCTCTGCTCGGCTCGGCTTGGCTGAGCAGAATACTCGCGTTCACTGCGGTACTGAGAAGATCGCGTCGGGTCATCATTGCGTTTTGTCTGCCGATTCTATTACATCTGCCCGTCGCGATTGTTTCCTTACCTAATGGCCGCCCGCATTCCTGATTCGCTCTGCGATTGTTCGATACTGATTCGATTCGGCTACGTGAAGCGGGCTGACTCCTTCTTTACTTACCAGGTTCGGATCTGCTCCCCAAAGTAATAAAGTTGCTACTGCTTCTTCCCTGCCAAACGCTGCTGCGGCATAGAGCGGCGTCGTGCCAGAGGTGATTTCACGCGCATTGACGTTCGCTCCACGGCTGACGAGGAGAGAAACCAGCTCATCATCCCCTTTGAGCGCCGCTTCGTAAAGGGCGGTTGATCCCGATGCAAAGCGCGCATCGATAGTCACTCCGGCGTCGAGTAGCATTTGCACCGTGTCCGCCTGACCACGGCGAACGGCATCCTCTAAAAGGCGGTTTGCCAAGCCTCGGTCCTTGTCATGCGCTAATAAAACAAGTGCTATCTCCGGATGATGCTGACGAATAGCGTTTTCGGCGGGTGAGAACCCGTTATCATCCTTAATGCTTGCGTCCGCGCCACGTGCCAGCAGGAGTTCGACGATAGCAAGGTGAGCCTTGAATGCTGCTTCATTCAAGGGAGTGGCGCCGGTCTTAGTTTCTGGTGTGTCAATTTTTGCGCCGGCATCCAGCAGCAGTACAGACTTCTCGATCGAACCTCTCCAAACCGCTTCGTCTAACGGAGAAGCGCCGGAATCGTCGCGAGCATTAGGGTCCGCCCCTTTTGCCAGCAGAAGACGAATGAGCTCCAGCCCGCCGACGCCGTAGGCGGAAACGGCAGCGTGTAGAGGCGTGCGAGCGTGATTGTCGCGCGAATTTGGATCGGCGCCCGCCTGAATCAGAGCCTCTGCTTCCGGCAAATTGTGCTGCACGATAGCCTGCTGTAGAGCGGGAGACTTCGCCGGTAAGGCAGGAGCCTGTACCAAGAGAAGGAATAGCGCAAGCATGGACTCTCTAGCTGTCAGTTTACTCAAGACTTTATTGCCGGTATCAGCAAGGGCGGACGGAAAGTAGATGATGTCGGCAGTAATTCTCCTCAAAAGCGTTCTCCACAACATCGGAGTCATCATCGTTGGATTTGCGTTTGCTTTTCTTGGAAGAGCAATCGATTCCCATCTGGGAATAACCAGGTTCGATTCTGTCTTTGCAACTATCTTTGCCGTGCTGCTTCTGACCATTGGCTTCCTTTTACGGGTATGGGCGACGTACCTCTTCTACGAACAACACATGAACGTGATCTGGCTCGTTCCTCAGAAAAAGCTGCTTACTTCAGGTCCCTACCGCATCTCCAGAAACCCGCTCTATCTTGGCGGAAATGTATTTATTTTTCTCGGGGCGGTGTTGTTTCTTGGCTCGCCAAGCGGAATAGTTCTTACCGCTATTAACATCCTCGTTGTGGACGTCATGATTCGGCGAGAGGAAAAGCAACTGGCACAAGAATTCGGCGAGGCTTGGGTGCGCTACAGAAACACAGTGCGTCGATGGTTGTAACCGCGCGGTTGTACACAATGGGTTTCGGGGCGCTTGGCATTTCATTTCTCCGCGTAGAGGATCTCCCCATTTCGAATCGTGTAGCGAATTTTTGAAAAGGCCGAAGTGTTCTGAGCCGGGTCAGCACTCAGGATCACAAGATCAGCATCCATTCCTTTCGCGATGCGTCCGCTGTGAGTCGAGTAGCCGAAGCGCTGGGCGGGGTTCGTGGTGAGCGAAGCAAGAATCTCCCGAAAGCTCATTCCCGCGCGGGACATCCACTTAAATTCCTCGGAAGTGTCGAACTGCTCAATGTAGCCAACGTCGGTGCCGAAGAGCACTTGCCCTCCTGCTTGAAAGAAAGCTTGCAGTTGCCGGGCTGCCTTGCTCATCACCTGCTCGATATTGTCAGGTGAGGCATGGCCCTTCCTGAATTCGACGTCCCAAAGCGTGAGCGTCGGAGTAAGAGCCATATGAGCCGCCGTCATTCGCTGGACGAAAGATGGACTCCAGGGGGTATCCACGGGAGTGGTATGGGCCAGAATATCGACCCCGCTCTGAATCGCAACCTCGATTCCTTGATTATTTGAAACATGTGCAAAAACAGGCTTGCCGGCACGGTGCGCCACGGCGACGATCACCTTCGCCAGATCCAAAGGCATCGTCAAGATGCCATTACGCTCCACAGAATTCGCAAAGATCTTAATGCCATCCGCGCCGTCGTGGATCTGCTGGCGCGCTCGCTCCGTTGCCTGCGCAGTTGATTCCACCTCCGGAATGCTGACGTGATTGGCTTCGAGGAAGCCTTTGACGTAAATCGGGGTTTTCACCCAGAATGGCTCACCGACCGTGAGAATCCGCGGCCCTTTCACCTCGCCGCTTGCTATGCGATGGCGGATGAGATTGGTGTTCTGGAGTATGGAACCGATGTCAAAGACCGTAGTGAATCCCCACCGTGTGAGCATCTCTTGAAGTTGTGACGAGATCTGTTCGGGCGAGAGTTTCTCTGCATGAAGCAGCCCCGGCAAAAGAATGTGCACGTGGCTGTTCCAGAAACCGGCAGTCACGACGAGGCCCTTACAGTCGATTACGGTCATGCCCGGTGGGACTCTGATTTCGGCGCTCAGTCCAACCGATACAATGTGGCCGCCGTGTACAAGGATTGCGCCGTTTTCGATTGGTGGTTCAGTTGGTGAGAGATAAATCTTTTCACCAACCAGGGCCAGGTCGGACGCGTAGCTCTGGTCAGTCGCAAGAAATGCAAGAACCAGGAGAAGAGGTATTGCCAGGCGGCGTCGCATAGTAAAAAGATACGCTGTAAGCGCAGGAATGGTTCCGAAGTGGCTTTGGGGACGATTATTTATTCACGCGGAATGAACAGCGAGAAGGCTCGTTTTCTGACTCAATTCATCCGTATTTCGCCTTCTAAATTGGAAACGGGACATTAGCCATGAGAGCATGCGCTGCCCGCGCTCTCTTCTATTGCGTCACTCCTGAGATGCCAACTGATAACACGCTATCCGATGAAAAGCGAGCGATGGAGAAGAAGCTTCACGAGATACTTCTGCAGTTCGAACGAGATACCGGGCTAGCCGTGACCAGCATTCAAATTAATCGCCTCGATGAAGGCAAAGTCCTTCCGATTACCAGTGAAGCTCTAACCAGCAAAGTGGAATTGCTTGCCTGATCAATCGTTGGCCGGCCCAACGTCTCGTCTAGTGGCCCGTTGCCGACCAACAGCTCAGAACTAGCGGTCGCATAGAATTGATGCCATCCATGCATACTCGTATCCTGCTCGCGGCAGTCCTTTTACTTGCGCCTGCCTGCGTTGCCGTCGAGGCTGATACCGGTCCTGCTCGTGATGTAGAGGCAATCCATCATCTTGTGGAGCGATACCTCCAGGCTGTCGATACGGTTGATTTGAGCCTACTATCGCAAATCTGGTCTCATTCTTCCGAGGCATCGTTCATTTATCCGCTCGGCGAGGAGCACGGCTTCGATGCGATCGAGCAGCATGTCTTTCAGAACGTGATGGGCGGTATGTTCTCGGCGCGTGATCTCCAGACGCGCAGCGTGACAGTCCACGTGAATGGTAATGCGGCGTGGTCTGAATTCCACTGGACGTTTCACGCAACAATGCGCAAAAACGGATCGGCCGTGACGACAAGGGGCGTGGAAACCCAGATCTACCGTAAGGAAGCTGGGACGTGGCGCTTGGTCCACGTCCACTATTCAGAAGATCGCCAGTCAACCCCTTGAGGTTGAGATCCCCACGTTCGCGTGGTTCACACAGCGACGGTGGCGCAATTCATTTGCCGGCTGCAGCATTGGTTGTAGAATTCCCAAATGTCGGTTTTTTACGCCATGCTTCTCCTCGTCGTCGTTACGACGACGGGAACTGCACAGCAAACGATCTCGTTTTCTACGAAAGATGGCGGCCGCGTTTGCGCCGACGTCTATGGCCAAGGCACACGCGCCGTTCTTCTCGCTCACGGCGGCCAATTTAACAAGGAGAGCTGGCGGGAACAGGCGCGGACGCTAGTGTCCCATGGATTTCTAACACTCGCAATCGATTTTCGTGGATTCGGCTGCTCGACAGGGCCCGGCCAAGCAGACTTCGATCATGCACCGTTTGAAAACGATGTCCTTGCCGCAGTTCGCTACTTGAAAGCGCAAGGCGCCCAAACGGTATCGGTAGTGGGAGGCAGCTTCGGCGGCGCAGCTGCCGGCGATGCCTCGATTAAGTCCGCGCCGGGTGAGATTGACCGCATCGTGTTTCTCGGTGCAGCCCCGAACCTCTCGGCAGAGAAGCTGAAGTCACGGGTCTTGTTCATCGTTGCGCGAGACGACGCCAACGACAGCGGCCGACGCCTTCCGGGCATTCGCGCACAGTATGAAAAGGCTCCTCAGCCGAAGCAATTAATCGTTCTGGATGGTTCCGCGCACGCGCAGTTTCTTTTCCAAACGGATCAAAGTGCTCGGGTCATGCACGAGATCCTGCAATTCCTCTCGATGCCATAATCTTTTTAACCGCGGAACGCGTTGCACTCAAGAGAAGCATCCTACTGGTTAAAGTGTCTTTTGGCAGTCCGAGGGGACGGCATTCTCACTCGTGGCCGCTCCAATGTACAGTTGCCCGACCAGCTGCCCAGTGCGGAGGCGATTGCGGGTTGTGAGTGCGAAGGCGCCTCTCCTGGGCCAACTGGCGCGTAAGTCCCACCCGCGCTTCACTGACTGGCTGAGCTGTGATCCGAAGTTTTACGTCCAAACAAAGCTTGAATCCGAAGGTAGGCGCTCTTGGGCAGCGATCGAATGATCTGGCTGCGGCGGTCTCGAAAAACTGTGCGTCGCTGGCGAACCAAATCGCGCAAGATGGATCCTGCGATTTCGCCCATTTTCCAAACGCCTTCCCGAAAGCTGCGATTCATGCTGGGACTTGCGCGATGAGCGGTATCCAAGGCGAGCGTATCTGCTGCCAGAGCCATCCCGTGATAATAGAGAATGCCGGCCGCCAGTGCCCCCTGGGTTAGCTCATCGCCCACAGACTCAATTAACGTTCCTAGAACGTGAAGCCCAACCTGCCCGACCGTGAGAGCCATCGTTGCTCCGAGCTCGAGAGTTTTTGTAGCCATGCCCAGAATGCCGTTGTGCTGCAGGTTTAGCGCCTCGTCTAAATCGAAATCGTTTTCGGAAAGGTGCTGCGATGCGTTCTCCATCAGGTCGCCCGTGGCCTTAAGCCCCATGCCCGCCTTCTTGATCATGAGATTGAGCGCCAGCGAATCCTGACGGTTCAGATAGCTATTGACAAAGAGACTGGCCCCGCAGCGCTGAATCAGTAAGCGCCACGCGTAAGCGGAAGGCCGTTTTCCTAGGCGAGAGAGAACGTGTAACTGCAATTCGAGTGCGGCCGCAAATATAGTGAAAAGGTCGATGTAGCGGTTTTGGCTGATACCAACTGTCAGACCAGTGGCAAGAGCGCGTTCGGCGATATCCTTTTCAAGCTCCTCCAGCAGCCACTCTGCGCGCTGTTCAATCTCGTCCTGAGGTCGCGGGCAAGGTCGGTGTGACCAGACCGGCGATTCCAACAGGGATGCGAGGTACGCCGATCTTTCCTGGCGTTTCGAATCGCTAGCGTGTAAGGGCAGTGGCTGCCACTTTGAAAGCCGACGCCGCTGCCGCGAATCTGGCCAAGCCAGCGCGATCCGTCGTACCCACACCTGCCTGTACCAGTGCGCGAATAATGCGAGGGCGAACAGCGCAATCAAAGGGCCCGAACTTAGGGCGATTAAGAGGAACCAGTCAGGGCCATGCAGGGGCGGAGCAAAGCCAAGTGCCACTCGCGCCCGTTCGGCCAGAGCAATTGCATAATGGTACGCGATTAGCCCACCGCTGCACCCGACAACGATCAGGCCCCCAGCGGCTGCCCAGAACAATACAGCAATAAGGAATTGCCCGCGATTACGAAGGTCTGCAAGCGGCGAGTTGGGGCTGGAGTTCGCGTCCGGAGGCATACCTTTATTCTCCGATCATGTCGCCTTCGAGTCCCGCCATATAGATTGAGGAGATCGCTTGTCTCCCAATGTGAAATAGTCGCGATGCGGAGTTATGGTTACTTATCCCTGCTAGGTTCCGGTTGCCAACTCTTCGGGAACTGATCTGAAAAGGCCGACTCGGGCTGAAGAAGCCCAATTGCCAGCCGGCTTCTCGGCTCATACCGCATCGCCACCACCCCCGAGCCGAACTCTACCCGGCTCACCAGCTTCAGGTCGACATGCCTCGATAGCCCCGCGAACAACGTCGGCCCGTGCCCCGCTAGCCTGGGCTGCACCACGAACTCGTACTCATCGATCAATCCCAGCTCTGTCAACGCCAGCGGGAGCTTCACGCCTCCCACTAGCATTCCCTTACCGGACTGCCGCTTGAGCTGCTGAACGGCCTTCTCTAAATCTCCGCGCACGAGTTCCGCGTTCCAATCGACCCGGTCCAGGGTGCTCGACACGACGTACTTCTTTGCCGCGTCGATCGTCCGGACGAAGGCTTCCATCCAATCAGGCCGCGTTTCTATCGGCGACGGTAACCGAAAGGCTGCCTCCATCATTTCGTATGTCACCCGGCCAAAGAGGAGGGCATCGGCCTCGTTGAGGTTCTCGACTGCGTGACGATGCAGGTCTTTGTCCGGCAGCATTGCACGATGATCGCAGCACCCGTCCAGTGTGACGTTGATGGAATACCGAAGGGGTCGCATGACGCAAGAGTACCGCCGATGGGTAGACCAGCAAGGTTAACCCGCTTCAGGGCTAGCAGCCGGAATAGAGCCGCGCCGCTACTCGGGCATTAGCGGGCCGAGGCCGACTTCACAGCACTATGTATGAAGCCTCTTCGAATTGTTTAGTGATTTCACAAATCGCGGCCTTTGCGGACCAAAAACCCCGCAGGTTTGTAAGCCGCCGTCCGGTTCTCAATTTGACCTCAGCGCGATCATTGGATCGATCTTTGAAGCTCTTCGTGCCGGGAGATATCCTGCCACAGCGCAACAGCTCCAAGCAGAACGACCATGCCAACGAAGGTAAGTGGATCACTGGGAGCAGTCCGAAACAAAAGAGAAGCGATCAGGCGTGACACCGCCAAGGATGCGACAATCCCGACAGAAATGCCAACCAGCGCGAGTCGCATGGTCCTCCAGATCACATCGAGCTGCACACGGGTTTCCGTGGCGCCAAGAGCCATCCGTACACCGATCTCCGGTCTCTGGCGCGTAACGGAGTAGGAGATAACGCCATAAATTCCCAGCGTAGCCAAAAGTAGTCCGAGGCCCGCAAAGGTTCCGACGAGCAGAACAAAGAAGCGTCTTGGAGACGTGGCCTGATCCACCAACCTCTGAATGGATTTGAATTCTGTCGCTGGTTGTCCAGGATTGATCCGCCGTAGCGTGATCATCACAGTCCTTGCCAGCGCGCTAGGAGGCAGCTTCGAACGCAGTACCAGGAACGCACCCTCCGGTCCAAACTGTTTCGTCGCGGGCAGGTACATTTGCGCTCCTCCATTGGCTTCCGCACTGCTTTCGCGAACATCAGCGATTACACCGATAACCTGGACCTTTGCTCCGCCTGCAAAAGCTGTACGGCCGATGGGGCTCTGGCCGGGCCAGAGTCTTCGCGCCACGGTCTCATTAATAATGACTACGTTCCTGTTGTCAACGATGTCGTGCCAATTGATATCGCGACCTTGGAGCAGGCGCATTCCCATTGCTTTCAAGTAACCTGGCGACACAATGTAGACAAATACCGGAACGAAATCGCTGTTCTTCGGCTTCTGCTCGCCCTTTGCCGCAATCCCCCAACCCCGGTTGCGGCTCATGGGCAGGTTATCGGATATGCCAGCGGTCTCGACGCCCGGGATCGACGAAGTGCGCTCGACAATCTCCTGCCATTTCGCAGCGCGCACTGCCGCCTTTTCACCATCATTAAAGTCAAGGCTGATAGCGGCTGCACGGCTTGGCTCAAAGCCCAAGTCAACATCCAGAACGCGGAGAAAGCTACGCAGTAACAACCCGGCGCCAACCAGTAAAACGCAAGCCAGCGCGATTTCCGTTACGACCAGCGATCGAGCGCAGGCGGCCATGTTTTCTGCCCTCACTGGCTCCATGTCCTCCACTATCTTTCAGTAGCTCCTGCAGATTGCCACCCGAAATGCGCAGTCCCGGCGCTGGTCCGAAGAGAACTGCTGCGCCTACTGTGAGCAACAGCGTCCATCCCAGTACTGTTCCGTCCACGCGCACCATGCTGAGCAGCGGCAGAGCAATCGATCCCTGATGAGCGAGATACCGGATCGTGAAATACGCGAGTCCCAACCCGAACGCAGCTCCCGCAGCGGCCAGCACCATGCTTTCGGTTAGCAGTTGACGCACGATCCGCCCGCGTCTTGCGCCGAGAGCGCTGCGCATTCCAAATTCCTTGCTGCGCGCCGCCAGCCTCGCCAGCAGCAAATTTGACAGATTCACGCAAACAATCAGCAGAATCAGCCCAACCGCACACCACAGCACGATCAGCGATCGCCGTAGTTTGCCGCTAACGTAGTCTTTCAATCGGGTCAGTTGGCCTGTGTAGCCCTTTCCATATTCAGGGTGCTTATGCTCGAAAAGGAGTTGCGGAAAGAGTTGATCGGCCTCGCTCTGCGCCTGGGCTAAAGTCACTCCTTTTTTCAAGCGGCCGACCAACGCCAAGTCATTGCCATCGTCGCGGAAATCATCCATGATGTAGGGCACGAAGAGGTCGACCTTGGCTCCCGGCGAAAAGACCGAGCCAAAATCGAATGTGTTCGGCAACACTCCGATAACTGTCACTGAAGTATTGCTCAGGTCAATTGCCCGTCCGATAATGCTGCGATCGCCCGCAAACTGCCGTTTCCAAAACGAATACGTTAGTAATGCCACGGGTTGGGCGTGTTTCACAAATTCCTGAGACTTGAAAAGCGTCCAAGCGACGGCTCTACACCTAGGGTTTGAAAGAAACCTTCGGCGACAAGCATGCCCGTAACGGGAATCGGCTGGCTATTTCCCATGAGCTTGAAATTGTCGGGTGCACTGAAGGCGAAGTAGCCGCTGACGGACTGAAAAGAGTGGTTCTGTTGTTGGAAGTCTTGAGTCGCATCGGCTGTATACGTTCGGCCCGATTCGCCGGCTTCGGCATTCTTTTCCACGATTCGCACAAGTTCTTGCGAATCGGGAAATGGCAGCGGCCGCAGCAAAATCGTATTCACCACGCTAAAAACCGTGATATTGGCCGCTATGCCGAGTGCGAGAATCAGCACGGCGACCGTTGTGAAGCCGTAATCGCGCTTCAATGTGCGGAAGGTGAAACGCAAATCCTGCGTCAAGACGTCGAGCCAAGGCAATCCGCGTGATTCGCGGTGCAGCTCGAGTGATTGCTGGATCCCGCCAAATCGTACAAGCGCCTGTCGCCGGGCTTCTTCCGCAGACATACCGCGCCTGATGTTTTCTTCGACGGCCATTTCCAGATGTGACGCCATCTCTTGTTTGAGTTCCTGATCCAGTGGATCTTTGCGGAAGAGAGAGCGGATTCGGTTGAAGGCTTCTCGAAGGGAATGCTTCACTGTTCACCTCCTTCGCCGTGCATCGCGAGAACCCGCCCCATGACTCCTGAGAGCCGTTGCCAGTAGGCAGTGTCCTGTGCCAACTGCTTCTTGCCGGCCTTTGTGATCGAGTAGAACTTTGCTTTGCGGTTGTTGTCTGAAGTGCCCCACTTGGCCGCGATCCAGCCGCGCTGCTGCAATCGCACCAGCGAGGCGTAAATCGTTCCCTGGTTCAGTAACACTTCATTCCCGCTTACCTGTTCAATGCGGCGCGCGATGCCATACCCGTGCAGCGGACCCAAGACTTCGAGCGTCTGCAGCACCATCACATCGAGCGTCCCTTGCAAGAGATCGAGTTTGGATTGGCCCATCTGTATCTCCTGTGTTATGGCCACATATTATCACAAAGGCCTATGTGGTTCTGCCACAGGACATTTCCTATTCTAAATTTCGAAGTCTGAGCCCGAGCCCTCGGGAACCTTCGCCGGATCAGTAACGCTAAACGCCGTTGTCTCCGGCTGGTCCTGGATTGTCAGCGATCCGGACACTAGGAAGCAGTGTCGCTCCGCCTCCGGCTCCGCGACACCGCTTCCGCGACCCTGAAAAGACCGCTACCCGTGGCCTGGGACCGAAGTGTCACCTATCTCCCGGGCCACACATCGTGACCGTCTTCGCATCGATCATCTGGATCTTGCCCTGTTTCTTATTGGTCTTCTGCGCCTTTTCGCCGCTCGCTGTAGCGCCGCTCGTTTTACTGCTGCTCGCTTTAACGCCGCTCGCTTTAGCGCTGCTTGCCTGCGCCGCCGGTTGTTGGTTCCGCTCCAACTCTTGGATCCGCGCGTTCGCCACGTCGCGCTCCGTCTCAATCTTATGGACTAGCCGCTCCATCTGAAAGAGGTTCTTCTTTTCCCGCATGATGTCCTTTCGTAACCCCTGCATGGCATTGAAAGCTCGATAGAAGGACCGTTCCGCCGTCGTGAGATAGCGTTGCATCAGCTCGACTTGATGGTTGTCTTCCGCCGTCCACTCATGCGGCTCTTTGCCTTCGCCAACCGCTCGCGCTTCGGCATTGAACCGGTTCCGCCGCGCCCGCAGCAGCAGCCACTCGCTCTCAATCAGGTTGTTCGCGAGCGTTTCCTCCATGTGTCCTTCGGGCTCATACTCCGCGTTCCAGCCGTTCTTGACGCGTTCGTACTCTTCCGGATCTTCGCCCGGGAGAATGCGTATCACCGTCGATCGCCCGCCGTGCTTGGTCGCATTCTGGGAAGACTTCTGCTTGCCAATCGTTGACTTTGGTCCACCGCCCCTCTTCCTCTCCTTCTCCACGCCCGAGTATTGCCATGCGCCCGTACTCGCCGGCGCATCCAAACAAGCCTAAGTAGCTCATTCCAATCGAAAAGATAAATCTTCCCGATTTGAAAGTGTTGATGAGTCTCCGGCACATACGCCAGGATGTTGCGGATCTTATGTACTTGGCACCGCTGTATGAAAGCGGCTTCGCCGGCATGCCGCTCGATGGCAGCGCGCAAGGCACGGCTTCCGTCAATCAGATACAAGCGGGGCTGGCCAAAATCCAGTCCGCGCTCACACAGGTGATCAAATAATCCGCTGACCACCTTGGCATTCTCGGTGGCTCCTTGCACCAAACCGAGCACCCGCTTATGCCCGAACGCATCAATGCCGATGGCAACAATCAGATGCTGGCCTTTGAAAATGGTGCCATCCACCAGCAGGGCGCAGATCTGCAGGTGCTGCAAGGAACGGGTCATTAATGCTTCCAGCTTCTTGCGGCTCGCCTCCACGAAGCGCTCGCCGATCGTGCTCTTCTCCAGACCGTAGGCATCCATGAACTGCTGCAGCACTAGTTTGTAATCGCGCATGCTGAGTCCACGCATGATGTTGCTCCACACTGTTTCTTCGGCCTGCGCCTGACCGGCAGGTGGGGCGGACGGTCTTGCCCGTCTGCCCTCGTCATCTCTTCAGAACCGCGCGCGGCCGCAAACTTCTGGCTTTTGTCTCCTGTCTTCTGCCCGCCAGTTCGTTTGGTAAAAATGAGTTCGTTTGGCAAAATTGAGCACTTCTTCTGTTCTCCTGTCTTTTCCCCGAGTTCGTTTGGCAAAAAACGCCGCCGCCTTGTGATACGTTTGTCGCCAAAGGCCATGTGCAGCAAATCCGCCGCGTTCCTTCTCATCCTTTCCGCTATGCCGCTCAGCTTCGCTCAATCCGACAGCGCGAACCCTCAGGGTTGGCTCCTCGTTGCCAATAAAGGCGAGCACACTCTCGGCCTGATCAATCCCGCCGAGGCGCAGCAGGTCGCCGTCGTTCCAGAAGGCGGCATCACCGGCCACGAGGTCATCGCCTCGCCCGACGGCAAGTTCGCCTACGTGCCTATTTACGGCAATTCCGGCGTTGGCAAGCCCGGCACCGATGGCCGCAACATCGTAGTTGTCGATGTGGCTTCCCGCAAAGTGACCGGTAACATCGAGTTCGACCACGGCGTACGCCCGCATTGCCCCGTGTTCGGGCCAAAGGACGGAATGCTATACGTCACTACCGAACTGGATAAGACCATCAGCATCATCGACCCGAAAACTCTCAAAATCGTCGGAACCGTCCCCACGGGTCAGCCTGAATCACATATGCTGGCCATCTCGAGCGACGGCCGCCGCGGCTATACCGCGAACGTTGGCCCTGGAACCGTCTCGGTCCTTGATATGGAAGCGCGCAAGACCCTCAAAGTCATCCCGATCTCGCGCGAGACCCAGCGCATCTCCATTTCGCCGGACGACAGCATGGTCTTCACTCCGACCAGACCAAGCCGCAGCTCGCGGTCATCGATACCGCCAATGACAAAATCAAGACCTGGATTCCTCTTCCCGGGCTCGGCTATGGCACCGCCTCCACCCACGATGGTCGTTGGCTGATCGTAGCCGTTCTCACTGCCAATAAAGTCGCTGTTATCGATCTCCAGACTTTGAAGGTCGTTCACACGATCGACGTCCCGAAAGCTCCGCAGGAAGTTCTAGTCCGTCCCGACGACAAGATAGCCTACGTTTCCTGTGATTCCAGCCATCAGGTCGCCGCCATCAACACCTCCGATTGGAAGGTCGACAAGCTGATCGATGCGGGGAAGGGCACTGACGGTTTGGCCTGGGCGGCCGAAGCCCACTAAAGGTTGCTGCAAGTTGAAGGGAATCGCGATTGCCGCGCTGCTCAGTGCAGCGTGTTGCCTTCCTCTCGCGGCTCAGTCCGGCTCCAACGTGCAGAGTCGTGATAAACAATCGCGCCTCGAACGTGGCCGCGAGTTTCTCGGTCTCGCCGCGCCTCCCGATCAAGCTGCCGCCCAGCGTGGGGAAAAGCTCTTCGCGCAGAACTGCGCTTTCTGTCATGGCCCCAAAGCAACTGGAGCCGAAGGGCCGAACCTGATTCGCTCCACTTTGGTCCTGCACGACGAGAAAGGCGAAGAGATCGGTCCCGTCATCTTAAAAGGCCGCCCCGATAAGGGCATGCCCGCCTTCGCAGCTATGACGCCCGATCAGCTCTACGATCTCGCGGAGTTCCTTCACCAGCGCGTTTACGAAACCGTCAACCGTTGGGGCTATCAGGTCCAGAACATCGTAACCGGCGATCCGCAAGCCGGCCGCGCTTTCTTTGAAGCGCATTGCACAAGCTGCCACTCCGCCACTGGCGATCTCGCGCACATCGGCAGCAAGTATCAACCTGCCGATCTGCAAGCTGTTTTTCTCTACCCCGGCACAAAGCTGAATCCTCCGGTGAAGCTTGTTGTCACACTTCCCACGGGTGAAAGAATCAGCGGAACGCTTAAGCGTCGCGACGACTTCAATGTCTCCATGATCGACAGTACGGGCGCGGTTCGTTCCTGGCCTGACGATGCCGTTACTATCCAGGTTGAAAACCCGCTCGCCGGTCACCTCGCGCTGCTCAGCGTCTATACCAACGGCGACATGCATAATCTTCTCGCCTATCTCGTCACTCTGAAATGAAGCTGCGCCGCATTCTTATCGTCGCGACGCTCACTTCTGGTCTGTTATCGGCGCAGATGCTGGATCCTGCCAAGCTCCTGAGCCCGCCCACCGATACTTGGCCTACTTACAATGGCGATTACTCCGGCCGTCGCTTCAGTCCGCTCCATCAGATCGAGGCGGCCAACGTGAGTTCTCTCGCGCTGGCCTGGATGTATCGCGCCAACATCTCCGCTTTGCGAGGCATGTCCGGAGTGCAGATCAAATCCACCCCGCTCGAGGTGAACGGGGTTCTCTATTTCACCATTCCCGACCACGTTTGGGCTATCGATGCGCGGACCGGCGAAGAACTCTGGCATTACAGTTGGGTCGACCAGGGCGGCCATCTCGTCGGCAATCGAGGCGTCGGTATGTACGGCAACTGGCTTTACTTCCTGACGCCGGATGGCTGGTTCATTTCGCTCAACGCCAAAACCGGTAAGGAGCGTTGGAAGGTTCAGGTTGCCGACGCGAAGCTTCAGTACTTCACCACCATGGCCCCGCTCGTCATCCGCAATCACGTCATCATCGGCGTTGGTGGCGATGCCATGGATGTCCCCGGTTATCTCGAAGCGCGTGATCCCGAAACCGGCGCCTTGCAGTGGCGCTGGGATACTGAGCCGCGTCCCGGCGAGCCTGGCGCGGAAACTTGGCCCAACTCAGGTGCGATGCAGCACGGCGGCGGCATGACATGGCTCCCCGGCACTTACGATCCTGAACTGAATCTCCTCTACTGGGGCACCGGTAATCCCAATCCCGTCTATGCCGGCCAGGGCCGCAAAGGCGCGGATCTTTGGACTTGCTCCATCGTGGCGCTCAATCCCGACACGGGAAAACTCGCCTGGTATTTTCAAGCCTCGCCGCACGATACTCACGATTGGGACAACGTCGAAACGCCCGTCCTGATCGATGCCCAAATCGACGGCCATCCCCGCAAACTCCTGGCGCAGGCCGCTCGCAACGGACTCTTCTTCGTTCTCGATCGCACTAACGGCCAGAGCGTCGCCACCGCCCCGTACGTGGGCGCAGACTGGGTCGAAGAAAATCGATTCGAACGGTCAACCGATAGCGGATCCGACGAAAGATCCGCAACCAGATGGCGCGCTGCTGAACATCCCCGGCAGTGGCGGCACCAACTGGTTCGCGCCCAGCTTCGATCCCGATACCGGTCTGTTCTACGTAAACGCCGAGCGCGGCTACAGTCTCTTTTATCTAACTGATACGGACGCAACTCCGCAAGGCTACGCCGGTGAGCGCCAAAATCTGTGGTCGCATTCGGTTCTTGAAGCGCTCGATGCTGAAACTGGCAAGATTCGCTGGTCGCACGAGTTTCCCAAAGGCGGCAACATTTCCGGCGTCCTTACCACCGCCGGAAAACTTCTCTTCAGCGGTGATCCTTTTGGAAATCTGATTGCCTTTGATCCGGCCTCCGGGCGCATTCTCTGGCATTTCCATTTACCTGCATCCGTCAGCAACGGACCTATGACTTTTCAACTTGACGGAAACCAGTACGTGATCGCCGGCGCGGGCGATACGCTCTATGCCTTCGCGCTTCCGCATTAGGTAAATGTGCGGAATTCAGGAAGAGCCGCGCTCTCGCTGGCTTTCACCGTGGCAATCGTCGCCCTGGCGCGATTCGTTGCTCAGCACTTCGTTCCTTGCGAAGGACCTCCCTGCGGCAGAAAATGGCACGCCGAATATTATCTGATCCTGGGGCCCGGCAGCTTGGGCGTCTTCCTTTCGGCGTACTTTCTGCACCCTTATTACAGCCAGATATCCGCCTGGTTCCGGAACCGCTGGCGCACCGCATACGGAATCGCGGCCATAGCCTCCGTTTGCATCGCGATCGCCGCCTTCGTCGTTCACTTTGGCAATCGCCAGTTCGGCGGATACGATTTCAGCATTCTGATCGACACCGGCTGGCGGCTGGTCAACGGGCAGAGGCCGCATGTCGATTTCGTTTGCACTGTTCCGCCGGGCTTCTACCTTGGGCTCAAATATGCATTCACCCTTTTCGGCGTGAGTTGGAACGCTCAACTGTACGCCACAGCGATTCTCGCCATCTGCAGTTTTCTTTGGGTCGCTTGGCTGCTCAGTGCTCTCGTGAAAACGCGCGCGGCAGCCTTCTTCCTGGCATTCACGATCGTATGCGCCGCCGTCCTGACCCTGGATTTCTGGTGGTACAACAACGTAACCGAAATTGCGGCAACCATCTTCTTCCTCTCGTGTCTCCGCTACTGTGAACGCCCTCTGGAGGTCTCGACGCAAATATCCTACGTAGCCGCTCTCGCGTTCGTGGGTCTGATGAAGCCCAACGTGGCGGGTGTTCTCTGCGTGTGCGCAGTGTTGCTCGTCTTCTTGGCTACCGCTCACAAACTAAGAACAGCGATCCTCACCGCTTCCGCAGTCGTTCTGGCAACGGCATTCCTGGCCTGGAATAGCATCGGCGTGTTCGACCTGCTGTCCAGTTATCTTCGCGTCTCTACAGGTTGGCGCGCGGTGGCGTTATCGGGCTACGGAATGCGTGAAGGGACCAAATGGGACATGGTTCGCGTTGTTTTGTTTTTTGCGGCGCTCGCGACCCCGCTACTTCTGTCGGTGCGCCCGAACCTCCGGCGCATCTCCTACCTGCTCCTGTTCCCCCTCGCTTTTGTCGTGAGTCTCCTCTCCATGTTCACCAATGGAGATTTGAAGGACGTATCCTGGGCGATCGTGGTCGCGGCTGGGGGTGTGCTGGTCTTCCATCCGTCCGCGAATGCCGGCCGTGTGCGCCGCTTTTACCCCGCGTTGCTCTGCGCTCTCATTTTCTCCGACCTCTACATGGGAGCCGTCCGCCGTCGCGTTGAAGGCATCGGTCCGGGCACGTTCTACGAATGGAATGCTCCGCTTGCCTCTATCGACCAACCCTTCTTTCGCGATCTCAAAGCCAGTATGCGATTCCGGCGAGTTGTGGATCAGGTCGGCGATGCTCTCCAAACCAATACTCAGCCCGTATTCTTTGGCCCGCGCATGGAGTTTGCTTACGCAAATTTCGGAGTGCCCTCGCCGCTCCATCTGCCCATTTGGTGGCATCCCGCATTGTCCTTCGCGCCTGCTCAGGAATCCGATCTCCTGCAGGTTTGGCGAAAGAGTGGCTTTCGTACTCTGATTTTTCTGAAGGACAACCCGGGTCAAGCTTTCACCTACTACTCGCCGCGGTTTATGAAGCTCATCGAGACGCTATACGATCGCGATGACAGCTATTCCGATATCACCATCTTTCATCTTCGCTGAATCGGACGCTCGTTCCAGAGCCCTAAGCGTCCGCATAGCGCCGCAGAATCGCCGGCAAATTCTGCGAAAAGGCCGAGCGTGCAATCACCATGTCGCACCCTTTCTCCTGCGCCGCTTGTTTCAAATCCGTCTGCACATGCGACACGTAGCCCAGCAGACTGACTCCGCTCGTTTTCTCATCGCTCTTGAGTTTGGCGATCAGGTCCAGCGGTGCAGTCCCGGTATTGTTCAAGTCCAGAATTATCAGCGCCGGATTCTCTCTTGCCCTGGCCAGCGCTTCATCTTGCGACTTCACAAAAATCGCTTCCAGGCCCGTCGCTTTGGCAGCTTCCTGGATTTTCACCATGAACATCAAGTCGCTGAGTACTCCTACAAGCTGCTTTGCCTTCGTCATTTGTCCTGACACTTCCCTTTCGCCTTATCATCAAAGAGATCATGAGCGTCCTCGTACAGCCAACACCAGAGGTCAATCCTTTACAAGATTCCCTGCGGTTTGCCCGGCGGGTTCCCCCCTGTGCCGTCGTTATTTTCGGCGCCAGCGGCGACTTATCAAAGAGAAAGCTCCTCCCTTCGCTCTATCGACTCTTTTACGAACGCCGGATCTCCACTAATTTCGCCGTCGTCGGAAGCTCCCGCACTCCCATGTCCGACGATGAGTTCCGGATCAAAATGAAGGACTCCGTCTCAAAGTTCCTGGAAGACGCTCCCTTCGATGAAGACGTCTGGAACTCTTTCGCGCAGTGCCTGTTTTACGTACCCGGCGATCTGAATAATCCCTCGTCCTATGATGATCTACGCGAGAAACTGGGTGAGGTCGAGAAGTCCCATCAGACCGCCGGTAACGTTCTGTTCTATCTCTCTACCCAGCCGAGCCATTATGCCGAAGCTATCCTTGAGCTCGGCCGCCACAAGCTGAACGAGGGCAATGGCTGGCGTCGCGTCATCATCGAGAAACCGTTCGGTCACGACCTCGACAGCGCCCGCAAGCTGAACGAGGAGATTCATAAGGTTTTTGACGAGTCCGAAGTCTACCGCATCGATCATTACCTCGGTAAAGAAACCGTTCAAAACATTTTGGCCTTTCGCTTCGGCAACAGCATGTTCGAGCCGCTCTGGAACCGCCGCTATGTCGATCATGTCCAGATCACCGCGGCCGAATCAATCGGCGTCGAAGGGCGGGGCGCGTATTATCAGGAAGCCGGGGCTCTGCGCGACATGATTCAGAACCATCTCAGCCAGGTGATGGCGACGGTCGCCATGGAACCTCCCAGTGTTTTCGACGCGACCAATGTCCGCGACGAACGCGCCAAACTCCTTCGTGCGGTTCGCGTGATGAAGCCCGAAGATGTTCCGAAACACGCCGTGGCCGGCCAGTACGGTCCAGCGAAAGTCGGCGGCCAGGACCTGCCGGGCTTCCGTCAGGAGCCGAGCGTCAATCCGGATTCGCAAACTGATACCTATGCCGCCGTCACATTTTTCATCGACAATTGGCGCTGGGCTGGCGTTCCGTTCTACATTCGGACCGGCAAGCGAATGCCGAAGCGTATAACCGATGTCGCCATTCAGTTCAAAGCGCCGCCGCTCGGTCTTTTTACGCAGGAAACCAAAACCGGCCCGCGCGAAGTTCGCCCGAATCTGCTGGTGCTGCGCATTCAGCCGGAAGAGGGAATCTCGGTGCGTTTCCTTTCCAAGAGTCCCGGCAGCGGTATGCGCGTTCGTCCGGTTTCCATGGATTTCAATTACGGCTCCAGTTTCGGCGAACGAACGCCGACGGCTTATGAAACCCTGCTGGTGGACGCGATGGCCGGAGATCCGACGCTTGTACACCCGCCAGGACATGGTCGAGGCAAGCTGGCAAATCGTTATGCCGATCCTTAATACTTGGGCTCAAACCAAGTTCGAGTTTCCAAACTATCCGGCTGGAACCTGGGGCCCGAAGGCCTCTGATGAAATGCTGGCCCGTCAAGGGCATGTCTGGAGAGTGCCATGAGCAGCGCGAACATTTTTCCCGCTCAACCGGAAGCGATTCTCAAGGGCCTGGGCAAGCTGTGGACTTCCCTGGGCGAAGAGGAAAAGCAGCACGGCAAGCCAACCGTTTTGCGAGCTTGCGCGATGACCCTCATTGTCGCCACCGACGAGAGCGACGCCGGATTCTTCGCCTCCCAAACTATCTCGGAGCTGATGCACGAACACCCCAGCCGCGGGGTGGTGCTGGCTGTTTCCGATACCGCGGAACACGGTCTGGAAGCGCGCGTTCTGGCGCAATGTTGGAAACCGTTCGGCAAAGCGCAGCAAATCTGTTGCGAACAGATTGAGATCAAGGCGCGCCCCGAGAGCTGGCCCAATGTGGGCCCCACCTTGATAGGCCTCACCGCGGCCGATCTGCCGGTAATTTTCTGGTGCCGTCATCAGGGTGCGCTCAATCCCGCGGCTTCCCGGGATCAGAAAGCCGGGCTCGAAGCTGTCATGAGTCTTGCCACCAAGACCATCGTCGACAATGCCGGCCTGGAACTAAACTCTGCGTTCTCGTTTATCGCGGATTCTCAATCGCGCGGCCGCATCATCGCCGATCTAGAGTGGACTCGCCTCACCTTCTGGCGCGAACCGCTTGCTGGGATTTTCGATAGCAGCGCTTGTGCGAGTCCGCTCTCTAATTTCCATTCGGTGGAGATCGCCCACGCGGATCCGCGGCTATCCGCATCAACTGTATACATCGCTGGATGGCTCTCCGCTCCCTACAAGGCGAAGGTTTCGTTCAGCAAGGCGGAAGGATATGGACCTGGCATTCACCGCGTGACTTTGCGTTCGGAAAAAGAAACCATCGATTTTGAACGTACCGGAACGGATTGCATGACTCTGCGTGGCAGCGGCGGACGCTCGCGCCAGTACAACTACCCCAATGCGGATCTGACCGCCTTGATGACGGAAGAACTGTCCGTACTTGGTCCCGATCCAGCTTTCAACGCCGCCTTCTCCCGCTCCCAGGAGCTGCTCCGTGAACTTAAATAATTCACCGCGCCTGGAAATTCGCAAGACGCCGGAAGAAGCCGCCGATGCATGCGCCAGCTTCGTCGCTGAGTCGCTGGATAAAACGCTGCAATCGCAGCCGCATGCCACTATCGCTATTTCCGGCGGCAGCACGCCGCGCTTGCTGTTTTCGGCCCTGGCGACAGCGGACGTGCAATGGTCCAAGGTTCATTTCTTCTGGGTGGACGAGCGCTGCGTTCCACCCGGCGACAGCCAGAGCAATTACAAACTCGCTCAAGAGACACTTCTGGGACCGGCCAAAATTCCGGCCGGAAACGTTCATCGGATTTTGGGCGAGATCGACCCGAATGACGCAGCGTCTCGGTACGTATCAGAGCTTCGCGAGTTTTTTCAATTGAAAAATGATGCTCTTCCGGTGTTCGATATTATCCACCGCGGAATGGGCGCGGACGCGCACACCGCCAGCCTGTTCCCGGGCAGTCCGCTGATTGAGGATACGACACACATTGCCGCTCACGTTTGGGTCGAGCATCTGAAAATGCATCGCGTCACTCTTCTTCCGGGAGTTCTCGAAGCCGCAAAATGTACCGTTCTGCAGGTTTCCGGGGAAGAAAAGAAACAGGCTGTTCGCCACGTCCTCACAGGTGAAGAAGATCTGTTGAAGTATCCGTGTCAGATCGCCAGCCGTGATGAAAGAGCAGTCTGGTTTCTCGATGAACCTGCTGCATCGATGATCTAGTGCGCGCGGTCATCTCGATTTTTGCTGTTGCTCTGGCGCTGGCGCCGGCGGCGAACTCACCGCAACCTTACAATCGCTTGATCTTCGCGGGTGATGTGATGTTCTGCCGTGCTGTGCGAAAAGAGATAGTCGCCTCGCACGACGACGCGCTGCCCTTCCGTAAAATTGCGCCGCTGCTGGCAGGATCGGATATCGCCTTCGTCAATCTGGAGTCGCCTTTCTCCGATCGTGGTCCTTATTTCGATCACGGCCTGATTTTTCATGCGGCTCCTGAAATGATCGCCGGACTCGAACTCGCTCACATCGCAGTTGCATCAACCGCGAATAATCATGCTCGCGACTGCGGTTCGCATGGCGTCGAATTCACCGTCTCCTGGCTGCGCAGTCATGGAATCGAGCCGGTCGGAAGCGGCGGCACAATGGCGGAGACACATCGCGGTATTGTCATCGAGCGAAAAGGAATCCGTTTCGGTTTTCTCGGCTACACCTACGATCAACAGAATGGAAATTGGCACGATATCGACAACCGAATCGCCTTGGCCGATCCGAAGGTCCTTTGTCAAGATGTCGCCGAACTAAAGAAGCGGGCTGACGTCGTGATCGTTTCCATGCATCACGGAATCGAATACATGCCGAACCCGACAAAAGCCCAGATCGCTTTTGCACACGCCGCCATCGATGCCGGAGCAACTTTGGTGATCGGGCACCATCCGCACGTGGTCGAACTCGAAGAGGAATATCGTGGTGGCTTGATCTTTTATTCGCTCGGCAATCTGGTTTTTGATCAGTATCAGCGGGAAGCCACGCAGCACGGCGAAATCGTCCAGGTCTCGTTTCTCGGCCGCGATATCCTTGCCACCCACGTGATGCCTATCAAGATTACGGTTACCGGACCCGAAGCTCGAGTAAGCGTGTCAGCCGCCGGTGGGCTGCTCGACGTGTCCGCCAAATTTGTAGCGCATCGCCGAGAGCACCTTCTCGGCAAAGGTATGCTCTTTGCGTGAGCGAAACCGGGTAAACAAGGCCGATGCCAACACTTCAACGGGAATGGCCTGTTCAATGGCGGCATTGATGGTCCAGCGCCCTTCACCGGAGTCTTCAACGAAGCCGCTGAAGTTCGAAAGATCCGGATTTTCCGCCAGCGCCATCGCCGTCAAATCCAGCAGCCAGGAGCCGATCACGCTGCCGCGCCGCCACAATTCCGCGATATCGGCCACGTTCAAATCGAAGCGCTCGTTTTCCGGCAGATCTTTCGAATTCTTATGCGCCAGAATGTCGAATCCCTCGGCATACGCCTGCATCACGCCGTATTCAATGCCGTTGTGGACCATCTTTACGAAATGTCCCGATCCGGGAGGTCCGGTGTGAAGGTAACCCTGTTCGGAGGTTCCTCCGAGCTTTTCACGGCCGGGAGTCCGATCGATATTCCCGATGCCGGGCGCCAGAGTTTTAAAGATCGGCTCGAGCAGTTTAAAGGCATCGTCGTCGGCTCCTACCATCAGGCAATAGCCGCGTTCCACGCCCCACACACCGCCGCTGGTTCCGGCATCGATGTAGTGAATGCCTTTCTTCTTCAGCTCTGCTGCGCGCCGGATGTCGTCTTTGTAAAAACTGTTCCCACCGTCGATGATGGTATCGCCCGATTCCATCGCGGACGCCAGAGTCTGAACCGTGCTCTCCGTAGCTTTACCGGCCGGGACCATCACCCACACTGCGCGCGGTTTGGGGAGTTTTTTGACCAGCTCTTCCAGCGAAGTCGCGCCCTGCGCGCCTTCGGTCGAAAGCTTCTTCACGTTTTCGGCATTGAGGTCGAACACTGTGCATTTGTGACCGCCATTTTGCAAACGGCGCACCATGTTCGCGCCCATGCGTCCCAAACCCACCAGCCCAAGTTGCATTCTGTCTCCTCAGTAAACTAGAAATTCGGCGACACCTGCTAGCTTACTTCTTCACCGCCTAATGAGATCCAACTGAATGCCCCATGTTTCAATCCGGATGCTCCAGTGTTAGCTGCATCCGGATCCGTGGTTCGTCCGGGTTCTGAACTTGACTTCTAGTGCCGGTAGTTGGCCACAAGCACATCGCCCGTTTGCGGGGTAACCGTCGTGTTCATGAACGTTATGGTTGATCCGCTCACGGTGTAATCGCCGCCTTGCTGCAAGAGCACACCGTTTTTGGAGAGCTTAAGACTCTTTGATGGATTCGGCGACGCCGCTAGCGTGAACACCAGATTCGTGCCGTTGACAGCGCCGCTCGGGGTCTCGGAATCCGCAAACGTGACGCTCTGAGTTGTGCCGATCACTCGATAAAAGGCCTGCAGAATGTCACCTGTTTTCGGGATGCTCGTCGACATGAAGGTAATGTTCTGCCCGGCGGAAGTGTAATCGGTGCCGTTCGCCTGAATGAGCCCATTCCGATACAGCGCGAGGCTGACGGTGGGGCTCGGCGTTTGAGACAGAGTGAAACTGCCATTCGTTCCATTTACCAATCCCGACGGTGTTTCCGCGTCGATGAAAGCGGTATTAAGCGTAATGGTCGTAGTCAGTGCGTTTACGGTGTTGCTCAGGTTGGTGATTTGCGTGTTTAGTCCGGATATCGAGGTTTGCTGCCCCGCAACGGTTGTGCCCAAAGTGGCGACGGTCGAACTCATATTCGTTATCGCCGTGGTCAGCACATTGATCTGATTTTGAAGCCCGGTGAGGCTGCCGCCCGAATTGATGATGTTTGACAGATTATTCACCTCTACGGTCAATGTGGTCAGAGAGCTGTTGATGGTATTCAGATAGGTGCTCAAATTCGTGACTTCATCGATTGAAATCGGCAGTGTGGCGTAGTCGTTATTGGTGCTTGTGCCGCTTCCGCCGCTCCCGCTAGTTCCGCCGCCCTGCGAGGTCGCTACGCGAACCTCACTCAGCGTAAGTGGCGTCGTGCTCGGCGGTACGGCCCATGTCTCAGTCCAGAGTGCCGTTCCATCGTCGCTGTTGAACACCGATTGATAGGAGGCATTGTTTGCCGTAGTACTCGGCACCAGCAGCACAGTAAGCGCGCCATTGTCGATGTTTGTCCAAGTGCTTAACGGCGAAACCGTTCCGCCGTTGGGGCCCGAGTTGCCGTTCCAGGAGATCACCACTGTTCCGTCGAACAATGTCCCATCGGCATTGGCGACGGTGTCTCGGATTTCAGTAAGTGGCGTTTGCGCAGTCGCGCAGATCATGAGCAGTGATGAGCTGATAAGAAGTGCCGATAGTAAACGGCCGAGTTTTGGCATGAACCCTCGCGTGAAAATCGCTGTACACTTTCGTGCAGCGACTTCAGTCAAGCATGGGATTGGCGGTGGTCTGTCGCGCAATCGCACTGGGCCGCGCCGTTTTTTTCGTCTAAGGCTCTGGTGGGGTTGGGGTTAGAGGATGTACGAAGAATTTTGGAAAGTTGTGACTGGCCGCTGCGGACTTATTGGAATCGACCGCTGCTACGTTCGATGCGCTCCGCATTGAGGTACGGCTGTAGCGCGCCCGGAACCAGAATGCTGCCGTCCGCCTGCTGATAATTCTCGATAATGGCAACCCAGGTGCGGCCCACCGCGAGCCCGCTCCCATTCAGAGTGTGCACGAATTCGGGTTTGCCTTTCCCGCCTTTCGACCGGATTTGCGCCCGGCGCGCCTGGAATGCTTCGAAATTGGAACAGGACGAGATCTCTTTGTAAGCGCTCTGGCCCGGCAGCCAGACTTCAATGTCGTACGTTTTCGCCGAGCTGAAACTGGTGTCGCCCGTGCACAATAACACGGTCCGGTAGGGTAGCTCTAATCTACGCAGGACCTCTTCCGCGTCGCGAGTCAACTTCTCGTGCTCATCGTAGCTGTTCTCCGGCCGCGTAAACTTCACTAGCTCCACTTTTTGAAACTGGTGCTGGCGAATGATGCCGCGCACGTCTCTGCCGTATGAGCCCGCTTCGCTCCGAAAACACGGAGTGTAGGCGCAAAGTGAAATGGGCAAAACATCGGCGTTTAGCGTTTCGTCACGGAAAAGGTTCGTTACGGGCACCTCGGCAGTAGGAGCAAGCCAGAGGTCGTGCTTCTCGCATTTGAATAGATCTTCCGAGAACTTCGGCAGTTGACCGGTGCCATACAGGCTCGCCGAGTTAATCAGAAACGGCGGCAGAACTTCCTGATAGCCATGCTCTTTTGTATGCAGATCAAGCATGAAATTGATCAACGCCCGTTCCAGGCGCGCACCGATTCCCCAATACACAGCAAAACGGGCGCCGGTCACTTTTGCGGCACGCTCCAGATCCAGAATGCCCAGCTCCGGGCCAAGATCCCAGTGCGGTTTCGGAGGGAAGGTAAATTCGCGCGGAGTTCCCCAGCGCCGCACTTCCTGGTTATCGCTCTCATCCCGGCCTATCGGGACGCTCTCATGTGGCAGATTAGGTACGCGCGATAGAAAATCGCGGAATTCGACCTCCAGCCGGCTGACCTGCTCATCCAGCTCCGTGATCCGTTCACCCATCGCGCGAACGTGCTGCTGCCGCTGGGTTGTGTCTTCTCCGGCTTTGCGCAATTTGGAGATTTCCGCGCTCGCCTGATTGCGGCCGGCTTTTAATTCCTCGCTCTCCGTAACACATTGCCGGCGTTTACGGTCAAGCTCCTGAAAGGCGGCGATATCCAGTTCGTAGCCCCGGCTTGCCAGCCGATCTCGCACCTGCTCGAGGTTATTCCGGAAAAAATTCAAATCGTACATGCGTGTAGCGGTCTCTCACATTGCCTGGCGTGGCGGGTCGGCTAACGCTCGGAAAGTGGAACCCAGGGTTGGCCATTCGGCGCGCCCATGTACTCTGCGCGTGGACGAATCAGTCTATTGTTCCGGTACTGTTCGAGGATGTGCGCCGTCCATCCCGACATTCTGCTCACCGCAAAAATCGGCGTGAACAGGTCGACGGGAATCCCGAGCGAATAGTAAGTGGATGCGGAATAAAAATCGACGTTCGCGTTCAAATGTTTCAAATCCTTGACCGTCTTCTCAACGCGAGTCGATTTCTCATAAAGGTCGATATGGCCGGTTCGCTTGCCGATTTCTTCGCTCATTTTCTTGAGATGAATCGCCCGGGGATCCAGCACATGGTAAACACGGTGTCCGAATCCCGGGATCTTGATTTTTTTATCCAGATCGCTCTTTGTCCGGGTAACCGCTTCCTCCGGCGACTTTGTAGCAAGCAGCATCTGAATCACCGCTTCGTTAGCGCCGCCGTGCAGCGGGCCTTTCAGCGCTCCGATAGCCGAAGTGGCTGCCGAATAGATATCGGATAGGGTAGCGGCGGTCACACGCGCGGCAAAGGTGGAAGCATTCAGCTCGTGATCCGCATGAAGGATCAGCGCCACATCGAAGGCGCGCTCCATCAGCTCATCTGGTTTTTTCCCGGTCAGGGTGTAGAGGAAATTCGCGGCGTAGCTCAGGTTCGGATCGCCGGGTACGATCTGTTTGCCGTTTCGCAATCTGTCGAAGCCGGTGACGATGGTAGAAACCCGCGCCATCAGCTTTACCCCTTTCTCCCGGTTCGCTTCGGCCGAGTTATCCGCTGCCAGCGGATCGTAAAGACTGAGCATGGACACGGCTGTTCGCAGAACGTCCATCGGCAAACTACCCTTAGGGACATTTGCCAGAAAATCCGTGATGCCCGCCGGCAGCTCGCGCTCCGCCGCCAGCGAACGCTTCAGCGATTCCAGCTCATCTTTTTTGGGCAGCCGACCGTTCCACAGGAGGTAAATCACCTCTTCGAAGGTTGCGTTCTCCGCAAGCGTATCGATACTGAAGCCGCGATAGCTCAGTATCCCTTTGTCGCCATCGATATAGCAGATTTCGGACGATGTCGCGACTACACCTTCGAGACCTGCGCCTGCGCTCGGCATTAACTTTCTTAATCGCTCCCGCTTTGATTCTATATAACTGGCCGGATTCGCTCTTTGTTTCGAGTCGGGTGATAATGCAAGTGGTGACCTCGTCAACCCAGGCTCCCCAGGCGTTAGCGTCTTATTCCTTTCCTTCCGAATTGGACCGCGAAACGCTCATCCGCGCCTTCCGGTTGATGTACCTTTCGCGCTGCCTCGATGATCGCGAAGTTCTTCTCAAGCGGCAGAACAAGATCTTCTTTCAGATCAGCGGCGCTGGACACGAAGCCGTTCAGGTTGCTGCCGGCCTGTTAATGAAGCCGGGTCTCGATTGGATCGTTCCTTATTATCGGGACCGTGCTTTGATGCTGGCGCTCGGTATGACCGCCGAAGACATGCTTCTGCAGGCGGTGGGCGCGGCTCGAGATCCAAGCTCTGGCGGCCGCCAGATGCCATCCCACTGGTCCTATCCGCCGCTGCACGTTCTGACTGGCTCCTCTCCTACAGGCACTCAATACCTGCACGCTATCGGCTGCGCCGAAGCAAAGCGCCATCTCAATCCGGATTCGGATGAGATCACGCTGGTCTGTTCCGGAGAAGGCGCCACGAGTGAAGGCGAATTTTGGGAATCCATGAACATCGCCTGCATGGAACGCCTCCCCTTGCTGGTTCTGGTGGAAGATAACGGGTACGCAATTTCAGTGCCTGTGGAGCGGCAGACCGCGGGCGGCAACATTGCGCGGCTACTCGAGGGCTTTCCCGGGCTGCTCCGTCTCGAAGTGGACGGCACCAACTTCGTCGAGTCCTATCAGGCGCTCAAACACGCCTCGGAATATTGCCGCGGGAATCACGGACCTGCGCTGGTACATGCCTCGGTGACTCGTCCTTATTCGCATTCGCTGTCCGACGACGAGCGTCTTTACAAGCCCCGGGTGGAACGAGAGCATGAGGCCGCCATAGATCCTCTCCGAATCTTTCCGGATCTGCTCATTCGGGAAGGCGTGATCGACCGGATGGGCATCGAGCAAATCAGCCGCGAGGTCGACCGCGAGGTGGCCGGGATCACGGATCGTGTCCTGCACGACCCGGCGCCCCCGCGAGGATCGGCGTTCAAATATCTCTACTCGGCGGATGTCGATCCGGCATCGGCGCAATTCGAAGTCGAGCCGCAGTTCCGTGGCGAGCCGCGAACAATGGTCGATTCGATCAACCAGACCCTAGCGGAGGAGATGCGCCGCGATCGTCGCATCATTGTCTTTGGAGAAGATGTGGCGGACTGCAGCCGCGAACAATACTTATCCGAATTGAAGGGGAAGGGCGGAGTTTTCAAAGCGACCTCTGGCTTACAGCGCGAGTTTGGATCTGACCGATGCTTCAACAGTCCGATAGCAGAGGCCAGCATTGTGGGAAGAGCAATCGGTCTCGCGGCGCGCGGGTTGAAGCCAGTTCCAGAAATTCAATTCTTCGATTACATCTGGCCGGCTATGATGCAGATTCGTAACGAGCTGGCTAGTTTCCGATGGCGCTCGAACAACGGCTTCGCCTGTCCCATCGTAATGCGTGTTCCCATCGGCGGCTACTTAACCGGCGGGGCGATTTACCACAGCCAGTGCGGCGAAGTGGAGTTTACCCACATTCCGGGTTTGCGCGTCGTGTTTCCGTCGAACGCGCTCGACGCCTGCGGGCTTCTCAGAACTGCCATACGCTGTGAGGATCCGGTGCTGTTCCTGGAACACAAGCGGCTCTACCGCGAGCCATATAACCGCGCTCCCCACCCTGGAGAAGAATTCACCATTCCTTTCGGGAAAGCAAAAACGGTGAAGCTCGGACAGAATCTCACAATTGTCACTTACGGTGCGTTGGTGCAGAAATCTTTGCAGGCAGCTCTGCAACTCGAGCAACGGCGGCACGACGCGTCGGTAGAGATCATCGATTTACGATCCCTGTCCCCCTACGATTGGGAAACGATTCAGGCGTCTGTCCGGAAAACGAATCGCGTGCTGATCGCGCACGAAGACACGCTCTCGTGGGGCTATGGCGCGGAGATTGCCGCGCGCATTGCCAATGAGCTGTTCAGTAACCTGGATGCGCCGGTGGGCCGGGTCGGCGCGCTCGACACCTGGATCGCTTACAACCCTCGGATAGAAGATGAAATTCTCCCGCAAGTGGATGACATCGTGCGTGAAGGCGAGCGACTGCTGGCGTTTTGAGGCTCAAAATTAAGCAATTTTGGATCTGTTAGAAAGCTCAAGGGCCAACGACTACCCTAGCTGTGCGAGGGCCTGAACCAATAACGGGTGGAGAAGTCAGCCAGGATTCTCTATACGAACAGGCTGCGGACACCTACGGGTCTTCACTCGACCGGCTCGCGCGAGCTTACGAGCTTGATCCGGAGGCCCGGCGTGACCTGCTCCAGGATATTCACTTACATCTCTGGCGCAGTTTCGCCTATTTCGACCTGCGGTGTTCGCTGAGAACGTGGGTGTACCGCGTCGCTCACAACGTAGCAACCGGGCACGTGATTCGGCAGAGCCGGATCCGCAACCGGCTGGTGAGCATCGAGAACATCGAGACCATGCCTGGCAGTGACCAGGGTGAACTTGCCGCCAGCCACACCGAAGCGCTCGATCATCTCTCGATGCTGATCCAGCGCCTGAGGCCCCTCGATCGTCAGATCATTGTTTCTTATCTCGAGGGGATGGACGCCAGTTCGATAAGTGAAATCACTGGGTTGTCGCCGGCGAATATCGCGGTGAAAGTGCACCGGATCAAGAACATTCTGAAGCGCTGGTTTGATGAAGGAGGGCTTCATGCCAAGTGAGTTTCCCATGAATGACCCGCGAAATATCTGGCAAGACCAACCCACGGAGCCATTCAAAATATCAGCAGATAAACTGCGCCGTAAAGCGCAAAAAAGCGAGAAGAAAGCCCGTTTCGAAGCGATTTACTCGATAATCATTGGGCTCATCCTTTTCGTATTCTTTGCGGCGGCTTGCGCCCGCGGCGGCGATGTGGTTCCGCGGTTGGGGTTTGGCCTGCTAAGTCTCTGGTCCCTCTATTTTGCGTATTACGCGTACAAACGGATTTGGCCCAGGCGGCCGGCGCCGGATTCGACACTGAACACCACGCTCCAGTCTTACCGAAGCCGACTCGAGAAGCGGCGCGACTACGTCCGGCACATCTGGCGCAGGTCGGGTCTTCCGTTTTGTTTTCTGGGGCTCGCGCTGATTGTCGCGCCGGAGCTGATCAAATCGATCGCGGCCCCACGGCTGCTGTTGAACGTCGCGCCAGTTCTCACCCTCTTCGCCATCTGGCTCGTAATGTTCCTTTTTATGAGGAAGCGAAATCGGGAGAAGCTTCAACGGGAAATCGAGGAGTTACGCGTGTTTGAGAGAGAGAACTAGGCATGACATAGCGTTTTAGCCTGCGGAGTTCGGATACTCGATGCGCTCGATTTCAGGCGCGCTTGCCTGTTGTGAGCGGGGGCAGACCGGCGCGCTATTCATATCTCAACGCAACCGTGGGATCTACCAACGATGCTCTTCTGGCCGGAAGATAGCCGGCAATCCCAGCCACGATCATTAACATCGAACCGGTCACCAGCAGAGTCGCCGGGTCATTTGCCCGAACGCCGTAAAGCATCGCGGAAAGCGCGCGAGTCGAAGCAAGCGCGGCGGGAATGCCAATGGCCAGTCCAATCAGCACTATGGCCAAGGTCTCGCGCAGAATTGCTCGCTGCACGGTGCGTGGCTCCGCTCCGATCGCCATGCGGATGCCGATCTCACGGGTGCGTCGCGTGACCTCGTAGGAGAGCAGCCCATAAAGACCTACACACGCCAACGTCAAAGCAAGCAGCCCGAAACCCGCCGATAGACGAGCGACAAGCCGCTCGATTACGAGGAGCTCATCGATCTGCTCGGTCTGCGTCTTCACATCGAACAGCGGCAGGTTAGGATCCATCTCGCGGATAATTTTCCTGACTGCAGGAATGAGCGCGGAAGGATTGCCAGCCGTGCGCAACTCGAAATGTGCTCCGCCTCCGAGCAGAGGCATATAGGCAGTCGGTTTTATCTCTTCGCGCAAGCTGTTGTATTTAGCGTTGCCCGCCACGCCGATAATTTCCTTCCTAGCGGCTTTGGGGGAATCTTGTCCGAAATGCACACCCAGAGGCTTGCGGCCAGCAAGATATTGCTCGACGAAGGCCCGGTTTACTACCGCAATCGGCCGCGTAGCTCCAAAGTCAGCCGGCGTGAACGCTCTCCCGGTGAGCAGGGGGATTCCCATGGTTTGGAAGAAGTCTGGGCCTATATCCAGTACGTTTATTTGGACCGTCTTTCGGTCAGGGCGGCCTTCGATTTGATAGTCGCTGGAATGGAGGCTGCCGCTGAGAAGCGCGCTTGATGAATAAGTCACGCGGGTTACGCCAGGCAGCGAACGCGAGCCGGTCGCGCAGAGTCCGATAGAGGCTCCGGATCTGCGGCTCTTTGTAGTGGACGGAAACCGGATCCAGACCGAAAAGAAGTATGTTACTGGCGTGAAAGCCGGTATTTATGTTCCTTAGATTGAAAAGTGTGCGCGTCAAGAGGCCCGCACCAACGAGCATCACAGCCGCCAACGCAACTTGAGCGACAACGAGCGAATTACTGAACCAGCGCCGTCGCGCCGCAGAAGATATCGCCTGCTGGAGTCCCCTGGAGCTGCTGTCAAACGTGGAGGAAGGATGAATGCGGATGCTGCGCAGCGCGGGAACAATTCCAAAAGAAATTCCCGAAACCAGCGAAATTGTAGTTGTAAAGAGCAGAACGCGCAGGTCGAGATTTGCATCCAGGTGCATCGACAAGAAGGAGATGAGCAACCGTGTGCCCCACCAGGCGACAGCCAGCCCGGCGCAGCCGCCTAGCGCGGCCAGCACGAGGCTCTCGGTCACAAGCTGGCGAACGATGCGGCCCCGCCCGGCGCCCACCGCCAACCGAATGGCAATTTCCCGCTGGCGCGCGGCGGCGCGAGCTGTCATCAGGCTTGCCAGATTGGTGCATGCGATCAACAAAATCAGACTTACGGCGCACATCAACACGTAGAGCGGTTTCGCCAGCATCTCCCGAATACCAGTCAGCGCCTTGTCAGCCGGCGCTATTTCCACGGCTGGATCGCTGCCCGGCTTGAGGATCTTTGATCGGTACACCATGTCGTTCCGGACAAGTGCGGTAAGCGCGGCCTGCGCGCGGGCGGCCGTGACGCCCGGCTTGGCACGACCGACGATCTTGAGCCAAAAGTGATGCTCGTCATCGAGAGGAAGGGATGCCCAGCTTATCCCCAGACTGGTGGCCGAGTGAAGAGGGAGCCACAGTTCGCAGAATCTGCCCGGCGAGAGGCGATGGAAACCGGGCTCGCGCAACACCGATCACGGTAAACGGCTTGGCGTTCAGCCGGATGGCTTTGCCGACCATAGATGGATCGCCTCCGAATGCGCTTTGCCAGTAACCGTAAGACAAGACGACCGTTGCGGCAGCCGCCGGAGTGTCGTCATGCTCGTCGAACATCTTGCCCAAAGCGGCATGCACTCCGAGTGTTTGGAAGAAACTTCCGGAAACGATTTCGCCGCTGATCACGCTGGCCGGGCCGCTCGCTTTAATATTGAGCTGTATCGGACCAGCAAAAGCAGTAGCGCTCGAAAAGATCTCGTTGTTCGATGCAATCAACTTGAAAAGCGGATAAGAGAACGAGCATCCGCCCTCGGCTTTCGCAGCCTTGCTTGCAAAGCACGGTTCAAAACCGTCGGAATCGTACGGATGAGGGGTCGCCTTCGCGGTCCACCTGGGTACTAACAACTGCTGCGGATCCCGCACCGGCAGAGATCGAAGCATTACCGCATTAAGCAGGCTGAAGATCGCAGTATTCGCGCCTATTCCGAGCGCCAGAACCGCGACCGTAACCATAGCGAAGGCCGGAGCGCCCCTGAGCTGCCGGATTGCATAGCGCAGATCCTGGGCGGTCGCGTCCCAAAGAACTGTGCCTCGCGCATCGCGGCAACGTTCCTTGGCTTGCTCCGGTCCTTGTAAAGAAAGGCGCGCCATCCGGTTCGCCTCTTCGGGGCTGGCCCCGGCTCGGGCACATTTCGCCGCCTGCTGGTCAAGGTGAAAGCGAAGTTCGTCGTCGAGCTCCTGCTCTACAGTTTTTCTTCGGAACACGGCTCGCAATCGATACACAACATCGCTGAACATGCTTCTGTCCTTACGCCATGTCGAGTACGCTCGCGACCGCTACCGCGAGCTTGCGCCAGGATTCGGCTTCTGCGGCAAGTTGTTTCCGCCCGGACCCGGTGATCTCGTAATACTTTGCCTTGCGGTTATTTTCGGTAGTTGCCCATTTCGCGCGAAGCCAGCCGCGACGCTCTAGCCGGTGCAGGGCAGGATACAAAGATCCTTGTTGGACTTGCACCACGTCTTTCGAGATCTGTTGAAGCCGCTCGGAGATAGCCCAGCCATGCAGCGGTTCCAAAGCGACGGTCTTTAATATCAGAAGATCGAGTGTCCCCTGCGGGAGTTCGATACGTGCACCTTCACTCAAGTGGTTCCCCTCTCACTTCGACAAGGGTAGGATATCGTATCTTCTGTCGAAGCGCAAGGGCAGATGCCGGCAGCGCTTGACTACGGCTCTTTTGCGAACGCCTGAGAGCCGCTACAACCCATCAGGACCGCGGCACTCAGCAGCAGCGGCACAGTCACAAGCCAGATAACCGGGGTGTACAGCTTGTGATCCGACAAGTAGCCGATGATCGGGGAGATCACGGTCTGCATGATTCCAAACGCGCAGGTCAATGCCGCGATCGCCACTCCGGAGCGCGCTGGTCCATAGAGATCGATCGGCAGAGCATAGATGTTCACGCTACCGGATAACGCAAAGAAGAAGCTGATCGAAATCAAAGCCGTTGCCCAACTGGCATCCGGCGCGAGCGGAAGCAGCAGCGTGATCAGCGCGCCGAACGCGCTTATCCAGACAGCTCGCCGCCGCGCGGCCACTGGATCGACCGAGCGTTTAATCCACATCAGTGAAAGCCAGCCTCCGAAAAATCCTCCAAAATTTGAGATCAGCGGCGGGATCCAGACATAGCTCGCGGTTTCGCGCAGCGTTAAATGCTGCACTCCGGTGAGGTAGAGAGTTGTCCAGTTTGACCACAACGAATAGCTGCCCATCCACAACACGTTCGCTAGTACCAGCAGAATCAGATTGCGTTCGCGCAGGATGGCGAAATGCGAGCGCTTGTCTTCCGGCGCAATAAATTCCTCCGCCGCATAGTGTGGCTCGATCTTGCGACTAATCATGAGCCAAACCGGAATCCAGACAAAGCCGAAACAGCCCGTTACTATAAAAGGAGCGCGCCAGCCGCGAGACAAAGCGAGGCCGATGAACAGAGGCGCAAGCGCGGCGCCCAAGCTTAGACCGATTTGATTGACCGCCGCTCCCAACGCTCGCTCGCCGGGTTTTAGGTACAGGCCGTTCACCTTGCCGAAGGCCGGTACGCCCGCCGACTCGCCGATTCCGAGCGCAGCCCGGCAGATCCCAAGTCCTCCGAATCCGCGCACCAGCCCGGTTCCGAGTGCCGCGGTTGACCACCAGGCGACGGCCCACGAGATTCCGCGGTTCACTCCGAAGCGATCCAGAATCCAGCCAGCGAACAGCGTGCTCGCAGCGTAAGTGATGGAGAACACCGAGATCAGCAAGCCGAAGCGCGTCTGGTTAAAGCCCAGACTCGCCATAATCAAAGGAGCGAGCGTGTTCAGCAGCAATCGATCCAGGTAGTTCAGCGTGGAAGACAGCACGAACGCGCAAACCGCAATCCAGCGAAACGAAAAAAGTGAGGGAATAGATGGGGGCAAAACAGAATCAGGAGTTCGGACGGCGGAAGTTTCTGAATTCGGCTGGATCGGTGGCTGCGGCATCGGTCGCGGTCTCGACCGGCGCTCTGGGCCGAGACTACACCAACGATAATCGCAATAGCGAGATGTCACCAGGGAGCATTGTTGATGTTGGCGGTATTCGGGTCGGCCACTTTACCGACAGCCGCAGACCGACCGGCTGTACGGTTATACTGTTCGAGCACGGCGCCATCGCGGGTGTAGACGTTCGCGGTTCCGCTCCGGGCACTCGCGAGACCGATCTTCTTCAACCTGTCAACACAGTTCAGAAAATTGACGCGATTCTTCTCTCGGGCGGCAGCGCCTTCGGCCTGGATGCTGCAACCGGTGTGGTGCGTTACCTCGAAGAGAAGGGGCAGGGTTATCGTATCGGACCGATTGTTGTGCCCATCGTCCCGGCGGCGATTCTGTTTGATTTGAGCCTCGGCGATTCAAGAATCCGTCCAGACGCGCAAGCTGGGTATGCCGCGTCTCAGAGCGCCTCGCATGAATCGGTCGAACAAGGCAATGTTGGCGCGGGCAGCGGGGCAACGGTCGGGAAACTGTTTGGCCATCAGTACGCAATGAAATCCGGAATTGGAACAGCGAGCCTGCAGGTTGGCGGAACTGGGTTCATCGTGGGCGCCATTGTCGCGGTGAACGCTATGGGCGATGTCCGTGATCATTACACCGGGAAGATACTGGCCGGCGCGCGCAACCCGGATGGAAAGGGCTTTCGGAACACGATGCGGCAAATCCTTGAAGGACAAGCCGGAAACCCCGAATCAGAACGCTCCGGCGCGCACACCACGATCGGCGTTGTAGCAACAAATGCTGTGCTGACGAAAACAGAAATGACGAAGATCGCGCAGATGGCGCAGGACGGGCTGGCGCGAACCATCAATCCTGTCCACACGGCGGCTGATGGCGATACCGTTTTCGCCGCAGCGACAGGATCGGCGAATGTGCATGCGGACCTTACGATCATCGGCTCGATAGCCGCTGAGGTCATGGCGCGTGCTATCAACAACGCGGTATTAGCGGCAACGGGAATTCCGGGCTACCCTGCGTGTCGGGATCTGCCGCGCGCTTGAAGCAAAGTGACCACGCGAGTTGAATCGAAGCGGGTCGTAATTGCGACGATCGGCTCACTCGGCGATCTTCATCCGTGCCTTGCATTGGCATCGGAACTCAGTCGGCGCGGCCATCGAGTGATTGTCGCCTCAACTCCTTGTTACAGACCAAAGGTGGAAGGCCTTGGGATCGGATTTCACGGGATCCGCCCTGATTGGGATCCTACTGACCCGGAGCTAATTCGCCAATGCCAGGATCTAAAAAGGGGTCCAGAAGTTCTATATCGAAGGCTGATTTTGCCGGAGCTCAGAGGCATGTACGAGGATTTGCTTTCCGTCACGATCGGAGCTGACCTGATGATCGCGGGGGAGCTCGTATACGCTGCTCCGCTGATCGCGGAGAAGCTCACGTTGAGATGGGTGTCCGCGATTCTGTTACCCTTTTCTTTCTTCTCCTCTGATGATCCTTCGGTGATGGTCAATGCACCGAACCTGATCCACTTGCGCAAAGCTGGTTCGTCTTTTTACAGGGCCGGACTGAATATTGGTCGGTTGGCAACCCGGCACTGGTCGAATCCGGTGCGATCTTTTCGCCGTGAGCTAGGGCTGCGCGCGAAATGCGACCCGGTGTTCCGGGACAAGTTTTCTCCCAATCTTGTGTTGGCGCTCTTCTCGCAGTGGCTGGCCCAACCCCAACTGGATTGGCCATCGCAGACCTTGCAATGCGGTTTTGTTTATTTTGATGACCGGGCGGCAGGTACGAGGATGTCTTCTCAGTTATCTATCTTTCTGGCCTCTGGAGATGCACCCATCGTCTTCACGCAAGGATCTACGGCGGTGCATAATCCGGGTGATTTCTATAGAATCAGTGCGGCGGCCGCGAAGCGTTTGGGCCGGCGAGCCGTACTGCTCGGCGCCAAAGCGGTTCCCGAAACCATTTCGCCGGACGTTCTAGCGTTGCCGTATGCGTCCTACTCCCAGATATTTCCTCACGCGGCCGTGAATGTGCATCAGGGCGGTTCAGGAACTACCGGCGAGGCGCTTCGGTCAGGTCGGCCTATGCTGATCGTTCCTTTCGGCTGGGATCAGCCTGATAACGCAGCCCGGATAGAACGGCTGGGTGTAGGGCTCCATGTCGTGCGCGTTAATTATTCAGTTGACACCGCCAAAGTCGCCCTGAAAACGTTGTTGGAGAGTTCACGTTTCTCGACTCGTGCGGCGGAAGTGGAAGATCGACTGACTACCGAGGATGGGTTAGCGTTGGCTTGTAATGCGATCGAGTCAATCTTTTAGAAGCACTTATTGCCATCGCACACTGCGCGCCTGGAACGCTTCCGGCTCGATCTGAACTGTCTCCTCGTGCCGCGCCGAACCGTTCGATACAACGAGACGGTGCGGACCCGCCGTCAGGTGAATGGTGATCGGCGTTTGCCCGTAGTTCCTACCATCCACAGTGACCGTTGACCCGCTGGGAGTCGACGTGACCACCAGGACGCCCTGCCCTTTTGCTAGCGGGATGTAGAGACTGTTCGTATCCGGAACGTTGAAGATGCGGCGTGCAACCGCGAAGCCGTCCAGTTCCGCAACGAGCGTATGGCGTCCATTGGGCAGCGAAAGCGAGCACGGGGTGGAGCACGTCGCGGTTCCTCCATCTACCACCATCTTGGCGCCCGGTGGATCGCTCAGCAATTCGACAGCAGCGACCCCGGGCCCGGACGAAGAAGGTGGACTTGGAAGAGGAGGCCGTGTTTGCGCTGAAGTGCGGGTTTCGGATCGTCTAGCGGCCTCTTCCGCGTTGTTGGCAGGCTTCGGCGCGGGCGCTTCGGGTGGTTTCGCCGCAGTCTCGGTCTGATTCGTAGCCTGCTCCGGAGGTGAAGCGGCGGGAGGTGAAGCAGCCGGAGCTGAAGTTGTTGGCGGCGGTGCCGCGGGTCCGGAGTTTGCATCGAGTACCTGAACCGGGACATTGGGTCCGGAGTTCATTCGGACGATAAAGATGATGGCGCCGAGCACCGCGAGGCAGAGCGCCAGGATTAGCGCGAGCTTCTTTCCCGCCGAACTTTTTTCCGCCGCCTGCGTGTCCTCTCCGGCCCTTCGCGCAATGGGCCGAGTGGCGACCCCATTAGTGACGCTGCCCGGGGCCGGCACTACGATCCGCGTAGGGCCGGAGGTAGGCGAATGGCCCTGTACGAGAACGGCTTGCGTTGCGAGCGGCGCCGCCACAGATGCCGGGACCATTCCCGGCTTCCACTCGGGGCAGTCGCCGAGCGCGATGGATAACGCACCGATAAACCGACCGCAGGATTCGAATCGGTCGCCCGGCTGTTTAGCCAGAACGCGGCGCATCACCTTGCCCACTGTTTCGCTCAACGCGGCGTTCGCTTGTTCGACAGGCTTCGGATCTTGCTTGCTGATGGCATAGAACAGGATCGACAGGTTTTCGGCTGAGAACGGCTTGGTCCCGCAGAGGATTTCGTACACTACAACTCCGAGCGAGAATTGATCCGATTGCCCAGTCACCGGCAGAACCTGAATCTGTTCCGGAGACATGTAGTTGGGGGTGCCGGTCATCGCGCCGCTTTGAGTGATCTCATGTGAAACCAGCTTGGCCACGCCGAAGTCTGTGATTTTGGCTGCACGCTCGGCCGGCGCAACCGCGTCCGAGATCAGGATGTTCGCGGGTTTGATATCGCGATGGACGAGTCCTTTCTGATGGGCGTAGTCGAGCGCATCCGCAACCTGACGGAGAAACCGCAGAAGCTCGCGCGAGTCCGGCACTTGCTGCGAGCGCATGATGTTATCGAGGGATGCGCCATGCACGTACTCCATCACGATGTACGCCACCGCGCCCTGATCGAGAACATCGTAGACGGTCACGATATTCGGGTGTGACAGCATCCCGGCGGATTGCGCTTCCGCGAGCACCTTGTCGCGGATGCGATTGCGCTCCTCGGGATCGGAGACTTCGCCGAGGCGGATGGCTTTAATGGCCACAGTGCGGCCAATGGCCGGATCACGCGCTTTGTAAACGACGCCCGAGGCGCCCCGGCCCACCTCCTGTTCGATCTGATAGCGGCCGACCTGCTCCACGATGTTCAGTATAAAGGGCGTAAATTCTGGCCGTAAGTATTTAAAAACACAAGCTCGATTGTCCCCTTTACCCCGGCTGTTAGGATGGATTAACGCGATGATTCCAGAGGTGATAGAGGAAGGACTCACTTTCGATGACGTTCTTCTCCAACCTGCCTACAGCCCAATAGCTCCGAGCGAAGCAGATACCTCGACGCGCCTTACATCGAAAATTGCGCTCAACATTCCGCTGGTTAGCGCGGCCATGGATACGGTGACCGAATCGCACATGGCCATCGCGCTTGCCCAGCAAGGCGGTATCGGGATCATTCATCGCAACATGCCGATTGACCGCCAGGCCGAAGAGGTCGACCGCGTGAAACGCAGCGAGAGCGGCATGATTGTCGACCCGGTCACTATAGAACCGGAGCGCAAGATTTCGGAAGCTCTGGAACTGATGAGCCATTACCGCATTTCGGGCGTGCCGGTGACCAAGAATAACCGCCTGGTGGGTATTCTCACGAACCGGGACTTGCGCTTCGAAACACGCTATGAGCTGCCGATCTCGGAGGTCATGACCAAGGAGAATCTCATCACGGTACCAGTGGGGACCACGCTCGAAGAAGCGCGAGAGATCCTGCACAAGCACCGCGTAGAGAAGCTGCTGGTAGTGGATGAGAGCTATGCGCTGAAGGGTCTCATCACAGTAAAAGACATTCAGAAGAAGCTTAAATATCCGAACGCGGCGAAAGACGAGCAGGGCCGGCTGCGGGTGGCGGCGGCCATCGGCGTAACCGGCGATTTTCTCGAACGGGCCCAGGAATTGTTTCGCAAGAAAGTCGACGTGATCGCGATCGATTCGGCGCACGGCCACAGCCAGCGCGTGATGGATGCCGTGAAGGCGGTCAAAAGCCGGTTGCCGGAAGTGGCAGTGCTGGCCGGGAATGTCGCATCCTTCGAAGGCGCGCGCGATTTGATCTCGCTAGGCGCGGATGGAATCAAAGTGGGCATCGGTCCAGGTTCGATCTGTACGACGCGCGTGGTCAGCGGCGCGGGCGTCCCGCAAATCACGGCCATTGCAGAATGTTTCAAGGCGACGCGCGATTCTGGCGTTCCGCTCATTTCCGACGGGGGCGTTAAATTTTCGGGCGACGTTACGAAAGCGATCGCGGCCGGCGCCGATTCAGTGATGATCGGCAGCCTGTTGGCCGGGACCGATGAGAGTCCCGGAGAAACGATTCTGTATCAGGGCCGCACGTTCAAAAGCTATCGCGGGATGGGCTCGATGGGCGCGATGCCACAGGGCAGCTCCGACCGTTACTCGCAAACGGCGAACGGCAAACTGGTTCCGGAAGGCATTGAGGGCCGCGTGCCGTACAAAGGTCCGCTCGCCGACATGGCCTACCAACTTGTCGGAGGCTTGCGGGCGGGAATGGGCTACTGCGGCTGCCGCACAATTTCCGAGCTACAGCAGAAAGCCAAATTTCTGCGCGTTACCGTGGCGGGACTTCGCGAGAGCCATGTCCACGACGTGATCATCACGAAAGAAGCGCCGAACTACCGTTTAGAGTAGTTCGGCGCCTAGGTTTCCGAATTGCTGCTTAGCTTGCGAGAGCCAGTGGTTTCAGATTGATATTCGGGATCACGATTGAGAGCACTTCTTCGACGCGATCCACGAAGTGGAACTGCATCTCACGGCGCACGTGATCGGGCAGATCACGCAAGTCTTTCTTGTTGGCTTGCGGCAGAATAACGCGGGTGATGCCCGAGCGCCGCGCCGCCAGCACTTTCTCTTTAACGCCGCCGATGGGAAGCACCAGTCCGGCCAGAGTCATTTCGCCGGTCATGGCAATATCACTGCGCGCCGTTAGCCCGGTGTAGAGCGACGCCATAGCGGTGGTCATCGTCACGCCGGCGGAAGGCCCGTCTTTCGGGATCGCTCCGGCGGGAACGTGGACGTGAACGCCATTTTCTTTGATGACTTCGGGATCGACGCCGAGATCCGCCGCGTGCGCCCAGATGTAACTCTGCGCGATTTTGGCCGACTCCTGCATCACTTCGCCGAGCTGTCCTGTCAAGGTCAGACCCTTGCCGTTCGGAAGCAGCGTGCTCTCGATGTAGAGAACGTCGCCGCCCGCTTCGGTCCAGGCCAAACCGGTTGCGACACCGGCTGGAACTCCTTTGCGCATCTGCTCAGGAAGGAAGATTTCCGGTCCGAGCAGGTCTCCCAGGGCTTCGGGTGTAACGGTCATTTTGTCCGCCTGGCCTTCGGCAAGACGCAAGCTGACTTTGCGAGTCACGCGAGCGATGGCGTGCTCCAACTGGCGTAGGCCAGCCTCACGCGTGTAGCCGCGAATCACGGCATTCAGCCCTTCATCGCTGAACTCGATTTCCTGCTCAGTCAGGCCGGTGGCTTTGAGCTGCTTCGGAATCAGATAGCGCCGCGCGATTTGTAACTTCTCTTCTTCGCTGTAGCCGGAGAGCCGCAGAATTTCCATGCGGTCGAGCAAGGGCCGCGGAATCGTGTCGAGCGTATTCGCCGTGGTGATGAACAGGACCTTCGAAAGATCAAAGGCCAGATCGAGATAGTTATCGCGGAAAGTTTTGTTCTGCTCGGGATCGAGCACTTCCAGCAAGGCTGCGGCGGGATCTCCGCGGAAATCGTGGCCGAGCTTATCCACTTCGTCCAGCAACAGCACTGGATTCAGCGCGCCTGCGCGCCGCATCGCCTGCAGCAGACGGCCCGCCATGGCGCCGATGTAGGTGCGGCGGTGTCCGCGCAGCTCGGCTTCGTCATGCATACCGCCTAAGCTGAAGCGTTCAAACTTTCGCGCCAGCGCTCTGGCAACGGATTGCCCCAGCGAAGTTTTGCCGACTCCGGGCGCGCCCACCAGGCATAGAATGGGAGCCTTCGCTTCCGGGTTGCGCTTCAGAACGCTCAGGTGCTCCAGAATGCGCTCTTTGATTTCCTTCAACCCAAAGTGATCCTCATCGAGCACCTGGCGGGCGTGGCTGAGGTTCAGGTCGTCTTCCGTCGCGGTGTTCCAGGGCAGGTCGAGCACGAACTCGAGATAGGTTCGCGTGACATGATAATCCGGCGCACCGGCGGGCAGACGCTCCAGACGCGCCAGCTCACGCTGAAATTCCTTCTTCGCTTCTTCGGGCAGATTGGCCTTCTCGAAGCGCTCGCGAAGCATGTCTACTTCCGCTTTGTCGGCGTCTTTATCGCCGAGCTCCTGTTGGATCGCCCGGAGCTGCTGGCGCAGCAGGTATTCGCGCTGCTCCTTCGACATCTCATCGCGAGCATTGGTCGCGATCTTCTGCCGCAGTTCGAGGACCTGTAATTCGTGGGCGAGAAAGGCGTGGATCAGCCGGAGCGCCTCGACGCGGGTATCCGCTTCGAGCAACTTCTGCTCCTTAGCGAGATCCAAACTGAAAATACTTGCCAGTAAATAAGCGAGCCGCAGCGGATCTTCGCTGCCCGCCAACATGCGGGTCAGCTCACTGGCCGATTGAGGCTGCGCCAGAGCGATGGCCTTGGCGGCCAATTCCAGCAGCGCTCCGGAGAGCGCCTCCACTTCGGAACCGCCATCCTCCGGCAACGAGAGTACCCGATATTTAGCCGTGAGGTATTCTCCCTCGGTCTCCAGCTTGGCGATGACGACACGCTCCATGCCGAGCACAAGGATCTCCAGCATTCCGTCGCTTGGCCGCGAGGACTTGCGGATGACTGCCTTGGTTCCTATCGTATAGAGATCCTCGCTTTGGGGGTTCTCCACCTGCGGATCGCGCTGGGCGACCAGGATAATCTCTTTTTCCTCCGTTTTCAGCGCCGCCTCAACAGCATGCACTGAGCTTTCCCGCCCTACGGAGAGTGGCAACAGCAATCCTGGGAACAGGATGGTGTTTTTGAGCGGCAAAGCTGGCAGAACCTGATATTCGTTGTTTGCCATTTTTTTAGTTCTCTACGGGGTTCGATGCGCGGGACGAAGGTTACGCTGCGATTCGTTGCGTCTCAAACACTCAAGTTAGACTCCTCACAAAAAAGCCCGGGATTGGATTTAGCCTATCCCGGGCGTTGTCGATCTACTATCTTTCAGTTATTTCGGCTGGATTACAGTATAGAACGTATTTCCGCCGTCGTTGACTGCCAGTAGCACGGCTTTCCCATTTGCTTCCGACATCAACTGTTTGAATTCGGACACGCTGGTGACCGGGTGCCGGTTCACCGCTGTAATGATGGTGCCTTGCTGAATGTAGGGAGACTCAGCAGCCGGGCTGTCCGCATCGACGCTGTCCACCACCACGCCCCGGGTGCTTCCCGGGATGTTAAGTTGCTGCGCCAAATCTGGTGTGATCGGTTCGACGGTGATACCGCGGGCGGAGGCATTACCGGAGTTACCGTTCCCGTTTGGGCCGTTCTGTTCTTCGCCGTTGTTGCCATTTGCCTGACCCCAGTTCACGCCGCCGGGGCGCTGGCCGAGAGTCACTTTAACTGTGGTTGGATGTCCATCCCGAACAACATCCAAAGTCACGGTGGTTCCAGGCTCATGCGAGATCACGTCCATCGTAAGCTCATCGGAATTATCGACTTTCTTGCCGTCAATGGCTGTGATCACATCTCCGGATTTAAGGCCGGCTTTGTCGCCCGGGCCGCCCTTGGTGACATTGCCTACGATCGCGCCCTTACCCGAGGGGACGCCGAGGTAGCTGTCCTGCGATCAGGGCGCCAGGTTCTGCAGCGTGACGCCGATGTAGCCGCGACTGACCTTGCCGGTTTTCATCAGTTGATCCATTACCTGCTTGGCCAGATTCGAAGGCACGGCGAAGCCGATGCCCACGTTGCCACCCTCGCCGCCGAAACCGTTTCCGTTGGTGAGGATCATGGTGTTCATACCGATCAGTTGGCCCCGGGCATTGATCAAAGCGCCGCCGGAGTTGCCGGGGTTAATGGATGCGTCGGTCTGGATAAAGTTCTGAATATAGGTGTTGTGTTCGACAGATCGATTTTTGGCGCTGACGATACCCATGGTTACGGTATGTTCCTCACCGAAGGGATTGCCGATAGCAAAACAAAGGTCGCCCACTCGCGCGGCGTCCGAATTCGCGAACGGCAGGGTGGGGAGATTGTCGGCATTGATTTTGACCACCGCCACGTCAGTCTGCGCGATCGGCTCCAATAACTTTGGCGCTGAATTCACGGCCGTCAGAGAGCGCGACCTTCAAAGAATTGGCTTTGTCCACGACGTGATTGTTGGTGAGAATGTAGCCGCCTGGACGAGACCAAAATACCCGATCCGAGTCCTTCTTCGCGCTGATCGCGAGGACGCATCGCGGGCCCATTACCGTTGCCGCCGAAAAACTGCCGGAAAAAGGGATCGGACAGCAATGGGTTGTTCCCTTGCTGTTGCTGGGAAGCCTTGATGATGCGGGTCGAACTGATCTCGACCACCGCGGGCGAAGCCTTCTCGACGATGTCGGCAAAGGAGTTGGAGATTGTTTCCGCCTTAACCGCGGAACTAGCGGTATCCGCCCGCGCGATTACGGCCGGGGGCGCGCTGTTGTGAGAAACGGCGAAAGCTGCAATGAGCCCGCCTCCGATGGAAGCCGCCACGAGCGTTAGAATCGCTGTCGAGCGGCGAAATTGGACCACGTTAGACATGTTCCTTGAAAATCCTTTCTATTTGGCGGCGCGTAGGGCAACTCAAAGCCGCTCTCCTGACATTGGACGTTATAAATCTCATTTCGATTTACAGACTGCGTTCACTGTTTAGATGGTCCTCAGACGGCGGCTGCTTCGGCGGGTTCGTAAAGTTCCGTACGGAAAACCAGACCGGAACCAGCCGGATCCGCATCAATCCGGACAACTTGTCCGTCCCGCACCTCACCGCTTAGGATCCGTTTGGCCAGCGGCGTCTCAATTTCGCGTTGAATGGCCCGTTTCAGCGGGCGAGCCCCATAATTCGGATCGTAGCCGCTTCGTACGAGCCGCGTCTTGGCGGTATCAGAAAGCTCCAGATGGACATGCCTTTCATCCAACCGCGCCCGCAGGCCGGCCAGTTGAATGTCGACAATCTGTTTGAGCTGATTTTCCCGTAAAGCATGGAAGACGATAATTTCATCGAGCCGGTTCAGGAATTCCGGACGGAAGGCACTCCGCAACTCTTCGAGAACCGTATCCTTCATGTGCCGGTAATCCTCGCCTTCGAAAGCGCCCTTGTACTCCAGTATGCGGTGACTACCGATATTCGAAGTCATGATTACGATCACGTTCTTGAAATCGACCGTGCGGCCTTGCCCGTCGGTCAAGCGTCCGTCATCCAAGACCTGCAGCAGGATGTTGAACACATCATGGTGCGCTTTTTCGATTTCATCGAAGAGCACGACGGAATACGGCCGGCGACGGACCGCCTCGGTTAACTGGCCGCCTTCGTCATAGCCGATATAACCAGGGGGAGCGCCGATCAGGCGAGATACGGTGTGCTTCTCCTGATATTCGGACATATCGATGCGGATCATGGCCCGCTCGTCGTCGAAGAGAAACTCGGCTAGCGCACGCGCCAGCTCGGTTTTCCCGACGCCGGTAGGACCTAGAAAAATGAAGCTTCCGATGGGCCGCTTGGGATCCTTCAATCCCGAGCGCGCCCGCATGATGGCTTCCGAAACCGCGAGCACGGCTTCATCCTGACCGATGACTCGCTGGTGCAGCTCGTCCTCCAGCGCCAGCAGCTTCTTCATCTCACCTTCGAGCAGCTTCGAAACCGGCACGCCGGTCCAGCGGCTGACTACCTCGGCAATATCCTCTTCGTCCACTTCCTCTTTGAGCAAGCGGGTTCCACTCGTCTGAGCGGAAGCGCGGGCCTGTTCGGTGTTCAACTGGCGTTCGAGCTCGGTCATACGGCCGTACTTGAGCTCCGCCGCTTTGTTCAGATCGTAGGCCCGTTCCGCCTGCGCGATCTCGATCTTGGCTTGATCGATCTGCTCCCGGAGCGCCCGTACCCTTTGCACGCTTTGCTTCTCGGCTTCCCATTGGGCCTGCAGAGCCGACGCTTGCGTCTTCAGCTCCGCCAACTCTTTTTCGATGCGGCTGAGCCGGTCTTTCGAGACCGCGTCGCTCTCCTTCTTCAGCGCCTCGCGCTCAATCTCGAGCTGCATACTGCGGCGCAGAATCTCATCCAGCTCGCTTGGCATGGAATCGATTTCTGTGCGCAGCTTGGCTCCCGCTTCGTCGACCAAGTCAATGGCCTTGTCGGGTAGAAATCGGTCGGTGATGTAGCGGTTGGACAATACGGCTGCCGCGACGAGGGCCGTATCTTTGATGCGGACTCCATGGTGGAGCTCGTAGCGCTCGCGGAGACCGCGCAGAATTGAAATCGTATCTTCGACCGAGGGTTGATCGACGAACACGGTCTGAAAACGCCTCTCCAGGGCCGCATCTTTTTCGATATGCTTCCGGTATTCGTCGAGAGTCGTGGCTCCAATGCAGTGCAGCTCGCCGCGAGCCAGCATCGGCTTAAGCAAGTTGCCGGCGTCCATTGCGCCTTCGGCTTTACCGGCTCCCACGACGGTATGCAGCTCGTCTATGAAGAGGATCACGCGTCCTTCGGAGGACTGCACCTCTTTAAGAACCGCTTTGAGGCGCTCTTCGAACTCACCGCGGAACTTGGCGCCGGCGATGAGCGCGCCCATATCGAGCGAGACGACCTGTTTGTCCTTGAGCCCTTCAGGAACGTCGCCGCGGACGATGCGTTGGGCCAACCCTTCGACAATGGCGGTTTTCCCGACGCCTGGCTCGCCGATCAGCACGGGGTTGTTCTTGGTCCGCCGCGAAAGCACTTGAACGACGCGCCGAATCTCTTCATCACGTCCAATGACGGGATCGAGCTTGCCCTTAGAAGCGAGCTCGGTCAGATCACGGCCGTATTTCAGTAGTGCTTCATAGGTGTTTTCGGGGTTGGGGGTGGTTACTCTCTGATTGCCGCGCACCTCGACCAATGCTTTCATCATGCGGTCGCGGGTAGCGCCGAACTCACGCAGCAGCTTGCCGGTTGCGCCCTGGTCCTCGGTTGCGCCCAGTAGCAGGTGCTCGATGGAAACGTATTCGTCTTTGAGCCGCTTGGCCTCTTGCTCGGCGGTATCGAACAGCTTGTTAAGGCGGTTGGTCACGTAAAGCTGATCCGGACGGACGGCGGCCCCACCCACTTTGGGAAGCCGGTCAATTTCCTGAGTGACGCGCTTGCGAAGCGGGTCGATGGGCACGTCGGCCTTGCGCAGGATGGAGGGCGCCAGGCCACCTTCCTGGTCGAGCAATGCCAAAACGAGATGTTCGACGTCGACCTGCTGGTTTCCGTAAGTGATGGCAGTGGTTTGGGCCTGCCGGATCGCCTCCTGCGATTTTTCGGTCAGCCGGTTGAAATCCATAGAGCTAGAAGAGCCTCAAGTCCAGGCTAGCATATGAGCATCAAAGAATGCAATAATCTTAGTACGTATTGCTCAACTCGGACGGCCCAAGGGCGGCAAAACCGATATTCCGCGCCGCAAAAAGCACCATGACGGATTTTGCAGGGCGAACAAACGGCGCATTTTACGAAACAGAATGGGTGGGGGGCATAAGGCGCGCTGCGGAGGATGGATCGAGGTGATATAGGTTCTCCCGTAATTGCCGAAAGTACACGCCGGGCGTTCTTGGCGCGCCGACCGATCCATGTAACGCGCTGTGGGGGTGGGAGAAGGAAAATTTGAGCTGGCGGTGATCGGGTGGACGACGCTGAGAATTCGGCTACAGCGGCGGCCAGGGACTCCAATCCCCATCGACTGTCCGCTTATTTTTTTCCTCTTCCTTTTCTTTTTCGCGCTGCGCTTGCGACTTGCCGCCTTTGAAATAAAGATGGACGATCACATCGTGCGTGGACGGGTTGGCGGTGTAATCGGAGTGAGTGTCGCCAAGATTGTCGAAGAGGCCCTGCTCCTGCACGCGCTTCAGGAAAAAGTCAGGGTAATCGGGATTGAAGGGGTGCCCGGGTTTTTCGCCCCAAAGCTTTTCAATGACCGGAGCGCTTGTGATGTCGAGACCCTGCACGTCCAGCGTCTTGAAGCTGTAGACTTCGCCCGGGATGACGTTATAGGTGATATTTACGGCGCGTGTCGAATCGTCGACCTGGGTTTGCGCCAGGACAGTGGCCTCGAGTAAGCCGCGACGCCTCATGCGATGCAGCAGATCGAGCCGGAAATTGTCTACCTGATCGCCGTTGAACGGCTGGCCCGGCTTGAACGGAATGTTGGAGCGGATCTCTTCTTGGTCCATGCCGCTCCCGTGAAAGCGGATGAGGCCGAACTTGAATAAAGGACCATCGGCGATGGTGACCTCCACAATCACGCCCAAATTGCTCTTCGATGGCTCGGTCTCCACCTTGGGAAAAGAAACTTCGGCGTATCCCTTGGCCGCATAGAGTGGACGGATTGCGCCATCGAGAATGAGTTTGATGCGCATGTCGGATAACGGCGTACCGACAGCTACCTTGTTCACTGCACGCAGGATGGTACCGGTGTCGACCGCCTGATTACCGGTTACGATCACTTGAGAAACGGTGGGCGCCGGAACGTCGGGCGTGAACAGAACCGTGAGCTGCCTGGGATCGTCATTCGAAATCGCGGCTTTAATCTTGAGGTTCGGATTCGCCTGCGCCACAAACTCCTGAACGGCTCGTGTATACCGATTGAGCACGCCTTCGGTTCCGGGGATCTTATCCGAATAGAGCTCGACGTGAGTGCGAAGGTACCGCTGGATCGAATCGGGATCGGCGCCAAGGCGCTCAAAGCGCATGGGGAAGACCTGCTGGATTTCGGTCACCTGAAAAGTCAAGTCATAGAGCGGTGAGGGTCCGCCGGTGAAACGGTACTCGTCGGATACATTGCTAAAAAGCTCGGTATTCTGCAGCGTCTTTCGGGCCTCCTCGACGCTTTCGGGGCGGACGCGTTCGCCAATATGAAGGCCAGAGGCTTTGAAGATATCCGCGGCGGAGTAGAGCTGGTTGCCCTTGACGGTAACGGAGTGCAGAGTGCCGGGCGGAGGCTGTTTCTTGATGGTTTTTGGTGCAGAATCGTCCGCAGTGCTCTGGGCCGAACTCGCAACGAACGGCAAACACACGAGTACTGCGCAGGCAAGGCAACGCATACTTCTATTCAATGATACGTAGTCGCGGAGTGAGCCGTTTCGGGCAAGGCCGGCCCGCAGACGGTAAAAGCCGACCGTCCGCGCCAGCAAACGCCACTAGACCTTTTCGGGAACAACAAACGGCGCGCGATAAGTACCCTTCAGCATAGCGGTCGCTTCGTGATCGTTTACGACGGTCTCGGTTTCGGGATCGAAGTGGATGGTCCGGCCGAGACGATAAGACGCATTCGCCAGGTGAACCAAGGTGGTCGAGAGATACCCTTCGCGAATGGGGGCGTGCAGGTTGGCCGCGTTGCGGCTGCGCACGCAGTCGATGAAATTAACGAAGTGCTCATTGCCAAGGCGCTCGGTCTTTTGCGGGCCGGGCTCGTCTTCCGGACCCAAAAACGATTTGTATGCGCCGTAGTTCGAAACTGCCAGATATCCTTTGGAACCGTAGTACAGATTGCCAATGGTAGACGGTTTGCCGCTTACGGGGCCTAAGGTCTTAGAGGCTTTCTGGGAACCGGTCAGACCGGCCGCGGGCACATCGCTCTCTCCGAATTCGCGAGTACCGATTCCCGCTTCGTGATTCGTCATCCAGCCGCGCACTTCGAAATTCATCATCTTGGCTTTCGCCTCGGGGCTTCGGAACTCGTAGGCGACAGTGAGAACGTTCGGCGTCTGCTGGTCGTCATCGAACATGAAATGTCCGCCAATGGCCGTGATCTTGTGAGGTAATTCGACTCCTAAGCCCCAGCGGGCGAGATCGAGTTCATGAATGCCCTGATTTCCGAGATCGCCGTTGCCGGTGTCCCAGATCCAATGCCAGTTGTAATGAAACCGATTCTTGGTAAATGGCTTCATGGGCGCGGGACCGGTCCAAAGATCGTAATTCACTCCGGCGGGAACGGGTTCGACAGGTGCGTGACCGATGGTGTCGCGCCATTTGTAGCAGAGCCCGCGGGCCATGTAGACGTCGCCGATGAGACCGGAGCGCATGTGGTCCATGGCTTCGAGAATGGCGGCGCTGGAGCGGCACTGGCTGCCGTGCTCGCAGATCACTTTGTATTTGTCGACTGCTTTGACAAGCTGGCGGCCTTCCCACCAATTGTGAGAGCAGGGTTTCTCGATGTAGATATCTTTGCCCGCCTGCGCGGCCCAGATCCCAATGAGAGAGTGCCAGTGATTCGGAGTCGCGATAGAGACCGCGTCCACATTTTTGTCTTCCAGAAGCTTGCGAACATCGACGTAGGTTTGCGGCTTCGGGATGCCCATTTTATCGGCATCGGCAAGCCGTTTATTCAAAACGTTCTCGTCGACATCGCAGAAGTAGGCGATCTCGACTCCCGGAATCGGCTGGTACCCTTTGACGTGATCCCAGCCGCGCCCGCGCACACCGATGACGGCTACACGGACGCGATCATTTGCGCCCAAAACTTTCTTGGCCGAGGCGGCAGTCGTTATCCCGGCGGCGGCGATTGCGCCCGCTTTCAGGAAGCTGCGGCGGGCGGGATTCTCGAGAGTATCTGACATAGTTTCTCCTCGGAGATGTGGCTAAGACCACGATACCGCTACCGGGGTGGTGATTTGTGGAATGCGCTGCGATTGATGAGAGTTGATGTTACGGAGAGCATGGATGATCTTTCAGCTCTCTGGGGCGGTGGTGTCCCGGCGGGAGTTCCCAAGTACCGGATCGGCGACCGGTCGGAAACGATTCGTAAACGATTCGTAAACACTGGGGCCGTCAGGGCGGAGTTATCTGCCGTTCGATTGGTGGCCAACTTCCGTCTGGCCCGTCATTCGCCAACGAGTGCAAAGGTCAATCTTTGTTGGCTTCTGTAAACTTTATCTCGTTCCCGAAATCATCAAGAACGCGAAAGTCTCGATTACCCCAAGGCTTCCGGACGATTCTCTGTTTGATCTGCGCGCCTGCCGTTTCGAACTCGCTGTATAACTCGTCAAGTCCTTCAGTAAACACATGAATTGATCCCGGGCCATTACGTGGGCAGGCAGCAAACAAATGAATCGCAACTCCATCCCGTTCGACTATCGCGTAGTCTCCTTCAGGCATTGCCATCACGGTTCGGAACCCTAACTTTCGCTCGTAGTAGTCAAGGGATTTTGAAAGATCCAAGACTGGAAGCTCGGGCGCAATCCGGCGAAGTATTGGCATTTAGTCGATTGTGCCAAGAAGTGATTCGTTTAACAAGGACCTCATTCTTTGGCGGTCGTAGTTTTTGCAATCGTGTCCGTACGGTCCGCCATCCGGGACAGAAGTCGTGTTACTCGATAAATCCGCGGTAGTCGCGAAGGGTAGATCTACACATGCGCCGTTTTGGCGAGCAATCCTGACTGGGATCGAACAATGGCGGAACGAATAGCCCTAGAGTCGGCTCACCAATTTGTCCTTACTCGTGGCCTTGCATGTTCATGTGCCGCTTCGCTAATCTTCGTCAGGTGGATTGGCGTCGGCGAGGGAGTCCCTTTGCCGAGGACTCGGCTCCAGGTGGTTCACGGAACGGTTCCACCGAAATGCGCTCGTAACACACTTCCAGCACGGTCAGGTATTCTGTGCCGCTCGGAGCTTCGAGAACTACGCGATCGCCCGCTCTCGACTTTATCAACGCGCGTCCCAGAGGCGACACCCAACTGATGTGGTTGCGGTTGAGATCGACCTCGTCGGTGCCTACGATGCTCACCACTCGCTCCGTTCCCGCAGCATTGGCATAGCGCACCGTCGCTCCGAAGAATGCCATCGTCGCCGCCTGCCCCGCTCGCGGAGTTCCCGGGTCAACTACTTCCGCGGATTCGATTTGCTTCGTGAGAAAGCGAATCCGCCCATCGATCTGGCGCAGGCGCCGCTTGCCGTACTGATAGTCGGCGTTTTCACTGCGATCGCCGTTGCTCGCAGCCCATGCCACCACCTCCGTCACGGCCGGGCGTTCCCTGGTGAGCAGAAACCGGTGCTCATCTTTGAGGCGCTGCAGGCCGCTCGGCGTTATGTAGTTCTTGCTTTGGATCGCGGGTTCGTCACCTTGCGGTTTTCTCGTAAACCCTTTTCGCATATCTTAGTCTCTCCAGGCGAATCCCGCGGGTGCCACAAAGCTCTTCTTCATCCTATTCATCATCGGAAAAGTGCCGACGAAGAGTGCCCGACCGATCGGAAATTTATTCCAGCATAGTTCCCGGTCTCTAGCGGCGTTTGAGAGCTTCGAGTTCTTCCAGAGTGCGCGGCCAGTCGGAGCGTAAGAGCCGAGACAGGCTCCGATCCGCGAGAACTTTTCCACCTGTCTGGCATCGGGCACAGTAGTTCGTTTCGTTGTCGGCGTAGCGAATTCGCTGGATCTTTTCTCCGCAACGGGGGCAAGGCTCTCCATAGCGTCCGTGAACTGCCATATCTTTGCGGAAGGCGGTTACCTTTTCGGGAAATTTAGCATCCGCCTCCGCACGCAGGCGATTCACCCAGACTTCAAGCGTGTGACGCGTCGCGGCGAACAGCCTTTCCCATTCATCGGCTTGCAGTTTGTGAGTGAGCGTGATGGGAGACAGTTGCGCCGCGTGCAGAATCTCATCCGAATACGTGTTGCCGATGCCGCTCACTATGCGCGGGTCGGTTAGAGCCCTTTTGAGCGTCCGGTTTTCGAGCGTGAGTGCGGCGCGGAATGAATTGAGATCGCTGGTGAAGATATCGATTCCTCCGGGGTCCATGGAACGCAGACCTTCCTCGCCACTGACAATGTGCAAGGATGCGCGACGCTTTGTGCCAGCTTCGGTGAGCACCAGAGAACCGTTGGGAAAGTCGAAGGCTGCCAAATTATTGCGGCCCGCCAGCTTTGCCTCGCGCGGGCGCCAGTGAAGCCTGCCGGCGATCATCAAGTGAAGCACGAGCCAAAGATCGTTCTCTACTCCAATCGCGATACGTTTGCCGATGCGCCGCACTTCGCGCGCTGTGCAACCTTCCACCTTCGTGACTGGCGGTTGGGCGGTTCGCAACAGAAAGACGCTTGGCAACCGCACGCGCTGGAGCGGCTGACCGATGATGCGCGGTTCAAGCGCGCTGATGTAGGCGGCGATATCCGGCAGTTCCGGCATGCCCTATCAGCTTGCAACACGGGGAAGCTATTGCGCTGAAACCCCTGAAAAATAAGGCCGACTGCTAAAATCGAAGCGAAAATGGCATATGATGCAGTGGTTATCGGCAGCGGCCCAGGTGGATATTCCGCCGCGGTGAGAGCTGGCCAATATGGCCTCAAAACGGCCCTCATCGAGCGGCAACCGCGGCTGGGCGGGACGTGTTTGCTGGTCGGCTGCATACCGACGAAAGCCCTTCTCCAGACGGCGGACGTTTGGGACTACTTCAAGCATCCCGAGGCGCAGGGTATCGCCTGCAAAGATCCTCAATTGAATTACGGCCAGGTACTCGACCGCAAGAACAAGATCGTCAGCAAGCACTCAAAAGGCATCGAGTTCCTGATGCGCAAGAACAAAGTGGACGTGATCAAGGGACAGGCTCGTCTGCTGGGCGGCGGCCGCATCGAGGTAACAGGCGATAAGGGCGCGCAAACCATCGAGGCGAAGAACATCATTCTGGCGACAGGCTCTGAAGCGCGGATGCTGCCCGGTTTACAGCCCGATCCGAAGCTGATTCTCACGAACATCGAAATACTCGATCTGCAGCAGGTGCCGAAAACAATTGGCATCATCGGGGCGGGGGCGGTCGGCGTGGAATTCGCGTCGATCTTCAACCGGTTCGGATCGAAGGTGACGGTGCTCGAGATGCTGCCGCGGCTGGTACCGGTGGAAGACGAGGAAATCTCGAAAGAACTTGATAAGCACTTCAAGAAAAGCGGGATTCGCACGGAGACTGGCGCGAAAGCGGAAAACATCCGCAAGAACGCGAACAGCGTGAGTGTCAGCGTGACGCTGGCGAACGGCAATAAAGAGGAGATGGAGTTCGACACGCTGCTGGTGGCGGTGGGCCGCAAGCCGAATACCGAGAACCTGGGCCTGGAGAACACGAAGGCGCAACTCGATCGCGGCTTCGTAAAGGTGGATGGGGCGCAGCGAACGGGAGAGCCGGGCTTATATGCGATTGGCGATGTCGTGGCGGGAACTCCGCAACTGGCTCATGTAGCGACGGCGGAAGGCATGGTGGCAGTCGGGCACATCGCCGGGAAACCGGTGCAGCCGATCAACCGGAACCGGATTCCGGGCTGCACTTATACCGATCCGGGTATTGGCAGCGTGGGCTTAACGGAGGCGCAGGCGCGAGCGCAAGGATTTCAAAGTGAAAGTCGGCAAATTCCCGTTTGTAGGAAACAGCAAGGCGACCATTCTGGACAAACATGAAGGGTTCGTCAAGGTGATCGCGGAAGAAACCATGGGCGAGATTCTGGGCGTGCACATCATCGGACCGGAAGCGTTTGAGCTAATCGCTGAAGCGGTTACCGCGATGGAGGCGGAAGCAACGGTGGACAGCATGATGACCACGATCCATGCGCATCCGACGCTGCATGAAGCGCTGGGCGAAGCCTTCAACAATGTATACGGCCTGGCGATCAATATTTAGATGACGAGACCGCTGGCGGTGGAGGATCTGGGGCGCATGCGCTACGCCGATGCGCTGCAGGCGCAGCAGCGGCTGGTGGAACAGCGAAAACTCGGGCAGGGAACCGACACGCTGCTGTTTGTGGAGCATCCCCACGTTGTCACCATGGGCCGCAACGGAAAACAGGGGCACGTACTCGCAAGCGAAGAGATCCTGGCGCGTACGGGAATCGAGTATCACGAAACGGACCGGGGCGGGGACGTGACATATCATGGTCCGGGCCAGATAGTGGGTTACCCCATTCTCGATCTCCGCGAGTGGAAACGCGACGTACATGCCTATTTCAGCGGCGTGGAGCAGGCGCTGATGGATGCGCTGGCCTGCTTTGGAATCGTGGCCGGGCGGGTTCCGCAGCGGGGATACGAAGGCGTCTGGGTACAGGGTTCGAAGATCGCGGCCATCGGAATACATATCAGCCGGTGGATTACGTCGCATGGGTTCGCGCTGAACCTGGAAACCGATTTGAGCTATTTCCAATACATTGTTCCGTGCGGTCTGACGAAACCGGTTTGTTCGCTGCGAAGCCTGGGTTGCGCGGCCAGCCGCGGGGAGGTCATGCAAGCCATCGCGACCTCTTTCGCGAACGTGTTCGACTATGAATTGGCGATGGCGCAACCAGCTTTGCAGGAGATTCAATGATTGACGTAGTCATGCCCCAGATGGGTGAAAGCATTGTGGAAGGCACGCTCACGCGCTGGCTGAAAAAGCCGGGCGAGAAGGTGGAACGGGATGAGCCGCTGTTCGAGATATCGACAGACAAAGTGGATACGGAGATACCGTCGCCCTCGGCGGGCGTGTTGAGCGAAGTGCTGGTGCAGGAAGGCGCCACGGTTTCCATCAACACGGTAGTCGCTCGAATCGGCGACGGGGCCACTTCAGGGCAGAGTGCGGCGCCCGCTTCGGCACCCCCTCAGGAAGCGGAGGAATCGAAATCGACGACCTCCACGCCTCCGAAGGTAGACGTGGGACCATCGGCCGCTGCGCCAGAAGCGCGGACCTCGACTCCGCCTCAGGCGCCACCGGCCACGGCCCCAGCTCCGCCACCCCCGAGCGCAACCTGCTTCCGCCGGGCCCTATCCCTTTGAACCATCGCCACAGCAGCAAGCTCCGCCGCCACCGGCGCCCAGTCCGCAGGCGGATGGCGAGGAGAAAGGGCCGTTATCTCCACTGGTGCGGAGGATGGCGCGCGAGTACAACATCGATTTGTCGCAGGTGAAGGGGACGGGAGCCGGCGGACGAATCAGCAAGCAGGACGTTGAGACGTACATGTCTTCGCAGGCCGCCCGAACGTATTCCGCGGCATCCGCTCAACCAGCCGCGCCTTCGGCTCCGCAGCAGCAAGCGCCTGGACAGCAACCTCCCGCTCCGCTGCCGCTGGCCGAATCGGCGAAGGTGCGTACCGAACCAATGTCTGTGATGCGGCAGAAGATCGCCGAGCACATGGTGATGAGCAAGCGTACCTCGGCGCATGTCACCACGGTGCATCGCGTCGATATGACGAAGATCGCAAAGCTGCGCGACAAGTCTAAAGCGGAGTTCCAGGCGCGCAATGGCTTCTCGCTGACTTTTCTGCCGTTTGTAACAGCGGCAAGTGCCGAGGCGCTCCGCGGCTTCCCGATTTTCAACGCTTCCATTGACGGCAAGAACATCGTGTACTACCGCGATATCAATATCGGAATCGCCGTTGCTTTGGAAGCCGGTCTGATTGTCCCGGTCATTCGGAACGCCGATGAAAAGAATGTCGCCGGCTTGCAGCGAGCCATTGTCGATCTCGCCACGCGCGCCCGATCCCGGCAACTCAAGCCGGATGAAGTTCAAGGCGGCACGTTTTCGATCACTAACTTCGGGAGCTTCGGAAGCATTTTCGGGACTCCGGTAATCAACCAGCCCCAGGTGGCTATTTTGGGTATTGGCGCGGTGGAGAAAGTGCCCGCCGTGGTCGATGGTGATGCCATAGCCATTCGCTCGCAAGCGCATCTGGCGCTCACCTTCGATCACCGCCTGATCGACGGCGCGCTGGCAGACCAGTTCTGCCAGAAAGTGAAGTCGATTCTGGAAAACTGGTCGGCGAACATTTTGTAAAAAGTTCCGAAAGCGCCTGAAAGTATCGTGTGAGCGGCGGCTGAATACTTCAGACTGAAAGTAGCACCTTGCTTGAGTGAATGCCGCTCAATTTGGTCGCAAATTCAGAAACTTAGGGGTCTGAACCCGTACACCACCTCCAAAGGTGTGTAATCTGTTTTTTCTTCTTGACGCGGGCTTAATCCAGGTTTAAGATTCCTTTGGGCTGTTAAGACTCAACTGACATTCAGATCCAGGAAAGAGGTCCGCGAATGACCTTCCAGGTCGGCGAAAAAGTGGTGTACCCGAATCACGGGGTAGGCACCGTAGAGAACATCAGTTTGCGTTCATTCGGCGCTCAGCAGGAACGCTTTTACCTGCTTCGTCTGGTCCCCAATAGCTTGACTGTGATGGTGCCCTTTTCGCATGTAGGCGATTTAGGGCTGCGTAAAGTCACGAAATGTAGCGAGATCAACCGGGTGCTGACTTATTTGGCAGCCGGGCATCCCTGCTGCGCACAGGACTGGAAGGACCGCTTCAAAGAGAATTCGGACAGAATGAAGGGCGGTAGCCTACTGGAGATTGCAGAGGTTTTCAAGGCTCTTCTGATCATTCAGTCCGCCAAGCCGCTGTCCTTCCGGGAAAAGAAAATGTTGGAACGCGCTCGCAGCATGCTGATTCTGGAGACTTCCGTGGCGCGGTCAGTGAGCGAGCCGGAAGCCATTACGCTGATCGGCAAAGCGCTGGCGAAATCGCGGCTGACCATGCCCGCGGCGTTGTAACCCGCAATCGAATTTCACAAAAGAATTGAGTCCGCGGATCACGAGCTGGATCGAACTGGCTGGTGATCTAAGCGCTCGTAATTTTTCGCCCAAGACGATTTGATCCCGTTTTTGACAATCCTCCGCGTTAACAGGTGAGGGTAGAAAAAGAAGCTGGCCCTCAGGAGGATCGAAAAATGTCAAACGTTTATTACAACAGCCATGCCAAGTTACTGACGCTTGTGGATTACGAGGGCAACCAAGTAGGAAGGTGCAACGCGCAAACTCAGACGGCTAATAAATTTAAGCATCCGAGCATTCCGGTGGGCGTGCATAGCATGCAAGATCCGATCGCCGTCCATTTGCTCTCGCCGGGCAGCCTGGGTACGAGAACGGCCGTAGGCGCCGGGATATTTCGGGCAAGCCCTCTTGTGGCGAACAAAGGGCAGCATGCCGGGGCTGGGATAACTGCGGCCGCGCACGCCAACGGCTCTATTCAGACGAGCCAGGAAGCGATGAGGGCTATCGGTTCACACGTTGTGAAAGATCCGCTTCGAACGTTGACGGTTCAAAACTTCATTAACGAGGCGTTGATTCCAGGGCGTTCGGGGCTTTCACCGATTCCGCAGTTTCGCCATCCGCATCCAGTGCATCCGGGCCATCAGAAGCAGCGCGGCGAATAGAGTAGACATCACGCTGGTTATACTTGTGAATGCCTGCGGCTGTAAGGTTTGGCTGCTCCCAGGACACGAGTTCACCAGTGGCGCTATCGTCTAACGGTTAGGACGGAGCCCTCTCAAGGCTTAAATACGGGTTCGATTCCCGTTAGCGCTACCAAGTTTTTCAACAGCTTGGCGCCTCCGAGGGAACATGGCGGATTACCCAAAAATAGCCTATAAACCTCAAATTACGGCAAACCCGCTCGACAGCATCACGCTTTTGTCTATATAGCGGATAAACCTCAGCGAGCTCAAACAAGCCGAGTTCAGCGCCGCTGGATGTGAATGTTGGCACCCGGCTTAGTTGGATTGACCGTACCGCTCCGCAGCGGTCACCTGCCCGAAGAGTGATCGGGTCTTCAACCCTCGTGTCCGCGATTAGTTGCCGTTTCGGACGGTTACTGAAAAAACAGGCTTTGCTTTCAGGGTTCGCGATACGGTCAGATCCTGCAGCTCGATAAATCGCCGGGGAATGATGCCGATTGTTGGCTCGGTTGAGGGATCATCTCGATGAGGCCCAAGAGTTACCACTGCTCCATTGCCTCCGAAGTCCTTTTCCGCGATGATTTCCTTTGGCTTGTCAAGGACTTCGGCGCACCCGACCGATACGAGATCCAGCAGTGCTTTCCGGGCCGCAACCCCTTCTTCGGCCAAGTCACGGATCAGATCCCGATAGCAGCCGACATCTGCGGCGACAAAGCCTTTGTAAGAACGAACCTTCTTGTTTATCCACGCGAATCCGCTCGTGGCTTCTATGCTGTATGCAACCACGCGATCAACGGTGAAAGCTGTTGGCAGCGGATCTAGCCTTCCTAAAACCTGTTGAACGTCGTCAGAAGTGGGGTCTATGGGTGAGACCGGAAAGCTTACTTGTGTCCCACCATCAAGTATCAGCGTCGCTCGCAGTGAAAGGATCTCCCACTCTGGGCTTTCGTCCTGACCGTCTACATTGGCCCGAAAGCTCAGCAAGTTAGAATTCGGATGATACCCTGGTGGCCCACACATCAGTTGCGCATCGTGCAGCACAACACGCGGATCTAGAGGATTCGTGGAAACCAGGACAAGCGGATCTGGAAGTGTAAATGTCGTCCATTTACCCTCAGTGACAGCTTGGGCTCCCATCTGAGCGCACACTAAAACAGCAATACAGCCCAACAGCGCGCCACGTGTGGGCGCGACCTCTCCAAATTTCTTTACTCTCCTCAATTCAACCTCTGAACACCGGCACTCGCTCGTGGCGAACCTAGCGTATCAAGTTGAACGGTTGGATTCAGCTTCGCGCTAGTACAGGCAATTAGCCGGGTTTGAAAAACCGTCAGCTAAGCTCGGCCGCGCTGGAGCGGGACAACCCGCCGCGTCGACCCTGACAGAATCACTCCGACCGATTG
>CAVXKZ010000003.1:0-23276 GCA_963762495.1 uncultured Acidobacteriaceae bacterium
CCATCAAAACAAAGAAGTTCACTGAAGCTTCGCATTTTGTCTTTGCCCGCTGTCTTGACCCCAAAATCCTGCCGGCGATCCGCATTCCATTCCGAGTCCAGGCAGCGTGACGAACCGCTGCCGATTTTTTCCGCAGCAACAACGTGACTAACCAGGCCGCGCCGAGCACTGGAATTTAGCACTGCATGTCGGAAGATGTCAACAGCTATTGTGCTTTACCGGAAATCTTCCTGTAGGCGGTCCAGCACTGCGGCTCCAGGACAGAGTTTTTCGAAAGGGAGGCGAGACAGCGGCACTTCGGAAGTGTTGTTCGTCTCATGCACATCGGGCACCGATTCGTCTACAAAAAGCAAACCAGTAACGATCTCGTGCTTTTTCTGGCGGTCGAGGAGATAAGCCGTCACTTTGGCTCGATCCGTGGGGTCATAGCTCTCCGGAACAGATCGGAAATGGACCAGGCTGCCGTCATGCATGGTGACAGTCGTGACGCCGTTCTGGGCGATATTCGCAAGGATCTCGGACGCGGGAGGAACAAAATCCGCCTCGGTCGCTCTCATCGCATGCTTGCGGGTGTGCAGATAACTTTTCGTAGAGCCTGAATGGTCATTGAAGGTGACACAAGGCGAGATCACATCAAGCAGCGACAGACCGCGATGCGCGAGCGCAGCCTTCAGGATGGGTACCAGCTGTTCCTTGTCACCGGAGAAGCTGCGCGCTACAAAGGTCGCACCTATGCTGAGGGCCAGCATAACCGGATCGATCGGCAGAATTTGATTCGGCTCTCCTCGCTTGCTCTTGGAGCCGACATCCGCAGAAGCAGAGAACTGGCCTTTGGTCAACCCATAGACGCCATTGTTCTCGATAATGTAGACCATCCGCACGTTTCGCCGAATGGCGTGGCACATGTGGCCGATACCAATCGAAAGCGAGTCCCCGTCGCCTGAGACTCCAACGTATGTAACATCGCGGTTGGCCGCGTTCGCGCCGGTCGTGATCGCCGGCATTCGGCCGTGCGCGGAGTTGAACCCGTGCGCGCCGTTAACAAAATAGGCCGGCGTCTTGGAGGAACAGCCGATGCCGCTCATCTTGGCAAGCATATGCGGTGGCATGGAGACTTCCCACAGCGCGCGCACAATCGCTGCGGTGATGGAATCGTGTCCGCAGCCCGCGCACAGAGTGGACATAGATCCCTCGTAATCGCGAATAGTCAGTCCGAGTTCATTGCGCTGCAGACTCGGATGCGTGGCAACGGGCTTAACTATGGACGGCATGTGAGACCTCCAACTGGCTCGTGATTTGCTCGACCACATGACGGGCGCTCAACGGGAACCCTCCGTAGACAAGCACGGATCGCAACCGGTTTTTTGGCACACAGGTTTCAAGCGTCAGCAGCGACCGGAGCTGGGCATCCCGATTCTGCTCGACAATGAAGCAGAAGTCGTGATCATAGAGAAATCTTTCGACGCTTTCGTGAAACGGGAAGCCGCGGATGCGCATATAATCCGCCTGGATGCCGCCGTCCGCGAGCAGATCGACTGCTTCTCGTACAGCCGGATCGCAACCGCCGATGGCGATGATGCCGAACTGCGCGCCGGAGGAATTTTGAACCTTAGGCTGAGGGACAAATTCGACCGCGGCCTTTTGTTTCCGGGCCAGACGGTCCACCACTTCCTGATACTCCGCCGGAATTTCCGTGTATCCGCCAAACTTGTTGTGCCCGGAGCCGCGCGTTACATAAGCTCCATTCTCGTGGACGCCCGGTAAAGTTCGGGGCGGAACATAAAATTGATCCTCGTCGGTATAACGGCGAAATTTTGGGACAACTTTGAGATCTTCTTCGGAAAGGACGCGGCCGCGGTCGGGCCGGTAAGAGTCGTCCCATGCGAGGCGCGGCACAACCCAATCGTTCATTCCGATATCGAGGTCTGAAAGCATGATGACCGGCGTCTGGAAGCGTTCGGCTAAATCGAATGACTCAACGGCAAACTCGAAGCACTCCGCGGGATTCGAGGGAAACAGCAGGATATGTTTGGTGTCGCCGTGCGATGCGTACGCGCACTCGATCAAATCCCCCTGTTGTGTTCGTGTCGGCATTCCGGTCGAAGGACCGACGCGCTGCACATCGATCACCACCGCCGGAATCTCCGAATAATAGGCCAGCCCCAGCAGCTCATTCATGAGCGAGATCCCCGGTCCGGAGGTAGACGTGAATGCGCGAGCGCCATTCCAGCACGCCCCGATTACCATTCCGATCGCGGCCAGCTCATCCTCGGCTTGCAGGATTAGATAATTATTGCGGCCTGTCTCCGGATCGCGGCGGTATTTGTCGCAGAACATCCGGAAGGCGTCCATCACAGAGGTCGCCGGAGTAATGGGATACCAGGCGGCAACGGTTGCGCCCGCATACAGGCAGCCGAGCGCCGTGGCCGTGTTCCCATCGATCAGGATCTTGTCCGCATTGGCCTCCATCTTTTCCAGGCGAAACGGAAGCGGACAATCGAAGTGCTCTTTCGCGTAGTCGTAGCCAACATGCAGAGCTTGCCGATTCGATTCGCGGAGAGCCGCCTTACCGGCGAACGTTTCCTGCAGCAGATTCTCGATAATCGGCATGTCTATATCGAGAGCGGCAACAAGAGATCCCGCATAGGCGATGTTCTTCATCAGGATTCGCTGGCGTGGATCGCCAAAGCGTTCGTTGCACATTCGCGCGAACGGAACGGGCAGGAAATGTACGTCCTCGCGGTAGAGCGAAGGGTCCAGCGGCCAGCTTGAGTCATAGAGAAGATACCCGCCCGAACGAACCTCGCGGACATCGCGGGCGTAAGTCTGCGCATTCATTGCGACCATCAGGTCGTAGTCCAGCGCTCGGGCCGTGTGTCCGTTCTTGTTGACGCGAATCTCGTACCAGGTGGGAAGCCCTTGAATGTTTGAGGGAAATAGATTCTTGCCGGAAACGGGAATGCCCATCCGGAAGATGGCCTGCATCAGAAGCCCATTGGCACTGGCAGAACCCGTTCCGTTTACGTTGGCTAACTTGAGAGCGAAATCGTTTATGCCGGTACGCAACTGCTGCTGCATGCCTTTGCACCTGCGTATGGAATTAGAATTTCAAACTTCTGCATGTCCCAGGCCGCCGTGGGACAGCGCTCGGCGCATAGGCCGCAGTGGACACAAACATCTTCGTCCTTCATCATTAACCGCCCGGTATGAGGAAGCGGGTCGGACGCGTACAGAGCCTGATCCAGATTCAGAGCTGGCGCGGAGAGGCGCGTTCGCAGATCCAATTCCTCGGCATTCCGCGCGATAGTAAGGCACTGTACCGGGCAGACATCAATGCAGGCGTCGCATTCAATACATCGCGGGGCATTGAAAACGGTTTCGATATCGCAATTGAGGCAACGCTCCACCTCGCGCGCGGTCTGTTCGGCGCTGAATCCCAGTTCCACTTCGATATTCAGCTTCTCGAACCGCTGTACCAGATCCACGTGCTTCATCTTTTGACGCGGCACGGGATTGTAATCGTTGTGATAGCTCCACTCGCTGATGCCCATTTTCTGGCTGATCAGGTTCGTGCCTTGTGGCGGGCGGTCCGTCACCGGAACATTTTCGCAATGGTTGTGAATCGAGATAGCAGCCTGATGGCCATGCTCTACCGCCCAGATGATGTTCTTGGGCCCGAACGCCGAATCGCCGCCGAAGAAAACACCTGGCCGGGTCGACTGCATAGTCATTTCATCCACTGCCGGCATGTCCCACTTTCCGAACTCAATCCCGGCGTCACGTTCGATCCAGGGGAATGCGTTCTCTTGTCCGATCGCCAGAATGACGTCGTCAGCCGGGAGGAAAATTTCCTCCGTAACTCGTGAGCGCTTCGCGTCCTGGTCCCACTCCAGCCGCTCGAACATCATGCCCCGCAGCTTTCCGCCTTCGATAACGAACTGCTTCGGGGCGTGATTGACAACAATGTCCACACCTTCCTCTTCGGCGTCGTCCAGCTCCCAGGCGGAGGCTTTGAAGAACGGCCGTGGGCGCCTTGCCATCACCTGAATCTGCTTGCCGCCAAGTCTTCGCGAAGACCGGCAGCAATCCATCGCCGTGTTCCCGACTCCGATGATCAGCACCCGCTCCCCGATGGAATCGATATGCCCGAAGGCAACCGATTCCAGCCAGTCGATCCCAATGTGAATTCGATCCGTGTCGTGGCGTCCGGGAACGTCGAGATCCTTTCCTCGCGGCGCGCCGCTACCCACGAAGACCGCATCGAAGCCCTGCCTGAGGAGCGCGTTCATACTATCGATCGGCGAGTTGTAACGGATCTCCGCGCCCATGTTGACGATGATGTCGATCTCTTCCGTCAGGACCGCGTCCGGCAACCGGAACGCGGGAATATTCGAGCGCATGAGGCCGCCCGGTTTGTCCTGTTTCTCAAAGATCGTCACCTGATAGCCGAGCGGCAGCAGATCGTTGGCAACTGTCAGAGAGGCCGGCCCCGCGCCGATGCACGCTATGCGTTTGCCATTTTTCTGGCTGGGAATTTTGGGAAGTAAATCGCCGATATCTCCGCGAAGATCGGCGGCAACGCGCTTCAGGCGGCAGATCGCGACTGGTTTTCCGTCCAGGCGGCCTCGCCGGCAGGCAGGCTCACACGGACGGTCACAGGTTCGGCCCAGGATCGCGGGAAACACATTCGATTCCCGGTTGAGCATGTAGGCATCGGTGTATCTGCCTTGTGCGATGAGCCGGATGTACTCGGGAACGTTTGTGTGCGCCGGACATGCCCACTGGCAATCCACTACTTTATGGAAATAATTCGGATTTTGAACGTCAGTAGGTTTCACGCACGCCCGTGGCCAGCTACTTGGGGGCCAAACTTGCTTATTGGGAAGTATTATACACGGCTCAAAAGTAACTCATGCTTGCGCTTTTCCGTCGGAATAGATAATCATCAAACTGAAGCGCAGGAGGCCGTTTGCCCACCATTGTTGGAGTTCCGCGCGAGACGTTCCCCGGAGAACGCCGCGTCGCGATCGCACCGCGGCAGTGTGAGTCCTTACGCAAGTCGGGAATTGAGGTTCTACTCGAATACTCGGCGGGCGCAGAGGCTGGCTTCGCCGATGAGCTCTATCTTGCTCGCGGGGCGCGTTTGGCGAGCCGCTCCGATGTATTCCGCGAGGCGGGCATCGTCGCTCAAGTTCGATCGCTCGGCGCGAACCCCGAAGCCGGTCGTGAGGATTTAGAACTGTTTCGACCGGGCCAACTTGCAGTCGGCTTCGGCGAGCCGCTTACCGCGTTGAAGGAGGCCTCCGATCTCGCGGAAACCGGCATTTCGTTCTTCGCACTAGAATTGATGCCGCGAATCACGCGTGCGCAGGCCATGGATGCGCTATCTTCGATGGCCACCATCTCGGGTTATCGGGCCGTGCTGATTGCGGCCACTCATCTTCCGAAGATGTTCCCCATGTTGATGACCGCGGCCGGGACGGTCACACCCGCCAAAGCTTTTGTCCTGGGCGCCGGAGTCGCCGGTCTGCAGGCCATCGCCACCGCGAAGCGGCTGGGAGCTGTTGTGAGCGCCTACGACGTACGCCCGGCTGTTAAGGAACAAGTGGAGAGCGTGGGCGCGAAGTTCATCGTTTTGGATGTGGATTCGAAAACTTCCGAAGACAAAGGCGGCTACGCGAAAGCAATGGATGAGGCATTCTATCGACGCCAGCGCGAGTTGATGACCGAAGTTCTGCGCGAGCAGGATGTCGTCATCACCACCGCGGCCGTGCCTGGCCGGAAAGCACCTATCCTGATTACCGCGGAAATGGTCCAGGCCATGTGTAACGGTTCAGTAATTGTCGACATCGCAGCGGAGCGTGGCGGCAATTGCGAGGTCACGCGCCCGGGCGAAACTGTGGTGCAGAACGGCGTGGCCGTGATCGGCCCCGTGAACGTGCCCTCCATGATCCCTTATCACGCCAGCCAGATGCTCTCATCAAACATCAGCGCCTTTCTCAAGCTGCTGGCTATCAGCGGAGAGCTCGCCGTCAATCGGGATGACGAGATCATTCGCGAAACGCTGGTCACGCATGAGGGCAAGGTCGTTCACGCGCGTCTGACGGAGCTAATAGGCGCGTCTCATGGCGCGGAAAGGCCGGTGACCGCATGAGCAAGTACGAAATCGCGATTTGGGTATTCATGCTGGCAGCGTTTCTCGGTTTCGAGCTCATCCGCCGTGTTTCACCGCTGTTGCATACACCTCTCATGTCACTGACTAACGCGATCTCCGCCATTGCGGTGGTCGGCGCGATTCTCATCACCGGTGAAAAGAACGCAACGCTGCTCTCGAAAGTGCTCGGCTTTGTCGCCGTGGTGGCCGCGACCACCAACGTCGTCAGCGGATACCTGATCACGGACCGCATGCTCAAAATGTTTAAGAAACGGGGAGATAAGCAGTGATCGAGACCATCTTCCCCGCTCTATACATCCTGGCCGCGGCGAGTTTCATTCTTGCGATCAAATGGATGAACTCGCCGGTTACGGCGCGCCGTGGCGTAATTGTCGGTGAAATCGGCATGCTGCTGGCTGTTGTCGGAACGCTGCTGCGCCATGAAGTAGTGAACTACGAATGGATCCTGATCGCATTCTTCATCGGTTCGGCGATCGGAGTTCCCATCGCCTACATCATGCCGATGACGGCCGTGCCGCAACGGACCGCTTTTTCACATGCCTGCGGTGCGCTTGCTTCAGCCCTGATTGGAACAGCGGAGTACTACCGTCAAACGCCGCACGGGTTTGTAATGGGCGCGCTGGTTATCGAAACTTTACTGGGCTTTCTGACATTCACCGCCAGTTTGATGGCCTTCGGAAAATTGCAGGAAAGCTTGCCCACCAGACCCATTACCTATCGCGGGCAAAACATCGTCAATCTGGGCATCTTCAGTCTGGCCGTTGTCATAGGAATCACGCTGATCTTCGCGCCGGAACAGAAATGGTTGTACCCCATCTTCATGGTTTTGTGCCTGGTCTTTGGAGTGCTTTTGATCATCCCGATTGGCGGAGCAGACATGCCCACCGTGATCGCGCTCCTTAATTCATACGCCGGTTTATCGGCAAGCGCCATGGGTTTCGCGCTCGATAACAAGCTGCTGATTGTCGCCGGCGCGCTCGACGGTTCCTCAGGATTCATTCTTGCGGTTATCATGTGTCGCGCCATGAACCGTTCATTCAGTAATGTTCTGTTCGGCGCGTTCGGCACTATCCAAACTGTCAAGAAGGAGACTGTCCAACGGCCCGTCCGCTCCGCCTCGCCGGAAGATGCGGCGGAGATTCTGGATGCCGCCCGCAGTGTTGTTATTATTCCGGGCTATGGCATGGCGGTCGCTCAAGCGCAGCATAAGCTCCGCGAACTGCACGATGTGCTGGACCGCCGCGGGGTGGAGGTTCGTTTTGCGATCCATCCGGTGGCCGGCCGCATGCCCGGTCATATGAACGTCTTGCTGGCGGAAGCGGATGTGCCCTATGATCGCCTTTTCGAAATGGATGATATTAATCCCGAGTTTCCCCGTACCGATGTAGCGCTCGTCATCGGCGCGAACGATGTTGTCAATCCGGCCGCCCGAAACGACAAAACCAGTCCCATTGCCGGTATGCCCATCCTGAATGCCGCCGATGCGCGCACGGTCATGGTGATAAAGCGGGGCATGAGCCCCGGATTTGCCGGCATAGACAACGAGCTGTATTACATGGACAAGACTCTGATGCTCTTCGGCGACGCGAAAGCTTTCGTGACCAGCATCATCAAAGAGCTGGGTGCATTGGTAACGGCAGGCGGGCGCTAGGCCGGAGCAGGTGGCCGGTCGCACGCTATTTCTGTTGGACGATGCTGCTTATTCCCATCGCCCCTAAAACGCGCTACACTAGCCTAAATTAGCTAGGCGATCGCTGGATCGCGGAAGGAGATGGCCATGAGTGCTGCGATCGTTGCGCCTGCACCGCTTTTTCGAGACGGCAACGAATATTGGCAGGAACTGGTCTCCCAATTCAAGCAGCGTGTCGAGTTAATCAACAGCGCTGCATCCCGCCACGGCTACGGCTCGGACGAGCTAATCAACTGGTTCTCCGGGGCTGACATCCAACTGACGAAATCGGGCTATCCGGCAACGAGAATCAAGGCGAGTATCAGTTTCCAATCGTGGGGCCCGATGATCTGTGGAATAATCACCGGCGATCAGGATTCTGGCCTCAAGTTTTCGGCAGAAGAGTTCGAGATTCCCATCGCCCGCGATCTGGACGGTGAAATTGTCGGCATTTTCGAGGAGGGCCGCAGCTTTTCTCCTCACGATCTCGCCTGCTATCTCATGCAAAATTTCCGGCGCTGCTATCCTGGCGTTTCGCTTCCCTGCTGATCCGGCTTGGTTCAGGCAACCGTCCGCGCGACGGTTTGCCAACTGCCCAAGCGCGCCGACTCTAGTACTGCGTAGATCACGTACTCGGTTGCCAGCGCGTCTCGAAAGCTGGGGCTTGCAGGCGTCTCCTGACTCAGCGCCAGAAGAAAATCGGCGATCTGGTGAACGAACGTATGCTCGTATCCGATCTGCAGACCGGGCACCCACCAGTGCTGCATATAGGGGTGGTCCCGGTCGGTCACGTGAATGGATCTCCATCCGCGCAGTTTTCCTTCATCACGATGATCGAAATATTGCAAGCGATGCAGATCGTGCAGGTCCCAAGCGAGCGAAGCATTCTCTCCGTTGATCTCGAACGTGTACTGGGCTTTGTGCCCGCGAGCGTAACGAGTGGCCTCGAAAGTCGCCAGCGATCCATTTTCGAAGCGGGCTAAGAAAGCGCTCGCATCGTCGATCCGGACGGGCTCCTCCTTGCCGGTTTGCTGGTGGCGTCGCTCTTTAATAAAAGTCTCCGTCATTGCGGAAACGCAGCGAATCGGCCCGATCAGCCATTGAGCCGTATCGATGCAATGGGCCAGCAGATCGCCCGTGACTCCGCTTCCTGCAACGTTCGCATCCAGCCTCCAGAGAGATTGGCCGCCCTGCGGAAGATCGGGTGCGATGGTCCAGTCTTGCAGAAATTTAGCGCGGTAGTGAAAGAGGCGCCCGAGTCTTCCTTCGTCAATAAGCTGTTTGGCGAAGGTGATCGCCGGCACGCGGCGATAGTTGTACCAAACCATATTTCGCACACCGGAACGCTCCACAGCTTCCGTCATCCGTTCCGCTTCGGCCAAGCTGCGCGCGAGCGGCTTTTCACAGAGGACTATTTTTCCAGCTTGAGCCGCAGCAATCGCGATCTCTGCGTGGGTATCGTTTGGACTCGCAATGTCGATCACATCGATTGCCGGATGCTTGACAACCGCTCTCCAGTCCGTTTCAATGGATGCGAATCCCCACTGGCGCGCAAACGATTCGGCATTCGTGCGATCGCGCGCGCAGATAGTGTCGAGAACTGGACGGTACTCGAGGTCGAAGAAGTCAGCGACGCGCTTGTAGGCGTTTGAATGCGCGCGGCCCATAAATCCGCATCCAATCAGCCCAATCCGAAGCGGGCGTTCCGCCTTTTGCACGAAGCTATTCCGTCCAGCCATGCGCATCTCGCACAGCGATCATTGCCGCCAAAATCGTTTTCCAGGTCCCCGGCGCTTTCATAACGCTGTTCGGGAACATGCATCCGTCCCAGCAGATATGGTGGAACTTCTTCAGCAGGGTCCCACGATCATCCCGCATCCAGAGCCCAGCGTGGGTCACAATGTCTAATTTGCGGTTCGGATCGTCGGGCAGACAGTGGCGTCCTGTTTTGTCATGGAGCCCGGAACCCTTCACAGTTGCGTCATTTTGCGCAACATGGAAATCCATGGTCCAGGGACGTAGGGCCGACGCGGCGGTTGCCAGCGCTTCGGTCAGAACACTTCGGTCCTTCCAGTCGAAGTCTTTCGGTAAGAGACGATCTTCCGGCGCGTTATGACCGAGCGTGTAGAGCAACGTATGCGCCATGTCCGCCTGGAAACCGAGAGTCTCGGGGCGCCCAACCAGTTCGAGTAACTCAACCATGCGCCGCCAACTGTGCATGCCTCCCCAGCAGATCTCGCCTTCCGCCGCGAGCTTCTCTCCGTAGTGGTCGGCGATCGCGCATGCTTCACGAAAAGTATTTGCGATCCTCTGCGTGTTGGCGGCCGGATCCTTCGCCCATTCCACTACGCTAGAGGCCGAATCGATCCGAATCACGCCTGTTTTCCTGATTCCGATCTCACGAAGCTTGCGGCCAATCCGGCACGCCTTTTCGACTTGACTCAAAAAACGCCGTTGAGCCGCATCATCTCCCATGGCGGACCCCCCGCCGGTGTTCGACCAAACCGGCGCGACCAGCGATCCGATACTCAAGCCTCTCGCCCTCGCCTTGTCGGCCAATTTTTTCAGATCGTCGTCGGAAGAATCGATGTCCACGTGCGGTTCATATAAAAAAAGATCGACACCTTCAAAGCGAACACCCGCTACCTCGGCTCCCGCCGTAAGGTCGAGCATCGTATCGAGATCGAGATAGGGCTCCAGTCCCGGTCCCTTTCCGACCAAGCCCGGCCACATGGCATTGTGCAGTTTGGGAAATGTGTTCCGGTGCTGCGTATTCGTCATTTTGGGACGACCTGAAGAACCAGCGCGGATGGATGGTCCGCATCATGAAAAATTGTATTCGTTGCGGGAATGCCGCTGCCTCCGAGCGCCGCATCTTCTCCAGTGTTCAGATTTCTATCGAATCGGGGAAAGTTGCTGCTCGATACCTCCAGGCGCAATACGTGGCCCTTCTTGAAAACGTTGCTGGTCGACCACATATCGATGCTGAATCTATAAACTTGGCCGGGTGTCATCATCTCCGGCGCTGCGTTCGATTGCCGGTAGCGCGCCCTGATAATTCCCTCGGTCAGGTTCTGAGCGAATCCATTTGGCCATACATCAACCAATTTGCCCGTGAAATCCGTATCGGCTTGTGAGGATTCCGCGTACAGATCGAGCTTCACGGGACCAGTTACTTCAACATCGTTTTCAAACGGCGGCGTTGAATAGACCAACACATCCTCGCGAGCTTCAGCCGGGCGCTGGTCCCGTGGGCCTGGAGGTAAATGCTCGGAATCGCAACAGAGCGGGCCGCCAATCGTCGGGACCGGCTGCGCGGGATTATAGACGTAATGATCGCTTCGGTTCGGAAGCCGGTTCGATAGCCGAAAGAATTCCATCGCCGCGCATTGAATTGGCTCCGTGTGCCGCGTGCAGGAAGTAGCGCTTCTCTTGCGCGCGCGCCGGCGGCCACTCGCTCTCGTCACGCCAGACGTTGTCGCCCATGACGAAAATTCTGACCGGCTTCGAACTGGCGAATTCGTTCTGCGCACCTTTGAACAAGTGGTCATACCAGCTCAAGGTCACGGCATCCTCGTTGAACTCGGCTGCGGCGTGCCCGAAATCGACTTCGCCAATTTTCTCCCCGCCCCCTGCATGACCGCCAATCGCAACTAGCAGATGCTGCCCGGTTCGCGCCGCCTCGGTTCCTCCACGGGCCTTGATGCCGAGATAATTGCGCAGCGATCCGCCCTGGAAGAGGTCGTACCAAGCCGAGACGATCAGGGCGGGAACTTTAATATCCGGATAATGCTCTTCAATTGACCAGCGCTTCCAGTATTCGTCGTAATTGGGATGGGCGAGCCAATCGAGAAAATAAGGCGCGAGGGTCGCGGTCAGCCCTTCTTTCGAAAGCGCATGTTGGAAATTGAAAAGCGGATAATCCGTGAGGGGCGCCGTCCAGACGCCTTGCATCGCGTTTGTATCCTTCTGCACGAGCCGATTTAGAGTATCTTGCGCCAGACCTGAGGTCCAGGACTCGTTGAACCACTGTTCGAACGCGCCACCCTGATACGTCCAGTTCTCGTGGTAGTTGCTGGCCGTAACTACCGGGCAGATTCCAGCCAGATGCGGAGGGTGCGCTATGGCGGTCAGCATCTGCGTCGCGCCGACGTACGATCCACCAAACATACCCACTTTCCCGTCGGAATATGGCAATGACCCCGCCCACTCGACGGTGTCGTATCCATCCTCTGACTCATGCAGGAACGGGTACCATTCGCCATCGGAAGTGTAACGGCCGCGAACATCCTGGATGATAACCACGTAACCGTGCTGGGCGGCTTCATAGCCGAATTGCGTTCCGCCGCTCTTGTTGTACGGTGTGCGTTGAAGCAGAACCGGAAAGCGCTCATTCGCCGCGTTCGGCCGGTAAATGTCGGCGCGCAGCACCGTGCCGTCGCGCATGGTGACACGCACGCCACGTTCCACCGTCACCTGAGAAACCACAGCTCCGTAACTTGCTGTCGCGATCAGGAAGATGCCGGCAAGCATCGCTCCGCACCGGCGCAAAAGGATTCGAGGCATCGTGTTCCAGGATATAACTGGACACGATCCGTTTTATCCAAGAGCGGAGCCTCCCCGCTCTTCTCTTTTCTATTTGTAATTCTGAATGTAACTATCCCGAGGCATTCCCATTCGCATCGCGCTCTGTCGTGCCCTGGCCGCCTCGGCTCGAGTCATTGGTCCGCCAGCGACAACCAGATAGAGATTCCCGTTCTCTCGGCGAGAAGACTGTCGCATCGAGCCCGGGATGTTTATCGTTTAGCGCCTTTGCCTTTTGTTGCGCATCCCGCTCGCGGGCGTACGTGTACAGAATTACGCGCCAATTGGCTGGGTTGGAACTGGATTCTCTTATAGGCGCGGGGCTCACATTTTTGTGCGCGGGCTCGCTCGTGACCGCATCGCCCACTGTTCGAGTCGGCCATGCAGTCTTATGTGGCGTAGCGGCGGGTCCGGTCGCCACTTTCGCCGCGTGCCGCGGCAGCGCAGCCCAGATCACAAACGCCGCCACTACTAATCCGATCGCGACGAAGATCCAACTCCGTCGAATCGAGAATTGTGATTTCGGAGCCACAACCGTGCGCGCGCGTGCGATGTGCCCGTCGCCTTCCGCAGCCAAGGAACGAATCGGCTTTGATGGGATAGGGGCGGCGGTGACCGGGGCTGGCGTCGGATCCTTTCTAAGCAGTTCATTCAGGGGCGGTCTTGTCGCCGGATCTGCTCGGAAGCATCTCTGGATGACGGCGGCGAAGGGCTGTGAAAGCCGCGCCACCTCGCTCTGTTGTTCAGGACTGTACGGCCGCTGAGTGAGGGCTTCGTAAAGCGTTGCGCCCAGGCACCAGATATCCGCCGCCGGCGTCAGGTTCGCTGTCGTGCTTTCCGGAGCCAGATACTTCGCCGGTGCAAGATCAATCGGACCAGGCGTGTGAATAGGCCGCACGCACATGGTCGACAGCTTGATCGAGTTACCGAAAGCGAAAACCTGTTCGGGCGAAAGGCATCCATGCACCAGACCCTGTCCGTGCAGATAGGTCAATGCGCTCACCAGAACATCAAGAACTTCGCGCTCTTCTTCCAGGGCCAGAGGGCGTTCGCCGATAACGCGATTCAGCCGCTCGTCGGCTCGCGCCAGGACCACGTAGATCGCCTCCGCGCCCTCCACCAGTACCCGGCCGCACCCCAGCGGCGTGCACAGGTTCGGGTGTTGCAGCGCCTTCGCTCGTTCCCACAAAGCGATCTGTTCTTCCGCGGTCTTGGCCTGCGCGGGATAGAACTTGGCAAATGCTTTGCGCGCATAATCCCCCAGGATGCGGACCCGGAAGGTCGCTAAATGGCCATCGCTCTCCATAATTTCGCCAAGCTGATAGCCGCCTTCGAGAGTCGTTCCCTGAAGGCTGGTCCAATCCAAATTGTTTGTTGATTCAGTCGAAAGCATGAGCAGGAAATCCCCGGCATTCGCGCACCAGACGACACGCGTATACCGCCCTGGTTTCAGGACTATTTCCGCACTATAGCACTGTGTCTGGCGCGGCCTGCTATGAATTAAATCAGCTACTTACGCCTAATTCATTGATTTGTATTGCCGTTACAGGTGAGTGACTATTTCGCGTGTATGGGAACGGATAGCCGGGTCGTCTCCCACTCAAGCACGAGATCGGCCGAGTCCTCGCTATTTTTCTTGAACGAGATCGTGAACTGCTCGACGGGACTGGAAAGCTGCGATTTATGCATATCGACTCGCGCCAAATCCTGGTCCTCGTGATACTCCAGGCCCCACTGCCCGGTCTGCTTATTAATGATGAGTTTCCAGGTGTCCGCCGAGGGCAACGTGAAGATTGTGTATTTGCCGGCAGGAACATTCGTGCCGCCGATATTCAGATCAATAGGAGTGGTCAGGGATGTGGCGTCGTTGGCTCCGGTTCGCCAAACTTGTCCGTACGGGACCAGGTCGCCCATGATCTTTCTTCCGCGCATCGATGGCCGCGAGTACTTAATCGTAATCTGTTTTCCATTGAGCGTCACTTCAGCGGTTGCCGGAGGGCTCGGCATTTGGGCATTTCCCAGTACCGCGGCCGTTATCAGAACGGCTGTTATTCGGCACACTGTTCGTACTTTTTGCATACGGTCTTTCTCTCGCAATCCTCCTTGGACCAAAGTATCAGGAACGTCCTGACTAGTTAAATTTCGGTGTCGCACTTAGTGGGTTCTGGTGATCGAATGAGTATGGAGAACGAACCCAGGGAGCCGAGCAACGAGCTTGCCGAAGATCTGTCTGTTCTGTATCGCGATATGGAAAGGTCCAAAGCTCTCCATCTCGAGATTTCAGAGTTGATGTTGTCGGTTGGCGATCATGGTCCGCGCGAGTGGGTTCAACTCGATAAATCGCTCACAAGCATAAAGACTTAAAGTCACGCGCGGCGGTTATTTCCCTCCCTTCGGTAAAGGGGCAACTCTATATCTGACTGAGACAATCTCCCCTCGATTCCCGGCGTAATCCACGGCGCCCGAACAAGTTGCCGAATAATTTCCGTAGCCTCGCCTATTACCGCCCCTGACGGCAAGAGTTGCCTTGGTTGCTACTCCCGAAACAGCGTCTGTTGTCTGGCATCCTGCGGCGGGAACGGAATCATGGGGATAAAGAGTGCCATTCGTTACCCCCGTTACGATCACTACGGGCGGTGTCACATCGATATTCACCGCGCCTCGGATCAGTGCGCTAACATTTCCGGCATTGTCCAAAACACGAACACCCAGCGTGTGCCGGCCCTCGCTGGAGATTGCCGTCGACGCTGTCGGCCCGCTCACTTCGGAGGTCGTTCCGTTGTCGAGCCAATAGCGAATTTGATTCACGCCACTTCCGCTTCCGTCCGATGCAACGATGCTGGCTGAAACCGTATTGGTATTGATCCAGTTGTTCGCATTCGGCGGCGGTGTGAGCGTGACTTTACCGGAGGGCGGCGTGAGATCCACAGCCGCGGGATAGGGTAGCAACACAACCCCGCTGATTGCATTCAGAGTGACAGAGACGTTGCCGCCGGAAACTGTGTACTGCGTGCCGGTCAGCGCATCCTGCAGCGTGGTTCCATCCTTGTAGTAACCGGATACTGAAATCACCGCAGAATTCGTTGTGGAACCGTTATTCAAGGCGACAATCGCGGTCTCATTGCCGCCTGTCCGCGCATAGGCATAGCTATTGGGCGCGGTAACGGCCTCCATCGTATCGCCCGTCAAGAGCGTGACAAAAGTGCCGCTTGAAAGCGAAGAATGCTGCTTGCGCAAATGTGCCAGCAGAGTGTAAAAGCCGATCACCTTTTGGTCGGGCGGTCCGTAGATGCTGGGATCGCCGGGCTGATCGGCCCACGGATAGGGTGCGCGAGCGTACGGATCGCCCACCGGACCGTTCTGGCCGTTATAACGCGAAGGAGCGTTGATGGCGGCTTCATCTCCGTACATGACCATGGGCGCGCCGATATAAGTGAACTGAAACAGGGCCGCAAATTCAAGCCGCTGCTTCGCTTGTGTCAGACCGTTGTCACCCAGCTCGGTGAGAACGTAGAGCGCACGATTGGTGTCGTGGGAATCGATCAGATTCAACATCGCGGCGGTGGCTTCCGGGGGATAGTCGTCGCGCACGGCGCGGTTGGCAATGTCGAACTGACTCGGGGTGAGCGGAATGATGGAATCGGCCCCATTGTCGTTGTTGTCGACCCATCCATATTGACCTCTTGCGAAACCGGTCAGGTTGCGCCGGAAGCGGTAATTCATCGTTGAGTCAAGCTGGTCCCCGGCCAACCAGGCGCTTGCATTCGACCAGATCTCGCCGATCAGCGGGCCATCGCTTTTGTATTGTTTCGCGTATTGCCGGGTTTGCACCCACCACTGGTGAGGAAAATTCGGATCGGGAGCGACATCGAAACGCCAGCCGCTTGCGCCCGCGCCGTACCAATGCGCCATCACGCTATTCGCCGGATCCCGATAAAAGAAGTTCTGCACGGCCGCCTGCGTGTGGTCGAAAGCCGGCAGGCTTTGCGTTCCGGCCCAGCCCGTGTAATCCGCATCCGTGCAAGGAACAGTGTTGTCGTTGAAATGAAACCACGTCCGGTAGGCAGACGACAAAGATTGACAAGCGCCCACATCGTTGAACCGGTTGTAACGATTGAAATACGCGCTGTCGGACGACGCATGGTTGAAGACCCCGTCCAGAATGACGCGCATGCCGCGATGATTCATCTCGTTGAATAAGGCGGAGGCAGCTCCGTTTCCGCCGAGGGCCGGATCGACATTCAGAAAGTCGTCGGTATCGTAACGATGATTCGAGCTGGCGTCGAAAATGGGAGTTAGGTAGATAGTGTCGATGCCAAGGCCCTGGATGTAATCGAGCTCATTTTGGATGCCTTGGAGGTCGCCCCCATAGAACACACTCCCGAAGTTACCTGTGCAGCCGCTGGTCTGGCTGTATGGATCGCACAGCAGCGCGTTCCAGGTAGTCACGGAAAGCGTACTTGACGGCGGCTGGCCATAGAACGACGGGCAGCCCGCTGTGCTGTTCTGGACGCAGTAATCGTTGGTCGAATCTCCGTTCCGAAAGCGATCGGGGAAGATTTGATAGACATTCGCCGTTGCCATCCAGCCGGGCGTCTGAAAGTTGGGATCGAAGACGGTGATCTGGAAGGAATCGAAGGGCTCGCTGCTGGATACGACACCTGTGCCGTCCTTGTTGAGGTTGTCGTAATCATCGAGATAGTCGTCGCTATAGAAGCTTGTGGTGGCGCCCTGTGTGATCAGGAATTTGTAGTAATAAATCGTCGGGGTTGACGGCATGGTCAGTGTGATCTTCCAGGCGTCGTACTCCGTCCCATCGACTGTAATGTTCTGATCGAACGACATCGGGGTGTCAACCGGGCCGGTGGTATTGCCGCTGCCGGTATCCAACAAGTAAGCGCGAACGGAGACGCCATCGACTGCCATGTGCCCGGTCCTGAATCGCAGGGTCACACTGGTTCCTTCGGGTACAGATCCTTCCGAACTCCGATAAAACGGATCAAATGTGTTGTGCAGGAAGGCGCTGACCGGCTGGTCAGCACTTCGGTTTTCACCTGTTCCAATGAGCCCGTCAGTTACGAGCGTTCTCCATTGCGCCGCGGCGGGCACACAGAGAGTAATCGCCAGACCCCAAAGACAGGTCAATCGGCGCGAGCTACCAGACATCCAGTTCTTTATACCAGTAAAGACTGGATCTGCCCGGCGGTTTATTCTACCCGCAGAGCTTCGATTGGGTCGATTCCAATTGCTTTGTGAGCAGGGAGATAGCTCGCGAGTAACGCGGCCGCGATCAGTACGATGGAAACCGTGCAGTAAGTAATCGGGTCAATGGGATTCACCTCGAAGAGGAGAGTGGACATCAGCCGGGTTACAGCGAAGGAAGCCGCCAGGCCGCAGATCACACCGATGGCGGCCAGGACAAGTCCGTGCCGGAGAAACATGTTCCTCACCGTGTCGCGCCCCGCGCCGAGCGCCATGCGTATGCCGACCTCGCGCGTGCGCTGCGAAACCGAGTAGGAGATCACGCCGTAGATGCCAACGAGACCGAGCAGCAAAGCCATTCCGCCCGCGAGCGCCAGCATCACCAGAGTGAATGAGGTGCGGGCCATCGACTTGTTGTAGATCTGCTGCACGGTGGAGACATCAGCAAAAGGAACATCGGGATTTACCGACCAGACGACGTGGCGTACTTCATCGAGGAAACCGCTCGATCCGGTGCGGGGGCTTCGAATGGCGAATGTCAACGAACGCTGGAGGTTTACAGGGAAGCTCCAAAAGTCTCTGATCAGCATGGGCCAATACACGATTTCCGGCGCTTTCTTATCCACGCCATCATCGCGCTCGTTACCCACCACCCCGATGATTTCGCGCCACTTGCCTTTCGGGCTTTCGCGAAGCCGTTTTCCAAGCGCAGCACTCGGAGTGTGCCAGTACTCTTTGGCAAAGTTCTCAGACACCACAAGTACCGGACGCGCCTCATACATATCGGTCCAGGTGTAGTCGCGACCAGCAAGCAGCGGATTGCCCATGGTCTTGAAAAGGCCGGGCGCGACGAACTTATAGCGGCGGATAGGCGGTAGTTTTCCATCCGCGGTGTCCCGGTCTTCGACAAAGACCGGATCATTATCGTTATTTCCGGACATCGTGATGGAGTTGGTCAGCCCGACTGAGCGAACGCCGGGAATGGCAGCGATCTTCTGCCGCATGTCGTCAAACATGCGAACCACCCTGACGGGATCGGAAACTTGCGCCTCCGGAATGGAGATACTAAACGTCAGGATCTGGTTCGGTTGCGTGAAGCCGGGCTGCACGCTTCTCAACGCCCGAAAAGTTCGAATCATCAGTCCCGAGCTGATCAGCAGGACGAGGGCAAGCGCCACTTGCACAATTACCAAAGTGCTGCGCGTGCGGTGCCGTTGCTTACTGTCGCTGAGGCTGCGGCCTCCTTCACGGAGACTGTTCGCCAGATGGGGTCCCGCATATTTCAACACGGGCACCAGGCCGAACAGCAGACCTGATAGCAGAGAAACGACGACCGTGAACAGCAGCACCTGCGCATCAATGGAAATTTCACTGAGCCGCGGAAGATTGGAGGGGGCGATCGCAACCAGCACTCGCAACGCGCCGTAGGCGACGGCAAGCCCGAGCGCTCCGCCAATAACTCCCAGGACGACACTCTCAAACAGCAGCTCGCGCGCAATGCGGCCCCGTCCCGCGCCCAGAGCCGCGCGGATCGCCAGTTCCCGCTGCCGGCCTTCGGCTCTCACGAGCAGCAGATTCGCCACGTTCGCGCATGCGATGAAGAACACGATACCAACGGTTCCCATCAGTACCCAGAGCACTTTCCCGACGTCGCCGACCACATCCTGCTTCAGCGGGCGCACATTCGGGCCAAGCCGCGCTTGTTCGAATACCTTCATGCTGAGGCCGGGTGCGGGCGGAAACTTTTGAGCCATTATGGGGAGCATGCGGGCCACGTCGGCGTTGGCCTGGGCAATGGTCACGCCCGGTTTGAGGCGCGCAAGAGCCTCATAGCTGAAATTGCCGATGAAGGATTTGTTGCGGTCCAGTTGGAACGGCAGAAGCAGCGCCGGCTTCATGTTCATGAAGGTGAATGTTTGGGGAAGCACCCCAATCACTTCCCGCGCCTTACCATCGATAACCAGCCTCCGGCCAATCGCCGACGGATTGCCGCCGAAGCGCTGGCGCCAATAGCCGTAAGTGAGCATAGCGGTCTCGGGGCTCCCGGGAGAATCGTCTTTATGGGTGAAGCGGCGACCGATGAAAGGCTCGATTCCTAGCGCCGGCAGGGTGCCATCGCTCACGTCCAGCGCATCTACTTGCTCCGGTTCGGCGACGCCGGTCACACTGACGGAATCGCCCCGGTACAGGCCAATGTCCTGAAACGTCCGGTTCTCCTCGCGAAAGGTGAAATAGGTGGAGGGAGAGGCATTCAGCTCCGGAAATCCCAGACCGGGAGCTTTTTCCCAGACGCCGACGAGCTGGTCCGGTTGCGGGTACGGCAAGGGCTTGAGCAGCACTGCATCCACGATGGTGAAGATGGCGGTGTTGGCGCCGATGCCGATGGCCAAAGTAGTCAGCGTCACCACCGCAAATAACGGGGTGCGGATGAACCTGCGTAGAAGGTACTTGAACTGACCGTGAATAATTCCATGACTCTGCCAACCTAATACGGCGAAGGTTTGGGAAAGTTTCAAATTCGCGGCGGCGAAGCCAAATCTGCTACAACGCTTCGGCGAAGTGCGTCAGATCATCAGGAGGGAAAGCCCGATGGCCTCTGGTGAGAATGCCGAGAATCCAAAGATCGTCTATGAGGCTCATGGAACCGAAGTAGCCACTGCGGCAGGCGGGGCCCGGCGGTATCGGAAACCATTCCTGCACTTCCGCTGGCGCGATATCTGGTGTCTGCTGGAAGACAGCTTCGGGGAGTGGAACAAGCAGAATGCGACTCGCCTGGGAGCGTCTCTCGCCTTCTATTCGCTTCTCTCGCTGGCGCCCTTACTGCTTCTCACAGTGTCAATTGTGGGTATCGCTTTCGGGCAATCTACGGCGCAGCGGCACATCGCGCAGCAGATCGAATCACTGGTCGGAGCGGCTGCTGCAAAAGCGGTTACTGGATTTCTGCAGGCGCCCCAAGCGAAAACACACGGGGTGATCGGCACGATTCTCGGCATCATCACGCTTCTGTTTAGCGCTTCCGGGGTGGTGATTGAACTGCGCCAGGCCCTGAACTACATATGGAATGTCCAGACACCGGATACGAGCGGGGTGCGGATGGTAACGAGCTTTATTAAAGAGCGGTTGTTTTCATTCGCGATGGTCCTCTCGATCGGGTTCCTGTTGCTGGTTTCGCTGGCAATCACAACCTGGATCACTGAATTGACCGCGCACGAAGGAGTGCTCTCGGGCGTGGAGGCGAGCTTTTTCCATCTGTTCAACGTGATCGTTTCGTTCCTGGTGATCACGGCCCTGTTTGCGGCGATCTACAAAGTCATGCCGGACGTACACCTGGAGTGGCGGGATGTGGTCCTGGGCGGAGCTGTCACTTCGCTGTTATTCACCGTCGGCAAACTGGTGCTGGGCCTTTATCTGGGAAGAGCAAGCTATTCGTCGATGTACGGGGCGACGGCTTCAGTGATCATCCTGATTGCCTGGATTTACTATTCGGCCCAGATCTTCTTTCTGGGAGCGGAATTCACTAAGGCATTTGCGCACCGGTATGGCTCGCGGCCCAAGCACACCCCGAAAAGTCTCATTCAGGAAGGCACAGGGAAGCCGCCTGAGCCGGGCGCCAAAGTAGTAGCGGCGTCCGGGGACTGAGGCGAAGTCGTTTCTGCTTTTTCTGCCAAACGAACTGCAAGATGGGTTCGTTTTTTCAAATTTGGTGTCAGGCACGGCCCGTTTCCTGGCTCGCGCGGTCCTGAAGAAATGACGAGCCAGACGGGCAAGACCGTCCGCCCCACATTGCGATCAGGCGCAGTTCAAATCGGCGAAATTTATTTTTTCGAGCGGAATCAGAGACTTAGGTGTGCTTTGAGGGGGCCGGCGGTACGGGCGCATGGCGATACTCGGGGCGTGCAGAAGAAGCGGGGCGGCGGACCGAAGTCAACGATTGGCAAGCAGGCGTCCTCCCAGAATGCGACCAAGCACGGCGGACGGGCGACGGTGATACGCATTCTGCCGGGTGAAGATCCGGAAGAGTTCGAACGCGTCAAGAACGGCTGGCTGACCGAGTACGAGCCCGAAGGACACATGGAGGAAACGCTCGCGAACAACCTGATTGAGAGCGAGTGGCTGCTGCTGCGGGCGCGGCGAAACCGGTTCAATGCGGAAGCGCGGGCGGTTGGCGAGGGCAAAGAGCCGCATGAATGGACGGCGGAAGACAACCATCAAGTCGAGCTGATGCAACGCTATCTCACGACGGCGGAACGATCCTTTTATCGAGCTTTCAATGCCATGCAGGGCTTACGAAGGACATCATGCGAGAAAAGAAGAATGTCTTTCAGATGGAGCGGCTAGTCCATAAGATGGAGACGGAGCGCGACGTGGCGAACGCGCGGATCCAAGAGTTGGAGCGGAACCAACAGCCGGCGGCGCATTAGGCAGGCGAGCGGCGCTAAACTGAGCGGCGAAAAGGTGCAGAAGACCAACAAGAAACAGGGCAAGATCCAGATTCTGGATCAGTGGGTCGAGATCGAAGTGATCGATGGGAAGACGATGACGACCTTGTATCCCTCGAATGAAGAACTGCTGGAGAAGAAAGAGCGGATGAGCGTGCCGCCGACGCTGGTGTACCGCCGCCTGAACTTCGTGGATGGCGTGCCGCCGGAGTATCGGTGGACAACGGATGATCCGGTCACGATTGAGTTCGGGCGGGACTGGCGACGCAGCGGATCCGGTTGGAGACGTGGCTGGAGTTGATCGAGATTGAAAAAGCGTCGGGCACGGGGCACTTGCAGGGCTGCGAGATTATGCCGCGACCGGAATAGTGGGGCGGCTGCGATTGCGAGAGCTGCACGCGAGCGAAAGAAAGGATCGCGGGGAAGGGAAGATAAGAGGAGTGAACACGGATGAGAAATAAATATCCCGCCTGCGGGCAAGTTCGAGATGTCGAGGGCCGTCTGTGGGATGTGCGCGATGTACGCAACACCAAACACGGGTTCGATTTGCTTTTTGGTTCGCTGGCAAGCCGTCTGGGGCGCTGGGGATGCGGGCTCCCGGCCCTGATCGCAACGCAACCTCTCGTCGACTTCTGGGAGACTAACCGGACCAAGCATAACGGCATGATCAACGAATCCGGCCGGGCGAACAACACTAAGAGAGTACGAAGCCGCCCGGGCTTCGACTATTTCGAGGACACATCCGAGTTTTTCCTGGAGCGAATCGAAGACCTGATGACACTGAGCACACGTGCGTTCACCATCCGGCATAAAGCGGATGCGTTGTTGGTGCGCGAGACGCGCCTGAAAATTGCTGGGCCGGCGCGCGCGCGAGGTGGGCTGGTGGCGCGAGGCTGGGCCGCTCGAAATCGCTCGATCCAATATCCCGCTGCGGGAAATGGGCGAGAAGCTGGAGATCCCGATCAGCCAAGCTCACCGGCTGAAGTATCGAGCGCGCCTGCAAGAGGCCGCGTAAGGGTTGGTTGGGGTTTGAGAGGTGCAGGGGGGAGCGAGCGGAATTACGGCTGGATCACGACTGCGCCGTTGGACGTGCGGTCGTCGTAAGCTCGGGCGATCGGAAACGGGACGAAGGTGTTTTTCTAAGTACTATCCGACTGAAGGGCCTGCAGGGCAATTTTTCGAGTAGCGCGTTTTTCGGCAAAGTGGC
>CAVXKZ010000004.1:0-191483 GCA_963762495.1 uncultured Acidobacteriaceae bacterium
GGCGGCGCGGATAACGCCAGCGCAGCGGAGAGCAAACCGACGGCGCAGATTACTCCGCCAAGAAAGCCCAGGGCGTGTTGGGTAAACTTACCCTGAAAATAGCTCCCGATGGTGAGCGGGCCGCCTTCGATTGCCACGTTCATGAAGTAGAGGCAGAATACCAGCGTCGAGGCAACGGGTTCCAAACAGAAGAGCAGTGCGCCGGCGTAAGGTCCCAGGCCCAGGTCACCCGCCATTGCCCGATTCAGAACCGGGTAGAAAAGTCCGAGGGCGACGCCGCCGATAATTCCGACAACAATGCCCTTACGAGATTTCGATGTCTTCGGAGCCGCTTTATCTCTTTTTTGATCCTTTACAGCTTTGGTGAGGCCGCGGTTGCGCAATCCACAGGCCGAACCATCGAACGTAACGGTAAGAAGCATGAGGACGATCCCGAACGCCAAAAACACCAGGATTCGAGCAGGCCAAAATGAAAAAAGGAAGTAATGACGAGCGCTGTCCCGATCGTGAGTGGGAAGGCAGCGGACATTCCGATGAGCGATACGGCCGCAACCAGCAGCATGTTGCCTATATTAAAAATCACGCCGCCCGCGACCGCCCAAGCCTGCGCCGTTCTACCCGCCAGGATCATGCGATTGGTAAAAACCTCGCCGCCCATGGTTCCCAACGTGTACGCGGCGACGACCGCCAGCAGCAAGGCGCCTATCGAGAAATAGAAATAATACAGCTCGTACCGCCAGCGGCCCCTGGTCAGCTTGAAAGTGTTAGCCCACGAGCCGAGGCACGCAAAGGAAACAAATAAGAGAAGAAGCGCTGACGAATAGGTTGTAGGGGTAAGCAACGGCGGCTACCTAGCGTACTAAGGTAACACCGATGGTTTTACTGGCGCAAAGAAATTAGTGAGTTTGTGACCGGCTGTTGCTGAGGGCCGAAATACTGCTGTCCCGCCAAGTTACGATATACCGCGCCGCCGATACCCGAGGCGATGGGACCGCTAATGCCACGGCCGCCGGTCAACAGGACCACTACCGTCAGCTTTTTGCTGCCGATGTCATTGAATGAACCGAACCAGCCGAGATGAACCCCAGGCTGCGCCGTATCCGTGCAGGTTCCGGTTTTGCCGAGGATGGGATCGTTAGGATCGTAGTTGGCGCGTCGGGCGGTTCCGTATTCGACCGCGCCCATCATGCCGGGCTTCATCTGAGGAATCAAAGTGGCGATATCGAGCTCGCGCTTGATTCTGGGCACGAACTTCTGCGCTTCTTCCTCGCTGCGGGGATACTGTAAGTAGTACATCGTTCCGCCGTTGGCCAGCGTGCTGACAATGCTCGTCAGCTCGAGCGGCGTCAGACGGATCCGTCGCCGAAACTCGTCATCATGCCGACGCCGGTTTGAGGCGGGTCGGGCGTGAGATAACCGGGCTCCTCGCCGGAAATATCGAGTCCGGCTTTTTCGCCGAGTCCGAAGAGCTTGGCGTATTTTTCCACGCGCTCAAAGCCGAGTTCCTCGCCCAATTTGGCGAAAAACAGATTATTCGAATAGGCCAGCGCCCGAGTTATATCCATTGCGGAGCGGCGGGTTATGTGGACCGAAATGCCGGAGTTCACAATGCCTTCGCTCAAGGAGGCCATGGAAACGACCATTTTGACGGTGGAGCAGGGCTGGTATGCGCCCTTCAACGCGAGTTTCTGATTAACAATGGTGAGGATGCGCCCGGTCTCCGGATCGGCCACAACCACGCTACCGTTGTATGGCCCGAGCGCGTCCACGGCAGCCCGGCGGACCACTAAATCTTCGCCGTCGACGCTGTCGCCGACAGTTGAATCGGCGTAGGTCGGTTCGGTCCAGGGACTATATACGATATGCCGACGAGTCTTGCGGTGATACGAGGTAGTTATCAGCGCCGCCGTCCCGGTATGGAGGACCGCTGCGTGGGCAAGGCCTCCGGTGGCGACCGACGCACGTGCCGGTGAACTCTGGCGTGCCTTCTCAGAGCCGGTCTGGCGGCATGAGCCGCGAGGGCAGACGCCTGAAAGCTAAAGAGCGTAAGCAGAACCAGAGGCAAGACTACGCGAAAACACCTAAGGTAAGGCATGTCGCAATTAGGGTTACTTATATCGTAAGTACTTCGTCAAATTCCGTCAACTAAAACATTCTTCGACACTTAAATAAATGTTCTTTCATCAAGCCGCCGTCCACCCGCCATCGATGGGGACAACAGACCCATTCATAAAATCGGCAGCCGGCGAACAAATATATAGCGCCAATTTGGCGATTTCGTCCGGCCGACCGAGCCGCCCCAAGGGCTGCCTCTCATTTAGTTCGACTCGTACCTTCTCTTTCTCGTGCCGATGGTACTTTTCCAGGTACCCCTCGACGAAAGGGGTATCGACGGTGCCGGGGGCGATGCAATTAGCCCGGATCTGGGTGGGATAATCCACCGCCAGTTGCCGGGTCATAGCCATTACAGCGCCCTTGGTCGCGCAGTAGGCGAACCGGCGCCGACGCCCACCATACCGGCCACGGAACCCATATTCAGAACCGATCCTCGAACAATCTTGAGCAAAGGAAGGGCCGCTTTGGTCATCAGGTAGGTGCCATCGACGTTGACCCGGAAAAGCCGCTGAAAGTCAGCCAGCTCAGTCTCTTCCACGGTTCCGACCAGCCCGATGCCGGCGCAGTTAAATAGGATGTCCAGGCGGTCTATCCGGGAGAACAGGGCGGCCACCTGCCGCTGGTCGGTGATGTCGCACTCGAAAGCCTCGGCGTCAGGGAGTTCCTGGGCCACTTTCCGGGCGCGAGCCAGGTCGATATCGACGATGAGAACACGCGCGCCGGCTTCGGAAAAGAGGCGGGCGCCAGCTTCACCTATGCCGCTGGCGCCGCCGGTGATGAGGGCGATTTTGCCGTCCAGCCGAAAATAATCGGGAACCATGATTTTATGCGATGGGGCCGGCAGCGCGCTCCAGATCCTTTAAGAGCCGATTCCGCGTTGCCTCGTCCAGCTTATCGCCATGGCGGGTAACGTAGAAGACATCGATGGCCTTGTGAGCTTCAGTGTCCACCAGCACCAGCTCGATGTTGCATTCCGCGCCGCTGAAAGCCGAAGCGAGATCGTACAGCAGCCCGGGACGATCTTCGGCCACAAACTCGATTAAGGTCGACGCATCGGAGGCGTGGTTATCGAATCGGATACGCGGCATTATCCTGGGGGCGACTTTGGGGCGTGGGGCGGCGCGCCGGCGTTTCAGAAGATCAGGCACCTGAATGACGCCTTTAATGACACATTCGATGGTCCATTCCAGGCGGGCAGTCTCGCCAGGATTCAACTCAAGGGTGCGGATGGGATCGGCAAAGCGGATCTCGTCGAGGATGCAGCCGCTGGAGTTCGAGGACGCTTCGGCTTTCAGAATATCCATTCCGTAACTAGCCAATGCGCCGCAGATAGAAGCAAAGAGTCCGGGTTGGTCGGCGGCGACCACGGAGAGGCGGTAAGCGCCCGGCTCACGCGTGATTTCAACGGCAACACCGTCCCGCTTGCGCCTCTGTTCCAGATCGAAGTGACGTTCGATGTGCTCGCGGGTGTGGATGCGCAGATAGCGGCTCGGGAAACCTTCGAGAAAACGGTCGAGGTCCGAGCCATTGCGAGCGGACACGGGCTGCTAGACACAGAATGGATGCGGTCGGAACTCAGCTCGCGCGTGAGCTGCTCGTCGGTGAGCGTGTACACGCGCCAAAGCTGCTCGGCACGCCAAGGGGTCAGCGCGGTTGGATTAACGGCCGAGATATCCGCATAGGTGAACAGCACAAGCGCTTTCAGATTCTCTTGCGTCCCGAGGCGGCCAGTCAGGAAACGGGCGGTAGCCGGATCATTCAGATCGCGGCCGTTCATGACCGATGACAGATCAAGGTGGTGTTCGATGAGGAAGCGAATCGTCTGCCGGTCTTCGATTGGGAGCGAGAGAGCAGGCAACAACTCGTCTGCCACGTCCAAAGAACCGCGAACATGATCGCCGGGTGTGGTGCCTTTGCCGATGTCGTGCAGGAGCAGAGCAAGGCGAAGCAGCCAGGCATTTTCGTATTCAAGGGCGAGCTGGCCGAAGCGCGAGGCAGCGTCCGACTTAGCGCCATAAAGACCGTCGATGGTTTCGATGGCGACGAGCGTGTGCTCATCCACCGTGTAGCGGTGGTAGAAGTCGCGCACGACGAGGCTTTCGATGGCGTGCCATTGCGGAAGCGCCATGGCAAGCAGGCCGGTTTCCTGCATCTGGCGCAATCCGGCCGCTGCATGCGGCTGAGACATCAGCTCGCGCCAAACAGCATAGCGGGGAGGGTTGGCGCGAAACGCGGCTTCCAGTTGCGGGCTGGCCGCCTGAACCTTACGTTGGGTGTCCCACGACAACAGCACGCCATGGCGGGCAACGAAGGCAAACAAGCCGAGCAGCGCATCGGCCGAGGCCAACGTGATAGTGGGGTTACGAAGGAAAATGCGATCGTGCGAAACCGTAAAATCCGAGGTGGAGAGCCTGCCGCGCCAATCGCGGAACTGGCGCATCAACGACGAATCCTGGGATTCGGAGAACTCAAGCGCGCGCAAGACTGCGCTGGAAAATGCGGCGAGCGTGGCGATAGTATTCGCGCATCCACTGTTCCGGAGCAACCGGCTGGGCGGCCAGAGAGCGAGCCGCCTCGTCCTGCATTTCAAAGGAGAGCAGATTGTTGTCGCGCCCGCTCGACAGATGAAGAAAACGGCGAACCGAGTAAAGGAAGTGTTTGGCTGGTTCGGTTTCGTCGAGCGCCAACGTCAAAGGTTCTTTATTGGGAGCGAGAGCCGATAACCAGTGCAGCAGGTGAATATCCCTGATTCCGCCGGGACCTTCTTTCACATTGGGCTCGAGATGATAAACCGTGCCCTGAAATTTCAAGTGCCGCTGGCGCGTCATCTCGCATAGACGGCGCATAAGCCGGGCTGAGTTGTGCTTATAGAAGTCGGCGAGCCGGGGCTGAAATTGTTCGAACAGGGTCCGATCGCCCGCGAGAAAGCGGAGATCGAGCAGGCTGATGTGCAACTCGATGTTCTGATCGTTGAAGCGGCAGCATTCGGCCAACGGCCGGACGGATTGGCTCACCTTCAGGTTGGTGTCCCAAAGCTCGCGAATGAATTCGGAAACCGGCTCTTTGACGCGAAGCAGTTGCGGCTCATCTTCGACGAGAACAAGCAGATCGATATCGGAGTGCGGAAACAACTCGCGGCGGCCGTAACCGCCGACGGCCGCTATCGCGACCGGGGAGTCGAGGCGATTCAGGAGGACTCGATTGGCGGTCTCGAGGATGAGGGCGTCCACATCCGAGGTGCGGGATTCGAAAAGCTGGATTACCACTAGAGTGCGGCTTCGCCGGTATCGCCGTTGCGGATGCGGATCGCTTCGAGAACTTCGTAGATGAATATCTTGCCGTCGCCGATTTTGCCGGTGCGGGCGGCCGAACAGATGATCTGACTCACTTCGTCGAGGCGGGTATCGGGAATGATGGTTTCGATCTTCATCTTGGGAAGAAAATCGACTTCGTATTCCATGCCGCGATACACTTCGCGATGACCTTTCTGGCGGCCATGGCCGCGAACTTCCGTGACGGTAATACCGTCCACTCCGATGTTCTTGAGGGCTTCTTTGACGTCGTCCAGCTTATGCGGCTGGATAATTGCTTCGACTTTCTTCATGGCCTGATCCTACCCCGGAAGCTTACGCTTCCAGGCTGTAGCCTTCCTCGCCGTGCATGGTGAGATCGAGACCTTCGACTTCCTGCTCCGCCGAGGCGCGCACGCCTATGGTCATGTCGACAATCTTCAAAATGATCAAAGTGCCGACGATGGCGAGAGCCCAGGCGATGCCGACGCCAGCGGCCTGATTCAGGATCTGCCCGGCATTTCCGTCCACAAGACCGAGCGGGAGAGCTTTCCCTGCGGCATTCTTCAAGCCGTCATTGATCGCGTTGGTTGCGAAGACACCTGTCAACAGTGCGCCCAACGTGCCGCCCGCGCCGTGAACGCCGAAGGCATCGAGCGTGTCATCATAGCTGAACTTGTTCTTCACGGCCGTCACCATAAGGAAGCAGAAAATGCCTGCCAAAAAACCGATCAAAAGGGCGGGAAAGGGCTCCACAAAACCGGAGGCCGGAGTAATGGCCACGAGACCCGCGACAGCGCCGGATATGCCGCCGAGCATGCTGGGTTTTCCATGTTTTATCCATTCGGCAAACATCCAGCCCAAGGCCGCGGCCGCAGTGGCAAAGTGAGTAGCGACGAAGGCGCTGGTGGCGAGACCTGAAGCGGCTACGGCGCTCCCCGCGTTGAATCCGAACCAGCCGACCCAAAGCAGACATGCGCCGATCACACTGAGGACCAGATTGTGCGGCTTCATGGATTCGCGCGGAAAGCCAATTCGCCGCCCCAGGTACAGCGCGCAGACGAGCGCGCTTACTCCCGAGGTGATGTGAACCACCGTGCCGCCGGCGAAATCGAAACAGGGAATCTTCCCGCCGAGAAAAGCATTCAGGAAACCACCCTTGCCCCATACCATGTGAGCCATCGGGAAATAAACGATGGTGGACCACAAGACGGTAAACACGAGCATGGCGCTGAATTTAATGCGCTCGGCGAAGGCGCCCGAAATCAACGCCGGCGTAATGATCGCGAACATGAGCTGGTAAATCATGTATGTCTGGTGCGGAACAGTTGCACCGTAATCGGGATTAGGGGCGGTACCGACGCCGTTAAGAAAAACATATTGAAATCCGCCGATGAACGAGTTTCCTTGTCCGAAAGCAAAGCTGTAACCGTAGATGGCCCAGAGCACGGTTACGACGGCCATCAGAACGAAGCTGTGCATCATGGTGCTCAGCACATTTTTGCGCCGGACGAGCCCCCCGTAGAAAAGCGCGAGACCGGGTCCGGTCATCATCAAAACCAGCGCGGCGCTGGTAAGCATCCAAGCGTTATCGCCGGAAAGCTGCGCGGCTTTCGTGGCGGCGTCGAGAGCATCGAGCCGCTGATTTACTGTCTGGGCGGTTTGCGCCAGCAAAGGGCTGCCGCAAGCGACCGCAAAAACAAACAAAGTTTTCGCTACAGGGTTCATTAAGTACAACTCGACTGGGGTTGTAAACCGTTGAGAGTAGCAGTTTAGCGGCGCTTCCAGAACCTGTAATTTTCTATCCGGAGCATCGAAATGTTTTATGCGAGGCCCATGAGCGTAGTTACGATTTCGCCAAAGTAGCTAAATAGCCGTTGGATTCCACCCGGGCATCGGCGCGATTCCGGCGATGCCGGCCGTAACGGCACAATGACAGCAGAACACAGCCAAACAGAACCCCGCCCTGGCACCGGTAGGGCGCCAGTTGTGATTAGGGCGAACAAACGACGTATTTTACGAAACAGAATGGTTTTGAGGCAGCGAACCGCGTGTTCGTGCACCAGGCTTGCTGACGCCGAGCTCGCATTAGGACGATCGGAAGACCGGCGGGTTTTTGGGCTAAGCGGCTGATTTCAAGGAGAAAGAAGAATTTGTGCGATTTGAACCAGCCGAGGATGTCCGCCGGGCCGTTGAAAGAGGGGAGCGACGACCGTGGCGAAGCTATTGCAGGCGGATCTACAGCCGCGCCACGTCGATTTCGAAGTGCGTACCTATGCGCGTTTTCGCCACAATTCAACGCGCGCGGCGCCTTGTTTGGAAAGAACCATATCGTATCTACTTTCTAACAGTTCCTCAAAAGGCGCGTTGACCAAGTTCGTGCAATTAGGCCCTCTTGAGATTCCCCAAGATACGATAAAGTCCACATCGGGATCGCTATTCAAGATCCCAATCCACGCGGCTCTATTCCGTTCGTCACTCAAGTCGACCTCGTTCTGTAACTCGGCATATCGCGATGTCACATATTTGAGCGGAAAATGTGAGGTGTCGCCTTCGTAGTCATTCAGGACAATTAATTCGTTCTTAAGAGCGCCCAGCAATCCCCAATGGCGCTCTGGCACACTCATCCTCACGAGCGGCCAGCCCTCGCAGGATGAGGGCGTCATTCGATACCCCATAATCAAAATTCGTGAGTGCCTTGGGACACTTTCCATTGCGGACCGTACCTCAGCGACGGCCGGCGCAAGACGCTTTGAGGCGACCAGATACTCTCCTGCGAAACCAACTACGGAGAGAGCCGCAAAAACGGAGCATAGTGTCAGAAGGCGCGCGTCAAAGGCTCCAGTTGTAAGTGCAACCAGAAGCAGACAAATAACGGAGTACAACAAGAATCGATTTGCAATGTCTGATCCATCACCAACCTGATCAGGCACAACAAAGAAAAGAACCATGGTTGAGACGATCAACAGGGTCAGACTCGTGAACCGGAGTCGATTTTGTACGAACAGCCTTCGGGGACAGAGGAGCACCCCGGCCAAAAGAACGCTCAATAATGCGATAAAGAGTGTTCCAACGGTGCCAGTCGGCGAGATGGACACAACCGCGTCTCGTGCCGAGGCCACGAGCCGATGCGATAAAGCGAACGCCACGGAGTCGGCGTGTGCCTCCGCTGCTTTAGAGAGTCGGAAATAAAACCAGGGGAGAATGCACGCCGGGGGCAGCCATGGCCACATGCCGACGGCATTGCGCTTAAGCGCGGCAGAACGGCTCCAACCATCGCACCATTGAATGATGGCATCGGCTATAAGATAAGCACACGGAAATAGGAAACTTATGATTACTGGTAATGGATGAGCAAAATAAGCGACCAGAAGCAGACATGCAGAGACACATTGGAGGCGCAACGGCATCCTCAGACCATGGCGGAGAAGCAAACCGAGAACAAAGATGCACATCGAAGAACTGATCAAGAATCCGTAAAACCCTAAAGTCAAAAAGCCATTCAAGGAAAATGGAAGCAGAACGATGAGCACCTGTGCTCGCTGGCCGCGATGATACTGTGTCGTATCAATGCAGAAATATAGGCTGCAAATGAGCGCCGTCGCGGTCAGTACTATCAGGAGCTTCAAAGCCACTTCACTTGAGACGATTTGGGATAAGGCGGCTAGAAGTAACGCGCATAGCCAGTTCGGGAGCAGGACGGAGTTATAAGAGAAGTTACTGTGAAGCTCCGGCTGACCGGTCAGCATCAACCTTAGCATTTCCGCTCCGTAAAGATGGCTATAACCGTCAAGCGTAACTGTTACAGGCGCGAACAAGAATAGACAAAGAAGAATAGTAACTAGGAGAGCGAATAGTGAGACCGGACAGAGGCTCGAGAGGGAATGCTTCAAGGTGTTCTGCGTATGTCCTCCTTAGTGTCTCGCGGCCTTCAGCTTTTGATCAATGACAAACACTTCCGACGCTTCTTTGATGACGGCAAGCAACACAAAATCGTGTTCCCACTGATCGCCGGGAGGCTTTTATGCGGGCGAGCAGGAAACGACGGGTTTGAACGCAGATCAATAGATCGACCAGACGCCGGGTGTAGCGATTTCGATCAGATGGCGGTCCGGATCGCGAAAATAGACGCTCTGGCCGCCCAATTCCCAGGTGCGCTTCTCTTCCACAGGGATTCCGTTCTCCGTCAGCCATGCCTCCCAATTCGCCAGCTCTGAAGCAGGAATCGCGAACGCGAGGTGAAGCTCTCCGTCGCCCTCGTGAGGAGACTGGATTGCGTGCGAACCGCCCTTTTTGAATAACAATAGGACTTGGCGACTGCCGGCTTGCATGGCGCAGCCGCGCTCTCCAAAATCGCTGATCGCGCGAAAACCGAAGATCTTTTCATAGAAGCAGGCAGAAGCGGCGACATCAGCGACGTATAGCGAAGATTCGAGGATCCCTTCTGATTTCGGAAGCATGCCGGCTCTCGCTTGGACTGGTCAATCGTACCGCGGCGTAAGCTATTGCGTACGGACCTGCGATGAACATTGACAAGCTCATCCGCTGTTTGTGGGCGCTTGGGGTAATCGCTTCCGCAAGTCATCGCGGGTTGAGCCAGACCACGGCGGCTGTCCAAACAGAGCAAACGTACCTAGAGGTCCGTGCCGCGGATACCAGGCCGCAAATCGTGAGACTCGGATCGGGCACCAATTCGTGGCGGAATGACGGATCGGAGACTTTGCTCGATTCAGTGGTCATTGCAGGACGGCTTGTGCCGGTTCGCTGGGAGTTCAACGGCAATGCCAGTCACGTCGAGAGTCACCGTGTAACATTCGTGTACGATTGCCTCTCACCTAAGCTGCGGCTTACATGGGAATGGAGGGCGCGCGCCTCAACGGGACCGATCGAACACACGATCGACATTGAAAATCTCACGGCAGCGGACATCTGGATTCCCATGCAGGATAGCCTTCAATTCCGGTTTCCGATCGATCCGAAGATTGAATTAGGGCAATTCTATGTAGAGAAGGGCGCTGGGAAACCCTCTGCGATTGGAACTCATCGAGAGGTTTTTCCAGTCGGCCGTGATTGGACCGGTACATCCAGCACATACGCGCATTCCGCCACCGGCGAGCCGCGCGAGATCATTCCTTTTTTCGCAATCGAGAACGCCAGCACGCGGAATGGCTGGTACGTCGGAGTTGAGTTTAGCGGCCGGACGAGATTGACGATCAAGCGCGATTCCAACTCTCTGCGCGGCGCCGTTGGTTTGAATCCAAGCCCCGGACCCTTTCGCAGCCGCCTGAAACCTGGTGAGGCCTTCCACACGCCTCCCGTCTTTGTAGGGGCGTTTTCCGGCGGCATCGATGCTTTAGGCAACGTGCTGCGCCCATGGGAGCGAAAAGCGCTCACGAATCCGCATGCCTGGAAGAATCCGGACTATCCGGTGCTGGTGAACAACAGTTGGGGTAGCGGAATGCAGGTGGATGAGAAGCTTGCGGAGCGTATGATCCGGGATTCCGCCGAGCTTGGTCTCGAGATGTTTCACCTCGACGCCGGGTGGTTTCGCGGAGTTGGCGACTGGTATCCCGACCCCAAGAAGTTTCCTCACGGGCTCGCCGCGGTGGCCGATTATGCGCACCAGCACGGCTTAAAATTTGGCCTCTGGGTAGATTGGACACAGGCGGGGCTGGACACCAAACCGGGAGCGCTAAACCTCCGCGATCCAAGAGTGCGCGATTGGACGGTGTCGAATCTGCCCCCGGGTTGGAGACCTGCGCCGTTCAAAGGGCAGACGATTGATATCGGCGAGCCGGCTGCCCACGCGTACGCTGAGCGTGAGGTTTTGCGCATCATTCAGAGCTATCGCCTGGACATGCTGGAGCACGATGGCTACCTGGTCGCGCAGGGCTGCGCGCGCGATGACCATCCGCATGCGCCGCCCGACCCTTCGCGGATGGCGGTTGTGAAAGATGAGGGTTCTTACTTCGTCGAGAGCTCAAACTCGACAGACGTCAGTTATCATTCCGTTCGCGCATACTACCAGATCTACGCAAAACTCCGGCAGCAACATCCGAATCTCTTGCTTGAAATTTGCAATGACGGCGGTCGTATGGTGGATTTCGGTAGTGCTGCTCACGGGGACTATTTCTCGATAACGGATGCGTACGACCCGGTCTCGAATCGGCAGGCGTTTTACGACACAAGCTATGTGCTACCGGCGGCGATGCTCGAGTGCTATGTCGAAAAATGGCCGACGCCCAGGATCGAAAACTTTCGCCACATGCTGCGGAGCGGGATGCTTGGCTGGCTGACCATCATGCAAGATACCAACGCCTGGACAGAGCAAGAGCATGCCGCGGCGAAAGACGAGTTTCACCTCTACAAAAAGCAGTTGCGCCCGCTGATCCGGGACGCGGATATGTATCACATCGCGCCTCGGCCCGATGGAGTTCACTGGGACGGGATCGAATTTTTGGATGGGCGGCGGGGCCGAGGAGTCATCTACGCCTTCCGCGGTTCAAATGAAGCTGAAGTGGAGCATACTTTTACGCTTGCCGGGCTCCTTCTTAATAAAAACTATCTACTGAGCTTTCACGATCACAGCGCATCCGATCGAGTCGTAGCGGGCCGGAAGCTTCTCACGTCCGGGCTGACGGTGAAACTGCCTGTTAGCAATAGTTCAGAGCTGATCTTTATCGAGGAAGCGGAGGACTTCCCGGTCCGTAACCGCGAGTGACGGTCTACTATGACGCTGGTTCCGGGAATACGAACTTTCTGATTCTGGATAATCTGCAGATCCTGTAACTGAACCCACCGCAGAAAGTACTTTCATTGCACCGCAACTGAATCGCACGCAGGGCATCCAGAAAGATGTGGAGACCACAATATGGATCGCCTGGAAGAATTGAAAAACAAATACCACGCTGCGCTTGAAACTATTCAGCGCGAAGGTGTAGTCAAGTCGAATATTCGGGCCGTTCAGTTTTATCAGAATCAGGGCTGGAAGGTTCAGCGTGAGTTTCCGCATGAAAAGTTCGGTCATGCAATGTTTCAAATGACAAAGTCGGACCGAACGAGTCCGACGCCCTGAGATGTTACACCGTCCAAAATGAACAGCAATTGGACAATTGTCGCGATTCGTGCGAAACGTGATATCCGCGAGTGGGACGCTGTTTGCTAACGATCATGACCCGGGGCTAGTCTAGCGAGCGCATTTTACTGCAGCTCGTACAATTGCCTCAATACTACGGTCCACGTCTTCGTCCGTGGTCGACCAGTTACTCACGCTGATGCGCATCGCAGTACGGTTTTTCCAGACGGTCCCCCCGCACCAGCAGGTTCCGTCCTCTTGGATCGCCGCGATGGTGCGCTTAGTCTGTTCCGGATCTCCGAAAGAAACCAGGACCTGATTCAGCACCACTTTGTTGAGGACTTCATACCCAGCCACCCGCAAAGCGTCAGCGAACCGGCGCGCCTGGCGGCAGTTGCGCTCGATCATTTCGGCGAGCGCGAGGCGGCCTAGAGATCGCACCGCCGCGTAGACGGGGATTGCCCGGGCACGCCGGGATTCTTCAGGCACAAACTCGTGAGGGTCGCGCTCGCTGCTTGTTGCGACGATATAGGCGGCGGCAAGCGACATGGCGCTGCGATGGGCAGGCTCATCGGAGCAAAAGACGATACCGCAATCGTAGGGCACGTTGAGCCATTTGTGTGCGTCCGTCGCCACGGAATCGGCCAGCTCCACACCCTCGAGGAGCTTTGCGCGCTCAGGCGATACGGCGGCCCAAAGACCGAATGCACCGTCAACATGTAACCAAGCTTTGCGATCCTTGGTCGCTTCGGCGATTTCTCGGAGAGGATCGATCGCGCCCGTATTCACGTTGCCGGCCTGCGCGCAAACGATGCACGGCCCCTGATGAGCACGGAGAACCTTAGAGAGATCATCGCTACGCATCCGGCCCTGACTGTCTGTAGGGATTCTTTGAACCCGATTGGCGCCCAGGCCGAGAAGCCGCAGGGCCATGCCTATTGTGTAGTGCGCTTCCTCGCTCACTACCAGGTCGACCGGTGGAGCTCCGAACAAGCCGTTCGCGTCGACATCCCACCCGACATTGCTCAGCACTCGATGCCGCGCGGCCGCCAGCCCGGTAAAGTTCGCCATCTGGCAACCCGTTACGAATCCGAAGCTCATAGTCGGGGAGAGTCCCGCGAGCTCTAGTAACCACGATCCCGTGATCTGCTCAATCACAGAGGCCAGAGGAGATAGCGCGTAGATACCGGCGTTTTGATCCCAGGCTGATGTAAGCCAGTCAGCGGCAATTGCGGCTGGGAGACTGCCGCCCACGACAAACCCGAAGTAGCGAGGTCCGGCGGAGGCGATCGTGCCGGTCATGCCGGCGCTGGCGAGAACCTCGGCTAAAACCTCCGGAGCGGTATCTTCAGCGGGAAGGCGGCCCCCAAGAGCCTTTCGCAGTTCATCGGCCGTGACCATCGCACGTACTGGCCTGGCGTGAAGCGACGCAAACCACGCCGCAACGTGACGCTGGACGCTTGCAAGAAGATTAGAAATATCATCCGGCATTGAATTGACCTCTACCCCGGCAGAATCAACATCACTCCCTGGACTGTAAAATCGCTGGTTACCGGGAAGTGGCCCCGCATCTGAACGAGCCATGTTAACAAAGCGGCGCCAGTTTTACGGCGCGGACCAGATTATTTCGTTGCAGCGACTGGCTGTTCGGTAGTCAGTTCGCTCAGGGCTGCCTGGAGTTCTTCGAGTAGCTGGGCCGAGCTGGCCGAGGAGCGGAGCGGTAGCTTCAAAACCCCCGCGGGCGTGAATTGGGCATTCGGTGTGCCGCGCACCAGCGCCATAAGCTTGAAGGGATCAATTTTCGACTGCTCATGAAACTTGATATTGGCGAATCCCTGCCGCCGATCGATAGATTCGACTCCGGCTCGTTCTGCCGCGGTTTTGAGAATAGAAAAACGAACTAAATTGTGGACCTCCTCGGGTACCGGCCCATAGCGGTCCGCAAGCTCGTCGATGATGCGCCGCCCCTGGTCGTCCGCTTTCGCGTCAGCGATGCGCTTGTAGGATCGGAGCCGCTGCGCTTCATCGGAGATGTAGGTCGTCGGAATGCGAATATCCAGCCCAAGATTCAGCGTGGCATGAATTTCGAGAGGAATCTCCTCGCCCTTCAGCTCGCGGACGGTTTCTTCCAGCAGCCGGACATAGGTGTCGTATCCCACTGCCTCAATATGACCGTGTTGCTCACCCCCCAGGAGATTGCCGGCTCCGCGTAGTTCCAAATCGAGCGCCGCGATCTTGAATCCGGCTCCCAAGTCGCTAAACTCTTTCAGCGCAGCCAACCGTTTCCGCGCAACTTCGCTGAGCTGCGTGTCCGCGGGAACCAGCAGATACGCGTACGCTCTGCGATTGGAACGGCCCACCCGGCCGCGCAACTGGTAAAGCTCGCTCAAGCCGTATCGCTCCGCGTTTTCGATGATGATCGTGTTGGCAAGCGGTATATCGAGGCCGTTCTCAATGATGGTCGTAGAGACAAACACGTCGTACTGGTGCCGCATGAAACCCAGCAGAACCTTCTCAAGCTCGGCTTCACCCATCTGCCCATGGCCGACGCCGATCCGGCAATCGGGAACGAGCTCCTGAATGGAGGCGGCTCGCATGAAGATGGTGTCCACGCGATTATGTACGAAGTAGACCTGCCCCTGCCGTTGAAGCTCCTGTTCGATGGCGGACTTAATCAGGTCGGGATTGAAATGCGCGACGACGGTGTTGATGGAAAGCCGGTCCTTCGGCGCCGTTTCGATGACCGACATATCGCGCAGACCGAGCAGAGACATGTGGAGGGTCCGCGGAATGGGGGTTGCAGACATCGTCAGCACATCGACGTTATGGCGCAACTGCTTCAGCCGTTCTTTATGCCTGACGCCGAAGCGCTGCTCCTCATCCACAACGAGCAGTCCCAAATCATAGAACTCAACATCCTTTGAAAGAAGCCGGTGCGTCCCCACCAGAATGTCCACCTTGCCCGCCGCCAGATCTTCCAGCACAACCTTAATCTCTTTGGCGCTACGAAATCGGCTTACTAGCTCGACACGAACAGGAAACGAAGCGAAGCGGCGCCTGAAAGTCTCATAATGCTGAAAAGACAGAACCGTTGTCGGCGCGAGTACCGCCACCTGTTTTCCGTCACCCAAAGCTTTAAATGCCGCCCGCATCGCGACTTCTGTTTTGCCGAATCCCACGTCACCGCAAAGCAGCCGATCCATCGGCTGCTCACTCTCCATGTCGCCTTTGATCTGAGCCACAGCCGTTATCTGATCTTTGGTCGGCGCATATTCGAACGCGTCTTCAAACTCGCGCTGCCAGTTGCTGTCGAGAGAAAAAGCAAAGCCCTTGGCCATTCTGCGCTGCGCGTACAACTTTAGAAGCTCGTCTGCCATATCGCGCATTTTGGCTTTTACGCGCGATTTCGTCTTTTCCCAGGTGACACCGCCCAGGCGATCAAGGTGGGGCTTTCCCTCGCCGGCGCCGCGATATTTTTGCACCAAGTCGAGCCGTGTCAACGGAACGTACAGCTTTGATTCCGCGGCGTACTCGATCAGCATGAAATCGCCCTTCTGATCGCCTTGCGGCAGTTCACGGATTCCGAGAAACTGTCCGACCCCATGCGTCGTGTGCACAACAAAATCGCCCGGCTTCAGATCGGCAATATCGGCGGCGAACGCGGCGAGTTGCGATTTAGTCGGCTGCCGCGCGATCAGGTCGGAGGTTTCGAACAGATCCTCCGAGCCGAGGATGGCCAGATGCGAGTCCGCCAGAACCGCGCCCCGGCGGACTGCACCTTTAATCAGGAAAGCACTGGATACCACCCCGGCGTGATAGGCGCGATCGGCCAGAGATGGCCTGGTTCCGGCGGCCGCTTCCGACCCGATCTGGTAAGAAATTGAATATTCCTGCAATACGTCCGCAAGCCGCTCTATTTCGCCGGTGGATGCCGCAAAAAATGCAACTCGATTACCCGCATTGATCAGGTTTCTTGCTTCCGCAACCGCCACCGGCATATTGCCTTGAAACGTGAGAGATGGCCGCGTAGGAATGTGCAACCGCAGCGTGCCCCCGGACGATTCGGGAGGCTGAACCAATTCAAGCTCCTCGAAACCGATAAACGTGCGATCCGCCAAGCCGGCCTTGATTTCATCCCAGTGGGCGAAATTCTTTTCGGGAGGGATCGGAGCGGGTCTATCCGGGTGCTCCAGCCTTTGCCATAGGCGGTCGGCGGCAGACTCCACAGCGCCGGGTTCATCTAGAACAATGAGGGCGTCATGATTCAACGAGAAGAGGTTCCGCTCACGGGGCCGGACCAGGGGGACCAGAAACTCCCATCCAGGGAATACCTCACCGGGATTCGACAGCTCCAGATCCGCCTTTTCCGCGGCTTGTGCTAGTTCTGCGAGCAGCGATCGCGATCTCGGATATTCAGCCAACGGCAGCAGCGTAGCCGATGAAACCTTCAAAACAGAACGTTGCGACTCGACATCAAATTGACGTATGGATTCAATCTCGTCACCGAAGAACTCGACGCGAACCGGCCGCGTTGCCTCCGCCGGATAGACATCGAAGATACCCCCGCGAATCGAATACTCACCTACCATCTCCACCGGGTCACGTCGCTCATACCCGATGCTCTCGACATGTTGAACCAGATCTTCCACTGGAAGCTCTTCTCCGATGCGTAGCGTTAAAGCCAGCTGACGGTAGAAGTCAGCCGATTCTGTGCGGAGAAGAGCCGATGCAACCGGCACAATCGTAATCGGAATCTTTTGGGCAGCAAGACGCCACAGAGCTACGGCTCTTTTTTCCGATATCTCGCTGTGGGGGGAGAGCTTTTGCTGCGGGAGGACGTCAAGCGCCGGAACGAGCTGCGGAGGCGGCAGATCGCGCCCCTCGAACAGCAAGTCGAAGAACACTTCAATGGAGTCCAGTAAAGTCTCGGCCTGCTTGTTGCCATCCACAATGACGAAGAGGGGCTTCTCGGTTGCCTGATACAGCAGCACCAGATACAGCGCCTTGGCGGTATTCACTAGCCCCGAAACAACATAGGGGCCGGACTCCCCGCGAGTGAGGCGCTGGAGTAAGAGCTGGAAGTCGCTCTGCCGCGCCGCGGATTGCAACAGATCTCGAGTTGCTGGATGGATCACTGGGCGTGAGCGGGCACAATAGCAGCCGGGCGGTGAAGAGAAAGGATTTTTTCGGCGATGTCGGTGGTGGAATAGCCTGGCTCCAACGGCAAAGCGTGTACTTGGCCGCCCGACGCCTCAACTTCTTCGCGGCCTGCAATGAAGTGGGCCCAATCAGCGCCTTTGACGAGTACATCGGGCAGCACGGCTGCAATCAACTCTCGCGGCGTGTCCTCGTCGAACAGCGTGACCGCGTCCACGGCTTCCAAATGCAAGGCCAGCGCGGCTCTCGTTTGCTCGTCGAAAAACGGCCGCGAAGAACCTTTCAGGCGCTGTACGCTGGAGTCGGTATTCAGCGCCAGTATCAAGGCGTCTCCGAGCGAGCGCGCGCGCTCAAGCAAGCGGATGTGCCCGGGATGTAGAATGTCATAACATCCATTGGTAAATACGACCTTCTTGCCCTCCGATTTCCATTGTTCGCGCTGTTGAACCAACGCTTCGCGTGTGTAGAATCGCGCCATTCCCGCTCTCATTTTACGATTTGGGCCATGAATCGAAGTCCTGTTGACGGGTATCCTGAAGCTTTACAGCCATTTTTCGGATGCAGTTGAACAAAATTTTGGTTCGCGCCACAAACTGGGTCGGAGATGCCGTTATGTCGATTCCGGCGCTGCAGGCGTTGCGCGAACGCTTTCCATCCGCGTATATTGCGATTCTGGCTCGCCCGTGGGTCGCGTCGTTGTATGGCCGTGAACCTTTTTGTGACGAGTTGATCCCCTATGAAGCGCCGAAAGGATGGCGGGGTCTCAGTGAGAAGCGGGAGATTGCTTCCAAACTAAGGCGTCGCAAGTTCGATTGCGCCGTTCTCTTTCAGAACGCCTTCGAAGCGGCCGCTCTGGCGCGGGGAGCTAACATTCCTGTTCGTATCGGTTATGCGCGAGACGGTCGGAGCCTTCTCTTAACTCATGCCATTCCCGTTCCGGAAAAAGGAGAAACGCCGCGTCATCAGCGGTTCTACTATCTGGAACTGCTAAAGCGCGCAGGCTTGATCGATCAGTACCCGGTCGATCAGGCGATTGTGCTGCACGGATCCCGGGCCGCGGCCGAAAGCGGGCACAAACTGCTATCGAACGCCGGTCTGGTTGGGCCGGTGATCGGGATCAGTCCCGGAGCGGCCTACGGCGGCGCGAAGCGATGGCTCCCCGAGCGATTTGCCGCAGCGGCCGTGCATCTGGCGCGAGAGCGAAGCGCAACAGTGGCGGTTTTTGGTTCGCTCGAAGAACAGGACATCGCTGAAATTGTGCGCGCGAATGTGTCGGCTCAAGACGTAAAATGCATGAACTTTGCCGGATCCACATCACTCGGCGATTTCATAGACATGGCCGCCGCTTGCGATCTCTTTCTGACCAATGACTCTGGTCCCATGCATGTCGCCTCAGCCCTTGGCGCGCCCACTATCGCTATTTTTGGAGCGACGGACGAGGAGGCTACCGGACCGACCGGCCTGCATAGCCGGATTGTTCGCGAGCCGGTGGAGTGCAGCCCGTGCTTACTGCGCGAATGCCCTATCGATCATCGCTGCATGACTCGCGTGACGGCCGATCGCGTGGTGGACGCCGCGGTCACACTGGTAGGGATCGAGAAGACGTAGTGGATACCAGAGTCAAGATAGTTCCTTATGGAGAACTATCTTCCTGTATTGGGCGTGACAAATGGATCGCTGTAATTGGAACGTTCGATCCGCTCACTGCGACACAGGCGCGCCGCCTCGCCGGTTTCGAGCGTACCGGGCGCAAACTGCTTGCAGTGGTTGTTGACGAAGAAGGAGCGTTGTTACCGGCCGAAGCCCGCGCGCTGCTGGTGGCCGCTCTTCGCGAAGTGGATGCGGTCTCTGTTGCCAATGAAAGTGAGGCTGCAAAACTCGCGGCGAATCCAGCAATCGAAACGATGATTGATTCCGAGGGAGAGAAGCGGCGAAGTCACGAATTCATTGAGTTCATCCTGCGCCGCCAGGGTTCGTCGTCCGGAGCGGGGCAGGGAACGTAATGTCCTCCATCCTGATGATCCGGTTGGGCGCTATGGGCGACATCATTCACGCCTTGCCGGCCGCCGCAACATTGAAACAGAGTTTTCCGGATCGAAAGACCGTCTGGCTTGTGTCGCCCCGGTGGATACCGCTGCTCGAAGGCAATCCGTTCATTGACGAACTCATGCCCTTCAATCGCGCGGGCTGGCATTCCTGGCGGCGACTGCGCGGCATCCGGCCAGATCTCGCGATCGATTTTCAAGGCCTGGTGCAATCCGCGTCTCGCGGGCCGAATCGCTCGCCCTTGCGAGCTCTATGGTTTCATCTCGTCCGTAGCTCGTGAGCCGCTTGCGTCGTTGTTCTATACGCACCGCGTAGCTGTGACTGGCCCTCATCGCGTTCAGCGGAATCTGCAACTGGTGGCAGCGGCCGGTGCTACGAAAGAAAGCCAGCAGGCTTGGATACCGCAAGGTTCTCCGGAGGACGAGCTTCCCAGCGCTCCGTTTGTCCTTACCAGCCCGTTTGCGGGGTGGGGCGGCAAGCAGTGGCCTCTCGGTCATTACGACCGTTTGGCTGAGCTTCTGAACAAGGAAGGAATCCAGCTCGTCGCCAACGTTCCGCCCAGACGCGCGGCCGAGCTTAGCGACTTGCGTCACGTCCGCGTCCACAGTTCATCGCTTGCCGGGTTGATCGACGCCACTCGCCGTGCCACCGCGGTGATGGGCGTGGATAGCGGTCCTCTCCACCTCGCCGCAGCCCTGAACAAACCCGGCGTCGCGCTCTTCGGCCCTACAGATCCAGCCCAAACCGGACCTTTTAGTAGCCGCATGGCGGTGCTTCGCGCCCCGAGTGTTGAAACCACTTACAAACGAGGCGCTCACGTACACGGCAGCATGACCGAGATCACGATCGAGCATGTTTCGGAGGCGCTGCTTCGATCTCTTGCCGGACAGGTGGCCGCGATGCCCCGGCTATGAATGGTGCTCCGACGCGACTCGCGCCCAGGTACTGGTTTCCGAAGCCATACGCCGATTTCGTGCAAAGACTGAGGGTTGCATCCGGGTTCCTGCTGCTCATCGCGTTTGCGTGGTTCTCCAGGCCTTCAGCAACATCTCTCGTGATCGGTCTTCCAATGTCTGTCGCGGGACTGCTCGTGAGGGGTTGGGCGGCGGGTCATCTTGCGAAAGATCGGGAACTGGCGACATCCGGTCCTTATGCGTACGTGCGCAATCCCCTCTATATAGGTACGCTGATGGTCGCCTTCGGAATCGTGGTCGCGGCACGCAGCCTCTGGCTTGCGCTTATCTTTGCCGCGGTATTTTCGCTCGTCTACCTGCCGGTGGTGGAACTTGAAGAGCAGCACCTGCGCGAAATTTTCCCGGATTATGAGACTTACGCCTCGCACGTTCGCCGCTTTCTTCCTGGTTCGCCACGTATCGCCTCAGGGAAGCGATTCTCCTGGCCGCTGTACCGCCGCAATGAGGAATACAAAGGCGCGGGCGGATTGCTGATCGCCGTCGCGTGGCTCGCTTGGCGCTGTGTCTCTCACCGGTAGGCGTGTCGACTCTTTCACTCCACTTTGCTGTGGTACGCTTTCGCACATGAGAGTTGGATGTTTCACCCCGTTGCTATCGCAATTCCCGCTTGAAAAAGTATTCGAGAAACTCAAGCGCCTGAACATCAACACCGTCGAACTCGGCACCGGTAATTATCCCGGCGATCCGCATTGCAAGCTCGACATGCTTGCGAATGAAAAAGATCTAAAGGAATTCAAAAAGAAACTGGACGATAACGGTTTCAACATTAGCGCCCTCAGTTCGCATGGCAATCCACTTCATCCGGACAAGGCCGTTGCCAAGGGTTTTGCCGATACCAGTAAGCGAACCATCGAGCTTGCGGCCAAGCTTGGCGTTCCTGTTGTCATCGATTTTTCAGGTTGCCCCGGCGACAGCGATAACGCGAAGTATCCGAATTGGGTCACCTGCCCTTGGCCGCCCGAATATCTGGACGTCCTCGACTGGCAATGGGAGAAGAAGGTGATCCCCTATTGGACGGAACACGGAAAATTCGCTCGCGATCACGGCATCAAAATCGCGATTGAGATGCATCCCGGTTTCGTCGTGTACAGCCCGGAAACGATGCTCAAACTGCGTTCAATCGCCGGCGATAACGTCGGCTGTAACTACGACCCGAGCCACATGTTTTGGCAGAGTATCGATCCAATTAAAGCCGTTCGCGTTCTGGGCGATTCCATCTTCCACGTACACGCCAAAGACACTCAGATCTACGACTGGAATCTACCCAAGACGGGCGTGCTCGACACAAAAAAATATACTGACGAGCGCAATCGCGCCTGGATTTTCCGTTCCTGCGGCTATGGTCATCCATACGGCTGGTGGAAAGAATTTATTTCCACTCTGCGCATGTACAACTATGATTACGTTCTATCGATCGAGCACGAGGACACTATTATGTCCCCCGATGAAGGCCTCACCAAGGCTGCGGAGTTTCTGAATCAAATCATCATCCGCGAACTACCCGCCGCGCCCTGGTGGGTGTGATCGCGCTCACTTCGCCCACGAGAGCTATTTACTTCGCATTGCCCGGCGCGAGCTTCTGATTGAACACAACGTTTGGGCCTGGCCCCTCTCTGATTGTGTAATCACTAGGTACTTCGAACAGCGTGGCGCTCGGCTCAGCGCGCTGTATGCGAGTAAGCTTGTAAGTCGTTTCGCCCATGCGCGGATCGTCGCTCTTACTCATCACCAGGACTTTAAGATCGGGTGAAAACCAGGTTTCACTGGTGATGATAATCGGCTGTTCATTGCCAATGGCGCCGGCAGGAATGGTGCGGGTAATCCGCGTTCCCTGAACCAGCACGCCTTCCATCGTTTCAAAGCCTAAGTCGCTCTTCGTGGTGTCGGCGTCGGGCTTCCCCCCTGTCTTGGTACCCACTTGAAACGGCTCAACTTGTTTACTGTTCATAGCTCCGTCGGGCGCGGGACGAGCCAGCACAGGATCGAGGAGCACTTGTCCGTTCGCGATGGCAATTGCGCCACCCCTTCCGGCGTGAGACTTGAAAGCGATTTTGTTTGCCGGGTCAAGCGTATAGTTGAATCCGGCTACTGGGTCTTCGATGGTCGTCAACGCCGGCGGCTCGCCACTGGGCCCCTTCATGCCGGAAACAGTCCGTTCCATTCGTGTTCTGCCCTGACTGTCCCGCGCGATGCTTGACGTTGTGGTCTGCTGGATGCGATTTCCGTCCGTCAGAGTCTGCAGCCTCTCTGTTTCGGCTTGCGCCGAGTAGGGAGCGCCCGTCACGGGCGGCCCAAAGGGTCCGACCGATGAGAAAAAGAACGCCTTCGTGGGAGCGAGTTCGCTCGGATCGCTCAAGTGGACTGTAAGCTGATTTGCGCTGAAGTTCTGGTGCGCCAAGGCAGATCCCGCAAACAGCACGGCAACCAAGAGTGACTTATACATTTACTTGAACCTTCTTTCTGAAAATAATGCTGCATTTACTCGATGACACGAGCCGCGCGAGCGACCCCATCCTGGCCGATCAGCAGGTCAGCATTTACTCGCTGAGCGCTTTGGCTTGGACTCACAGGTATGCCGAGTGTACTCAACTCCGAAGCGGGGAGCTGCACGCGCATAACGATGGCGTCTCCCATCGGAACACCGCTCTGTCCATACGGCAGGACAACAAATTCCGTCGATGCATTAGTATCGGATGCCTGGCCGCCTCTGCCCGCGGCGGGCGTCAACAGCGAAGAACGACTTATTGCATGCCGATGGTCTTGTAACCACACGGTCGCCAGCACAAGCGCAAGAAGGCCGCAGGCCTCAGCAAGGAATAGTTTCCGCCTGTTCCGGCGCCCGTGATGGGCGCGAAAGGCGGCCAGAAGGCGGCGTTCCAATTCTGAATCAGGTTCCGGCTCAGCCACTTCCCGCAGACCTGTATTGAGTTCGTCAAATTCGTTCATACCGAACACCTTTCCCGGGCGTGCAATTTCGCGCCCAGGATGCCCCGGGCACGATGCAGCCGCGACCGCACGGTCCCAATCGCACACTCGAGCACGCGCGCCGCATCCGTATAATCCATTTCTTCCAATTCACAGAGCACAATTACCTCGCGATAGCGCGGAGGCAGGCTCGAGATCGCCGACTTGAGCGCCTGAAGGTCATGCTTCTTTGCGCAACTTTCGAAAGGATCATAGCCAGGTTCGCGGCCGGCGGTATCCGAATCGGGGACAACCCCCTGCAACTGCTCCATACAGCGACGTACTTTGTTCCGCGTGATGCCAATTAAAAACGCCTGCAGCGAACCGCGGTCTGCACTGTACTGCCGGGGGTTACGGATCAGCATCAGGAAAACGTCTTGCGTAATCTCCTCCGCTATTTCTTTGCGCCCCGACATATATAACGCAAACCGGAACACGGCTCGGTTGTGCCGTCGGTAGAGTTCGGTAAATGCGGCCTCGTCGCCCTTAGCGGCCCGCCGGAGCCATTCGGCTTCACTGAGATTGGCGCTTTCGGTCTTCATTCCGCTGAAACTGTAAGACGCGTTCATCTGTATTGCGATGCGGCCAAGTGAAAGTTCCCAATTTGTTCGTACGCAGCTCGCAAAAGTTAGAATAAAGGTTCATTTGGCCTAACGCGCTAAAGAGGAGAATCATGTCTGCTAAGAAAATCGGTATTTTGACCGGCGGCGGCGATGTGCCTGGTCTCAACGCGGTCATCAAGAGCGTCGTCTACCGCGCTACTACGGACGGCCACGAAGTGACTGGAATTCGCCTCGGCTGGAAGGGTCTGATCGATCTAAATTTCGATGATAAGGACAGTGTCAGACGCTATGTCCTCCCGCTTACCCGCGAGAACACGCGTACCATTGATCGGACAGGCGGTACCTTCCTGCACACCAGCCGTACCAATCCGTCCAAGATGAAGGTACTTCCCAGTTTCCTGAATCCGGCGGATTTTCCGTCCGCCGAAACCACGAAGGATGGCGTTACCAGCACCACGTATGACATGACCAAGCGAGTCATGTCCAATCTGGAAAAGCTCGAAATCGACTATCTGGTGGCCATAGGTGGAGACGATACTCTCAGCTACGCTGCCGTCCTGGATAAAGCCGGCTTCAACGTGATCGGCATTCCGAAGACGATGGACAACGACGTTCGAAATACTGAATACTGCATCGGCTTCTCCACCGCCGTCTCTCGCGCCATGGACGCTATTACGCGCCAGCGCACAACCGTCGGCTCGCACGAGCGCGTGGGGATTTTCCGTGTTTTCGGGCGCGATGCCGGTTATACCGCGCTGTATACGGCCTATGTGACTTCCATTCGTTGCGGGATCCCCGAACACAGCTTCAATCTCAACCACATGATTGAGTTGCTCATGATCGACAAGAAGAACAATCCGAGCAACTACTCTCTCGTCATTCTCTCGGAAGGCGCGCATTGGGAAGGATATGAGGTGAAGGAGTATGGCGATCCGGACGCGTTTGGCCATCGCAAAAAATTCAGCATCGCGGAATCGTTCAGCGACGAGATCATGAAGAAGGGTGCGGAAACCGTCGTCAGCGACCTGACCTACGATCTCCGTAGCGGCGCTCCCGATTTCGCCGACACAATGGTCGCGACCACTTTCGCAACCATGGCGTACGATGCCATCACCGCCCACAAGCATGGCCTCATGACGGCCATTAATGAAGGAAAGTATGCCTTGGTTGGCATCCCCGATCCGGCGCTCGGGCCACGCAAAGTGGACGTTGCCAACATGTACAACACGGAACGCTACCGTCCCACGTATGCCGGAAAAGATGGCTTACCGCTGTTCCTGACGCATCCCTAATGCCCGAGTCACCCAGGGCACCGGAGTTAACCAGGGACGATCTGCCCGTTTCCGAAGTTGTCGAAGCGCAAGGCCACCTGATCGACTCCCACATCATGGAGGGGATTTTCGATGCGGTAGTGGAAGCAGGCGGCCGGTTCGAAGTGGAACAGTTTTCCATCGGCCGGACGAATAGCGATGCTTCCAAGCTCCGCCTGCGTGTCGAAGCCGCCTCGGAGCCCGCAATGGAGAAGCTGATGACTCAGCTTCTGGCCCTCGGATGCGCGCCTGTCGAATCAGGTGATGCGGAGCTTCGCCCTGCCGAGTGCGATAAGTGCGCCCCCGACGACTTCTATTCCACTACCAATCAACGCACCCTGATTCGCCATGGCGGGCACTGGCTCGAAGCACAGAACCAGCGTATGGACGCCATGATCGTTCTCACCGGCGGCACCGCGAGCTGCCGCCGCCTGCGTGATATCAAGGCTGGCGACCTGGTAGTTGTCGGGATGAAGGGCATTCGTGTGGTACCCGAATCGAAGGAGCGGGACCGCCTGGCCTTCGCCTTCATGAGCAACGATATCTCGTCTGAACGGCAGGTTGAAACCGCTGTCGGTCAGACCGCTGCTCTCATGCGGCAGGTGCGGCAGGAGGGCAGGAAGATTGTTGCGGTCGCCGGACCCGTCGTCGTGCATACGGGAGGCGGCGAGGCGCTGTCGCGTTTGATTCGGGGCGGCTGGATCGACGTGGTTTTGGCTGGAAACGCGCTTGCGGTTCATGACATTGAAGCGGCTCTGCTGGGAACTTCCTTGGGCGTCCGCATTTCAGATGGGCGTCAGGAACAGCACGGCCACCGCAATCATATGCGCGCAATCAATACGATCTATCGCGCAGGGGGTATCAAGCAAGCTGTCGAAGCCGGACTCCTGACAAGAGGCGTAATGTTTGAATGCGTGAAGGCGAATGTGCCGGTCGTCTTGGCTGGAAGTTTGCGCGACGACGGTCCGTTGCCCAGCGTAATTACGGACATGAACCAGGCTCAGGACGCTTACGCTGAGCAACTGCGGGGCGCCGGTGTGGTTTTGTGCCTCAGTTCGATGCTGCATTCCATAGCAGTCGGTAACATGCTTCCGGCGTGGGTCAAAATCGTTTGTGTAGACATCAATCCAGCGGTACCAACGAAGGTAAGCGATCGTGGCACCGGACAGGCGGTCGGAGTCGTCACCGACGTGGGCTTATTTCTGGAAATGCTTGCCACTAAGCTTGAAACAAATGAAGAGAAGTCGACAGTACACGGATGAGCACGCCCAGGCTGGCGTGAACGCCGAGCTGCCTGAAATTGAGACTTGGCCGAACCAGTTCGGACAGTACGAAATCGAGATCGAAATGCCGGAGTTCACTTCCGTCTGTCCCAAAACCGGCCTGCCGGATAGCGGTACTCTGCGTCTGATCTACACGCCGGGGCGCAGTTGCTTGGAACTGAAGTCTCTCAAGATGTATACACTGGCTTTTCGCAATCTTGGTATCTTCCAGGAGAATGTGGTGAATCGTATGCTAGCCGACATCGTCAAAGCGACCGACCCCATTGAAGCTACCGTTATCGGGAATTTCGCGCCGCGGGGCGGCTTAACCACTCGCGTTTCAGCAACGTACAAGAAGAAAAGAAGGTAGTCTGAAGAATTGGCGTTTTTTGGCCCGATTATGACCGGACGACTGACGGTTTTTTTGCTGATGGCCGCGTGCCTTCCTGCCGCGGAGTTTCAAAACGGGCAAGCCGCGCGCGCGGTTTTAGGTCAATCCTCGTTTTCGTCGCGAGAGGCGGGCCTCACGCCAGTCGCTCTTTCTATCGCAAAGACCCGCTTATATGCGGCCGATTCGTCACACCGCCTTTTCACGTTCGATCTGGCTAGAATTGCCTCTCCCAAAGATGAGGTGGTCGACAGTCCGTCTAGCGCCTGTCCGCTTTGCGGATTTGCCCCGCTCTCGATTGCTGAGCAGTCCGTAATTCCTGGGACGTCCGCCTTCGCCGTGTTCGACAAAACGGTTGTGATCGTGGAGTCAACGGAACATCTCATTTTGATCTGGCGCGATGCGACACGCGGCAGTCCGCAACCGGACGTGGTCCTGGGAAAGTCGGGCGATGGGTCCGGCATCTCCGCGGCGACGTTGGTCGATCCGGTGTCGGTTGCGTTCGATGGACGGCGGCTGTTCGTTGGAGATGCGGGCCTGCATCGTGTACTTGTTTGGAACACCATTCCGGTAACTGACGATCAAGCCGCGGACGTTGTCCTCGGCCAGGCGAGCTTCACTTCCGCGCATAGTAACGACGTGGCCGGCGCCGACACAATACGTCTGCCGGCCGCTCTCGCATCGGACGGCACGAATCTCTTTGTTGCGGATAGCGCGGATCATCGCATTCTGGTCTTTACTCCTGGCGATCTTGAGCTTTCGGAGGAATCGGTGGTCAATTCGGCTAGCCGTGTCCCCGGCTCTGTTGCGCCTGGAACCTTGATCACCATAAATCTCGCGGGTTTGACTAAGACGCCGCAATCCATCGAGGATCGTGCCGGCCACCCGGCGGCCACAAAACTGGCTGGGGTCGAAGCGTATCTAAACGGCATCCCGCTGCCTCTGCTTTCCGTCTCGGCAGCGGGTCTGGAGGCACAGCTTCCGTACGATTTGGGCACGGCGTTATCCGCTAGTCTCTACATTCGCTCCGACCGGGGTGGCGAGCCCGCGTCAATTTCTACTGCCGTCGCCGTAAAAGTTGTCGCGGCTGCTCCGGGCATCTACGCATTTGGCGGCGACGAACCCAGAACCGGTCTATTGCTTCACTCAAACGCAAGTGACAGGAACACACTGCCATCGCCCGTGACTGCGGAAAATCCCGCCAGACCGGGCGACCAACTGATCGTCTGGGCGGCGGGCTTGGGCCTCGTTGCCGACGATAACAATGAGATGCGCGCATCCGCTGGTATGCCCTTCACCGGTGCCGACGCTCCGGTCCTTTTGCCCGTTGCGGTAAGTATCGCCGGACGCCCTGTGGAAGTGATTAGCGCGGATTTGCCCTCTGGTGCGATGGGCGTGTATGAGATTCATCTTATTCTTCCCACCGATCTGCCTTCCGACGCGAATACTCCACTTGTCATTACGCAGAACGGCTATGAGAGCAACACCGTAACATTTCCTGTTGCCGCTATCACGTCCCTGATACATGAACCAGCTTCGTTGGCACGCTCTACTCGAGCAATGGGTCGTTGTCACTACCGCCAGGCAGGATCGCCCGCAGATGCCCGCGAATTGGTGTCCCTTCGATCCCGGCTCGGGCCGCGTTCCCGATCACTACGACGTTTACCTCTATCCCAACGATTTTCCCGCGTTCTCACCGAATGCCGACTCATTCCAACCGGTTCCGGGACTGTTCGCCGAGACTGGTCCGCGCGGCGCTTGCGATGTCGTGCTCTACTCGCCCGAACACACCCTTGCGCCCTCGAAGCTCACCGTTGAAAATTGGCGTAAAGTGATCGATTTATGGATCAAGCGTACCGGCGAGCATGCCGCGAATCCGGAGATTGCCCTGGTAGCTATTTTCGAAAACTGCGGCGAAGCCGTTGGCGTCACCATGCCCCATCCGCACGGCCAGATTTACGCGATGCCGTTTATCTCCCCGACCGTAGAAAAAGAGCTTGCTTCGGCGCAGCGGTATGCCGATGCAAATGCCGGCCAGTGCCTCTACTGCCGTCTGATGGAGGAGGAGCTGAAACAGGGCGCGCGAATCGTTTCGGCCGACGAGCACTTCGTCACCTTCGTTCCATACGCTGCGCGCTTTCCGGCGGAAGTGGCCATTTATGCTCGCCGCCACGTCCGTACGCTGCTGGATCTCGCGGATCGGGAGAAAACCAATCTCGCGAAAAGCATCAGCGTCATTCGCCAGAAATACGATAATTTGTACGGCTTTCTTTTGCCGCTGATGATGACTGTGAGACAAGCGCCTCTGCAACAGACGGACGCACCGTATCACCTGCATGTCCAGTTCCTGCCGCTGCAGCGAAGCTCTACTAAACTTAAGTATTTGGCCAGCATCGAAACTGCCTACGGCACGTTCCTGGCGGATACGGCCCCGGAACAGATGGCCGAAAGCTTGCGCCGCTCGAATCCGCCGAGTTCCATACTCAAATCGGGCGACGGTGGCGTTGATCGTTAATTCACAAGGGGAGGGAAGATGAGCAAGGTACGGGTGTTGGTTGGGACGCACAAAGGTGCGTTCGTTTTGACGTCGGACGGAAAGCGGGAACAGTGGGACATCAGCGGTCCCCACTTTGCAGGCTGGGAGATCTATCACGTCAAAGGGTCGCCCGCTGACTCCAATCGGCTGTATGCATCCCAATCCAGCGGTTGGTCTGGGCAGGTGATCCAGCGCTCAAACGATGGTGGCAAGACCTGGGAGCCGGTCGGCAACAAGTTCGTCTACGAGGGCGTCCCCGGCACTCACCAGTGGTATGACGGCACCCAGCATCCCTGGGAATTCAAGCGAGTCTGGCATCTCGAACCGTCGCTGACCGATCCGGATACCGTTTATGCCGGTGTTGAAGACGCCGCCATGTTCCGCTCGACCGATGGTGGCCAGTCGTGGCAGGAGCTTCCCGGACTGCGTGGTCACGGTACAGGCCCGCGTTGGCAGCCCGGTGCAGGTGGCATGTGCCTGCATACGATCCTGATCGATCCCAGCGATCCACAGCGAATGTTCATCGCTATTTCGGCCGCAGGCGCATTTCGTACTGACGACGGCGGCGAGACATGGCGTCCAATTAACCGTGGACTTCATTCGCAATACATCCCAGACCCGAATGCCGAGGTCGGCCACTGTGTCCACCGCCTCGCGATGCACCCGTCGCGTCCGGAAGTGCTGTTTATGCAGAAACACTGGGACGTGATGCGCAGCAACGACGCAGGCGACTCGTGGCAAGAGGTCAGCGGAAACCTGCCCACCGATTTCGGGTTCGCGATCGACGTCCACGCGCATGAGCCCGAGACCATTTATGTCGTTCCGATCACGAGCGACTCGTTGCACTATCCGCCCGAAGGAAAGCTGCGCGTCTATCGCAGCCGCACGGGCGGAAACGAGTGGGAGGCGCTCACGAAAGGTCTGCCTCAAAGCGACTGCTACGTGAACGTGTTGCGCGACGCGATGTCCATCGACTCACTCGATTCGTGCGGCGTATATTTTGGCACCACCGGCGGGCAGGTGTACGCATCCTCGGATTCCGGAGACAACTGGGCTCCGATCGCCCGGGACCTTCCGGCCGTGTTTTCTGTCGAGGCTCAAACGCTGCGAGGGTGAATAGTAATATGATCCGAGTCGTGCTCCCGGCACATCTCCGGACACTGGCGCAGGTCACTGGCGAGGTGAAGCTTGACGTCGAGGGTCGGGCCACGCAGCGCTCGGTCCTCGACGCACTTGAAGCCCGCTATCCGATGCTGTGCGGGACCATCCGCGATCACGTCACGCAGCAGCGGCGGCCATTCGTGAGGTTTTTCGCCTGCGCGGAGGATCTGTCCCATGAATCGCCGGATACCCCGCTGCCCGACGCGGTCGCGACGGGCGCGGAACCTCTTCTGGTGGTGGGCGCTATTGCCGGCGGCTAGGATGGTCCTCTCAAATTAAAGCTCAATAGCCGACTGCGAGTTGACAGACGGCTACAAACCCGGCATACTTTCTCATAGCCAGCTATGAGGGAGGGAGCATGGGCAAACATCCGAACGACCGTTTGCAAGGCACACTAGACCTGCTCGTATTGAAATCGCTTGCCAGCCAAGGCACGATGCACGGCTATGGAATTACCGTCCATATACAGCAAGTGGCGGGAGACGTTCTGCGCGTAGAGGAAGGCTCGCTTTACCCGGCGCTGCACAGAATGGCGCAGGAGGGCTGGATTCGGGCGAAGTGGGGTAGCTCGGAAAACAACCGCCGCGCGCGATTCTACTCCATCACCACCGCCGGCTTGAAGCAACTCGCCGCCGAAGAGAAGCGCTGGAGCGAACTGACCGGCGCGGTGGCGCGCGTCCTGCAGTTTGTTTGAGCAAATCGAGGCGAGATGGCCTGGATCAACAGAATCTGGAACACGCTGCGGCAGAAGCGACTGCAGCGGGATCTCGAAGATGAATTGCATCATCACCTGGAACTCCGCGCGCGGGAGCTGAGACGCTCCGGGCTGGCGCCCGATGCCGCCGCCAGCGAAGCGTACCTGCGCCTCGGCAACTTCAGTTTGGAGCAAGAAAGGATGCGAGATATGGATATTGCTGGCGCACTGGACACAGTTGGAAAGGATCTGCGATTTGCGTTGCGGCAGTTTGCACATAATCCCGTGTTTGCCGTGATCGCGGTGTTATCGCTGGCTCTCGGTATCGGCGCAAACACGGCAATTTTCAGCGTCCTGAATGCGGCGCTGCTGCGGTCGCTCCCGGTGCCGAATCCACAGGAACTGGTCATCCTAACCGATCCCGATGCGAGCGGGGCTGCCATCGGGTCTGAGGACGGTGAGCGCTCTCTGCTAACGTACGCCGAGTTTGTGCGCTTGCGCGATGGATCCACCGGGCCGTCAGGCGCGATGACAGGCATGTGCGCTTCCGATTCCGACATACATCGATGGGCGGTACGTATCGCGGGTGGTTCTCAGGAAGAGGCGCAAGGCCGGTTGGTGAGCGAGGAATATTTCTCCGTACTGGGAGTGGGATCGTCGATCGGCCGTGTATTCACGCGGGCCGATGATCGTGGTGTAGGAAGCGATCCGTATGCGGTTATCAGCTACGGCTATTGGCAGCGGCGCTTCGGCGGGAAAACGAGCGTGCTCGGGACGCCCGTTCGGCTGTATGGAGCCTCGCTGACCATCATCGGGGTGGCTCGGCCGGGTTTTCATGGAGAGACAGTTGGCCAAGATCCCGACCTCTGGGTGCCTATGATGATGGAGCCGCTGGTTAAGCCGGGGCGCGACTGGATCCACGAGGATCTGAGCAAAAACATCGACAAGGTGATGTGGTTGCAGGTATTCGGCCGATTGAAACCAGGCGTTACGGTGCCGGGAGCGCAAGCCGAAGTGAGCGTCCTTTTTAAGCACATTATCCAGGAGGGCTACCCGAAGACGCTTCCGGCGACGGTAAGAAAAGGATTGCTCGATCAGCGTATCAAAGTGCGCGCTGCGCGGACTGGCGCGTTTGGCGGCCGAGAGCAGTTCTCGCAGGAACTGCTTGTGCTGTTGGTGGCGGCGGCTCTGGTTCTCCTGATCGCCTGCGCGAACGTCGCCAATCTGCTGCTGGCCCGCGCCACCGCCCGATATAAAGAAGTTGGTGTTCGGCTTTCTATTGGGGCCGCGAAAAGTCGGCTGATCAGGCAGTTCTTGACCGAGAGCTTGGTCCTGTCCAGTTTGGGCGCGGTGGCGGGCGTACTGGTGGCGGTAGTTTCTTCCCGCGCTTTGATTCTGCTGTTATCGGACCCGGAGAAGCCGCTGCGGTTGTCGGCTGCATTCGATTGGCGAGTGCTCGGTTTCACGCTGGCCGTTACGGTGCTGACGGGAATTTTGTTTGGACTTGCGCCGGCTATTCGAGGCACGCGGGTGGATCTGATCGAAAGTCTGAAGGAGAGTGGCCGCAGCGTGACAGGCACAGGCAAGCGCTTGACACTGGCGAAAACGTTGGTCAGCGCCCAGATCGGACTTTCGCTGCTGCTAGTGGTGGGCGCGGGATTGTTTCTGCGCACGCTGTGGAATTTGCAATCGGTGGCGCTTGGCTATTCGAAGGAGAATCTCCTGCTGGTTCGGGTCGATGCCATTACTGCCGGCTACAAAGACGCGCAACGGCCACCGCTCTACGACGAAATAGCGGATCGGCTGCGCCTCCTGCCGGGCGTTCGGGGGGTGACCTACTCCGAGAACGGATTACTCAGCGGAACAGAATCCGGCGATCCGGTGGATGTGGAGGGATTTGTTCACAAGAGCGGCGACGATCGGGGCGCCCGGTTCGACCAGATCGGTCCGGGATACTTCTCGACCCTGGGTGTTCCCTTGCTGCTGGGCCGCGAGATCAATTTGCACGATACTGCTAATTCGCTTCGCGTATGCGTGATCAATGAGGCATTTGCGAAGCACTTTTTCGCGGGCCGCAATCCGATTGGCAAGCACGTCACGGATACCTACGGCGGCGGCCGGCTCACCATGGAGGTGGTGGGAGTCGCCAAGGACGTGCGGGATCACCGGCTTCGTGGAAATACAGACGAGCGGTTCTATGCACCGGCATCGCAAGGAATCGGTGGAATTCCGCCGTCGATCTATTTCGAGATTCGGACGACGGCTGAACCACAGCGAGTGCTAAACGGCATTCGAAAAACGGTTCTGGAAGTGAATGCCAACCTTCCGATTCTCACGTCGCGCACGATGAGGGCGCTGGTCGACAATCAGAACCGGCAGCCCCGGTTAATTGCGACGCTGTGCGGCATCTTCGGCGCAATAGCGTTGCTACTTGCGGCAACCGGACTCTATGGAGTTTTGAGCTACAGCGTTTCGCGCCGCACAAACGAGATCGGCATACGGATGGCGCTGGGGGCAGATAAGGGTAGCGTGGTTGAAATGATTCTGAAGGAAACAGCGCTCATGATTGCCATCGGGATGGCTGTGGGGATCGCAGCAACTATCGGCACCACGCGCCTGGTGGCGAGCAGGCTGTATGGTTTGAGCGCGATGGACCCTGCGACCATAGCGATCGCGGTGGGGGTTCTTGCGATGGTGGCGCTGATTGCTGGATATGTGCCCGCGGCCCGGGCGGCACGAGTCAACCCGATGGCTGCTCTGCGGCACGAGTAGGCGGGATCGAACGCTCCGCACCGGAAAAGGGCCTAAAATTAAGGAATGGATCTGGCCATCAATGGCGTGCGGAAGCACGTGGACGCCGACCCGGAGCGGCCGCTTCTCTGGGTGCTGCGCAACGAGTTAGACCTCACCGGAGCAAAATACGGCTGCGGCGAGGGCCAATGCGGGGCGTGTACTGTTCTGATCGATGGCGTGGCCCATAGGTCCTGCATAACCCCAACCCATGCCGCAATGGGGAAGCAAATCACAACTATTGAGGGGCTCGCCGATGGTGAGCGCCTGCATCCGGTTCAGAATGCTTTTCTGGAATCGGATGCAATGCAATGCGGGTACTGCACGCCGGGAATGATTCTTTCGACGGTGGCACTGCTGAGAAAGAACGCTTCGCCATCGGAAACCGAAATTAAGCAGGCTCTGGAAGGGAACATTTGCCGCTGCGGGACCTATAACAGGATCGTGGAAGCGGTGCAGAAGGCGGCCAAGACGCTGACCAGCGAAAGCAAGGAGCGGCATCATGCTTGAGACGTCCGAAATAATCAAAGACATTCCCGTAAAGCGCCGCGACTTCCTCCGATCGATGGGCGGCGGAATCCTGGTGCTGTTTTCGCTGGGCGAAATCGAAGCGCAGGAATCCGGGCGAGGCGGCCATCGGGGAAGAGGCCACGAGGAGCTTCCGCAAGATGTAGCGGCGTGGCTGCATATCGCGCCCGATGGGAAGATCACGGTTTTTACCGGGAAAGTAGAAGTGGGCCAGAACATTCGCACATCGCTGACTCAAGCGGTTGCGGATGAGTTGCGATGTGCGCCGGGCACAGTGAAGCTCGTGATGGGCGATACGGCGCTGACGCCGTGGGATATGGGCACGTTTGGAAGCCGGACGACCCCCACCATGGCACCCATTCTGCACCAGATGGCTGGAACGGCTAGAGAGGCCCTGGCGCAAGCTGCGGCCCAAAGTTGGAGCGTCCAGCGCGATCAGATCCATTTCGATAACGGTTGCGCCGTAGGGCCCGCGGGAAAGAAGCTCACATTTGGCAAGCTTGCATCTCAAATCGATTGGGTAAAGACGATCGGCCAAAAGGACTGCACAACACCGCCGGAGAAATGGACGGTCGGCGGAACAAACGTGCCGAAGGTTGCCGCGAGAGAGATCGTCACGGGCGAACACAAATACCCGTCCGATCAGAAATTGCCGGGAATGTTGTATGGGCGAGTGCTGCGTCCGCCGAGCTTTGGCGCGAGGCTCGCATCTGTGGATACGGCCGCCGCGGCGGCGGTAAGCGGAGTAGCGGTGATACACGATGGAGACTTTGTGGGAGTGGCCGCGCCGAATGAGCAGCTTGCGAGCAAAGCTATCGGGCTTATTCAAGCGAAGTGGGATGAGACTCCGCAGATCTCTAACAAGGACCTGTTCGCTTACATCAAAAAGAACGGAGGTTCAGGCCTGGCTTCCGACGACGCGCATTACAGGCAGACATACGCGGTGGAGTACATCGCACATACGCCGCTTGAGCCGCGCGCCGCGGTTGCCGAATGGCGCGACGGGAAATTGACCGTGTGGACAGGCACGCAGCGGCCGTTTGGAGTGCGCGAAGAGCTGGCACAAGCCTTCAGCTTGCCTGAGGTGCAGGTACACGTGCTGATGCCGGACATGGGCTCGGCCTATGGCGGCAAGCATTCGGGTGAGTGCGCGGTCGAAGCGGCGCGGCTGGCAAAAGGCGCGGGCAAGCCGGTGAAACTGATCTGGACGCGAGAGGAAGAGTTCACATGGGCTTACTTTCGCCCGGCGGGAGTAATCGAGGTCGCGAGCTCAGTAGATGCCGAGGGAAAGCTGACCAGTTGGGATTTCCGCAACTTCATGTCCGGACCATCGGGGTTGGAGAGTCCCTACGCTGCACCAAACGAGTTTACGCATTTCTATGAAGTCAAGTCTCCGCTGCGAGAGGGTTCGTATCGCGGTTTGGCGTCAACGGCGAATCATTTTGCACGCGAATCGCACATCGACGAGCTCGCCGTTGAGACGGAGATGGATCCGCTGGCATTTCGCTTGAAGAATTTGAAGAACGATCGCGTGCGGGCCGTGCTGGAGGCGGCTGCGGAACGCTTCGAGTGGGCTAAGCGAAAGGCGACAGCGACCCGCGGATTCGGACTGGCCTGTGGGATCGACAAGGGCGGCTTCGTGGCGTGCTGCGCGGAAATTTCGATTACGCCCGATCGCAACCTGAAAGTAGAACGCGTGGTGGAGGCTTGGGACTGCGGCGCGATCGTCAATCCGGAACACCTGAAAAACCAGGTGGAAGGCGCGATTGTGATGGGTTTGGGAGGCGCACTGTTCGAGGCGATCGAGTTCGCAAATGGGCGCATTCTGAATGACCGGCTCTCGAAATATCGAGTGCCCCGATTCAGCGACGTGCCGAAGATTGAAGTAGTGCTGATCGACCGCCAGGACGTTCCTTCAGCCGGTGCGGGCGAGATTCCTCTGGTCGCCATAGCGCCTGCGATCGCAAACGCGGTCTATAGCGCGACAAAAGTGCGCGTCCGGGCCATGCCGATCCTGCCGGCATTTCAAGCCTCGGTTTAATGAAAGCCGCGGTTCTAAAGCAACCCGGACCAATTTCATCGCGGCCTCTAGCCATCGAAGAGGTACCCAAGCCGGAAGTCGCATCCGGTCAGCTGTTGCTGAAGGTACGCGCGTGCGGCGTCTGCCGGACGGATCTGCATATTGTGGAAGGCGAGCTTGCGCCACGGCAGGAACGGGTCATTCCCGGTCACCAGATTGTGGGAGAGGTCGTGGACGGCGCGAGCGGCGCTCTGCGAGTTGGCACGCGTGTCGGCGTTTCCTGGATCGGCGGAGTGGACGGCACGTGCGCGTATTGCAAACGAGGTATGGAGAACCTTTGTGACGCTCCGGTGTTCACCGGGTATAGCGTGAACGGAGGTTATGCGGAGTACGCGGCAGCACGTGCGGATTTCGTGTTTCCACTCCCTGAGCCGCTCGATGACTTGCACGCGGCTCCTCTGCTCTGCGCTGGAATTATCGGATTCCGGAGCCTGCGAGTAGCCGGGGTTGAGCGCCGGGACCGTGTCGGTTTGTTCGGCTTCGGCGCATCCGCGCACTTGGCCATTCGAGTCCTGCAAGCGTGGAATTGCGAGGTCTATGTGGCGACCCGCGGCGCATCGCACCAGAAACTGGCACGATCTTTGGGGGCGACGTGGGTGGGAGGCGAGCGGGATAAGCCGCCAGTGGAACTGGATCGCGCGATTACATTTGCCCCGAGCGGAGACGTGGTCATTACCGCGCTTTCCAGTTTGCGAAAAGGCGGAGTCGTGGCCATCAATGCGATTCATTTGGACCGGATGCCGGAATTCGATTACGACCGGCTGCTTTGGGGGGAGCGCCAGATTCGCAGCGTGGCGAATATGACACGCGAAGATGCGACAGACTTCCTGCGAGTCGCGGCCGAGATTGGACTGAAGCCTCAGGTAACAACATTTCGGCTCGACCAGGCCAATGAGGCTTTGGATGCGGTCAAACGCGATTCCATCGACGGCGCAGCAGTGATAATTCCGTAGTAACAGCGAGTGTCCTCAGAGGGTCCACCGTTCGACTATGAAACTCGGTTTCGTCGGACTTGGAAAAATGGGCAGCGGTATCGCCGGAAACCTGCTACGCGCCGGGCACGAGCTTACGGTTTACAACCGGACCAAAGAAAAGGCAACCGCTTTCGCGAACGAGGGAGCTAAAGTAGCAAACTCGCCGGCAGACGCTGCGCGCGGTGCCGAGGCTGTGTTCACGATGCTGTCGGACGATCACGCAGTTGCGGAGGTTGTCTTCGGCAATACAGGAATCGCATCGGGACTGCGCGACGGAGCGGCCCACATTTCGAGCAGCACGATCAGTACAACTTTTGCCAAGCGGCTGGCGGAAGAACACACGAAACGAGGCCAAGTTTACATCGGCGCTCCCGTTTTTGGCCGGCCGGAAGCAGCGGAGGCGAAGAAGCTGATTGTGGTTTCTGCCGGACCGAAGCAGGCTCTGGAGCGCTATCGTCCGCTATTCGATGCGATCGGGCGCGCTACGTTTATTGCCGGCGAGGAGCCCTGGCAGGCGAATCTGATCAAGCTGTGCGGGAATTTCATGATCGCCAGCATGCTGGAAGCATTCAGCGAAAGCTTCGCGGCGATTCAGAAAGCCGGTCTCCAGCGAAAGCAGTTTTTCGATGTCATTAGCGAGCTATTCGGATCTCCGGTATACAAGAATTACGGAGCGGTGATCGCAGAAGATAAGTACGAACCGGCGGGTTTCGCTCTGAAGCTCGGGCTGAAGGATGTACGGCAGGCGATTGAAGCGGCGCAGGAAGTAGGCGTCGCGCTGCCGTTTGCGAGCGTAATTCGAGACCATCTGGTTTCGGCGATAGCGCATGGACAGGAACAGATGGACTGGTCGAGCATTGCGCTCGTTGCGTCACGGGCCGCTGCAATCGATCCCAGCTAAGTAGCAGGCTTAACTCGAGAAGCGCGTGATAACCCACTTCTGCTGATCCTTGTCATACGCAAACGAAACTTTGGCGTCGAACTCCATGGGGCTGGGCCGGCCGCCGCAAGAGACGATGTGTTCCAGGTCGATGGTAATTGGATGCGACGTCTGGTCGGGCAGATCGAGCTGGTAAGCGCAGCTCGGGTTGTTTTTCTTGACGTATATCATCCAGTTCTCGGCCTTGTTGTTGTAGTGGAGGAGTTCGTTGGCTTCCTGCGGAGTCAGGGCGGGGGTCGTCGGCTTGGGCGGACTGCACGCAACGAAGGAGATTAACAGAGCGAAACTGCACAGACGTAGATGCATAACAATACACTGTTACACATGCACCTGATACTGATCGCACTCATCCTGCTGGCGGGACCCATGTCCGCGCAAGAATCAAGTACGTCACCGAAATACAAGGATATGAAGTATACGCCGGAGGAGCGTGCCGCCGATGTGGTATCGCGGATGACGCTGGAGGAGAAGGTTGGTCAGATGCAGGACAACGCACCGGCGATTCCGCGGCTCGGCATTCCAGCTTATGGCTGGTGGAACGAAGCGCTCCATGGCGTCGCGCGGGCAGGTCTGGCGACGGTCTTTCCGCAGGCCATCGGCTTAGCCGCGACTTGGGATACCGGCCTGGAACAGCGCATTGCGGATATCATCTCGACGGAGGCGCGGGCCAAGTACAACGATGCCATCCGGCACGACGATCATCGGCGATATCACGGCCTGACTTTTTGGTCGCCAAATATTAATATCTTCCGCGATCCCCGCTGGGGGCGAGGGCAGGAGACTTACGGCGAAGATCCCTATCTGACGGCTCAAATGGCGATCGCCTTCATTCACGGAATGCAAGGAGACGACAACCACTATCTGAAAACAGTAGCGACTTCAAAACACTTCGCCGTTCATAGCGGACCCGAGGAGTTGCGGCATGAATTCAATGTCGATGTGGACCCGCATGATCTAGAGGACACTTATTTGCCGGCTTTTCGCGCAACGATCATGCAAGGGCGAGCGCAGTCCGTGATGTGCGCTTACAACAGCGTGAACGGCGCGCCGGCTTGCGCAAACACGATGCTTCTGGAGGACAAGCTCAGAAAAGACTGGAAGTTCTCCGGGTACGTGGTCAGCGACTGCGGAGCCATTGGCGATATCTACCGTGGACACCACTATACGGAGTCGATGCCTGCCGCGGCGGCCAAGGCCGTGAAGGCTGGAACCGATCTGGACTGCGGGACGGAGTATAAAACTCTGGTGGAAGCCGTTCAAAGCGGCTTAATCCAGGAAAGCGAAATCAATCGATCCTTGGAGCGGCTCTTTGCGGCTCGCTTCCGGTTAGGCATGTTCGACCCGCCGGAACACTTGCCCTTTTCGAAAATTGGGATGGATAAGGTCGCCTCTCCGGAACACGCGGAAATAGCTTTGGAAGCAGCGGAAAAATCGATAGTTCTATTAAAGAACGAGAATCACACCTTGCCACTGGAAAAGATTCCCGCCAGTATCGCGGTGATCGGTCCCGCGGCGGACGATCCGGAGACCCTGCTGGGAAATTATAACGGAACACCGCCGCACATCGTGACTCCGCTGGCGGGTATAGCCGCTAGATTCGGCAGTAAAGCACAGATACAGTTCGCCCAAGGCAGCGTCTACGCGCCCTCCTCGATGGCATTGATTCCGCAGAGCGCGCTAACATCACCCGCCGCCCTGAATAACGGGGAGCACGGTATTTTCGCCGAGTACTTTAATAATGACAATCTCGAAGGACAGCCGGCACTCTCTCGCCTGGAACAGCGCGGGTACTTCGATTGGCAGATGCATGACGCACCGGTTATTCCGCGCTTTGCCGGTTCCGACGTTCTCGGCGCGATGGACGGCTACGTTGCGAGCGCCCGTGACGGGCGATTACGATTTGGGGATTGCGCGGCCGGAATGCAGTAACTGCTTGGGTACGAATTCAACCCGGCTGTATTTCGACAATAAGCTGCTAATCGACGAAAATCGCAAGTCGGACGGAGGAAACCAGACATTTCGCTCAACAGTGCATCTCGAAGGGGGAAAAGACTACGCCCTGAAAGTCGAATACGTACAGCGAGAAGGCGGATCCGGGATAGAACTTGTCTGGGCCCCTCCGGCCGATGCTCTGGTTCAGGAAGCGGTATCAAAAGCGAATCAATCGGAGCTTGCGATTCTATGTCTCGGGTTGAATTCCCGGCTGGAAGGAGAGGAATCACCCATTGATATTCCGGGGTTCTCCCACGGCGACCGTACAAACATTAAGCTCCCCGACCCGCAGGAGAAGCTGCTGGAGGCAGTGCTGAATACCGGCAAGCCGGTCATTGTGATTCTAATCAACGGCAGTGCTTTGGCGGTGCAAACAGCGCAAGAGAGAGCGAAGGCGATTCTGGAAGCCTGGTATGGAGGACAGGAGGCCGGTACCGCCATTGCGAAGACGCTTTCAGGTGAGAACAATCCAGCCGGTCGGCTGCCGGTGACGTTCTATCAATCGGTGGACCAGTTGCCGCCGTTCACGGATTATTCGATGAAGGGCCGCACGTATCGCTACTTCAGAGGCAAACCGCTTTACCCGTTCGGATATGGACTGAGCTATTCGAATTTCAGCTATTCGGCTGTGCAGAGTAAGCCGTCGGGAGATGCGGACCGGGAATTGAGTGTTCGAGTGACAAATCGATCATCGCGCGATGGTGACGAAGTCGTGCAGCTTTACCTCGTAGCCAAAAATTCCGATATGGCGCTGAAGGGATTTCAACGGCTTCACCTGGCTGCCGGTGAGACGAAGACTGTTTCCTTCGTTGTGAACGAAAGCGACTTGAACGGGAGGACGTTCAGCATCGGCGGAGGACAGCCGAGTGCGCCGCGAAATTGAGTTTTTCGGCGAGATTGAGCTGGACCTGGTCTACATGGCTCGGCGCCTCCGGGATGCGCTTCGGCTTGAAGACTTGCTGACAGCGGCGGGTATCGAATACCTGGTGGAAACGGGCACGTACACCGGGGGTTTGTTAATTAAGCGCGATCTTGCCGGCGCGTTCTTCTACGTTCAACCAGCGGACACGGAGCGCACGCGCGAACTGCTCCTGGAGAACCGCTACAAGCCGTACAAAGGGGATTGAAAGGATTACCTTCCCTTTCAAAGGCTGCCATCAAATACGAAAATCGATCATTTCTTGCGTTCGGCCAGGGCTTGGTACTGAACATTGCGCAGTTCCGCGATTCCCGATCGTGCCAGTAACAAGAGCGCCTCGAGTTCACCGTCCTCAAACGGCGTGTGCTCCGCGGTCGCTTGCAACTCCACGAATTTTCCCGATCCAGTCATCACGACATTCATGTCCACGTCGGCGCGCGAATCTTCTTCGTAGGCGAGGTCCAGCATCGGCGTTCCACCCACCAGCCCGACACTGGTCGCCGCGACCGAATCAATCAGCGGGTTCTTGGTAATGACCTTGTAATCCACCAGCGTTCCCAACGCAATCGCCAGCGACACATAGGCACCGGTAATAGCTGCGGTACGAGTGCCGCCGTCGGCCTGCAGAACGTCACAATCGACAATGACGCTCCGCTCACCCAATGCGGCAAGATCGACAACGGCGCGAAGCGATCGTCCGATCAGGCGCTGAATCTCGTGTGTCCGCCCCGAGGGCCGCCCCTTGCTGATCTCTCGCGCCGTGCGAGTCACCGTGGCCCGCGGCAGCATGGAGTATTCCGCGGTCACCCAGCCTTTACCCGTGTTGCGCAGAAAAGGTGGAACCGTATCCTCGATCGTAGCTGCGCAAAGCACCCGCGTGTTGCCGGCTTGAATCAGCACGGAACCTTCGGCTGTCACCAGGTAGTCGGTCGCCATCTCCGTTGGGCGAAGCTGATCCGCCCGTCTTCCGTCGGTTCTCATCGTTGTCATGATAACCGCCTAACAGGGCAGTTAACGGTTCGCTCTTATTAGAATGAGGTCTGATGCTGTTAAGAGAAAGCGCCAGAATCGTTCTGGGGCTCGCGATAGTTCCTTTCATCTATTACTTGATTGCACTTTACAGTGCGTGGCGATTTTTCGGCCGGGCCGTAAACGGAAAGAAGGAAAAATCGGACTTTACGCCACCACTCAGCATATTGAAGCCCGTCAAAGGGCTTGATCCGGAGGCGTACGAAAATTTTGCCAGCTTCTGCCGTCAAGATTATCCGGAATACGAGCTTGTCTTCTGCATCGATTCAACCAACGAGGCGACTCTACGGGTTATTGACAGGTTGAGGCGCGATTATCCGGAACGATCTATCCGCGTGCTATTTGGTCCCCTGCGCCAGGCATCGAACGATAAAGTTGCGCGGCTCGCCCGATTAACGAGCGAGGCGGCTCACGAATATCTTGCTATTAGTGACAGCGACGTCCGAGTTGAGCCCGATTATTTGCGTACGGTCGTAGCTCCGCTGGCTGATCCCAACGTCGGCGGCGTAACCTGCTTGTACGTCTCGATAGAGGACAATAGCTTCCTGGATAAGTTGCAAACAATTTCGATGCTCTCCGATTTCTATGCGGGTGTTGTGGTCGCGCGCCAGCTCGACGGAGTTAAATTTGCTTTCGGACAGACTGTAGTTACTACCCGGAGCCGCCTTTCCGCTTTTGGTGGTTATCAGTTACTTGAGAATCGTCCAGCCGACGATTTGTTGGTGGGCCGGTTGATAGCGGAAACGGGTCATAAGATAGAGCTTCTGCCGTATGCAGTGAAGACGGTTGCCGACTACGAATCAATACGCGACCTACTTTATAAAAGGCTGCGCTGGATGGTGGTGATGCGGCATATGCGTCCCTGGGGACACCTGGGTTTGCTGCTGACTCAGGCTTTGCCGTGGACTGTCGCGGCGATCGCAATTCGTCCGGCGTGGGGAATCGTGCTGGGTTATTTCGGTACGTATGCGGCGCTTCGACTGGCGCTCACTTGGACTATCGCGATCTGGGGTCTGAAGCAACCCACAGCGGTCTTGAAGAAGGCTGTACTGATTCCGGTTTGGGACGCCGCGGCTTTTGGCATATGGCTGGTCAGTTTCTTACGTAACCGTATTCGCTGGCGGGGCTACGAATACCAGATCCGCAACGGAGAACTCGTGCCTACTGTCGATAACACTGAGGAGATAACGGCGGCTCGTGACGGTCGTTCCGCGGCATGAGAGTCGCCGTTGCCGGCGCGGGCATTTATGGTTCGACTGTCGCGATCCGGTTGGCCGAGCACGGACACAGAGTAGATCTTTTCGATCCCCTCGGCATTATGAGAGCGGCCTCGGCGATCAATCAATATCGAGTTCATGCTGGTTATCACTACCCGCGCAGTCCTGAAACCATCGGTGAATTGCTCGAAGCACGCGCGGAGTTTCTAGAGACATTCAATGCCGCTATCGTAAAAAACAGCCGCCATTATTACGCGATTCCAAAGCAGAACTCCAGAACCGCCCCGGACATGTACCAGAGGATCATGTCTCAACACGGTCTTTGCCTGAGGGCTTGCCGTCCCAACTGGCTGGACTTCGACTTCATTGACAGTTGTTATGAGGTGGAAGAACACGTATATGATCCCGAGATCTTGCGGCGCCTCATCGAATGTCATATTGCAAGCCTCGGTATTCAATTCAAACCATTCGCTTACTCGCCCGAGATGAAAGACGGCTATGACTTCACAATTTGGGCTACTTACGGCTTGAGTGACCGCTGCGGTTTATTCAAAAACGCTAAGTTTCAAATTGCCGAGAAGATCTTGATTCAGCTCCCAGATGCCCTCCGGCACCTATCCCTGGTGGTGGTGGACGGTCCGTTTACTGCTTTCGACCCCTACGGAAGCTCTGCCTTATCGCTCTTCGGCTCAGCCAAACACACCAACCACTGGTCTACCAAAAATGCTGATGAGCCCGTTCCCGAGATCTACTCCAGCGTATTGAACCGGCAATCGTTTGAACCGGTGCCGTTCACACATTTTGAAGCGATGCGTGAGGATTGCCGGCTGGCGGTGCCGGCGGCGAAAGATGCTGTCTATATGGGATCCAGATTTACTATGCGAGTTGTCGAGGATAGTCCGGAACAAGACCGCAGGACCTTGTACGTGCTGGATGGCGGCCCAAGAGAGCTGCACGTCTTTTCCGGTAAAGTGGTGAGCGCCGTCAAGGCGGCCCGGCTCGTTTGCGACAGACTTGGCCGGAATGCCTGAACTGCCGTCCTATGCGATTCTCGGACGCGGCCGATGGGCGACTATCATGCAAGCCATCTTGACCGCAGAACGTCGCCGGGTTGTACTCATTGAAGACACCAGATGGCGAAACCTCGAGAGCGAAGCGAACTACGAATCGCGTTTAGGCGCCGCACTGGCGGCAAGCGGAGCGCGGATTGCGTGGCTCTGCGTGCCCCCCGGTCAGCATGTGCCCGTCATACTGAAAGCCGCCATTACAGCCGGTCTCCATGCGGTATCCGAAAAACCGTGGCTGTGTTCCAAAGCGGCCAGTGAGTCGCTGGTGGCGCTAGCCGGGGAGCGCCGTTCGCTCGCTCGCCGTTCATTATCAGTATTGCCTTCTTGACGCCGTCGAGCGCTGGCGGCGCGATTTCAATCAAGGCGCTGGGCTTCTCTTTGGCGGCCGTTTCATGCTCGGGCGTGCGGATAGGCTCGCAATACCCGCGTTGCACAACCTGGGATCTCATTTGCTGGCAATCCGGGCCTATGCGGCGTCGCTCGCAAGTATTTCAGAAATTCAGTGCGGCTACGGCGAACCAGACGAACGCGAAGTCTGGCTCGAAGCGGAGGGCCAACGGATTTCGTCGAGTTCCTTTTTTCCGACAAAAGAACCCGTAATTCAGCGTTTTATCGGCAGACTGGAGGCTGCGCTTGACACTCTCGATTTTCCATTTGATCTGCGCTTCGCTGCGCGGGTAGCGGACGATATCTCAGCCTATGAGCACCGCAAAAATGCCGGCTAGCTCAAGTAGCACTACGCAGGGAAAAATACAGAAGCACGCCAACAATCAATAGCACCAGCACGATGATGATCAGACAGGGTACCGCGCCCTGCCGCGGAAGGGGCGATGTCTTGGCGCTTGTCTTTCTCTTCTTTATCTTCGGAGCAGCCACTAGCGCAAGCAGCCCTCCGCCGCCGGAAGTACTTTAGTGCGGGCGCTCCGCATCATTTCTTGAACAAGCTGTCAAATGCCGCGCGGGCGTCATTAGCGCTACGGGGTGCGGGCATGATCCCATTCTCGGAGAACTTCGCTGCTGTCCCGGACGGTAATGCGTCCCGCGCAACTGTAACACGCGGCGAGAAAAGTTCACAGGTATTAGCCTGATCCTTTATCGGAATGCGCGCTGGAATCGGCTTCAGGCATTGAAAGCGGGTAGAGGAATCGAAGTTTACGCACTGTTTGCAGCAGTGAAGCGCCGCGCCGCACTTCGGACACGTGCCTTTGAAGTCAGTATCAGGGCCGAGGGTTACCGTGCAATTGAAGCAACGGGACGCAGCCACGTTCTGAACGAGGCGGGGAAGCTTAGGCCCTGTTACATCAATGGGAGGTTTCGGGCCTTGTTGCTTCGGGCGGTCCGAGCGGTAGGAAGGCCCGCGGTCTGAATCCTGATATCCGTGCTGCCGGTATTTGCGATCTCCGTCCATAAAAGCGGATCGGCTCCTTGAATGTCCAGACAAGCGTAGATGCACCACTACCGTTGCTGTGTGCATTTGCAGGCTGGACGAACATCTAACTGGGTTCCAGAGTTTAGAAGAAACTTGTCTTTACTGTCGCTGGAATCGTATGTGGAACGGGCGGGTTCTAACAAACCGGAAGGGACTTAAACAGCAGGATCCCGCCTGCACCTAGCTTGTATATACCACGAAAGCATCGTCAACGCCACATGTAATTGCAATTTGGACGCTAGTCCGTTGCGCCCTAATCCGAAACCCACTTTAATAATGAATTACAAGGCCGGGTGAGCGGGTTATCAAAATGGTTCGGACTCACGCGGACCGAGTACCCGAGACGTCCGGTTTGCTGCACTGTGAACTCGGTTTGAAAAGTCACCGCGTTTCCCCGTTCTTCTACCGGTGTTAGGGCTAGGGTGTAAGTATCCTGTAGCTCACCGTTAACTCCGACTTGACCGATAACCGCCTCAACCCGGACTTCAGCCGGCCGCAAACCGCCAAGGTCAACGGTGGCACGTAGCGGGACAGCCGAGCCGCTCATCACCTGATCGGCCGGCCCCTCGCCAAGGTCTAAGAACCGAATCTGATTCCAGTTCTGATTCATACGAGCGTCCCAGACGGTCTTCTCGCGGGCTTCCTTGAAGTTTTCTTGCGAAACGTCGAGCCAAAGCGCGTGCGATGGTTGATATAGCTGCGACATATATTCCGCCACCATGCGACCGCAACTGAAGCGCGGGGTTATATTCGCCATGCAAGTCTTCATGCGGCGCACCCACTCAACCGGAATCGCCTCGTCGGAGTCTTGATTCTGATAGAAAAGTGGAACAATATCGTTTTCTAGCGTTGAATAAATAGTGCTGGCGTGAATATCGTCCTGATCTTCGGAGTAATCGACCCGATCTCCAATGGCCCAACCTCCGGAAATCTCATACACCTCGTCAAACCAGCCGTCCAGAACACTCAGATTCAAGACGCCGTTCATCGACGCCTTCATTCCGCTGGTTCCGCAAGCTTCCTCGCCTCGTCGCGGGGTATTGAGCCACAGATCCACGCCCTGCACCATTTCGCGGGCCACCTGGATGCCATAGTCTTCGACGAAGATCAAGCGCTTTGAAATTTCAGGATCTCGTGACAGGGAAACGATTTCGCGGATTAGGGTTTTTCCTGGGTGATCCTTCGGATGCGCTTTGCCCGCGATCACAACCTGCACCGGCATCTTCGGATTATTAAGCAGCCTCTTCAATCGTGCAACGTCGCGGAACAGCAGCGTAGCGCGCTTATAGGTCGCAAAACGGCGGGCAAAGCCGATAGTGAAGACGTCCGGATCCAGGACTTCCTGCAGTCGGCGCACTTCCGCCGCGGACGCCTTGCGTTGTAGCGCGGAATTAACCACTCGCTCGCGGATAAACGCCACCGTCCGGCGCTTACGCTTGCGGTGCATCTCCCAAAGCTCCTGAGTGGGAATCTCATGAACAAGCTCCCACATTTTGGCGTCCTCCAGGCGATCGCGCCAGTCGGGCTGCAGATATTGATCGTAAAGGCCAGCCAGATCGCCACTGACCCAACTCGGCGAATGCACGCCATTAGTCACCGAGGTGATTGGAATCTCGTCCACCGGCAGCCGCGGCCAGAGATCCTGGAACATCGCCTTGGAAACGGAACGATGCAGCACGCTGACGGCATTCCGGAAGGCTGATGTCTTGAGGGCCAGCACGGCCATGGAAAAGCGCTCTGCCGGGTCGTTCAAATTCTTGCGGCCAAGAACCAGCAGCTTCTCAAAGGGTATATTCGCCTGTTCACAGTAGCCATGGAAGTAGTCATACACCAGGCTCGAATCGAAAAGATCGATCCCGGCCGGTACTGACGTGTGGGTAGTGAACACGTTGCTCAGCCGTGTGGCTTCCAGCGCTTGCTCGAAGGTCAACCCGTTTTCCTGCATCAGAACGCGCGCCCGCTCAATGCCGAGAAAGGCCGAATGTCCCTCGTTCATGTGGTGAACGGTTGGCTTAACGCCCACCTTCCTTAGCGCGCGCAAGCCGCCGATTCCCAGTACAATCTCTTGGCGAATCCGCTTGTGAATGTCACCCCCGTACAACTGGTCGGTGATTTCGCGATACTCGGCGGACTTGTTCTGGGGAATGTTCGTGTCCAGCAAATAGAGCTTCACCCGGCCGACATCGATGTACCAGGTCTTGATGAAGACTTCGCCATTCGGCAGATTCACGCTGACCAGAATTTCCTGATTGCGTTCGTCCAGGCAAGGGCGAACGGGCAGAGTGTAGAAATCGTTCAGCGGAGTTCGTTCTTGCTGCCATCCATCGGGGTTCAAGGATTGCTCGAGATAGCCGTGCTGATAAAGCAAGCCAACGCCGGTCAACGCGAAATCGCTGTCGCTGGCCGCCTTCAGGTGATCTCCGGAAAGAATCCCCAGGCCGCCCGAATAGATATGCATGCAATCGAGCAAACCGTATTCCATGGAAAAGTACGCGATGCGAGGCGTCGCCTCCGTCGGCGGCATCGAGTGTAGATAACTATCATTCCGCTCGCAGGCGCGGCGGTACAGCAGCAGGAATCGCGGATCGGAAGCGGCGCGATCCAGCTTTTCTTGCGGAATCCGGCCCAGCAGCTGAATCGGATTGTGATTACAGTCCTTCCACAGCGCGGGATCTAACCGCCGGAATATGGAGCGGATGGTGTGATCCCAACTCCAGAGCAGGTTATAAGCCAGCTCGGAGATTCGGCTAAGGGCCGGTGGAAGCGCCGGTCGAACTAAAAATTCTTTAAGAGGTTGAATCTGGTACGGCATGAAGAACGCCTAAGCCCCTGAATATGAGTGGCTGAGATAGCCGAAGAATAGCAGACAGACTGGTACACTTACCAGTTTTGATTCTGCATGATGGAAGCAACAGAAGGGGCGCACGAGTCGCCTTTGAGTGCTTTCATTGTCTCACGCGGATAATGGATCTGAGAGAACTCGTCTGCCTTATCTTTCGTTTCAAAGCGTCGAGTTCGTCCGCGACGGTCGCCGCATTCTGGATAACTTGACCTTTGAGGTCGAGCGCGGAGAAACACTGGTCCTTTTGGGTCGAAGTGGCTCCGGTAAGACCACGGCTTTGCGCCTCATTAACCGTATGCTCCAGGCAACCGGTGGCGCCATTTGCTTGGATGGTGAGGATATCAGCACGCTCGATCCCATTCAACTCCGGCGAAGTGTCGGATATGTGATTCAGGATTTCGGTCTGCTGCCGCACTGGACGGTGGAGGAAAACGTTTCGCTTGTCCCTCGGCTCCGGGATTGGCCGCTGGAAAAACAGCGCCGCCGCACGCAGGAATTGTTAGAACAAGTCGGCCTGGGCGCAAGAAAACCTCGGTTTACGTTCTCCTCACGAGCTTTCGGGGGGTCAGAAACAGCGCGTTGCCGTCGCGCGAGCCCTTGCTGCTGAGCCGAAGCTGCTGCTGTTTGATGAGCCCTTCGGTGCGCTTGATCCCGTCACACGCCATGAAATGCAGCAGCAATTTCTCCATTTACGCAGCCGCTACAACGTCGCTTCCGTTTTTGTCACCCACGACCTGCTGGAAGCGCTTCTGATTGCCACGCGCATCGCCGTCTTGAATGCAGGTAAGCTGGAGGCGATAGTCACGCCCGAAGAATTCCGTACCCTGACTACGCCGACAGCGCGCTCTTTCTTGGAAACTCTGCCGCCGATTCTGGTCAGGGATGCCGCGCTGTGACGAAATGCCTGGCCGGGATCATCGCGCTCGGCGCAGTTCTGCAGGCGCGGCAGGCACCCGAGCCCCCGATTCCGGATGCGCTTGAGCTGAAGAAACGAGCCATGTCCAGCCTCAAAGAATCGGAAAAGAACCTGGAGAAGTATTCTTGCGTCGTGCACTGGGAGGCCGATGAACCGAACGCGAATGGATCGGTGAAGCGCCACAAGTCTGGCGTTAGGGAGCAATTCTTCGTGAGCGGCATCGAGATTGATCACGCACTGGAGCGAGATGGACAGCCGCTTGGCAAGAGCGAGGCCAAAAAGGAACAGGAGCGAGTCGATAAAGAAGTCAAGAAATACAGCGACCCCAAACAAGTCCGAAAAGTGCAGGCCGAGGACGAAAAGGAGGCCGAGCTGGTTCTACGAACTCTGCGGTTTACGAATGGTCGGCGGCAAATGCGCGACGGCCGCCCGGCTGTTGTGTACGATCTCGCAGGCGATCCCGCGTTTCACCCTCGAAAACTAGAAGAGCGTTTTGCTGAAGCACTGACCGGCCGCATCTCTGTAGATGAACAATCCGGCACGCCGGTCGAACTCCAGGTTCATACCGTCCGTGACGTGAAAATCGCGGGCGGACTTCTCGCCAACGTGCATAAAGGTTTTCAGCTTCACCTCGTTCAGCAGAGAGAACCGGACGGGGTGTGGCTTACCAAGCTGGTCGAGGGCAGCGGCGATGCCAGAGCGGGCCTGTTTCTGCATCCGCGCTTCCGGTTCAAGCAACAGCTTGATCAGTGCCACCTGTTCTCGGTAAATACGCAGCAGAAAACCGAATCGCCAGCGGCGAACTCGCAGCAGGATATAGTCAGGCCATAGCGCGTGGACCCAACCGTCCTCCGAGTCCTACTAAATGAAGTCGTCCAACTGACGGGCGAGCACATTATCCTGGTCGCGGTCTCATGCGGCGTCGCAATTATTGTCGGAGTGGGGTGCGGAATCGCCGGTACGCGTCATCCCGCTGTGCGTCGAGTTTCCGTCACGGTCGCCAGCGTCCTCCAGACCATACCGAGTGTCGCGTTGTTCGGTTTTCTGCTCCCCATCCCTCTAATAGGAGGAATCGGGAAGCACACCGCGATTTTCTGCCTGGTCCTCTATTCGCTGCTTCCCATTCTGCGGAACACGATTGTCGGAATCGTTGGAGTGGACCGGCCGGTGCGGGAAGCGGCGATAGCCATGGGCATGACAGACGCGCAGCTTTTGCGGATGGTGGAACTGCCGCTTGCCGCGCCAACAATCATCGCGGGCATACGCATCGCGCTAGTAACAAATATTGGAACGGCCGTGATCGCCGCTATTATCGGCGGTGGGGGACTCGGTGTGCTGATTTTTCGCGGAGTCGCTTCCGTGAATACGATGGAGATTCTTGCGGGCGCCATACCAGCCGCGGCGCTTGCTCTGGTCGCGGACGCTGGCATGTCCTGGTTGGAACGCAGGATGAAAACGCGATGAGCCGTGGTCTGACATTTCTTGTTCTGGCAATCACGCTCTGTTCCTGCGCAAAGAGGGGGACCATCGTAGTCGGCTCGAAAAACTTTACCGAGCAGATCATTCTCGGCGAAATCGCCGCCCAGCAGTTGGAGCGCAAGTTGCACGTTACGGTGGAAAGAAAACTCGATCTCGGCGGTACGCTTCTCACCCACGAAGCAATTCTCAACGGCAACATCGACGTGTATCCGGAATACACAGGAACCGCGGCGAGCGTGATTCTGAAGCAGCGCATTCCGGAAGATTCCGTGCAGGCTTATATGGTGGTGAAGGATGCATATCGGGAACGCTTTCACTTGATCTGGCTTCCACCGCTCGGCTTCAATGACACCTTCGCCATGGCCGTTAGATCTCGCGATGCCAAAGGGCTGAGTCAGCCGGCTCTCTCTGCTGCGGCCGCCCGCGAATGGCGTCTCGGTGTCGGCTACGAGTTCCTGACCCGTCCGGATGGACTGCGCCGTTTGAATGAAGCCTACGGCATGCACTGGAAGGGCACGCCGAAAAGCATGGATCTCGGGCTTCTTTACGCGGCGCTTCAGCAGAACAAGGTGGACATGGCGGCAGGCAATTCCACCGACGCCCAGTTGTCCGATTCGAGATTTGCGGTACTGGCGGATGACAAGAAAGCTTTCCCGCCCTATAACGCGTGCTATGTGATTAGGCAGGCTTTGGTCCGTGAAAAACCAGAAGTAGAGTGGGCTCTCTCCATGCTTCAGAACCGGATCAGCGATGAAACAATGCGGGATTTGAACCGGCGCGTTGACACGGACCATCAACCCGTAGAGACAGTTGCGAAGGAGTTTCTGGGCACTCAGCCGTAGCGCGGGCGCCTAGTCGAGAATGATCAACAAATTAGTCATTGAAAACCTGAAACATCGCTGGGTCCGAACGCTGCTCTCCGCTCTTGTGGTTGGTGTTCAGGTCATGTCGATCCTTACGCTGATCGGCTTGAGCCACGGTTTGCTGGAGCAATCCGCTCAGCGCGCCAAGGGAACCGGCGCGGATATCTTCTTGAAACCCGACACGCACGGCACATTCTCGTTCTCGTCGGGCCAAATCAATGAAAATTTCGTGGCATTTGTCGCCAAGCAGCCACACGTTGCCCAGGCCACAGGAGTTCTTTCAGTTCCTATCGAGATCGTCAATACGCTGAACGGAGTGAACTTCCCGGAATTTGAAAAAATGAACAACGGTATTCACTTCATCGCCGGCGCTCCGCCGCACGGTGCCGATGACATGCTGGTTGACGAATACTACGCCAAACAGCATCATTTGCACGTCGGCGACACGGTGAATCTTCTGAATCACAACTGGCACCTGAGCGGCGTTATCGAAGGCGGAGTTCTCGGACGTTTCATTGTTCCGCTCTCGACTTTGCAGCTTCTCACCGGCAACGCGCATCCTTCGCACATCTCGGAGATCCTGGTCAAGCTCGACAATCCCGCATTCACGAACCAGGAAGTAGCGTCTCTTAATCAACTGCTAAAAGGCAATTTGCAGGCGATCTCCGTTGCCGATTTCGTCTCGCAATTCAACATCAACAATATTCCGCAGCTCCAGGCATTCATCGCGGTAGTGACAACGCTGGCGGTCGTGGTTGGCTTCCTGGTTGTCTTCCTCTCGATGTATACGGCCGTTGTCGAACGCACGCGAGAGATCGGAATTCTCAAGGCGCTCGGCGCCAAGCCGCTGACCATCATCGACATTTTGGTGCGCGAGGCTTTCGTGCTCGCCATCATCGGCTGGGCAATCGGAATCGTTTTGACCTATGGGGCTCGGGGCGCCATAATGGCGACGATCCCCGCCTCTTTGCCGGTGGTGAACGTACCGGAATGGTGGCCGATCGCAGCCGCGATCGCAATCGCGGGCGCGCTCCTCGGGGCCATTTACCCCGGACTGAAGGCAGCGCGGCAGGATGCAATCGAGGCCTTGGCCTATGAGTAGCGCTCCCGCAGCCCGCTCCCGGCCAGATCATCCGTGTCCGCGATCTGCGAAAGACTTACCACGTCGGCGATGTGGATGTGCATGCCTTGCGAGGTGTGGATCTCGACGTGCCGCGTGGCGAGTTCTTGGCCGTCATCGGTCCATCCGGCTCGGGCAAATCGACATTCTTCCATATACTCGGCGGCCTCGCGCCCCCTACCTCCGGAGAAGTTTCAATCGACGGCGCTGACCTGCGCCAGATGTCAGATTCCGACCGCACGGACATGCGGCGGAAGAAGATCGGCTTTGTTTTTCAGAAGTATAATCTCTTGCCTACTCTCACGGCCCGGGACAACATCGCGATCGCGCAGGCGCTCGGCGGTACGAATTCACGCCCGCGGGATTTCGAAGAAATCCTGCAGTTTCTAGGTATCAAGAGCCGTCTCGATCATCGGCCCAGAGCTCTTTCCGGAGGGGAACAGCAGCGGGTCGCGATTGCCCGCGCTCTAGTGAACCAACCTGCGATTCTACTCGCCGACGAACCCACCGGCAATCTCGATACCGAGAATTCAAATGCTGTGCTGGAGATCCTGCAGAATTTGAACAAACGCGCCGGTCAGACCATCCTGATGATCACTCACAATCCGGAAGCGGCCGCTTTTGCCGATCGCACTGTCTCCATGCGCGACGGCAAGCTCCACGCCGTTCAGGGCTGAGGGGCGGAAGCAGCATCCATCCAGAAATGGTTGCCTTTGAAATCGAAGGTTGCGACCGCATGGCTTAGCAACGCATCGCCGACTGTCGCGTCGAACTGCATGTTCACGAAGGCTTCGTTCTTGAGCGGAAAAAAGAGAGGCGCATTCTGCGCCAGCGGAATGTTGCGGTAGCTTTCGCTTGCGCCGTTCGACTGCGCCAATTCGATCCCGTCGTGAATATAGGGAAACACCTGCTTGTCCTTCGACTTCGCCTGTTTTTTTAGCCCGAGCTTCTCGACACTGGCAGGATAGATGAGCATTGTTCCTGTGAACAGCGTGTCGATCTGAGCATCCACCGGCTGCCCATTTACGGCGAATCCATCGGCCGTGATCGTTACGGGTCCGAACTGGCCAAAATGCTTCGTAATTAGATCGCTGCAATCGTGCGGACAAGGTTGTGCGTCGCTCTGTGGCTCTGAAACTCGCAGTACATGATTGGCTATATCGAGTTGCACGATCCGATTTTGAAATGCGCCGTAAGTGAGCGCGCCATCTCCCGGCAAAGGTTTAGCCATCCCCGCGTTGCCCGGCTCTTGTTGGCTCGCATCGGGCGCGGTATCGATCACCATGAAAGGGAAATCGCCCATCGGCAGATCGCCCAGCTTTGCGCCCGGCACAATCGTCTGCTGCACGTCCGGAATCGCGTTTCCATCTTTGCCCTTAAGAGGCTGAATATCGAGCCCGAGACTCTTGGCCCCGGACAGCGATAAGTAAGCGTTTCTTTCTCCCAGGTCGAGGACAAGGTGAAGCGTTTTTCCACTTCCGGTGGTCATGTCGACGCATAGCAGAGCCGAACAATTCTGCAGTTGGATTTGTGTGAACTTCGGCGTGACCGGCGCGTACTGCTCGGGCGGAGTCACCGGCACATGCGGTGGAATTGCCTGCGTTTCCTGCGCGTTCGCCGGACGCAAGAGCAGTCCAATTCCGGCAAACAACGCGAGATACATGGCAACAAGGCGACATACATAAAGATACGATGCCATATCTTTAAGTATTCGCATTCATCGGGTGCAACGAGCAACTCATTGCCATGCCAGAAGCGTAGCTAAAAACTGCCCGCCTGGTGATGAGAACATGGGCCACTGACGATAGCGCCGCCGCGGTTACGTGCGCAACGGGATGAGCGCTCGCAAACGGCTCTCGCGTAAAAACAGTCCCAGCCAAACGAGAATTCCGAAAATGATAGGAAAGCTTGTATTGAATGCCGGACTGCCTGCGCGAATGTTGGCGGCGGTTGCACCACCCAAATAGGCGGTCAGCAAAATGGCGCCCAGGATCGAGGTCCGTGGAATCGCATAAAGCGCTGTGCAGACGAGCAAGGTGGCTCCAATGGGTACGATTGTGTTCTCAGGAAATCCGATTCGAACCGTGGCTTCGATCACTTGCTGTGCCTTCATTACTTTCGCGAACCCGTCGAAAAGCATGAACAAAACAGCAACCGCACTTAGACTAATTCCCGTCCATCGGGCGGGTCCCGTCCCCGACCGCTCGAACGCGATCGTTGTGCCATCTTTCGATTGAACCGTATTCATATACACTCCCCTCGATTCCTCAATCGTCAAAAATTCACCAAGAATTCTTGGAGTCGATCAAGCTGTTGATTCCAGCCAATCGAAGCGCCGCGCGTCGCATCAGACTCGAATGAGAAGAACTGGCGCACGGTAACTTCGGTCTTTGCTCCCTGATCGGCGAACGTCACTTCGGTCCACACTCGCTGCTCGGGCGATTCGTGTATCGAGCCGTCGAAAACGAGCCGCTCCGGTTCGACAACCTCAACGTACACACCATCGAATGGATAATCCCTGCCATCCGGCCCGTGCATTGAGTAGCGCCAAACTCCACCGGGCCTCACATCCATCTCGTGAACTTCGGTCGTAAAGCGGCGAGGACCCCACCATTGCGCCAAATGTTTTGGATCGGTCCACACCTTGAACACTAGGTTGCGCGGCGCATCGAAGGTGCGCTTGATTAGCAACTCCGCTCTTGAGGCAAAAGGAGCTCCGCTCATGGCCTTACCCTTTCGCGCCGCGCTCGCTTAACGGGAAGCTGCTCGCTATGTTTCTTTTCCTTCCCTTTCAGTTCGTGCAGATATTCGTCCAGGCGGTCGAAGCTCTCTTCCCAGAACCGCTGGTAATCTGCCAGCCAATCAGCCGCTTTTTTGAGCGGTCGAGGTTCCAGTCGGCAGGGCCGCCACTGAGCCTCGCGGCCGCGCACAATCAGACCCGCTCTTTCAAGCACCTTCAAGTGCTTGGAGACAGCGGGAAGGCTGATTTCAAAGGGTTCGGACAGCTCTGTGACGGAAGTTTCGCCTGATGCCAGCCGGGTAAGAATCGCGCGCCGCGTAGGATCCGCGAGCGCCGCGAACGTTGTACTCAGGTGATCGGCAGGCATGTTGTATTTAACCTACTGGTAAAATACATCCACCTCGGGCGGCTGTCAAGGGGTTTGTCGTTTTTTTGTCGGCCGCTCGGGGCACGTATAGGAGCGGCAAGGGGGTCGCGCTGTCTAGTCGTGAATGGAAGTGCCTAAAGATCGGCGCCAGTATGCCCTGGTTAACTGCTGGGGCCCGCGAATGTTGCCGATCAACCCGGATGACGCAGCTTCATGTCCGCCACATCTTACCCGTTCTCTTCACTCAACGCCACTTGCAGTCTTGGCGCGAGCTGCCGAGTATGACCGAGCCAAAGCTGCAGTTTGTCGAGATAGAGATACACGACCGGCGTGGTGTAGAGCGTCAGTAATTGGCTCAGGAGGAGGCCGCCCACAATTGTGATACCGAGCGGGCGCCGCAACTCCGAACCCGTGCCGGTCCCGAGGGCCAGTGGCAAGCCTCCCAGCAAGGCCGCCGCTGTCGTCATGATGATGGGCCGAAAGCGCAGCAGGCACGCCTGATAGATCGCCTGTTTCGAGCCAATTCCTTGCTTCCGCTGTGTTTCCAGCGCGAAATCGATCATCAGAATCGCATTCTTTTTAACGATCCCTATGAGCAGAATGATTCCGATAAGCGCAATGACCGTCAGATCGACTCCGAAGATGATCAGCGCCAGCAGCGCACCGACACCCGCTGAGGGCAGCGTCGACAGGATTGTGATCGGGTGAACATAGCTTTCGTAAAGGATGCCGAGAACGATGTAGACGGCAACCAGCGCAGCCAGGATGAGCAGGGGTTCCGTTTTCAAAGAGGCCTGGAACGCTTGCGCTGTACCCGCGAAAGCGCCGTGTACATTGGCGGGCATGCCGATTTCATCTTCGGCTCGTTGCACCGAGTCTACTGCCTCGCTGAGAGCTACTCCCGGCGCAAGCGCAAAGGACAGCGTGGTCGACGGAAACTGGCCCTGATGATTCACCGTCAGCGAGCTCAAAGCCGTTTGCAAATGGGTGAAAGTCGAAATCGGAATGGGCGTTCCCGTGTTCGACCGCACGTAAATAGAATCCAGATCCATCGGGGTTTGCTGGAATTCCGGTAGCACTTCCAGCACTACGTGGTATTGATTTATGCCCGTATACATCGTCGAGACTTGCCGCTGTCCGAACGCGCTGTAGAGCGTTGTGTCGATCGCCGCCGGACTGATGCCAAGTCGCGAAGCCGTACTGCGGTCGATCACCAGCCGCGATTCCAGGCCATGAATCTGCTGGTCGCTGTTGGCGTCTAAAACGAGCGGGACCGTTTTCAGCTTTGCGAGCAGCTTTGGCGCCCATTCGTTCAGGTCCCGCAAATTATCCGATTGCAGAGTGTATTGATACTGCGAGTTGCTGCCGCGCCCTCCCACCCGGATGTCCTGGGCCGCTTGCATATAAAGAGTCGCGCCGGGGATGCGAGCCAATTTGCCGCGCAGGCGGTTGATCACCTGTTCCGCGGAGGCTTTGCGCTCGTTGAGCGGCTTTAGCTGCGCCCACATGTTCGCCACGTTCAGAGTGCCGCCGCCCGTGAAGCCTTCCACATCTTCCACCGCCGGATCCTTTTGTACGATCGCCAGGAACTGGTGCAGCTTCTCGCGCATGGCCGCGAACGAGATATCCTGATCAGCCACAATCGCGCCGCCTATGCGTCCGTTGTCCTGCTGCGGGAAAAAGCCCTTTGGCACGATGATGTACAAATAGACACTGATCGCGATCGTGAAGAGCGTGATCGCCAGGGTGAGTTGCGGATGATTCAGTACGCTGCGCAGACTCTTCGCATAAGTGCTGTGGATGAGGTTAAACCCCCTCTCGCTCAGGCGATAAAGAAAGTTGTGCTTCCGGTCGTGCTGTGATTTCAGGAACTGCGCGCACATCATCGGCGTGGTAGTGAGCGAAACTACCAGCGAAATGCAGATCGCCACCGCCAGCGTGACCGCGAACTCGCGGAAAAGGCGTCCCACAATCCCGCCCATCAGCAGAATGGGTATAAACACCGCCACCAGCGAAGTGCTCATGGAGAGCACCGTGAACCCAATCTCCTTCGCGCCTTGGAGCGCGGCTTTGTAAGGAGTCCAGCCCACTTCCAGGTAGCGGGTTATGTTCTCGATTACCACGATGGCATCGTCTACCACGAATCCCGTGGAGACGGTCAGCGCCATCAATGAGAGGTTATCTAGCGTATAGCCGAGCAGGTACATCGCTCCGAACGTGCCGAGTAAAGAGAGCGGCACCGCGATGCCAGGGATGATGGTCGCCCACGTGTTCCTCAAAAAGATAAACACGACCAGCACCACCAGGCACACCGAAATCAGCAGCGTGTATTCCACGTCGTGGACCGATGCGCGGATGGTCGTCGTGCGATCTTGCGCAACGTGCAAATGAACGGCAGGTGGAATGGAAGCTCGAAGTTGCGGCAGAATCTGCTGAATCCGATCGACCGTATCCATGATGTTCGCCGAAGGTTGCCGCGAAATGGCGAGAATGACTTCGGGTTTTCCGTTATCCAGACCTTCGTTCCGCGTGTTCTCGACCGAATCGAGCACATTTCCCAAATCGCGCAGGCGCACTGGCGCGCCGTTCCGGTACGTTACCACTAGCGGTGCGTACTGCTTCGCTTGAAATAGCTGGTCCGTCGCATTCACCTGCCAGCGGACTTCGTTGTTGCTTAGCGAGCCCTTGGCCTGGTGCGCATTCGCGTTCTGCAGAGCGGTCGCCACATCGATCAGGCTGATCCCCATGCTGTTCAGCAACGTTGGGTTCACCTGAACCCGAACGGCGGGCCGGGAACTGCCCCAGACGTTCACTTCTCCCACTCCCTCGATCTGCGAGAGTCTCTGCGCCAGAATCGAGTCCGCGAGATCGTACATTTGCGGCCGGTCGTATGTATCCGAGTTCAACGACAACATCAGGATGGGTGCATCCGCCGGGTTTGCCTTCCACCAGCCCGGATTGCTGGGAAGGTCGGCCGGAAGCTGGCCTCGTGCGGCATTTATGGCCGCCTGGACATCGCGGCCGGCTGCATCGATATTCCGATCCAGATCGAATTGCAAAACGATCGCTGTGCTGCTGAGCTGGCTCGATGACGTCATTTCCGTCACGCCGGAAATGCGGCCGAATTGCCGCTCTAGCGGCGTGGCAACTGCCGAGGCCATCGTCTCTGGGCTGGCTCCGGGCAGCATCGCGTGTACCACGATGGTCGGGAATTCGATCTCGGGAAGCGGAGCGACCGGTAACAGCCGAAAGGCGAGTGCGCCCGAAAGGGCGAGCGCCGCTGTCATCAGCGAGGTTGCAATCGGCCGCTTGATAAATGGCGCTGAAAGATTCATTGGCTTTGCGCCGCCACGCTAGTCCGCATGCACCGGCTCCGGAAACCGCTGCGGCGCGATCGCCTCCTCTCGCCGGCCGGTGAGCCGTTTTGCGAGCCTGTCGAAATACAAATAAATCACCGGCGTCGTGTAGAGCGTCAGCACCTGGCTGACGATCAGTCCGCCGACAATCGTGATGCCAAGTGGACGTCGCAGTTCGGATCCCACGCCCGTTCCCAAGGCCAGCGGCAACCCGCCGAACAGCGCCGCCATGGTCGTCATCATGATGGGCCGGAAGCGGAGCAGGCATGCCTGATAAATCGCATCCAGCGGCCGTTTGCCTTCCTGACGCTCTGCTTCCAGCGCGAAATCGATCATCATGATGGCATTCTTTTTTACGATGCCGATCAGCAAAATGAGACCGATCAGCGCGACTACGTTGAAATCCTCGTGGCATAGAAACAGCGCGAGAATCGCCCCGACGCCCGCCGACGGCAGCGTAGAAAGAATCGTGATCGGGTGAATGTAGCTCTCATACAGCACCCCCAGCACGATGTACACCACCACCAGCGCTGCGAGAATGAGATACACCTCGTTCGCGAGCGAATTTTGGAACGCTGCCGCGGTCCCTTGAAAGCTCGAATGTACGCTGAGCGGCATCCCGATCTCTTGCTCGGCTTGCTTTATCGCTTCGACTGCATTGCCGAGCGATTCACCCGCCGGTAAGTTGAATGAGATTGTCACGACAGGGAATTGCCCTTGATGATTCACCGTCAGAGGCGCCGAGTTCTGTTCGAAATGAGCGAAAGAACTCAGCGGCACTTCGCTGCCGTTACTGGAGTGCAGATAGATATCCGATAGATCGCTGGGGCCGCGCCGGAATCCAGGCGCAACCTCCAGCACCACATGGTATTGATTCAACTGCGTGAACATCGTCGAGACCAGCCGCTGTCCGAACGCGTCGTAAAGCGTATCGTCGATCTGCTGCATTCCGATGCCCAGGCGCGACGCCGTATCGCGATCGATAACAAGCGTCGTTTGCAAGCCTCCATTCTGCTGGTCGGTCGCCACATCGCGGATTGAGGGCAGCGTCTTCATCTTGTTAACCAGCCGATCGGTCCAGACGTTCAGCTCTTTTGCATCGGCGTCTTCCAACGTGTATTGGAACTCAGTGCGGCTGACGCGGTCTTCAACTGTCAAATCCTGTACCGGCTGCATGTACAGCGTGATGTCTTCCACTTGCGCCAGCTTGGGCTGAAGCCGGCGAATAACGTCGCTGGCGCTTAGCCCACGCTCCTCCAGAGGCTTGAGGTTGATCTGAATTCGCCCGCTGTTCAGGGTCGTGTTGATTCCGTCAATGCCAATAAAGGAGGACAGGCTCTCTACCGCCGGATCCTGCAATATGATCTTTGAGAGCGCCTGCTGCCGCTCCGACATGGCCGAAAAGGAGATGTCCTGCGGTGCTTGCGAAACGCCTAGAATCACTCCCGTATCCTGTACCGGAAAGAAGCCCTTAGGAACGACAATGTACAGAATGATCGTGGCGATCAATGTCGCAATCGTCACCGCCAGCGTAAGCGGCTGGCGCTTCAAAACCCACTGCAGCGTCGACGCATACTTGGCAATCACCCAGTTAAAGGCGTGCTCGGATTTTCGGTAGAACCAGGTCTGCTCGGATTCCGGTTTGTGCTTGAGGATTTTTGCGCACATCATGGGCGTCAGTGTCAGTGAAACGAACGCGGAAACCAGAATCGTTACCGCCAGCGTAATCGCGAATTCGCGGAACAACCGCCCCACGATATCGCCCATAAAAAGTAGCGGAATCAGCACCGCGATGAGCGAAATCGTCAACGACACAATCGTGAAGCCAATCTGTTCGGAGCCGCGCAGCGCCGCGCGTAGAGGTGTATCGCCCTCCTCCAGGTAGCGCGAGATGTTCTCAATCATGACGATGGCGTCGTCCACTACGAAACCAGTCGAGATCGTCAACGCCATCAGCGTGAGATTGTTCAAGCTATACCCGAGCAGGTACATTACGCCGAACGTCCCCACAATCGAAAGCGGAACGGCAATGCTTGGAATGACAGTTGCGGCAAGATTCCGCAGGAACAGGAAGATCACCATCACAACCAGCGCGACTGTCAGCATCAGTTCGAATTGAACGTCTTTCACCGATGCCCGAATCGTGATGGTTCTGTCGGTCAGGACGGCCACGCCGACGGCCGAAGGAATGGAGACCTTCAATTGCGGCAGAAGAGCCTTGATGCGATCGACCACCGAAATGATGTTCGCGCCGGGCTGCCGCTGAATATTGATAATCACCGCGGGGACCGTGTTCATCCACGCGGCTTCATGCGTATCCTCCGGGCCATCCACCACCGTCGCGACGTCTTCCAGACGAATCGGCGCGCCATTCTTGTAAGCAATGATGACCGGCTTATAACCGGTGCTGGTTAGAATCTGATCGTTCGCGCCAATGGTATATGCCTGGCGAAGCCCATCGAAATTCCCTTTCGCTTGATTGATATTCGTCTGGTTCAATGCCGTCCGGACATCTTCCAGGCTCAGACCGTAGGACGCCAGCGCGGTCGGGTTCACGCGGATGCGTACGGCGGGCTTTTCACCGCCGCTGATAGTCACCAGACCCACTCCGGGCAGTTGAGAAATTTTTTGAGAAAGGGTAGTGTCCGCCAAATCCTCCACTTTCGTCAGCGGCACCGTCGTCGACGTCAGCGCAAGAGTGAGGATCGGAGCGTCAGCCGGGTTAACTTTGCTGTAAATCGGCGGATTCGGCAGATCCGGCGGCAAATAGGTGCCTGCGGCATTAATCGACGCCTGTACCTGCTGTTCGGCGATGTCGATATTGAGATCGAGATCGAACTGCAGAGTAATGATCGAGCTCCCGAAAGAACTCGTGGAGGTCATCTGCTTCAGTCCCGGAACCTGCCCGAAGGTGCGCTCTAATGGCGCAGTCACCGAAGACGCCATCACTTCCGGACTTGCGCCGGGGTAAAAAGTCGTGCACTCGATGGTCGGATAATCGACTTCCGGCAGCGCCGAGACGGGTAGTTCTTTATAGGCGATGCCACCCGCGATCAGGATGCCCGCCATCAACAGCGAGGTAGCGACCGGCCGCAGAATAAACGGCCGAGATGGACTCATTCCTGCGATCCCTGCCCGTTACCGCCGGCCTTCGATTTGTTGCCCGCGCCTGACCCGTTCGGCTGGCGCAAATTCACTTTCATCCCGTCCGTCAGCTTCTCCGCGCCGTCCACCACCACGCTCTCACCGGGTTGCAGGCCGTCGTCAATGGAAACATTGTTTCCTTCGCTCATCCCGACTTTGACCGCTCGCACGGTCACTGTGCTGTCGGGTTGAACTAGATAGACGAATGTTCCCGTGGGGCCGCGTTGGATGGCGACCGCGGGAATGATCGTCGCGCCCCGCTGGGTATCTAACCAAAGCCGCACGTTCACGAATTGATTCGGAAACAGCGCCATATCCTCATTCGGGAACACAGCCTTCAACTTGGACGTGCCGGTGGTCGTGTCGATCTCGTTGTCAACTGTCAGCAGCGTGCCGTCCGCGAGCTTCTGCTTTTGATCGCGGTCGTATGCCTCGGCTCGCAGCTTCGCCCCGGCTCGCAGCTTCCGGAGAACTGGCGGCAACTGATCCTCTGGAATGCTGAACAGCACCGAAATGGGCTGCATTTGCGCTATGATGGCGAGCCCGTTCGCATCCGCCGCGTGAACCATGTTCCCGGCGTCCACCTGCCGCAGGCCAATCCGGCCGCTGATCGGCGCCACGATTCTCGTCCAGCTTAGATTCAGCTTCGCGTTGTCGATTGCCGCGGTTGCCGCCGCTATCGCCGCGTTGTCTGCTTCAATCGAGCCGCGATACTGGTCCGCAGTGGCAAGCTGCGTGTCCATCTGCTGTTTGGCGATGATCTGATCCTTGAATAATTGTTGGTCGCGAACGTAGTTCACCTGCGCATCGCGGAGCGTAGCCTGATCTTTGGCGAGATTCCCGCGTGCCTGGGCCAAGTTGCCTTTCGCCTGATCTAACGCGACTTGGAACGGCGCGGGGTCGATCTCCGCCAGCAGATCGCCTTTGTGAACGAACTGCCCCTCGTGGAATGTGACCGCCGTCAGTTGCCCATCTACGCGCGGTTTCACCGTCACGGTATTAAACGCCGTTACCGTTCCCAGGCCCTGCAAGTACACCGGCATGTCTCCGCGGTACGCGGCCGCCGCTACCACTGGAATGCTGTGCGGCCTCATCATCATTCCTTTGCTGCTCGCTATCGCCGCCTTCTTGCCGGTCTCGAATTGGTAGAGCTTGTAGCAGCCAAACCCGATTACCGCGAAAACCAGCAGCCAAATCCACCAGTGATTGCTCGACTGAGAATCGCCCTCCAGGTCCAAATTTGGCAATGGATGAGACGGATGCGGCGCTTGGGGCGCAAGGGGCTCAGGCGCTCGAGGCGTTGAGTGATCTGGTTCCAGCGTTGTCGGAGGCTTCATCCCCACGGATTCCTTTAATGTTTAGCGAATAAATAGCGAATTGAACCTGGCTTAGGCTTGCCGTGGGTAGAGAGAAAACTGCCAAGAGTACTCTCTTCCCAAGCTCTTGAACCAAAAGACGAACTCTCCTTTCTCGACGTTACCCATCGAGAATGGTTAGATCGGACGGAATGCGCAACCAATCGCACAGGTATGCGGGGGACCGCCATGATATAACAGCCCTTTCTGTGATCGCTTGCAGCCGTCAAGAGATCACGGTGCGCTTAAGTGATCGACGCCTGCTAAGCCCTACTCATAACAACTAAATGCCTCGGGTATCCAATATGCTTCTGTTCGCGACAACGGAAAAGCTGCTCTCTCTAAGCCCGGTCGATCTCGTCATCATCGCGCTTTATTTCATTATGGTGCTGGGAATCGGCTTGTACTTGAAGCGGTTCACCAAAACCGGCGAGGATTTCTTCTTGGCCGGTCGCGACATGACGGCCTGGATTGCGGGCCTCAGTTTCGTCTCCGCCAACCTGGGCGCGCTGGAACTGATGGGGTGGGCCGGATCCGCCTATCAATACGGCATTCTCGCCACGCATTGGTATTGGATCGGCGCGATTCCGGCCATGCTCTTCCTGGCCGTTGTGATGATGCCGTTCTATTACATTTCCCGTACCCACTCCGTTCCCGGTTATCTAAAGCTTCGCTTCGGCGAATCGTCACGTGCGCTTTCGGCCATTACCTTCGGCTTCATGACCGTACTGATGAGCGGCATCAACATGTATTCCATGGCCCTGGTCATGAAGATCATCCTTGGTTGGGACATTCACTTCAGTATTTGGGTCTCGTCATTGACAGTGGCAGCGTATGTTTTCCTCGGCGGTCTGCTTTCGGCCATCTTCAATGAGGTCCTGCAGTTCTTCCTGATTTGGCTGGGCGCGCTGGTCGTTTCCATCCTCGGTCTGGTGGAAGCCGGCGGCTGGAACGGGATGGTCCACCGCATCGCCGAACGCTGGCCGGGCCAGGATTACACGCACCTGTGGAGCGACTTAGGCTCCTTTAGCTCGAATCCCATGGGAATCCACTGGACCGGCATCGTGTTGGGTCTGGGTTTCGTCATCTCCTTCGGTTACTGGACGACGGATTTCCTCGTCGTTCAGCGTGTCCTCTCGGCCAAAGACCTGCGCAGCGCCAAGATGGCTCCCGTCATCGGCGCCGCCTTCAAAATGGCCGTGCCGTTCATCGTCATCCTGCCCGGTCTGCTGGCGTTGGCAGTCCTGCCCGAGAAGTTAGTGGGCGCGCCAGAGGCCATCCACGGTCTGCACAGTTACAACGAGGTGCTTCCGCTGATGCTGGCGCGTTATTGCGGCCCTGGCTTGCTCGGCTTGGGCATCACCGCTCTCATTGCCGGCTTCATGTCCGGCATGGCCGGTAATGTGAGCGCCTTCGCCACCGTCTGGACCTACGACATCTATCGCGCTCTGATCCGTAAGGAAGCCGATGACTCACATTACCTATCGGTCGGCCGCTGGTGTACTCTGCTGGGCGTTCTCGTGAGTATCGGAACCGCCTACCTCGTGATGCAGTTCGCGAGCATCATGGATTATGTCCAGGCTCTCTTCAGCTTCTTCATTGCGCCCCTGTTCGGCACGGTGATTTTAGGTATGCTCTGGAAACGCGCCACTCCCGCGGGCGGATTCTGGGGTCTCCTCGTCGGCACCATCTCCTCCATTGGCATGTGGCTATGGGTTTACCTGGATCACAGCGCGTTGCGTTACGTCGCGCTCTCTCCCCGCGCAAAAGACATGGCCGAAAACGTGTACCGCGCTCTTTGGTCGTGGATCATCTGCGTCGTCGTCACTGTCGTAGTCAGTATGTTGACCAGGCCAAAACCCGAACGTGAGTTGGTCAATCTGGTTTACGGTTCCACCGACATTCCCTCGGAGGGCCACTTGGCCTTTTATCAGCGTCCGATTTTCTGGGCGGCGGTTGTTTGCGTGGTCTTTATAGTTCTCAACATCATCTTCTGGTAGGCGGCTCTAAATGCACGACGAATACGGACGGCTCTCAATCTGGTTTTTCATAGGTGTCCTGCTCACGCTTTACGGCATCATCATATTGGCGACTGGACTCTACGAGTTGAGTTCGCCTCCCGCGCACCCCGTCGTGCTGTACCGGCTCCATACCAGCATCTGGTGGGGCGCTTTCCTTCTGGTGATCGGCCTCTTTTACTTCATTCGTTTTCTCCCGAAGAAATAATAATCCGGCGAGCTTCGCGCGCTAGTAGCGCCTCCGCTACTCAGCCCAACCTGGATAGAGCCCGGCATAAGCTTAAGAGAGATCGTTTCACTCAGCAATGAAAGAAATTGCTCAGATTCTCGAGTTATGGACCCAGGCTCAGCAAGCCGGCGAGTCGGTTGTGCTGGCGACGGTTGTGCGGACTCGTGGCTCTTCCTACCGGCTGCCCGGCGCCAGACTTCTATTAACTTCCAGTGGCCGTCACGCCGGCTCGGTAAGTGGTGGTTGCCTGGAAGACGACCTGCTAAAGAAAGCCTGGTGGCTCACCGAACACGGTCCCGTGATCCGGCGCTATGACACTACTCCCGAGGGCGAAATCGCAACCGGCGGGTATGGCTTGGGTTGCAACGGAATCATCCATGTCCTGCTTGAGCGCGATTCTTCGATTCTGGCTTTGCTTCGAGATGTTACCGACCGCCGCCGCGCTGCCGCGATCGCGCACATCATAGCCCCCGAAGGCAGGGCAGGGCAGCGGCTCACCATCGATACCGATGGCCACTCCACCCACAATCTCAGCGAGGCCGAACTCGCGGGCGCAATGGAAACCGAAGCTCGCCAGACGCTCTTTTCAGGTGCTTCGCACACCACGCTCCTCGATGGTTGTGAGTTCTTCCTCGAAACGCTCACGCCGGCCGTGCGTCTGCTTGTCTTCGGTGCGGGGGATGACGCCGTGCCGATTGTCCACATGGCGAATTCTCTTGGCTGGCAGGTCTTTGTTCTCGACGGGCGTTCGCATTACGCCCGCCCGGAGAGATTCCCTGGCGCACGCTCGGTGACGGTATACCGTCCGGACGAACCGCGTGTTCTCTCGCTGCTCGACCCGTGGACCGTTGCGGTCATTATGAGTCATAGCTATTCGCAAGATCTAGCCGCTGTGAAGCACTTGGCGGGAAGGCCGCCGCGTTACCTGGGTGTCCTCGGTCCGCGCAAGCGTACCGAGCAATTGCTGTCAGACGCGGGTCTGAACCCTGGCGATCTAGCCCCCGTTCTTCACAGCCCCATGGGACTCGACATTGGCGCCGACGGGCCCCAGCAAGTGGCCCTTTCCGTTATTGCCGAGATCCAGGCAACGTTGAATGGACGCGAGGGCGGATTGCTGCGCCAACGCGCCGGTTCCATTCACGCGCCCGAATCGGATGTCGCGGCCGGCTGGATCCGCTCTATCGTCTGCGCTTGAAATCCATGTTTTTGAAAACTCTGGCGAGCCTTCTCCTGTTCGCCTCATTCCTTGCCGCCCAGACCACTCCGAATAAAGGCCGCCAGATCGTCGATCAAGCCATCGCCGCACTGGGAGGAGATCACTTCCTCCACATGCGGAATCACGTCGCCAGCGGCCGCATCTACTCGTTTTTTCACGATGAACTGAGCGGTCTCGCTCTTGCCAAGGTTTACGTCGCTTACTTGAACGAGGCTCCGGCCAACGGAGTAGCCGTTACCGAACGCGAGGTACTTGGCAAAAAGCAGGACTACTCATATTTATTTCTGGAAGATCAAGGCTGGGACATCACCTACCGAGGCGCACGCCCCATTCCGGATGAAACCTGGGATCGCTACCTCAGAACCACGCGCAATGACATCCTCTATTTCCTGCGTGAGCGGATCAATGAGCCCGGCTTGACCTTCGATTTCGTCGGCAGCGATGTGTACGTGAGCACGCATGTGGAGATCGTCGACATAACCGACGCACAGGATCAAACCATCCGGGTCTATTTCGATCACAACACCATGCTTCCCATTCACGAGACTTACACCTGGCTCGATCCGCTGACCAAAGAACATGACGATGAGGTTATCGATTTCGATAAGTATCGCGATGCCGGCGGCGTAATGTGGCCCTTCAGCATTGAACGTCAGCGGAACGGCTACAAGACTTACCAGATCTTTGCTTCGAACGTGGAAGTGGATCAGAGTTTGCCGCCGAACATCTTTGAACTCCCTCCCGGCGTCAAGCGTCTGAAGAAAGTCAATTAGAGCGCCGCCCGGCCGCCGTGTTCCGCTTGGTACAATCACATCGCAAGCGGCCCCCGCCGGCGAATCGTCCCTTGTGCTGCCTTATTACCAATGGATCTCGATCAACTGCACACGTTCCTTGAGATCGTTCGGCTGAAGAGCTTCTCCAAAGCTGCGCAAACCTGTTACCGGACGCAGCCCGCCATCAGCGCGCAAGTTCGCCAACTTGAGCAGGAGATGAACACCACTCTTTTTGAGCGGTTTGGCACGAAAATCGCCCTGACCGTCGCCGGCCGCATCTTTGCCGAACATGCCGAGCAGATCCTGGCGCTCCGCCGTCGCGTGCAGGACGCCATCAATGAGCTGGAAAAAGTGCCGCGCGGCGAGCTCATCATTGCCGCCAATGAAGCCACTTGCATCTACGTCCTGCCAAGCGTCTTTGCCGAGTTCAAGAAGCAGTTTCCCAACGTGCAGCTCTCGGTCGATCGCTCCTATGGCAGCCGTGTCGTTCAGGCCGTTCTCGATAATCAAGCCGATTTCGGTATCACCCAGTTGCCGGTCCAGGAAAAGAAACTCCAAGCCGTCAAAATTTATTCCGATGAGATCAAATTGCTTGTTCCGGCCGCTCACAGACTCGCGTCATACGAGCGGGTAACGCCAACGGATTTGCTGGGTGAACAACTGTTGCTGCCTAAAACAGGTACCACCCGGGCGCGTTTGAATGCCTGGCTCGACCTGGTGATTGAGGAATTGACGATTTCAATGGAATTGGATTCGACCGAGATGATCAAACGTTTCGTCATGGCGAACCTCGGTCTCTCGTTCCTTGCTGCCTCTCATTGCCGGGAAGAGGTTCAGGCTGGCAAACTGAATTGCGTAGCGCTTGGCCCCGAATCGATGATCCGCCGTGTCGGTCTCATTTATCGCCGTGACAAGTCGCTTTCCAAAGCGGCTCTCGGTTTTATTCAGGTGACATTAGACCATGCGGGCAATGAGATTGGTGATGCCCCGAACCCGCGCCTTCGCGCCGCCGGGTCGTAAAATTGAGATCGCTAAGAGGGATCCTTCGAGATGTCGCGCCTTACAGCAAAAAGTTCAACCATCTTTATTGCGACCAGTGCGGAGACCCGCGTCTATCGCTCGGTCGAGGATGTACCGCCTGCGCTGCGGCGTAAACTCGTTGAGTCCACGCGTGGTCTGAACTCGGCAACTATCCTCATTGCCGACAAGCGCGGCCGGGAGGAATTGGTGCGCGCTCTGCAAGGGCGTGCCAGCGATGTCCAGTGTCGGCTGGCCGATACGATACGCTCTCGAGAGCAGCAAAACCAACCTCGGCCCGAAGGCCGCTTCAGCTTCCGGTCTGTCCGGATGTGGTTGGAATTGCTCCTTCCAGCAGCCGCCGCGGGGTCACTTTTAGTTCTCGCCCACTTTCGCCCCTAGCTCGACATTTCCTCCCTAATTCTTTTCGGAGTCCGGCCGATGAGAAAGCTGTGACTACCGCCCTTGAAGATCATCCGCAATCTGCTGTCCTACAAATAGCTTCTGAAACTCCGAACGGAGCCGCAAGTAAAGCAAAGACGCGTATACCCTGCACCTTCCAGGGTATGGAGGGAAAGCGGCTCGTGCTCGAAACAAGTGAGCGCGTGGCCCCGTCCACCATGGTCAGCGTCGAATACAACGATGCCCTCTTCCTCGGCGATGTCATGAGCTGTACCCACAAAGATGCCGATTTTTGGAATATCGAAATCAGGGTCGAGCAGGTCTTGAGCGGCCTTCAAAGCCTTATGGCCTTACGCGCCGGACTCCTCGGTGAAGCCGTCCCTCAGCCGCTGGGCATGGTTCCCGCCGGCGTCAGAAACTGACCGGAATCCGAGCCGGAAGTTCCGAGCAATATCAATCAACAAATTTATCGATTCGATAGACTGCGATTCGTCGCGAAGACTGGCCCAAGAGTTTGTCCGTGCAGTGTCAATTCGATCGCACTCCAGCCATGGCCTTATAGCGTACCCAAAAAAGGGAAATCGATGGAGAATTAGGCCCAATCTAAAACTGAGTCACGGCCCAGTAAAATATTTCTTATCTCGCTCAGTCCATTTGACTTAACCCTGTTTTTTGCTCGCTCCAAACCCCAGATATTTGGCGCACCTGTGCTACTGTTATCTCAGGCTCAGTCGAGAACTCTAGCGAGTTTCGCGACTGGGCCATTTTCATTTCTAGGAGCCTTTCGCATGGCCACAGACGCCCAAATCGCCGCGAACCAGAAGAACGCGCAGCTCTCCTCCGGACCGACTTCCGATACAGGTAAAGCCAAATCTTCCTTAAACGCCGTCAAAACCGGACTCACCGGCCGCACCGTTCTGCTGCCCGGCGACGATGCCGGTTACTACGAAGCTCACGTCGCTGACTTCTTCAAGCGCTGGGAACCCACCAGCGATGACGAACGCAATCTCGTCCAATCTCTCGCCGACACCGACTGGCGCTTGTTCCGCATCCCCGCTCTCGAAATGGGCATCTACGCTCTGGGCCGCATGGAGTTCGCCGCCGAGTTCCCCAAGGAAGACGAAGCCGTTCGCAAGCACCTCATCGAAGCCAAGGTCTTCCTGACCTACCGCAAGGATCTCAACAACCTGAGCATTCAGGAATCGCGCCTTCGCCGCCAGCGCGAAAAGGACACCGAAGCTCTCAAGCAATTAAAGGAGCTGCACAAGCAGGAGGCCAAGGCGCGATTGAGCAAAGCCGCCCGGCTCTACATCGAGGCGGTCAAAGAAAAAGACAATGATGACTTCGACTTAGGCCAATTTGGGTTCGAATTTTCAATTGACCAAATCGAGCTGCGGGCCCTCGAGCTGAAGCCCGATCTGTTCGACGCCTACTGGGCCGAAGTGGCGGAAGACGAGCGCAACAAGGTCGCCTGAGACCGAACCGCACGCGTGAGCAAGTGGACCTGCCCTTGAAACCCGATGAGATAGCATTTCTGCCATGAGGTGGAATTTTACCAGTCGCCTCATTAAGAACTTTTGATCTTTGTTCCCTCTTCGTAACCGGTTGAAACGCCGGAAACCAGCTCACGTCAGAGGGGAAAAGAGGAAGGAGCCCGGGGTTGGCGCACCCGAAAAACGTCCTCAGTGAAGCGAAGCGGAGCGAGAAGAGTCTTCTATGAAGACCGCCAGCATCTGCCGGGCAGCGGCGGCAACGGATACCGGGCTGGAGCGCGCGACCAATGAAGATCGCGTGCTCGTGGACGAGGCACGTGGCGCTTTCCTGGTTGTCGATGGGCTGGGTGGCCATGCGGCCGGTGAGCTGGCCGCGGAAACAGCCGTCCAGGCAATCAGCGAGAGCATCGGCGAGGCGGGCGGCGCTACTGAACGCCAGATAAGAACCGCCATTACGGAAGCGAACAATCGCATCTACCGCTTGGCGGAAAGCAATTCCGACTGGCGCGGCATGGCATGCGTCTTAACGCTGGCAGCTTGCTGAAGAGGACCGGGTGATGGTGGGCCACGTGGGCGACTCGCGCCTCTACCTGGCTTGGAACGGTACTCTGCGCAAGCTCACATCCGACCATTCGCTCGTTGGCGAGCAAGAAGAGCACGGGGAAATCGCCGAGCGGGACGCCATGCATCATCCCCGCCGCAACGAGATTTTTCGCGATGTTGGCTCCCGGCTCCACCAGCCCGACGACCCGGACTTTATACAAACTAAGAGTCTCCTGTTCAGGCCGGACGCGGCCTTACTGCTCTGCAGCGACGGTCTGAGCGATGCCCTGACCACGAGCGAGATTAACGCGATTATCGAGCGCTATGACGGCGATCCCGACGCGACCGCGCGTCAATTGGTCGAGGCTGCGAATGTAGCCGGCGGACGGGACAACGTAAGTGTTGTTTTTGTCGCCGGTCCGGAATTCATCGGCAGCGAGGCTATGGCGCTGGTTGGCTCGCGTCCCCGGCACGCCACTACCAGGATGCGATCCGGTCACGGGCGCTGGCGTGGTGCGCTGATCCGCATCACTTGGCTGCTGGTTGGTCTGATTGCGGGCGTTCCAACGTGGTTCGTGGTGGATCGGGTAATCGGCGATCAGAATTTTCCCTCAGGGAAAACAACCCCAAACGACGGCAGTATCCAACCATATCGTGGCCGATGCCTCTGACGCGCTCGGAATCAGAGCGGCGCTGGCTAAGGCTCACGCCGGAGATACGATCGAGGTGCCGCCCGGGCAATATCTCGGGCCGTTGCAATTGAAAGATGGTGTCGATCTCGTCAGCGCCGTCCCGGGAAAGGCACTTGTGCGTAGCGATCCCACGGCAACGGCCGATGCTGGAATCGGCATTGTTGCTAATGGTTCGCATACCGGACGCCTGCGAGGCTTTGTCATTTCAGGCGATCAGACTCATCCGCTCCGCATCGGCATAGATATCAACGGATCTCCAGTCGAGATCGAGGAGACCGAGGTTTCGGGCGCCATTGAAGCGGGCATTCGGATCGGCGGCGCGATCGAGAGCGGTGCTGCTTGCCAACTATATTCACGGAAACGCCGGTCCCGGTGTACTGATACGGGATTCGAGCTCGCCCCGCCTGGTCGGGAATCGGATCTCGGGTAACGGGACGGTTCCGGGGGCGCTCCACCCCGGCATCGAGGCGCCGCCCGATTCCCAAGCGATCCTGAAGAACAATGCGGTTTCTCACAACGGCTTGCCGAACACCGCCGATTCCACGCCACAGTAGACCAGCACTATGGCGCAAGTTGAAACTTTCGGCAAATACAAGGTGGTTCGCAAACTCGGCCGCAGCATGACGGATGTCTACCTGGCCGATGATCTCGAATTCGGCCGGCCAGTGGTTCTCAAGTTGATCGAGTATTCTCGCGATGAGTTCACCCAACTTGCGATTGAAGCGGAGAAGCGCGGTGCGGCTATCCAGAAACAGCTTCATCACATTGATCGCCGCATTCTGGAAGTGTTCGATTCCGGTGAGCAGGACGGTTGCTTTTTCGTTGCCATGGAGTACTTCCCTGGCAGAACCCTGGCGGAGATTCTGCATGCCGAGCGTGCGCTGGAACCCAGGCGCGCAGCGCGCTATGCAGTTGAGATGTGCAGTCAATTGAGGACGCTCCACTCGTTTGAGTCGGATATTAACGGGCGGAAAAGCGCGGTAGTCCACGGCGATATCAAGCCGTCGAACGTGCAAATTGGCGCGCATGAGGAGCTGAAGCTGCTCGATTTTGGAATCGCCAAGGCGATTACCTCAACGCGTAATTTGACCCGGCATAACCTTGGGAGCCCGAGTTATTGCTCGCCGGAACGGTTGAGCAAGGCGCAAGTGGACGCGTCCGCCGACTTATGGGCGCTTGGCGTGAGCTTGTATGAAATGGTCGCCGGATCTCCGCCCTATCAGGCTCAAGATACGCGCAGGCTGGAGAATCTGATTCAGTCGCGGCGCCCTCCCCGCGCACTTCCCGAGAGCTGCCCAGCCGATCTGAAGGCGATCATCAGAAAGGCGCTTGCCGGCGATCTCGAGCGGCGATACCAAACAGCGCAGGCCTTTGAGGTGGACTTGCGGGCGTTCCTGGAATCACGGCCGCTGGTTGCCGCGCAAGAGCGGGGCTCAAGCTGGAACGCGAACGCCACGGTCGATAAACAATCCAAATTGCATTCGCAAACTCGGGAGGCGCAAAGCCGAGTATCTCCGCCAGCCCTTCCCGTGAAGGTCGCGAGGCGAAGCAACACTACCAATCTGGCGATTTCATTGCTCGCCGGAATTCTTGTCGGCCTGGTCTTCTTCATACCCTGTCGTTATGGCTATCGCGTCTGGGCGGCTGCAGCTCCGCTCAGAATGCACAGGGATTACGCCCATGAGCCCGAGCATGTGCTGGCTTCCGATTGGGCGCTCCGCGACGATCTCAAAAAGGCGCATCCTTTTGTTTCGCAGTTGCCTCCGCTCGCCGGATTCGAGGATCCGCTGCGCGTCAATTTGATTTCCGCGGCCGACAACATCCTCGACAATTTCCGTAATAGCTCCGACAGCCGGCTGAGCGACTTTGATTGGCAGAAGGCTCGCTTGTGTCTCATGCATGCCCTGGAAGTGAATAGCTCCGATCCCGCAACGCAGGGCAAACTGGCGCTTTGCGATGGTTATCTGAATCTGATTCGTAATCCGAAGTTGCCCAAAGCATCTTTTAGCATCGACAACTTTAGGCAAGCGGAGTCTTACTTGCCGCGTTCTCCAGATCCCCATCTGGGGCTTGCCCGCGTGTACGTCTACGTTTTTCACAATGTCGGCGAGGCAGCGGCCGAGTTTCACGAAGCCGAGCAAGTAGGGTATCGCCTTGGCCCCCGTGAAGCCGAGCAGGAAGGCGACGGCTACCTCTTCAGGGCACAGGCAGCCTTAGGCAAGGCGCGGCAGATTCAGGGTGACGATAAGGCCGAGTCAAAGACGTTGCTGGAGTTGGCTAATGCGGATCTTGAACGTGCGCGAGCCCAATATGAACCGATCGCGGGTTTCTCCGACGTGGATGCTGGATTGAAGTCGCTCTATGCCGCTCGTGCCGAGCAAGTCCAACTCGAGACTGCCGCTTCGCAGCCGCTTGACAAAGGCCAAATATCACCGATCGAGGTCGCGTCGATGGCGCTAACCAAAAGTTGGGAGAGCAGTCTCGCTCTCAAATTACAGATCGCTGAAACTCCCAAACCGGCACAGCGGCGAAAGGAACTGATCTGGCTGGTCGGAGCATCGCTGCTGGTCGCCTGCGCTTTGGCGCTGGTGCTCTTGGCGAAGACCGGAGATTTTTCGGAATCGCAAGGCCGCCTGGATAGAGGCGAGCTGGTCAATCTTAATGACAACCCGAACTCTTCGGAAGTGCAGGGGTTAGTGGAGGCGCTCGATGATGCTACGCAACGCGACGCGGCAGCGGGTAAACTGACAGCGTTTCTGGAGAACCATCACCCGCTTCCGAACGTCGGAGCGATTGCCCATCTTCATCTTGGGATGCCTCTCGCAAGAATTAAACCGCTTGCTGTAGTCCGCACGCCGCAAGAGTTTTTCCGTATTTGCGAAGTATGGATCGCCTTGTACTTTGCCGGATTCTGGTTAGTACACCTGTGTTGGCGCGCTCGACAATTTCGAGGCGACGGCGCGATCCTGCCCGCTTTGCACCTCCTCACCGGCATTGGATTGGTCCTGATGATCAGCCTGAGAGATCCGCTGCGGGACACCCTCGAATTTAAGAAGTTCTGCCTCGGTGTCGTGCTCGGTTGTGCGATTTTGCTGCTTCCGTTGTTTCGTGCGTTCCAGTACCGCGCGTTCTCCAATTGGATCTACACTCCCCTGCTCGGCGCGTTCGGTCTGTTCCTTGCACTGGTGCGATTCGGATCGGGGCCGACCGGCAGTGATGCAAAGGTAAACCTCGGGCCGTTTCAGCCGGTCGAAGTCATCAAGCTTCTGCTGGTCTTCTTCATGGCTGGCTATTTCGCGCGCAATTGGGAACGCTTGCGCGAGCTGCGGGAAAAGACCTTCGTTCCCCGTTGGCTGCAGTGGCTTGACGTTCCGCGCATCAGGCATGCGGTTCCCATAATGTGCGGAGTAAGCTGCGCTCTCGTGCTGTTCTTCGCCTTGAAGGACATGGGACCCGCGCTGGTGGTCGGATTCGTTTTTCTTACCTCGTTCGCCGTAGCCAGGCGGCGTATTGGCTTGGCGGCCCTCGGAGTTCTTCTGCTCATCGGCGGCGTGATCGTCGGCTGCCACATCGGCGCGCCCCATACCGTTGTCGAGAGAGTGGCGATGTGGCTCTCGCCGTGGAATAACGATATCCGGGGTGGCGACCAGCTTGCGCATTCGCTCTGGGGCTTCGCCACCGGCGGCCCCTGGGGTTCCGGTCCGGGATGGGGAGATCCAAGCCTAATCCCGGCCGGGCACACGGACTTGGTCCTGCCCTCCATTGCGGAAGAGTGGGGTTTTTGCGGAGTCGTGTCGGTCTGTCTGCTATTCGCTTTGCTGGTCCATCGTGGGTTCCGGATTGCCCTGCGTGCTCCCGACGAATATGCGTTGTTCTTGGGTGTAGGACTTTCCACTCTGATCGCGCTCGAGATGCTCCTGATCTCTGGAGGAGCGCTTGGGGCAATACCTCTCTCCGGCGTCGTCTCGCCGTTCTTGAGCTCCGGCAATACAGCGATGCTCATGAATTTTGCGGTCTTCGCAATTCTGCTTGGAATTTCGAACCAATCGGCGCGAGCTGAACTGGAGATCCCGGATTCCGAGCCGGTTGCGCCCGAAGACCTCCAACCGCTCTTCGGGACTCCAATCGTTGTTCTCTCCGCGGCCCTGGCGATCTGTGCCTTGGCGCTGGTTGTTCGCGCGGCGTCGGTTGAGATTTTGCACGACAAAGAGCTGCTGATCGCGGACGCTCATGTTTTTACCCAGGACGGGGTCAAGCGCGCGGAGCACAACCCGCGATTAAATCTATTGGCTGCTTCGATTCCCAGGGGCGACATCTACGATCGCAATGGCGTTCTTCTGGCGACGAGTGACTGGGGTGAGCTGGCAAGACGGCGCGCCGAATATGAGCGGTTGGGGATCTCCATCGAGCAGGTCTGCTCGAAGTTCGAAACACGGCACTATCCGTTTGGCTCGACGCTGGTTCAGTTTCTGGGCGATCTCCGCACTGGAGAGAAATTTCATGCCACAAACGCGTCTCTCGTCGAGCACGACGCCAATCTCAAGCTGCAAGGCTACACCGATTACCGCGATTTGGCGAGCGTGGTCCGCTATCGCCATCAGCGCGATAATCCGTTGATGAAAGCGTTGCTGAACCGCGACAGGGACGTGCATACGACGATTGACGTCCGCTTGCAGTCCAAGGCGCTCTCTATTTTGCGAGAGCACTTGGAGGTCGCAAACAAGAAGGGCGCGATCGTGGTGATGAACGCGCAGAGCGGGGAAACTCTCGCGCTTGTCAATTGGCCTGTTCCGCCCGACCGGGGGAAGGGAAGCGCGGATGAACTTTTGGATCGCTCGCGCTATGGCGAATACCCGCCTGGCTCGACTTTCAAATTGGTAACTGCCATGGCCGCGCTCCGGCTCGACCCGAAAGCAACCGAGCGAACGTTTACGTGTCGCGGTCTGGGGGATGGCAGGGTAGGCACAATTATTCCTGGCTGGCGCCGCCCGATCCGCGACGATATCAAGGACCATGCACACGGAACCCTCAATATGGAAGGAGCAATCACCGTTTCATGCAACGCCTACTTCGCCCAACTTGGCGTCTTCGCGGTTGGCTCGAAGGCACTGCGCGAAACTGCCTCGGTCTTGGGAATCTCAGTCGGCAGCGAGCCGGAACTCAGGAAGATGCTTCCGTTCGCCGCTTACGGCCAGGGTCCGGTCGTAATCACGCCCTTCAAAATGGCCCGCGTCGCGGCCACTATTTCAGATGACGGCTCCATGCCGCAGGGCCGCTGGATTCTCGATTCCAGCAGCTCTCGCGCGAAGCCGCCCGTGCCCATGTTGGCGGCGGAATCGTCTGCTTTCCTGCAAAGAGCGATGCGATCGGTCGTCACTAATGGTACGGGGAGAAGCGCGATGGCGGGTTTGGATATAGCTGTCGCTGGAAAAACAGGAACCGCACAGCTCGACAGCGGCCAGCCGCACTCGTGGTTTGCCGGGTTCGCGCCTTACGATGCTCCTGAGGCGCAGCGTGTCGCCTTCGCGGTTGTCGTGGAACACGGCGGTTATGGAGCTCAGGCTGCCGCGCCCATCGCGCGTGAATTGCTGGAAGCGGCAAAGCAACTCGGTATCATCAACGCAAGCGGTTCGGAGAAAAGGTAAGCGATGGCGATCTCGGATGTAATCGAAAAACTCGGGCGAGCGGTTTTTGAAGCGCCTTTCGGTGCAAACCGGATCTCGAAGGAAGCGCCGGAATTAGCCGAGATTCGTCTGGCCGTCATCGACGCCGCGAAGGAAAAGAGCCATCGAGTGAGCGGGAAAAACGTGTTCCCGTACAATCTTGTCCGCGTTCATCTGCTCGGGATTCCTGACGAACAGGCCGATGTCTTCCGCAGCGAGTTCCTGTCCAGCTATTTCGCTCAGGAGTTGAAAGGCGCTCTGACCCGATCTAGTTTTCGTTTTCCCGACGACCTGCTAATCGAGCTCTGCCCTGATCCCCGATTGCCTGCCCGCGCCGAGCAGTGGCTCTCGGTCGAAACTGAGATGCGCAAGCCCGAGCCCGTCCAATCCTTGCCGCAACAATCCGGGAAGGGAAGACTTGTTGTGATCAGCGGAGCGGCCAACGTTCCCGAGCTCATGCTGGATAAAGCGAGGATAAATATCGGCCGGCCAGCCGAGGTGTCGAGCATGTCCGGACCGCGGCGCAGAAATGATCTGGCGTTTGCGGAAGAGACTCCCGTCAATCGGACCGTTTCACGGGAACACGCCCACATTGTGCATTCGCAAAAGACTGGCGAGTATCGGCTCATCAACGACCGAGCCTATAAAGGCGATGCAAACTGTGGAATTTGGATCGTTCGCGACGGACTGAGCCAGCCTGTTCATCGGAATACGCGCGGCACGGTGCTGATGCCGGGTGATGAGATTCACTTTGGCAGCGCGATTGTTCGTTTCGAGCCGGTATAAAGGGACTGTGGCTGTCCGGCGCATTCTTCAACTCGGAGATCCTCTGCTCCGCGAAAAGTCTGAACCCGCTTCGGATCCGTCGAGCCTCGTTGTAGTTTTGACGGACCTGCGGGACACCTTGCACGATTTTCAGCAAGCACACGGATTCGGGCGGGGCATCAGTGCGGTTCAAATCGGCGCTTTACAGCGAGTTATTTACCTGGAGTTTTATGGAATCTCGTACTGTCTTATCAATCCGCAATACGAGCACCTCAGCGAAGATAAATTTTGGTTGTGGGATGACTGCTTCTCCTTTCCGAACCTACTGGTGTGGCTGGAGCGCTCCAAAACAGTGCGCTTGCAATACCAGGATGAGAACGGATCAGAACGTAAAATCGAAGCGTCCGGAGCGCTGTCTGAGCTAATCCAACACGAAATGGATCATCTGGACGGAATACTCGCAATCGACCGAGCCCTGGATCGAAACAGCTTTTGCACGCGAGCGGAATGGGAACGTCGATATAGGGTCGCCTCTGCAATGGAGAACGAAATAGTTGATGTTTACTCGCAGATGTCTTCTAAGAATTGGTAGCGCTCTTGCTGGGTCGGCCGCGCTGCGCGGATCCCTGTTTGCGCGTGATCAGAGCGCAGCAACTCTTCCGCTGCCGATCACGGAATTAAAATCCATGCGCGACCAGGTTCGCCCGATTACCACCACGGAGCGCCGCGGCCGCATCGAACGCGCACGGCAGCTCATGACGGATCAGAAACTGAATGCGATCATGCTTGCCGGCGGCACATCGCTTTTCTATTTCACTGGCATTCACTGGGGCAACAGCGAGCGCCTGTTTGCGGTCGTGCTTCCCGCGAAAGGGGAGCCATTCTGTGTTTGTCCCTCCTTTGAGGAAGACCGCGCGCGCGAGCAAATCAACCAAGGTCCCATGGAAGACGCGAAGGTTTTGACCTGGCATGAGGACGAGAGCCCGTACCAGCTACTTGCCAGCGGCTTGAAATCGCATGGCATAGTTGCCGGAGTGCTTGGTGTAGAAGAAAAAACTCCTTACGTCTTTGCCGAGGGCATTGGGCAAGCCGCGCCGGCATTGCGGCTGCTCAGTGCAACCTCGGTGACGGCCGGTTGCCGCATGATCAAGAGCGCGCATGAGATCGAATTGATGTCGATCGCGAATCAAGCCACTTTGAGCGTGTACAAAGCCGTGTATGAATCGCTTCAGCCCGGCATGACTCAGAACGATGCAAGTACATTGATCTCGGAAGCATACGGCAAGGTGGGATTCCGCGGCTTTGCCAGTATCGAGGTGGGTCCCTATACCGCGCTCCCGCATGGATCGATAACTCCGCAAGTGATTCACGAAGGTACCGTCATCATGATCGATGACGGATGCACGGTGGATGGATACAACTCCGATATTACGCGCACGTTTGTTCTCGGAAAACCGCCGGATGAAATGCGCCGGGTCTTTGACATCGTTCACCGCGCGCAGAATGCGGCCTTAGAAGCGGCTAAGCCGGGCGTCCCCTGCCAGGCCGTCGATGCCGCGGCACGGAAGGTGATTGCCGACGCTGGCTTGGGTCCGGATTATAAGTATTTTGCTCACCGGCTGGGGCATGGAATCGGTTTGGATGGACATGAATGGCCCTATCTGGTGCGCGGCAATGCCCTTCCACTCGCGGCCAACATGACCTTCAGCGACGAGCCGGGTATCTACATTCGCGGCGAATTTGGCGTTCGGCTCGAAGACGATATGCACATCACAGAGAACGGAGCCGAATTGTTTACTACGCAGAGTCCGTCGCTTGAACATCCATTCGGATAAAGCCGTTCATATGCTACGGTAATGCTTGCAAACACCTCGGAGGGAATTTTAAAGTTCGTGATATACTCCCGCGCTAGGTACCCTCATGCGAATAGCTAAGCGGTCACTACTCACGGTCGCGGTTCCGGCCGTGTTCCTTTTTTTGACCGGCTGTGCCGGTTCGGCCCACGACCCTTCAGAAAAATATATTCTGGTCGCGGATAACACAAAGATCCCGTATTGGCAGCTAGCCATGCAGGGTGTCAGCCGTGCAACTGCCGAGATGAAAGTGAAGCCGGCGGAGCTTCAAGGCCCCGATGGGCATGACCCGCAGGGCGAGCACGACGCTTTCAGGCGCGCACTTGCGGAAAAGCCCTCCGGCATCCTGGTGCAGGCCGCCGACGTGAACATCCTGGGGCCGGATATCAATTCTGCGATCAGCCAAGGTATTCCCGTCGTGACGATCGACTCCGATGCGCCCGATAGCAAGCGGTTATTTTTCATCGGAACCGATAACTACAATGCGGGAGTCATTGGCGGAAAAATGACTGCGAAGCTGCTCAATAACAAAGGTTCGGCCGTTGTTTTCACGATTCCGACTCAAGTGAATTTAAAAGATCGCTTACAGGGTTACCAGGCCGCTTTCGCCGACCACACCGATGTCAAGATCACTCAGGTCGTGGACATGAACGGCAATTCGGATATCGCGTTCGATGCGGCGAAGAAGTTGCTGGACGGGAAAAACAAACCCGACGCGTTCGTCTGTCTCGAGGCGCTGTCCTGTCCTGCCGTTGCCGACGTGGTGAACCGCGGAGGAATGGCCGGCAAGGTCACGATCGTTGCCATGGATACCGACCCGGGCACTGTGGATTGGATCAAGAAAGGGGTGATTTCAGCCACCATCGCACAGAAGCCATGGACGATGGGCTATTACGGAACTAAACTCCTCGGCATGATTCATCTCAATCCGCCCAAGCCGCTAGAGAGTAATTGGACCCAGGACCTGTTTTCGCCGGTCCCGACCTTTGTCGATACGGGCACGCTGATTGTAAATAAAGACAACGTCGGCAATTTGTCGGCCCAGCCTCCGGGCGGGGGCCAATAACCCCTATTGACGGCGCACGGCTAGCATGGACATAATGTCGTCCTGTGCCACAGTCTATTACCGCCTATCGCGTCTTTATCGCATCGCCTAGCGGCTTGGCCGCTGAGCGTCAGGCGTTCCGCGACGCCGTCCAGGCCTACAACGAAATGGACGCGCTCTCTCGCGGAGTACTGTTCATCCCGGTCGGCTGGGAGGCAACCTTGCCCGGCATGGGACGTCCGCAATCGCTGATTAATGAGGAGCTCAGGGATTGCGATTATTTCGTTCTGATGCTTTGGGATCGTTGGGGCTCGTCTCCCGGCGACGAGCGCTACACGTCGGCAACCAGCGAAGAATATGATGTCGCGCGCGGGTGCTGGCGCGATACCGGATGCTGCCTTCGTGAAATCGCCGCGTTCTTCAAAGCCGTTGAAGCCCGCCAGATGAGCGACCCCGGCGAGCAGCTCAGGCACGTCCTCGATTTCAGGCGCGAGCTCGAGCGGACAAAAGAGCTTCTCTTCGGCATCTTCGATGATGTCCCGTCTTTGCAGCGGCATATACAACGTTTGCTCGCACAATGGGTGCGCGATCACGAATGCGGCAAAGCGGGACAGGGAAAAAAGCGCAAAGTGCCCCCACGGTTCCAATGCCCGAATTTGTGCAACCGGGGCTCGCTCCAGCGGCTTCCGTAACCGCTGGCATCGCGACACTGGACAAATCCAGCGCGGTCATCGCGGAAGCACAGCAGCTCGCGGCTGAGGGCCGGCTGACCGATGCCGAGACGTTGTTTGCGCGCGCAGTTGTCAAAACGAATGACCCGGCAACGGCACTCCAGTATGCGCGTTTCCTGCGTCGTATTGGCCGATTTTCACAGGCCCAGGGGTTGCTCGAAGGCATTCTCGAGCGTGATGCCCCTGGCGAGGAACACTGGAAGGCGGGCGCATACAACTATCTCGGCATGCTCTTCCGCGACCGTGGTGAATTCGAAGACGCCGAATGCATGTTGAATAAGGCGGCGAGCTTTAAAGATCATCCGGGGGCGCGCGAGACCATGATCGCCAGTTACAACAATCTGGGCCAGGTCTTCCGTGATCGCGGTGAGTTGCGAACGCAAGAAGACGGACGAAGCCGAACAGGTCTTACAGCGCTCGCTGGTGCTTGCCACCAAGCTCGGACGGCAAAAGAGCATGGCGGACGCTTACGCAAGCCTCGCGCGTATCGCAATACAACGTCGTGTGTGGGCGGACGCCGAGCAACTCTTGGCCAAGGCGATAGAAATTAACGAGCGGATTGGCCGCCGTAAGGGTCTCGCGCGAGCCCTTGGGCTTCTCGGTGACGTGCAGCATAGCAAGGGCGATGATGTACAAGCCGAGCGATCCCTGCTTCGAGCAACGGAAGCCGCGCGGGAATTGGGCGATAAAGCTTGCCTCGCTTCTGGATACCTGATCCTCGGCACGATCTTCGACAGTCGTGGAGAGAGTACCGGAGCATCGTTACTGTGGCGCGATGCGCGCCAGCTATTTGCCGGGATGGGCATGCTTGAGAAAGTGCGCGAACTGGACGGCTGGCTCGGCAAAACTGGGTCCGCCCGGTCCGCGTCGAGATAGTTCTAAGCTCGAGGAAGCAAATGCGCCATCACTTGTGGATTCCGATAACTCTCTTGTGTTCGTTTTCGCTCCCGGCACAGCCGCCCTGCGTTGTAACGCAACCAACAGCGAGCTTTTCAATCCGTCACGTGGACGGACACCCTGCCCTGAGCTTGGATTCACAGTCAGCCCTGTGGCGCAATGCTGCCATGCAATCGATGTCGAAAGACTGTAGCCGCCAGATCGACTATCCAAACATAAAGACGGAAATACGGGGTTTCTGGACAGATACCGATCTCTATCTCCTGTTCCGCTGCCCTTACACTGTCCTGAACCTTTTTCTCCCGCCGGACCACAGCAACGATCGCGTAGGACTCTGGGACCGCGATGTGGTTGAAATGTTCCTCGGAGACGATTGGGTAAACATTCGCCACTATCGCGAGTTCGAGATTGCGCCGACCGGCGACCGGATTGATTTGGCAATCGATCTGAGCCGCGAGACCTATGACCACACCTGGCAGTCCGGCTGGCAAACGATGGCGCGCATAGACGAAAAGCGGAAGATCTGGTACGCCGCCGCTCGAATCCCCGTGTCCGCGGTGAGCAGCAAGCCTGTCGAGGCGGGCACGAAGTGGCGCGCGAATCTCTACCGGATCGACGGTCTCGGAGCCGACCCCCAACGGCATTTCCTCTGCTGGCAGCCGACATGTGTTCAGAAGCGCGATGCCAATCACGTTCCCGAGCACTTCGGCACGCTGGTCTTCACAAAGTAAGTACGAGCGGAAACGCGGCCTCAGGCTTTGTTTCTCGCGGTGTTCAGAATTTCCCGCAATCGCCGGCCGACGATCAAATCTTCGCCGCCCTGAAGAGTCATCGAGACAATTTCCAGTTGATCTCTGGGTGCTTCATGTTTGGGATCATCCGCGTCGTTTACTGCCGAGACCAAACTTGGATTGCTGTTCGTAAGCACTTCGATTCGCGGTTCGCCCGTGCGCAACTTTTGATCGCACTGCGCTACCGTCAAGCCAAACTTTTGCTCGTCCCATTCAACTCGCAAAGTCGGATAGCTGTTCGCTTCTTCGGGAACATATGCCTTCGTGGTAACGCCGGGAACAGTCTCCACCAGCTTCGCGATGCGCTGCACTCGCGCGTTCCACTCCCGATTCAGTGCATTTAGATCTAATTTCTGCCAAGTCTCGACGGCGGTAAGCATCCCGATGATTTCTTCCTTTCCCACTTTCATCGGACGGCAGATAGAACCTTCGTACGGATTGTAATTGTGGAGCGCGGCGTCAATCAAATCTTTCCGCCCCAGCAGTATGCCGGCGCATTGTGGTCCTCTCATGCCCTTCCCACCGCTGAAGCAATACAGATCGACGCCCATTTGCGCGTAGCGCGACAGATTGCTGAGTGGAGGAATTCCGGCCGCGTCGTCCAACAGCAGCGGTACCCTCGCACCACGGGTTACTTCCAGCGCTTTCGGCAGATTATCGTCGCGCCAGGTGGTATAAACCATCGCCGTTTGCTCGCGTATCGCAGTGCGCAGCTCGTCCAACGTGTTGGCGACCACTAATTTGGCTCCAGCCAATCGTATCGCGCTGTCGAACGCGCTGCGCCCGCCCAGCATAATGACTTCGTTCTTCGGACCGGTCACGGCCGGCAAACTCCAGATCTTTTCCGGATCCGCACCGGCAAGACAGGCTGCGGTGGCCGCCGCCATTGCTCCCGCGGCTCCAGACGTGACCATTGCCGATTCGGCGCCAGAGAGAGCCGCCAGGCGCTTCCCGGCCGCTTGTTGAAGTTCAAAAATATCGACAAACTGCCGCGATGCCGCTTCCATCGCGATGCGGACCTCGGGCAGAATCAAGGAGCCACTCAGATAGGTCCAAGTTCCTCGCGCATTGATGAGGGGGCGGACTCCGATCCTCTCGTAAACGTTCCCAGCGGCAGTGGCGGCAGACAGTTTGCGTGAAGTCTCCTGCCAGGCTATCGCTCCGAACACCGGTGCGGCCGCCAGCCACTTGAGAAATAAGCGACGCTGCTCGTAGATTCGCAACATATTGCCCCCTCAGCGAGCTATATTCTCATGAAGCGTCGCTTTCCCTCAGGCAAAACGTGAGGCGTTGCTTGGGTGTGAGGCACTGATGCGGAGCCGGGACTTAGCTTTTACCGCGCTGAGGTTTGGAAGATGCGCAGTGGAAGCCAGCCGTCCAGAGTTAAAGAAAAGATGTACTCATGACAAAACGATTATAGGTTGACACGGATTTTGAAGGTTGCCGCTAGCCACATCAACAGACACCAGGCGAGCAGCGTAAGCAAATACAAGGCCGCAGGCCCAAGCACTACCGCAGCGAAGCCCAGCATCAATTTATGAGGCGGGACAGCGGCCTCGCTTCAATACACTGACCTATATGGTGAAACATGAGGGCAAGTTATAGGGCGGTCCCGAAAAAGCTGGAGCGTTAGAAGGAATGGCGAGACCCGATATACTGGCGAATACTTATCCAGCACCGCCCTCGCAGCACCGCTTGGCACACCTATAACGAGCTCGATCGCGTATTCTTCGTGCAGCTCCCGTGAAGGTGGTCTACGCTCAGATCGAAGTACATGTGAGTGACTACTCCCCCTAGTCTGTTTGTGGTAACATGCTCCAGGTCGGCATCAGAAAAATCCGAAGAAGGAGTAAGAAATGGTTCGTGTACCATCGTTTGTTCTCCTGGCTTGCGCTAGTGTCGCATTCCTCACTTTATCCACGCCCGCCCAAGCTACCCTGATCCTCACCTCTGCTGGCGTGGCTGACGGCTTCGCGCTGACCACCTTTGTCAGCGGGTATAGCGCCCAGTATGGTCCGCTGGCGCAAGGAATAGCGACCAATGGCAACGTGATCACAGGCAGCTTGCTGAACACCAGCGGCGCCTTTGGGCCAACAATGATGGTTTTCAAAGACGTTGACAACCAGAAACTGACCGATGCGGTGTTTTCGCCTTCCTACACTTGTACGACCGGCAACTGTAATTTCGCAATGACGACTGCTGGCGGCCAGGTCTATGGCGCGCAGGCCCAAGGTGGCGTTTATGAGCACTTCAACAGCGACGGTTCGTTCAGCCCCATCCCTAACCTGACTGCTGCTGGCCTTCGCGATAACCTTGGCATGTGGGGCGACCCGGTCAATGGGCACATTATCACTACAAGTAATCAGGGATTAGTTGACATAGACCCCGTAGCGGGCACGTTCCGTGTGATCAACGCTTCCGTCAATGGAGACGGTGTATCAGTTTCTCCGGATGGCAAGGTTGCTTACGTCGAGGTTGCAGGCCAGATCAATTCCTACGACATCGCGACCGGAGTGCTGCTCAAAACGTATGCAACCGGCGCTGCCCCGGATGGCACAGGTGTGATCAGCGGTGGCAAATTAAATGGCGACGTCATAGTCAACGGCAATTTCGGCACGGTAGGCCTCTTGGATCCCGCCACCAGCTCTTTCGTAGTTATCGCTAACGGCGGAACCCGAGGTGACTTCGTGTCAGTCGACACAAACAACGGCACTCTTTTTCTTTCACAGAACGAGGCGGTTGACCGGCTGTCTTGTGGACCAGGATGTTCCTTCACCGGCCCGCCTCCGACGGTCCCCGAGCCGGCGACTATCGGGCTGCTAGGTATGGCGCTCACCTCGCTAATCCTGATCCGCCGCCGCAAGATGAACTAGGCTGGCGGCAGTCTGCATTTGCAGCTATAGATTCTTACCCCTTCATTCACGAGTGTGTGACTGGGAGGACCGGAGATATAACAGATGGGCAAGCCTTATGTTTCCTCATCACTGCCGGGCAAGTTCAATATTGTTCTTGTCCTCATGGTTCTTAGCGCCTGCTTTTAGCGCGGAAGACCGCACTGTAGATCCGACATTTCTCCACCGCAACCTTTCCACCGTTGCGGACAGAAAATCCGATATCACCAGCGCCACCTGTCAATACAAGCCGGTCTTCGGCGAAGGCGATTCTGATACATCGGTCATTGCCGGTGTAGCCCGATTTGGAGAGGCGATTCTCAAACCGAATGGTAGTTGCACAACCGTGCAATACCCCGGCGAGGATCAGATCTTAGTTGTGCTCGAAGGAACTGGATCAGCGGAGTACGGAAGCATTAGCGTCCCACTGAAAAAAGAGGATTATCTTTATGTTCCCGCCACTGTTCCGCACCGGCTCAAGAGCAGTTCTGGCGCGCGGCTCATCGTTGTAGTAATGGGTTTCCGCACCAAGGGTTTCGAACCATCGCCTCTGCCGCCGAAGCCCATGAAGGCGAACATCGAAGATGTTCCCGTTCAGCCTGTAAGTGGCCATCCTGCTTCGGCGCTTTACCGTCTGCTGATGGGAGATGTCGAGAGCAAGCGTGACCGCATCGCCGCTGGCCGTGTGATGACAAGCCTGTTCCTGATGGAAATCGCCCCAGGCGGCACCAACTTCCCTCATCATCATGAACGCGAAGAGGAAATCTATTTGGTCCTCGATGGACATGGCGAAATGGTTGCGGGCGGTGGGATAGACGGAATCGAGGGACGACACCCCGCCAAGCCTGGCGACGCCTACTTTTTCCGCCTCAACTGCACAGTCGGATACTATAGTGCGCCTGGAGTGAAGTCGCGCATCCTCGCCGTACGCTCCTGGTACCCAGGCATGGTGCGCCCCGGCATGGAGCACTGATCCACCACTACCGATCCAAGACGACCCTTGACAACGTTCCTTTTCTTCGATAATGTCCCTCCAACAGTCTGTTACAGGGAGGGATGTCGTGACTTTCAGAAATTTTGTCTTTGCGTTTCTTGCCGCCGGATGCTTCGTGGTCAATCTGTCAGCCGATGTCACCGGCACTATCTCTGGCATCGTGCGTGACAGTTCGCAAGCGATCGTGGTGGGTGCGCAAATATCGGCGACAAACGTCGAGACCAATTTCAGCCGGGAATCTGTATCTGGATCGGACGGCGAGTATCGCCTTCTGGCGCTTCCTCCTGGACACTACCGCGTCTCAGCTACCGCCGCTGGATTCGAGCAGTTCGTTGCCACCGGAATCAATCTTCAGGTCAACGATGAGTTGCACGTCGATGTCACCCTGCGGGTCGGCGCTGTCAAGGAAGCCGTTACCGTGGAAGCCAACCCGGTTCAGGTCGAAACCGAGAGCACGCAGCTCGGACAGGTCATAGGCACCAAACAGATCCTTTCACTTCCGCTGAACGGCCGCAGTTTCATCGACCTGCTTGGATTGCAAGCCGGTGTTGCCCCGGTCACTTCAGGATCTATCCAGCAAGATCGACCGGTTTCGGGAATTTTATCTTCCGGTAATGTCTCCGTGAACGGACAGCGTGAAACCGCAAATGCATTCCTCGTCAATGGCGGGGATGTAAGCGAAGGGCGCAATAACGGCGCCGGACTGATCCCGAACCTTGATTCAATTCAGGAATTCCGGCTTATCACCAACAGTTTCGATGCCGAATACGGTAAGTTCAGCGGCAGCGTCATGAACGCGATCACCAAGTCGGGGACCAATGGTTTCCACGGCGACGTTTTCGAATTCCTCCGTAACGACAAATTCGATGCCCGGAATTTCTTCGACCCGACCAAGGCCGAATTGCGTCGCAACCAATTTGGTTATGCTGCCGGTGGTCCCTTCATCAGAAATAAGCTGTTCTGGTTCACCGATTATCAGGGTACGCGCCAGGTTGCGGGCGCAAGTACTGGTTTAGTCTCCGTGCCAACACCCGACCAGCGAGCCGGAATTTTCGATCCCGGCGCGTTCGTCGATGCCAACGGCAATCCAACAACTGTCAATGGTGACTACTGGGCTCAGCTTCTTTCGCAGCGGTTGGGCTATGCGGTTCAAAACGGAGAGCCCTATGGCGGTTGCTCCAGTACTAGCGCCTGCGTCTTCCCAAACGGCGTTATTCCCCAACGGGCTTTTTCCAAACCCGCAGTTGGGCTTCTTCCGTATATCCCTCTGCCGAATCAAGGACCCGGCCTGTATAGCGATTCAAGCGAGAAGAACAGTGTTGTCGATGACAAGATGGGCCAGCGCGTCGATTTCATCAACGAAATGACCGGAAACTGGTCCTTCTACTATCACTACGACGATTCCACCGTGAACAATGCGCTGCCGGCTGCAAGCGTACCGGGCTTTCCTTCCACAACTCCGACGCGCGCTCAGGAAGCCGTTATGAGCAACACCAAAACCTTCGGCGGATCGCAGGTAAACGAATTCCGAGTCAGCTTCTTTCGCACCGCTACGGTAACCGACGAGCCGAAGGGCAGCTTCGCGAAATTATCCGATCTCGGCTTCGTGACCGGTCCGGGCACGTTAGGCATCATTCCCTCTGGCCCGGCTAACTTTCCAGAGACCGTACCGCCCATCTACTTCAATAGCTTCTCCATCGGCGTCCCCACGCTCACTACCTTTCAGCCGAACAATACGTGGCTGATTGCGGACGGTTTTTCAAAGGTCGTCGGTCCCCACTCTCTGAAGTTCGGGGGCGAATTTCGGTACTTGCAAATCAATGAGCGCAATACCTGCGCGCCGAATGGAGACTTCACTTTCGACGGAAGCGAAACCGGGGTGGATTTCGCCGATTTCCTTCTTGGCGCCCCAGTAAACTACAACCAGTGCAGCCAGCAGTTCCTTGACTCGCGCACTCGCTATGGGGCTCTCTATGGACAGGACACTTATCGCATCAAGCCCAATTTGACCCTCAACCTCGGCCTGCGTTGGGAGGTCAGCATGCCTTGGTACGACACCGAAGGCAAAATTGAGACGATCGTCCCAGGCGAGCAGTCCACTCAATTCCCAACTGCCCCCAAAGGCTGGGTTGTGCCCGGAGACCCCGGTATTCCAAGCACGCTGGCTCCCACGCGCTACAACAATTTTGCGCCGCGCGTGGGCATAGCGTATTCACCCGATTTCAAAGACGGCCTTTTGGGGAAGATTACCGGTGGCCCCGGTAAAACCAGCATTCGCGCAGCGTACGGCATCTATTACACGTCCATCGAGGATCTCAATCTGTTTTACGAGGTAGGCGATGCTCCCTTTGGGCTCTACTGGGTGAGCCCGCAACCCGTGCTCTTCGATCAGCCCTTCATTACTCGCGCTGACGACAGCTCCGAAGGACAGCGGTTTCCCTTCACTTTCCCAATTCCTGGTAGCCCGGCGAATAAAACACTCGATTATTCGGTCTATCTCCCGCTTTCCGCTTCGCCCGGCTATTCAATCAATAACCGCCTCCCCTACGCGGAAGACTACAATTTCAGCATCCAGCGCGAGCTGTCGAAGGCCACGGTGTTGACATTGGCTTATGTCGGAACTCAGGGTCACAGACTCATAGCACAGTATGCCGCCAATCCCGGCAATCCGGCTCTCTGTATGCAGTTGAACGCACTTGGCGCTACTCCAACGTGTGGGCCCAACGGCGAGCAAGTCACCTACACACTTCCGAACGGAAACCAAGTCTTCGGGACCAGGAACGCGCTCGGTCCGGCATTCGGTTCGGGAAACACGTTCACAGCCAACATCGCTAACTCAAATTACAACTCACTACAGGTCTCCGTCGAGAGAAAAGCCGCTGATGTTACGTTTCTTGCCGCGTATACATATTCGAAGGGCATAGACGATTCTTCCGGCTTCAACGATTGGGTTAACTTCACCAATTACAGGTTGAGCCGCTCGCTTTCTTCTTATGATCTGACTCACAACTTTGTCGTCAGCTACGACTGGGCGATACCGTTTGATCGGGGCTTCTCCGGCGCTCCCAAACGCCTTACTCAGGGATGGCAGATCGTTGGCATTAGCCGCTTCTCCACAGGGTTTCCCATCGAGCTCCGTCAATCGGCCGGCGACTATTCGCTCATCGGAGAAAGCTCGACCGATACCCCCGATCTTATCGGACCTGTCCAGATACAGGATCCCCGCAATCCCGGACCAAACGGTCCCAATACCTACTTCTTGCCGGATGCATTCGCTTCCGAGCAGCTCGGCCAGTTTGGCACTGCCAACCGGCGTTTCTTCCATGGACCAGGAATTCTAAATACCGATTTCGCGCTCCTGAAGGACATGCATATCACCGAATCGATGTCCCTGGAATTTCGAGCTGAGTTTTTCAACATTTTCAATCACGCGCAGTTCAATAACCCGAGCGGAAACTTCAGCAGCAGTAACTTCGGCGTTGTCACCAGCGCGCGCGATCCCCGCATCGGCCAATTCAGCATGAAGTTCCTTTGGTAACATTCTCCGCAGCTTGCAGCTACTGTTCGCATTTGCACTGCTTTCGGTCGCATCGCTGGCCGCTCGGGCAGATTCAGCGGTTGATCACTATAACTTGGCTTTGGCTTTCAAGTACAAGGGCAACCCCGCGGCGGCAATTCGAGAGTTTTCAGAGGCTCTCAAATTAAGGCCGGACTGGTCTGCCGCTCATTTCGGCCTTGGCGCTGCTTATTACGACCGCGGCGATGCAAAGGAAGGAAAGCTCGAGTTGGATCGCGCTATCGCGCTCGATCCACGGAATACCGCCGCGCGTAATTATCTGGCGCGCGTAATGCTCAATGCAGGCGAAGTTTCGGAAGCCATCCAACAACTTGAGACCGTTTGCAAGCTTCGGCCAGATGACCCGAATGCACGCGGCCAATTGGGGCTTGCGTACCTGGAGAATGGCAGTCCCGGCAAAGCGATTCCCGAATTCCGAAGATACCTGCTGGCCCATCCCGAAGACGTAGACGCCCGCTACCATCTGGGCATAGCGCTCGGCCAAAACGGGCAATTACAGGAAGCGCTGATCGAGTTTCGCCGCTCGCTAAAATCGAATCCGAACTTCGGTCCGAGTTACCAAAGCGTCGGCGTTGCGTTGCGTCGGCAAGGCGATAATGCCGCCGCCCTGCGCCAGTTCCAGAAGGCGGTTCGCCTCATGCCACGGAATCCGATTGCGCTGTGCGATCTGGGGATGGCGCAGAAGGAAACAGGTGATATTCAAAGCGCCATCGCAAGTCTTCGCCGGGCATTGGAACTGAAGCCCGACTTCGAAAGAGCCAAATACGGTCTAGGTATCGCGCTTCAACTGCAGGGCAAAACGACGGAAGCTGCCTCGGAAATGCGCGATGTACGTCAATTACATCGGGCGCGTAGTGAAGTCGCCCAAAGCAGGAAGCTGATTCTCGATGGGATAGAGCTGATGAAGGTCCAGCAATGGGCAAACGCGCGAGACCGATTTCAACAATCGGCCGATCTGAGCCCCGATCTGCCGGACAGCTTTTTCTACCTTGGCCAGGCCGATGACAAGCTCGCCGAACCGGAAAAGGCGATGGCCGCATACCGGAAGGCTCTCGAACTTAAGCCCGATTACGCCGAAGCGCACATGTCGCTCGGCATTTTGTATGCCAGGCAGCAAAACAATGAAGACGCGCTGAAAGAGCTACAAGAGGCGGTCCTGAGCGACCCGGACCTGGCTGATGCCCACTACAATCTCGCTTTGGCGCTGCTCTCAGCGGGTAAGGCAAACGAAGCTCTCCAGGAACTTTCAGATGCTATCGCTCTTAACCCGGATGGCGCGGAGGTGAGAATGCTGCTGGGTAATATTCTCGCCGGCCAGAATCAGATTGGCCGGGCCATTGAAGTGTATACCGATGTCATCCGCCGGGCACCGCACTTTGCCGAGGCCTATAACAACCGCGGATTGCTTTTTCTACAGACCGGCAAACTGGCCGAGGCAAAAGCCCAGTTCGCACAAGCTATCGCCGAAAAGCCGGACTATGCCGCCGCCCATTACAATCTTGGGCTGGCTCTCGTTAAAATGGGCGACAACGATTCGGCGAAGGCGCAGTTTGAAACCGCGCACCGGCTTGACCCGGCCATTACTCAATAAGTCGCTTTGAAAAAACGAACCAATCGATAGTTCTTTGGTAATTTCCCCGCATCTTCTTGTAAACAGGATGTGATAGACCATGGAAATGGCTCGGTATTGGAATCGGTTAAGCCGCAGGCAGTTGTTTCGCAACAGCGCTCTCTTAGCGTCGGCGCCCGCGCTTCTGGCCCGGACAGCCTCAACCGCGGAGGGTGCGCGAGCCGCTTCGAACAGCTACGAAAAGATCGGAGTTCGTCCGGTAATCAATTGCCGGGGCACTTACACCATCATCGGAGGGTCGCTGGAATTGCCCGAAGTCACCGCTGCCCAGCAAGCCGCGGCACAGCACTATGTGCAGCTCGATGAGCTTGCCGACGGCGTTGGCAAACGTCTTTCGGAGTTGACGGGCGCCGAATGGGGAATGGTGTCATCGGGTTGCGCCGCCGGGCTGGCGCATGCGACGGCAGCTTGCGTCGCCGGCGGGAATCCCGACCTGCACGTGAGAATCCCGGATCTGCGCGGTTTCACTAAGGACGAAGTAGTTATCCCGACGCACTCGCGTAACGAGTACGATGCCGCCGTTCGGTCAATCGGTGTGCGGATTATTGAGGTGGCCGATGCGCGCGAGTTTCAGGCAGCTCTGGGACCGCGCGTTGCGATGATCTATGTTCTGGCTGGTCCCAACGCCGAAGCCGGTCCACTCACTTACGACATGATTTATCCGCTCGCGCGCGAACGTCAAATCCCAGTTCTGGTCGATGCCGCTGCTGAAGAATTGACCATTCCCAACGTACATTTACGGCGTGGCGCGACTCTGGTCGGATACAGCGGCGGCAAATGCATCCGAGGCCCACAATCCGCCGGGCTTCTTCTGGGACGGAAGGATCTCATAAAGGCTGCCTGGATCCACGGCGCCCCTCATCATGGCTACGGCCGCGCGATGAAGGTCGGCAAGGAAGAGGCGATGGGAATGCTTGCCGCGGTCGAAATGTGGACGAAGCGGGACCACCAGGCAGAATGGAACACCTGGATGTCCTGGATGAATCACATCGCCAAAGAAGCCGGATCGATTGATGGTGTTACCAGTTCGATTGAGCAAACGAAGGAACTATCGAATCACAGTCCGGTGCTGACCATTCGCTGGAACACGGATAAAGTTGGAATCATGGGAGCGGATGTGGAGCATACTCTGTTCACAACCGAGCCTCGTATCACTCTGTCCAGTTGGGGTGGAAGGCGATTTGGGCATGAGTCCGCCGGAAATGAATCCGGCATATCAATCACGGCTTACATGATGTGTCCTGGCGATGAGACGGTCGTAGCCGAAAGGCTCCGAGCGATCCTGTCAAAGGCCGCTGGAGGCAAGCTAATCAGAGGACACGAGCCCTCCATCTTCCGACATCAGCGGTGAGTGGGACGTGCAGATCGAATTTGCCGCCGGCCGTTCCACTCACAGCTTCTACCTGCGCCAGAAAGACTCCGATATCGAGGGTACGCATCAAGGCGATTTCCTGGCGCGCGATCTTGTAGGCTCAATGCATGGAAATGCTGTGAAGATGACGAGCAGCATCGGCGAGCAGCACGGCGCGGCTCTGACGTATACCTTCACTGGTACGGTCACAGACAAAAACATGGCGGGCGATCTGAATCTGGGCGAATACCGAAGCGCCAGTTGGAGCGCCACCCAGCACAACTACCGCTTAGGCGGCCCAGGCAGGTCATAACACGATGAACGGTTTCAGCACGCGACGCGCTCTTCTCGGACGGGCCGGAGGTTTCCTTGGAGCCGTGAGTCTCCCAAATGGGGTGCGAGCGGAAAGCGGCGCGCAGCCGCAAGATTATTACCAGAAACTCGGCGTTACGAAAATCATCAACGCCGCCGGTACTTACACCATTCTCACAGCGTCTGTAATGCCTCCATCCGTGCAGGCCGCGGTTGCAGAAGCGGCGAAACATCCGGTTCGCTTATTGGAATTGCAGACGAAGGCGGGGGAATACCTGGCGCGGCGCTTGCGATGTGAATCGGCCCTGGTGACCGCGGGGGCGTCTTCAGCGCTGACCCTCGGGACCGCCGCCTGCATCGGCGCGATGAATCAGAGTCCGATCCAAGCCGTACCGGTCAAAGTCGGTGGCTTGCCGAAGAATGAGGTGATCATCCAGAGGGCACACCGCTATTCCTACGATCACGCTATCGAGAACTGCGGAACCCGGTTCGTTGAGGTCGAGTCCATCGACGAGTACCAGAAGGCCTTCACGGACCGGACCGTGATGGCGCATTTTTTCAACGCGGCGGAAGGCGGCCAGATCGGACGCGAGGATTTCGTTCGAGTCGCGCACCAGCACGGCGTTCCGTGTTTTAATGACGCCGCCGCCGATGTTCCCCCTATTTCAAATCTCTGGAACTACACTCAAATGGGTTTCGATCTCGTGACCTTTTCTGGAGGGAAGGGAATTCGTGGTCCGCAGAACGCGGGGTTGCTCCTTGGGCGGAAGGACCTTATTACGATTGCGGCGGCGACCAACAATCCCTTCGACGAAGGCGTTGGCCGCGGGATGAAGGTGGCGAAGGAGCAGATCGTCGGAATGGTGGCGGCGGTCGATTGGTTTCTGAGCCAGTCGGACCAGGAAATGGAAGCCGAGTTTCGAGGCAGGGCTGATCGAATCTGCGCCGAGCTTAGAAACATTCCGACTCTGCAATCGAGAATCGTTGTTCCTCCCGTCGCCAACCATGTGCCCCATCTGCTCCTGCAGTATGATCAACAGCGCATAAAGATTGCACCGTTGGAAGTGGCGAGGCAATTACGTCAAGGAAATCCGAGTATCGAGCTCAATCCTTCCACGGGAAGGCGTGAAGGGTCGGCCGGCCTGCCTTCCGACGAGAACACAATCGTCGTTGGCGTGTGGATGCTGGAACCGGGCGAGGATGTAATCGTGGGTCGCCGTCTGTATGAAGTGTTGTCCTCAGCGGTTTAGCTCATAATTCCCGAAAAACTTGTCCCCCATTGGCAGTTGACGTGCGTCGAATTTGTACGACAACTTCATGATCTCCGCTCCACAAGTAACGGAACCCACACAAACTCCCCCGGAGCGCCTCTCCGCCCCAGGTAACACGAAACCTGGCGGTCGCATCATCGCACTCGATATCCTTCGAGGCTTCCTTCTCCTTTGGATGACGCTGACGCACTTACCAACTAAGGCCAGCACCATCTCCAATCAGACTTTCGGCTTCGTCTCCGGAGCGGAGGGATTCATATTCCTCGCGGCGTTTATGGTGGGCCAACTCGAGCATCGAATCGAGCAGAAACGCGGCCACTCCGCCACGGTTCGCGATCTGTCGAAACGCACGCTGCGAATCTATTTTTACCATTGCGGGCTCCTCGCCATCGCTTTCACTCTGGTCGCTGAGATTGGCGTAAGATTTCACCGGCTAGCTCTTGAGAACCTGCTCTCGTTCTATCTGCAGCGTCCGCACAGCGCGATCGTGGCCGGCGCCATCCTCGAATATCGTCCTTCTCTACTCGACATTCTGCCGATGTATATCGTTTTCATGATGCTCACGATCGTTGGCCGCGCCGTCGCGCGCCGTTGGGGCTGGGCGTTCGTCATTTATCCCAGCTTGGCCGTCTGGGTCGCGGCGCAGTTCGGCTTGCGCGCTTGGATGTATCGGCACTTTGACGTATTCGGTTTGGGTGTGCCCGAGACCTCGACGGGAGCATTTGACGGCTACGCCTGGCAATTCCTCTGGATGGCCGGTCTCGCGCTAGGCAGCGTGTACGCGAGCAGGAGTAAGCCCGGAGTCGTGGTTCCCAGATGGCTGCTCAAACTGAGCCTGAGCGCGGCAGTGATTTTTCTGGTGCTGCGCTACAGCCCGGTCGATCATTGGATCAATCCCGACGTCTACGGCTGGTTGATTGACAAATGGCATTTGGGCCCGGCGCGGGTCGTCAATTTCACTGCTCTTACGATTGTGCTCGTACGTTTTGGCGCGCGTATAGCCGCTCTGCCATTCATGACTCCCTTGGCCGGACTCGGCCGCGCTTCAATCGAGGTGTTCTGTGTTCACGTCCTCTTTTGTATAGGCGGTAATGCGCTCAGCAAAGACGCCGATCCAAATTTGCCTTGGTTCCAGCAGGCCATTCTACTGACAATTACTATCTCTGCCCTGTTTTTCACGGCTTACGTTCGTCAAAAGCGGATCCCTGAACGCTCGGTTGAGGCTGCGCCCGCCTCGTCATAGCAATTTCACGCAGGGTCGGCAAAATATGTCCAATCCGTGCGGCCGGCGCGGCAGGTTGGCCGAGCGAGAAATAAAGCTCGCGATAAAGTGAATACAATTTTTCGTACACTGCCGCTTCCTGCTCATCGGGAAGAAATGTTTTGCTAGGCGGACATAGGGCGTCCTGCGCCTGTTCAATCGAACGCAAAATCCCCGCTGGCGAGGAAGGCGAAAATCGCGGAGCCGAGGCTGGTGACATCGCCGGACGGCACCAGCACGGGCTTATTCAGTGCGTTCGCGTATACACGATTGAGCACGCTGTTCTTCTGTGGAATGCCGCCACTATTGATGATCCGGTTCACCGGGGATCCCTTCTCCTGCATGCGTTCAAGAATGATGCGCGTGTGCAAGGCGGTTCCTTCAATGGCAGCAAAGAGTTCATCCTGGGCGGTGTGCATTAAGTTCCAGCCAAGCGTGACGCCCCCAAGATTGGGATTTACCAGCACGGTCCGGTCTCCGTTATCCCAGGCCATACGCAGCAAACCGGTCTGGCCGGCGCAATAGGATTCGAGATTTCGGCTCAGGGCGGAGACGGAAGAGCCGGCCCTGCGAGCAATTCCGTCAAAAATATCGCCCACTGCGGAGAGTCCCGCCTCGATGCCGGTGTATTTTGGCAGAACGGAACCGGGGACAACGCCACAAACTCCGGGTACGAGTGTTTGGTTTTCGCTTACGCCAATGATGCAGGTCGAGGTACCAATCACGTTCACTACATCGCCCAAACGGATATTCGCTCCAACGGCATCCCAATGCGCATCGAAGGCGCCAACGGGAATTGGTAGGCCGGCCCGCAGGCCCAGCCGCCCGGCCCATTCGGCGCTGAGCGTACCGGCGATGTGGTCCGATGTTTCGTAGCGGCCCGCAAGCTTCTGCCGTATGCCCGATAACTGCGGATCGATAGACGCGAGAAATTCCTCGGAAGGTAGTCCGCCCCATTTCGCGTTCCACATCCATTTGTGGCCCATTGCGCAGACGCTACGCGTCAAGCCGGCGGGCGAGTCGATGCCGCACAGCGTCGCCACGACCATGTCGCAGTTTTCGAGAGCGGTGACTAGCCGCGCGCGCTTTTCAGGGTTGTGCCGCAGCCAATGCAGCAGTTTTGAGAATCCCCACTCGGAGGAATACACCCCTCCGCACCACTCGATCGCTGGAAGATTTTGCGCATGTGCAGCGGCCGTAATCTCCTGCGCTTCGCGCCAGGCGCGGTGATCGCACCACAGATAATAATCATCCAGTGGCTGCAATCCCTCCCCGACGAAAATGACGCTCGAGCCCGTGGTATCGAGGGCAAGAGCTCTTACTTCATCCCCGCTTATCTTGCTGGCTTGGAGCGCGCTGCGCATCGCGCTCGCAAGCGCGTCCATCTGGGCGCGATGACTCTGCGTGGCGAAATTGGGGTCCTGGGCCGAGCGGTTTAGCGGATACTCTGCCACACCCGAGCCCAGCCGCCCTTCGCTCTTGCTGAAGAGCGACACGCGCACGCTCAATGTTCCGAAGTCGACACCCGCGACAATGCTCATCTGCATGCTCCTGACTGGCGTACAGGAATCTTTTAATTTATCGTGACGCCGGAACGACTCATAACTAGCGGTTGAAGACAATAGCCGAATGTCACTTCGAATTCCGGCAGAGAAGGGGATTCTACTGGGGGCAAAGAAAAACGAGTTGGACTAGGCAGTTGTCATTTCTCGACAAAGTAGGGAAGAGGTTCCGCATCGGATACCCCGTACCTGATGCTGGTATAGAGTACGGTATTATTGGGGTGTTATGGAGAGAGCGCGTAAAATCACGGTCGAAATCCCACCTGAGCTGCTCGACAAGGCTCAGCGAGCTAGCGGTGCCGGTATTACCCAGACGGTTCGCACGGGGTTGCAGCTCGTTGCCGCATCGCAGACGTATGCGAAGCTGCGAGGATTGCGTGGCAAGGTTCGCTTCTCCCGGACCTCGGCCGACCTAAAAATCGACCGATGATCGCGGCCGATACGAGTACCTGGATCGCGTTCTTTCAAGGTGAGGCGGGTAAAGACGTCGAACTGCTCGATAGAAGCCTCGACGACCGGCAAGTCCTCATGGCTCCTCCGGTCCTGACCGAGTTGCTAAGCGATCCAGGCATTCCCTCTGAAGTATCGAAGACGCTTTTAGAACTGCCGCTGATCGAGATCCAGCCTGGATTTTGGAACCGAGCTGGCGCGCTTCGTGCGAGAGTCCTGGCAAAACGCCGCAAGGCTCGGCTGGGCGATGCGCTCATCGCTCAGAGTTGCGTCGATGCTGGGATTGCGTTGTTGACACGAGACCGCGACTTCCGGGCATTCGCGGAAACGGCATCGCTTAGGATATTGGTTGGCTCCTGAGGGTGAAAGCAACAACCGGCAGGCAATCGATGTGAGTATTGCCGGATGCCGGCGGATTTCTATCCTCTCGGTTTTCACGTGGACCACTTTATTCCACGCCAACATGGCGGACTCACACAGTTGGGTAATCTTGCGCTCGCCTGTTTGCACTGCAATCGGAATAAAGGGCCGAATTTGGCCGGTCTAGATCCGCTCGATGGAAGCGTGGTTTCACTGTTTGATCCACGACGAAACTTGTGGATAGAACACTTCGAATGGCAAGGGACAGAATTGGCCGGCAAGACTGCAATTGGAGGCTGCACTATTCGCGTTCTCGCGATCAATGCCTCCGATTTTCGAGCGGTTCGTGAATGGCTGAAGAAGGAGAATCGGTTTGCCTTGCTGTGAAACGATTTTCACTTCGATAACCCAGAATCCTTGAGATCCAATCGGGTCGCCTCGGCCAAGTGGCCGATTCTTCTATAGCAAGATCTCGCCTCTCGACCGCGCCGCTGAAATTCGCAGTTTACATTTAACAATTCCAGGAATCGAACGTAATAATTTAATCGCCTCTGGCCGACTGAACTCCAGGATGATCCAGCCTCGATTCGTCGGCCAGTCGCGTGGAGGAACGATAATGTCACAACTCAGCTATCAATTGTGTGATTCAGGTTTTTTCGAGCAACAACGAGATGATCAGAAATGATGATCTAAACCGCTGAGGCACTGAGAGTTCTTGAAAAAATATTGGAGGCGCGGGGCGGGATCGAACCGCCGAACAAGGTTTTGCAGGGGTGTTATAGGTTTCCGATCCGTGTAGGCGCGAGTTAGAGTTACGCGTCTAGAAGTTTGCTTTGTGCAATTTTTCTGTAGGTGGAAGCGTGATCCGGGGGACGAACCGGGAACCGCCGTTAATGCCGAGAAAGGATAGAACACATGGTTCTCGCCATGTACGCAATGAAGGCACACAGCTTGACGGTCGCAGAGAGTTCTTGTACAATTTTAATGTGTACAGAAGAAAAGCCTGCGGATGCCTAGATTAGCAGTTGAAGACAACAGCCGCATGTCCCTGCGGATTGCTCCCGAGGAGAAGACGATTCTTCTGCGGGCGGCGGCATTGAAGCGCACGGATCTCACGGATTTCGTCCGCCAGCACAGCTTGAAAGCGGCAAGGGCGGTAATCGAGGAAGCAGAACGTTTGGAACTTTCCGAGCGAGACAGCCTGCGGGTGATGGAGTTGCTCGAGAATCCGCCCAAGCCGAATCCGAAGCTGCTTGCTGCAGCGAAATCGCTGCCGAAGCGGAAGTGAGCGCTAACGCATGGCACGAGGAGCCGATCGCTAAAAGGCATGCCCGAGACGCCTTCGACTGTGGCGAAGCGGCCCTCACTGAATTCCTGCAACGGTATGCCCGAAAGAGCCATGAGCTAGGCGGTGCCAAAACGTTCGTTGCAATCAGCGATGCCGACAATGAAACCATTCTCGGCTACTACAGCCTGAGTCCCGCCTCGATCGCGTATGCCCGGACACCGGAGATTGTCCGTCGAGGCCTTGCTCGCCACGAAGTGCCAGCATTTCGGCTGGCACGTTTGGCCGTGGGTCTCAAGGTGCAAGGGCAGGGTCTAGGCGGGCAGCTTTTGATGGCGGCCGGTAAACGATGCTTGCTCGCAGCTGCCGAGGTGGGCGGTGTCGCGATGCTTATCGATGCCAAGAACGCCAGGGTTGCCGCTTGGTATCAGAGTTACGGCGCTCTGCCGCTACTGGATGCGCCGCTTTCTCTGCTGCTTCCGCTGACGACTGTTGAAGCTGCCCTCAAAACAGCGAAGAAATAGACAATCCTTTCGTTAACAGTTGGTCTAACGAAAGGATAAGCGGTTTCCTTTCGTTGTCCGGGATATTCTTGGGGCTGTATCCGGAAATCTGCCCGATCAGCGACCCGCTGAGCGAAAAATCGCAGGTGCTGGGCTTTGAGCAAGACCGGAGCTTCAGGCGTGATTGATTCAAGCTGATCGGGAAGCCCGTCCCCCCGTAAGATCGTAGGGCCCGGTAAACGCGCGAATCAGCATCGTTACGAGCGTGGTCTTACCGAGCCCATTCACTCCGCAATAAGCCACAACCCGGGTTCGAAGGTCCAGTCAATGCCTGGTTGAACCCGAGTTCCCGGGAAGAGCCCATGATTTCCACTTGGCCAAGTGGCGTGCAAATTTTGTGCAAGATCGATCCGGAAAACGCGGGATTTTGCCCTTTTCGGCCGGTAACAACAATGATGCTCCGGGAAGGCTGAACTGATTGCTATTCTGCTATTTAAGACGGATTTTGTTGGAGGCGCGGGGCGGGATCGAACCGCCGAATAAAGGTTTTGCAGACCCTATTGCATGTGAGAATTAGTGTAAACGCTTCTTGTATTTGCAGGGCGGGAGCGAAAGATTGTCCAAATTTTGTCCCAAGTGCGCTTGGCCTCGGAACGCGTGATGTGCGATTTCGGCGCGTTTGGGCGAGGTTTTCGCGAATCAGGAAGAGGCACGAAGCCGACACCAGCTTCGCGAGTCGCCGCGTCACGCGCGTGCTGGAACAGATCATCCGCCAGCGTGGACGGCCACAGAGTATCCGGTGCGATAACGGACCAGAGCTAACCAGCCGGCACTTCCTCGCATGGTGCATTGAATGGCGAATCTTACTCGTGCATATTCAGCCCGGACGACCGATGCAGAACGGACACGTCGAAAGCTTCAATGGCAAGCTGCGGGACGAATGCCTGAATGTCAGTTGGTTCCGCAATCTATTCGATGCGCGGCGGAAGATCGCCGCTTGGCGTAGCGATTACAATCAGCTTCGTCCGCATAGCGCTCTGGCGTATCGGACGCCATCGGAGTTCGCCGCCTTGAATAACTGTAGGCGGGCTGAGGCGGGGCAAGGGACCTCAATTGCCGGCCCCTTGCCCCACACCCCCATCCCCGCTTCTAAAGAACTGACAGATGGGTGAAAGTTGTATCGTCAGATGTGCGGATTTAGGGTGCATATATGGACCCGGCCCGGATTGCAAGACTGCCGTGGTTGCGAGTGAATAAGACTGCGTGCATATATCCGGCCTCGAAGTGAGGGTCGTCACCCTCGGGCCCTGATGGAATTTGCGCTCTCTCGCTGAATCAGGTCATCGGCCTCATCGCCGGAGGCGACGTTCGGCCCCGCCCCCAATGACAGGTTCGAGAAGAGCCGGTCTTACCAGTTACGCCATCACTGCGTCCGTGCAATCTCTATGGAAGCTTTTCAAGCCGCGCGGCGGTACGGTTCATCCTTGGCCAGTAGAGCCCAGATAATCCGCGCGTTCTTGTTTGCTACCGCCACACATGCTTTCGTCGTCCCTAATCTCCTCTGTTTATCTGCAATCCAGCGACTGCGGCTGTCCGTCTTGGTAACGCACCGATATACAACGGAGCGAGCGCCGTGAATGAGCAACATGCGCAGGTATGGATCGCCACGCTTGGAAATGCCGAGCAGCCGTTGCTTGTCTCCGCTCGAATGTTGACGTGGCACCAGCCCCAGCCAGGCCGCCAAGTGCCGGCCATTGCGAAATGCTTTGCCATCTGCGATCGCCGCGACGATCGCGGTTGCGATCACGGGGCCGACGCCTTCCACCTCTGCAATCTTCTGACAGGCTTGCTCTCTTTGAAAGGCTTGTTCAACATGCCGTTCCACTGCGGTGATCCGCTCATCCATGCTGCAAAGCTCTGCATACAAAGATGCAAAGAGCTCCTGAGCAAAAGTGGTTAACTCAGGCTGCGGCTCGCTTGTGAGTTCGATGAGTTTTCTTCGCAGTTGATGAAGATGCAGCGGGACGAGGATGCCATATTCAGCAAGTAACCCGCGAATCTGATTGCCCAATTGCGTGCGGTTACCCACTAGTCGGCTTCGGATCCGATGCAGCATCTGCATGTCTTGTTGCGAAATCGACTTCTGCGGAACAAAACGCATCTCCGGCCGGCTAGCCGCCTCGCAGATTGCCGCCGCGTCTTGCATATCGTTCTTCTGCCCTCGAACATACGGCTTCACGAACTGCGGAGCAATGAGTCTTACTTCGTGGCCGAACGTTCTAATCAGTCGAGCCCAATAATGAGCGCCTCTCGTTGCCTCCATCGCCACTACACACTGTGTAACACTTCCAAAGAAATCAGTTACCTGTTCGCGTCGGAGCCTCTTCTTTAGAACGGCCTTCCCACTCGCGTCTGCTCCGTGCACTTGGAAGACGTGCTTCGCGATGTCCAGCCCAATTACTTTCACTGACATCTGGTCGAACCTCCTCCGCCCAGTCAATCACCGGGCCGGGTCCATACCATCAGGTCATATCCTACAGGAGTGTAGACTGATAGTGAGCCTCTGTCCCTACGTCGCTTTGGCACAACAGAATACCAGTCAGCTATGAGTTTGCGATGCTTTCGCCCCATCGGTCAAAATCGAAAGAACTCAGCTAGCGGGCTGGCGTCGCCGAATTATCCCACGCGATTTTCAGGACGCTCACGATACTGTCCTGATACACCTCTGCTCCCACAACGTTCGGGTGAGCTGTTGGGTTGACCTTGCAGCCAAGCCGGCCTTTTAGATCGTCTCGATAGTGGGTTCTGCAGAGGCGCGACCGTTCCGAGTACAGATTGTCCGCGTGAATCGTCCAGAACAGAAACTGAATGGGCGCGCTCCAGATATGCTTTTGTGGTGCACCGTACGAGTAGTCCGGATTGTCCGGGACGGTCGCGATATAGACTCGCCTAGGTGTAGTCGCGACTTGCGCAGGCGGAAGAGTTACAGGTGGGCAGATATGTTTCGACGTAGGCGAGGTGTCGAGCGGCGGTACGTTGACGCCGCTCGCGCCTGCGACGGCCCACTTAAAGCAGGCTTCAGTGGCAGCCAAGAAGGCGGCAGAATTCTGGTCCCATTTTCGAATTGTTATTTCCGCCTGGGCCTTATCGGTCGGAGTGGATGCCAAATGGAGCTTTTTCTCGACATTGATTTCCGTACTGAGTAGTCGCTCGTTCTCCTTGTCGTGAATTTCCTCTTGCTTCTTTCTGGCCGTTTCCACCTCTTGCGCAGTCTCCTCCTCTTGATAAGTGTTCACCTGCGCAGCATTTTGCTCCGTCGCGGCCGCTTGCACATGATCAACCGTGGACTTGCTGGAGACAATCCGATAGTAATTGAGAAGAATGATCGTGGCGCGCGGGAATTCACTTTGAACGTCACTCAAAGTATCTCTCATTGGCTGAGCGCAATATCGAAATGACCTCAACTGGATATCATCCGGCGTGGCTAGGCTCAACGGAAAAGGAAGAGAAATGTCGGTTGCTGAGACCTCGTTAATGCAACCATCGAGTAAAACGATTTCGGATTTATCGTAATGGAGGTTGGGGAGGTAGGCCGCAATCTCGGCCTGCTGACGTGTGCTTGGCAGTTCCGAATTGAGATCGCCTGGAGGCACTCCATTGTCGGACGGCTTCATAGGTACTTCCGCCGCAGAGTCGCAGTACTTGAGCCTCGCTCCCGAGTGCGCGAATGAGACGATCTTTACATTGCGCTGGGTGAGATTGGCAACCTGCTCGCCAACTTTCTCGACGAACTTGTCCGGATTTTGAAGCCCGTTACCCCACATAACCGAGTCGCCGAATGCGACTATGGTTAGATCTCCGCTATCGTCGCCGAGCGGATCGACGAGCGTCTTCGCTTCAGGTGTAAACGGGATGGTGGGAAAAACCCTGGTCGGGACTTGATAAGCGGCGCTGGGTGGATTACATACGTCCGGCGTTGCCTCCCCAATGGCTTGCCCCCCACTGATTGATAGTACGCAGGCTATGGCGAGCAAATGCAGCAAAGCGCAGGGAAACGTACTCGATCCGGGCTTTGAATTGATTGAACATCGCCAATCTCCTTTCGATTCGAACGACAGGATTCTGGAGGGCAGAAAAATGTTAGCAACACTCAAGGTGTGAGCTCTGTCAAGCGGCATTAAGTACCGATTTTTCAAGAGAAGGTGCAGACGAGGACGCCTTATCTTCAAATGCCAAACTTCGAGGAGCTGAGTTTAGACGTCAGCCGCACAATATCCTCCAATTCTTCGTGCCAGCCCGCGTTTAATTGGCGGATCAAGTTCGATGTTCTGCAGGCGCATCTGGCGTGGGGCGTATATAATCGGAGTATTTCGCGCAGGATATAAATATGCAGCAACGCTTTGAGATCGCATTTTAGCCCAGATTTCGGAATTCGGCGTTACCTCTTCGGTATCTCAGTGGCCTAAGAATGCAAAATCCTTCGACGCCAGACAAAGAAGTTCCGTTCCTTCATGAAGGACAAACATGCCGAGTTCAATTACACCGTTGATGTCGTTGCTGAAATCCGCGCGGCCGTCAATCAGAGAACCGCTATACTGAATATTTTGACGTGCCTCTTCCAATCTTGCAGTCCCGAACACCTTAGGGACGTTAACTCCATCCTCCAGGTAGTTAATCGCAACGCCAATAGTCGAGATTACAGCTTTAGAATCTAAAACAGTGACTTGATAGTTGCAGACGATCTCACCCCTATCAACATTCGCACTAACATCAATTTGAATTTGAAGTTTATCGCAGTATGAATCCTGGGCTCGCCCTTTGGACCGTGCGATTTGCTCAAGTATCTCTGAACCCGTGCGAGCCATCGGCGCTTGTCCCTTCCTCATAAATGCATCACCTCACTGCGTTTGAATAACAATCTTGCTTCCGTCGGCAATCGTCCAAATAACTGTGTCACCCGTGTAAACAGCAGTCCCATTCGGGGTTCCGGCCGGGTAGGTGACAGGATCTGGCTTTGGAGGCTGTGGATTGTTCCCGTCATTCAAGACGACTAAAGCAGGAGACGGGCGGGCCGGAACCGCGGGGGGACGCGCAGATACTGGAATGCTTCCTTGTTGCACCCCGCCTGTGCCACCGCTGACGTTGTATTGGTAAGTCCCGGGCGTCCAGAATAAATGGCTAAATGCATCAAATACCCCAAGGCTTCGATTACTGAAATAATCGTAATTCGGGGCACCGGTGGCCAGTCCGTTGTCTCCGACGATCGAGTACCCCGGTGTGCCAGGAGTGTTCGAAGGTATCTCCCATGACACGGAGTCACCGACATAAATCGTTATGTTCGTTTGATTGGCAGGAATCTGGAAACTGCCATTCTGAAACGTCACCTGGATGATCGTCTGTTTGTTGGCTTGACCAGCAGGCAATGGTTGAACTTGTATGATATAGTTCTGCTTGATCATGAATCCCCAGTTATAGGTGAAAGGCTTAGTGAAGACGTGGTAGTACGCCTCTTGCGGCATTAGGGACTGGGTGTTAATGATATCCACAAAGATCTCCTTAGGCGAAATTGACTGCAATAACGAGTTCGGGCGGAGGTGCGGGGTTTGGCAGCGGCGGTGGCGGGGTAGGAGTGACAATTGTCGGCGTCACTGCGGAAATTGTCAAATCCACTTCGGCGTCGCCAGGACCGCCTGCAGGGAGCACTTTTTGGGTTGCAGCTATTTGTGCGATCCGGAAGGGCACTGTCGGTGAGAACAGGTCAATGAGAATTATCAATTGCTTTAACAAATCCTCGATGGCTGCGAGTATTGCGTCAATGACCGCCCGGAGTGCATTCAAGACCCCGTCAACCAAATCATCTATGAGGTTTCCGATCAGAGGAATCTGTCCAAGTGTGTTGCGCACTGCGGATTCTACCGCGTCGATAATTGTGTTCACGCTTGGTGTAAGGTCGACCAGAATGGAAAATGGAAACACTTTCAAAATTACATCCCAATTACTGCCGTCCTGTTGAGCGGACACCTGAAAATTGACCGATAGACCGATCGGGGGTACAAGGATCGGCGTCAGTGGCACCGAGATCGTCGGCCAGGAGATGCATACCTGTGGCGTGCAGATCTGGTGACCAAACAGAGTAACGCAGGCCCGAGTAGGCGGTATGCAGATACTCGGTAGAATTGCACCCAGGTTAATACCTACTGAAAGATTAATTATGCCGGAAACGACTACACTATCAAGTCGAATCTGCTGCCCCAGGTCAACCAGGGTAATCGAGCCACCCGACACGTTCAAATTTAGAGAGTATCCTGCAACGAAAGGTCCCCACGAACCGGAATTTTGTCCAGAAACAGGTTTGTCCAAGGCTTGCTGCACCAGGAACGTAAGAGCGTCTTGACTGAGCGCGACAGTTGCGTCCGAGGCTGGCGCCACCATCGGGGTACTCGGGAATACTTTGGGAACTTGAACAGTTGAGAAGGGACCTGCGACTGTGCGCGGCTCGGTCGGCGGTTTTCGAAGCTGTTTCGAAGTCATGTGAGAGATCCCCATATCTGAAGCTGCTGAGAGCTGATGGTCGGGCCAGCTTCAAGCTTGAATCCTAAAACCCCTTGAGCGATTGAATCGGTGCCGAGTTGCAGGTTGCCAAGAAGGCCATTGAGCATCAATTTACTGATATATTCAACAACAAGACCTAGAGTGCCAGCGTCCGAAATCTCTATATCATCGATCACCAGCGAAATAGTCGAAGTGTTCGCCGTGGTATTAAGCTGCGGATGACCGAAAGCCCAAAGTTCGAGATTCCCAACGATTAAATTTTGCGGCGGTTCGAGCACATATAAGTTGAGCGTGGCGTAGATTGCGAATTGGTTAAGTGTCCAAGCGTATGGCTGCGGTGGCGCCGGCATCGGTACTGGCTGCGGCGGTGGAGCGACCGCGTTTGGGTAGAACTGTATGACTGGAGCATTGGGGAATTGCAGTTTATAATCGACCCCTGCAGCACTACCGGGGACTGGCAAGGGAGAAAGGAGGCTTACGCCGGACGTGCCTCCACCAAGTGCGTTCGTGGCGTAGTTGAAATAGTGCGGTCGTGCTGCGAAGACGCTACTGAGAATTTTTTGTATCCCAGATTGAGAGAAGGCTGCGTAGAGCTGATGCCCTTGGGTTAACCACATTGCTTGACCTCCAATCCAAGGCCCGAAACATAATTCAGTACCTCTTCTCGAGAATGCAGACCGTCTGCAGATTACCTAAATTTTGGGAAAAACGGCCGCAGCGATATAATTTCTCATAAAGCTGGCCTCGACGTCAAGTTAAATCTGTGATCCGCAGATCCACGCTACGCAAAGCTGATGGCGAGGTTCCCAGCCATTGACCACCGAAATATTGCGGCTTGGAGCCTCTGCGCTAACTCGTTGACGCAGCAACCGGTCGAGAACGGAGTCCGCGAAGAGCGATCTTCTTCCTGGATGCAATGGCGTCCCGCGCTGTTGACGGAGGTGCTCGCGCAGTAATTGGCCACTGCGTGGATGGATCAGCAGGACACGCGAGGCGTTCCACTGTACCTGAAGCGGCGGCTGTTCCAGCCCGGCGGTGCACTGCAGTAAGAGCTTCGACTTCCACACAGCCGTCCAGGTGCACCGTCCGTTTCATCGTATTCGTAATAACCAAACGGCTCAAGCAGCAGAGGCAGAGAGCTGGTCGGTCTTCGGCGAAGGTGGCTGCGACCTGCCGCTTCATGGTGCTATGAATGCGTGTGTCGGCCCAGCGCTCCTTCCAGCGCTCTAGGTATGCTTGCGCTTCTTCCAGGCTTTCGAAGCGCAGCCCTTTTAGTGACGTCTTGTTTTGCGCGGCCGACGTCCGATTCCAGTTTCGCCTTGCGATCCGGATCTGCCACGCGGCAAGGCAATGCGACCGCGCCATAGCGTTTCAGCAAATCGCGGTTAGATTCTGTCGGACGGTCTCGCCCTGTCGCGTCCGCACCGGCCCTTGGACAATATTTCGACAATCGTCGGAACCGGACCTGCATGTCTTAGAAGCACCGACTTTAATTCGCAGTCGTAACAGGATCTGCAAAACCTCGATTCCCCAGTTCGATCCTGGGCCGCGCCTCCAGAGCTTCTCTTGCAATTACTTACAGGTGAGGCTCACGTGCGAAGGCAAAGGTCTGCTCACACTGCGAAAGCTGTAAGCGTCCAGTAGAAACCGTCTAGCAACGGTGTGGAGGAGAGAGGCATGCTAGCGGGATGGATACGTCAACGCCGGTCGAGAGCAACTACCGGCGCTGGCATCGAGAGGCCGCATGTGGTCAGCCGAGGAGCGCCGGCGATTGTACGAGCTTCGCTGAAGAAGGGTGTCACTGTGAATGCGGTGGCGAATCTGTGCAGGGTGAAGGCGAGCCAGGTTCATGTCTGGCGCAAGCAGGCTCGCCAAGCGGCGCATCAAGCGTAAAAGGCGAGTTTGCTTTGCCGAGATCGATCCCGATCACTTGTACATTCATAAATGAAAATCCTCCTGTGTCTACGAATAACAGCGGCGGACCATCTCATTACGGCTGGAGCTCACAGCAATGAAGGCGGCTGTCGAGCATCTGAAGCAAGACTTCGCCTTCAGTGAACGGCGCGCCTGCGGCCTGCTGGGTCTACCGATTTCCACATATCGCTATCGCTCGTCACGATGCGATAGCGAGCTGCGCGAGAAGCTGGTGGAACTTGCACGGGAGAAGCCGCGCTTTGGTTATCGCCGGCTGCACGTGCTGTTGCAGCGCGACGGCGAACAGGTAGACCACAAACGAGTTTGGCGTGTCTACCGCGCGGCGGGACCATGCGTGAAGAGAAGGCGGCGGAAGCGGCTGGTGCGGGTGGGCACACCCGCTATGGCGGCCACGCGAGCCAATGAACGCTGGTCTTTGGACTTCGCCTGCGATGGTCTGGCAAGCGGTCGCGCGATCCGTGTGCTGAGCGTTATCGATACTTACACGCGTGAGTGTCTGGCGCTCGACGTCGATACCAGCTTCCCGAGTCCGCGCGTCACGCGTGTGCTGGACAGCATGGAATCTGCGCTTCTTCTCCTTCAACAGGTCATCGGCCTCGCAGGCCCAGCCCCCTTCCAGGTTGGAAAGAAGCCGGTCTACCCAGTTACGCCATCACTCGACACTCGTGCAATCTCAAGGAAAGCTTTTCCGTTTAAGCCGCGCGGCGGTACGGCTCATCGTGAGCGAGAAGGGCCCAGATGATCCGCGCGTTTTTATTGGCAACTGCTACACACGCTTTGGCGGTTCCTAGCTTTTTTTCTCCGCAATCCATTTACTGCGCGCATCCGTCTTTTTGGAAGCCCGGAAGACCACCGAGCGCGATCCATGCACCAGGAGGGTCCGGAGGTAACAATCGCCTCGCTTCGTGATTCCCGAAAGGCGCTGTTTCTCTCCACTGGAATGCTGCCGCGGCACAAGCCCCAGCCAAGCTGCAAACTGCCGCCCGTTGTGGAACGTACTGCCATTGGAGATGGCTGCGATCACGGCTGTGACCGTTACCGGCCCGATCCCTTCCACTGCGCTGACGCGCTGACAAAGCGCGTTTTGCTGGAACGCTTGGTTGAGTTCCGTCTCTATCACCAAAATGCGCTGATCGAGCGCACACAACTCTTCATAGAGAGTTGTGAATAGGCGTTTGGCGAATCCGCTCAACCGTGTCTCGCTTTCTTCCCTCAGCTGTGGCAGAGCCTTCCTTACGTGGCTGAGATGCTGAGGCAAAACAATGCCGTATTCGGCTAGCAAACCACGGATCTGGTTCCCAATCTGTGTCCGGCGTCCGATCAGCCGGTTCCGAAGGCGATGGAGCTCTTGCAGGTCTTGCTGTTCAACTGTCCTTCTCGGCACAAGGTGCATGTGCGGTCGACTCACAGCTTCACAGATCGCGGCCGCATCATTGGCATCGTTTTTCTGCGACTTGCGACTGTAGGTAAGGCTTTACGAACTGGGCGCCACCAGGCGTACCGTATGCCCGAAAGTCTCCAGAACACGCGCCCAATGATGGGCGCCTTGCGTGGCCTCCAATCCGATCACACATACGGGAAGATTTGCAAAAAAGTCACTCAACTGCGCTCTCCGTAGTCGCTTCCGGAGCGTGACCCTCCCACTCGAATCTACTCCGTGCACCTGAAAAACATTCTTTGCGGTATTGACACCGACAACGCTCGGTGTTGGCATAGATCTCCTTCGCCCGCCACCTTAGCAATACCTGCTATGCGGGCCGTGTCCATACCATCAGGTCAGTAGCACTCATGGGGCGGAGGGTCAAAGTTGGTAACGAGAGGTTCCGTAGCTTAACCTTATAGGAGGATCGATATGAGCATATCGGAGGAATTTCATGAATGTCTCACTGCGGCGGAAAACTCGCTTGCCGCAAACGAATCCATTGTACAGTTCCGATTGGCGCAGCCACAGATGGGTCGTCCCGACTACCTCATGCGCTTCAAGGCGTTAGTCGGAATTCTAGATCCAAGCGATAGTTCCTTATCCTCAAAGCGCTGTTTCATCGTTGCAAAGTCATCCAACACAGGGGTTGTGGAGATCGATACAACCACCCCATGTGATTCAATACCGGATGTTTGGTGAGTCGGACCACCAACATAGGGAAGATCGACCAGGAAATCCGTCGCGATGGAGTTCTGCGTTCCCACTCGATCTGATGAGACAATGCAGACTCCAGGGAGGATTGTATGTTCGAAGGTCTATCAGTCAACGAACTTCTGCAGACTGCTGCAAGCAGCGGCCTTTCGCTCGCCAGCTACGATGCTGAGTCTCTGATGAAAGGCAATAGTATTAATCTTCGCCCAGAAAGCATTGCCGCTACGGGGAAATGTAATGGCATCAAAATCGCAGATCTGCCAAACGGATGCGCTTTGTACCTAAACCCATTCGCACTCCCGCCGACAGTTACGGTGTGCTGCGCGGGCGACAGGGCAAGTTAATTTAGACACGGCAGATATCGAGGATGCTTTGACTCTTCTTTGCTAAAGGCCCTGGAGACGCGAGACCAACCCGCGATAAATTAGCTGGAGGAGCGCTCAACTTGCGTTCTTGATTGCTATACCTGAACCAGAAACAATGTTCCACAGAACCGTTTCGCGTAATACACCTTCGCTTGCCGGCGGATCGGGCGTAGAGGCTCAGCGTACTTGATGTGATGTGTACACTTCGATTTGCCCACGGTATTCATCACTTCCCGAAGCAGGTCCTGGTCCGTGATGTTCTCACGGCGGCGAATATCGCCGGTGCGCTCGATGATATCACGGCGGAAGCGCTCGACTTCGCAGCCGGCGATCTTGCGGAAATTGTGATCGAAGGCTTCGCCCGATTCGATCCGCTCGCTGTCGATCAGCAGGGTTGGAGGGCGTGGGAGCGGATTCCCGTTTTCGTCAAAATTACGGAAAAGCGCAGGCCTTTTGAAGGCCTTGCCAGGCGGTATCGATGAGCATGAATGTGTTTCGCGTGGCTCGAAAAGCACGTTAAATCACTGTGATTCGATGAGGAGGTCTCCGGGGACCTCCGCTTTCCGAGCTGCAAATCCGTGATAAGATTTGCTGTCGAAGTAATTTGGAGGCGCGGCCCAGGATCGAACTGGGGAATCGAGGTTTTGCAGACCCTGTTACTCGTGCGAATTACTATCGGCGCTTCTTAGACTTGCAAGTTCGATTTAGGACGATTGTCCAAATTTTGTCCGAGGGCTCGGTGTAGCGGCGCAACAGCGAGCGGAGGAGGTCCCTCAGTAGGGGACCTCGTCAATTGGCGACTCGGCGGCGTGGCTTTGTTCGCTAGTAACAGTTGAGCGATCGAGCATTCGGATCGTGTCGGCCTTCAGCTCAACAACGAGCTGCGGAATCGTGTGCTCGATGGTCTTGCCTTTGTCGACAGGAACTTTGATGATGCGATCGTATTCGCGAGTCGTCAGTTCTCCTTGCACGAACACATGAGCGCCTTTGGTGAGGCGATCGGTCATTTGCGCGAAGCTCTTGCCGAACGCGACGACGTTATGCCACTGAGTCTTCTGTTGCCAGGCGTCGTTCTCGTCCTTCCAGGAGCGCTTGGTTGCGACCGGGAATTTCGTGACGGGAGTGCCATTCGGCAGAGATTTGGTTTCGGCGTTCTTGCCGACAAATCCGATGATCGAAAGTTGATTGAGGTTCATTGAGTATTTCCTTCTTTCTGCCCTGCTGTGCTTGGGCACTCAAACGCGAGGCTGGTTGCTCCCAAACTTGGGAACGTGCTTTTTGGGGGGACCGCAAAGTTTTTCGCCGTGTCTGCGAAAGGCGTAGCCCTGGAACTTTGTGGTGGGACCGAAACCGTGTGCGGTGCGCTACCTCAACGGAGAACAGAAGAGCGCAAAGCAGAACGGGCGCAAGTGCCGGGCGCAACGAATGTCGGCTGAAGCGGTGCCAAGTACATCAGGAAGGAAAGAAGAATACAGGCGAACCAAGATCGCGGTTGATCAGCGTATTAAGCCGGACGCCCGCAATATGCAAGTAGGTCGAATCCACAGGAAGTCAATGCAATGACGGGAACGCGATGCTAGCGGTCACTGAAGAGCAGAGGCAGCCTTGATTGGCAGTTCCCGAAGCTCAGTCGTGATGAATCTGCGCGAACTACTAGTAAACACTTCGCGACTAGATCGGAACAGGGGCGGTGTCACCCATCGACCCTGCCACACCGCCGAGCTTACGGGTCCGCACACGGCGGTTCGAGAGAGCTCTCATCCTCTGTTCGGAGCGTAATGAAGCGGCTGGCGCACTATGTGCTGGGCAGCCTTCCTAATACGGTGCTCGCCCGCGAATACAAGCTTCAGCTTCCCTCGCAAGATCGCCTGGCCGACGAGTTAGCAGAAATACGGAGAGCATTGCTTACTCAGCGCTCTACCCGAGCACCGCAAGGGCAACGGTGAAGCCGACCGGAACTCGCTTTCCTCGAAGCTGCCCTTTACTGAATCTGTTGCGCGGACACAAACGGCCGCTCGCCTCCTGAATGCAGCACAAACAGCAGATCTCCCGAGACAAGTTCGACGTCGCTCCCTATGCAACCAGCGAATTTCAGGCCCACGTCACGATGAAGCCGCTGCGCCTCGGTGTAGGTTCATCTGCACCACGTTTTAGAAAAGTTGCATTTTTCAAGCTGCCGAATGCGGTCGGCACGGAAACGAACGCGCGGGCAAAACCGCGCGTTCGTTGATTGGCTTTTGAACTCCTGCACAGGGATGTTTCTGTCAGTTTCCGGTAAAGAATTCGACCCCGCACGTCTGCGGTGTAGTTCCGATCGTGACAGTTCCGCAATTCCCGAACGCCTCAGAGAATCCGAAGGGCGATGTAGTGTGTGGGGTGAGCGTAACGACAGTACCCACCGGGTATGTGTACGGACAAGAAACCGCTTTTCCGGGGAGGCCACTACTGCAAATCCCGGACGCGCCGTTGCTCGCACTGACGGTGACACTGCCACTACCCGTCATGTTTTCAACATTCACTGTAAGCGATCCGGATTGCCCAGGCGAACCACCGCCCCCGGTATTCGAAACCGAGATCGTCACAGTGTTTCCGTTTTGAGTAACGCTGATACCACTCCCGCCAACAAATTTCAAGGTTTGGGCTGCAGGTCCTTGCGGACCAGCGGGCCCTTGAGGCCCTTGCGGACCTGCGGGGCCTTGCGCTCCAGTTGCACCGGTAGGGCCCTTTGCACCGGCAGGCCCGGCGGGGCCCGTTGCACCTTGCGGACCTGTGGGACCAGCCGGACCTTGAGGCCCCTGCGGACCAGGGGGTCCGGCCTGACCGGTACAACCACACTGTGTAGCGGCAACGGCATCGGCAGCGATTTGAGCGTCTGTCCGCTGAACTTTGGAAATTAAGAATTCATCCACAAAGCCCAGATTTCCCTCGCCCCAGTAATTCAAGTATGCATAGGCAGGGCTTGCCGGCTGGAAACACTGGGACGATGAAGCACTAACGCTTCCATTAACGTAAATCTTGGTCACCGAACCCCAGCTAACAGCAATATGGCTCCATTGCCCCAGCGGTAACGCTGAGCTCGACGTCAAGTTGTACATACAAGCGGAATTCCAAGCCCAGCCGCCAAGAAGAACGTGGCCGTTTTGATCGAGCGTCAACTCAAAGACGTGCCCCGCGGGTGGTGCCACGGCGGTGTTATTCCAGTTCATATCCAAAATGCCCGCGTTGTAGCTGCTTGGATGAACTAACATCTCAACGGTGCCTTGCGATTCCAATGAACTAATAACCGGGTACTGAATGAAAGACCCGGTGCCAAGATTCACTGCCTGCCCAAGACCGGGTAAGCTGCCGACGTACGAGATGGACCCCTGCGCCGTGCCTGCCGTAGCCGGATCGAAGTGGTCTAAGACGACGGTATTGCTGTCTGAAGCAATCGGTGTTGCCGCGAAGAGAGCGAACCCCGCAAGCACAATTGTCATTAGACATCTAACAAGTTTCAACATTCGTTTTCCTTTCTTAGTCGAGTTTGTCTATCGGTTTCGCCGCTTGGCGTAAGCTTCCGACATGTCCCGTGTAGGGGCCCGCCTTCCCTTGATGGATCTTCAGATCCGCAGCTACAGGCGGTTAATCCGTTCGTACGCCTCTAAGCTCAAGCGGGTTCGTTATGCATACGCCAGCCCCTCAATCAAATTTCAGATCAGAAGCGGTTTTTTTGATTGAGTCTCTAGAGTAAGTTGAAGACGCACGATCGGGGTTTCAGCGGACCTCTGCCACTTCTGTGACCGTAGACCTGGCGATTGTTTAACTCTCGAAGTCAGCCTTGGCAACGCTCCAGGCTATCGAGAAACTCGCGCAAACGTCGGGGTAGAAGCCGCTCCCGCATACAGCAGCAGACGCTCCTGTCTCGGGCGCGCATCGGCGTCCTTTGGGTTTCTAAATTGCGGTGGTTATCTCACGCGCACTTTTGCTCGTGACAAATTCAATAAAACACTTCAAGGCCAGGCGAGACACACTCGTCCAGTAAAGCAAGTTGCAGCTTCACTTTTGCAACCTCTTATACCAGTCTCCGAAGCTAGCACTCACGCCAAATCTCAAATCGTATCTCGGTGTGGAGGGCGGAGCGGATGGACCATAGTACGTCACGGTGTCCAGATACTCACCGTAGATGACAAATCGACTTACCCATCCGACATTGCCGCCACTTGGCAGAGGAGGCGCGAATCGTACCCCGCCGCCGAGCATCAAGCCGTTTTCCCAATAAAAGTCGCATGGGTTTGGACCTGCTGTCGGAGAATCGAACGCGCAGTTCTGAGTCCCCGCTCGATCGTATTTGGTCTTCGAGCTTTGCAGAGCGACATACGGTGTAATCATTGAAAGAGCGTCTCTTCCCGGTCTCCTGATTCCAGAGCGCCAAGCGTTCCCAAATACTAGGGAGCCGTAATGAGGAGTAAATTCGTTGGACGATTGCCAGAAGAGCCCATTCCAAGTTTCCAGCCACCAAGGTGATGAGAGCGCGTTTACATTGATGGCATTCCAATACTCAACACCACCACGGACCTGGCTAGTTGGTCTCCATACATTTTCTGCACCCAAGAATTTAATTCGGTTGTACTCAGCGTAGAGTCGTACAGGTCCCAGTACAGCCCCAGTTTTGCTCCCTGCTTTACGTAATGGTGCAACGCTGAACGGGTAGAGCTGGAACCCAAATCCCGGTGCGCCGAGCAAACCGTTAGGGTAGGCAACTGTGTTAGATTGAGTGACCCCAGCGAACTTCACGTATGGTCCCCAAGAAAATTCGTTGTGGGGAGGAAGCCAGGCTTCGGCGCGGCCCTCCCAGATAAAGATCCCGAGGTTGTAATCGGACTGATAGAAGTCCGTTTTCCGATAACCTCCCTCTTGAATGTTTGCGGCAAAGGTAAGCCAATTTTCAACGCCACCCAAAGGACTGGTTTGTTGGCCGTTGGTTAGGGTAGGCATCAGCGCGGTCAAAACGAATACGGGAATGTAGCTTTTTTTGCTTTTCACCATTTGTTCCTTTCTTCTAGACAACTTCAACCCAGCCGTTTTGGCGATTACCGCTCAGCGCAATTGGCGCCTGAGGGTTGCCGGAGATCATATCTTGTCCCGCTGACGAGGCTCTTCGATAACGGGCATGCTCCTTGCAATGAACCGGTAACTGCGACGTCTGTCCACTTCCGCATAACGATACGGCCACCACGTTCGGGTCTGATTTGCTTGCCCGGCTGGTCGCCCCTCGCTCTAAGAAAGCGCCGTGGGGCGATAGTCCCGATTCCAAAAAGCGTTCCCCTCGTTGGCATGGAACCAAGTCAAGGCACGGCCTCAGTTCCTGATCGATCATCATGCCGCAGGTCTCATTACTGGCGCCGGTAAATCCACCGCTGCGCGTAGTTTTCATCGCCGGGCTCAATCCGACCTTATTCAATTCGAGGTAACGAATCTGCACTGGATGACAGGCTCTCGGCTCGACCTGCTCCGTCAGATGGCAGTGGAACTGGGCCTGCAACCGAGGCACTATCACGGTGGTTTGGTACGCCAGATCTCCCAGGCCATTGCCCGCCTGAACCAGAGCAAGAAACAGCACCCGATTCTGATCTACGATGAAGTTCACTTGCTGTGTCATTCCGCGCTCGAACCACAGCTGCAGCCAGCCGCTACAGCCAAGACCAAGAGCGGCGATGATCTTTCTCTTTCCTTTGCTCCGTGCGTCACACTTGGAGTGACACGCTTTTGAAAATGTTACGTAGCCTCGATCGCGGTATTTGATTGCCATTGTCGGGGTCAAAATCACCTCAACCGGATCACAGCGGAACGTGGATCAACGCCTGTCGCGCCAGCTTCGCCGCGGAATTGGCCAGAGGCCTAGCTGCGCCACAACCTGCCACTCTCGCTCTGGTCCGAATCCACCGTTTGCTGCCATAACCACCAGCCGTTGGTCAACGTGTACACGGCGAGCTTCTGCGAGCGGCCGATGGTGAGATTCCAGCGGCCCTACTCACCGACAAGCTCAGGAAATCTGCCTCCGGAAACGGTCATGCGGCGACTGCCTCCGCAATTACTAAGTGTTCACGCACGACGGACGCGATGGTATCGAACACGTCAGGCCGAGCCACAATGAACGAAACCGGCGTGTAGATCGGATGTCCTCCGCCATAGAGCGGAACGCCTTGAGACGACGTGACAAGCACTCGAAGACCGCGGCCACGCGCCACACCGACCGCGCCTGCGATGTCGTACCAGTAAGGCACGGAGCCGGCAAGCCCGCAGAGTGCACGCACATCGAGGCAGGCTGCAAAGCTCCCGCGCACCACGTTGATGATGTCCGTCGCACTGCTTCCGCTCAGACCACCAAATGCAGGATTCAGGCCACGATCCATCAGCGACAGTTCCAGATCGGCAAGTTTCCGAAGCGCCTTCGAATTATAATTCCCGTTCAGTACGCGGCGCTTGGCCGTGATATCCGGTGCCACACCGAGCGGAGCAAGCAGATTGTCACCCCGAAAGCCGACATACTGGGGACGCTCGCAGCCGGGATTCAGAACAAAACTGGAATACACTTCGCCCAGATCGAAACAGTAGACCGCCGTTGCTACAACATCCCCATGGAACGGGCAGATAGCAGCGATGGAGATGGCCGAGGGCGGTCGCGGAAGACTGACATCGCTGCCGCACATGTAATTATCAAAAGCTTTCGTGCCATCGACGGGGTCGATGATCAGTCTTATGAGGCGCTGCTCGTCCTGCCCTAGCGGAACCAAGGGCAGCTCCTCGTTTTCAAATGAAACCTTAAATGAGAGAGCGGCACGCGCCAGCAGCTCCGGAATATAGCGAACCACGAGAGCCGTGCCTTCGAGGTCGTTGCGGGAAGACATGTGACTGCGGTCAGGACTGTCGAATTCCCCCGAGCCTTTCTCATATGTCAGGAGCCGTTCACCGGCGAGCGCGGCGGCGCGCGCCAGAACCGCGCGGAGAGCGAAGGCTTCGGTGCCGGTGACCGGCATCTTCCGATGATCTTTGGGTACCTGTCTGACAATATGTTGCGCCATGAGAACTGATCCTTTCTATTGATGAATACGGTCCGGCGGCTCCGGATTTTCATCGCTTGTCCAAGCTTCTTTGCAGCCCGGCGGTAAACGCCTTGGGCACCTAAGGACCGCACTGCATTCGAGGCAGCGAGCGCGAAACCAGTCAGAGTCGCCCCTACGTGCGCCCATAACGGCTGGGCACGTATTCAAGATGATGTTGTGCTTTGTCAAGTTATTCAGGCCGCGTGCCGCACAGCGGCGGATGAAAAGGGCGGTATTGGGTACTCTGAAATGGCCCGGACAAGAACAAGGCCGGAGAACACAGGCGCCCGGAGCCCGTTTGTGAAGTCTCGTCTGGACGCTGCCGGGAACAGCGACGTGTTGCCTCCGCAATTGCGGATGAGCACGCGAGGGAGACTCTCTCCATTCGGTATCCTCTTGCCCGGGTCAGAAGGACATATGGAGGTTATCAACGCATAGTGTTGCGCGTTGGACGTGCATAAGAGCTCGATCATGGTGTGCATTTTGATAGCAGAGGCAAGGCACGAAAGCGTGTTCAGCGGCGGTTTGGCACGGTAAACGCCCGAGATTGTCGAAACTGGCAAAGTGGCTCAAGGAGTCGGCATCATACACGTCGCGATCGAAGGCACAGGGGGCGTATTGCATGCAAGTCGATCTGGAATCTGTTGGGGGCCGGTTCGAGCTTGTATCGGTGAATGCAGCCCGCATTAAGAATGTTCCTGGGCGCAAGACTGACATGCGGATTGCGAGCGGATCGCGCACGAGCTGCGGCACGGGCGATTAAAAGGGCAGCTTCGTCCCGGAACAATCGATCGAGAACTGCTCGCGAATTTCTTCGAGAGGAGGGAAGGCGTGGCAGATTACGTGCTTGAGGAAAGTTGCAGCCCGGCGCACAGCGTGCAGCCCGGCCGTGGCACTACCGAGAACATCTCCATCCCGTACTTCGCCAGGTCGATGATCGTCAAATTAGGCGCCGGGGGCGCTTGTTCACGGAGCAGGTCCAGCACGCGCTGTGCTGCAATCGCTGCGACTGCAGACGTCACGGTCGGCGGCAAAATTTCCCCCCGCTGTAAGCGGACTTTCGGGCGCGGAAACAAACAGCCGAAACATGCGCAACCGCCGCGCGGAGTCCAAACGGAAACACTTCCGCCAAGCGCCCGCCGGCCATCCTGGACGCTAGCCTGTACTACTGGTTTTCCCAGGGTAATCGCGGCGCGCTCCAAACAAAAACGCGCGGAAAGCTTATTGGCCGCGGAGATGATGACATCGGCCTTTTTGAGAAGCGGGAGAACTTTGGGAGATTCGTTTGGCGCAACTAGGGGTTCGAAGACCATACCCGGGCGACCGGCGAAGAAGCGCCCCAGAACGTCTACCTTGGGGCGCCCAAGGTCCGAACTCCTGGAGAACACCATACAGTCGAGTTGCTCCTTCTCGAAAATCTGCGGATCGTTGCAACTGATGTTGTGAAATCCCGCGGCGTGAAGCGTGAGGGCAATCGTTGTGCCCACGCGCCCCGCCCCGCCGATATGCACGCGCACGGCGGTTAAGTCGCGTCTCGAAAGGTTAGCAGCGCGCATTTTGGATCTCGGCCCCTATCTGAAACAACACGCCTGTCGGACATCGAGGAGGCAACTCATCAGCCGCGCACTCGAGCACCGGGCAATTTCGGCAGGTCGGGAGCGCCCGCTTCCGGAGCAAAATGGCATTCTGGAGCAAACGACGGTCTTCGTACTTCAATGGGTAAGAATCGAGAAAATCGACTGTGTGACCCAGCAACCAAACGACGCGGGTTCTGGCCATCACCAGTTCAGGCTCGTACTGAATGCTGGCCATATGCATAGCGCCCGCGATTTCCGCCGTCGCCCGATGCACGTCGAAGCAGTCCGAAACGGCTTTGGGAATCTCTCGTTCAATCAGGAAGTGAATGGCTTCGGACTGGCGCTGTGCCTCCACCAAAACCTCGTCGACGCCGCTTGGCACATCGCTATCACCAGTTTTTGATGCGAGCCACCGCCGAAAGCCGGCGCGATCACTTCGATAAAGTCGGTTCTGGTCGGATTTATCAGACCATTCCTCCGCCTTTTGAGCCAGCCTCCCGAGCGTCTTGACGAGCCCGGCGGCGATGAGGATCGCCGCCGGAACTCCGAAGATGATCACAGGTATCCAGAGCCAGTCCATGATTTTGGCCTCTAGCTGTAAATCTGGATTGAGCCGACGCGGTACTCGGCTTTTTCGTCGGTGAGATCTACGGGCATCGTGTCTGGGCAGATCTCCCACATCGCTCCGTTCTTCTTCAGGAAAACCTCGGAGCGGTCCACCTTCAACATCCGGCGCAGCGTGGCTACAGTGACGGAGCGCGGAACGCCCAACGGAAGCTTCAGGTCTTCGATACCGATGGTCTCGAGGTCAGTGGTTCCTGCAGCCCGCGACATAGAACCTCTCACGCGCGGCACCGCGAACGTCTGCAGAGCCAAGCCCTGCAGTTCTGATATGCCCGGCGGGAGCGATCGCGCCAGCTTCCGAGTCGCGGTGGGTTCGCGGCGTATCAGCTGAAATTCCGTTGTCCTACGCATAGGAACCAGCGACGCGTCCGGAGGCGCGAAGAGCGGCCGCAAAATGGTCGTAAGATTGATCACGCGCTCGGGCGTGACCGGAGCGAGCATAGTGGTCATTGTTGTTTCTCCTTCTTAAGTGAGTTCAGCGAGTCTTCTGCCTCTTGGCGAATCCGTTCCAGATCACGCCGTGCAACTTCGACCATCACGGATGCCTTTTCCAGGCGACGTCTTTCCACGTTCAGGCCATTTTGGTCAACAATCGGGAGCGAGAGCGAAATCTGGTTCTCGGCGCGCCGAAGATTCGCTGCATCCGTAGCTGTTTTCGCGATCGATAGTTCGAGCAGATGAATGGCCTCATCGGCGCGCGCCCCTGCCGCAGACGAGGCGGGCGCGGCCGCGCGAGCCACTTCATGGTGCCGGCTGGCGAGATAGAACCCGGTGGCCGCTAAGCCAGCCAGCACCCAACCCAGCAAGATCGTATGCACAAGGCCGATTCGTCTCCTGCCCGGTTGCGGTTGAGCAAGGGGCGCAGGCGCGATGTATGGCCCCGTAATAAGCGGTCTTGGACTCATTCAATCTCCTTTCAGCAGGCGTCTAATGCCGCTACACCTGTTTACGAGCCGGACCTCAGGATTTTTAAGTGGGCATACAAAATAGGGTTCAAAACTCCAGCAACCGGACCAGATCTTGGATTTCCCCCGGTTCTAAAACACGCCGCGCGTAGCGCGCGATAGCTTCGACCTCCGACAAAGAGGTCCGGTTTGCGATTAGTTGCGGTGCCGCCGAAACTGGGTCGCCGGATCCGTGTTCAGACTGAGGCGTTTTCGCGGATCCGAGCACGATAGCGCCCAGGTAAAAGTCATTGTGCCTGACATTGTGCGGCCAGGAACTGCATGGAGGTAACCCAACGCTCGTCTTCAGGCCGACCGGACGAAGACCGACTTTGCTTCCGATTTCATTACACTTGTCGCGGATTGTCCGTCCATGGCAGTGATAGCTGTTCTCCGCTATACCCGTGATTTCTTGTTGCCATTGATGGATCATTTCGTGAAGGAGGACGTCGGCAACAAAGCGGAACTCCCCTCTTCTGCCGAATCCGGATGTGTCCCCATTAACAGGGACACGCGCAGCCGAATCTGCGAACGGCCGCCGAACCCCGAAATCGGAGAACAATCTCCCAGTGCTCTTGGGCAGTTTGGCACGGAAAGCAACAGGTAAGGAGCGGTCATCCTGCCCTGCTTGCAAAGTATTCGGCATTCCAATCGTCCCAGTGCTGGTAAAGTCGCACGAGATGTGTGCGATGCCAAGGTTCGGCATGGTTCAAGACAAAGCTCTTAAAATCGTTCCGATGTAATATGTCAGGCTCTCCTAACGGGCGTGCAGCAGCTTGCCTCATACCTACTTCTACGTCGCAACGCGCGATTCGTTTTGCGGGCCCCATTTTAGCCATGACCCGCGGGATAGAATACGTTCGATTAGCAGCTCGAGGGATGACTTCCAGAAAGTGGTCATCTATGACCCGTTTTTCCAAATGCTCAAGCGCACTGTTTTTAACGGCTTTATTCGGCAGCGCGCAGATGACGAAAGCGCCTCACGCCGTCATTGTAGGGCCCTTATCCAGCGGATTCGTTACAAAACAAAACATCGGCCCAAACCTGGTCCATCGCTATGTTCTGCCCGGTGCCGGGAATCTGTACGTACATGTTCTGATCTATCAGATTTCAGCGGATGTCGCCGTTCGGATCAAACGAACAGATGGAACTGTTGTGTCGGAAGTAGATGCGACCAACCTCGGCTGGGAGTCTGTCCCCGTGATCCTGCCAGGCGGCGGTTTCCTTGATGTCGAACTTCGGGACCAGAAAACGCACGGGGGCCAGTACGAGCTTGTCGTAAACGAGATGCGGGCCGCCGCTCGGGGTGACGAGGAACACGCGGAAGCTGCCATCGCCGCAACAGAAGCAAGAAGATCCGCTGCACCCGGGACAAATGGTGCTATCGAGACGGCGATCCAAAAGTATGAACAGGTTCTACATCTCTGGCATCAAAGCGGCGATTCCCGTGGCGAATTGATGACCCTGCTATCGCTCGCCACACTTTCTTATACGAAGAGCGAGTATCAACAAGGGACAGAGTATTCAAAACAAGCCTTGGAATTAGCGCGATCATTTAAGGACCGCGCCGACGAAGGCCTTGCGCTCAATAACCTGGCGATGTGCGAGGTCGCGGTTGCGGATCTCACGCCCGCTCGAGAACACCTGACGGGAGCGGCTAAAGCCTTTGAAGAGACTGGCTCGAAATTCGCTGTCGCCGCCGCGAAGATCAATCTTGGATTGCTCGACGATAAAACTGAACATTGGTCCGACTCTCTTCTCGAATACGGTGAAGCACGAACACTGGCGCACGATATTGGCGACCAACGGCTTGAGGCTTACGCCATCGACCACATAGCCCAGTGTTACATCGAGCTGGGAGATGATGAGTCCGCCAGTTCATTCCTTCAGCAAGCGATGAACGCCTTTAATCGGGCTGGTGATCGGCAGGCCGCCGCGCGCGCCCAAAGCAGTCTGGGGCGAATCAAGTCGAATTCGGCCCAAACGAAAGACGCCGTGCGGCTGCTCCGGGAATCGCTGGACCAGCTTCATACGTTGCCGGATCGCCGGGCAGAAGCCGACGCCCTGAACTATCTGGGGCAAGCTCTCGAAAACACGTCGCCGGCGGACGCGCGGCTCCAATACGAAAAAGCCCTTGCTATGTTTCGGAGCGTCGGGGATCGCCGCGGTGAATCAAGCGCGCTCTATAACATGGGGAGGCTTTCAGCAGCAAATGGCGACGTCGAGTCGGCTGTTGAATTCCTTAATCGTTCTCTCGCAATCCGCCGCGAAATCGGGGTCTTCGATATGGAGGCGGAAAGCCTCTATTCGCTGGCCGTAGCGGAGCGTTCCCGCGGAAATCTCCTGACCGCTCAGGCAGCTATCGAAGAAGCGCTGAAGAATGTGGATTCTTCGCGCTTGCAGGCTCCGGGCGAATGGCTTCGCTCCAATTACCTGGCCACGCGGAGTGAAATGTATGAGTTTGCGATCGATTTATCGATGGAACTCCACCGACTCGGAATGGACGATCGGGGGGCTGAAAGGGCGTTTCAGATACACGAGCGCGGGCTCGCCCGATCCTTGATCGACAGATTAGGCATCTCGCAGCAAGAGATCGTGCAAGGGGTCGATAGCGCGCTTCTTCGAAAGTCTCGGCAACTGCAGGATCTGGTCGGCTTTCGCTCGACTGAGCTCCTTCAGATTTTCGAAAAAATACATAACCCAGCCGAAGTGCAATTGGCGCGAGCAAAGCTCGATTCCGCTCTGGCCGAATACCGCCTGGTGGATGCGCAAATCCGAGCCTCAAGCGCAGAATACAGAAATTTGGTTGAGCCTTTCGTGCCCGATGTCGAACAGATTCAGCGCTCATTCGTCGGAAAACAAGATCTGGTGCTTGAGTTCTCGCTTGGCGAACCGCGAAGTTATCTGTGGGCCATCACTGATTCCGGTTTCCGTTCGTACCCGCTTCCAGGCCGACCTCGCATTGAAATGTGGGCCACTCGCTTCCTGGATGGCCTGAGCGGTTCCGCATCGGGGCTCGAACCGAAATCAGCGTTAGAGGCCTCTCGGGCTCTCGGCCGTCTGCTGAGACAACCGTTGACGGATTATGCTGGCAGGAAACGGCTGCTGATCGTTGGCGAGGGCAAGCTGTTGGAACTGCCTTTCGCCGCGATTGAGATTCCGAGCGCGAAGAATGGAAAATTCCAGTACCTAATTGACGATTGGGAGCCTTCGATGCTGCCTTCGGTTTCGGCAGCCATCCAGTTACGCAGGCGAGCGGCTAATCGACCGGGCCCGACCCGCGAAGTCGCGATCTTCGCGGACCCGGTTTTTGACGCGCTAGACGAACGCGTGCAGCGGTCAGGTGCCGGACCGCCGAACAGCCCTGCATCCTCCCGATATGCTCGTTTAGCATTCACGCGCCAGGAGGCAGAGGCGATTCTTTCGCTGAAACCTTCCCCGTCTGACTTGAAAGCTCTCGATTTCGCGGCGAACGTAACGACCGCCAAAAAGGAATTGGGAGCTTTCCGCTTCGTAGATTTCTCCACGCATGCGACAGTGGATCAGCAGCACCCCGAATCCGCAGGCCTTGTCCTCTCTATGGTTGACCGGAATGGCCGTGCGCAGGATGGCGTTCTGCGGATTCCCGCAATTCTCCAGATTCCCCTCCACGCAGAACTGGCGGTACTTTCCGCCTGCGAAACAGCAAGGGGAGATGAGATCAAAACGGAGGGCATCTTCGGGCTAACGCAGGCGTTTATTTACGCCGGAGCACAGCAAGTAGTTTCCAGTGTTTGGCCGGTCGATGACTTCACCACTCGTGAGTTGATGATCCGGTTTTACCGGTCGTTGCTATTGCGGAGGCTTAAAGCCCCCGCGGCGATGCGCGCCGCCGAAATGAGCATGAAGCGCACCAGAGCTTTTGCTTCGCCGTCCGCGTGGGCCGGATTCATGGTTTACGGATATTCGGAATGAGTGCGTGGACCCTGTCGCGTAACAGAACAGGCGATAGTTCACCAAATAGATGGAAACCCGGCGCGAGTTGCCGCGCCGGGCGAGGTACAGCTAGAACATGCCGGCGGTCAGAATCGATCCGACAACGATCACGATCCAATCCATCGAGAGGCCTCCTTTCGGAAGGCCCTCGCGTAGGGCGCCTTACGCAGGGCCGATTTTCAGCGCTGCGCAACTATCTGACTTGGAATACGTGAATACCTCTCGGTTTCTTCAGGGCAGGTGTTTGAGAACGGCTCTTTTTTCCGTAGCAGGCGGGCGCTGGAACGCGCCCGCTCTTCGGCTCCGGTTGCGGCAGCGCATTACGGGTGAGAAGATTCTTGAGACACCCACGCCTGCTATGGATATGGAGATCGGAGGGCGGCGCAAGTCGAAAAGTCGAGCGCTAAGCGAGCCGGAATGGATCGCGCTCCTCGACGCCTTGGATCCAGACCGGGACCGAGCCTCAGAAAAATATGAAACGGCTCGGACGGGTTTGATAAAGATCTTCCGGTCTCGCGGTTTGTGGAAGGATGCAGAAGATCTTGCTGATGAAACGCTGGACCGCTGTGCGCGCCGGTTACTTGAGAAGGCCTCTACGGACGAACCCATTTCGAACATCGCGTCGTATATGCAAGCCGTCGCCAGCAGAATCGCCAGCGAAGCATACCGCCGGCCACCCCAGCTTTCGTTGGCGGACGCGCCCGAGCCGAGCACTCATCCTTATGTAGATCAAACCGATGACACCGCTTCCGATGAACGGAAGCTGGATTACCTGCGCACTCTACTCAACGAATTGCCGAAACGGGACCGGACGACGATTCTCGAGTACTACCGCTACTCGAAATCCGAGAAAATCGCGACGCGCGCCAGTCTGGCCCGAATAGCCGACAAGTCCAAAGGAGCGCTTCGAGTTCACGCGTTTCGTATCCGCCGTTCTCTGCGAGAGAAGTTGACGAATCTACTTGATGAGAGTAAGAGTTCTGCGACATGCCAGCGCAAGCCAATCGGAGGAAAGGCGTGAATCGCGATCCGAATCCCGAACGTCACGAGAGACTGGTCCGGTATCTATTGGATCAGTTGGGCGACGACGAGCGGGATCGTTTGGAAGAGCGGCTTCTCGTCGACAAGAACGTCCAGGAAGACTTAGCCGTTGCCGGGGAAGAGGTGGCTGACCTTCTCATTAATGGGGAACTTGCCCCGGAGCAACGGAGTCTCGTTGAACGGAAGTTTGCCGGTTTTCCGTCATGGACGGAGAAGACCACTTTCGCGCGATTGTTCAACCGCGCAATAGAGCAACAGTTGTCTGTACCCGTTTCCAGAAGAACGGTGCTGTGGCGAAAATGGCCAATGGTGGCGCTTGCGTCAGCGGCGACGGTCCTCGCCGTGTGGATGTTCCTGACCCCCGGCCGGAAGCCGACTTCTCCCGCGATCTCGCTGACGCAATCGGCTCAACCAGTTCCATCCTTTTTGTTGGTTCCCGTCGTTCGCAAAGGCGGTGGAGCTCAATCGGACAATGTCGTGGAGCTGCCCCCCGAATCGAGCAGGATAGAACTGCGCCTTTTGCTCAACCGGGATCTGTATCCCGCCTATCAGGTTCGACTTCAGTCCCCGGATAACGATCAGATGCTTCTAATGGGAACCATCCTCCCCGTACGCCAGCCAAAGGGAAAGCCAGAATTGCGGCTTTCCATTGATCGGGCACGACTTAAGCCCGGCCGGTACACTATTGTCCTGCAAGCGTCGGAGGGGGATGGCAACGTTGTCGAGGTGGCTGGCTACTCGTTCCGTGTGGTCATAAGCAAATGAAGAGTTGCGACTGCTACCCGGTGTCTCGGGGGCAGTGCGCTACGCGTAACACTTCGGCACCTTCGCCACGTAAAATTTGACTGATAGCAGTCGCAAATTCGAGTTGCTCTCGGTTGTTCGACCTTAGCGGCGACGCCAGAGAAGGGGATTCGGGATGGGATTCGATACGGTTCCGGCAGATAGGGGATCTTGGCTTCTCAAGAGCCTTGTGTGCAGCTCGCGAGAGCCTTCATTCCAGGGAACATTAAGACATTTTAATCTTTCCAGATTGAAAATTCCGGTGCCTGTCGGCATTTACAATCCCGGGCCATGTTATCCCGATGTCTCTGTCGCTTTCCCTTATTTCGCGCTGGTCTTCTTCTTCCCTGGTCCGACGGCCCGCTGGGAATCGCGTACTTTCTTCTGCATCGATGCGCGCCGGTTTGTTAGCTATGCCCAATTATTCTGATTGGACGGACGAAGATCTGCTCGAACGCGGGGCCTCCGGCGTTGCCGAAGCGTTCCGTACTCTGTTCGAGCGCCACAATGACCGCGTTTTGGGAATTATGGGGAAGTATATCCCGGACGTTGCAGATCAGGAGGATCAGGCGCAGGAGACCTGGGTGCGAGTCATGCGCTTTGCGGCTGGTTTCAATCGACAGAAGGGACGTTTCACAACATGGTTGGACAAAATCGCCCAAAATGTTTCTATTGGTTACTTCAGGAAAAGACACCCAGACCTCTGGGAGGATTTTTCGCGTAGTCGCTCTCCGCTGCCATCCGATGACTCCTCCGACCGATCGTTCGACCCTAAAGCGGACGACAGCCTTTCCCCGGAATCGGTTAGCGGGCTCGATTTTGAATACTCGCCCGATCTCCATGAATGTTTGCGCCGGCTACCGCCGGACGTTCGCGAATTATTAGTCCTGTGCTTTGAAAAAGAAATGAGCCCGGAGGATCTGGTCGACTTCCTCGGAGTGTCGCGAGCCACCATCAGTAATCTTCGGCGGAAAGGGTTGCGCACCGTTCAGTGGTGCATGAAGCAAAAGGGGTACGCATTGAGCGAGCCGAACGTACGAGACGCGATTAGTGACGCGCGGTTCGCCGTCGACCTCATCAAGAAAGCCAAAAGCAAAAGGGCAGAAGAGTCTTCCTACGATCTCATCGCGTGGTGCACTGACAGCTTGTTTTACAACAAGCAGGTATGCACTTCCTTGAACTTAGTTTCCGGCGCTCGCCGGTTCACGCTTACACTGAACCGGCGGACGGCCGACGGCCTTCTCTACGGCGACGAGGTGATCAACAGCGAAAACGGCCGGGACTTTATTGACGAGTTGGCCGAGGAAGTTGTGCTTTCGATTCTCTGATCGGAAATGACGGCGGCAATGAGCGACGCAAGAGATATAGATGTCGTGATTATCGGCGGCGGAATTATGGGCCTGTGGCTGTTGAAGGATCTGAAGGAGCAAGGCTATCAGACCGTCCTCCTGGAGTGTGGGCAGTTGGGCGGTCAGCAGACCTGCCACAGTCATGTGTACATTCATCGGGGTCACATTTATAAGGGAGAACAGGAGCAACTGGTGCGGGGACTTAACGCTGCTAACGACCAATGGGCGCAGTGGATTGAGAGAAATCCTGAAGTTCTAGTCTCGAAAGACTCATATTTTGGTTTCGAATCCAAAGCCTCCTACGAGGACAGGACCCAGTTGTGGAAGAAATGGAGACTTGAAGCCATTTCCACCGATTCGTCCGACTTGGAGGCGCTATCTCAAGGACATGTCAAGTACGTGGCGTTCGCTAAAGTGGACTGCCTTGACGGGCAAAAACTGGTCCGGGCGCTGATGACACCGTGGAGGGATTGTATCGTTCGAATCAAAGACTTGAGCTCGGGCGCTCGTCGACTGCCGGGCGCTGGGGGCTATACAGTTGAGGCGGAGGATACACGGGGAAAGCCGCTGCAAACACGATGTAGAGCGCTTGTACTTGCTGCGGGGGCGGGTAACCGTCGGCTTTTGACACTGGGTGCTACGGCAGGGGGCCGAACCGAACCGAACTTGCAGATCCGCAAAGCACACATGCTGGTGATAAAGGGACCAATGGAGCACCTGCCGCATTTGGTCGGAATCTTCGAAGAATTTGGTGGGCTTTTTATTGTAAGCAGAGCCTTATCTGAGCAGGAGAATGTCTGGCTGGTCTCGGACAACCGCAGTATTCATATAAAGAACGCGGAGGATTGGATCGTGCATGATCCCCGTTGGTGGATTTATCGCGTCCTCGTGAACCTGCAAGCAATTTTCCCACGCGCGGTCACGCGCGCCAACAATCTGCGCTGGGGAATTTATGAAGCGCCAAAGGCGGAGGCCGCACCCAGGATCGCTGGAAAAATTCCGGAGGAAGAGCATATACATCAGTGTGGCGAGAGTGCTTGGGCAGTTTGGCCTACCAAGTTGACGCTCGCGCCGCTAGCGAGCGAGAAGTTGATAAGAGATCACCTGAAACTCGGGTCACCTGGCAGCGGGACTTCGGATTTTGCGGATTACGTACACCCAGAGTCTGCCCCGGAAACATGGGAGAAGATACGGATGTTCGAGTGGAAAGACTTTAGCGAGATTTATTGCTTAGAGGATTTAGAACATGGAGAAACTCGAAGTGTCAGAGCTACTGGGGAGGCTTAGCGGGAAGGAGGACGATCAAGTGGATGCGCTTAAAGAGCTCCACCGCCTTGCCGTGTGGTCCCGTGGGAGCACTCTTCCACGCGGGGACCTGATAAGGGCGGCGAGGACTCGGGTATCGGGGTCGGACGAACAGCGCTTGTTCTTCTGCCTTGAGCCGGAACAGCCGGTGGAGATCCAACGGAGGGCGGCGCTCTCCTTAGGTCATTTGGGCGGTGCGAACAGCGTAGAACCGCTGAAAAAGCTGTTGAACTATGAGCACAGCGATTCCACTACTCAATCTTACTGCCTTTCCGCCCTCCGCACGATCGGCGGACGCGAAGCAGCCAAAACTATTATCGATACGTTAGATCGGACCTCGGGCCGCGATGTTGAGGTTATGGATAAGGCGCTCTCGGCAATCGTGGATTTGGCGACGGGCGGTTCCGAATCTGATCTAGACGACGCAACCGTAATCGGCAGCTCACGGGCGCGCGAGCAGCGTCTGCCGCCAAACTCTGCTCGGAAGCTGAAGACAACATTAGATCGCATGATTCGTGACAAATTCGTTCCACGGCGCGTGCGTTTTCGCGCCAACGAAGTCCTGACCTTCCTCACCGAGACAGGTGTAGTTGCGAATGAGTCCACGGTGGTGGATGTTAACGAGGAGGCGGCGTCCGTCGCCGCCGAGAGCGCATGGCCTCAGTTGGAGCCTCCGATCTACGAGTTTACCGGCGCCGAATTTCTGGCTGCGTCGGACTCGCTGCTTAGAGGAGGCGATCCCGTGCCCGACCCTCAGAAGCCGAGGGAGTGGAATTTCCATGAGTACGATTTACATGTGCAGGGCACACCCCAGCCCGCCGGTGAGTATCGTTTCGAAGCGGCAACGCGCAAGACGGAACTCGCAAACGAAGTGATTCGCTTTGCGCTCACTGGTGTAACAACAGGCAAGCCAAATATTGAGTTCGACATCAAGCTCGACTACCACAGTGCAGAGCGAGACCGCTGGGAGGGGAGCGAACAGATCTCGCTTGTAGGGCTGACCGAGGACTCGCGCCTTGTTTTGCAAAGGCTCGATCATGATTAGCGAAGTTCAGGTTCGCGGTGTCCTCGTGAATACGAACGATTTGAAGGGTGCCGGGAGTCTTGTTACGCTCACACTTTCAACGACGGACGAACCTGGATTAAAACCAGACTCGAGGATGAAAGATGATCACCGTTGGGAAGAGCCGGACTGGGCTAAGAAACGGATCAAGCCAGAGTTCGAGGACGCTGCGCAACGTGCCTTCAAGCGCTTTCCGGATGCGAGCGGGGCGGGGGTGCAATGGCGGCTGACGCGAGATGATCGGACCCGAGATGACAACGGTACGCTCCATCGCATTGGAGGGCCATCACTAGGGGTCGCCTTCGCGGTTGGTCGGATCCTGCTCCAAAGAGATGACGTCGAGGCGCAGGTCGTGCGTAGTGGGCTGCGACTGATGGTTATTTCCGCTCAGTTAGCGAAAGATTCGCACGATGACATTCAACTTGGCTTAATTGGAGAACTCGGCTCAAAACTCCGCGCACTACAGAATCCACGCGCAGGCATCCAGGCGTTAGCAATCGCGGCTGATCAGGACGATGTGCCCGGCGACTGCGGCCTGCGGCTTATCAAGGCTGCGAGCGTGAAGAAATTGATAACGGAGATGGCCAAGGCGATGGTAGACGTCGTCTACGACTTATGAAAGATGCCGCAGTGCGGGTAGTTCATCGTTGGCTTCCGACGGTCGAGTACTCGCTCGGCGGTAACTGGTCGCTTGCGCTTCTAAACGCCGTTCTCCTTTTCGTCGGTTGGTACTTTATCACCGAGTACTGGTGGGAGCCGTGGCTAGGTTTTTGGCATTGCAGTCTCGAGTATGTTTTCCTTGCGGGCGTTTCGCTATGCGTAGTGTCGCGTGCGAGCGCTCTGCGATGGAAGCTCGATAGACTCCGAAGCGAAAGACCCCGTCTCAGTCTGCTCGATGAAAAACTTCCGGCCGTCCAATGGAAATACCTTTTCGGCAAGGCTGGCGACCGCCCTACTGGTTTGAAGGGTTTTTACAACTGGATGGCGGAGGAGATTCCATGTACTGGCTCGTATACTCTCGAAAAGCTTGCCACTTCATGGCATCACCCAAAAACCTGGCTGCGAACGTTATGCGTCTTGGCTTGGGGCGGCTTTCTAGCAAGTCCTTTGCAGTACGGGATCGGGCACTGCCTTGCCGCGGCTTTAAACCGCATCTCCTCAGCAAGTACCCAGATCAGCGGAGGAAAGATTTGCTCCGAGATTCGGCCGGAGGTGTGGTCGTGCACTGATTTGCAACTCGAGACGTGGCCGGGCGCGTGTGTTGAACTCAAGGGAGATGCTCCGGACAAGGGCTACTTCCTGCTTTTCGTCCAGAACTGGCCACGCTCTGGCCGTCGTCTGAAGTTCACGAGTGAATCACTCATGGTTTTTCGACCAGATGTACCACTTCTTGTCCGTGGAAGACACATTCGGATCAACTATATGACTCCTGGTCCTGGCACATGGAGCCTTTCCGCGGAAATCACTTATTATTCCTGGGCCGGTGGCCTGCTACAGTGCGCCAGCTATTGGGGCAATTGGACTCCGGTCAATGTTCGCCCGAGTGCCAGCACAAACGGAAGCAAACTGAACGATGGAGGAACGTATCAATGAAAGGATCACTTTTCCTGCTTGCGATGATTCTCGTAACTGGTTGCCAGCATCGAGACTCGATTGATAGAGATTCGGCGCGCGAGGGTCCGCACTCGTATAGGATCGTCAGTCCGGCGGCGATCGATGCTGGCAAACCAGCCCGTTTTTCCTTGGCAGGAAGCTTTTCAGGGAAGGAGGCTATTCAATGGAATGCCATAGGAGCGCGTATTGAAGGTCCGGCGGATGGGCCTCAGGTTACAATCGTCGCGACGCAAGCAGGTACAGTCACCGTCGGCTGTACGATTCAAGCGCCCGATACGAAACCAGTTGCAATCGCGACGAACATTAACGTCGGGGCCGCGGGTCCTGCCGTCATATCCCAGCCACGTCCAGGAATACCGGACATAAACGCGGGAACCGCGACGAGCTTGAAAATCGAAGACGCCGGGTTCGTTCCTTCGGGATTTATGGGCGATGTAAGCGCTCTCAAGGTGGAGCAAAGCCCCGAGCGTCCGCATTCTGGCTCCTATTCCCAAAAGTGGGGTTATAGGCCCAAGAGCTCCGGGCCGGGATGGGCCGCCGTTGCGTGGCAGTTTCCGGAAAACAATTGGGGAGACCGACCCGGTAAGAACTTGAGCGCGAATCAATATCGGTCTGTTACGGTTTGGGCGCGCGGCGCCCGTGATCCACAAAGTCGAACGCTCCCGAAAGTCCAGTTCAAAGCTGGAGGAGCAACCGATCCAACAAAGAGGTATCAAGCGTCGTTCGAAGTCGTCGGTGACTTCGTCACCCTGACAGAGGACTGGAAGCAATACTCATTGGATTTGACCGGTCAGAATCTTTCACAGGTCATTGCTGCCTTCGTCGTGGTAATCAGAGCTCAGGATGTCGGGCCAACGGGCGCGACCTTTTATCTGAGCGATATCGAATATGTCAGGTAGGTCAGAAGTTAGCAATGTACATATCATCCTTTCGCGCATCTTTTCGCGTCGTGCTCGTGGCCTTGTCTGCCGCACTCGTAGCACAGTCTTCTCCGTCTCAATCTCTCGTTATCGAAGACGCAGGCTTCGTCCCGTCGGGATGGATGGGTGATGGATCAATCAAAGTTGACAAACCCGAGAACGCCGCTGTTCAAGTAAACACACGGAGCACGGTTAATCCCCACTCAGCGCCTTACTCCCAAGAATGGACCTACCGGCCTAGGTCGGGTCGCATGGGTTGGGCTGCCGTGGCCTGGCAATTCCCCGAAAACAACTGGGGTCAAGAGCCCGGGAAGGATTGGAGTAAACGCGGTTTCACGCGCGTCACCGTGTGGGCGCGTGGTGTAAAGAACCGCCGTGGCGTCCTCCCGAAGGTACAGTTCAAGGCAGGCGGCAACACGAATCCCGACCGGACAAAGTACCCCTACCAAGCATCTTTCGACGTGGAAAGCGATTTCGTGATGCTGACCGAAGACTGGAAACAATACTCTCTCGATCTGACGGGACAGAACTTAACCCAGGTGATTTCCGCCTTTACGGTGGTCATGCGTGCGCTAGACTTCGGCCCCGATGGCGGCATATTTTATCTGGACGACATCCAATACAGCGAGGCCTCCGCTCCGGTTGCGAACGCCCCCGCAGTCCGCGAGGATCCGTCCGTCTTGCCAAAAGCAGTCTGGGTTGCCTACGCTCCGACGCACTACTACCCTGCTGCCAACCCGCCAGTGCTCCCGAGCGAGGAAAGCATCCGTGCTGATCTAGGCGTACTTCGCGCGGCAGGCTTCAATGGGTTGGTGACGTATGGTGCGCAAATTCCAAGGATTCCTCAGATCGCTCAGCACCTCGGCTTCACCGCGATGTTGCTCGGGGTGTGGACGCCGGGAGACGCTGGCGAGATGCTTCTCGCCGAAGAAGCCGCGCGCTCGCCTATAGTGGTAGGAATCATCGTAGGCAATGAGGGATTAACATTTCATCGGTATGCTCTCCCGGTTCTGCGTGAGGCTATGGATGAGCTCCGACGCAAAACAGGCAAGCCGGTCTCCACTACGGAAGTGGTGGAAAGCTACTTCACGAAGCCGGAACTGGCCGAATGGTCTGATTTTCTCGCAGTCAATGCGCATCCTTACTTTCACGAAATGCGTGATCCCATCAAAGCGGCCGAGTGGACTGCGAATGTTTACGCGAATATTCACCAGAAATTCCCAGACAAAGAGATTCTCTTCAAGGAAGTTGGACTTCCGACAGCGGCCCGCGGACTCAGCGAAAATTCGCAGTACGACTATTATCGTGCGCTAAAGGATACTGCGGTTCAGTTCGTCTTTTTTGAAGCGTTCGACGCCTTATTTAAGAATGGTCCCGTCGAGCAAAGTTGGGGAATCTTCCACGCCGACCGAAGCCCAAAGCCGGTTGCATCACTCGTGAAGTCATCTGGCCAACTGGTGCCGAGGGCGGAGGGACGGCGATAGCGCTTAACGGCTCGGTAGTGAATACCGCCAGATCTCGCGGCTCTCACTAGTTTACGTGGGCTGTGTCCATGAAGGAGGTAATCGGTGACGGTCGTTGGTCGGGTGGGCGCGCGCAGCTCTGATGCCGGGCTGCGTCTTTATCTTTGCCCTATCCGCTTGCAGCGCCCAACAATCCAAGGCTCTCGCCTTTAGCGATTGGTTGACTCTTGCAACCAATGTTCCTGACGCGGGATATCGCCAAACACAATTCTTTCAATCTCATTACAATGCGGGGCTGCGCGCTGAAAGCGTTTCATGAGTGCGGCGAAAAGAATGGCCATCATCGAGCCTCGCGAATCGGCCGGTTATCGTGTTCGCCGGGAATTGTTCATGATGGAGTGCGGCGAATGAAAAATCAGCTCCGCCGCGCGTATTCCATATTGACATCCTATGGCGGCCAATGAATAGCGCTACCGTCTGACGGTCGACACGAGCCACAAAGGAGAAAAAAGATGAAACATTTTCAAACTGACAGAAATCGTGCGTTCGCGCCCATCGCTAAGGTCAGAAGCGCTCGATTCGCGACTGTGACGATGAACTTCAAAACCGGAATGCCCGCTCCGGCCACCTGGAACGTGTGGCTCACATCTCACAACATGATGCTGCCGCTCTGGTCGCAAGCGCAGCCGGTCGCCGATCCTCCAGTCACCCTGACCAAGACGTATGGTTTGGCCAAATCTGGCGAGGTCGGCATCCTTTCGACGCTCGCGACTCCCGATCAGGGAATCACCTGCTCAACTTGGCAGGTGGTCAATACTGCACCCTAATCGAAGGGCAAGCCGGCAACTTACCTGAAGTAATGTGAGGCGGCTACGGTTCTCATATTCCACGAGTACGCAGGGGAACTGGTCGTTTCTGAACCCATGCTCAGGCCGTTGCGCGAAAACCTCAGTAACGTTTTCGAAATGTTGCCACCCCTCTGGTGTGGTGGATATATATCGACCAACTTCGTGCGGTACTCAGGTCAAGCCGCGGGCCGAACCTGAGAGGAGCGTGTTCCAACACGTGTTGTCAGTTTCTCCAAGCTTGAGCGAGTGCTGCAGAGGCACGCCGAAGTGGGAACTCGCGGGTTGTTCCGGCCGAGGCGTGGGAACGCGGAAGCTCCATTCGCGCCCGAGCCGGGCTTTGCTGGTCTCGTTTTCTCGCCTGCTGCTTGTCGCTCTTTACGTCTTTATTCCCAGTATTACGCCGGTTTGTGCTCAGCCCCCCGAAACGGCACAATGCTTTACGCCGATTAATTGGGTGGTGGTTGTCGACACTTCACAAAGCATGGATGGCAAAGGGCCAGGAGCGAAAAAGATATTCCCGCTGGTGAGAGATGTCCTGCATAAGTTTGTGCCTGAGATCCACGATGAGGACAAACTGACGCTCTTTGCTTTCGACACAACATCCAACCGGTTGATATCGATTACCGGACTTGATCGCGGGGAGGCAATTACGGAAATCGATCGAATGCACCCCATGGGCCTTTCCACGAATCTGGGCGCGGCGATCAGAGATTCACTGGCTGAGGTTTACTCCAGCAAAGACGAGAACCGGCCCTCTGTCATTATTCTGCTCAGCGATGGTCATGAGGACATACGTCTCGTTCCGCCTGGCGTTCGTTTCCCGATGCCAGCCGTCTCGGCCCTTGTAAGGGACAGCCGCGTTCCGTTTTTCTTCTATGCGTCGCTGGGACAGGATCCGGATCCCGAACTTATGAATTTGATTGAGCTTTTCAATCGGAAGGCATCCGGCCACGCGGCTTTCTTCGATGATCCCGGGGCGTCGGGACTCGCTGCGGAAATCGCCAAAGTCCGGCAAACAGTTTGCCCTCCGGCTCACCTCACCATAAAGCTCAAAGAGCGGGAAATGAAGGGCAGCTCTGGCGATATTGATCTGGGATCCATAAATCGCGGCGCGACCAGCGCACCGTATCCGATCGACATCCTGAGCGACGTTGCCACTCCTCTGCGTATCGAGACACATGGAGTGCACTCGGGCCATCAGGTACGCGCGAGTCCGGCTGGTCTCATGGACGTCGGCCCTCAGCAATACAAGCGCGTGGAATTAACGGCTGGAGTTCCGGAGGATGCTGCCGATGGTCTTTATGACTTCCAGCTGACCCTACAGCCCACCGGATCGGCGGCGGTTTCCATCAGGGCTTACTACTCCGTCGTGCCGACTCTCGCTGAACGTTTCCGCCGCGCTTTGGCGTGGGGTTCGAGCAATTGGATTGAGCTCGTGTCCGGAGTGGTACTGCTGTTGCTTCTTCTTTTCATTCTGTGGCGGGGCAGCCGGCCGAAAGAACGGCCCGTAGCGACCTTGGAAGCGGGTGGAGAGAGCATCCCACTCACAGGCGATATCGAATATCCCAAAGTATCCCCTGCGATTCGGATCTCGCGAGATGGCGACAGTCACAGGATCTACTCGCTGAGGGGGACGCTTAAGGTCAATCGGCCTAGTGTTCCGAAGGCAGTCCCCGTTAAACCTGGGGAAGACTTCAGGCTGAGTTCCGGCGACATTATCGAAACTCCAGCCGGAATATTTAGATACCACAACCAGGGACGAATCAGATGACCAATCAACCACGAATTCTCGTAGCAGGGCTCGGAGGAACGGGCGTTGAAGCTCTTCTCCAGCTCAAACTTTTGTTCGCGGGCGAGGTGCCCCCGCACATCGGGCTGTTCGGAGTCGACACAGAAGCTCCCAAGGAACTCGCCAATGCAGCGCTCAACGAACTTGAATTCGCCCGCCTCGTAGTGTCCGATCTGACTGACGTTCTGCGGAACCCCGAAAACGCCCACTTGCTCGAATGGTTCCCCGGCATTTCTTCTTTCCCGATCCACTCGGTCATACATGGTGCCGCCCAGATACGTTCCGTTGGAAGATTGGCTCTTCACGCCCAGGCCAGCCATTTTCTAAAGCAACTCCGCAACTGCATTTCGCGCCTGACCGATCGTGGGCGACTTCGCGAGATGAGCAAAAGCGAGTCCATCGACGATCAGGGCTCAATAGAAGTCTATGTGTTGGCATCTCTGTGCGGCGGCACCGGCAGCGGGATTACGTTAGACGTAGCGCGTCTGATCCGCGAGGAGCTTCGCGATGCCCCGGGCGTCCGCATTTTCGGTGTTTTGCTGCTTCCCGGTGCTTTCAGGCATCTTCCGGGAACCGCTATGGTTCAGACGAACGCTTACGCCGCGCTGAAGGAACTCGAGTACCTGTCGGAAGGCGAGGCGGACATCAATATTCGTTTTGGCCAGAACTACAGTTTGCGTATCGATCGCTCGCCGTTTGATCAGGTATTTCTCATAGACAGCATAGGCGAGTCCTTCGATACCGAAAGTAATATCCAGCAACTTGGGCGTCAAATGGCCTGGCTGCCGTACCTGATGGCTTCCTCAGGGTTTGGCGCGCACGTCCGCGGAATACTCCATAACCTGATCCCGCAACTCCAGGTTCAGGATCCTATCCACGGAAAGCGCGCGATCTACGCGAGCTTCGGGGTTGCATCACTGGAGATCCCGGCCTGCGCGATCTCCGCGGCAAAACGAAAGTTTGAAATATCGCTAATAGAGTCGCTCATGGAAGGTTCTGATTATCCTCGGACAGAACTGATGGACCGGGTGCGAAAAGTAGTGGCGGAATGCGAAGCCGTGGATTTTCCAGCAATCCTGGAAATCTCGATCTTCGAGTTCGAACACTCGCCTTCACTGGGACGCTCCACGCTTGAAGATATCGTCAGGGGCGGTGTCGCGGCGGCCGAGGTTCGCGCACGGGCAGATGCTGGAAACATCCTTGATGATCTGACCCAAATGACAGCGCGCCTGGTGAGCGAACTCATGGACGGCGCGCGCAGGCGTCCCGGGATGCTAACCCCGGCCCGGTGTGAAATTGAGCGCCTCAGCCGGGAACTCTCTGAGCTTCAGGAGCAGATCCGCGGCGGAACGGGCGCCGAGCCAAGGGAAAAAATCAGACAGGCTCTCCAAGGCCTGGATGAAGCCTTCGATAGTCGGTGGAACAAACGACGTCGGCGCATCGAGGCGGCGTGGGCACTGAAGAAGAGTTTAAACGACCAACTGCTTCCCGATCTGTATCGACGGGAGATCCGAAAGGCGGCGGCCGACGCCGTCGGTTCTATCGTGGACAAATTGCTGGAAGCGCGTGATCAGTGCAAGTCCGCTATAGAGAATCTTTCAGCAGTTAAGGAAAGACTGAAGGCGGCTGAGGACAGAGCGGAGCTCCCACCAGGCCCAGCCACGCGTTATATCCGCGCCGAAGAATTGCCTGAGTTGCCGCCAGCTCCCCATGAATTCCTCGCCGCCCAGCCCGAGGTCGGCCTCCTCTGCAGTGGTTCGGACCTGGTCTCGCGAATTGCAGAGTATTCCGCCGCGAGATTCGCGGCAGCCTGCCAGCCTCGCGGCGAGTATTCCGCCACGACGCTCCTTTCCGCTAAGACGGAAATGTATCTCTCGGAGCTACGCCGCTTCTCCGTTCCGTCGTGGAGCTTTAATCTAAGCAAAATGCCGATCGACCGCCGGCCCGAACACGGCCTGCTTGAAGTGCTAAGCGTCGATGTACTTTCGGGAGAAATCAGTACCGCAACAGCCCGCTATTCTTCTCTGGGCAAGGTCGATAACGGTCGGTGGGACCAGAACACTTTTCTTCAAATCCGGGCCGGGCTGCCCCTTTTCGCTCTGACACGAGCCGACGAGCTGTGGCGCAGCTATTGCGAAGCGTCCCCGGAAAAGCGCGTCCTCTCTCACCTCGACAGGTGGTGGGTTGGCTGGTTTGAATTTGTAGACCACTCGTTTGTTCCCGCACTGGTGAGATTTTTCGCACGTTGCTTGGCGGCTAACGTAATTCACACAGGTACGGCGGAGCTTGCGTTTACCGCGAACAAGCGCTACGAATGGAGAAGCTATACCGCAGCCTACGAAGCTCTCGCTGCTGAGCCGGAGCTATGTGCCGCCGCGGAGAGAGCCTTTGCAACCGGGAATTGCCCGGATCTCGGCGCGTATACAGCTTCAGCATCGAAACTGATCGACCTGCTCATGCAAAGCCTCCTTTCCATGGAGGACCGCCCGCTTGTTGAGGCTTTGTACCGTGAATCGCTTCGTCTTGGGGCTGGTGAGCACCGGGCCCCGATGAGAGCCCGCGCTTCCTGAACGATATGCACTCGCATTCCTCGTGCATAGTTCTTTGTGCCGGTTCAGGAGGCGTGGCGATTGGTCGGGAATTAGCGAAATTCGCCGGAAAGAGGCGTGCGTCGAATTTGATTTTTCTCGAAGCCCGCACCTCCGGAACGGTCCGCTCCCTGACCGTTGATGATGAGCTGGCCGATGAAGACCTCTCACTTGAGCGAGCCGTGGGGTCATTTCTGTCAATCGCAAATCCCAACGTGACGAATCCTGCGAATTACATGTTTGCACTCAGAATGGTCGTGCTCGGGAAGTATGGCGAAATATCACCAGCCGCACTCGGCGACCTTATAGAGGAATCCGCATTAGTAGCTGATCGGCGTATCGGAGGGCGTCGCACAATCGAATGCATGTTTTACCTGCCGCCTTCACCTGAATCGTTACGTGAACCATTTAAGCAATCGTCTGAAGGATCCCCGGTTTCAAGTACGGGTGCTGCAACAGAGTACATTGAAGCGTTCCAGAGCGCCCTCGGGGCCGCCGATTATTGCTGGTGGTTCACCAGCATGAACTCATTGGGCCTATCCCTCCCAGAAGCTGCTTGTGAAGCTTTTGCCGCCTTATTGTACGCAGCTGTATCCGTAACTCCTGAAAGCTATGCCTCGAGTTTCGACATTATGGCAGCGCGACCATTGCATTTGTGCGCCGGTTTTGCCGAACTGTCGGTGTCGCGGGCGGACATCGTGGCGTGCCTGAGTGCCAGGTATTTGGCGCGCCTGATACGCCGACGTTACCTTCGAGCCCGTGAAGTGCACATGGAAAGCATGTCGAAGAGCGTACGGGAGGTTGCCGATGCCTGTGAAAAATTGATTGAGGACATTGCTCTGACTCCCGGCAAAGAGCGAATCTGGAAGGGCTGGGACAAAAGCGTTCCGGACTTCTCTTCCGACAACATCTCGGGCTTCCTTGCACGTCAAAGGACGGCGTTGTCCAGCTTTTTCGGGTCGCTCCCGGGAATTCGAAAGCAGGGCCGATCGAGCGCTAGACATGGAATGCAGGATTTCCTGCGGAGCTTTCGGGCTGAGCTGGAGCAAATCGACAGGTACTATCTTGGTGCGGCATCTACGTGTATTGACTTCGTCTCTCGCATTGCGGCGTTCCTGATCGATATGTCTGACTTCGACGAGGAGGATCCGAATCCGGCGAATATCCAGACCGTGCGCCGGGAATTCGACACGGCATTTGCCGAAGCTGTCCACTTCTTATGCGATGTCAACACTGATGAAGCGCGTCAGCGTTTCGTTAAAGCCAGATCCGATCTTTCCCGAATCGAGAGATTGATAGCTATCTCAGCGCCGCCCGCCGTTTCAGCCGAACGCTGGGCCGAGATTCACTGGGGAATAGAGGGCTCCGCAGGGCTCACAAAGGCAGCCTGTGACGCCGAGAAACGCCTGAGAGAACGATGGAATGATTGGCTTCAGTCTCTGGCGCGGAAAGAGGCGAAGATGCAGGGCGCGATAGATGCGGTGCCGTCAGAAAGGAAGCGGCGTGACGACGCAATCGAGGCCGCAGAACGTGAATTGCACCGCTCTGCGGAGGAGTACAGGCGACTTGCGCAGAAGCTGAAATACCTCTCTGGCTGGTCGCGCTTTTTCGCGTCGGCTCCCTGGACGCCGTGCGGAAGGCAACTGAGGCGACTGCACTCGCGGGTGGGGGAACTTCGAAGTCACGTTTTGCCAACCGACGGCTTACGCGTCGCGGAGGCTTACTCGAACCGAGCACAATTGGAGGTTCAGCGCATTTTTTATCGTATCCGGGATGGCACGCTTCAGCTGATTTTGAACTGCGTCCGGAGCGCATACAAAGACCAATCAGCGACTATCACAGTGCTGGAGGAAATCGCTACCAGAAACTCTCGTGCTGGGATGGCCGTTGACCCCTGCCCGTTTTCGAGGGCGCTCATTTCTGACGACGATCTCGAAATCATCCTCGATGATTTCGAAAGAAACCAAGAGCTGTCGCCACATCAGGAATACCCGGGTTTTCTCGATGTTGTCTCCCGGCCGCCGGAAGATATAGAGGCAGCGCTGATTGATCATTCCCGCCCCTTGCTCCAGGAAATGCAGTCGAGGCCCATCAGCTACTACATACAAACAGCCGGATGCGATCTCAATGTGGCTTTGACCTGGATGAGGCACGCCAGCCAGCCATGGTTTCCTTATGACCCGCCAGACGTCGACGAATCGGTAGTCGTGCTGGCTGATGACGGCAGCTGGAGGAATGGGCCGTTGCGCGGCGCATTCCCGGGTGCGAAGTGGGTTGCGAATAGAACAAGTGATTCAGCCGCCGTTTTCAGGGTACGACCCATTGGCACATTTGATCAGGTCCTGTCTCATCTGAGTCGACGGGGTTTTCTACCCATCGGGAAAAGGGTGGTAATCTCCGCTGCCCATTGAACTCTGCGAGGCCCCGAAACGGCGTTGTACCAGCCAAGCACGTTGGAAGAGAGGGATAATGGCGAAATCGCAGATGTCAGCGATGGGCACGCATCTAGCTCAAACTGTTGAGCAACGATTACCTTGATTAGCCGCCGGAGTGCGAACTGGAGCTCCAGACGAGCGGGCGGATGCACTTGCGCGCTCTATCCCCGTGATGTGGTTGTCCTTACGGAAAGCGCTCGCTATATCTGCAAACCTGAAATCCTGAAACGTGGGAGAGAGGAGCGGAAGCGGCGCCTCCCGATTGGAGGTGACTTTCGATAGACTCTCGAATCATCCTTCCGGAACGAGTTCAGCGTCAATCATGGTGAATTTCTGTTCGACTGGGCCGTATTACTGAGAGTGACTGATCCCAGTTGCATCAACCGCGACCCTCGTCCCACGACGACCCCGACCCTGTTAACCTCGGAGAGGCGGTTCTACCGAGCATGCGGGCGTTTCGGGTTTTTGAGCAATCTGTATCGGCTTGAGGTTCCTCTCCGTCTCCCGGACGAACTTGACGAAAGCGGACACTTGTTCCGGAAAGCGAGGCATTTTGACACGAGTGAGGCTGCCTACCAATATGGGAAGCCCATGCTGCAGGAGGTGGCGGATTGGCTCGTATCTCCGCCCTATCCTCGCCTCTGTGCCATCGCCGCGCACTCGCTACCCTGGTACGATGTTCGGCCCAAGTGGAATGAAGTGAAAGTCGAGCGCATGCGCACAGTCTTAGGACTTAAGTTTGATCGAAAAGAGCGCTGTTGGCTATGGCGAGCTCTTTTGGATACCGGAGAGGCGGTCCTTATCGAAGCGTCGAGAATGGATGCCTTCTGGGGCATCGGAAAGAAGGGCGACGGTAAGAACATGCTCGGAATGCTCCTCATGCAATTAAGAGAACAATTGAGGGTGGAAACAGATGAATTCTGCCCGCTTTTGCGGTGTCAGCAGACCTCTGCCTTCGGACGTGAGCCGCACCCGTAAGTAATTGCAAGAAAAGGTGTGGAGGCGCGGCCCAGGATCGAACTGGGGAATCGAGGTTTTGCAGACCCTAATGCGCTGGCGAACGAATCGAACTGTTTGTTGGAGTTGCAGCTATGGCGTGGCAGATTGTCCAACTTTTGTGCAAAACACCCTTTTCCCGGCGGCGCACCAGTGCGAGAACCCGAGACATTCCCAAGACCTAGGTCAATATTGAAATGTCGAAGATATGCCCCGGTCGACGGGCTGGTGGAGGCGGCGGGAGTTGGGCCGGGTGAGGGTTTTGAGAACAGACAAGTTATTGATTCTGCATTCCGTCGATACCGCTGATTCCGCTCATTCCGCTGATCCATCTTACGTATAACTTACGGAGAATCACGGCCCCAGGTACCTGGACTCCTCCGGCGACGTTACGTCAGTGGGTCACGATGAATGATAGATGAATGATAAAGGACGTTATTATGCGCTATCCTGAACCGTAGCCCATGGACCTCCTCCCCCCGGATTCCGCCTTCCAGGCCACTCCGATACGAAGCCGCAGCTCCTGCCCGCCATCGTCCAGCGCGCCGGCCCGGCGGCCGTCTTCGCCTCCGGCGAATTTTTCTTTGGCACCGTCCGCAACCCGCATACCCGCGCCGCCTACCTGACCGCGGTGCGAAAGTTCCTGGGCTGGGCGGAAGGGCAGGGAATCGCCCTCGAGCGCATTACCCCGCGAGATGTCGGCCGCTACTTCGATCAACTGCGGGACGCAACGAGCATCGCGAGCCGCGAACAATACCTGGCCGCTCTGCGCCACTTCTTCGACGGCCTGGTCATCCGGCACGCCATCGTTCTCAACCCGGCGCTCTCCGTGCGCGGCGAACGCTATCAAGTGATGGAAGGGAAAACGCCCGAGATCACGATCGCGCAAGCGCGGCAGTTGCTCCAATCGGTCGAATCTGCGACCGCCGTGGGCCTGCGCGACCGGGCCATCCTCGCGATCCTCATCTATACCGCCTCGCGTGCGGGAGCGGTGATGAAACTCCGGCGCGGCGACTTCTACCACGCCGGCGAACAGTGGATGCTGCACTTCACGGAAAAGGCGGCAAGTCGCGCGAAATCCTCGTGCGCCACGACCTCGAACAGTTTCTATTTGCCTACCTGGACGCAGCCGATCTTCGCAATGCTCCGAAGGACGCGCCCCTGTTCCGCAGCGCTTTGGGGCGCACCGGCCACCTCAGCGCGACGCGTCTCCCTGTCAACGACGTCTGCCGCATGATGAAGCGGCGGCTCCGAGCGGCCGGTCTGCCCGGATGCCTCTCGCCGCATTCCTTCCGCGTCGCCACCATCACGGATCTGCTCGAACAAGGCGTCCCGCTCGAAGACGTGCAGCGCCTGGCCGGCCACGCCGATCCGCGCACGACCCGGCTCTACGATCGAAGACAGAAGCGGATCACCAGGAATATTGTGGAGAGGATCTCGATTTGACTGGGGCGCTCCGCCAAGCGAGGCGCTAGGGACTATTTGTTATATGCTATTGGGCACCGGCAAGGCGGGAGTTTCTATCGCTAGGCCATCGGCTGCTAGTCAGCGACCCCGCGCTTCAAGATTGCAAGGAGCTCAAGATGAACAGGATGTATTCGATGCCCATGAAACTAATCACCATCATATGCTGCATACTCACCGCGGGTTCCACCGGCGCTGCGCATGACGGTTGGAGCGAGTGGGAACACCCGACTATTTACGGCTCGGAGACGAGCCACGGGGTTGACAGTCGTATCGAATACCGATGGATAGCCGAGCAAATCCTACTATCTAGAAGTTGTCTGCTTGAGCTTAGGCCAACGGATGACCAGAGTGTGTCTCACAAAATTAAAGATGTGACGGTTCGCTACCTCAGTGCAGAAAACAACGACCCACCTTACTACAAGGCTCATGACGTTCTCGTCAGTGGGTCACCGAACGCACACTACACGACCAGAATTCCATACTCTTGTTATTCCGTTAAAGCCGTCGGCACTACGACTTACTAATCGGAGAGAGCCCCAGCAGGTTTTTCGCATAGGGGTGCGAAGGACGGCTGACCAGAAAGTATCCGATCGAGAAAATCAAGTGTTGATAGCAAAATGCGCAGATAGATGTTGAGTATCATGAGCCTTAACGCCAACCGGATCATTCTCCCGAGGTGGGTGATTCACCATTGTGGCGGGTGTGCAGCTTTGCTGCTTTTGGGTGCGGCTGCGGCACAAAATCCGAGATGTTCAGGCTCCGATTGCCTGGTAATAACCGACGTCAGACACGGAACGCGTTGCGGCACTTCTGACAGCATCGAGACGGACATCCAGAATGCGTCTGGTTCGATGTATTTGCGTGGATACGTTGTCTTTGAGACGCCAAAGGGACCACAGCGTGTGGCAACGGGATTAATGAAGCCTGGCGAAAAAGGAAATTCTTACACGTGCCATGGGGCTGGCAAGCCTACCGTTTTAGCAGAGACCAGTCTCGACAGCGCCCATCTGTCCTATCCCGGCTCTCCGTCGAGAAAGACGAGGCCGGACATTACAGGAATCCGATTGGATAAGCCGAGCCTTGATCTCCTGAAACATGAATCAGAGAAGTTACGTTTGGCAGGTTACACCAAGGACCTGCTGGCGTGGAGTCCACTGATCGGTCTCATCGGTGAGAATAGCGCGCCTCACGCGGCGGTCTCCATTCTTCAATCAAACTGGGAGGAGTTAGCCAACTCGTTTTCTGCTGTAGACAAAACTGTCTTCTACTCGCTTGCCACGGATGCGAGAATCTTTGCAAACTCGGATGCCACGTTCGGGAACCATCAATTAAAGCAATTTTGGAACGCGATGGCCGACTTCTACGCAGCGCAAGCTGACGGGCGCTAATGCCGGGCTTGGCGAATTGATGGGAGAGTTGGTCCATTTCTTCTTTTTGTGTCACTTGGTAACGGCTTTATCAGTGAAAGAGAGCAGATGATGAAGGTTACAAGTCGAGATAACGTTGTTGAGCATGCGACAGCTTCGTAATCATATTGGCGCCGCGCTCCTAGCTTCGTTGTTCGCGACCGGCTTCGGCGCGTCCGCACAGCAGGTATATCACGTTTCGCTAAATAACACATGCGGCGCCAGCCTGGCCGTGGTCATCAATTACGTCAACACGAACAACGTCCGGGTGACGCAGGGATGGTGGGCCATCGCGCCGGGGCAGACGGTTAGCACTCATGTCAACTCGACAAATCCGTACTTCTATTTCTACGCCCGAGCAGAGGGTTTCGACCAGCACTGGGACGGTTCCGGGGATACCGCTGCGATCAACAGACTGATTGTCGGCGAGCGATTTCTGGCATCGGATAGTCAGTCGCCGAACGGATCGAACAGGCAGGTGGTTTCCATGTTCAGCCGCAAGGCCGACTCGCCGGAGTTGCTGGTGACATTTGCGTGTGGCGACCTTCCAACCCTTGTTCAGGATGATTCTTCTCATCAATCAGCAACCCTCGAAGAGACACTGGATTGGCTCAGCCGGAATCTTCCGACCCTCGGTTGGTCTTACACCTATAGACAAACCATAAATGAGGCAGTAGGCTCATCGGTGACCGGGAACGTCAGTGTAAGTTACACTGTGACCGGAATGGGGTGCTATCTCCGAGCGAGTAATACGGTGGAAGACGTGGACACATTTGAGTTGCCGAGCGGCGGTCCCAGGCGGGGTACTGACACCTCTGCGTTTGCGGGTCAAATACCGCTCGGACGGATTTCCATAATAACGACGCAAACCAAGAGACTCGGAGCGTTGAGAAAAGGCGCCCTTGCGCCAAACGCCCCGATATACCAGATCACTCTCGAGGCGAGTTCCAAAGTTATCCGCGTGCATACGGACCACGGCGATCTTAGCGACGATAATTGGGGTTGGTCCGGAACCGATCAGGAGCTCTCGGGCCGCCTCGCCAAGGCGCTGGCTCACGCTGTCGCACTCTGCCGAGGGAAGGAGCCATTCTAGAAGTCTAATCGTTAAAGATCAACATCTCGCGAATCCAAATGCACAGGTCAAGATGTTGCGTCCCGCCCTACCGTTCGAATACGCGTGAAAGGATCGTGCAAATTGGGGTCCCGGCAGAATTCGTGCAGAAACTTACTCTAAGGACCCCGTTTTGGCCTGCTTAGAGTAAGGAAGCGGTCAAAAGCTGCCTGAAGCGGGAACGTTGCGTAAAATTCCTGCGTACAATACCGATTTCATGCTATGTTGCTGCCATGTTGGCCGTATTGTACGCAACAAACCCGGGTGCTAACCCGGGGGTTGACCTTGCGTGAAATACCGCCGCGCCCAGCGAAGTCGGGCGAGCATCCCTGGTTAGTCGCGTTCTTGAAGTCGCTCGCGCGCGAGGACGCGGCCGCGGTCACGGTGCGCGGCTACCGCAGCGATCTTGGCCAGTTCGCCGCCTGGTATCAAGGCCACTCGCTGGAAAAATTGACTGGAAGCGATCTTGCCCACTTCCGCCAATATCTGAGTCGCGAACGATCGTTGAGGCCCGCCAGCGTCAATCGCAAACTCGAAGCGCTGCGCCGCTTTTGCCGTTGGGCACACACGAGCGGCAAACTCCGGAGCAACTGAGCGCTGAAATGAAACTCGCTCGGGCAGTGCGAGGCACGCGCCCGAAGGGGTTGCTCGCCGATGAGGTGCAGGCGCTTTTGCGCGTGGCCGGCCAATCCCGCCGGTCACTCGCACGCCGCAATTACGCGATTGTGCAGTTGCTGTTACAGGCGGGGCTGCGGGTGAGCGAAGCGTCCGCTCTCCGCATTGAGGACTTGGAGATCCACGCGCGACAAGGCAAAGTGCGCCTCCGCGGCAAAGGAAATAAAGAACGCTACGTGCCGCTCAACGCCACAGCCCGTCGGGCGCTCCAAAGCTATTTGGACGAGCGCCAGGAAACCGGCACTCAAGATCCGGTGTTTTTATCCGAGACCGGGGCCGCTCTTTTCGTCCGTTCGATTCAATCGCTGATTACAGAACTGGCGCGCCGCGCCCATCTCAGCCGGATTCCAGTTTCCGCCCACACGCTGCGGCATACCTTTGCCTTGGGATATCTCAAACAGAATCCCGGCAAACTGGTCGAACTGGCAACCTTGCTGGGGCACGAGTCGCTCTCGACACGACGGCGATTTACGCCCTGCCATCCGAAGAAGATTTAGCTGCTGAAGTGGAACAAAGTTCTTATAACGTCGATGCCTGAACGACCACGGCAAAGGGGCTGACCTTACCGGAAGATCCGAGCGAGGAGGAACTTGCCCGGAACTGGACGCTGTCGGAGGCTGACTACGCGGAAGTGCTGCGCTGCCGCGGAGACGACAATCGCCGACGTTTTGCGCTCCAGTTGTGCGTGCTTCGCCAGTACGGATGCTTTCTCGATCGATACGAGGATGTGCCGGTTCGCATCCTGAATCATCTGAACCGGCAGCTCGGACTCATGTCCACCGTTTCGGTGCCGGAGCCTGAGCGAGAGGCTACCGAATCAAACCATCAACACCGGCTGCGGGAATATCTGAGATATCGCACCTTCGACGGGGAAGCGCGAATTCTGTTGGACGAACATCTCCGCTCCCGCATCGCTCAGGGCGCCTGGCCGGAAGATCTCTTCGACTCGGCGATGGACGCACTGCGCTTCTGGAAGGTTGTTCCGCCGGCTGTGGCCACGGTCCAGCGCATCGCGGCTTCCATTGCCGCCGTAGGGCGCGAAGAGATGTTCGGAAGAATTGCCTCGCGCCTGGAGATATCGGCGCGGCAGGCTTTGGAACGGGTGTTGGAGGTGCAGCCTGGTCAAAGCCGGTCGTTGCTGTTCCGGTTTCGGGAGTATCCGCCCGAAGCGACTCCCGCTTCTCTCGTGGACTACCTGGACCGGTATCGAGAACTCACAACCCTCGGCGTAGCAGGCTTCGACCTGAGCGGAACTCCGCCTGCGGTGATCGACCACTTAGCGCAGCTGACACGGCGCTACGACGTGCAGGCACTCAAACGGTTGCGCCGGAAACCCGCACGGCCATGCTGGTCTGCTTTCTGACGGACGCGCATAAATCGCTGCTCGATCACCTGATTGCGATGCACGAGCAGTACATCACAGGTCTCCTGCGCCGCAGCCGCCATGCCTTCGATGAACGTCATCGCGAGTTTCGCAAGCGTGCCCGCCGAGGCATCCAAACCGTCCTCTCGGCTATGGAAATCCTGCTCGAACGCCGCACGGACGATCCGTTGGCGGCGCTCTATCGAAAGATAGACGAATCCGCCCTGCGTGGAGCGCTTGAGGATTGCCGCGAGTTCGAGCGCCTGGAAAATCACGGGCTTCAGGACGAACTGCGCGCACGTTACTCCGGGCTGCACCGGTATTTACCGGCCTTTCTGGAGCTGCCATTCCAAGCCGAGCGAGGGTCGGAGCGACTGGTGGGAGCCATCGAGCTGGCGCGCGAACTAAATCGCGATCACACCCGGAATCTACCGCCCGATACGCCGGATGATTTCGTTCCGCCGGGCTGGCGCGTGTCGCTGTGCCGGGACAAAGAAAAGACGGGCCGCGCAGATCGGCGCTTGTGGGAACTGGCGCTCGCCATAGCGATGCGGGACGCTCTCCGCGCCGGAGGGTTGTATCTTCCAGAGAGCCGGCATCACGTCTCCTTTCCGAACCTGATTTACAGCCAGCAACGGTGGACCGAGGACCGCAGTGCGGCCTATGCGCAACTCAATCTGTTTCAAGAAGAGGACGCGGTCATCGCCGGCTTAAGACGCGAGTTCGAGGAAGTCGCGCAAATGGCCAGCCGCAGCATGAACAAGAATGCGTTCGCCTCGATTGCGAATGGGCGGCTCAAGTTAGATGTTCGCGATGCTTTGCCAGTATCGCCGGAAGTGAAAACCTTACGCGCCCTTATCGAGGCCAGCCTTCGGCGCGTCAGGATTGAGGACTTACTACGCGAAGTCGATCGCGAGACGCACTTCACCCGAGCCTTCCGGCCGCTCGGCGGATATGAACCGCGGCCCGAACGTCTCGATCCAGCATTGTTGGCGGCACTGATCGCCCATGGCACCAATCTCGGCATCGCTGCGATGGGCCAGAGCGCACAAGGGATCAGCGTCGATATGCTGCAGCATGTAACCCGCTGGTTTCTGCGCGAGGATACGATCAAAGCCGCCAATGCCGCGCTGGTCAATTTCCATCATCGGCTTCCCCTCAGCCGTGTTTGGGGAGTAGGCATTGCTTCCTCTTCCGACGGCCAGCGCTTTGGCATCCAGCAAAGCTCCTTGCTTGCCTCTTATTATCCGCGCTACTTCGGTTATTACGAACGGGCGGTCACCGTATACACGCACACCTCAGACCAGTATTCGGTGTTCGGCACGCGCATCATTTCCTGCTCGCCGCGCGAGGCGCTCTATGTGCTCGATGGCCTTCTCGAGAACAATACGATCCTGCGCTTGCGCGAGCACTACACGGATACGCACGGGTTCACGGAACACATCTTTGGACTCTGTTATCTGCTGGGCTATTCCTTTATGCCGCGGCTGCGCGATGTGGCCGACCAGCACCTTTACAAGGCGGATCGCCAGGCCGACCACGGGTGCGCCTCAATCCGCCGTTTCATGGTGTCGCCGACGCCGATTTGATTCGCGAGCAATGGGACTTCCTGGTGCGCGTGGCTGCGTCGCTCAAGAACCGGACGGCACCGGCGAATGTCATCGTGCAGCGGCTGGCAAACGCATCCTCGTCGGACCGTCTCGCGGGAGCGCTCACTGCGCTCGGCCGCGTGGTGAAGACCATTTTCGTGCTGCGCTACCTCTCCGATCCGGAGCTTCGCTACCGCGTTCAGTTGCAGTTGAACCGCGGCGAAACGCGGCACGAACTGGTCGGGCGGTGTCTCTTCTTCGCGAACCGGGGTGAGTTTCGCAGCGGCGACGCCGAAGAAATCATGAACAAGGCAAGCTGCCTGAGCTTGTTGTCGAATGCGGTGCTCGTCTGGAACACGCTGCGGATTACCGAAATTGTGAACCAACTCCGGGCGGCGGGCCACACCATCGCCGATGAGGATCTAGCGCGTGTATCGCCGCTCATGCACGCGCATGTCATCCCGAACGGCACCTACCGCTTCTCCGATGAGGAGGAACCGGAGCGTGTGTATGCTGCTGCGAGCTAGGGATATTCATGACAGCCTCATCCGTGCACCAGGGGGATGTAAATAATCGTCCAAGTTCCGCTTACTTGTGATCGAATATTTTGGAACAACCGGGATCGCATCCGCGTCGCAAGTGCAATGCAATTCCGCAGAGTAGCAACTTCAGTCGTTTTATTAACTTGTCTGAGTGGATGTGTGCGGCGCGAGGGCCGCAATTCCGACTGTAAGTGGCCCGGAGAGCCTAACGCGACGACGCCCCACCGCGATCAGCGAGGCGATACAGGCCAGCCTCATCGACCGGATCGCCAAATCGCATGACGTGCCCCCGAGAGAGGCAGCCAATTTCGTTGGCCGACGCAGCCTCACGATTGACATGGCGGTGAGCATCCCATTTTTTCTGCTCTATGGAATATTGACGAAAATACTGATCGTCAAGCTCCGCCGCCATTATCCGCCGGAAGATGGCTGGAGGGCATCGCTTGCCATGATCGTTCTGGCTTCTCTGGCTCTCGGAGTGGGCGGAACGATGTTAGGCCAACAGTGGTCCATACTCAGGGAAAACCTTCGTGTTGGTAACTGACATCTGAGTTATCGTGTAGACCGTCTGCCGTGGGTACGTCACCAAATCGATTTCTTTTTCTCTGTGTAGCAATTGTTTGAGGTATCGCGATCCCCCGATTTCGTGTGCGCCAACAGATCCGGTGAAAGTCGTTACTTCCTGAGTTGGGCCCCACCATACCGTGGACCAACCCAAATGTTTTTGGTTCCGATAGCTTGTGATGCTGCGTTACCGGAAAGACGGACCTCGGAAGTTGATATTGCGTACAATACGCTAGAGTAAATTTCTGCAGAGTTGCTGCCGGGACCCCAAATTGAGAATGCTTTGTAATGTGACACAAGCCGGTCGCGCAGCTCTTGTTTTGGTCGCGGTCTGTTTCACGACGGTCGCCCAAACGCCCAAATACGATCTGAATGGCATCTGGCTCCGCGAGGACGGGCAGCGTACGTCGGTAAAACAGATTGGAACTACATTAATTGCAGTCAAGCTGGCCGGCGGCTACGTGCCTGCAGGGGAGGTGACGTGGGAAGGCGACTACGCGTCGAATGCATTTCCTGGTCGAATTAAGGCAGGCGATGGAAAAGGACGCACCTGGTGGGTGCCAGTGCGGATTTCCATTCAGGATCGAGATACTATCCGTATCACCGGACCGGGCATCAACCGCACGTATACACGAGAAAAAACAACGTCGACCGGCCCTGGCGACTTTCGACTCACCATCTATCGTCAATATCCTGGTCGAAGGTGCACGTCTGGCTATTTGGCCATAAATGGAAAGCTTATAGTTTACACCCTTGAGCGTCCCTGGAACGACAATCAACAAAACATCAGTTCCATCCCAGCCGGCACGTATCCGGCGGTCCTGCGCTATGACCACCCCGATGAATGGCGGATTGAACTTCAGGACATAGAAGCGCGAAATAATGTCCAGATTCACATCGGAAACGAACCAGACGAAAGTAAGGGCTGCATACTGGTCGGGTCATCACTTACTTCTGACTTATGCTCTATTGCGAGTGGCACAAGCACTCCGGCGTACTTGGCCTTAAAGAGAGCGTTTTACGGCTCAGATCATCCAACTGCCACTCCCGAGAAGAGGATCACAGTTGTCGTAACAGATGCCTATAAGTAGCTGGACACCAGAGACTTAAACGCGATGCATACCTGATAAACGCGCGTTATCATTCACGTGGGGCCACCTGATTCAATGAACACTTCGCGTTGCAAAGCACTCTTGGTTATGGAGGCGGCGGAAGGTGGGCGCATCGGGGTATTGAGAGCAGGGAAGTTATTGATTCTCGATTCCGATGATACCGATCATTCCGCTCATTCCGCTGATCCATCTGACGTAAAACTTAGGTGGGCCTCGAAGCCACCCGATCCAAACGCGTCTCTTGGGTTCCTTGAGGAAGGATTGCATCTCGAAAGCCTCCGGTTAACAGCCGAATTTCAGTGCGAAGCAGCGCGAACCTGCGTCAATCATTGTCACGAAATCAACAGCTTATCTTCTGTCCACAGCCGGGACTTCACTCGGCTTAACGGAAAAGGAGGCACAAAAGAAGGCACAATCGTACTCCCGATCGAGGCGTTCATCGCGATGTTTGACGCGTGATATACGGAGTGCGCGTTTGAGGGCGACGTGACTGCTAGGTATCGCGCATTTATAAGCCGTTGAAGTAGGCTTTGATTTTTTGGGCCATGAGCGTGCGCCGGGTGGCCAGGAACGCAGGATAATCCTCGACGCCCATTTTGTTTAGCTCGTCAGGAATACAGTTCATTCGTAGGTTTCGAGCGAGCTCGTCTGGGTCGGTGATGTTGCCGTAGCGCTTTGCTCCTCCATTGCACTGTTTCAGAAGCTCAGCGAAGTAGGCTTGTGGCTGTTTGTTACCTATAGCTATGTTGATCTCGGTTTGGGCCACTACGTAGTTCGCGATCTGGTTGTATTGACCACGGGATAGCCCGCTCTTCTTTAGGTAATCGCTGGGGAACACATGATGTACGTCAGACTTCACTTCGATGAGTTCGCGCACAGTTATATCCCGCGACAGAAACCCATTGTCGTTCATCTTGATTTGAGCGGCCTCAAAGAGGCGGAAGTATGGACTTGATGCTACTGAAGTATCCATTGCCTGAGGAAGCGCCACCGCCCAGAAGGCTTCTGAGAGTTCGCCTCGGATAAGGTTTTGGGCGTAGTCCGAAATACCTTGGAGGTGGATCTGCCGGATGTCGAAATCGAAGGTGGACTCCGGCGATCCCGAGTATCTGCCAGTTAGGACTGACATTACGAACCAGCGACGAACCAAGTGCTCGATATCCGCGTCCTTGAAGTTCAGATCACGTAGGGTCAGATACAGAATATAGGCGAAGTTGAGCGCGTTCTTCGATCCGATCATTGAGGAGTCGACGAATCCTGCTGAACGGATAATCATGAGAAAGCGCTTAAAGTGCGTCTCATTCATGAATCGCAGGACCGCCGCTCGCAAACGCGTGAACGAGTCTTCGATGACGGCTTCTTCGAACTGCTTGGTCTCGAAGTTCCGACCCGAGAGCAGGGCGACTAGGTCCTGCATTTTTCCGCGCCGGAACTCTGTTGTGAAAGAAACACGCAGCATGTCTGTGTAGGTCGGGTCGTAAACGTCGCCGTTTTCATTACGCAGCCAGGACATCTGAGAGAAGAAGTCGGTCTTGGCAAATGCCGCATCATTCTTTTGAATGACTCTATGGAAATCGGGTGCAATTGCTAAATGGCAGAAGTAGTCGATGGCTTTGCGCAGAGTGTTGCCACCGTATTTTTCGTTAACAGAAATCTTAGACATGGCGAAATCGGCTTGGCTGAGCTCGGAACCAGCTGAATTCACGCGGATAAAGATCTCCGCGACTGTTTCGATGTCCAGGTCTTCGGCCAACTCGATCACGCCTACGTGGTTGTTCACGATCTTGCGAAGCTTCTCCAGGGTTTCGAAGACCGTGTTTTCATCCACTCCGACGTTCGCTGCCGTATAGACTTTTGTGATTTGGAGCATTCTGGAGTTAGGTGAGAACAGCTCCGCAATGTCGGCGATCCATGCTACATCTTTACGGATGGCGGGATTGGAGACCTCGAAGCGCTCTTCCTGCGGATGGAAGGAGATGCGGATGCGAACAGTCTCATAGTCCTTGGTGAGGACCTCTCGACCAAGAAGGGCCGCCATAAGGGCTGTCACCCGCTGTTGGCCATCAATCAGGATGCGCTTGCCGGCTGACGGCGTGCCATCTTTGAGCTTTACAGTCGGGTTGCGCCAGGCTATTAGGTAACCCACGGGATAGCCCCGATAGAGTGAGTCCAAAAGGTTGCGGACCTGCGTAGCCTGCCAAACGAACGGGCGCTGGATCTCGGGGATAGCAATCTCGCCGGATTTCACCCAGGTGAGAAGCGTATCAATTGGATGAGGAGTTACCGAGTAACGCTGCATTGCACATGATCCGTCCTTACGTTGCAGGATTGCATCGAGCACCACCTGCCGTTCCTAAACCTCGACATGCGCTCGGATCGCCAGAACGTGCCAGTCGAGGGATTACTGCTCTGGAGTTCCCCGCAGCGCAGAAATGGGTCGGCGGAGTTGCCCCGAAGGAGCCATAGCGGCGCGCGGAGACGCATTTTTCCAAATTATCAACTTTGATTCACGACGCGAGCTGATCGCCACACAGCTGCATAGAGATTGACCGTGCATGAATTTCTCAGGGAGGTGCCCTGGAGGAACCTGGCTTCCACGCCGAATCAGTATTTGGTGTCTATGAGATACGCGGTTCGTCCTGGGCAGCGGTATCCATCCGGTGTGTTGTGCTCATTCAGGCGGGCGTCGCGCTTTGACCGTCGAAACTTTTTCTGACAATATCCGCATTGATACACGTAAACCGGGCCCGTTTTTGCGCGTGATCCCAGTGGTACGCGTGGCCGCCTGCGAAGCGAGGGAGACCCGAGTTTGCTCAACCCGCCGAAATCGGTCCCCATCCCGACTGCTCGGCTTAGCGGCTGTATCGCACCAAGCTCCACCGGAGTTAATTCAATTACGTAGCGTGGCGTGAAGCTGTGACTCGTAATCTGTGCCCCTTGTACACGATCAAGTCGATAGCTCCGCACCTCAGTGTTGTCGTTGCGAACAGCAAACAGCAGAATGTCTCCTGCGGCTGTCCTGCGAAGCGAGTATGGTTCGATTCGCCTTACACTCCCCTGATAGGTGAGGTCCACACAGAGCCGATTTCCGGCCGCGAATCGGATCGTTTCTATAAATGAAGAGCCTGCGAATCCCTGGCGACGTAAGAATCCGACTGGCGGACGAAAGACTTCTTCATTGGCACCGAGGGGCGGTGCGAGCGGAGGCGTCAACGCTATGGCTGGGCCTACCAACCACGCAAAAAAGTCTGGTAGAGCTCCCCAAAACATTTCGAACGGCGGTAGCGCCGGGAGTTGATGTCCAAGCATGGTTTGCCAATCCGCCACAAGTTCGTCCGTCGCGCGCGCGATCGTGTCGAAACCTGGCACAGGTATGCCCTTAAAAGCACACTTCTGCCGCAGCACATCGAGAATGATTGCTGCTGCGGGCTTGAACTCGCCATGCCGGAACAAATTAATTACATCGTAAAGATCGCGCGGCCGCGTCCGTTCGGCAAGCGCGCGAACCTTCTCTCCAAAAACTTCTTCATAGGCGTAGCAACGAGCAGTGATTCCGCCTTCGGGGAGATCGCTATAAGGATGACCGACAAGTCGTGAAACCGGCGGCAGCACAAGGACTTCATCAACAGTTAAATCCAGTTTTATCCTCGGAAGGCTGCTTGCACGGCGAAGCGGCCCGTTGTAGTAAATGCGTCCCTCCCCACTCATGCCTCCACGCTTGTTACGGTAGACCTCGAAACGGAGCTGATCAGCGGGCATTTCCAAACCGATCTCGTCATAGAGCCACTCTGCAATACTGCTGAACGCGGCGCGGAGGAAGTCCGCGTCCAGGTGAGTCTCGTCGGTGAGCGTAAAATCTAAATCCTCCGAGAAGCGGTACGTTTCGAAGTAGCATTTTTTGAGACACGTGCCGCCTTTGAAGATCCACTTTTCGGCAAGCTCCTCGTGGGCATAGATGCCGGCAAGGAGCCAACCGAGGACGTAATCTTTCTCGACAACGTCAGGACTGAGAGAGAGATCGGTGGCAACCTCCAAGAGCTCGGATCGCTCAATCACCGGCGGTCCCCTGCACTTTCCAGCGGTCCGGAACCCAGAGATGCCATCGGCGGATGAGCCGCGGCGAGGGTAAGGCCGGATCGAGTTTCGCTGCACCTTCTGTAAGCCTCACCGCGCATGCCTTCACCAAGGCGTTTGGTCCCCCAGCCCATTCAGTGAGAAAACCTAAGCGTTTGAAAATTGCTCCGTTCCCAACCCGTTCGGCGTACGCAATGAGGCGCTTGGGATCGGCGTCGCTGCGTTTCAAATAAGCCACGAAACAATCTGCAACGTGCCTGATTCCTCCGCCATCTGCCGGGTTGTCGAGCATATCCACTATCGTGCGGTGAACGTCGGAAACCTGTGTCTTGGTTCGGCCCCGCCAGAGCGGCTTGGTTCCGAAGATTTTGTTAGGCGCAATATGCCGCACAGTGAAACTGGTACCGTGGATTTCCTGGCGTACACGTCGTACGGCGGTCGCCGTATACACAAAAATCGTGCGGAACAACTGTTCCGTCAGATCCCAATGATGAGCTGCACTGGCACCGCCAACATAACCAGGCTCAAATATCTCTGGTACCAGCATCCAGGGATCTTCGACTACTTGGTCGGAAGGCGAGGAGGTCAGCGGAACTGGTGCATATAGCCCACGCCTCACACGTGAAAGCCAGCCTTGCCGCTGCCAACGGGCTAGCAGCTTGGCGGCAGCGGGACGGTCGGTTGCGAGTGCGGCTGCTGCATCACTGACCGAGACGAGATCGCCGCCCGTTCGTAGCACGATAGATAAGCGATCACGTCCTTTGGTCCTCGGCAACTGTCTGATCCTTCTTCTTTGGTATAGCATAACTGCAACAGTTCTCGTATTTCGTGAACTATTACTGATGGAATGTAGCAAACGTCAATCGGCAAGGATAGATCTCGGCATCGAAACAAGTTGTCGCCTCAGAGCGCAGTTTAAGCTGATCGGCCTGACGTAACGATGGGTCCGCGCCGGACTCAATTTGATACGTTAGGTAAGTCTCAGTAGAAATACTACGTCCTCGGCAAAACGAAGATTGAACACTCAAGCTATTAAAAACGAGGCGGTTATATCCTGCGGGCTGCAACCCGGCGCGGTCGTCCAGGTCCGATCAAGAAGATATTTGGTGGAAAGCGTCGAAGCGCCTACCGACACGAAATGGGAGCAGACTCTCGTCGATCTCTCGTGCCTGGATGACGATGCCCAGGGCGAGCGCCTCTCCGTGCTGTGGGAGCGTGAAGTCGACGCAACTATCCTCGAAGCGAGTCTTTGGAACAATGTTGCGAGCCGCGGCTTCGACGCCCCCGACAAATTCGCCGCTTACCTAAACGCGATTCGCTGGAATCTCGTCACCTCCACTAACCCCAAGCTCTTTCAAGCACCGCATCGCGCTGGTATTCAGGTGATGACCTACCAGCTGGAGCCGCTCCGCAAAGCTCTGCACCTTCCGCGGGTCAATCTATTCATCGCTGACGACGTTGGCCTCGGTAAGACCATTGAAGCCGGGCTGATCCTCCGCGAGCTGATCATGCGGCAGAAGGTGAAGCGAATCGTCATCGCGTGTCCAGCGTCGGTAATCACGCAGTGGCAGACCGAGATGGAAGTGCGTTTCGGTCTGACGTTCGTCATTTTGGATCGTGAGTATGTCATCCGTTGCCGTCGCGAAAGAGGCTACGGGATCAACCCCTGGAAAACTCATTCGCGATTCATCATTTCTCATGCTCTGCTGCGTGATGAACAATATGGAGAACCTCTTCGCGACTGGCTTCAGGAAAGCAGATCGGGCTCCATGATGGTTCTGGATGAGGCCCACCACGCTGCTCCAGCCACGTCGTCGCGGTACGCTGTCGATTCTGACTTCACGCGAGCTATCCGCGAGCTGACCGGTCTCTTTGAGCACCGGCTTTTCCTTTCCGCCACGCCGCACAACGGCCATTCGAACAGTTTTTCAGCCCTGCTCGCAATGCTCGATCCGCAACGTTTCTTTCGTGGCGAGAAGATTACGAACCCGAAGCTCCTGGACCAGGTAATGGTCCGCCGCCTAAAGGACGAACTGCGCGAACTCGTCCCTAACCTGGGACTTCCAAAACGCATCGTCAAACAGCACGATATCTCTAATCTGCCGGGAGACGCGCCTGAACTGAAGTTGATGCGGCTGCTCAATGAATATCGTGAGCTTCGCGAACGAAGGATGAGCAAGGCCACGCGCGGGCAACAGACCGCATCGTCGCTTGTCATCTGCACTCTGCAGAAACGCTTGCTCTCATCGCTGGAAGCGTTCGCCTCTACCCTTCGAGTTCATCGAAGAGGGTTAAACGATAAGACTCCCGCACACTTCGACGAACAGCAACGCCTCAATCTCGACGCGCCCGGTCCGGACGACGACCGCGCTGAACTCCCCGAAGAGCAAGTAACTGAAGAACTCGAGGCCGCTGTCCTCCGGGCCAGCAAGCGAAGCGGCGGAACAGAGCCTCCAACGCCCCCGGAATTATCCCTCCTTGAAGAAATGGCTGCAATCGCCGATCGCTGCCGCGGAGTTCCCGACGAACGTGTAAAAGAGCTAGCCACCTGGATTCGTGTCAATCTCTTGGATGACACGGGCCGCTGGAACAATCGCCGGGTACTCATATTCACCGAATACACCGAGACCAAACGTTACCTCGAACAGCAACTCCAATCCGAATTCGCCCAAACCGACCGAATCGGCGAGCGCATTGCCACCTTTCACGGAGGCATGGGACGCCAGCGCCTTGATGCCATCAAGCTCGCCTTCAACGCTTCACCCGAAAAGGACCCACTTCGAATTCTCATCGCGACCGATGCCGCGCGCGAAGGTGTCAACTTTCAGAATTATTGCGCTGACCTGTTCCATTTCGACGTTCCCTGGAACCCCAGCCGTATGGAACAGCGCAACGGCCGCATTGACCGGAAGCTGCAACGCGAGAAGGAAGTGCGCTGCCACTACTTTATATACACGCAACGCCCTGAAGACAACGTAATCCGCACACTCATTGAAAAAACCAAGAACATCAAAAAAGAGCTTGGAAGTCTTTCTCCGGTTCTCGAGAAGCGAATAGAAGATCTCCTCTCGGGCGGTATTCGCGCCGGGATCGCGGAACAAATCACTAACGTTACTGCTGAATCCGAAGAGCGAAAGCGAGTTGAAGAAGAGCAGGAATCCATTCGGAAGCGAGGTCGGGATCTCAGCGACGAACTTGACACGCTCGGCGAGCTTTTGAACGATTCGAAACGCTTCGTCGGCCTCAACGTTGCCCACTTCCGTAACGCTCTGTCCCTCTCGCTGGAGCTGAACCACGCTCTGGCGTTGGAGCCGATCAATGACCATTCCTCCGGTCCTGCGCGCTGGAAATTTCCGCAAATGGACAGCGCGACGTGGGCGCACACGCTCGATGCACTTCGCGCGCCGCGCAAAAAAGATCAAAAGATCTGGGAATGGCGTGAACAGAACCCGATCCGGCCGGTCGTCTTCGAATCCCCGGAACATATTGACGACACCTGCGTTCACCTCCATTTGGAACACCGCGTCGTGCAACGGCTTTTGGGCCGGTTCCGAGCTCAAGGCTTTGTTTATGACGATCTAGCCCGCGCATGCGTCGGGCAAACGGACGACGCCATCCGCCGCGTCATCCTCATCGGGCGTCTTTCCCTTTACGGGCCTGGCGCATCGCGGCTCCATGATGAACTGGTTATGGTAACGTCGCGCTGGATCGACCCCGTTTCCCGCAAGGAACCGTTGAAACCTTACGCGGAGGACAGCGAAAAGTACACGATCCAGATGCTCGAGAAATCTTTCGAGCAAGTTCGTGATCGCAAAATTCAATCTGAAGTGGAAGACAAACTAAAGACGCACGCTCCGCGCGATGTCGCTGAATTGCTCCCCCATCTTCAATCGCGCGCCGAAGCGGCTGCGGCCAAAGCAACCGACCTGCTTAGCAAACGCGGCGACAAAGAATCGAAGGAACTTCGCACCATCATCGAGAACCAAAGAAAACGAATTCTGAAGCTCCAGGGAGAGGATTCCGCGCAATTGACACTCGGCTTTGATGAGCGCGAACTTCGCCAGAGGGAAGCGGAACGAAAGGCATGGAACAAACGCCTCTCCGATATCGACCGCGAACTCGACGAGGAGCCGGCGCAAATTGTCCTCAACTACGAAGTTCAAACCTCTCGCATCGAGCCCATAGGCGTCGTTTACTTGTGGCCGATCTCAGGGTGATCTATGGACCCGGTCGTTAGAGAGCACCAGGAATGGCTCGGCTTCATTCAGCCCGTCGGCCTCGTAGTTTCTCCCGCCGCCCTTAAGAACGCCCAGGCGCGGATCGCGCGCAACATCACTAACGAGCAGGAGATCCTTCTCCGCCACACCCGCGAGGTCATCGATGAGAACCGAAACGTTAAGCGCAAGCTGAACCGCTTCACCGACTTTGCGAAAGAATTCTGGGGCTGGGAAGATAGCGATCTGGCCACTCCGCCCGAGACCCTTAGCACCGCGCTCCAGGAATATGGCGAGATCCTGCGGCCCGATCTTGCGGTACCGGGCGTGAGACATGAATCCGACTGGCAGATCCTGATCCAACAACTGCCGCCCTCCCAGACCATGGACCAGGCTGGCCAAACGTCGGACGAGCGTAGCTGGCAAGCCAGCCCGCAAGCTCGCTTCGAACGCTTGCTGCGAGACACTGGCGTTCCTATCGGCCTCCTCGTAAACACCGATGCGATCCGCTTGGTCTACGCACCAAAAGGCGAGACTGCCGGTCACCTCACCTTCCCGATTCATGCGATGTGCGAAACAGCCGGACGGCCAATCGTCGCGGCCTTACACCTGCTGCTGGATGCCCAGCGCCTTTTCGCACTTCCTAAGGATCAGCGCCTTCCCTCGATCCTCCAAGCCAGCCGCAAATATCAGAACGAAGTCTCCATCCAACTCGCCGGCCAAGTACTGCGTGCGCTCAACGAACTTTGCCGCGGCTTCAACGAAGCCAACCGCGCCTCGTCAGGAACTCTGCTCCGGCAAATGATCGCCGAAGCGCCGGAAGAGATCTACGGTGGTCTCCTCACCACGTTGATGCGCCTGGTCTTTTTGCTCTACGCAGAAGATCGCAATCTGGTGGCCTCGGACGAAGTGTACCAACGCTGCTACGGACTCATAGGCCTTCACGAAAAGCTCCGAGAAGACGCGGCAGCCTACCCGGACACGATGGACCAGCGCTTCGGCGCATGGGCGCAGTTACTCACTCTTTCGCGACTGGTTCACGACGGTGGTGGACACGGCCCGTGGCGTCTGCCTGCGCGGCGCGGCCGCCTCTTCGATCCGGACAGCTATCCGTTTCTGGAAGGGCGCCCATATAAGAGCAAGCGCTCGCAAGACGAAAAGTTGACGCCGCCGAAGATCGCAGACGGCGTCCTCTATCGTGTCCTTGAAGATCTCTTGTATCTGGACGGCGAGCGAATCTCCTACCGCGCTTTGGATGTCGAGCAGATAGGGTCTGTCTATGAAGCCATGATGGGCTTTGCTGTTGAGGTTGCCCGCGGGCCAAGCATCGGCGTTAAGCCCGATCACATAGTCATCGATTTGGCCGCTCTACTCGAACAGCCACCCGCAGATCGCAAAAAATGGCTTAAAGAGAAATCCGGTTGGGAGCCCGCCGAACGAGCAGGGCAAGCGGTCAAGTCAGCGGACTCAACCGAGGCACTTCTTGCAGCCTTGAACAGTCGTATCTCGCCTCTCTATTCAGATCGCGATCGCGGAACTCTGCCCATCAGCCCTCGCGACATCTATTTGCAGCCCACCGAGGAGCGTCGCCGCTCTGGTTCCCACTACACGCCACGTTCGCTTACTGAACCCATTGTCCGAACCACGCTCGAGCCGGTGCTCCAGCAATTGGGCGAGAATCCTACTCCGGAGCAAATCCTGAATCTGAAGGTCTGCGACCCCGCAATGGGTTCGGGAGCGTTCCTGGTGGAGACCTGCCGCTACTTGGGGGATGAATTGGTCAAGGCCTGGGCGGCGCACAGAAACACACCTGACATTCCAGCAGACCAAGATCCGTTGCTTCACGCCCGCCGCATCGTTGCCCAGCGCTGCCTCTATGGCGTAGATAAAAATCCGTTTGCGGTAGATCTGGCGAAGCTCTCGCTGTGGCTCGCAACGTTTGCCAAAGATCATCCGTTCACGTTCCTCGATCATTCCTTTCGCAATGGCGATTCCCTAGTGGGTCTTGGTTTTGAGCAGATCATTGATGCTTTAGGAGACGGCAAGCGTTTGTTTCGACCCGATGCTGAAGCGAGACTGGCAAGAGCAATGGCCGCTCGCCGGTCCATTCTCGAAGCGGTGGAGACCACGCCTTACGAACTTTTGGAAACTAAGTATCAACTCGCCGTGCAGTCCGTGGGAACGCTTCGCGATTTGGGCGATGCCATCGTCGCGGCATTCTTTATGGCGGGCAAGTCAAAGGAAAGAGCCCGACGTCGTAACGAACTTGTCAACGCATATGAGGACTCGCAATTTGGTGTTGTGTCTGAAGCCGTCATTCATTTGCGGGACGGCAAACTAGGCGTGAATCCGTTTCACTGGGAGACGGAGTTTCCGGAGGTGTTTAAGGAGGGTGGATTTCACGCTATCGTCGGCAATCCACCGTTTCTCGGGGGCGGCAAGATATCGTCAGCGCTCGGTCCAAGCTACCTTCCTTGGCTGATTGAGTCGTATCCGCCGGCCGGTCACCATTGTGACCTTATTGGATATTTCTTCCGACAAAGCTTTGACAAGCTGAGCGCTCAGGGGGCGCTCGGGCTAGTTGCGACCAATACAATTGCCCAGGGTGACACGCGTGAAGGCGGTCTCGCCTGCCTGTTGCTTCGGCACGGCCGAATCTATTCGGCGACTCGTCGCCTTCGTTGGCCTGGACAAGCCTCGGTCGTCGTAAGCACCGTCCATATCGCAAAGTCTAGGGTTATTACGCCAGTACTACTCGACGGAAAACCAGTTGAGCGCATTAACGCATTCCTTCTGCCGGGCGATGTCGATGCCAGCCCGTTGAGGTTATCGGACTCTCCCTATGTCTCCGTTGGAAGCCAGATCTACGGCCAAGGATTTCTTTTCGACGATGCGGATTCAAAGGCAAATCCGATCGCTGCTCGGGACCAACTGCTAACTGAGAATCCCTCTTGTGAATCGCGTATCCGACCCTATCTCGGCGGAGAAGAAGTAAACAGCAGCCCTGGCCAGCAGCCACATCGCTATGTCCTGTTCCTTAGCGATTTAAAGACGGAAGCTGAATTGTTGCTTTGGCCCTCATTGGCTCGGTTAGCACGCGAAAGAGTGAAGCCTGAGCGTGACCGCCTAGGCGACAGCCCAATAAACCTGACTCTAAAAAGGCGCTGGTGGGCCTACTGGGCCCATAGACCAGCTCTCTACGACAAAATCCGGCTGCTCCCCAAGGTGTTGGTTAATGCTCAGATCAGTAACCATCTTTCATTTGTATTTCTACCCACGGGCTGGATCTATGCTCATACCCTTAACGTGTTCGATCTAGGGAGCTTCGGCGCATTTTCCGTAATGCAATCTCGTGTACATGAGGCTTGGGCGCGTTTATTAGGTTCTTCCATGAAAGACGATCTGCGCTACACCCCTACCGATTGCTTCGAAACCTTCCCATTTCCCCCGGACTGGAAAGAGATCGAAGCCTTGGAGCGCATCGGCGAAAAGTACTACCAATTCCGCGCAGACCTCATGGTCCACAACAACCAAGGGCTAACTGCGACGTACAACCGCTTCCACGACAAGTACGAAGACGACGTCGAGATCCAGAGAATGCGTGACCTGCACGCCCAAATGGATCGGGCAGTGCTAGACGCATACGGCTGGACCGATCTTCAGCCGGTCCACGACTTCATCCTCGATTACGAAGAGCCCGAAGTCGACCAGGAAGCTGGACGGCGCAAGCGTAAGGAGCCTTGGCGGTATCGCTGGATTGATGAATTCCGTGATGAAATTCTGGCTCGTCTGCTGGAGCTGAATCGCGAGCGCGCTGAAGAAGAACATAGGAGTGCCTCATCGACCGCGCACGCAGCCAACGCAAAAGCGTCGAGCAAAACTCCCGTCAAAAAAAGCCGCAAAAAGAAAGACGAAAAGACCGAGAATATGTACGCAGAGGACGTGGCAAGCGAGTGAGATCGGTTGAAGTTCGCGAGCAGATTGGCAACACGCTGATTTTAGATTTGGTGGGCCCGGTAAGTGGCTTGGCTGCGGGAGCGCATCTGGAGCGTGAAATCCTACCGGGAACCAGCACGCCATCGCGTTGGTATCTCACTGGCTTCCTGACACCATTCGAATCGAATCTGGAAGATAAGGCCGATGAAGATAGCGGAGACCAAATGGACCTCATCTCCCAAGCCAAAGGCGGAGATGACGAATCGACACCGGAGGCGTCCTCCACTCGAAAGACACCCTATCCCTCATCGATCGGGCTGAGCGTACTCGTCCCGAGCGACTGCCGAAAAATTGTCGCGACGGTTACGTGGGGCGATTATGAGCCAGTTGAGGGCAAAGAGAATGTCAGCGGGTGGCAACGGATTCCAAAGCGCGGCCCAGTCGAGATTCCACTGACCGGGACAAAACCCAAGTACCGGGTGCCTGATAGTGACGGCCTCGACATCGTTCCATCCATCCGTCCGATTCCGCCGCATCAGGGTACACAACTCGTGCCACCGGGTACCCGGGCTGTTTCCGTTTTCGTTGTAAATAACCGCGAGCCCAAACCGGCAAAAGTGAAAGATACCGCCTTTGCCTTCCAGGTGAAATTACACTTGGAATCTGATCAGCCGTTTGTCCCTCGTCCAGATCTTCGCGGCCTACACTCCGATGATCCTGACGAGCGCATTGCCGATCTTCAGTATCGGGACGCAAACGAATTTGCGGTCGGTCACGGAACTTCCGCCCATGCCGATATCGAATCTGATGGCGTCTGCCAGCGGGTCGATTCCACCTGGATTCCTCGTTGCGAAGTGGAAAGAGTGGAGCCGGTGAAGCGCGATGGCGTCGAGCTCAAAATGGATTCACTTGCTGCTGTCAACGATGCAACGCAAGCCCGGAAAGATCTTATTGGCTTGGTGGAACAGTATCGAGAGTGGCTTGAAAAACAGGAAGCACCGTCAGAACCTAGGCGCAAAGAAGTAGCTGAGTGGCTAATCGGTCGTGGGCGGACGCTGGCGGACCGAATTGAAGGAGGCATAGCGGCGCTGGCCGAACCGCAAGTGCTCGATGCGTTTCGGCTCGCAAACAAGGTGATGGCGGATTCCGCCCGTAAGCGCGACCCTGGAGAGCCGAATCCGGAGTGGCGGCCATTCCAGCTCGCTTTCCTGCTGCTGAACATCAACGGAATGGCTGATCCAACGCACTCCGACCGCGAATTAGTAGATCTTTTGTTCTTCCCGACTGGCGGCGGCAAGACGGAAGCCTATTTGGGGCTCTCGGCCTTCACGATGTTCCTGCGGCGGTTGCGGAATCCGGGGATCGCAGGAGCAGGCGTGACGGTGATAATGCGGTACACGCTCCGCCTACTCACGCTGGATCAGCTCGGTCGCGCCGCGGCGCTGATTTGTGCGATGGAATTGGAACGGCAGAAAGATGTCGACAAGCTGGGCACTTGGCCATTCGAAATCGGCCTGTGGGTGGGCCAAGCCGCCACGCCGAATGAAATGGGCAAGAAGGGCGATAAAAGTGACCGTACCGCGCGCGCTCGGACGCGAGCTTTCAAACGCGACGATAAACAGAACTCTTCGCCAATCCCGCTCGAAAGCTGTCCGTGGTGCGGAACGAAATTCACCCGCAATTCGTTCACTTTGGAACCGAATGAAGATTCCCCGATCGATCTGAGGATCGTATGCGCAAACCGTCGGTGTGAGTTTTCCGGTGACAACCGGTTGCCTGTGCTGGGCGTCGACGAGCCAATCTATCGCCGGTTGCCGGCGTTCCTGATTGCGACGGTTGACAAATTTGCCAACCTCCCATGGGTCGGTCCAAGCGGCAAGTTGTTCGGGAAGGTCGACCGTTCGGATAAGGACGGATTCTACGGTCCTTGCGACCCACTGAGCGTCGGCCATAAGATACCCAATCCGTTGCTGCCGCCGGATCTCATCATTCAGGACGAGTTGCACCTGATCTCTGGACCCCTTGGCACGATGGTTGGCCTTTATGAGACCGCAATTGATGCATTGTGTCGGCGAGACGTCGATGACAAGACCGTGCGCCCGAAGGTCGTCGCCTCGACGGCAACTGTCCGCCGGGCGGAAAAGCAGATCCGCGCTCTGTTCTGCCGGGGCGGAGTGGAGATATTCCCGTGCCCCGGCCCGAACCGGCGGGACACCTTCTTCGCGCGTACCGTAAGCGTCAAGGACAAACCGGGCCGTCTCTATCTTGGTGTGGCCGCCCAAGGCCGTTCTCCCAAGGTCATAATGCTGCGTACGTATCTCGCGCTGATGGGAGCTGCGCAGAAAGCATTTCTTGCAAACGGCGGGGCTAGGAACGTTGCGAACCCAGCCGATCCATACATGACACTGGTCGGATACTTCAACAGCTTGCGTGAGTTGGGCGGATCTCGACGCATCATTGAGGATGAGGTCTATTCACAATTGAGAGGCCGCGGAGGCCGGCTACGCGTTGGCGAACAGTCTGGTTTGTTCGCAGATCGTGAAATCAAATTCGATCCGGACCACATGGAGTTGACCTCGCGGGTGAGTACGGGCAAGGTGGCGAGACTCAAGGCAAATCTAGGGAACAACTTCAGCCAGAATGATCGCGTCGATATCGCTATCGCTACAAATATGATCTCGGTGGGTCTCGACATCCAGCGACTAGGGCTGTTGGTGGTCTTCGGGCAACCCAAGACGACCGCGGAATATATCCAGGCAACCAGCCGTGTTGGCCGTCAGGAAGAAAAGCCCGGGCTCGTGATCACTATGATGAACGTGCATAAACCGCGTGACCGTTCACACTACGAGCGCTTTGAGGTCTATCATTCTAACTTCTATCGTTCGGTAGAAGCGTCTAGCGTCACGCCCTTCTCTCCTCGCGCCCTTGATCGTGGCATAGCCGAGGTGACCATTGCTTTGAGTCGTCAGGGGCACCGGGAACTGACCAAGTCAGAGAATGCAGTGAAGGCCAAAGACGAGCGTCCACAGATGAGCGATGTGGTCGATGTGTTTGGCCAACGGGTCGAGTCGCACGCCCGGATGTCTAAAGAAGAAAGTGATGATCGGCGGGGCCGGGTTCGCGCGAAAGTCGAGGATCTTTTGGACGATTGGGCCAAGATCGCCCACGCGAAGCACGACAAGGGCGGCTCGTTGCGTTACCAAGCCTATGAAGACGGAAGTGGCCCCTTTCTGCTGCGAAATCCGCTCGATCCAGAACTCGAGCGCATGGAAAAAATTGAGCGCCAGTTCAAAGCGCATCGGTCTTTGCGCGACGTTGAGCCAGCCACAAATCTGTGGTTGAAACAGCTCAACGGCATTGAAGTCGAAGCCGAGGAATCGGACTGATAGCGCGGCCGCACGGTCAGATTCGTCAAAGCCAGATGATCACCACGTTTGGGCCGGGTGCACTCGTCGATCTTCCGCGCCATGCTGCCATAGTTGCTGGCTTGGAGACCTGGCGATGGGGCGGCGATGATCGCAAACGTGAGATCCATGAGCCCAGGCTGGTCGCCAAGATCGAACAGGCATTGAACGTGCCGGGATTGAAACTCTACGAACCACCCGCGGACGATCCCGAACCAGGAGCCCCGCCTACCGGGGCTACAGCATATGAATTCCCCCAGTGGTTCGTGGCGCAAATGCTCTCGCGAGGTCCCCATGGTGAGCGTACCCGCCCCCTGGTGCACAGGCAAACCTTGACAGGATCCGGAAAAAAGCCATACCAAGGACCTGATCGCGTCTCCTATCCGGCCGTGCCGGTGCGCTTTGTGCAGGCATGCATCAACGGACACATCAGTGACATTGACTGGTACGCTTTCGTTCACGGCCACGGTGACTCATGCCGCCGCGCTCTCTTCATTGACGAGAAAGGAACAGGTGGGGATCTCTCGGAGATAGAAATCCGCTGCGAGTGCGGGGTCTCAAAAGCTCTGATAGCCGCATTTGAAAAGGGAAGCAATGCTCTCGGATGGTGCCGCGGCCATCGGCCTTGGCTCGGTGAGAATCGCGACGAGCTGTGTCGTGATGCTGACGGCAATCCGGCATTCAATAGACTGCTGATTCGCTCAGCCAGCAACGCCTATTTCCCACAAACACTCAGCGTGATCTCCATCCCCGACGAGAACGAAAAATTGCAGGCCTCTGTCGGAAAGGTCTGGGACGACTTTCTGCAATACGTCGAAGCGCCGGAGGACCTTGCTCGCGAGCGGAAGAAAGCGAGAGTGAACTCAGCACTGGAGGGTTACGCCGATGATGTCGTTTGGCGCGAAATCGAGCGGAGGCGAGGCGGAGCGTCCAGCTCGGAGCAGAGGAAGATTAAGGGTGCCGAATTAGAAACTCTGCTATCGACGGCTGAAGAGATCGGCGAAGACAAGCTCGAAGGCACCTTCTACGCCCGCAGCCTGAAAAGGCCGGCCCAGGAATCGAACCTCTGGAAAAAGATTGACCGCGTCGTCCTGGTTCACCGGCTTCGGGAAGTGGTTGCTCAAATAGGATTCACTCGTTTCGAACCGGCTATGAATGACGTGGACGGAGAGCTGAATTTGGGTGTTCGGCTCGCTCCACTCACAGACGAGGTTCAATGGCTGCCCGCGGTTGAGAATCGGGGCGAAGGCATATTCATTGCATTCAAAAAGGAAGAGATCGCGGGCTGGCGGCAACGCGGCGAGCTCCCGAAGCGTGAAATCGAGCTGTTTGAAGGCTTCAAGTTGTGGCGCAACAGGCACCCCGGATCGACAGCACAGTTCCCGGGTGTTTCGTATCTGATGCTGCATTCGCTGTCGCACCTGCTCATCACCACCGTTGCGCTCGAATGTGGCTATTCTTCGTCCGCCATTCGCGAGCGAGTTTATGCGAGTGATGCCGGTTACGGGATTCTGCTTTATACCGGTACGCCCGATTCTGAGGGCACTTTGGGTGGCTTGGTCCATGTTGGACGCAGAATCGAGGAGCATCTGCGGAATGCAATCGAATTGGGTCGCCTTTGTTCGAACGATCCGGTCTGCTCCCAGCATTCGGCAAAACACGCGCTCGAAGAGCAGGATCTTCTTGGCGCAGCTTGTCACGGTTGTTTATTAATCGCGGAAACCTCCTGCGAACGATTCAACCAGTATCTGGATCGCTCGTTAGTCGTCTCGACGGTCTGCAACAACGGGGCCGCATTCTTCTCGGACTCCGACCTGAGCTAGGCGGATGCCTTCGATTCTTCATCAGCTCCCTCGAACGGTGCTTGAGGAACTCTGTAGGGCTTTCACTTCTGGCAGAGTTCATCCACCGTATTCCGGCCTATCAGTTGGGGAATGGCTGACAGGGCCCGATCATACGGCCGTTTGTCAGGAATTGGAACGCTTCAGAGCGGCGGGAATGTCAGCTCCCCAAATCGGAATCGTTTTGGATCTCCTCGCTAAGGAGCGTGCCAGACAGCAGGACGACGCCGACAGAATTCAGATGGTCTGGACTGGGCCCGATCAAGAAGGACCAGCCGCGCGGGACACCGGTGTCGTCGCTCGCGAACTTCTTGGGCAAGCCTCGAAAAGCCTGCTGATAACCACTTACTCCATCTCGCGCGGCTCAACTACCTTCGAACCAGTGAATGAGGCCATGCAAAGGCACCCGGATCTCGACGTGACGCTGATCATTCACGTGGATATGTCACGCCAGTCGCTTTACGGAGCTGAGGCCGCTGCAACGTTCGCGCGAGAGTTCTGGTCAAGCCGTTGGCCTTGGGAGAGTCGGCCGCGAGTCTTCTATGACCCGCGGGGCACGCTCGAAACACCGGCGGGCCGTGCGCTTCAGCATGCGAAATGTATCGTCATCGATCTGCAGCGCGTTTTTATCACCTCCGCTAACTATACGGAATCTGGGCAGCAACGAAATGTTGAACTTGGTATCGTGATTCGCGATGAACGTCTGGCAGAACGCGTTTCGCAGCAATTCCGAAGCCTGATCGCGAAGGGTTTGTTGATGCCTTTGCCAGGCCGCGATACGAACCCTTTCTCCGCTAATCAAAGGCGGAATTAAGCAGGCCAAGGAGGGGCGGGTTCCGCGGAGCGAGAGCGGCCCTACGGCCGCTCTCTGCATTGATCAAAAGGGAACGTCATCAACGCCGGCATCTTCGCCGCGTTTCTCGGCGCGATCAAGCTTGCGAATAGATTCCGCACGAAGAGCACTATACCCTTAGTAGAGGTGGCTCTGGAACGAACGAGGCGTCTGGGCTGGAAACGCAAAGAGCCAGGCGAGAGACCCTAACGCAAGCTAGAACGTACCAACTGAGCCTCGCTAAAATCGGCAAGGACGCTACCGAACGGAAGCCGATGCGATGGTCCGACCGCAGCAGGTCATCCTGTATCATGGTCGGCAATCCAGAAAGCACGAGGCCGATTCTAATATGCGGAAAGTTTATTTTGCGGGAAACCTTTGCCTCACATCATGCATTCTGCTGTTAACGGGATGCTCGAAGCACCTTGGTGCCTCAAATCCACGAGGTATAGCGCCGCCAGTGGTGGCTTCTGCCCAACCAGGAGGTGCTCCGGTTTTGCAAGGAAAACCGACAAGCGTCGATTATCCGGTCGCGGGTGTCAGTTTAGGCCAGGGTTGGACTAGGGGCATAAACCAGAAGGCGTCTACGGTGTGTGTCGATTTCAGTCCGGTCCAGAATGCTGCCCAGGACAAAACGATGCAGATTGTGAGCGCCGATGATAAATCATCGCTGATGAATCAACTCGAAGTTTCCGCGGAAGTACAGGTCAAAGCCATCGTTGGAAGCGCATCCGCGAAGACCGACTTTGTGCAAAAGGTCGAATTGAAAAATGAGTTTTCTAATTTCTCTGTAATCGCCCACGTGCAAAATGGCGCAAATTATGCGTCGCCCGATGCGAATGGCGTGATGGACCTCAAACCGCAATTCGCAAAATTGGCCAAATCCAATCCCGGGGCTTTCTACAACCAGTGCGGAGACTCATTTGTGTCGGCCCTGTACGGCGGAGCAGAACTTGACGCGCTGATTACAATCCAAACGCACTCGATTGACCAGCAAACCAGTCTGAAGAACTCGATCCAGGCGTCCGGCTGGGGAGTCAGCCTTAGCGGGTCCGTGGCATCGGCTATGGACGCCGCGTCCCAGCAAAACGAGTTGGCAATTCACTTCACGCAAAGTGGAGGAAGTGGAGATCCGCTTCCGACAGATCAGGCTACGCTCAACACTGCGATTCAAAACCTACCTAAGGCCGCAGCCGTAGCACCATCTTATTCCAAGATCGATCTCACACCATACAGTTTGCTTCCTAGTTGGCCAACCGGAATTCAAAGTTTCTCAGCTCAGTCTTATGCCAGGATTGCGCAGCGCTACGGAGAATTTGTGACTTTGCGCGACGAGGTGGAGTCGATTCTGGCCACCCCGGGAACATTCATTTTAGGACATGGGGTCACGGTCCAGTCACTCAAAGATATGGATGATGCAATGTTGAAGCATCTGCAAAACCTCACAACTACGGCGACAAACTGCATCAATTCAACTCCGCCTAGCTGTCAGATTGATCCGGCCGATGACCTGAGCGACTACCAGTTTCGAATCCTGCTTCCCGTCGCCGTTGGATCATTCGCAGAGGACGTGGCTTTGTCTCAGGCCCTTTCGGACTTGAGCGCGAAGCAGGCGACATTGGCGCAACAGCAAGCCGCTTTGCAAAACATGGACCCCAATGAGAACTTCTATGCCGGATTCAGGCGGTTACATGAAGCGAGTGTTAATGCTGCACAAGTGGGCGTGAATCAAGCACAAGCTAATCTTGCTCGACTTCAGGCGAAATACCCCCAAGCCTTGCAACAGGCAATTGGTAAGCAGTGGATAGAAAACGTCGTCGCCGACCGGTGTCAACAGAATGTCCTCGACTCTGAGTGCATTATGAATGCCGCTATCACGAGCATCGAGACGAAGATCGTAACTCAGTAAGTTGCGCGTTTGGCAGGCATGACAGATATACCCTGGAAGCCTTAAAGGTTGATCCCCATCGTAGGGGCGCGCCCGAAACTTTCTGACGTCCTGCAGCGAGAGGCAACTAAGGGAAAACGAATAAGCTTTGCAAGATTCGTGACCTTGTGTACTGACGAGAACACGCGCGCGAGCAAGCAGCAGAAGAAGCATTCTTGAAGGAGCTGCGAGGCAAAACCGCCAGTCTCCATATTCAACGTATGAAGAATGGATGAGCGGTAGGTCTCACCGGAAACTTCTGTGATGAGATCTCGATTTCGCCGCTAGGAAGCAGGTCCTCTCAGCAGATGATTGGCTGTGTCTGGTCGAGGAGAGGCGACCTAAGCCGCCCCTCCCTTTCGTACCGCCTTCGGTTTTGGAGCATTGCCGGATTCCGTCTGCTTGTTCGCTCGTGACGTTGTTTGCTCCGCTTTTGGCAAGGAGCCGCATTTCTTCTGCGCGGCTGGTTTCGCCTTCGGAATGTTAGCGCCGTAACGCTTGGCCGCTAACACCAACGGATTGTCAGCCAGGAGTTCTTTGTAAGAATGCCCGAAAGGAAGCAGGGCAAGTTCGATCAAGGCCCGAACGAGTTGCTGTTCGGTCATACTCCTGGCCTTCTTTCGCAAGAGGTCCGCGAGATCTTGGTCGGTCCGAATCTTATCGGTATCGACGTTGTACTGCTCAGCCAATGCTTCGAAGTCGTCGATTGAGAGGCTCTCGACAAATGCCAGTACCAGCATTTCGAAATCTGCGCGTTTGAGAGTGGCTGGCGCTTTCTTCACGACGACATCCAAGAGTTGGCGGTTATGCTGATGGGCGTGATCGCGCGATTCTTGCTCACGTTTCCACTGCTGCTGTTGTTGCTTGCGCTCGGCTTCCGTTGTACGGTCTGTTGGCGCATTGTGAATCGGGCATGCGGTGTCGGCGCAAACGTTCAGGAGTTCTCCACGTTTGCCGCCTTCGACCACGATGGCTTGGGTTGTGTGTTCGCAAGCCTTCTCCGCGGCGCGGCTTGGTTCAGTGCCGTCCTTCGGCTGCTCGATGACGGTATACCGGTCTCGCGTGAGTGTGTTCCTGTCCGTCGTGGAATAGTAAGTGCTGATCTGAATCAGATTGGCATTGCTTTGAATCTGCCGCGCGATATGCTCCTTGAGCTTGCCGTTATAACACTGCGCATCCAGACAGCGATCCTCTTTAAAGTCTGCCCACAGAGCTTGGTTGAATCCTGTGCGCTTCGGACACGTGCTGCATGATCCGGTTTCCGGCACCAACGTCGGTTCTTCTCTATCGAACGGGACCTCATCGAGCATCAACGTCAGTTGCTCTCGAATCCACTGCGCCAATTCCCGCACGGGCACGGCCTGTTTCGTCTTGGTGGCGTAGTTATCCCTAAACGTGGCAGCAAGAGCTTGCGCTTGCTGCTCCTGCGGAAGTCGCGCGATCAGAACCGCATGTCCGGCTGTGAATTGATTCTCCACGAACATTTCAGCCGCTTCCGGGATGAGATTACACAAAGTTAGACGCTGGTGGACATGCGATACGCTTTTCCCGATGCGTGCCGCAATGGAAGCCACGTCGTAATGTGGCGTGGCAAGATCCAGAAGCGCTTTGTACGCTGCGGCTTCTTCGTATGGGTGCACGTCTTGCCTTTGGGCATTTTCGATCAACTGCACCTCGATCACTTGCTCGTCCGTCAGTTCTTTGACGTGAGGTAAAACGTCTTCCAATCCGGCGAGTTTGGCCGCTCGGAAGCGCCTGGCTCCTGCGACGACTTCATAAATGTCCTGATCGATGGGTCGGACGATGATGGGCTGTATTAGCCCCATCGATTGGATGCTCTCGGCGAGCTCCCGGAGCTTTTCTTCCGAGAACGTTTTCCGAGGGTTTGTGGATGATTCCTGCAGTTGACCAATCGAAATTGGGCGGACTGCGGGTAATGACAGAGTTGTACTCATTTGGTTGTTCTCCTTGTTGTGGTTGATTTACCGCAGCGGGTCCTCAGGCGTAATAGCCCGAAGGATTGCCGTTGCCGTGGACTGAATAAAATCGAGAGAAGCCGTCAGCGTGTCACGGTTCCCGTCGTACAAGCTGATGTAATCGCTGCTGGCGGTGTTGGTGTCGAGGCCAATGGCGTGACAAACGACAAATGCAACCGCTTCCGCTTCTGTTTCCCGGATGGTTTTCGTGGTTTCAGTGCGCCGCTCGGTGCGGTGCAATTTCTCATGAGCGAGTTCATGAGCGAGAGTGCTGAATTCCTGGGCAGGTGAAAGGCCGCAAGCAAGAGTAATCGCTCCGCCTCGCGAAACGCCTAATGCAGGCCGGATGCTGTCGGAGTAATCGAGCGCGATTCCCTGTTCTGACACGAACGCCTTGAGCCTCGCCGTATGTCCTGTCGGATCGCCTTGAACGCTAGCGAATTCGGGGAGCGGTTCTCCGTCTGTCTGCGATACGTCGAATACGTACGCCGCGCGAAATCCGAACAGGCGCTTCTCCTCGCTCTCGCTGTCGTCTTCAGACTTCTTCTTCCCGATGAGTGGGGCCAGGATGACAATGCCTTTTTCACCCTTCCGAACGAAGCGCCCGAATCTATGCCAAGTTTGAAACCCTGCAACGCGTGTAGCGGTCGCCCGTTGAAGGGAAATGAGAAGAACGTTGTTCCAGCTATAACGGTGAAAGCGGGACATTGCCGTGAGATAACGAGCCAGACAATCGCTCTGCCCTTGCTCAAGATTGGAGATCAGTGTTGTGATTGCATTCTCGGCAACTTGCTTCACTTCTGAATGGGTCATCGGAGTTTCCTGCCTGTTTTTTGTGATTTGGGGTGCATGCGCATGCACCCCTGCCACCCGGGCGACGGGTGTGGGTAGCAAGTGCAAGCCGAGGGGGATCTCCCACCCTTGCGTTGGGCACAAGGGCGAAGCGAAGCGAAGGGCTGCAGCGCAGCGAAGCCTGGGGACACGGCTTGTGCGCGCGGGGAGCGAAGCTCCCTAGATTTTTGACCGAAATGCGGGTAGCAACGATCTCAGCGAGAAGGGGCTTGCCTGTTCCACATCATTAGCCCGTCAGACGAACGAGCCGGAATGCCACTTTGTTAAAAGTAGAGCGACCCGAATTGACACCGGTCGCAGCAGGTTTAATGCGAGCAAGATGAAAGCTTCCTTTATCGAGCCCATGCTCCTTCTCCGGACGGACATCTTGCCGGAGGGTTCCGATTGGGAGTACGAGCTGAAGCTGGATGGCTATCGCGCCCTAGCGATCAAAACGGATGGCAAAGTACAGCTTCGATCAAGAAATAACAACGATTTCAGTCTCAGATATCAAGCGGTCGTACAGGCACTCACGGACTTGCCGCGTGAGACGATCATTGATGGCGAAGTGGTCGCGTTTGACGATTCCGGTCGTCCGTCCTTCAATCGTTTGCAGAACTACGGCTCCTCTAAGGTTCCGATCTTCTACTATGCGTTTGATCTGCCGATTCTTGCCGGACGCGATCTGCGGTCCCAAACGCTTGATGTGCGGCGCGACCTCCTGAGGACAAAGGTACTTTCTAAACTCCGGGAGCCTGTGCGTTATTCGCCGGTGCTGAATGCGAGTCTTCCCGAGCTTATTCGTTCCGTTCGCGAGCAAGGGCTAGAGGGGCTCGTTGCCAAACGCACCGACAGTGTCTACGAATCAGGCCAACGGTCGGGCGCTTGGCGCAAGATGCGCATCAATCAAGGACAAGAGTTCGTAATTGGTGGATATACAGCGACCCCTAAGAATTTCGATGCCCTGATCTTCGGCTATTACGAAGGGGAAAGGCTGATGTATGTGGCGCGAGCTCGCAACGGCTTTACGCCAGCGCTGCGGGAGCAGATCTTCAAACGCTTCCGCGCGCTGGCCATTAGCGAGTGTCCGTTCGCCAACCTGCCCGAACGTTTAAGCGGACGGTGGGGGCAAGGTCTCACGGCGGCGAAGATGAAGGAATGTCGGTGGCTGAAACCCTTGCTGGTCGCGCAATTTGAATACACCGAGTGGACGCCGGACGATCATCTCCGCCACTCGCGATTTGTCGCGTTCAGAGACGACAAGCGTCCTACTGACGTACAGCGAGAACATTGAGCGCTATTGCTCTTTGTTGGTGTTGGTCGCAGGGCCACGCTCGAATCGCGCTGCCGAGTATTCGATAGATTACGAGCCGCCATTTAGAAGCTTTCTGACTCGCTCTCTCCTGAGAATTCCGGCCGGTCCCTCGCTCACCGAGTGTTTGGCCCAATCCTGAACCTGCTTAAGCCGGATGTTGTGTTCAGTCGGCTTGCGAAGGACGGTGACGGTAAACTCCGTCATCGTTGCGGGTTCAGAGGCATTTACATCGTCTTGCCGAAACTCGGCAACAGCTAAAGCTACCGCTTCATAGAGCGATTCGGCCTGAACTTCGACAGCATGCTTTATGCCTTGGCCATCGACGTAGCTCACTCGACAAGAAGAAGCGCCCATTTCTGGATTCTACTATCTTCGTCCTTTGTTCGCCCAGCAGCCGCCCAATTCACGAGGGACGGATGCGCGACTGCCAAGTCGATTAGTATCCTGGCACCGTTCTTTGCGCCTGATGGGCTCATTCTCAATCCATTCGCCCTGGCCTGAATCCCCATTAGTGGACTTGATTCGCCTAATGAATATTGATTTCCGTCGGCGAAGAAATTCTCATCGAGATGTACCGGAGTGGTGTGGGATTGGTTGGCTCCGGTGTAATGACAAGGGCGGAATCGAGCAGATTACGCGTAGACACTGAGGGCTTCTTCTTCGACGCGGTCTTTCGTCGCGTATAATCGCAGCGCGACGGAAAGAGCCGGCTACCGACCGGTGCGAGATGAACAAGAACAGATACTTTACAATCGGCGTGGGCGCAACCTTAGCAGTGCTAGGCGGCATGCAGTATTCGGCGGCTTCGTATGATGCAGAGCCGCGCGCGGTCACTCCTGCGAATATGCCTCGCATCGGCACAGTCGATGAGCGCTTCCAGTCATACAACGTCGAGATGGTGGAAGTCATCGGCGGGAGGTTCTGGAAGCCATACAAGGATGTGAATGCTGTTCTTAAGAAGTCGCCGCCGTCTGGTCAGCAGCCCGGCTCGAATCCGGTTGGAATGGATCCGAACTTGTATCAGTATCGGCCACCGATCGATCTGACCAAACCACGTTTACGCAGGCTCGCAGCAGCTCTTGGGCCTGCTTACGTCCGCGTTAGCGGGACATGGGCAAACACTGTCTATTTTCAAGACTCGGACGCTCCGGCTCCGGCAAGTCCACCCAACGGTTTCAATGGAGTATTGACGCGGCGACAGTGGAAGGGCGTCGTCGATTTTTCTCATGCTGTCGATGCGAAGATCGTCACGTCGTTCGCCACAAGTCCTGGGACCCGCAACTCCGCCGGTTTGTGGACTCCCGACCAGGCAAGGCGGCTTCTCGCGTACACAAGGTCAATCGGCGGCAGTATTGCTGCCGCCGAGTTCATGAACGAACCTACTTATGCAGCAATGGGCGGTGCACCGAAGGGCTATGATGCCGCATCTTACGGTCGCGACATTGCCGTCTTCTCACCTTTCATTAAGCATGCTGCCCCCGAGCTGACGTTCCTTGGGCCCGGTTCCGTGGGGGAAGGAGGCGTACTAGAAACCTCGATGGCCGGCATGCTCCAATCTGAAAATCTGCTCAAAGCCACGGGGCCCGTTTTCGACGTGTTTTCGTATCACCTGTATCCAGCCGTTTCGGAACGCTGTGCGAGTATGGGCGCGTCCGCGCAGACAACCGCTGCAGCGGCGCTTTCGGAGGAGTGGCTCAACCGCATTGACACAATCGACACGTATTATGCGGATCTGCGCGACAAATTCGAGCCGGGGAAACCGCTTTGGATCACCGAAACAGCCGATGCAGCCTGCGGCGGCAATCAATGGGCCTCCACTTTTCTGGATAGCTTCCGGTATCTCGATCAGCATGGCCGTCTGGCGAAGCGTGGCGTGAAGGTGATCATGCATAACACGCTTGCGTCCAGCGACTATGGCTTGCTAGACGAGAATACGCTAGCGCCACGGCCCAATTATTGGGCATCTTTGTTGTGGCGCAAATTCATGGGCACGACCGTCCTCGATGCCGGCCCTTCGCCCGCGCCAACGTTGCATCTATACGCCCATTGCCTGCGCGGGCAGCCTGGCGGCATTGCTCTTTTGGCGATCAACACAGACCGTTCGGCCTCGCACTCGCTCAACCTGACTACGGCGGCAGAGCGCTACACCCTGTCCGTGCCATCTGTTGAGAACCTGGAGGACACGCACGTCCAACTGAACGGCACCGAACTCAAGTTGGGAGCCGATGACGCCATTCCGCAGTTGTCGGGGATGCCGACCGGTCCCGGACCGCTTACGCTTGCCCCGGCAAGCATTACATTCGTCGCAATTCCGAAGGCCGACAACGCTAGTTGCCGATAGCGTCGCCATCGGCTTAGGAGGTAATTGTGCCGCGAGAAAGAAATCCGATGTCAAATACATGGACACAGGAGCTGCACTCTTGGCTTTTCGCCAACCTCCAAACACGGCCCATCCGCGCAGAGCTCTTTGAATTAACGCCAGTGAGGTGTCACATATGAACCAAGACGCACAGAAAGACTCCACAAAAGTACTCGCAAATCTCACGAGTGTGCTGCCTGATTTGGAGTCCGTCTACAAAGATATTCACTCTCATCCCGAACTATCGATGCAGGAGAACCGGACGGCTCACATCGCGGCGGACCGTCTTCGCGCGGCTGGCTATGAAGTGACAACCGGAGTTGGGAAGACGGGCGTTGTGGGTCTGTTGCGAAACGGCGACGGTCCAACGATCATGCTGCGCGCTGACATGGATGCGCTGCCAGTGAAGGAAGCGACCGGGCTGCCTTATGCCAGCAGCGCAACCGCGACCGACAGCGAGGGGAAAACCGTTCCCATAATGCACGCCTGCGGTCACGACATGCACGTCACTTGGCTTATCGGTGCGATGACGCTGTTTGCGAGAACTCGGGATGCATGGCGGGGGACGCTGATGCCTGTCTTTCAACCAGCAGAGGAGACCGCTCAAGGTGCTCAAGCCATGATCGATGACGGGCTTTTCAAGCGTTTCCCCAAACCTGATGCCGTGCTGGGACAACACGTCATGGTGGGGTCCTCTGGCGTACTGAGTTCGCGCGCCGGAGTTGTGACCTCGGCCGGCGATAGCATGCAGATTCGATTATTTGGAAGAGGCGCTCATGGCTCGATGCCGCAGGCCAGCATCGACCCTGTCATAATGGCGGCCGCGACTGTTCTCCGTCTGCAAACGATTGTCTCCCGTGAGATCGCGCCTACCGATGCTGCTGTGGTCACAGTGGGTTCGCTGCAGGCCGGCACGAAGGAAAACGTCATCCCCGATGAGGCAATCATCAAACTGAATGTGCGCACCTTTGACGAGGGTGTCCGGAAACGGGTGCTTGCGGCGATCGAACGCATTGTCAATGCGGAAGCTGAGGCCTCCGGCGCCCCGAAAAAACCGGAAATTACGCCGCTGGACCATTATTCTCTTGTTAGAAATGATCCGGACGCAGCTAAGCGAGTAGGCGATGCGTTTCGCCTGTACTTTCCCGCTGACCGTGTACAGGAAACCCAGCCGACAACGGCGAGCGAGGACTTCGGATCGTTCGGAGCCGAGTGGGGCGCGCCATCTGTCTTCTGGTTTGTCGGCGGCACTGATCCCGGCATGTACGCGAAAGCCAAAGAGGCGGGCACGATCGGCGAGATCCCTACCAATCACAACCCGCGTTTCGCGCCAGTGATCCATCCGACGTTGGAAACAGGCGTGGAAGCGCTGGTGGTTGCGGCGCAGGCTTGGCTATCGGCATAAGCCCGATGCCCGTCAACGGACATGTTCTAATAAACGCCCTGCTGGAGGCCTTCGACCTTGGCGGCACGTTCGTCTTTGCGCTCAGCGGAGCGACCGCCGCCGTGAAGCACAGGCTGGATCTCTTTGGTGTTCTCGTCTTGTCCTTCGTTGCGGGGAACTCAGGCGGGATCGCGCGCGATGTGATGATTGGAGCGATTCCCCCGGCGGCTATTAACAACTGGCGATATGTCGCCGTTTGCATCCTTGCCGGGATGATTACGTTTTTTTGGTATCGAATCATCGACCGGCTGAGCAGCCCCGTGCTGGTCTTCGACGCCGCCGGCCTCGCTCTGTTTGCGGTTGCCGGCGCGGGCAAGGCGCTGGCTTTTCACGCCGGCCCGGTTGCGGCGACGCTGCTCGGCATGCTGACAGGAATCGGCGGTGGCGTGGTGCGCGATGTGCTCGTGAGAGAAATCCCGACCGTTTTGCGCACCGAACTTTACGCCGTCGCGGCACTGATCGGCGCGGCGGCAGTCGTGATCGGACGTATGCTGCATCTCCCATCCGCCGCTGCGGATACAGCGGGCGCGGTTCTCTGCTTTGGACTTCGATTTATGGCGATGCGGTTCGGCTGGCACCTTCCGCTCGCGCATCCGCTTGGCCAATCGGATAGGGACGCTAATCGATCGGGCGGAGAATAGCTCAAGGAGGCTCAAGCATGAGTGCAATTGTGCTCGTGTGCGGCAAGGTGTTCGACGGTGTCTCGGAAGAACTGACGGGACCGGCGGAGATCCTGGTCGAGGGCAACCGGATTGCGAGCATTGGGCGATCGGTCGACCGGTCGCCCGGAGTGCAGGTGATCGATCTCTCCGATCGGACAGTAACCCCTGGGTTCATCGATACGCACGTCCACCTGACCATGGACGCTGCAAATCTGGTACAGCAGACGCTCGAATCATCTGCAAGCAAAGCACTCAAAGGACTGAGCCTCGCTCGCGAATACATGAGTTACGGCTTCACGACCTTGCGCGATCTCGGGACCGCCGATCCGGAATGGCCGACTGTTGATCTTCGCAACGCCATCAACGCGGGATTCGTGGACGGTCCTCGGCTCATCGTCGCAGCGCACATTCTCAGCGCGAGTGCAGGCCATGGCGATCTGCGCGGCTTTTACAACCCTCGATGGACGCTACCCGTCTCAGCCATCGCCGATGATACAGGAAGCATTAAGGCATTGGTGCGGCGCGAGCACACCTATGGCAGCGACTGGATCAAAACCACAAACACGGGCGGCTACTTCAGCGCAGGTGACGATCCGGCGCGCGTGACCTGGTTCGATGACGAGATGGAAGTGTTGACATCGACCGCGCGCCAGCTCGGCATGCCCGTGGCTGTGCACACAGGCGCCGCCGATGGCTGTAAGCAGGCGATTCGTTTTGGCGCACGCAGTATCGAGCATGCTTACATGATTGATTCCGAGGGGTTGCAGATGGCTGAACAAGCAGGGGCTTACGTTGTGCCCACAATGCAGATGACTCAGGAGGATCTACACGAGTTAGAAGCCGGGACGCTGCCCTGTCAGGCTGTCTGGAAGTTCCGCCGCGATAACGAGAGGATTCTGGCGTCTCAGCGGCTGCTGGCCGGAAGCAAGGTCAAGATCGCCTACGGAACAGATTGTGGAATGTTTCCGTTCAGCCACGGCATCCTCGAATTCCAGGCGATGGTCAATGCGGGGCTGAGTTCAACCCGTGCTCTGAAGGGGGCCACAAGCGTCGCCGCCGAACTCCTCAGCCGTGATGATCTCGGCGTGCTCGCCCCCGGTAAACTCGCTGATATAGTTGCCATGCCAGGCGATCCGATCGAAGACATTGCCGCCACCGCGAAGGTGGATTTCGTGATGAAGGACGGAATCGTGTATCGCGATCTTGCACGCAGATCCGATGCGCCAACAAGATCAGCAAACCAAAGAAAGGCGTCCTAGGATGTCTGTAATATTGCCCGCAATTTTCTTCGGACACGGCAATCCCATGAATGCCGTGCTGAATAACCGCTACACCGAAGCATGGAGCGTGATAGGAAGGCAAACGCCAAAGCCGAAGGCAATCCTATCCATCTCCGCCCATTGGTTTGTGCCGGAAACTGGGGTCACCATCAGCACAGCGCCTAGAACCATTCACGATTTCGGCGGGTTTCCCCGTGAGCTCTATGACGTGCTGTATCCCGCACCCGGCGATCCGGGTCTTGCCCGTCGCGTGCAACAAATGCTCTCGCCGTTGCCCGTTAAGCTAGATAACTCATGGGGACTCGATCATGGGACATGGTCCGTCCTGCGGCACGTCTATCCGGAGGCCGACATTCCGGTCGTGCAACTGAGCATCGATGAAACACAGCCACCGTCCTTCCATTTCGAGATTGGCAGGAAACTCGCGCCACTGCGGGATGAGGGAATCCTGATCGTAGGCAGCGGGAACCTGGTCCACAATCTTCACGCCTACGCATGGGGACGTCACATGCCCGATCCGTATGATTGGGCAGTTCGCTTCGAAACAGAAGCGAAGGAGATGATGATCGCCGGCGAATACAAACCGCTAATCGACTACGAGATGCTCGGACGTGAGGCAATGCTTTCCATCCCGACGCCGGATCACTATCTGCCCATGCTGTACGTAATTGCTACCAGACAACAGGGCGAAAGCGTCACATTCCCGATTCAAGGTGTCGATGGAGGATCGATATCGATGCTGACCGTGCAAGTTGGATAACCTGCAGCTGGAGATTTTCAGCTCTATAGACGTTAGGAGCACCGGGTGAACATAGCGCTATTAGGAGCAACGGGTTTTGTTGGGTCGGCTCTGCTGAACGAAGCGCTCGATAGAGGGCATACGGTTTCTGCGATCGTCCGCCATCCGGAGAAACTCGAGCCGCGCGACCGTCTCGTGGTGAAGGAAGGCGACGTTTACGACTCGGCTCTTCTTGCAAACCTGATACAAGGTCAGGACGCAGTAATCAGTGCGTTCAACCCCGGATGGAAAGATCCGAAGCTTTACGACGACCAGGTTCGGGGGACAGCGTCCATCATCGCGGCGATAAAGAAGGCAGGCATCAAGCGAGTTTTGTGGGTCGGCGGAGCAGGCGGACTGGAGGTCAAATCGGGAGTGCGCGTCATCGACAGCCCGGACCTGCCGGACTGGGTCAGGCCGGGCTCTCTGGCCACCATGGAGGCTCTGGAAGAACTACGAAAAGAACCGGAACTCGAGTGGTCGTTTCTGGCGCCTTCGGCGCAGTTGGAGCCGGGGATACGGACTGGGAAATTCCGCCTTGGAACTGACCACCTCTTGGTCGATGCAAACGGTCAGAGCAGGATTTCAGTTCAGGACTATGCCGTCGCCCTGGTCGACGAATTGGAACACCCAAAACACATTCGGCAGCGCTTCACAGTCGGCTATTGAGCGCTGGGCGGCCCCGTTTCCTGCAGAAATGTTCCCCGGTCTAGATCATCGAACGCCTTCCGGAGCTCGTCCTGTGTGTTCATGACAATCGGGCCATACCACGCGACCGGCTCCTCGAGCGGCTTTCCGGAGACAAGAAGGAAACGAATCCCATCCTCTCCTGCCTGAACCACTACTTCATCGCCACGGTCGAAGAGGATTAGACAGCGATTGTCAGCCTGTGCGGGGGGCGTCTTGTTCCACCAGCCGACCGGCTCAGTTGGCACCGCCAGCGGACCAGACGCATTGCAGAACTTTCCACTCCCCGCGAACACGTATGCAAAAGCGTGGCGTGTGGTTTCGATCGGCAGTGTCTTACGCCGACCGGAAGGGATTGTGACGTCAAGATAGATCGGATCAGCGGCGATCCCGTCCACCGGGCCTGTCTTTCCCCAGAAGCTTCCACAAACGACGCGCACCCCGGTTCCATCATCATCTTTGATCAACGGAATGTCGGGCGACTTCACTTCCTGATAACGAGGTGCAGTCATCTTGAGCGATGACGGGAGATTTGCCCAAAGCTGAAACCCGTGCATCCTGCCATCTTGATCTCCCTTTGGCATCTCCTGATGGATAATTCCGCGTCCGGCAGTCATCCACTGAACATCGCCGGCAGCGATGGCGCCATGGTTTCCCATGCTATCGCCGTGCTCGACAGTTCCTGCAAGAACATAGGTGATAGTCTCGATACCGCGGTGAGGGTGCCAGGGAAAGCCGGCTAGATAATCCTCCGGAATATCATTACGGAAATCGTCAAGTAGGAGGAAGGGATCGAATTCGGACGTGTTGTCGAAGCCAAACGCGCGCCGCAGATGCACTCCCGCGCCTTCTAGCGTCGGCTTGGACATGATTAGCCTCTTAACCGGCCGCAGCGACATACGAACCTCCAGTACTGAAGTCTATCCTGTTTGACGTGGATTGACATCATGCTGCGAACGTGGGGTTCGCCAGAGCGAACCGGTCAAAGTTCCGGAAACCAGAGGAGATGCCCGAAGCCTTTGCCACGGTTCCCTGACGTCGAGTACGCTTGCGTTCGGGGTTCTGCGCGCAAGCGGTGGAAGCAGTTCTTGAACGCGGGAACAGCTCAAATGGCTTAACGATTGCGTGGGCGTGTGTATCGCGAGTTGCGGACGAAACACAAGCACTCACATAACGCCAATCTGTTTCAGCAATCCGACCAAGTCGTAGAAGAGTTTCTCTTCGACGATCTCGCCGTTCTTCCAGCGCGCGACGGTGCAGAATTCAACATGAAATTTCTTATTGGTGGGCGCGATCAGCTTGCCGTCGGAACCCTTCATGGGGCCGCTCATCGTGCCCGTAAAATCCGCTACAGTGCACGTCCAATCACCCTGAGCAATCTCAACCTTATAGGGATGGTTCACGAGACGATTGTCAGGAAACGTCTTGAAGAATTCGACTGACTCCGCCTTGTGATTGTTGCGTCCGCGTGTGGGCTCGGCCTGGCCCGGCCAAAATACAACGGTGTCCGTAGTATGCCGCTTTTCAAACGTCTGCCAGTCCTGTGCGTTCCATGCATCATCGAGTGTCCGCATCAGCTCGATATTGGTCAAACCGTTCATCTGTGTCATGTGACCTCCCAAACTACGGTACACCGCTTTCTGGCCCGTGCCGAAGAAGATAGTGGTGTCGAAGATACGCTCAAATGCCTGCACTATGCCGCGGTGATACCAGCTCAAGCCGATCATTGACCAGTACTCGCGCACTGATTGATCCTGCAATTGACAATGCGACTGCAATCCACAAAAGCGTGTGATATCCCGCAACAAAGGACAGGTTGATCGCTTCGCGAGCGCCGGCGTTCGTAGTTTGGATGGCGGCGAGCTTGAGTCTTTGCGAATCGATTTGCCGCTGGACGTCTGGCGGTACAGACAGGGTGCGCAGGTGCACGTCGAGATTTCGATTAAAAACGGCGATCAGCACGAAGCCAAGTACGGCGATGGCGAGGAGACCGGCGATCCTGGAAACCGCATTGTTGATTCCAGAGGCGGCCCCCGCATGGTCTTGCGAGACGGAGTTCATTACTGCGGTGGTGAGAGGCGCGACGCTCACCGCCATGCCGAGCCCAAGGACTATCACCGCTGGGAAGAATGTGGTCCAATAACTTCCGCCGATCCCCGGCACGACAAAAAGGAAAAAGCCAAGCGCCGTAATGAGGGGGCCTACGACAAGGGGCAACTTCGCGCCATATCGCGCCACCAGCCCGCCCGACCAGCGCGAGAGAACGAAGATGAGCAAAATCAACGGCAGCAGCGCCCCGCCTGCCTCAGTGGCGGAGTATCCCTCGATTTGAATCAGATCGAGAGGAAAGAAAAAGAGCACTCCCGAGAAGGCAGCATAAAGGAAGAAGGTAAGCAAATTTGCACCGGCGAAGTTGCGCGATCGAAAGAGATCGAACGAAAGCATTGGAGCGCGCGAGTGCTGCTCAGCGAAGACAAAAGCCACACAACCCACAAGCCCCGCCACGCCGGCGATCAGGCTGTGAGAGGGTTCGATCAGAGCAAAGACGACTCCGCCGAGTCCGATGATGGCGAGTAACGCACCGGCCCAATCGAGGCTGTCCCGAGTCTGTCCTCGATTGCGGCTTTCTGGAACGCGCAGCAGAGTCAGCAAGAGAACAACGGCAGCGATAGGCAAGTTGATGAAAAATACCCATCGCCAAGATGCGTGTTGGATCAGCCATCCACCGAGAACAGGACCGATAGCGGCAGTGACCGCCGTGAAACCCGACCACGTTCCAATTGCGCGCCCACGCTCTTTGATCGGGAACGAAGCGCTTATTAAGGCGAGGCTCCCCGGTACGAGGAGCGCTCCACCGACGCCCTGGATCGCGCGAGCCGCGATTAGAATGCCGACATTCCGGGCGGAGCCACACCAAGCTGATGCCAAGCCGAAAACGACTACTCCGATTGCGAAAATCTTCCTGCGGCCATACAGGTCGCCGAGCGAGCCGCCCGGCAGCAAGAGTGCGGCCAACAAGAGTGCGTAGCTTTCGACGATCCATTGAACCTGCGATACGGTGGCTCCGAGATCGAATTGAAGCGCAGGAAGCGCAACGTTCACCACTGTTCCGTCAATAAAAGCCATGCTTGTTCCAAGAATCGTAGCGGCCAAAACCCACCGACCGCGACGAACGGATTCATGAACAGATGGAGCGGCCATGATTGCTGCTTCATCACACGGAAGTCTTCCGATACTAGCCATCGTTTAATTCTTTACGCGATGAGGCGAAGTTTGAAAATGGCTCGTCGGGTCAGGCCGGCGCGATTGTTTTGATCGGACTTAGGGAAGGCATAGCTCAAGGTACTCGTTCAGGCGTCGCTGCCCTCGCTGAAGCGCGTTTTGGCTTGATTGCAATCGGCTGATCATCAGAGCACTTTCCAGTGTCGCCATAATCAGGGTCAGTCGACACATCTGTTATCGACATCGGCGCGAAAACTCCCCACCAGTAATTCCTTCTTGGACAATCCGACTCCAACCGGGTGAGCCAAATCTGTAAGGCCGGTAACGTGCGGTCGCAAAGCGGAATTGCCGTCGTCGGCGTCGACTGCCGTGTTCAGCAAAGCGACGCTTACTGGCTTCCAGGCACCAAGAATTTGGAGCGAGGTGCCGTTGTTCCAAGTGGATGCGGTATCGAAGAACAACCGTGCGGTTAAAAGTAAGTCGTGGTTCCGAGCAGTACCAGCTCGCCGACGCCAATCCACCTGACGAAGCTTCAGTGAAGTGGCACATGAACATTCCAGGCCGGAGTAAGGGCGAATTGGTGAGCCGATTCTAGGGCTGTTCGTTCCGCCATTGTTCGACTCCAGTCAGGATTGCTCGCCAAAACGGCCATGTGTAGATCTACCCTTCCGGACTACTCGCGTTTTGACGACCGTCGTCGACCATTCTCGAAGTGATGCGAATACAGGACGGCTGGGCTAATCAGTTTCCGACAACCCGACTTGCCGAGCAGTGAGCCGGAACACGTCAAACGCAGACGCCTCAACGAACTGTGATTATTATGCTGGTGGGCTAAAGTATGTTTGGAGAAGAGACTTAGGAATTCGAGATGAAATCGATGGCGTCTCGGCCGGTTCAGCTTCCGTTGGCTGTTCCTTCAAAAACCACTGTGGGATAATCACCGCGAAGCGCAGGATATTGGGGTGAATGAGCAGAGTTGCTAAAGTCCTTGCACTCATCCCACTGTTGTCTGCACTGGTTCTTGCCGGCTGCACGGGCAGCAACGTATCAACGCAGGCATCGACCACCAGCGGGGCGGTTGCGAGACCACATGACACCGCGGCCGTTCCGGTCATGGTCACCAAAGTCGAGCGGAGCACAATTCCAGTCGAAATACACGCCATTGGCACCGGCCAGCCCTTCCAGACAGTCTCAATAGAGTCGCAGGTTGCGGGGATCGTCCAGGAGGTGCAG
>CAVXKZ010000005.1:0-280033 GCA_963762495.1 uncultured Acidobacteriaceae bacterium
TGCGGACTGAGATACCCGGTTATCTCCAAATGAAAACGCCCCAAGGGCGGTATCCGGTACTTTTCCAGAAACGGCACATTTCAACCGCTGAGCAAAAACATCGACGGATGCCGTTTCGTAGGAGCTTGAGATCGCGCTCGACTATTCCACTTTCCGGATCTGTCGTGATCCGGCCGAAATGGATATCTCGCACTATACGGCGGGGCAGCCCAATTGTCGCGAACTCAAGGAAGGGTGGGTCAGAAGCCCCGAATTTAATCGCACCAGGGGTGTCGCTTCAAGTCATTGTGCCCAGCGCAACGATCATCCGCTTCAGAGCGACCGACCGATAGCTGCTCATCACAAGATCCCTCGTGAGGTCCCAGTCGAAAGTGGCATCAACCCACATGCTGAGCCATTGGCCCCGGCCGTAAGGCGTCGCGAAAAAGTTGCCGTTTTTCGCGTATCGTTCAATATCCCCGCCATCGAGCCGGAACGCAATCGAAGGCCGCCGTTGGAAGTGCTCAAAGGTCACGAATGTTTTATTGCCGGCTAGGAAGTTTGGATGGCCCCACGAGCTTCGCTCGCTCGTCTCCGGCAACGCAAGGCACAATGTGCGAAGCTCCTCCAGGACGCTGTCCCCTGGGGAAGCTCTTTGCACAGGCCGTTCGGGAGGTGGTCGGTTCATATCAAATTCCCGGTAAATCTAGTCCCCTCTTCGACAAAACAAAGTTTATTACCAAAGGGGTCTGCACAATAGAAGCTTCGCTCTCCCCAAGGCTGGATCGCGATCGGTCGCAGAATGGAGCCGTTCGGTTGCGTGCTGACTCGACGGAAATACTCCTCAAGATCGTCGACTGAGAAGTAAACATACTCCGGGTTTGGCTTGGCGTCCCAGGAGTCACCGTCAGCTTTCGGATCGAAACAAGCAAGGATCACCTGGCCGCAATCGAAGTAGTGCCGTCCAGGAGAAATCCGGCGTCCCGGCAGATTCAGGACAGCGCAGTAAAAGGCCGCGGCATCATCAATGCTGGACACCGGAACTATCACGCGAAACAAGCGAGCCGAGGCCATATCTTGACGGTACGTTGCTTCGCTCCCCTCCGCAACAGGGTACTTTCAGGTACCCTGTTCATTTGGAGTATTCAATGGAGAAGTCCGCAGCGAGCTACGTTGAACGTGATCGGTGTCCCTTGTATACGGCGATAAAGGTCATTGAGGGCCGCTGGAAGCCAATGATTTTCCAGCGACTCGGCGCAGGGGCGCTTGGATTTGGCGAACTTCGGCGGACCATGCCGGGAATAACTGTCAAGGTTCTTCGTCAACAATTGCGACAGCTTCAAGCTGAAGGCCTCATAGTACGATCGGCGTCGCCGAGGCCGGCGCTACGAGTGCGATATCAGTTGACACCGCACGGCGAGACACTTGCGCCTGTGTTTGAGTCTTTGTGGGGCTGGGGTGTGATCCATCTGGCGCGCATGAAAGACGCGGAGCTGGCTCGGACAACGCTCTTCGCGAGCGATAACCGAACTCGATGTGCCGACCGGGCTTCGAGTTCCTCTGGTAGAGAGCTTGCAGACGGTCTAGTGTCAACCTAAGTCCCTGTTTGTCGCTAGCCGGTAGTTGGCCAGAAAACCCGGTTGCCGGAAAATAACTCTCGCGAGAGTAAACGCCTCAATGGCAACTCTCCGTTCATAGCCGCTCATATTGCGGACACGTCTCCACTAAACCGGCTACAACGCAGGCTCTCGGAGTTCCCCCGGGCTCCTTTCGACATGATTGCAGATGGCTATCTGAATAGCTATACTAAACGCATGACCTATACCGTGGCGGAAGCCAAGAACAGGCTGCCTGAGGTCATTAAGCAGGCCGAGGCAGGCGCCCGGGTCATTATCACGAAGCGCGGCATCCCCGTAGTCGAGATTGTCCGTAAAGCTGAGGAGTCGCCGCGCAAGCGCGTGTTTGGTGTTCTCGGCAACAAGAAGATCGCAATCGATCCCGGTTGGGCGCGGCCGCAGGAAGACCTGGATGCCTGGCTTGCTGGCGACGTCTGATGGCGAGGAGATTTTTGCTCGACACTCACGTTGTCATCGATGTTGCTGTTAAGGGCGGCTTCGAAGCGATGCCCTCGAGAGTGCGGCGCATTCTCGAAAATCCGGAGGCAGAGCTGCTGCTCAGCGTGGCCTCGGAAATCGAAGTGGCATTTAAAAGCCGGATTGGCAGGCTTGAGTTGACGAAGGACGAGTTGGCGATCGTCTGCGCGAATGCTTCAATTGCCTCCTATCCGCTTCGTCAGCGTCACGCGGATCGACTCTTCGAGCTGCCATTACACCACAAAGATCCGTTCGACCGCCTGATCATCTCGACCGCCCTAAGCGACGATCTCCCCGTAATTTCGTGTGACAAGGAGTTTCGCAAGTACAAAGGATTGCGGGTCATTTGGTAAAGGCTGCGTCGGCCCGTCCCGGCTCTCTCAACCAGCTGCGTTCTGCTGCTCAAACTTCGGCAGCAACCGATGAATCACGTACAAGGCAATCAAATACATCGACCCCGCGACAAAAAAGATTGGCGCATACGCCTCTTTCGAAAAATCCAGCCATAGTCCGACCGCGGGCTGAACCAACATGCCCCCGATTGCACCGCCGAGCCCTCCCAAGCCGATCACAGAGGCCACCGTTGATCGTGGAAAGCAATCCGTAGCTACGTTATATAGATTCGCCGACCAACCCTGGTGAGCCGATGCCGCTATCGCGATCAGCGCGACGGTCAGCCACAGATTGCCCCGCGCAGCCGGCACAAACATCACGGCCAGTACACATAATGCGCAAACCAACATCGCTCGTTTGCGCGCCGCGGCCACATCCCAGCCCCGTTTCAGCAGCCAGGAAGAAAGCCAGCCCCCGCCGATCGAGCCAATATCCGCCGCCAGGTAAATCGTTACCAGAGGCGGTCCGATATGCAGCAGGTCTACGTGATATTTGAGTTGCAGGAAGCCCGGTATCCAAAACAAATAGAACCACCAAACCGGGTCCGTAAGAAACTTGCCCAGTAAAAACGCCCACATCGCGCGCGATCCCAAAAGAACGCGGTACGGCACGCGAACGTTGAGCGCAGCCGTTTGCCCGGATCGGATCAACTCCAGTTCCTGAGCCGAAACGCGCGCATGTTGTTCCGGTGACCGATAGAAGATGACCCAGCACACTACCCACGACAGGCTCAAAGAGCCCGTGCACAGAAATGCTGACTGCCATCCAAAGCGGGCCGTCAAAAACGGAACCAGAAGCGGTGCGACGACCGCGCCAATATTCGAGCCGCTATTAAAAATTCCAGTGGCCAGCGCGCGTTCGCTCTGCGGAAACCATTCGGCAACCGCTTTTAGTGCCGCCGGAAAATTAGCCGCCTCGCCGAGCCCCAATCCCAGCCGCGCCAACCCAAACTCAACGGCGTTTCCGGCCAGCGCGTGCAGCATTGAACAAGCGGCCCAGAACAGCGCCGCCGCCGTGTAACCCAACCGCAGCCCCAACCAATCAATCAGCCGCCCCGCGATCGGCATCATCACCGCGTACCCAAGCTGGAACGCGAATGTAATCATGCCGTACTCGGTCTCGCTCCAGTGCAGTTGATGCGCAATGGTCGGCTTCAGAATTCCGAGCACCATCCGGTCCATGTAATTGACCGTGGTTGCATAGAACAGCAGGCCGCAGATAAACCAGCGGACGTGCGTTGTTCTCCCCCCGACGGGTGCGTCCTTCGTCGACGAAGCCGGGCGGCTCTCGATCATACCGAGCATTCTATAGTGGCGGCTGGAGGAAACATCAATGTCGAGGGAACGACGGGATTGTCGGGGTATCGGACCACGGCGGTTGGGCGGTGCTGGTTACGGTCGCGGGCGACGGCAAGCTCCTCGACCGTCGACGCGTCGAACTGGTGGACGAGGACCTGCCGAAGATTCCGCACCATAGCGAAGGACAGGCGCTTCCGCTCGATGAGGCAGTGGCGCTGGTGGAGCGCGTGCGGGTGTCCGCGGAACGGCACGCGAAGCTCGGCCTGGACGCCGTCGCGACGGCGGTGCCCCGGCGCATTATCGGCGTCGCGCTTCGCCAGTGCCCAGGACTGCCGGCAACCATTGCCGAGCGGATCAAGGACTACCGGGCGCAGAACGTCGCCGACTGGGTGATGTACCGCAAGGCGCTAGCGGCCGCGGCCGAGGCGCGCGGTTGGGCCGTCCACTGGTACGACGCGAAGAAGGTGTTTGATGCAGCGAGCGAGGCTCTGCGTATCGAGGACCTCGATGCCCACTTCCTCCAGCTGAGGAGGTCCATCGGGTCGCCCTGGGGCAAGGATCACAAGCTCGCAATGGCAGCAGCGATCGTCGCGGCTAGGGCGCGCTGAAGATACGCAGCACACGGATGACGGTCCTATTCGGCGCGCAGCGTCTGCAACGGATCTCTTGTGGCCGCGTGCCAGGCGGGACGCGCGCTGGCGGCCATTCCAGCAATCAGCAGCAGGATAGCCGCGCCGCAGTATGTCACGGGATCGCTGCTGCTGATCCCGTATAGCAGACTCGTGAGAAGGCGCGATAACAACAGCGCCGCAAAAACGCTCAAGCCCAGACCACACACCAGCGGAATCATTGCTCTGTATAAAATCACGGCCGCCACGTTCGAGGGAGTTGCACCCAGCGCTACTCGAATTCCCAGCTCCCGTGCCCGCAAAGCCGATGTGTACGCGATGACCCCGTAGACGCCGATAGCGGTCAGAAGCAGCGACAGGCCGCTGAGCACGGAGAAGATCCAGGCCGAGAATCGCGGGCGCCAGATAGAGTTCGCGATCACCTCATTCATCGTTTCCACTTTTACGACGGGCTGGTTTGGATCCACTGCCCACACCTGCTTTTGCAGCGCCGAAGCCAGCGCCTTCGGTTCGCCCTCGGTTCGCACCACGATTGTCGACATGAACGTGGCGAAGATGTACTGCTGATAGGGAATGTACACCTCGCCGATAGCCGGCAATTCGTAACTCCTCTGCGCCGAGTCCTTCACCACGCCCACAACGGTCGGACCAGACGCACTCGTCAGCTTCTGACCGAGCGGGCTCTTGTTCGGGAAGAGTTGGCGGGCCAGGGATTCGTTGATGATCGCCACCTCGGGCCTTCCGGTCCGATCCCTGTCGTTGAATGTGCGGCCCGCTAGCAGCGGAATTCCCATGGCGGCAAAGTAATCCGAACTGATGCTGCGCGCGGAGGTCTCTTGCGGCTTGCCATCCGGCCAGGCGAAGTTAAGTTCAAGAGACGTGTTGACATCAGAAAGCGGGGGATTGTTCACGATGGCGGCGGCCTTGACTCCCGGAATAGACTTCACTCGCTGCAAAATCTCGCGATAGTAAGCTATTTGCCGCGGCGTGGTATTGTACTTGCCCGTTGGGCGGGGCTGTTCTACCGTGCCGACCGGCACACGCAAGGTAAGCACATGGTCGGGCCGAAATCCGTGGTCTTCCTGCTGCACCCGGACGAGGCTCCGGATCATCAAGCCGGATCCGACCAATAGCAGGAACGCAAAGCCCGTCTCCAATCCAATGAGCGTCGAGAAAAGTCGCGAAGAGGCTCCCGGCCGGCTATTGGCCGACCCGCTTCGCAATACAAGCTGCAGATCGGTTCGCGCCGCCAACAGAATGGGCGCGAGACTGCATAGGATCGCGAGGAGCAGGCAAAGTACTGTGTTGAAGACCAGGACTCGTCCGTTAATTCCTACCTGCTGTAAATGCGGAAGCACAATCGGCAACTGCTTCAGCTCTTTCGTCAGAAGCTGCAGCAGCAAACGAGCCATCACGATGCCGCCCACACTGCCGAGGATCGCCAGAACCAGGCTTTCGGATAACAACTGCCGCACAATTCGCCAAAGCCCGGCACCCAGCGATGCTCGAATCGTGATCTCCTTTTGCCGCTCTACCGCGCGGGTCAAGAGAAGGCCGCCCACATCAGCGCATACGATCAACATCATTAAGCCGACGGCTACTAGCACGAAGAGCAGCGTCAACGTGTATTTCTGGTCCGGCGTATCGCGCCACTGCCTCACGAGTATCTTCAGGCCGGCGCGATCTTTGGGCCCTTCCTGTTCCATCTGATGCGACACAATTGCCAACGCGCTCCGGGCTCGCGTAACAGAAACCCCCCGGCGCAGACGGGCTATAACCTGCACCCAGGGAGCGGTCGCAGTCAAGCGCAGAGGTGTCCACAGGTCCGCCTCTGAATAGCGGAATTCAAAATCCGGGGGCATCACGCCGACTATCGTGTAAGCCTCGTCGGAGATGGTGATGGCACGGCCGATCACACCCGGATCGGCATGGTAACGCCGACGCCAGAGACGATCGCTGATCACTACCACATGCTGGCCACCTCCTTCGTCATCGGATGCGATGAGAGTCCGGCCTAATCGCGCGTGAGCACCCAGCACAGGGAACAGCCCCAACGTGCGCACGGCCTTGACCTGTTCCGGTTCGCCATCGCCTGTGAGTGTTACCGTGTCCCACAGGTACGCGGCAGCTCTTTCAAAGACATCCGCCCGGCTGGCAAATCTCTGGTAGTCCTTGAACGGCACGTCCGTCAAGGTGCGGCTGGTGTCCATTTCTTCGATCCGCACGAGGCGATCGGCGTGGGGAAAGGGAGATGGCCGCAGAAGGACCGCATCCACAATGCTGAAGACGGCCGAATTCGCTCCGATTCCCAAGGCCAAAATGAACACCACCGCCGCGGAGAAAAACGGGTTCTTGCGGACCCAGCGAACTGCCCACCAGAGATCTTGGCGCATACTAACGAATTAGTGTATCCATTCCGGATGTTCCGCGGTGCGGGTGTACGGGCGATGAACCACTCAACTCGCTAATCGCTCAACCGTTCCTGCAGTTCTCGTTTCCAGCCTCCGAATAACGGCGACCGCAACGCACGGCCCAGTAGGTCAACGCTCTTCTCGTCACCGCGGTAAAGCCTAAGAACATCGGCAACGGTTATCGCCTCAGGCCATTGCGCCACACTTTCGATCGCGTCGCCTGCCGCCAGCTCGCCCTCTTCCACTACTGAAAAGTAGATCCCCGGTCGGCCGCTTAGCCAAAACCGTTTCACCATGTCTGCCCGATCAAATCGGATTCCAAGCTTGAAGCACGGCATTCGGGGTTGAGTCACCTGCAAGACCGCCGAGCCGATTCGGAATTGCTCTCCGATGTGCGCTGTTTCCTCGGTGAGGCCGTGAGTTGTCAGATTCTCACCGAATGCCCCAAACGGAAGATCCATTCCGGGCAGTTGCTCGCTCCAGAAGCGGTAATGCTCTCCCGGATAACAATACACAGCTTTATAGGGACCCCCGTGAACGGTGAGATCCGATTGCTTATCCCCCGCCAGATTGTGGCGGCGCACCGCCACTCTCCCTTCCACCGGCGATTTGAAAATGCTCGTCAGAACCGTCCGGCCAGCCACCTGTACATGCTTCGGAGTGCCAACGTTCACCGAAAGCGACCCGCTTCGTCGCGGGATCGTTGTCTAACTCGGGCTCCATGTGGATTTCTCTATGCCAGTTTGATCCGCGCGAAGGCGAGCCGCGTGTTAGCAATTTGACTCGCAGTCGAGCGCAACAACCAAACCTTCGCGTATCAGCCGTTGGATCAGGGTTAGCTTCCCGGCATCGTCCAAATCCCCAGGGAGATCTCTGAGAATAAATCTCGAATGGCCCAAAGCGAATCGAACCGACTCGCCAACATGGGATGGATACTTGATACTTCGGCCGTACGTTTCGATCGACTCCAAAGCGCCATCCGTCTTGAGGCGATAGACAACACCTTGCCGCACCCCTACCACGCTGTGAATTGTCAAAGAATCGAGTCTTGCTAACTGCTCCATTTGTCCGTTCAGCGCTGGCGGGCATTTAGAAAGAAATCTGTCTATGAAGCTATCTAGCGCCGGCTCGAAGCTCGATGCGTCGACCGTCTGCCGGAGAAGTTCCCGTACTGTTTCTCGCATTTGCGTTCTGTCGAACTCCGACCGCGCGAATCCTGGCGGCAGCGCCTTGCGGAAAGCAGCATTGTTGAGGCTCGTAACCGCAACATGCTCCAAGAGCAAGTCCGTCCATGTGTATCTCAGGATTCCGGCTGTGATGTGCAAGGAAACGACATCGGTAGAATGCGCCTCATGTCCGACACCACGCGGAATATATGCCAAGTCCCCGGCCTTCAATTCGAACTCGAGCGTCGGAGCACCCAACTCGTGAGCCTGCGCGTTGAATTCCTGCCCGGGAAGCGGTGACTCGACCGGGCTTCCGAAAATGGTCCATCGCTTCGAGCCGGCAATCTGAAGCACAAATACATCATGAGTGTCGTAATGGGCTTCGGCGCCTTGCGCCCGCGGCGGCGTCATGTAGACGTTAGCCTGAAGCGGGCAGCTGAACTCGCTTTCGAGATTACGGCAGAGCACATTGAGCGCGGGAATCACTGTATCCAAGAACGCCAAGGTAACCGTTGAACCTTGCTCAAATAGCTGGTACACCTTCGCGACATCCAGCGCGCCCTCAGCCAGCGTGTAATCAGCCTGGGTCATCGCGCGATCCTTCGCGTTCTTCAGGCAGATATCAGGATACCGGCGGTCCAGAGTGGTAATAACACGATCTACCTCCGCGAAAGATAACAGCGAGGCGAAGTAATCGGGGTCCTCTCGTTGGACCACGAGCGACCGTTTTTCCCAATAGTTCTCGAAATATTCTTGCGTGCTTACCGGATTGACCAACCACTGGAGGGAAGATCGTAGTTCCGGATTCAAGGTCGATTCTGCCAAGCCCTACGGATGGGGATCAGTCGTCTTTGGGGCGTCACCAGGCTTCGGCCGATCGGTAGATTTGCGACGCTCCTCGGCCCTTCGCCGCTCCTCAGCCCTTCGCCGCTCCTCCTTACGCTGGTCGTCGGGTTTCGGCTTATCGTCTGGTTTAGGGCGATCTTCCGGTTTCGGCTGATCTGTGGGCTTTGGTGGGTCGCCTTGCTGAACCCCTGCACGTACCCCCGACACAACTCCTGCCAGGCCAGCCAACAGGGCACCGCTTGTGCTCAGAAAAGATCGCCTCGGCAGTTTCCGCTCCGTGACGATTTCGTCATCCGTAACGGTTCGACGCGGGCGGATGCCGTTCGATTCAGGGTTTTCGAGACTCATGAAGGGTGGACCTTTCTTACCTTAAAAGACGGGTTCCGGGTCGAACTGTTTCCGCCGGCGTTGTTCTGACGCAGCCGCGCACTTAAAAAGGTGACGTTCGGCCCCGAGCTATCCGCCGCTCAAGCGAGAAAGCCCTTCAGTTCTTCGACCGATATGCAAGTATTCGTCCCACGTAGCTGGCTTATTGATGCAGAGGTTCGCCCCCATTCGAATTGCGTCCTCTCGGTCGATAGGTGAATTTGATGACGTTAGAACAATGACCGGAATATCATTCCAGATCGAACTCTGCCGGATGCGAGTCAGAACAACTGTGCCAGATAGCTTAGGAAGGTTTAGGTCGAGGATGACAAGATCTGGATACGGCCCATTCCTTGTCTCGAACTCCGCGACACATTTGAGTGCCTCCTCTCCGTCCGACGACACGTGAAGTCTAGCGGATACATCATGTTTTGAAAGGCAGTGCTGCATCAACCTGACGTCGCCGGGGTTATCTTCGACCACTAAAATGCAAGCTGTCTTCGAAGACGCTGTCATATAGCGGTAGCGCGGACCTTCTCTCCAGTCGCTGTCGCGACTCGAGCTGGAAAACCAGGAAGCCGGAACGAAAAGGTCGCGCCGTTGCCTAGTTCGGATTCCACCCAGATTCGTCCCCCATACCGTTCGACGATCTTCTGACAGATCGGCAACCCCATCCCAGTGCCTGGAACCTCGCGCCCGTGGAGACGTTTAAACAGGCCAAAGATTTGTTTGTGGTAGGCAGGTGCAATACCTATGCCGTTATCTTTGATCAAGATCAAAAATTCGTCGCCCTGTTGGTAGCTCGATATATGGATTCTTGGTTTCGCTTTGCTGCGATATTTGATCGCGTTGCTGATCAGGTTCTGTAACAATTGCCGAAGGTGCGTCTCAGAAACCTGTAAAACGGGAACTTCATCCCAGGTGATCCGCGCTTCGGATAGACAGATCTGCTGACTCAGATCCTGCAAGACTAGTCCGAGCACGTCGTTGATAGCGGCCTGCAATGTTCCATTCAGGTCCGAGTTAACGCGAATGAGCTTCGTATAGGCAAGTAAGTCGTCCAACAATCTCGTCATGCGTATTGCTCCACCGGCCACTTGCTCCAGGTATGTCTTCGCGTCCGCGTCAAGTGCCTCGCTGTATTCCCGATGAAGAAGCTCGCTGTAGACCGCCATCATCCGTAACGGCTCCCGGAGGTCATGGGATGCTGCGAACGCGAACTGGCTTAAATCCTCGTTCCGACTCTCTAATTCTTCGGTGCGGTCACGAACGCGTTCTTCAAGATGCATTTGCAGCTCCCGCAGCTCCTGTTCCGATCGTTTCCACTTTTGGATCTGAGCAGTCAACTCGTGCCGGCTAGGCATTTTGACAATCTGGGGGATAACGCACATGAATACAATACAGGCAAAAACGCCGATCACAGCCGCGATACCCTGAACTACCACCGCCACATTGGATCCGGCAGCCAACAGAGTCACGACTTCTGATACGTGTACCGCCCCGGACGCCGCCAGAAATACCGCGAGCGCGAGCGCCAAATGCCGAAACGGAAAATCCCTGCGATTCAGATAAACATACGCCACGCAGCCGGCGATTGCGAGGCTGACAGCAGCTAGCAGCGTGTTGCCGAGAAGGAAGAATGCAGAAACAGGTTGTTGGCAGCTCATGGGGGAACGGGCGCCTTAGTTAAACAATGGACCAAACAAACCCGGCAACGGGCCTCCGACTTTTCTGAACGGCGATCACTCCGCTTAGAGAGACTCACTCACCGAAGACATGAGCCATGCTCAACTTGCGTCTCAAGTTTTCGATAAACAGGAGGTACTCGCGCCGAATCCTTCCCTGCTCCTCTAGGGCGTTCCAGTCCGGCCGATATCGGATTTGCTCGCCGGCTTTTCGAAGCAGCAGGATCCAACCGACATAGCAAGCTGTCTCCAGGACGACTTGCAAAAACACTACCTGATCAGCGAGTCGCAACCTCCTCAATTCAACCAGAAAGGCAGAACATGCCGGAACGAATCCAATAAATATGGTGAGCAGCCATCGATGCGAAGCCACGTTGCTTTTCATGGGCAAAGGGAAGGCACTGAACCAGGCGCTCTGCAGGAGCAAAATCAAAGCGCAGGTTAAACTGCTCCATTTCCAGGCTCCCATCGCGATCATCAGCCAGAGCGGCTGGCCCTGGTTGTAGATACCCGGAACCAGAGCTAACGATCCCCCGATCAGCGCCCCCACAAGCAAAGACCAGGCAATCAGTACCTTGACCAGATGAGCAATTTCCGGATAGCATTCGAAAATCGATTCCGTCAGTTCTAACACCACCAGCGATTGCAAAATCAGCAGTATGGGCTCCGTAGTAGCCCATGCTTTTGCGTAAAGCATCCCGTGATAGTTCAGGGTCAATAAGCTAGCCGCCCGCAGGACGCGAGCGGCCAGAAACGCGGTAAAGAACAAATACGACTTGGCCAAGCCGCGGTAAAAAAGGGACGCCAGCAACGCGAGCTGTGCAATCTGCTCGGCACAGCGCAGATATTCCATCTACAGGCCGAAAATCGATTGCAGTACGGTCAGAATGGCGTCGATCGTGCTGGGTGCTGTGCCCGGAGTCGTCGCGGCAGGCAGGCTGGGACTAACCGGCGCTTGGCAGCAAACCGGTGGTGGATCGTCCGCAATAGAACAAATTGGTAGCAGAACCAGGAGCACACCGCTCGCGAGCCAAGGCTTTCTCATACGTATAACCGCGGGATTACTTTATCAGAACTTACCGCCTCGATTGGAAGGTATTAAAACAAGAATTCGAATTATTCTCAACTAATCTTCCGTCGTTAGCCGGAATTGTGCGAACAATTGGCGAAAGAAGGCTGAGCGCAGTATGCACGCACAGGAACGCTTGAGTTGCGGCACATGGCAGAGGGCCACTGGTTCCGGGCGACCGACTCATGGACCGCGTTCGTGCGTACCTTCGTTGTGAGCAGATCGGGTCGGAGCCGCGTTTTGCCGGCTCAGGCTCAACGGCGCGAAGGTTTTTGCATAAGGCCGGATGGACGGGCACTCTTACCCTGCTGGACGATTCGCTCGAAGAGTTCAAGAAAGGGCGGCGATTCCTGAAAACGGCCGTGTCGATTCTTGGAGAAGGTGGAGTGATGTGGGATCTCTTGTCGACGCACTTTGGGATCGTTTTCCGCGCGTTACTAAAATAGATTTCTAACTTGTCAACCACTGGGGAACAATGACTCCTCCGTATCCGTTATGTGAATAAATATGGTGCCACATGATTCGATGCGACCTTCAAGAGATTGGCCGATGACTGAACTGCAAGAGGGCAGGAATACACCATTACTCGACCTTTTCGCTTTGTTGGTCTCGCTGCTAGCTGGAGTTGTCGTGTTTCTTCCTTTTGCATCGAACACATCACCATTGGATGCCGTAATGCTACGCGTTCCAGGCAATCAGGGCAATTGGTGGCACGCACTTGTCGGAGCGCCGTTCTTTTTGGCTTTTCCGATGATATGGGTCCGCTTACGTTCGTCGGCTTCAAAGCGAATGTCCACTCCAGTAGGCCGACGCTTAATCTGGATCGTGGTGGGCGCATCGATATGCGCGACGATCTCGGTAGAAACGCCGTTTCTTTTGCATTTGGCTGGAACCAGCGAATGGCAACGCTTGGCGATTCTTTGCCTGGGGTTCGGCATCGTTATCGCGAGCGGAGCAGGTCTATTCTTGCGGGGACGCCGCATGCCTTCTAATCGGGCCTGCCTTGTCGGTCTGAGCACGGCCTATCTCGCCAACGCGGCACTTTGTCTAGTCGTCTATAGCGATGCAGAAGGACCCGTCACCTCAAGATCGGGCTGGCTCATCACAATGATCATTGTCTGGCCTATGGCTCTGGAGATCGGTCGGATCTTTATTCAAAGCCTAAAGCCAAAATCTGCGCCCTTGCTCTCTCGGCAATGACTTGGGCTCGAATCAATTAAGTCAACCCGGAACTTGGTCGCATAGGGCTCCCACGCGAAGCGCAGAAAGAGTTTTTCAACAGCAAAGGCGGGATGCGGCAACACGAGTTCAATTCGCCAGCATGTGCAAAACTACGACAACCAGAATGCCGGCGGCAGTGAAAGTCAGGCCCACGACGAATAGCGCCGTCGGCTCGTCCCATATCAGCGCGAGCCGTGGTCGCGCTGCATTCGGCATTTCGATCCAGTTACGAAAAAGCACGACGCCTCCGGTCATTAACACGGCTAAGGGCAGCGCAAGCAACAGCACCCACAACGTCCATAGCCTCCCCGCGTACCACATCACGATTCGTTGCGCGCTGGTCGCCATTTCATGCAGCGGCAGGTTGCGGACGATAAGAGCGGCCATGAACAGCGCGGCAGGGAATAGAAGCACAAAGTCCAAAACAGCAGCAGTGAAGAGCAGCTTTCTGTTCATACAGAGATCTTTATACCATAAAGCAAGCGGCCATATGGCGCCGCTGCCATTCCCAAAACCTGCCCTCTGTGAGACTGTCTATTTCACTCAAACCCGGTCAATGAGCCAGGCGCGGAAAACGGCTCGGCTTCAGGGGAGCAACGACCCTCGGCGGTGGTTACGCTCCAGGCACTATCATCGAGCAGTGGCACGATCTCGACATCAAAGGACGGATTCTGTTGAAAAACTCTACTGAGGCTTGTACGTCACCACAAATATTTCGTTACTGCATTGTTTTTGGAGATCGTTCCCGTAGCTCTTTATAAAGCACTTCCGGGTTTCGGACCATCCACGCGCAAGGGACAGATTACAATCGCTCACTCGCCACCTCATCTAGTGAATTGCAACGAAATGCCCTGTATCTTCGCCGTACCTGTGCCAACCAGTTGAAGACCGAATTCGAGATCCCGTGCTTCCGGGGCGATCTCGCCATCGATTTCGCACGGCGTCCATGCTGAAGAGGCGACCGGCCTGTTCCCGAGGTTGTCCCGAAACCAAGTTGCGCCGTCATCCGTGTGCTGGCGGGCAATCAGACGGGCAACGTTTCCTGACCCCACAACCTCTGCTCTTACCATGGCTCTTAGGCGGAATTTACTGCTACGGTGTCGGCTGACATCTATTACCTGATAAAGAAATGCAATCTGATCCGGCGGGACCTTCAGGGACGACAATTCGGCACATCTTTGACTAGACGCGCAGAAAACTGGAGTTTCAGTCCAAGCCAAAGAAAGACCTGTATGATTAGTTCCTAAGTCCCAGCCGGGCGGCTGCTCACCTGTCTGGCCGTGCGAGAAATCCAGGTTTTCAGCTGCGCTCTTTAGAGACTCCCAGGGACTCATCGGGGCTAACGAAGGTACAACTGAAGGAAACTCCCCGATGACACCGTAGTCGGCCAGCTTCCACCCACTGGCGGTCAAGCTCCAATCGTCGCGGCGAAACGCGACGAAGCGGCTGGGCTGGGACGAGGTGCTATCTAACCGTTCAATTTCCCTTCGCACCGTCACCACGGCAGCCTTCTCGTCCAGTTGAATCGCCAAAATGGATGCTGGCCTGAACGTGAAGCTCGTTCCGGCGGCACGAACGCTCTTCCAGAATTCAATCTGGGAAACAAACGGCTTGTCGATTTCATTCCGCTCGTCTAGATACCGGGCGTTTGGCAGTGCAAGAGCCTCAATATCCGGAAAATCTCCCCGGAGATAAAAATCGTCAAAGTGATCGTAAAGACGCTGAATGGTGTCGCGCACCTGTGTTGTGGCGTTCTGCTCGGACGTTCTCGCATCAGCCAAGGAGAGTGCTTGCGCGCTCGTTATTGCCGCGATTACCGTTACGACGAACAACATGCCAGGAACGCGCCAAACGAGTGGATACCAGCGGTGCATAGGCAACTCCTGCGCTTTATGTTGGCACAAAACCCCAATAGATGGCGCGAAGGGTCGCTATGCTTTTACCGAACCTCGTGAAGGCTGTCTTCGGATTGCTCCTGCATAACGCGCGACTCGGAAGTCGGCCGCCCAACGACTCAGATGCTAAGCGTAGATCTCCCGGTCACCCACAAAATAAACGGGGAAAAGCGCTGGATCAGGAGCCATGATGCGCGAGCAAAGCGATCAAACCCTCCGGAAGCAGGTTGCGCCAGTCGATATAGTCGTGCCCACCGGAGAACTCGATGTAAGAGACCGCGTATCCCTTCGCTTCGAGCACGTCGCGCAGCCGACGATGCGCGGCGACAGGATTTGTGACGCCGGCCTCAAGAATTCCCACATCGAGATAAAACCTGATCGGTAAACGCCGGCTGGTTACAAATTGGCGGGTTAGCCATCCTGCGTCCCGTGTGTACGCATTCAGAGTCGGTGAGACTGCGGGTGAGTAGAACAGGTTCGATGACTGCGCCAATACGTTTCCAAAGACATCTGGATTGTTGAGCGCTGCGAATATCGCGAACAAGCCGCCATCGCTGGATCCGGTTACGATTACATCTGACGGTCGAGCGCTAACGTGGTAGTGTTCTCTGATCCACGGTAGCAGTTCATGCACAATAAAGCTGGCGAATTTAGCGGAACACCTGAGATCGCGATCGCGGAGTCTCTGACTCATGTTGTCAACGAGCACTGCCACCGTCGGTGGAATGCGCGCGGCGGCAATGAGATTGTCGAGCACACGTTGTGTGGCAACAAGAGCGTCGCTCGCGTCTCCATACTCTTCGCCGTCAAACACTATTACAACAGGATTCGGCTTCGCTAGTTCCGAATATTTCGCCGGTGTGTACACTCCAAACGAACGATCCTCTTGCAGTACTTGGCTCCGAATTACCCGATGGACTAATTCGCCTTTCGCGACTTCGGGACGATCCTCGATCCAAGGCTGTGGCGGAGCGTCCGGCAACTCCACTACTGAACGCCCGCCGAACTCATGCCGATTCAATGGATCCACTTGTAATGCCCCGTCATTAACCCGCAACAAATAGGTGAACCGCGCATCCTTAGGTACGCGATCCGTTTTAAACCACACGTTACTCGTGCCGAGTCGCTTAAAAGTCCATTTATCCGGATCCGGCGTTGGAATGTCGCCCGATCCCACGCTCACTTGACGTGTAGTAGCATCTCCGCGCCACAAGAATGTGATCCAACGAAACTCAGTTTTCCCCTTCGATCGGTTCAATGAGCGGTCCATTCACAACTTTCCAGAAAGAATCCAGCGCGGTGGTCTCGTGATCATGCAGGGCTAAGGGTAAGCGCTGAATAGTGGGGCTGTCGTATTTCGAAATGTGGTTTTCCATCGATCACGGGCTTCGGTTTTGAACGACCAGCACCCAGCGATAACAAAAACTGAGAACCGTAAAGCACGCCACCACCAGCGTCTAATAATCATTGATACCGAAATCATCGCATTTTTATTGGGTCGGCCATGCCGTTCGCCGCGACAGCTCGCAGCCAATCGCATTTGTCAAGGATGGGAGTGTGCTCTTTGAAGTATGGGGCAACGGAGCAGTAGCAACAGAATTGCGCCAAAGTATTTCGAAGGTCCGATAGCATAACGAACGCCGGAACAGCGTGCATTGAAGTCGATCGCACGAGGTCGTTGTCTAATGACGCGACCTAGAGAGTGGCCGCTCCTGAGCAGCCCTTTGTCCATTGCCGGATTATCGACGAGAAGCTATCCAACAGAACGGTCCAATCGTTCACTGGCGCGTGAACAAACCCTAGAGGTGAAGTACGGTATCGTATAGAGCATCCAGATCCTGCATTCGGCTCCGGATGAGTTGAATGCGACAGCCTATCGCCTTTGCATTTCGTATAGTTCCCTCACGGTAGAAGGCATAAACGGCATCGCAAGCCGAGGTCGAATACTTCTCCCACTGTGCCTGCGAAGTATCCAGTTGTTGGACGGCTTCCGACCCGGGGTTCAAAAGATTGCGAAGGCTTGCATAGAGAACGCGGAAATCACTCTCTGTTTTCTTCGCAACAGCGGCGAGGCAGGTGTTTATTTCCAGCGTGTTCTTTGCGTTTGCACAATCTTTGCCGATTTGAGCAACCTCATAATGAAGGGCCGACGCCGCCATCTTTTGATAGGAAGCTGCATCTTCACTCCTCAGAGGACGCGATATCAGCGCAAGCAGGAACGCAGTGCATAAGGACAGCCGAATCATCCCAAGAGCATAACGGGTCTATCGGATGGCGGGCTACTACATGGAAGTTGGCGCCGCACCATTTGGAGTGTGACCACGATCCCGACGGCAACGGCGATTAGGGGCTATTGGCGGGTGTGTATCTTCTGACTCTAATCCCTGGCCAACCCGGAAATTGCCCGGAGTTTTTCAACAGCATCACCGGATTCCGCAACACGAGTTCAATTCGCCAGCATGTGCAAAACTACAACAACCAGAATGCCGGCGGCAGTGAAAGTCAGGCCCACGACGAATAGCGCCGTTGGCTCCTCCCATATGAGCGCGAGCCGTGGTCGCGCTGCATTCGGCATTTCGATCCAGTTACGAAAAAGCACGACGCCTCCGGTCATCAACACGGCTAAGGGCAGCGCAAGCAACAGCACCCACAACGTCCATAGCCTCCCCGCGTACCACATCACGATTCGTTGCCCGCTGGTCGCCATTTCATGCAGCGGCAGGTTGCGGACGATAAGAGCGGCCATGAACAGCGCGGCAGGGAATAGAAGCACAAAGTCCAAAACAGCAGCAGTGAAGAGCAGCTTTCTGTTCATACAGAGATCTTTATATCATAAAGTTAGCAGCTATATGGGCGCGGCTTCTAGTCCCAAACCTACGCTTTGTAAGACGTAATGATACGAACGAGCCCATAGAGGTTTATGTTCGGCAAACGATGATGATGTTATGGGCGAATTCAATGCCGACCGCCTAAAGGCCACGCTTGATCTTTTCATCCTTAAGCGATTTAGTGAGCATGGGCCATTGTCACTTTTCGACATTCAACGGCGCGCCAAACCGATACACACTCTGCTAGAGGTGTTCGCCGTTCGCAAGGGCAAGCAAAGTCTCGGCTCGTTGCCAGCAGCCCTGCAGCGATTGCACCGGGAAGGATGGCTCAAAGTCGAACCCAAACCCGATGAGAGTGCTGAGCCAGAATTGGTCTATTCGCTCACGGTGGCGGGAGAGCAGCGGGTTAAAGAGGAGTCGGCGCGGCTAGAGTCGATGCTTTCCCAATTCGTCGAACAGGGCGACACGGAAAAATCCTTCAGGAAATTTCTAGACCAGAGAAAGCCAGTCGGCGACAACTAGTCGTGTCCACAAAGGAAGGGTTTCGGGAATCCCGTTTCTTGCCCTTTGTGAGACTGTCTATTTCACTCAAAGCCAGTCAATGGGGCCGGCGCGGAAAGCGGCTCGGCTTCAGGGGAGCAGGGAAGCGCCTCATCAGCCCTATCGCGAAATTGACCGTTGCGCTGATATAGTCCACAGCCGCTATGCTGAATGCACCACGATGAACCGATGAACTGGAAATGGTTTTCTCTGATTGCCTTGGCAGGGCTGATCGCCTGCATCATCGCGCTGTATCTGAACAACTACGCGATCTTTGGCTCGGGACCGATTACTATCACCATTCAGGTCCTCGCCGCTTTGTTGATGGTCTGGGCCCGGCTTACGTTCGGCATCAGGAGTTTTCACGGTACCGCCAACCCGACCGCCGGGGGGCTGGTCACGACCGGACCGTACAGATATATCCGCCACCCGATTTACGCGGCCATCCTCTATTTCTTCTGGGCGGGGATTGCGGCCCACGCGTCCCTGGTCACCGTAGTCATAGGCCTTCTTGCGACGGCGTTTACGGCGGTGCGGATCATAGCGGAAGAGAAGCTGCTCGTTACGATGTATCCGGAGTACCGAGCGTATGCGCGGGTGACCAAGCGGCTGGTTCCGTTTGTTTTATAAGTAGCCGTGCGCCGACAGGACTGTACCAAAGACCTTCAGCTGAAAAACTGCTTAGGTTTCGCCTTGCACTCCCCAGCACGCGTCTGTTAGTGATGCCAACTCATTTCTAATATGAAAAGCGAGATTATGGAAAGCGGCTTCAGACGTCAGTGTTGGCTCGAGTGGTTAGCACTTGGTTTTGGTTTGCCTGCGCTGATCGTTGCGTTTTCAAAGCTCGTTTCACTATCCGTACCTGCAGCTCGAACAGGCGCGGTTGGACATCGCTACCTTTGGAGCCTTGCCGGGCCAGTCGCGGCGGAGTGGGTGTTCGTGATCGCCGCGTTTTTTCTCTTGAAGCGCCGCGGAGAGTCGCTACGCTCACTAGGTTTAGAGCGGATGGGCAACTGGGCAGGGTGGAGCACGGCGTTAGTTTTTGCAGCAATCACAATTGCAAGCAATTTGAGATTCTTCCCGAGAATGGGCATACCGATTCATTACGCGTTTGCCCCGACGGGATTTCACCTTGCCGCCTCGCTTCTAACGGGGATAACCGCAGGCTATTGTGAGGAGCTCCTCTTTCGCGGGCTGCTCATGACCGACTTCGCCAGAGCAGGGTACGGCAAGGCATCGCAAATCATTGTGCCAGGAATTTCTTTCGGCTTTTCCCATCTTGGCTATTCGGTCCATGGCTTCCTACCAGCACTGGGAATCATGGTGCCGACAGCCATCCTGGGGATGTTATGGGGCATTTCGTACCTTCTCGGAAGGCGGGCGCTACTTCCGTGCATGGTTGCGCATTTTCTGAACGATGCCACGGCTTTATCCTGGGTCGGTTTTTTTATGTTTAAGGGCAGTCTAGGCTGAGCCGCATGGCGGACATTTTTCGCTTGCATTATGCCCGGGGCTGGCCCAGAAGCCGAAATCGATAGAGAATTAGACCCAATCTAAAACTGAGTCACGGCCCAGCAAAATATTTCTTATCCCCCTCACTCCATTCGACTTAACCCGTTTTTAGCTCATTCCAAACCCCGGAAATTTGGCGCACCTGTGCTACTGTTATCCCAGGCTCAGTCGAGAACTCTAGCGAGTTTCGCGACTGGGCCATTTTCATTTCTAGGAGCTCTTTTCGCATGGCCACAGACGCCCAGATCGCCGCGAACCAGAAGAACGCGCAGCTCTCCTCCGGCCCGACGTCCGATACAGGTAAAGCCAAATCTTCCTTAAATGCAGTCAAAACCGGACTCACCGGCCGCACCGTCCTGCTGCCCGGCGACGATGCCGGTTACTACGAAGCTCACGTTGCTGACTTCTTCAAGCGCTGGGACCCCACGAGCGACGACGAACGCAATCTCGTCCAATCTCTCGCTGACACCGACTGGCGCTTGTTCCGCATTCCGGCTCTCGAAATGGGCATCTACGCTCTTGGCCGCATGGAGTTCGCCGCTGAGTTCCCCAAAGAAGACGAAGCCGTTCGCAAACACCTCATCGAAGCCAAGGTCTTCCTGACGTACCGCAAGGATCTCAACAATCTGAGCATTCAGGAATCGCGTCTTCGCCGCCAGCGCGAAAAGGACACCCAGGCCCTCAAGCAATTAAAGGAGCTGCACAAGCAGGAGGCCAAGGCGCGATTGAGCAAAGCCGCCCGGCTCTACATTGAGGCGGTCAAAGAAAAAGACAATGATGACTTCGACTTAGGCCAATTTGGGTTCGAATTTTCAATTGACCAAATCGAGCTGCGGGCCCTCGAGCTGAAGCCCGATCTGTTCGACGCCTACTGGGCCGAAGTGGCGGAAGACGAGCGCAATAAGGTCGCCTAAAGCTCTGTGGAGTGGGTTTCAGCCCGCGTGGAGCTTTTAGCCTCTTATCAAAATCTTGGAACCATCACTCCCTATGTAGTATCCTACTCTTTAGATGCTCGAAATCCGATCTCTCACGAAATGCTACAGCTCCGTTCCGGCCGTGGATAACGTGAGCTTCACGATTAAGCCTGGCGAGGTGCTGGGATACCTCGGGCCGAACGGCTCGGGCAAAAGCACCACGGTAAAAATCATCACCGGCCTGCTGGAGCCGACGGCGGGAACGGTACTTTTCAAAGGCTGCAAGATCACGGACGACTTGGCCGCCTATAAGCGCCTGGTCGGGTACGTGCCGGAAGAGGCGAATCTGTATCCGTTTCTCTCGGGGCTGGAATACCTGGAACTGGTAAGCCGTTTGCGGGCGCTCCCCGTGGCTGCAAGCGCCAAGCGGACCGAAGCTCTGCTGGAGTTGTTCGCCATGCGCGCGCATCGCCATACCTCCATTTCGGCCTATTCAAAAGGTATGCGGCAGCGGATCCTTCTGATCGCGGCGTTGCTCCACAATCCCGAGCTCATCATCTTCGATGAGCCGCTGACCGGACTCGATGTCACTTCGGCGCTGATCTTTCGCAAGCTCGTTTCGGCGCTTAGCCGCGAGGGCAAGACCATCTTTTACTGCTCCCATGTGCTCGAAGTGGTGGAGAAAGTGTGTTCGCACGTAACCATCCTTCAGAAAGGCAAACAGGTCGCTTACGGTTCTATCGAGGACCTGAAACAGTTTCAATCGATGCCGTCGCTCGAGGCGGCATTCTCGAACCTTGTGCAGGAAGTGGATGCAGATCAATCGGCGCGGGCGATTGTCGACGCGGTGATCAGCCGATGAAACAGTTATCTTCCCCCTCCCCGGATCCGTTCCGTACTCTGGTGCGGCATTTCATCCGGCGGATATTTGCCAGCGAAGACGAGCAGGGAAGCACCAGCATGGGCCTGGGCCTCGGGGCTGTTCTGGCCCTTCTCGCCTCGCCCGGAGCATTCGCGTCCATTTTTCTGTTGGACAAGTATTCGACGCTCCTTCAATGGTTGCGGCATCTTCGCATCGATCCCATCAAAGCCTCCGTTTCGGATGAATACTTCTTTGTCGTCCTCTCGATGACTATCACCGGGCTTGTGATGGTCCTTCGCTGGAATCGCCTTTTGCCGGATCGGCGCGACTTCGCGAATCTCGCGACTCTGCCCATTCCTATTCGCAACATCTTCCTGGCGAACTTCGTGGCGTTATTCGCGCTCGCGCTTTTGTTTGCGCTCGACGTGAATGCCGTCTCCGTGTTTCTGTTTCCGCTCTTCGTGACTCTCGGCGATGGCAGCGCTGGTGCGCTTCTGCATGTCGGTATCAGCCATCTCGCTACAGTTCTTGCGGCCAGTCTCTTCAGCTTTTTCGCTGTCTTCGCGCTAGTCGGGCTGATGATGCTGGTAGTGCCGAAAAGGATCTTTCCGGCTGTATCCATTCTCGTCCGCGTTGTGCTCGTGATCTCGCTGTTGACTGAGTTCCTGTCGAATCTCTTCCTGCAGTTGTTTGCCGGTCGATTGCCTGGTCATGCGGGCAACTACGCCCATTTGCTGCCCTCCTTCTGGTTCCTGGGTATCTATGAAAAAATCGTTGGGATCGCGAAACCCGAGATGGTTGAATTGGGCCGCGAAGCGCTGCTGGCATTGGCCGCCGCCGTCGTGGTTGCCATCGCCGCTTACATGCTTTGTTACCGCCGATATTTTTTGCGGATTTCGGAGGCGCTCGAAACCATCGGCAGCGGACGCCACGGGTTCCGGGTGCGTTTGCCGGAATGGCTGGCCGGCCGCCTCTTCCGCTCACCCTTCGAACGCGCGTGCAGCAGCTTCGCTTTCAAAGTGCTCTCGCGCAGCGAACAGCATCTGATGTTCTTCGGCGCTTACCTGGGGTTTGGATTGGTGATGGTCGCGCAGACCGCGATCGATGGCGTGATGGGGGGAACGGATCGAACGCTTCCCACGGCGGGTTACTTGGCCATCCCTTTGATGGTCGCGTTTTTCATGGTCAGCGGCCTGCGGTTCGTGTTTGACATCCCAGCGGCTCTCAACGCGAACTGGCTCTTTCGCGTCGCTGTGGAAGAGCCCAAACCGGAGCCGCGCCGGGTCGCTCTGCGATTCATGCTGCTGGCCGTTTTGCCCTGGGAAATAGCCCTGCTGACGCCTGTTACCGCTTACTGGTTTGGATGGGAAACCGCCCTGATGCATACGGCAGTGATCGTTGCTCTGACCATTCTCTTTGCCAACGCCATTCTGGTACGCTTTCGAAAAATTCCTTTCACGTGCAGTACTCAGCCCGAAGTCAAGCAATTGATATTTCGAATCCTCGGATCGGTGCTTGCCGTTCTCATCGTTGTGCCGATGCTGGCCCAGCTCGAACATTGGATGCTTACCAACCCAATCCGCTTGATCGGACTTGCTTTGGCGCTCGCCGGATGCCAATACTGGCTCCGCCGTTACCGGCGAGAGATGCTGCCGAACGAATGGGCTCTGACCTACGAGGATGGCCCGCGCCCGGCGTTCGAGCTTTTGAAACTAGCGTAGGAGAGAGATAGAATTCTATATAGGTTATGGGTGACTCTGCGAAACTGTCCCACACTGCCGCGCTGATCCTGCAAATCATCGATCAGGGCTTCAGTTACGGGTTCGACATTATGGACGAGACTGGGCTGCCGAGCGGGACGGTATACCCGGCGCTCCGAAGAATGGAACAGGAGGGCCTCATCGCCTCGGAATGGGAGTCGGACAAGAAAGCCACTGCCGAGCAGCGGCCTCCGCGCAAGTATTATCGGGTTACGCGCGTCGGTTCCGAGGTGCTGGAGCAATCGCAAAAGCGCTATCCGCTGCTGGCCCGGCTGGTTGCCAAATCGCGGCGCTAAGGAATCAGAATGCAAGCCAATCCACGGCGCCCCTTATCTGTCATCGTCTGTAGCAGGCTGATTCAAGGTTTTGCGCTTCTCGTTCCTGCCGGACAGCGGGATGAATGGAGACAGGAGTGGCTTGCGGAGATCTGGCATCGCTGGCAGTTTCTCCTGCACGCTGGAATTTGGGATTGGCTGGAAGCCTGCCGCTTGATCTGGAACTGCGCCGGCGCGTTTGCCGACGCGGCCTGGCTCTTCACTTCTCACGATCCCGTTCAGAACCGGATCCGCGAGTGCATTCGCTCGCCCTGGACCTGTCTGGGACTCTGGGGAACCGCGCTGCTGGCGCTGGCCCTTTTGACTTCCGGGTTGCCCGCTACCCGAGCGTTGTTTCAATTTTCGGGGCATGTTGGACCGGGACGGCTGCTCTACATCTGGATTCATCCGAGTGCGGGTGGAGACGACAAAGGAGTTCCATCCGACGTCGCTCCGGCTTGGGCACGGCATAGTGCGTTGCTCGATAGCGTGGCCGCGTTTACGACCAGCCATCAGTCCACGTATGGCCGGCGGGCGCTCGTCGTCCACACCGATCCCAATCTGTTCCGCGTCCTGCGAGCCAGGCCCGTGTTGGGAGCGTTACCAGCGCAGACCGGCGTAGTCCTGACAGCGGATCTCTGGCGTTCGATGTTCCACGGCAATCCTCGAACTATCGGCTCGAAAGTGCGGCTTGAAAATGAGTGGTATCCGATCCTGGCGGTGCTCCCGGGCGGTTTTCGATTCCTCTCCCGCGAACCTGCCATGTATCTCGTCACTCCGTTCCTCGGGATCGGACGGACCATGATCGTCGCCAGAGTGAAGCCGGGCGTCTCGACGGTGCAGCTTGATCGGGAACTGACGCGCATTGCCGAGAATTCCTGTTATTACTTCTTCCAATCGGAGTTGCGCTACTCGTCTATCGGCGATGCGGTGCGGACGCCGGTAAACGTTTTTGGGGTGGCCGTGCTGGTGTGCGGTTTGCTCGCGCTCGCGGCCTCGCGCATTCGCTTTCGTCGCTTGCGCGTAGCTTTCCGGCTTGGATCGCGGACAGCGATGGCGAGCCGAAGCGGATTTTTCATCGCGAAAACCACTCTCTCGCTGGCCTTCGTATTTATGGCCGGGCTCGAATGGCTCCGGCCGGAGTCGGCCCTCCTCTTCGGATCCAAAGATCCCGCCAGCGGACCGTTTCTGCTGTGGCTTTACATACTCGGCGCGATGGGTGTGTTCTTCTGGTCCGTTGCCGATCAGCGTGCGCGTTGCCGCGTTTGCCTGCGCCTATTGTGTTTCCCGGTGCGGATCGGTTGTCCCGGCTGCCTGCTGCTCGATTGGGCCGGCACGGAGCTGCTCTGCACGGAAGGGCATGGCGTTCTCCATGTACCTCATATGGCCGCCAGTTGGGAAGAAGAATCGGACCACTGGATCGCGCTCGACGAATCCTGGAAAGAGCTCTTCGCGGCCAAATAGCCCACCGCCAAGAACAGGGCCACTCGGTTGCTCTTGCCGCCACGGGTGTCGAAGCGGTCCAGTTCATGGCAGACCCCTACTCGACGGTAACGCTCTTGGCTAAATTGCGCGGTTGATCGACGTCGCACCCACGGCGAACGGCGACATGATAGGCGAGCAACTGCAGCGGAATCATTTCCAGCAGTGGGAATAGGAGCTCACGCGTAACAGGGATCGGGATCACGTAATTGGCCATCTTCGCGACTTCTTCATCGCCTTCACACGCAACCGCAACCACGACACCGCTGCGCGCTTTCACCTCCTGGATATTCGAGAGCGTCTTTTCATAATGAACCCGGCTCTCTTCCGATTCCGGATCGCGCGTGGCGAGCACCACTACCGGAAGGTTCTCATCGATAAGCGCATTGGGGCCGTGTTTCATCTCTCCCGCCGGATAGCCCTCCGCGTGAATGTAGGAGATCTCTTTCAGCTTCAATGCCCCTTCGAGCGCGATGGGGAAGTGAATACCGCGGCCGAGATATAGAAAATCCTGCGCGCGGGAAAGATTCTTGGCCAGATTGTCGTAGATGCCCTCCTGAGACAGAACATGCTCGAGTTTGCCGGGGATTCGCGATAACTCCTGGACCAGCTTCGCAGAGCAATCGCCGGTCAGCGTCTCGCGCACCTGCCCAAGGTACATCCCAAGCAGCACGAGTGCTGTGAGCTGCGATGTAAACGCTTTGGTCGAAGCCACCCCGATTTCGGGTCCGGCATGTGTCAGGAGCGTCCCTGCGGCTTCCCGCGTGATCATCGAGCCCACTACGTTGCATATCGCCAATGTTTTGGAGCCCTTGTGCTTGGCCTCGCGCTGGGCGGCTAAGGTGTCGGCAGTCTCGCCCGATTGCGAGATTACGATCGTCAGCGTATTCGGCTGAATGATCGGGTCGCGGTAACGGAATTCGCTGCCATAATCGACTTCGACCGGTAGCCGGGCTAAACGCTCAATGATGAACTTTCCGGCGAGTCCAGCATGCCAACTGGTGCCGCAGGCGACAATCTTGATCTGCTGAAATGATCGAAAATCGGCTTCGGAGATATCGACCTCATCCAGAAAAACGCGCCCGCTCTCGAGACCGATACGGCCCAGCATAGTATCGCGAATGGCGCGGGGCTGCTCAAAGATCTCTTTGAGCATGAAGTGCTTGTAGCCGCCTTTTTCCGCCATGATCGGATCCCAGAGAATGTGGGATATCTGGCGGCGCACCGTGCGGCCGTCGAAATCGGTTAGCTGAACGCCGGCGGGCGTGAGGATTGCCATGTCACCATCGTTCAGGAAGATCATGTCGCGGGTATAGCTAAGCAGAGCGGGGACGTCCGAACCCACAAAAAACTCGTCCTGCCCCAATCCGATAACCACTGGTGGCCCCGAACGGGCAGCCACGATTTTTTCGGGATCCGTGGCGGAGATGACGCTGATGGCGAAAACACCCTTGATTTGTTTCAATGCCGCGCGGACGGCCTGCTCCAGGTTGCCATTCAAGTGTTTCTCGATCAGATGCGCGATGATCTCGGTATCCGTTTCCGTAACGAATTTATGGCCTTCGGCGATGAGCTGTTTACGCAGGACGAGGTAATTTTCGACAATCCCGTTGTGAACCACGACGATCTCGCCTTTGCAGTCGCGATGCGGATGGGCGTTTTCCTCGGTGGGTCGCCCGTGAGTCGCCCAGCGGGTATGGCCGATTCCGTAAGAGCCGGACATGGGCCGGGTGCGAATCGCCTCTTCCAGATTCCGCAGCTTACCGGACGCGCGACGCACGTCCAGGACCTTATCGCTTGTGAGGACCGCTACACCGGCGGAGTCATAGCCGCGATATTCCAGGCGGCGCAAACCATCCACAATGACCGGCACCGCCTCGCGGCTGCCAATGTAACCCACAATTCCGCACATAAAAATCAGGTAGGCTAATTCACTCCAAAATCTCGACGCTGTAATCCTCAATCACCGGATTCGAGAGGACATCCCGGGCTATGTTGTCGAGCGCCTCGATTACGGAATGCCGGGGTATCCCCTCCGCCATACCAATTTCGAAGTACTTCCCCTGCCGGACCGAGGCTATCTCCCTATGGCCCATTTTGTTGAGCGCCGAGCAGATAGTCTGCCCTTGCGGATCAAGCACTGTCGGCTTCATGGAAACGTACACGCGCGCTTTCATCGGATCTTTTTCATTGTAGGGCTTGAATACAGCAAACATTTAGCGCAGAATTTGTTTAACGGCGCTCTGCTATAACCGATGAGTTAGGCAGGTCTTGGGCCGCGGATCGAATGGGAGTGGCATATCGTCAAGCTTTGCATTTTAGCCAGTAGTAGCGCGGGGAACTCGGCTTTCATCGCGACAGAGCGGACGCGCGTTCTGATCGACGCCGGACTGAGCCGCCGGGAGATCGCGAAACGGCTGGCCGCCATAGGCGAAAATGTTGCCGATCTGACCGCGATTCTGGTGACGCACGAACACAGCGATCACACCACCGGGCTGGCTTCGCTATCGAAGGCGAGGCAAGGCAAATTGCCGATCTACTCGACCTTTGGAACCGCGCGATATCTGGAATGGGGCGATTGCCCGTATACGAATGAAACCTTTCAGGCCGGCTGTGGGTTCAGCATCGGCGATTTCGACGTGGCGAGCTTTACCATTCCGCACGACGCCGCCGACCCGGTGGGCTACACGCTTTCAGCGGGAGGAATCAAGATCGCGGTCGCGACCGACCTAGGGTACATCCCCGATTCGCTTCGGTTCCATTTGCGCGAGTCGGATGTAGTGCTTCTCGAAGCGAATCACGATCTGGAGATGCTGCGCGTCGGGCCGTATCCGTGGTCCGTCAAGCAACGCGTCATGAGCCGGCGCGGGCACCTGTCGAACGAAGTTGCCTGTGGATTCATTCACGACGATTTGGATTCACGCGTTTCAACGTTGATCCTCGGACATATCAGCGAGCACAACAATCACCCTGAGCTGGTGCGGAATTTGGGGGCTAAAGCCCTGAACGGCCGCACCTTGTTTACCAGGCTGGTGGTCGCGAAACCAGGCGTACAGTCCGAAGTCTTCTGTTACTGATTCGCCCAATTTGACCGGTCTAGCACAATAGGGATGGATGATTGCGCGCTATACCCGCCCTGAAATGGGCGCGATCTGGAGTGATCTTCACAAATACGAATGCTGGCTCGAAGTAGAGGTGGCTGCTTCGGAAGTGTTGGCGGAGTTGGGCCAGGTTCCTAAGGAAGCAGCCGAAGCTCTGCGCCTGTACGGCAATTTCGACCTCAAACGTATTGAGGAGATTGAGCGCGAAGTCCGGCACGATGTAATCGCGTTCACAACGGCCGTTGCCGAAAGCATGAAGGCGGAGGGTGCGGCCGAAGAATCGCGTTGGCTGCATTATGGGCTAACCTCCAACGATGTGGTGGATACGGCGCAGGCGCTGCAGATCCGCGATGCTTCGCGGCTGATCGAAGCGGACCTGGAGTCGCTCTCTCATGCTTTGAAGCGGCTTGCGTTCGAGCACAAGCACACGCTGCAGATCGGGCGCACGCACGGTATGCATGCCGAGCCTATAACATTCGGCCTGAAGGTTGCCATTTGGTGGGAAGAGATCGAGCGTCATCGCAAGCGCTTCGCAATGGCGGCTGAAGAGATTCGCGTGGGTAAGATTTCCGGCGCGGTCGGCACCTTCGCGCACATCGGGCCGGAAGCGGAGGAAATGATCTGCTCACGGCTGGGCTTGAATGCGGCTCCCATTACCTCGCAAGTCCTCTCGCGCGACCTGCACGCGAACTACATCGCGACTCTGGCCGGAATCGCATCGAGCCTCGATAAAATCGCGCTGGAAATTCGTCATCTGCAAAGGACTGAACTTCGGGAGGCAGAAGAGCCATTCGCTGCCGGTCAGAAGGGCTCGTCCGCCATGCCGCATAAGCGGAACCCGGTTACCTGTGAACAGATTTGCGGGCTGGCCCGGGTGGTTCGCGCGAATGCGCAGGCAGCGTTTGAGAACGTAGCGTTGTGGCACGAGCGCGACATCTCTCATTCCTCGGTAGAGCGGGTGATTATGCCGGATTCTACGATTCTGATCGATTATCTTTTGGCGAAATCCACCTGGCTCATCTCCGGATTGCGGGTGAATGCCGACCGAATGCGGCGCAATGCGGAGTCCACGAAAGGGCTTATTTTCTCGGGACAACTATTGCTGGATCTGGCCGCCGCCGGAATGCTCCGCGAAGACGCCTATCGCCTGGTGCAACAGGAAGCTATGGAAGCTTGGGAGAACGAAGGCGATTTTCGCGCCCGCGTAGAAGAGGATTCCCGCATTCAGCGCTTTTTGACTAAAGAACAACTGGATAATGTCTTCTCATTAGATCGGCAGCTCGGGAACGTGGAAAAGATTTTCCACAGAGTTTTTGGAACTTAAACTGCCGAACTAGATGAAATCGCTGTGGGGATTTTCCTGGTTTTCGTTTACACTGGACGTGCCTCGCTGCCAAATAGAGGAGCGATGGCAAGCTTTGGGCTGTGGGAACAAGCATGCGAGCGTATCCGCGAAAGCCGCTGGGAAAGGAACTGGAACTGGCGCGCGTCCTGTTGGTGGATGATGATGTGACGTCCCGGCTGACGCTCAAAGCAGTGCTGGAGGCGGGTGGGTATAACGTTGATTCTGCTGCCTCCGCGGCCGAAGCGGTTGGAAAACTGGACGAGCGGCAATATGAGCTAGTCGTAAGCGATTTGCAGATGGAATCTCCCGAAGCCGGGCTGAAAGTGTTGGCCCATGCGCGCTTGATGGATTACAAACCTGCCACGGCGATCCTTACCACCTACCAAAGCAAGCAGACCGACGCGAAGCGCCCCATTTTCATACGGCCCGAAGATTTACCGGGTTTGCTGAGTAAGGTAGCGGACCTTATCAGCCAGCGTGCCGTACGAATTGTCGGGCGGCAACTGCGGCAAACGTAAATAGGTCTTGCTGAGTTTGCCGGCCACGAACCAACAGTAAGCCAAGTCGATCAGCGGAGCACAAACATCACGTTCTCGAGATGCTGGCCTTCACCGAGGTCAATCGCGGGACTATCCTGTTCCGGCGTTTTCTCGGGATAGTAGAAGTTAAAACTTCCCAGCTTTTCACTAAACATCAAACGATACCGACCGGGAGGAAGCGGGCCCAGGTCGAATTTCCCCCGCTTACCAACGTCAAAACCCATCAACGAATCTCGTTCACTCGCGCCAGCGGGAAACACTGAGAGGAAGCCTTTTTCCGGCTTCATCGCTGAGTCGACAACACGTCCTTTGATTCTTCCATCCGGTGATGTCCATAACGTTTCCGCGTCACAACTTTCCCCGCGCTTGACGAGAAGGGGATAACTTTCGGTGGCGACGAATGGCTTGTGTAGTTCGGCCTGCACGCGAAATAGCCCTGGAAGGAGTTTGGAGAACTCAAACGAGCCATCGAGTTCAGTTCGTGTGGTGGATCCGCCTGCGTAGATCGTAACGCCCGCGAGAGGTTGCGTGGCATTTGGACCGCTATGCTCAAGAAGAACGCCAAACAACGAGGCGGGTTTCCGCCCTTCATTCAAAGCTCGAAGTTGTCGAATGAGAGCGGCGGCGGTTGAGGCAGGTTGCGTGGACGAGAGCTCCGAAGTGGTCAGCCGACCGCCATCTGGAAACGCAACAACTAAGTACGACTCACCTACTTTGAATGAGTAATCACAGGATGTGCCGGGTTCATATATGGCAATTTGCTGCCCAATTTGTCCGCGAAGGCGCTCCGTCACTTTGAAGATGATTGGTGATCCATGCACCAGAGCTTCTGTTTCTGGATCCTCGGGCGATAGCACAGTTCCGACGAAGATCGTCGCAGCCGCCCTTTCGTCCAAAAAATTACAAGAAACCCGCACCGCGCTGCATGCAGAAACGATCACGGGCCAGCAAAGAAACAGAAATGCGCCGACAACTTTCATGCGGCTGCTTCACCCGCGAGATTCATAATACAAAGCTACTCCCAAAAATGTCTTCGCGTTCTCTTAAGCCAACCCGGCGCCCAGCTTGGCTGCCCGGCTAGGCGCCTTCGAACTCCCGCTCACGGCCAATTCGCTCAATTACTCCCTCATACGCATCCAGAGCATCGCGGAAGAAATGATCAGAGGCAGCAACCCAATCGAGATGCTTTGGCTCGGGCAGGGTTTTGAAGAAGGCATCAAGATCCGGCTGTGGGCCGAATTCGTCTTCTGTGCTTTGCACGAAGTATTTAGGGACTCTCACCTGATACACGAACTCGCGTTCGACCACCCGCGTGGGATAACCGGCCGCAATCACCCGCCGAACCGCTTGCTCTCGCGATGCCAGGCGAAGCGCAACACGCGAGCCGAAGGAGAATCCGCTCGCGAGGATCGGTAGATCCGGATAACGTAACTGCAGTTCTCCAAGAGCGATGCCCGCGTCGTCTGTTTCGCCAAAGCCGAAATCGTATTTGCCCTCGCTCAGGTTTACGCCGCGATAATTAAAACGAATCACCACGCAACCGCTTTTACGGAGTCCGCGCGCCAAGCGGTATACCACTTTGTTGTGCATGGTGCCTCCATGTTGGGGATGCGGATGGCAAACCAGAGCGGCTTCTACCGGCGTGCCTTCCGGTTCCTCTAACAATGCCTCCAGTTTGCCCGCGGGACCGGGCAGGAAAAGCGTCTCGATGCGACGCGGCATCAGTTCGTCCGGTAATTGGTGAACTGCATGTCGATGCCGAACTCTTTACCTTTTAACAGAGCGATCACCTGTTGCAGCGTGTCGCGATCCTTGCCGCTGATTCGAATCACGTCGCCCTGAATGCTCGCTTGAACTTTAAGCTTGCTGTCCTTTATTGTCTTGACGATCTCTCTTGCCTTATCGCCGGAGATTCCCTGTTGCAGCGTGATCTCCTGCCGTACGCTGCCATGCGAGGCATGCGTGAGAGCGCCGTACTGTAGGCCCTTCAAGGGGACATTGCGCTTGACGAGTTTCTGGCCCAGGATTTCCGTCACGGCTTTGAGCTTGAATTCGTCCGAGCTGGCCAGAAGGATCTTGGAGTCTTTCTCGTTCAGCTCTACCGAGGATTTACTGTCTTTCAGATCGTAACGCGTCTGGACTTCTTTGGATGTTTGCTGAACGGCGTTGAGCACTTCGTTCAGATCGATTTTGGAGACGATGTCAAAGGTGTTGTCAGGCATGGATAATCTCCATCGTAGGACGCTCGGCCCGATGTTTTAGCGCTATCCGCGATGCGCCAGCGCCAGCAGCACGCGCTCGGTGAGTTCGTCTACTAGGGCCGGCGTAGCCGTATCGAGAGCCAGCGTAACCGCTGCGCGCACGGTGTTTCGGTCCAGGCCCCTGGTTCCGTTTGCGCCCGCTTCCTGTTTGCGCGCCGCGCCTCTCTCGAGCAGTTCCTGCACAGCGCTGAGCAGAAGAGAAGCTTCGAACGGCTTGCGCAGGATGGCGTCGGCCCCCGCGTTTCTAGCGTCCTGCTCATTGAATTCATCCGCGGGCGCTGCGGCAAAGATCACCGGAATGTGCCGGTAGGCATCTTGCGAGCGCAAGAAGCGAGCGATTTCAAACGCATTCTTGGTGGGGAGGTAAACATCCACAATCAGAAGGTCGGGATTTACGTCCGGAAGACGGCGTAAGGTTACGGCGCCGTCAGTGACACTCACCACCTCGATCCCCTGGGTGCGAAGGATCTGCTCGGCGAGCCGAAGCGCCTGCGGGCTGTCGTCGGCCAGCAGGATCCTGCTCATCGCTGGTCAGGCGGATGCTGGCCGGCAACCACCGCATTGGCGGTACCGCTGGGAACAGCGCTCGAAGCGGCCGGCTGCCCGGCGGGAGCTGGTACGGGCTGATTCTGCTGATTGCCCGAGTTCTGCTCCTTCTTCTTTCTCTTCTTGTTGAGTTTGGCCTGTCTCTTCGCTTGTTCCTCGCGGTATTTTTTCAGTTCTTTGTCCCGGTTGGTGGGCAACGGTTGAGCTGCTTGCGCCGCGGCGCTGGTTTGCGTACCGCCGGTGCTGCGAGCGTCCGGCTTCTTATCCAGAGCTGTATCCGTTGAACTGACCGTAGCGGCGCTGACCTCGGCTGTTCCGGTACCGGCACCCGAAGCGCTGGCGACCTCGACGTTCGGAAGGGGAACACTGGCAGGAATGGTACGCTTTGGATCGGTCATGGTGGGATTGCCGGCTTTCGCGGCATGACTCATATCCGGACCGCTGCGCAGCCACCCCATGGAACGGGCCATCAGACCAGGCTTCTTATAATTTTCGAGCTCGTACTTCTCGCGATCGTAGGCTGCGCGATCAGCCTGGGGAACCGGCATTTCCATATCTTCCAGGCGGCGCTTGGCCTCTTCAGCGCGGCCGCTCAATGGATAATCTTTAAGGATTCGAGCAAACATTTCGCCGGCTTCCTTGCGAAACCGCGGACCCATCTTCGAATAGGCGTCACCGGCTTCATACAACGATTCGCCCGCTCTGCTATAGAGCGGATACTGGCCAACCAGCGCGTCGAGCCGGTTCGCCGCGGCGGGGTTCATGTCGTGCTTCCAGTAGAACGTGCCGACGACAAATTCGTGTTCGGCCAAGCTCTCCTGAATGTTGCGAAGGCGCTGCGCCGCCTGAGGCGCAAATTTGCTGTTCGGGAATTGGACCAGCAGTTGTCTGCACTCATCCTCTGCCCGAATGGTCTCGGTAATGTCGCGGTCGCTCTTGTCCATCTGCTTGTAGTGAATCTCGCAGACGCGGTTTTGAGCTTGCGCCGCTTCCTCCATCGCCGGGTAGAACAGGATGAAATCCTTATATTCCGCTTCGGCCTGCGCCATACCGTTCGCTCCGCCTTCGCGGAACCAGCTATCGGCGATGGCCAGCTTGGCCTTAGCCAGATATTCGCTCGATTCGTAGGTGTTCATCAGCGTCTGCAGCGAGATGCGGGCGACCTCATAGTGCCCGCGCTCAATGTCGTGCATGGCTTGATCGAACAGCACCTTGTCAGGCTGTTGAGTGTTCTTTACGATCGGCGTTTCGTATTTGTGGCGGATACAGCCTGCCAGCAAACCGAATGAGAGCGCCAACAAAATCGCCCGTTTGAACTCAAAAGAATGCATAGGAACTAAACCTTCACTGAGAACGCCTCATCCGCGAGGCGCTGCATTTCATAAACAGTTTCGGTGGGATCGGGAGTGTGGAAGACAGAAGAACCTGCAACCACCCAATCTACCCCTGCGCGCGCTACGTCCGCAATGTTTTCCGGTCCAACCCCGCCATCGATTTCGATCGCGAAGCTCAATCTACGCTCGGCGCGCCTCCGGACCAGCTCTCGAACTTTGGCCAGAGAGTTGGGAATGAACTGTTGGCCACCATATCCAGGGTTAACGCTCATCACCAGGACGTAATCCACGATATCCAGAACATTCTCCAGCAGCATGACGGGCGTGGCCGGATTGATCACCACGCCGGCTTTGGCGCCTTGTTCCTGGATCATGTGCAAGGTGCGGTCCAAATTGCGGCAGACTTCATAATGGACGCTAACGCAATCGGCGCCGGCCTTGATGAAAATCGGTGCGTACGTGTCCGGGTCCTCAATCATCAGATGATGATCTAGCTGGACGCGGGTAAAGCGCCGAAGGGATTCAGTAATCGGCGTGCCCATGGTGAAATTCGGGACGAAATGGCCGTCCATGATGTCCACGTGGATCATGCCGATGCCGGCCCGCTCCACCCTGCGGACATCATCACCGAGGTGGGTAAAATCCGCGGCGAAAATGGATGGAACAATTTGCAGCACGTAAACTACTCGAACAAAAGGCGCTTTCGCGGATTCCGCAAGAGCATGGCTCGGTGATCACGGCAAGGGCGCATCCAACGCTCGTTTCCCGCAGTCTACCGTCTACCCGCCGCCTCTGCTGGAACCTTTTGATCGTAACACGCATTATCCCAGCCGGGATAGGACGAGTACTAGGGTTTAAACGATAATCATGACAGCAAACTCATGCCCGTTTGGCGCCAGAATCCACATTCTACGTTGATCCTTTGTCTGGCGGGCGTGATCCTCAGTCTGCTGGCCGTTGGTATCGAAAGCCAGGAAATCGTCCGGCACATTGTTCAAGTCACACCCGGGATTCTCGCGCTTTTGCTTTTCTGGCGTCACGGGGAGCGGATGAAAGCGGCGGCACATCCGATTTTCCTCTTCTGGCTAGTGATTGTGGCACTGATATGGCTTCACTTGCTAGGTCTTTCCAGCATCATCTCTGGAAACTTCACGGCCGTAGAAATAGGGCTGACGGTGTTTATCGGGTTGTTCTGCCTGTGTGGACTCGTCATCTCACGTCGAGTTCTGGCGACAAACAGGGGCGCCAACGGCCTGCTGTTTGCCGGTTTCCTCGGGCTGCAGATCCTGGCGATGTGGATCAGCCTCCAACCTTCCATTGCGCATCGATAGCTTGCCACGCGGTCGCATTTCAGCGGAAACTATCTCCATGAGACCCGCCGCATGAACCTCGCCCACCGCTGGCTCTGCCGATCGGCGCGTTGGCGAATGGCGGTCGAACAATACATTCTGCCCTGGACTCTGGAGGGCGTTGATCTCGGCTCAAACCTGCTCGAAGTAGGACCCGGGCCCGGAATCACGACGGACCTGCTCCGCAGCCGGGTGAATCGTCTGACCTGTGTAGAAATCGACCCGAAGTACGCGGCTTCGCTGTCGCGCCGCACCTCCGGCGGAAATGTATCCGTTGTGTGTGGGGATGCGACGCGGATGTCGCTTCCCGCCGCGGCTTTTGATAGCGCGGTTTGCTTCACAATGTTGCATCATGTGCCCTCGGCGGCACTACAGAATCGTTTGCTGGGCGAGGTGGCGCGTGTGTTGCGCCCAGGCGGGATTTTCGCGGGCACCGATAGTCTCTCGAGCCGCGCTTTCCGCCTGCTGCACTTATTCGACACCATGGTCGTAGTCGATCCGGGTACGTTCCCGCGGCGTCTTAATGGCGGCCGGTTTCGAGGATGTTCAGGTAGACGTCAATCCCTACGCATTTCGCTTCAGAGCACGGAAACCTGCCTGAAAATCGCCCCGCCCCGCTACTCCACTCGCAACGCCTGAATCGGATCGATGCCGGCAGCGCGCTGAGCCGGTATCCAAATCGAGAAAACTCCTATTAACAGGAGCAGCAGCGGCGCTGCGCACAAGGTCCAAGCGTCGAACGGGCTAGTCTCAAACAGCAGGCTCGACATCACGCGGGTAATGGCCAGCGCGCACAGAAGTCCAATGCCAGTTCCGAGCAATGCCATGCGCATGCCTCGCTTCAGCACCAGTCCAATGACATCCGCTTTACTAGCCCCGAGCGCGAACCGAAGGCCCATCTCGGCTATGCGTTGAGCAACCGAATACGCCAATACACCCGCGATTCCGAGAGCCGCGAGAAGGACGGCTAGCCCGGCGAATGTGCCGAGGAGCATCGTGTTGAATCGTTCCGGTTCGGTCGAATTGTGCAGGTTCATCTCCATGGTCCCGATCTCGGTCACCGGCAGCGAACGGTCCAGCTCCCAGATGCTTTTTTGAACCGCCGAGCTCTCCCATTTGGGATCGTTCGCCGTGCGGACAATCACCTTCAGAGCGCGCATTTCATCGATCACACTGTTGGCGAGATCTTTGTCCGAAACCTGCTCGTAAGGTGTGTACGTCTCCGCTTCGGCTGGTTGATTGAGAGCTCCCTGCTTCACATCGCCCACTACTCCGACCACTGTCATCCAGGGGCGTTTCGATGTATCCTCTCCCCATTTAATTCGCTGGCCAATGGGATTCTGGCCATGGAAGAAGCGGCGCGCGAGGGTCTGGTTGACAATCGCCACGGGGAGAGAGTTCCGGACGTCGCGCGGGTCGAAGAGCCGTCCCTGCTTGAGCGGAATCCCCAGTGCCTGAAAGAAATCGCCAAGCGGCCAGATCTGCGCAACCGTACGAGGAATCGAGAGTGTTTCCGGGGCCTGATGTTCGATCGAAAACGAGCGGTGCTCGTTGATGGAAAGCGGCAATGAAGTAGCTATCGCGGCTGCCTTCACTCCTGGAACAGTTTCAAGAGATTGCTGGAGACGTTCGTAGAATGTCCGCACCTGGGCGCCGGTTTGGTAGGCGTTCCGCGGCAGGCTGACAGACATGGTCAAAACATGGTCGGCACGGAAGCCCGGATCGGTAGCGAGCAGGCGGGAGAAACTACGGACCAGCAGACCTGCTCCGACTAATAGCACCAACGCCAAGGCAAACTGGGCCACTACTAATGCGCTTAAGGTCCGGCCATGTCTCCGGCCGGTTATCTGTCCGCGCGAACCCTCTCGCAAGCCTTCGTTCACTTCCACTTGTGACGCTTCAATTGCCGGGAACAGGCCGAACAGAAGCGCGGTAAAGATTGAGACTCCTAACGTGAACAGCAGAACGTGAGCGTCTACCGAGATGCGGTTGGTGAGCGGCATATCCGTTGCGACGAAATGCTTCAGCGCAGTCGTGGTCCACACTGATACCAGTAGGCCCAGGGCGCCACCAGCGAGAGCCAAAACCAGGCTTTCGAGCAGCACCTGGCGAATCAGCGCGCGGCGGTTGGCTCCCAGCGCAGTGCGAATCGCCAGCTCGCGCCGCTGCGATGCCGCGCGAGTGAGCAGTAGGCCCGCTACATCCGCACAACCAATCATCAGCACCAGCCCGACCGCGCCAAACAGGACTAGAAGAATCGGTTCCGCATTGCCCACGATCTCATCCCTTAACGGCAGCAGGTCGGCACTTAAAGCGAACTTGCGGGCTCGAAGGTTTGCCGGATAAACCTCCCGGTACACGTGCATCGCGACCGATTTCACATCGGCTCGAGCTTGAGCGAGAGTGACACCTGGACGCAGGCGAGCAATCACGCTGTCGTTGTACATGTTCCCGATGCCTTCGAGCTCGACCTTCGTAAAGCTGATCGGAACGAAGATTTCCGCCGGGGTGTTATTGAAAGCGGGACCGTGCAACGGGAAAGCGTTGCCATCGGACATGACTCCCACTACGGTGTAGGGAATCCGGCCGAGCAGAACCCTTCGGCCGAGTATCTTCGGATCTCCTCCGAATTTCGCATGCCACAGAGATGCGCTTAGAATGGCGACGCGGCGCGCCTCGCGGTCTTCTTTTTCAGTGAAATTCCGCCCCAGAGCGGGCGAGATTCCCAGTGTGGGAAACAGCGATGCCGAAACGCGCGCGCCGTCAAGGCGCTCCGGCTCGCCTCGGCCGGATAGCTCGTAATGCTGGTTGGAATAAATGCCGAGTTGCTGAAACGAACGGTTCCGGCGCGCTAACTCTTGATAATCCGGAGCGGAGAACGGAATGTCGCCAGACATGACGTCCGAGAGAATCTCTGAAACCGAGACTAACCGGTCAGGCTGCGGAAAAGGCAGGCCGCGCAAGAGCACGGAATCGACAATGCCGAAGATCGCGCTGTTTGCGCCTATGCAGAGAGCGAGGGCGGCCACTACGGTCGCCGCAAACAGCTGCCTTTTTCGTAGCGAGCGCACGGCGTATCGCAAATCCTGGTAAATCATGTGTCCTCTATCATTAGCGCAACTTGCCCACCAGGAAGGACACGAGGGAATTCAATCAGTTACATCGATCCAAGTGTCCGGCTTCGGGATTCGCCTGCGCGGGTTCCGAGCAGGGGTAAACAAAGTCCGAGATATTTCCCACCGAACTCCTGGCATCGGTTATCCTATGCTTGTTAGTAAGCACACTCTAATCCTTTTCAGTTAACGAAGTGTTAAACTGCGAACCGTATTCGGACGGTCGATAAGGGTTAGGGAATGAAGATGAGCGGGTTTGAAGTCCGTTTGGGAAACGGCAAGTGCCTACTTGCCGGCGGCGACCAGTTCTCGGCCCGGAGCCGATAGTGCCGCGGACATCTTTAAAGAGTAGCGCGCGGTTCGCCGCGTGGCCGGGTTTGCTGGTACTGACGTCGTTGGTGGCCAGCGCGCTTCCGCCGCTGACCAATCCGCTCCTGCCAACTCTGACGTCAATCCGTGAAGTACGGAGCCTCTCGCCAAGTCAGGCCAAATTAGGATATCCCGTACGGTTACGCGCGACGATCACCTATTTTGATCCGACACAGAACGCCATGTTCATGCAGGATGCAACCACGGGAATTTGGGCTTTGTGGCCAACGCCTACTCTGACACCCGCTGCCGGAGACCTGGTGGAACTGCAGGCAAAGACCACTTTCACCGATTTTGCTCCGGATCTCACCGATCTGCACCTGAAACGAGTTGGGCGCGCAGCGTTGCCGGTCCCCGATAAGGCGAGCTTTGAGCAGATGGCCGGCACGCTCGAGGATAGCCGCTGGGTCGAATTCGAGGGTAGCGTCAGGCAAGCGGAGTACCTGCATCGAACTCCCGGTGAACGGGTGCTCTGGATGGATGTGGCGGTCCCGGGCGGCCATATCGACGTTTCGATTCCCTGGGACGGCTCCCCCGTTTCGCCTCATCTGGTGGACGCTACAGTCCGCATTCGAGGAGTTTGCGGAGCGAACTTCAACCCCAAAGGGCAATTGGTCGGGGTCCAGATGTACGTTCCGGATCTGCAACAAGTCACCATCCTCAAAACTTCCTCGACTAATCTCGCGGCCGGATTACCGACGCCGATCGGGCAGGTGCAGCGCTTTGGCTCTCAAAACACACTGGGACATCGTGTAAAGCTGGGCGGGGTCGTCACTGCGGTGCTGCGAAACCGCGGGTTCTATCTTGAAGACAGCTCGGGCAGCATCTACGTCGAGAGCCGACAGGCTAACGATCTTCAGTACGGCGATTTTGTGGAAACCTTGGGCTTCGTCGCCTTTGCCGATGCGCACCTGAAACTGGAAGATGGCAGCGTGCAGCGCTTGAGGAGCAACGCCTTTCTCAAACCGGCGCCTATCACTGTCGAGCAGGCGTTCTCGGAAAAATTCGATTACGATCTGGTTGCTTTGCAGGGGCGAGTGGTGGGCCGATCCACTCTGCGGCAGCAGCAGGTCCTGATGATTCAGCAGAAGCAGAATATTTTTCCGGTGGTTTTTTCCGGACCTCTCCCGGGGTTGCAATTGCCCGAAGAAGGAACTCTGGTCGACGTCACCGGGGTCTGTGTGAACGACATTGATTCGTTCGGGCGCGTGAGCGCATTCAAGTTGATCGCCAGCGCCGGCGAGAATGTGGTGGTCCTACATAGACCGCCGTGGTGGACGATTCGCCGCGCTGCAATGTCGATCGGCATATTGGCAACGCTCATTGCGGTTGCGCTGGCCTGGGTTTTCGTTCTCCGCCGCCGTGTTCGGCAGCAGACGCAGCTCATCTCCCAAAAGCTGGCGGAAGAAGAAGCACTCAAGGAGATCGCGCAGACGGCGAGCCGCAGCAAAGGCGAGTTCCTGGCCAACATGAGCCACGAGATTCGCACGCCGATGAACGCCATCGTCGGGTTTACAGACCTTTTATTGGACACGCCGCTCACGGAAGAGCAGCGCGACTATGTCACCACGGTTCAATTTTCATCCCATGCGCTGACGCGAATCCTGAACGATGTGCTCGACTTTTCTAAGATTGAGGCCGGGCAGCTCACATTGGAGCGGATTTCGTTCTCGCTTTCCGCGTGTGCCCAGCGGGTTATTCAACTGGTTGCACCAGACGCGAACCGGAAACGGCTTGCGGTCAATTTGCGCGTGGACAAAGACGTTTGCGATCAGCTTATCGGGGATCCTTATCGCCTGCATCAGGTGCTGCTGAACCTGCTGAGTAACGCGCTAAAGTTCACCGATGCCGGTTCCATCAGTGTTCACGTCACCACAGTAAACCGGCGGGCTTCGTCTCTGGTCCTACAGTTCACGGTAGCGGATACCGGAATCGGGATCGCGACCGAGGCGCGGGATCACATTTTCCAATCGTTTCAGCAGGGCGATGGCTCGACCACCCGGAAATACGGAGGCACTGGTTTAGGGCTGGCGATTTGCAGCCGCTTAGTCAACCTTTTCGGGGGTCGGATCTGGGTGGAGAGCTCGCCTGGCGAAGGTAGCCGGTTTCATTTCACCGCGACGTTCGCTGTCGCAAGTGAAACGGTTGGCGCTACGGCTGGCGATCTGCTGACAGACGCGGTCTAATGCATCGCTAAGACAGCCGCAAAAAAGCCGTCGCCCGGCTCACGGCCCGGTTGGCGCCAGAGCGTCCGCTCGCACCGTAGATTTGCGAAAGCTGCCAAGACACTCTCGATTACATCCTCGTTCTCTTCACGCTCGAGTGAGCATGTTGCATACAGCACTTTGCCCCCGGGGAGAACGGCTTCCGCCGCTCGCGAGAGAATTTGCACTTGCCGCTGGTGAAAGCTCTGGAAATCATCCGGCCTGACGCGCCATTTGATTTCGGGATTCCGTGCGAGCGTGCCGGTGCCGGAGCATGGAGCATCTACAAAAACCCGATCGAACTTCACTGCCAAACGGCAGCGCCTGAGCGGCATCCAGTACCACCCGGGGACAGACATTCGGCATCTCACGAATACGCTTCCAACTGATATCGCACGCGATCGCCAAGTTGACGGGCGTCTCAAGCGCTTGTAACGTTTTGTTACCAGGAGCCGCGCATAAATCGAGGTAGGTGTGGCCGGGTTGTAGATCCAGCAGCGGCAGAATTGCTTGTGAGCTGATATCGTGCAGCCTGATACCGGGGCCGGAGTGTGAAAGTACCCGGAAGGCTCCAGGAATGCCGGTAGGCACCGCCTCCAGACCGGAGGGCAGATTGGAACCGGGAGGAACGCGAATGTAGGGAACAGGTTCTTCGAGCGCGGCTTGTGCAATGCGCCGGGATGCGCCACTTCCGAAGTGCTCCGTCCAGCGTTCCAGCAGCCAGAGCGGGCAGGAGAGTTCAGTTGCTAAATCGGGCCACTCCGCATTGGGCAAACCCATGGGATCGCGATTGACCTTCCGTAGCACGGCGTTGGCGAGCCCTGTGGCTGCTCGCCGATGAATTTTTACCAACTCCACTGAATCATGCACGGCTGCATGGGGAGGAATGCGCTCCAGATAGCGGAGCTGAAAAATCGCCATTTGCAGCGCCAGCCGGACGGGCGGATCGAGGATTATGGCCGGCTTCCCTGAGTAGCGCCAGATCAGGTAATCGAGCTGAGCCTGAAATCGCAGGCAGCCGAATACGATCTGAGAGGCAAGGCCGGCATCGCGCGAGGAAAGCGAAGACGCCGCCGCACGTAAGGTATCAGACGCAAAAGCGCCATCGGCCACGCGCCCGAGAACCTGGAATGCTGCCTGTCGCGAGGGTGAAACATTGCGGATCGAAAGTCCGGTCACAAGCATCGAAAATAGGTGCTAGTCTTTACGCAGCAACGAATTAAACCGATGTTTGGTGTTTACCGCGTTGCACACCCTATGCTAGTATGCTAATAGTCTCGCGAGAGGTGATGTACTTGCGGGGTTCGCCTCGCGCACTTCCCTCACGGAGCACATAACACTTATTCATGAGCTTTACCGTTTTCCTCGGAAATCTCCCTATCTGGGTGACGGCCGACGACATTAAGTCTTGGCTCGCCTCAGAAAGCCTGGTCGCAGACGCGATCAAGGTAATTCGCAACCCCGAAACTCAAGAATCCAAGGGGTTCGCCTTCATAGAATCGCCAAATCAGGAAGAGATGAACGCTATCATTCGCAGGTTTGATCGCGCCCCTCTCGAAGATCGCTTACTCCGCGCGAACCCTGCGCAGCCGCCGAAATCCGGCAAAGCTGTCAGCAGGAGCGCTGGTCCGGTCGATCGCAATAAGCGTCCAGCCGCTGCTGGACCAACTAACGCCAATTCGCAAATGCGAAAAGGTCCGAACGGCCGCCGTTCCACCAATTCGCCTAACCGGCAGAGCGCCTTCGCCGAAGAGCTCGCAAAAGCTCTATAAAGAGAAACTCGCCAGAGCTAAGCTCGAAGCGAAGTTCCGAACCCTTACCCTCCTTCAGTTTTTCGATTCCAAACTCCATTCAGTAGTGTTATACTTCGCAGCATTGTTCGCGGAATGATGCTGGTTGCCTGGCAGCCAAGCGGCGCTTGGTCAACACTGGCGAAAAATCGCCAAGTGTCCGCGGCGTTGTCGGGCGATTACGTAGGAGGATCTGACGCGCCTCAGGAAAGTATCGCCTCAAACCGCGGGTGTGCCGGAACGTACAGCCGTGAATCGTTCAAACTGGGATGTTCTTGTTCTTCGTATCTGTTTTGCTGCGCTCTTGGGAGCACTGGCCGCGATACTGCGCCCGTTCGGTCTATCTGCAATTGCCGGGGCGGCCGCAGGGGTCGCGGTCGCGATCCTGGCGAGCCTTTTCGCTCTCCGTCTCCGCTCTCTCCGAGTAGAGGTCTTGCTCGGAGGGTCTGCCGGCATCCTCATCGGCACGGGCTTGGGTCTGGTCTTTTCTTATGTTTTGAACCAGTCCGTGCTGTTGCAGGGGCCAACGTTGCAGTTTCTGCGTTTGATGATCCCGCTGTTAGGCGCCTATGTCGGCTTGCTCGCCGGAATCGCAAAAGCGGATCTCATAAAATTGGAATTTTTAGGACTCTCCAGCGATGCCACCCATGCCTCTTTTGTGAAGCTTCTCGACACCAGCGTACTGATTGATGGCCGGATTGCCGATATAGCCGAATCCGGATTTCTCGACGGGCAATTGGTGGTCCCCCAGTTCGTTTTACATGAATTGCAGCTTGTGGCTGACTCCGCCGATTCAGCGAAACGCAATCGCGGCCGCCGTGGTTTGGACGTCGTTCAAAAACTACAGAAGATCCCGCAGGTGAAGCTTGAAGTGTCAGGGCGCGACTTTCCTATGATTCGCGAAGTAGATCGGAAGTTGATCGAATTCGCCCAGCAGGAAAACGCCAAGATCGTCACCAACGATTTCAACCTCAATAAGCTTGCCCAGGTGCAAGGCGTTGCCGTACTGAATATCAACGAACTGGCCAACTCATTAAAACCAATCGTGCTGCCCGGCGAAATCATGCGCGTCTTCATCCTGAAAGAAGGCAAGGAGCACAACCAGGGGGTTGCGTATCTGGATGACGGCACGATGGTGGTGGTGGACAACGCGCGCCGGCTAATCTCTAAGACAGTGGATGTGACCGTCACGAGCGTTCTGCAGACCTTGGCTGGGAAGATGATTTTCGGCCGATATGACGAACGGGGACAAGCGGTCTCCGGCGAGCACCGCGCGACCGCCGCATCAGCGAGTTCCACTGCCAGTTAAGACACTGCGGGTAAGGCAGGGAATTCGAAGTTGTGCATCCGTTGCAATCTTCGATATAATCGCTCGGCAACACCCGAGGAGGGATGAAACGCATGAGTAAACGCATTGCCTTTTGCGCCGATGGCACATGGGATACCGCAACCACAAAGAGTAACGTATACCGGCTGTACAAATCGCTGGTGGCGGACGCTGACCAGATACCTTTTTACGACGATGGTGTCGGTGCAGACGGCAACCCGGTGATGAAGGTCCTGGGAGGCGCCTTTGGGACCGGCATTTACGACAAGATCAAGCAAGGGTACAGCAAGATTTCACAGGTGTACCAAAAGGACGACGATCTTTTCATCTTCGGGTTCAGCCGCGGCGCCTTCACGGCGCGAAGCCTGGCGGGAATGATCGCCACGTGCGGGCTTCCAACTGAAAATTTCACTAATGCCGTCGTCGATCAGGCTTTCGACGCTTATCGCGAGCGCGATCCTAATAGTCGCAAGCAGAAATTAGAGAAATTGGCACAGTGCGGGCTCTACGACGCGAAGATCAAAATGGTCGGCGTCTGGGACACGGTCGGCTCACTCGGAATCCCTTCCGTCCTTAGCGGTGTCGAAGTGGTCGCTTACGGATTTCTCGATACGAAGTTGCATCCCGACGTTCTGAATGCCTATCATGCGCTGGCGATTGACGAGGAGCGCATGGAGTTTCGTCCTACTCTATGGGACGAGCCTGCCGCGCCTGGACAGACTCTGGAACAGGTGTGGTTCTGCGGCGTTCACAGCGACGTTGGCGGCGGTGAAGAGGACGTGAGGGATGGCGCACCAGCCCTGTCGGATATTACGCTGAGCTGGATGATGGATAAAGCGAGCGCTCTCGGGCTCGAGATCGATCCTGCTGCTCGGGCACTCTACGCAAGCCCGCTGGATTCGAAGTACGCAACTACCGAGCTTCATACGTCGTTTGGCGGACCTCCCGTGCCGCGATCGATCCCGAACAACGCGATGGTTTCGAACAGCGCTCTGATTCGATTTCAGGGTGACTCGACATGGCGGCCGAATGCTCTCAAGACTCTGAATGGAGGGCTCGCGACAGGCTATCGGATCGTTGATATCGTGAAGCTGCCGGCGGCCGCAGCCGGACAAAGCGCCGGTGCTGCTGGAACGCCGGGCTCGTAGTTTCGACGACTTTAGAGCGTTTTCAGATACTCGATCATCGCTTTCCTGTCATCTGCGCCAAGGGTAGTACCCCACAGGTGGCCGCTGTTGCTGTTTCCGGGAACGCTGGTATCGTAGCGGAAGCCGATTCGTTCGGCTTCGGGTCCGGCTGAGACAAAGCCAACCTTCTGCGGGTCTATCACATCGTAGCCGCGATAGAAAAGCTTGGGACGATGGGCCGGATCTTCGAGCAGATCGGCTAAGGTCGGCACCGATCCGTTATGTAAATAAGGACCTCGCAACCAGAGCCCTTCCAAGGGCACGTTGACGTATCCGTTCTGCTTGACAAAGTGAGTCAATCTCCAGAAGTGCCCCGCACCGTAGTTGTTGTAAGCAGTGGCCGAGCTCTGGGTCCACATGTCGATGCGATGCCGATCGGTCTGGAGCATGGGATTGTCAATCGATTCTACTTTGCCCGTGCGAGCGCCGCCGGCGGCGTGGCAGCTTGCGCACTGCTGATTGTAAATCAGCTTGCCGCGCGCCGCCAAAGCTGTGTCAATGGGATAAGGGAACCGAGGCGGCTGTACGTGGCTGATGTAGTTTTGGATGCGCTTGAGACTCGATTCACTGTCCGATTTCTTCCAATCTTTGTCTACCCAATTGGGAGGCGTGCCATCGCCGATAGCGGAGCTGATAACAACCTCTTGGAGGCTGGTATTTAAGCCGTCCCAGTGAAACGAGTAGCCCTGATGCGCCGCAAGGTTCCAGAGCGGCACCATATCGGAATTTCCAACGCTTCCGTCTACCGGCTGGTTAAGAACGCGATACTTCACCGGGTTAAACGGATCAATGCGGCCGTACCCCCAGGGCGGATTGTTCTTCATCCAGCCGTATTGCTGATACTGATTCTGCTGCTGCAGCAAGGTGATCTTAGTAAACGGAATGAGCGCGAAGCGATACGCCAGGCGATCTAGCAGTGAGAGGTGATAGTTCCGCGCAATCTCAGCCATGATCGTGGATGAATTGAATCGCGGGTCGGCGGCGCACGCAAAGAGAAACCGCAAGTAATCTTGTGGGCTGGTCGTATGGCTGGGTCCTGCGGGAACGATGACGGGCTTGTCGCCGGTATGAATTCGATACGTAGCCGTGTGGCAGAAGGCGCAATTGATGCCCACGCGCTCGATGCCAATCGTTTGTTTGGAAAATCCGATGGGGAGCTCGCGCCCTTCCTGGGCGACGATGCCGAGCGACTCATAGCCGCCGGGATAAGGAAGCTTATCGGGAAAGACCCGCGGCAGCACCAGCCAGATCCAGTAGGGCACGCCGGCGGTTCCCTCAGTTCCGATCGAGCCGTAGAGGAAATGCTCCTCGTCTGAAGCGAAGTGGGGAGGCGGTACCTCGCGAAAGAATTCAAAGTAAGTTACGCCGGCGATTAACACGACAATCGCTATGGCTGCGAGCCGGAATTCCCATTTGCCGGGGCCGCTCGTCGTGAAACTCGTTCCGAGAGTCGCGTCCGCCACGGTGCGCCCCGATGCGGCGCCTAGCGGCGCTTTCTTGGCTTCGCGCACTGCGAGCGTGAGCAGGATGCCCTCGGGCACGAAAAACATCAGGTCGAACAGCCCAAACATCAGGTAATCGCGATTGAAAATGCAAAAAAAGATGACACCCGCAAGGCGCGCGAGAACGGTCAGCCAGGAAACCAGCGGATAATAAAGCGGCCTCCGTGCTGCCGGGATGTAGAAAATGCTGAGCAGTATGAGCAGCAGAGCGGCGAAGCTCGGCCACATGGTCGGAGAGGCCGAAGGCAGCGAGTACATCGCGAGCATCTGGTCCGGCATGAAGAGCGTGGGCAGCGCCAGAGCAAAATTCATGAGAATGCCCAGCCAGACTATTCGCCCGAACCACTTTGCGTATTCGTTCATAAGGAGACCTACAAGGTCTTCATGTACTCGATCAGATCCTGCTTCTGATCACGTGGGAGCTTTGTTCCCCACAGATGCCCGCCGTTGCCGTTGCCGGGAATGGTTGTGTCATAAAGAGAACCGGCGCTGCGCGCTTCAGGCGTGTCGTAAACAAAGCCGACTTTCTCCTGGTTATACACGTCGTAGCCGCGAGCGAATTGTTTCGGTCTGCCAGCCGGGTCTTCGAGTAAGTCAAGCAAAGTCGGCACAGATCCGTTATGCAGATAAGGAGCGCGCGCCCAGACCCCATCGAGCGGTTGGTTTGCATATCCATCGGTCTTAGCGAAATGAGTGAATCGATAGCGGCTTTCCGGGTACAAGGCGGCCTGATTCACGGAAAAGATATACGTATAAGAGTTCAGCCGGTACGGATCGGTGTTGACGGACGCAAGGTTCTCGACAGTTCCGGTCTTACTGCCGCCGAAGCTGTGACACTCGGCGCATTGCTGATCGAAAATCGCTTTGCCCCGTGCACTCCGCGACTGATCGACGGCGAACGGATATCGCGGTGGCGGCAACGTCCAGATCCAGTCGTGAATACGCTGCAAACTGGCATGATCGACGGTGACCGGGGTGACTCCGGCCCCCAGGGAAGCGCTTAGGTTTCGCTCATCGACCGAGGTGTTGTTGCCGTCCCAGTGCAGATGCATACCCTCGCGCGGACGTTGATTCCACAACGACGGAAAGTCGGACGCGCCGATCAGCTCGTCGCGCGGTAGCGCAGTAAGGTTCCAATTAAACTGCAGCGACTTGTACGGATTGAAGGTATCGACGCGCCCGCGACCCCAGGTGGGTATAGGAGGGTTCAAGGCGTATCCCATGCGGTTCTGCTGTTCGAGGGTTTGCAGCTTTAACCGCTGAATGAGCGCTGCATATAAGATGAACTTCTGCATTAGACTGACATGCTCGCCCATGTCTTCGGCTTTTTGAATCACATTTGCCGGTGTGAGGCGGTCATCGAGACTGCACGAAATGACAAAGTTGAAGAATCGCTCGAGATCCAACTGATGAGCCGGCATTCCGAGCACGATCATGGGTTGACTGTTTGCGGTCTCGCGCACGGTTCCGGTATGACAAACGGCGCAATTCAGCCCGACTTGCTCCGTGCCTAGCCGCCACCGCCTGGAAACACCGATGGGCATATCATGATTTGGCTCGAAGACAAGTCCGAGCGAAGCATAGCCACCCGGCAGCTTGTCCGGACAGACTTTGGGAAGCGTTTTGAAAATCAAGTAAGGCGGCAGCACTCCTCCCACGGGAGTCAGAACCGTGCCACCCGGCTCACTACCGATGGAGCCGTACTTGAAGTGTTCCTGAATATCAGAGTATTCGCGGGTGTGATCTGACTTGAAATACCAGAGGAGATAGATGGCAATCAGGGCGAGTACAGCCAACGCGAGTCAGGATCACCAAGCCGCGGACGCGCTGTTGCCATTGATCGACCGGGCTCTCGTAGATTTCGTCAACAAGCTTCCCTTCGCTGGTCTTGATAACCATTTCATCGGACATAGCGTGCGCTCCTCAGTAATTCACCGGAGTGGAACTCGCGGACATGGTGTGAGGGATTGCGTCGGCTGTGGAGAATTGTGACGGATGGAACACCTCCATGATCTTTGCGATCATGGCGTCGTGGTCACCTCCGAAGCGCCGCACATCATAACAGCCCAGGGGATTGGCGATGGCGTTCACCAGACAGCGATTGCAGAATGAGCAAGGTTTGTCGGGAAGATCTTTGCCGGACTCAAGAATTTGCGGCAAATCGCGATTCGCCACCAGCGGGCGCGCAATCGAAACGGCGTCTGTGTAGCCTTCCGAAATCACTCGTCGTATCACCGCCCCGTCCTGGTATCCGCCGGTATTAATAATGGGGACGCTCACGTTCTTTTTGACCTCCCGGCAGTACTCCGAGCTGACTGCCTCGATGGGATGATCCTTTTTTGTGCGCGCCCAAAAGAATGTGAAGATCGGCCGCAGCAGCTTGAAGTGGAACATCGTGTAGTTGAAATAACCCATCACGCCACTCGAGATCATGGAGCCGTACCACCAGTTCAGTTCGTCCGGAGGAAAACCGCCGGGAGGCAGCAGCGGATGAGGGAAAATGCTCCCGATGGAAACATGAATGGCATCGACGCCGGCCTCTTCTGCCCATTTCGCTACTTGAATTCCTTCTTCGAGCGTGTTGCCTTTCTTCTCCCACGGATAGAGGGCATTGCTGAAATCGACCGCATTCAGCTTCGCCTGCAAGTGATAGTCGTCGCCGACTTCTCTCCGAATAGCGCGGATAATTTCGATAAGAAAGGCCGCCCGGTTCTGCAGACTGCCGCCGTACTGGTCCGAACGATCGTTAATGGCCGAGCTGAGGAACTGGGTGATGAGATAGCCGTGCGAGGCGTGCAACTCCACGCCGTCCAATCCAGCCTCGCGGGCACGGCGCGCGCCGTTCGCGAAATATTGGATCGTGTCCTTGATCTGCTGAAGCGTCATGGCTTCGCAGAGCATGCCATGGAAGGTATCCATGCGATTGGTGGACGAGAGCGCTTTTTGCCTGAAGTTTTCAACGCCCGGGTTGTCGCGCTGCCTTCCCGAGTGACTCAATTGCAAGATGTACTTGCAATCGTGCCTGTGCACGGCGTCGCCAACGGCCCGCCAGAACGGGATCTTGTCGTCGCTGTCGATCATGGCATAGTTCGGCAAGATGCGCCCGCGTAGATGGACGGGAACGAAGGAGGAGATAATCGCCCCGACGCCTCCCCGGGCGAAAGACTCCTCCCAATTGATGCGCGCCTGTGAGCCGGAACCGTCGTAGTTATCGAACCGCCCGGAAATGTTCGACCGGAACAGCCGATTCTTCACAGCTAGATTGCGAAACTGCAGGGGCTGAAAGATAACGTCGTTGTCCATCCCTCACCTCGTCACTAGAAGGTTTTCATGTACTCGATGAGCGCGCGCTTGCTATTGTCCGGCAAATTTGCGCCGAAGGTATGCCCGTGGTCCTGGATAAAATCAGGAGACTGATTCCTGGCCAGAAGCAGCGGAAGAAACGCTTTCAGCTTTTCGTCATACTGCCCGTTGTTCTTCAAGGCCTGTACCAGCCGCACCAGCAACTCCGGGTCTTTGTTCAGTTGCGCCAGCGTGTCGAGCAACTCGCCAGGTTGAAGCGCCGCGTACAGGTTAATGTTGGCTAACAAATCGATCGGAGTTCCAGCGGGAACACGAATATTGATTGGCCCGACGTTCAAATTGGAGTCGGTACCCGTCACTTTCATGGTTGACCTGCCCGAACGCTTTTCCGGCCACAGCAGCTTCTCCGCCGCATCCTGGTAAGCGGTCATGCGGCCTTTGACCGAAGGATCTCCGGTAAACGTGCCCAGCATATTGTTGTGGAGGAAGGGCGCAGTAGCCCAGACGTTTATCAGGGACGGCGTGCGGTAGTAACCACCACCCCCTTGCGGAATGTTGAACGTGATGGGGCGAGCGCTGTCGAACGGGTTCTGGAGAATCAGTTTGCCTGGAGTAGGCAACTGCTTGAAAGTGAGCGAAGAGAAGTTCTGCCAGAGATGGTCCGTATCCGGATTTGTGCCCAGCGCGCGATCGGCATTCGTGCCGATTGCCTTACTCGGATCGCTCGAGACCAGCGGGTAGCGTTCGTCGTCGGAAAGAAAGTTCTTGGTTAGGAAATCGTCTGACTTGACCAGCTTCACCCACGCCGCTTTGGCTTGCTGGGAATGCTTGTCGAGCCCACCCTGCGTCACCTCCGGCGGCAACTTGCTCGAGTGGCAGCGCGCGCACTCTTCCCCGAAGGTCGTCTTTCCCAGATCCATCATGGCCGTATCTTGGGTGATGTAGCCGCTTCCGCCTGGCGCGTTCTTCAAGTAATACGGCTGGTTGGCATCCAGGAAATTAGCGGCATCCGTCATGCGTGCCGCTGTCAGTTGCCAATCGACGCAATCCTTCTGCGCGGTGGCGAGGTCGAACGGATGCTGCACAGTCGGGTTCTTCGCATTGGAAGCTAAGGGAGGAGGTCTAAGTATCCCCGTAAAAGTGTCTTCCAGGCTCATGCGGTAGTCAGGGCAAGTTCCGATGTTGACGTAAACCCGCAAAGCTGCGCCAGCAGCGCCAATGGAATCGGATCCGTCCTTGAGGATATGCGGGACATCTTTGGTGGTGCCGTCGTTCATGACCTCGGCATGAGTTGGGCGGGCCGAGAGGATGTACCAGATAGAGTTGATGGCGTTCGGATTATTGATAAAGTCCGTGCTGAGGCGGCTCGTGTCGGAGGTGCCAGGTTGCTGCGTCTGGAAAACCCAATACAAGAAGTTACGCTCCGTCAGCCGGCCCTTAAACATCTCGCCTTCCTTGAGGTACTGATTGCCCAGCGCGGGCGCCAGGTTCTCCCACTGAGGATTCTCAGGATCAGCGGGCGGTTTAGTCGGATTGAACGTGATGTGACAAACGCCGCAAGTGAGACCGGACAAATAAGGCGGCTCAATTCGGGAATCGAAATTGAGGAATTTATTCGCGTCCCATACTGCCGGATTGAAGTCCGGGTTGGGGAAGATGCGAATTCCCATGATGCCGCTCGAATAAGGATCGGAGCAGTCGTCCAACATCAGCCCATACGGATCGGGCTTTGTCGCCGCTTTGCATCCCGGATCGTTAATGACTCCTAACTTCTCAAACCGCTGAGCTCGGGGTGTTCCGGTTACATACCTCAGGAGGGCGACGTCGATCGGCAAGCCGGAGAGATTGGCGATTGCCCAGAGCTTCTTTTCCGCCAGTCGCCAGAATCGCGGATTTCCGCGTGCATTCTCCGGGCTGCCCTGCGTCCGCAGCGGGTCGCCGCCAGGCCACAAATACCACGTGCACGCTCCCGATTTCTGCTGGTCTGATAAGTAATATCCAAAATGATCGGGAAGGTTGCCGGGAATTCCTCCGCAAGTCTGCGTGTAGTTAGCAAACCGCACTTTCGGATCGGGATACTTCGAGCTCGAGCTTTTCTGAGTCGGGCACGCAGCAGTGAAAAAACAAAACGCAATCGTCAAGGCCAGCAGATAACGCTTCATTTGGTTGTGAAGCGGATCATATCTCAGGTTCAGTAATAGAGCAAGGATTTTCTCCCTGGTTCTCTCAGTGTGCGCTTCCGAACATCTATTCCCCATTTCAAGAGTTACTGAATTCCCGCTTGCGTTCGTATCATTAATCTGAGGAGAGGCGTACGGCGATGCCAACCTTTGCTTTTGCTGAAGACCTCCGTTTCGCGCTGCGCCGCCTGCGTAATGCGCCCGCCTTCACGCTGACTGCGGTCCTAACGCTTGCGCTCGGCATCGGGGCGAGCACGGCGATGTTTACGGTAGTCGATTCGGTGGTGCTGAAGCCGCTTGCCTACCGAAATAGCGGGCAACTGGTAGTGGCGTGGGAGCGCGTGAGATTTCTTGACAATATCGCTCCCTATATGGGGCCGAATCCTCGCCACGAAGCGATGTGGGCGCAGCGCGCAACCGCGTTTAGCGGCTTGACGATGGTGGGCGAAGGCACGGACGGCGTGTCGCTTGGATCGGAGCACCCTCTTTTGATCGGAACGGTGCGGGCGTATCCCAATTTGCTCGATATCCTCGAAGTCACGCCAATTCTGGGCCGCGGCTTCCGTCCGGAAGATGCCGTACCGGGGCACGATAATGTAGCGCTTCTGACTTACGGATTATGGCAGCGCCTGTTTCATGGCGATCCGAACGTTGATTGGTAAGACCGTTCGCGTTGCCGGACACTCCGAAGCAAATCATCGGCGTGTTGCCGGAAAGCTTCCATTTTCCGAAGCGGGATGTGCTGAGCGCCTTCCCGACGGGCCAGAAAAGCTACAGCGAGGTTCCGGAAACCGAAATGCTGATGCCCACAGCCGTCGACCTGAATGACATGAGCTGGAACGGCGATTACGGCAATTGGATCGCCTTAGGTCGATTGAAGCCGGGCGTCAGCATCCAGCGTGCGGAAACGGAGCTGAACACGATTCAGGACGAGGTGATCCGCGAAATGCCCGCCGATGCCCGGCCGAGAAATCCCCGTGGCGCGCTCGCATCCTTCGTGCAGCCAATGCAGGAAGCCATGGTCGGCAATTCCCAAAGAAGCCTCTGGTTGCTGATGGCCGCCGTGATCGCGCTGATGCTGATCGCCTGCGTGAATCTGGCGAATGCGCAACTCGGGCGCGCCGTCCTTCGTGAAAATGAAGCGGCCGTTCGCAGCGCGTTAGGCGCCTCCAAGTCGCGCCTCTTGTGGAGTTCGCTCGCAGAGAGCCTCGTACTCGCTGTGGTCGGCGGTGCGGCTGGAATTTTGCTCGCCAGCGATGCCCTGGGGGCGTTTCTCCGTTATGCCCCGGTCGATCTCCCCCGAATGACAGAGATCCATCTGAATCTCGTGGTGCTGTTCTTTTCCATGTTGCTGATCATAGGATCGGCCGTCCTGTTCGGGCTCGCCCCTGCTCTCAAATTCTTGCGCGCCGAGCCGCAACGCGCCTTACAACAGAACACAGCTCGCACTCAGGGAACGCGCCACAGCCGTGAACTGCGTACCTGGTTCATCGGCTTCCAGGTGTTTGGCTGCACCGCGCTGCTGCTCGTGACCGGCTTGTTTGCCAAAAGCCTCTGGAACCTGCTGACGAGTGACAAAGGATTTGAAGCCGGGCACGTCGTGATTGCCCAAGTCAATCTCACAGGAAAAACGTATGACAAGAATCACCGGATCGTGTTTGACGACGCCGTATTGCAGAATTTACGAGCGCTTCCAGGAGTCCGTTCGGCGGGGCTGGTGAGCGCCATGCCTCTTGAAGGAGAAACATGGGTCGACTCTATTGACCGAGCCGACCGCCCCGAAGGCAACGATCCGCTCGCGAACCTACGCTGGGTTAGCCCAGGCTATTTCGAAACCATCCGCGAGCCGCTGGTCGCGGGCCGCCTGTTCGAGAATCGCGATCGCAAGTTGGAAACTGCGGTTATCTCTCAATCGGCAGCCAAAGCCGCATGGCCGGCTGAGAACCCGCTCGGCAGGAAATTGAAGCACAACGAATTCACGTATACGGTCATCGGCATCGTGGCTGACGCCCGCAATAACTCGCTGAAGCAGGCGCCGGTCAACATGGTTTATTTGCCGTACAAAGACTTTCCTCCGTCAGCCACGTTCTTCATGGTCCGCAGCGCGCAAGCGACGGACCTGCTCATTCCCAGCGTGCGGAAAGCAATCTGGAGCTACGATCCCGGCGTGACGATTGCCCGAGTTAAGACCCTCGATTCTCAAGTGGCCGACTCACTTTCTCCGGAACGCTTCCAGACGACGCTATTAACTGCGTTCGGCATAGCCGCGCTGTTGCTGGCGATGCTCGGTGTGTACGGAGTGCTGAGCTATGTGGTGGCCGGGCCGCAAACGGGAGATCGGGGTTCGTATGGCGCTCGGCGCAACCCGGAACAACATTTACGGGCTCACTATGGGCGAAGCCGCAATGCCGGTGCTCCTCGGATTGTTTGGCGGCTGGATGGCAAGCATTGCTGTTGGCCGGGTCATCGAGAAACTCCTCTATGGTGTTCAAGCGGTCGACAGCTCCGTAACGTTGATTGTGGCCGCACTTTTTCTTTTGGCCGCTGCCGCCGCTGCCTTCCTACCCGCGCGCCGCGCTGCCTCAGTCAACCCCATGGAAGCCTTGCGATCGGAGTAAATTTGCGCAGTAGATCGCTAGCGGTCTCGGACGTAACATGATGTGGGAGTGAGCCACAGGAACAGTTGAAAAGTTCTGTGGCTGGAAAAAGACGATCCTATGAACCACCGTATAACTGCAAAAACGCTTCGCCGAGTATTCGTCTTGCTTCTTATGGGCGCCGGGTGTGGGCTTGCTCAGACGACCATTCCGGATACTCCCGCCGGACGTACGCTCCGCGCATGGCTCGACGCTTTTAACAGCGGCGACCGGGCGAAGGTCGAGACATATGTAAGGACAGTAGATACGTCACAGTCGGTGGATGGGATGCTCTCGTTCCGCAACCAGACGGGCGGATTCGAGCTGCTGTCAATCGAGAGCAGCGAGCCGACTCATATTCGTTTCCGGGTGCGGGAGAAAGGCGGATCCACCACGGCGCTGGGCAACTTGCTGGTTAAGGACGGCCAGCCACCGACGGTCGAAACGTTCGGACTCCGAGCGCTGCCGCCGGGAGTCGTGCCGGTGAAGGTGACCGTTGATGCAGCGCTGCGCAAGCGAGTGATCGACGGCGTCAGCGCCGACCTCGCCGAGTATTACGTCGATGCGGCACTCGCCAAACAGATGCAAGAGGCTCTGCAGGCGCATCAAGCGGCGGGCGAATACGATTCGATCGTCGATGGCGATGTTTTTGCCGAGCGGTTGACCAAAGATCTCCGCGCAGTGAGCCACGACAAGCACCTTGGTGTGAGCTTCAGCCCGTTCAAGATGCCGGAGAGGAAGGCGCCGAGCCCCGAAGATATCCAGCAGATGCAGAAGCAAATGAAGCATGATAACTGCGCGTTCCGCAAGGTGGAGGTTCTGCCGGGCAACATCGGTTACGTCAAGTTCGATGGATTTATGGAGGCCGACGCCTGCGCGCCGACCGTGGTGGCGGCGATGAATTTTGTGGCGCATACAGATGCGGTGATCTTCGATCTGCGCGAAAACGGCGGCGGCGATCCGGCCATGGTCACGTTCATCGCGAGTTATTTATTCGACAAACCCACCCATTTGAACGATCTGTATAACCGCAAGGAGGACTCGACGCACCAGTTCTGGACCCTGTCGTATGTGCCGGGTGAGCGGATGCTTAAGCAGCCGGTCTTTGTGCTGACGTCCAAGCGGACGTTCTCGGGAGCGGAGGAGTTCTGCTACGACCTGAAAAACCAGAAGCGGGCCACGATTGTTGGAGAGACGACCGGAGGCGGCGCGCACCCGGTGGGTGGCCATACGGTAGCTGACTACTTCACGGTAGGGGTGCCGTTTGCGAAGGCAGTCAACCCGGTGACGAAGACGAACTGGGAAGGGATCGGCGTGGAGCCGGATGTGAAAGTGTCCGCGGCGGATGCGCTAACGACTGCGGAGAAGCTGGCAGGAGAAAAGATTCAGGCGGGGCACAAACAAGAGTGAGGCGGAGCGAGGTCACTCCGAAATGCCTTAACGGGGCATCAGTTTGGCGACAACTTTAGCTGGCGGGAGGTGAGGTTCGGATCAGCGTTCCGGAGAGGATAGGGTTCCTATCAGAAAAGGAAACGGGATCGGCGCGAGCCGTTCCCGTTCCGCCTTTGCGACGGTCCGCGCTTGTCGCAGCCCACGCTGCATGAGTTGCAGGGGCGGGCTATGCCCCCCTTTGCGACCTTGCCTCCGCGCTGTTTTCCCCTAGGCTAGAAGCATGAAATCGCTCTCGCCCGACGAACTTGCGCGCATGACGCCGCCCGAACGCCTTGCGCTTATCGCGCAGCTTTGGGACAGCCTTGAACACGACCAATTTCCATTGACCCCCGCGCAACACGCGGAACTTGAGCGCCGCTTGGATTCCCTCGATGAGGACCGCCGCAGCGCGGTAAGTTGGGCTGAATTGAAAGCCGAACTACAGCAGCGTTGTCCGTAGTGTATTCGGTCGATTTCACTTAGACCGCTCGGACGGAATTGATCGACGCGCAGGACTGGTACGAAGGCGAAGCGCCGGGCTTGGGGCCGTTTCCGCGCAGCGATTGACGCCTTGACCGAGCGCATGAGCACCAGCCCGCTGCAATTCCCCGTGGTCTACAAAAACGTGCGCCGCGCCCTTTTGCGTCGCTTCCCCTACTCGCTGCTTTTCGTCATTGAGGACGCTAGCCTGCTTGTCATCGCCTGTTTTCATTCCAGCCGCGATCCGTCCCACTGGCAACAACGAACCTGATACCGTTGCTACAATCTTCGGACTGCGAAGAAAATCAACCACCGTTTTACTGTCTCGGATACTTCTTTTATCAATTGACGGCTCCCTCAAATTCCCATCGAACATACAGCATCCTAACCCATTCGCCGTTCGCTTGAGAATTCTCAAAAAGGGTCCCTTGAACCGAGGCGCTTCCGTGGCCCGCTGAGGCTTTGTGCTACGGAGTGACGGCAGCAGTCTCCGGCTCCAAGCGAGGATGGTTCCCCCGGTGAGGCGCTAAGCAGTCCTCGCGGTATATACTGGCCATCCAGAACCCAATAGCTTCCGCCCAGGGAGCATATCTGGGTCGAAGGACGTGGGGCATGCGCATTGCTGAGCTTCTGTTTCTCTCCTACCTTCGCCGTGGTCTTTGCCGGGTCTCTAGCTGCACAACAGAAATCGCCGATCAAGGTCAAAAGCGACGAAATCGGCGGCGTTGTTTCCAGCGCCAACGGCGTCGAAGGCGGTGTGTGGGTGATCGCGGAGACCACGGATTTGCCTACACGCTACATCAAAGAGGTTGTAACTGACGATCAGGGCCGTTACTTGATTCCCGCTCTCCCGTCGGCGACCTACACGGTCTGGGCGCGTGGTTACGGATTGGTGGATTCGCCCAAGCTGCAGACGCGCACTGGCAAACAACTCGATCTGAAGCCAACGACCGCGCCAGATCAAAGAGCCGCTGCGCAATATTATCCGGCGAACTACTGGTACGCGATGCTGAACATTCCGCACGAAAACGAATTTCCGGGCACGGGCCCTCAGGGGAACGGGATATCAACGAACGTAAAAACCCAGGGACAGTGGTTGCACCTTATCAAGACGGATAGCTGCGAGTCGTGCCACCAGCTAGGCAACAAATACACGCGTACCATTCCCGCGCTATTCGATCATTTCGATTCACCGGCCGCAGCATGGATGCGACGCGTGCAATCGGGACAAGCGGGCCGGGCGATGATGGGTGGTCTCGCTCAGCTCGGTCCTGAAAGGGCAACAGCGGAGTTCGGCAATTGGACCAGTCGAATCGCACGCGGGGAATTCCCTGCTGAGCCGCCTCCGCGTCCGCAGGGTATCGAGCGTAATATTGTGATCACGCAGTGGGACTGGGCCGATCCAAAAGCGTATCTGCATGACGAAATTTCGAGCGATAGGCGCAACCCGTCGGTCAACGCCAACGGACTGATCTACGGATCGGCAGAGGAAAGTCGCGACTATATTCCAGTGCTCGATCCAGTGCACAATACCATCAGCCAGCTCAAGGTTCCGTATCGCGATCCAAATACACCAGGCCAGCCGAAGCCATTGCAGCCGTCAGTGTTCTGGGGTGATGAAGCCATTTGGGACAGTCATACGACAGTCCACAATCCGATGTTCGATGAGCGAGGCAGGCTTTGGTTCACATCGCGAATCCGAGCGAGCAACAACCCCGAATTCTGTAAAGCAGGTTCGGATTTGCCATCCGCAAAGCTCACGCCAGTCCTGACCTCGGGACGGCAACTGGCGGTCTACGATCCGGCAAGAAAGCAGATATCCATGATCGACACCTGCTTCAGTACGCACCACCTGGTCTTCGCCTCGGATGCCAACAATACGCTATGGACCAGCAGCGGTGGTGGTGGAGGCGTAGTGGGATGGCTGAATACGCGGATGTGGGATCGGACGCACGATGAGCGGAAGTCGCAAGGTTGGACAGCGTTGGTACTGGACACGAATGGTAACGGCAAACGAGACGCATATCTCGATTCTGAGCAGAAGGTATTGACGGCGCCAAGTGGAGAGAGTCTCGGGACCTCGTCCGCACTGAGTAGCCCAGCCGATTCGACGCGTGACACCAGGCTGAATGCAGCATTTTACGGGCTGGCCGTGGGGACCGACGGAATGGTGTGGGGCAGCGTGCTGGGATTTCCGGGTGGAATCGTGCGATTGAATCCGGGATTGAATCCACCCGAAACCGCGCTGGCGGAATATTATGAGGTTCCCTGGCAGAATCCGAACGCGCCAGTATGGGGATTTTCACCGCGTGGCATGGATATCGACCGCGACAATGTGGTGTGGGTGGCCCTGGGAAGCGGGCACTTGGCCAGCTTCGACCGGAGCAAATGCAAGGGTCCCTTAAACGGGCCACGGGCGACCGGCCAACACTGCCCGGAAGGGTGGACTCTCTATCCAACCCCGGGACCAAAGTTCCGTGACGTGAAGGGTTCTGGAAGCGCCGACTCACACTATTACGACTGGGTAGATCAGTTCGACACGCTCGGACTAGGGAAGAACACACCGATTATCACGGGCAACTCGTCCGATTCTCTACTCGCTCTCGTGAACGGGAAATTCATCATCATGCGCGTTCCTTATCCGCTTGGCTTTTTTGCTAAAGGGATGGACGGCCGAATCGACGATCCGAAAGCGGGGTGGAAAGGAAAGGGGGTCTGGACGACCTGGGGCACTCGCACGCCGTTCCACAGCGAGACTGGCAAGGGAACAACCAGCAAAGTGGTACATTTCCAGATCCGACCGCATCCCCTGGCGGACTAGACACAAAGGCGGCAACGGTTTTGAAACGGTTCTATATTTCTCTGTGCTGGTTATCACATGGATAGCCCTTCGGTGTCTTCTCTGATTACCGGTCTCGTCAGCGGTGTGATTTCGTCGGCCCTGACGTATTTCAGTACGCGCTCCAAGATCCGGCTGGACATGAGAGTAGAGTACGACAAGAGTCTGCATGACAAAAGATTAGAGCTCTATAAGCAGCTCTGGCCAAGAACCGCACCATTGGCACGCTTCGCCCCGCATGTCATTCTTACTTACAACGTTGTGAAGGCAGTATCAGCAGATATGCGCGACTGGTATTTCAGTGAGGGCGGGATCTATCTGTCGAAACGGAGCCGGAAACCGTATTTTGCGTTGAAACAGCAAATCCAGCACGTGATTGACGATGTCGCGCGTGCGGAAAGACCTGATACACAAATTGACGACAAAGCCCGCGACTTGATACTTGACGCCGCGAGTCGCCTTCGCACAAGTCTTGCCGACGACATCCGAACCAGAACCGGGCCTTGGCTCTGATGGGTGCCCAACGTGCGACCCCGATCGAGATGGCGGCGAAGTTATCCCCGAGCCGTCGAAGCGCGCGCAGTACGGGCCTTGATCCGGTCTAGCGCTTGAAAGCGCGCGAGAACGCAGGGGGCTCCGAAAAACCAAGCATTGATGCAGGTTCTGATCGTTGATGGAAACCAGATATGTTAAATAAAACCTTCACTGCGAAATTAGAGAAAAGTTCTAATAAAGGCGGTTGGACCTACGTGGTGTGGCCCGGTTCAGCTGAGTTTTTTGGAACTCGTGGTCTCGTTAAGATCCGGGGGAAAATTGATGGCCATCCGTTTCGAAGCTCGTTCATGGCGATGGGTGACGGCGTGCACATGTTGCCGATAAAGGCAGATATTCGCCAAGCAATCGGGAAAGAGGCGGGCGACACAGTGGAAGTCGTGTTGGAAGAGCGGATAACAACCGCAGGCGAGAAGTAATGAATCCGGTGAGAGGATTTTGATCTGGAATAAAAGAGGAAAGGTCTGGCTCCGGAAGCTGTCGGTAAGGCCGCCACCCCGACAACTCCGATAGAGACGTTCTGTCCGAAACTGTCCAGTGGGACTGCCAAACATTCCACAGCGAGGCCAGCGAAAACGATACCAGTGCTTCGCCGCATCAATGCCTGTAAGATTGTCCGCATTATCGCCTGGCGTTTCTGATGTGTTCCTGACAACGATCGTTCCATCACAGCCGCCGCTCCAAATTTTTATGCATTCGGCAGAACCTGCACAGGCGAATTGCCGGTGGAGTGCAACTCGGACTGACTCCGAGAAGTGGCTGGGTTCACTCGGGATTACCTGAGCATTTTCTCCCGATCCGTACGCGATCCATCGTGAGACCAAGTGCCCGGCTCTCGTACCTAAAAGATGACCTCAGTCGAAGATAAAGGACACCTGTGACTTACAAATCAAAGAGCTTACTTTTAGTAACTGCCGCACTCATAATCGCGCACGCCAGCACTGCCGGCCCGGTTACCTGGAATTTGAGCGGAGTGACATTCAGCGACGGCGCCACGGCCTCCGGAAGCATGACCTGGGATGCTGACGCTCAGGTCCTCTCCAGTTGGAATATCAGCGTTACCAACGGAAATCTATCTGCTTACACTTATACTCCGTCAGACTCAACTGGCGGCGATTATTATCAGGGCGTGTCGGGTTTTCAAAGCACATTTATTATCAGTGAGAACGGCAGCACCCGCGAACTGCTGATGACGCCCGTTGCAGCGCTGAGCGATGCGGGGGGAACGGTAGCTATCAACTTGAACACCTGGGGCGGCGGGTCGGGAAGTGTCGAATGCTTTAACTGTGCTCCCTGGCGCATTATCGAAAGTGGTTCATTTACAACTAACACAACACCCCCCACGCCAGAGCCAACTCCGATCGGGCTTTTAGGGCTGGGTTTCGCTGCTATGGGTTTGTTTGCCCGAAAGCTGCGAAGTCGCTCTTTTTAGTTGCTTCAAACGGCAAACGATCACTTGGTGCGGAGATCCGGGCAACGGGTCTCCGCCCGAAACGGTTCGCCAGCGGTTGTCGTCGTGCGCACGAGATATTTCAGCGCGATACGATAACGAGCGCATGAGAATTGTTTTTGCTGGCAATCGTCGCTTTCGCATCTTTGTCGATGGCATCCGCAGCGGACCAGACGCATTGGATTGGCACTTGGGGCGCGAGTCCCGCGCCACAACTCCCCAGCCCTGCGCAGATGCTCGCCGATAAGGTGTTGTTCGCAAACCAAACAGTCCGGGAAATTGTCCACGTAAGCGCCGGAGGAACCACTGTCCGCGTTCGGCTGTCCAATGCTTACGGCAGCGATGCCGCTCACATCGGAGCTGCGCATATCGCACTTCGGGACAACAAGTCGGCCGTTGTTTCCGCTTCCGATCGTGTGCTTACTTTTAGTGGCCGTCCCTCTGTATCGATTCCGGCAAACGCATTGGTTCTCAGCGATCCTGTGCAACTGGACGTCCCGGCATCCGCCGATGTGGCGATAAGCCTGTTTCTGCCGGAACGCACCGCTGGCGCAGGTATCCACTATTCGTCGCAGCAAACCTCTTACATTGCACCCGGTGACCTCACGGCCAGCGCCTCATTTCCAGAAGCGGCAACTCTGACTTCCTGGGTTTTTCTGACAGGCGTCGATGTGGCGGCTCCCGCGGACGCTGCGACCATCATTACTTTCGGCGATTCCATTACCGACGGTGCCCGGTCAACCGTAGATGCGAACCACCGCTGGCCGAATTTTCTGGCCGATCGCTTGCTCGCGCAAAAGGATCGATCTGAGTTCGGCGTTCTTGATGAAGGCATTGGCGGTAATCGTATTCTTCATGACCCGGCCGTTAATGTCCGCTTCGGTGTCAACGCTCTTGCGCGCTTTGGTCGCGACGTTCTGGGCCAGCCGGGTGTGCGCTACGTCATCGTTCTAGAGGGCATCAACGATATCGGGCATCCCGGGGAATCCGCTCCCCCAGATCAAGTGGTCAGCGCGGAAGACATTATCGCCGGCCTTAAGCAGATGGTGGAGCGCGCTCACGAGCAGGGCCTGAAAATATTCGGGGCCACGCTCACTCCCTTTGCAGGCACAACCATCCGCGGCTACTTCACTCCCGAAAAGGAAGTGAAGCGCAAAGCGGTGAATGAATGGATTCGCACGAGCCACGCCTTTGACGGTGTCATTGATTTCGACAAAGCCGTTCGGGATCCCTCCAATCCAGATCGAATGTTACCGGCTTACGATGGCGGCGACCACCTTCATCCAGGGGATGCCGGCTACAAGGCGATGGGTGAAGCAATCGACCTGGCGTTATTCCAGTAGGGGAACTGGGTTAGCTCCCGATCAGCTCTGAAAGCCGGCGTTGTCAGGAAGCCTATTCGGTTTCCAGGCCGGCCTTCTTCAGCATTTTCCGTAGATCCGCGAAGCCTTGGTCGCCCTCCGCTGCGGTTGCGACTGTGCCGTCCCGGTCGATGACAATGTAAGTCGGAAAGACGCCGATCTGATAAGCCCGCGGCATCTGGTTTTCACTTGTCAGGACGATCGGGAAGCTGTGCGGATGCTCGCTCAAGAACTTCTCCACAACACCGCGGTCCTCGCTAACGGAGACACCGATAATCATGAGGTCCTTGTCGCCGTAGCGGCGGTATAACTTTTCGAGCGCGGGACCATCGGCGCGGCAGGGAGGACACCAGGTTGTCCAAAAGTCGATGAGCACGATCTTTCCCCGAAACGCGGATAGCGCGAGCGGTTTCCCCTGCAGATCAGTCAAATTTAGCTCCGGTGCGGGATTACCCCTCAACTGTTTCTTGATCCGTGCCGCGTTCCACGACGAAAGCTGGTTCACCTCTTTCATGTCGCCGGATGGCAGCTTGAAGAGACTCGCGTCCGCAGGTGCGCCGTATCGCATCCGCTTCAACTCATACAGAACGTCAGATTGGTAGGAACCTCTCTGGTTATCGAATGATTGGATGGTCCGCGATGAGATAAGCAATCCCGTATCCATATCGAATAGCATCCGCTCGGTGCCTCCCACCATCCTGGTTAGGTTATTCGGCGAATTGGGCCGCACCCAGTCCTGAAGCGGCACTCCCAGGAGGACGCATTGGTGGTCGATCTTTGGGATACCACAAGGTAGCCGCTCCAGTTCCACCGCCTTCGACCAATCAGGATGGCTCACATCGTAAGGAACTGGGAGCGGATCTTCTTCTTTGGGATGGTGTTTGTCCCGAACGTATTCGTGGCCGCCTTCCTCCATCCGGTAAATGTTTTCGCCGTCGAAGAGTCTCAAGTCATTACCAGATCCGCTGATGGATATCTCGCGCCACTGGCCTTGGGACATATCGAGGATGATCTGCCGCTTGGATGACTGCGTGCCGTGCGCCGTTTTGAATGTCCGGGTTACGTCGAACTCCTGATGAGAGCTCGGCAGTTTTTCCCGTTTGGCCTTGAGCTCAGTCCACAGCGTGCGTGGAGAAGTTTCCCCGCGAGCTGTCAGGACCGCAGCCGAGATCAAGAGCAGTGCAACAGGGCGCATAGCTTCAAAGCTTAGCGCCTCTAAGGCGAGACTATCTCCCGGATACGTTCTTTCGGGTCGAGGAGGTTCGACGCGCCTTCGGCACCTTGCCAATTCGAGGATCCCTTGCCATGACAAGTTCGCAGGCACGAAGGGCCGCTTGCTCGAAATCCGGCGAGTCGGCCGGAAGGACCTGCCAGCCGGTTATCTCTTTCCCTAACACCTGAATGGATCGCATGTTCGGGAATGCGCGGCGGAGGCTTTCGTGGTGCTCCTTGGTGGTGGCGAGCCATACTCCGTTATCCGCGGTCTGGCCGGACTTCTCGCGCAACACGAACACGATTTTCTCCCCAAGGTAGACCGCGAGGCAGCCGAACATGGAGCGGGTTACCGGCGACAGCGAAGCAATCGCGTCGAGCACGAATTCGTGGGGGATGATCTTGCGTTGCTTGACAGCGAAGAGACTGGCGCTCAGCGGGAGAGAAGCTGTTTTTCGGCGGGGCGGCGCCATCGAACTCATGATAAATTAGCCCGGCCCGGGTTTGTTCCGATTCCTGATACCGGTACCGATAGCGCTTGCACTGGCTCCTCGTTTGCCTTAGACTTCGGCATACCCAGTAAATACTGGCCATGCCAAAAGTAGCTGCGCTTACAATTGCCGCATTGTGTCCGTTCGTTTTGCTCACGGCCCGGATCGACACCGCTGCGGTCACTCCTAACCCGAGCGATTTTGCCCGCGCGATCCGAGCCAACGACCTGACTGCATTGCGAAAGCTCGCTTCGAGCCCCGCGGCCGCTAACGTACCGGACAAGCTGAAAGCCACGCCGCTCCACTACGCGGCGATTTATGGCAGCCCGGAGGCGATCCGTATTCTGCTGAGCGCTGGAGCGGATCCCAACGCCCGCAACCAAGCCGGAGCAACGCCTCTTCTGTATGCAGCATGGAGCCTGGATAAAACGCGACTGCTGGTAGAGGCGGGTGCCGAGGTCAATAGCGCGGAAAACGACGGCACGACTCCGCTCATGGTGGCCGCGCCAGTTGCGGGAAATATCGCTACTGTTCGTTACCTCCTTGAAAAAGGCGCTGATGTTCGAGCACTCGATCGCCGACATGGGAATGCCTTACTGCGCAGCGCTTCCATGAGCGATCCTGAGACGCTGCGGATTATTCTCGGCAACGGAGCGGATGCGCATCTGGCGGATGGGGCCGGGTTCAACGGCTTACACGATGCGACCGCTTTCCCGGACTGCGAACGCATCCGCCTGCTGCTCGCCGCCGGGGCCGATCCGAATGGCTTCAACACATTCGGCGGAGTTGTCAGGAAAGGCCCGATTGCTCTTGTCCACCTCAGTCCGCTGATGCTGGCTTCCGCTTACGGGGACGAGGACACCATTGCGGCGCTCCTCAAAGCCGGCGCGCGCGTCAACGAAGTCGATATCCGAAAGATGACTCCCCTAATGCTTTCGATAGCGACCGACCACGCCAACCCGGCCGTTGTGCGGCAACTCATTGGCGCAGCCGCGGACGTTAATGCGAAAGATGGGAATGGGGAGTCAGTGCTCACCTGGGCACGCAAGTACCGGAACCCCGAGATCCTCTCCATGCTGGAGGCCGCTGGTGCTCAGGGTGCTCAATTGTCACTGGCGCCGCAGCCGGAAGCCGGGGCGCAGGCTGTCGATGCGCGCGAAGCTATACAGCGGGCGCTCCCGCTTCTCGCGAGTTCAGGTCGGCAATTTTTTCGCGAGGGCGGTTGTGCCGGTTGCCATCACCAGCCGTTCCATGCGCGTGTATTCGCAGCCGCAATGCATGCAGGACTGAATCCCGACCCGAGCCTGCGCAAGAACTTTCTTGACGCGATGATTGCCGTCCGTCCAATGGTCCTTTCCGGTTTGCCCGTTTTGAGCGGTCCCCCAGGGGACTATGACACGTTGCTCGCCTATATGATGTCTTTTGCCGATTTGGGTGAACCGGCCAGTGAAATGACCGATCTGATCGTCCACTATGTGGCCGTGCGGCAGAATTCCTCAGGGGCCTGGATCAATCTCGGAATTGCTCGATCACCGATCGAAGACAGTACCATTACTCGAACGGCCATGGCGATCCGAGCCCTGAAGCTCTATGGTTGGCCCTCGCGCCAGGCTGAGTTCGATGCGCGGATCCAGCGAGCGCGTCTGTGGCTTGAGCACGCGAAACCTGTTACGACTTACGAGAGGGCCGATAAGATCGCCGGTTTACACGCTGCAGGTGTCTCCGCATCCGATTTGCGTAGCGAGGCAGGCGCGCTGTTACAACTACAACGCTCCGACGGAGGTTGGGCGCAGACGCGGTATCTCGATTCCGATGCGTACGCGACGGGAATGGTCCTCAACACTTTATATACGGCGGGGCTGGTTTCGCCCCAGGATGCATGCTACCGGAAAGGCGTGGTCTTCCTGCTCCGTACACAATTCCGGGATGGCTCGTGGTACGTGCGTAGCCGAGTGCCTAAATTTCAGCCGTATTTTCAGAGCGGCTTCCCATTCGATCACGATCAATGGATCTCAAGCGCCGGAACATCGCTCGCTCTGATGGCTCTAGCGCCAGCGAGCGCTTCGGGGCAAGCAGAGGCGATTGGTGAGTACAAGGTTGGCGGTGGCGGGAAGTAATGGTTGGATACAGGGCTGAAAATCCGTGTACACTAGATGAAGGTATAGCATTTGACTCTTTTTCTTTCCGATCCCCTGGCGCGGGTAAGCGTCGACGTCCGCTAGTCCGGCATGTATCCACCCAGAAACCTCCCTCCTCGCCGGCCTAGAATCCGCGAAAATGTAAACGAAGCGATCCGCGTACGGGAAGTCCGCGCTGTATTCCCGGACGGATCCGTCGAGATCATGCCCACGCCCGCAGCCGTGCGCAAGGCGCAGGACATGGGGCTGGATCTGATTCTGATCGCGCCTACTGCCGAACCGCCCGTGGCGAAGGCCATGGACTACGGCCAGTGGCAATACGAACAGAAGAAGAAGCAGCACGAAGCCAAGAGAAAGCAGCACGTGATTCAGGTTAAGGAACTGAAGTTCCGGCCGAATACCGACGATCACGATTACGACTTCAAGAAGAATCACGCGATTCGCTTTTTGAAGGAAGGGAATCGCGTGAAGGCCGTGGTGCAGTTTCGCGGGCGCGAGATTGCGCACACGGATCTTGGTAAAAAGTTGTTACTGCAGTTCGCGCAAGACTTGGCGGGAGTGGGAACAATTGAGGGCCAACCGCGGCTCGAGGGCCGGAACGCTCACGTGCTTATTAGTCCTGTGAAGGCGATTGTGCCTCCTAAGGAAAAAGTGGAAAAGCCGAAAGAGCAGGTTCCGCCGGCGCCCGCCACGACTCCGGTGTAGGTTCGGTTACAGCAACTCAGACGTACTGAAGAAGAACGGGATCTCCTCGGCCGCTGTTTCGGGCGCGTCCGAGCCGTGAACGGAATTGCGCTCGATGTTTTCGGCGAATCGCTTGCGGACCGTGCCCTCGGCGGCGTTGGCTGGATTGGTTGCGCCCATCACGTCGCGCCATTTGATGACGGCATTCTCGCCCTCAAGCACCATGAGGACCACGGGGCCCTCGGTCATGAAGGTAACCAGGCCGGAGAAGAATGGCCGCGCTTTGTGGATGGCGTAGAAAGTTTCGGCCTCGTGCTTCGCGAGACGGCGCGTTTTCAGAGCGACGATGCGGAACCCATTCCGCTCAATCATCGTGATGATCTCGCCGACATGGCCGTTCTTCACTGCGTCGGGCTTGATGATCCCGAAAGTCTGATTCAAAGACATTCCCAAAAGTTCCTTTGGCGTTATTGTGTTTTGCTGTTGCCGAGCGCCTGCTGCATTTTTTCGCCCATTAGGGCAGGGGACGGGCAGACAGTGATACCGGCTTCCGCCATGGCAGCCAACTTATCCTCTGCTTTGCCGGAGCCGCCCGAGATGATGGCGCCCGCGTGGCCCATGCGCCGTCCCGGAGGCGCCGTCTGGCCGGCGATGAAGCCTACCACCGGTTTCTTCACATGCGCTTTGACGTAGGCGGCCGCGGTCTCTTCAGCGCTGCCGCCGATTTCGCCGATCATGATGATGGCATGCGTGCCGGGATCTTCGTTGAACAGCCGGATGGCGTCGCTGAAACTGGTGCCGATGATGGGATCCCCGCCGATGCCGATGCAGGTGGATTGGCCGATGCCTAATCTCGTCAACTGGCCGACGGCTTCGTAGGTCAGGGTGCCGGAGCGCGACACGATGCCGACGTGTCCCGCTTTATGAATGTGCCCGGGCATAATGCCGATCTTGCATTTTCCAGGGGTAATTACGCCCGGACAATTGGGGCCGATGAGGCGCGTGGCGGGCTTGGTCTTGAGGTAGGCCCAGACGCGGACCATATCGTTTATCGGAATGCCTTCAGTGATGCAAACGATAAGCGGAAGACCTGCGTCCGCGGCTTCCATGATGGCATCGGCGGCAAAGGGCGGAGGGACAAAGATGACGGATGCATTGGCGCCTGTGGTCTCGACCGCCTCGGCCACGGTGTTGAAGACGGGACGATCCAGATGGGTTTGGCCGCCTTTGCCCGGAGTTGTGCCTCCGACGACATTGGTGCCATATTTGATGGCCTGCTCTGCGTGAAAGCTGCCTTCGCGGCCGGTGAAACCTTGAAAGAGAACTTTGGTCTTTTCGTCGATGAGAACGCTCATTGTGCCAGCCTCACTACTTTCTCCGCGGCGTCCTTCATCCCGTCGGCGACGGTGAAATTGAAACCCGATTCGGTCAGGATCTTCTGGCCAAGCTCCACGTTGGTGCCTTCCATACGAACCACGACAGGTATTTTGATTTCGAGCTCGCGGGCGGCGGAGACGACGCCGTTCGCCAGCGTGTCGCAACGCAGGATACCGCCGAAAATGTTGATCAAGACGGCCTTGACACTGGGATCCGAAAGTAGAATCCGGAATGCGTTCTTCACTTGTTCCGCGCTGGCGCCGCCACCGACATCCAGGAAGTTGGCGGGCCTGCCCCCGGCGTATTTGATGATGTCCATGGTGGCCATGGCGAGACCGGCGCCGTTGACCATGCAGGCGATATTGCCTTCGAGTTTGATGTAGTTCAGGCCGAAGCGCGAGGCTTCCACTTCGAGTGGATCTTCCTCGTTCAAATCGCGCAGCTCGAGCAGATCTTTATGGCGATAGAGGGCGTTATCGTCGATGTTTATTTTGGCGTCAAGGGCGAAGACCTTGCCTTCTTTAGTGAGGATGAAGGGATTAATCTCGGCGAGCGAACCATCGATGGCGTCGTAAGCCTTCGAGAGAGCAATCATAGCTGCCGCCGCTGCGTTCGCGCTGGCTGCCGGAATATTCATTCCAAAGGCAAGCTTGCGCGCTTGAAAAGGCTGCAGCGGCTGGCCGGGTGTTAGCCGTTCGCGCAGAATCAGTTCGGGTGTTTTCGCGGCGACCTCTTCGATCTCCATGCCGCCGGCTTCTGAAGCCATGAACACGGTTTCGCCCAGCGCGCGATCGAGGACCAAACCGAGATATAGCTCGCGATCAATGGGTAGAGTTTCCTCGATGAGCAGACGTTGCACGACGCGGCCCTCGGGTCCGGTCTGATGAGTAACAAGAGTCATGCCGAGGATCTTCTTAGCGATCTCGGCCGCATCCGCCGCGTTCTTAGCGACCTTGACGCCGCCGCCTTTGCCCCGTCCCCCGGCGTGAATCTGCGCTTTCACAACGACGCTGCCACCCAGTTTCTTGGCCGCCGCTTCGGCTTCCTCGACCGTGTAGGCGACTTCTCCGCGCGGCACAGGAACATCGTATTTGGCGAGGATCGCCTTCGCCTGGTACTCGTGAATCTTCATATTTGGATGCACTCACACGCGAAAACGCAGGCATGCAAGGTCAAAGGCCAGTTTAGCGTGCGGGCCAGAGTTCGACTTGGCTAGATACGAATGCCTGATCATACTTGACCTGACCGAGAGGAACTGCGCTGCGGCTAAGTTTTCGCAACGAGTTCAGGGTGCCGCGATTTCAACAGCGCGGAGATGGCGCGGCAATCGTCGGCGAGCTCGGAAAATTGAGCGGGATGGAGCGACTGGAATCCGTCGGAAAGAGCTCGTTCAGGATGCGGATGCACTTCGACGATCAGTCCTGAGGCGCCGGCGGCGATGGCGGCAAGAGCCATCGGGAGGACCTTATCGCGTTTGCCGGTGCCATGGCTGGGGTCCACGATAATTGGCAGATGGCTGAGAGATTTGACCGCCGGAACAACGCTCAGGTCCAGTGTGTTGCGCGTATGATCGGTGAAGGTGCGCACGCCGCGCTCGCAGAGAATTACGTTGTAATTGCCGTCGGCGAGGATGTATTCGGCCGCCATCAAAAATTCTTCGAGGGTGGAAGCGATGCCGCGCTTCAATAGAATCGGCTTGCGGGAGCGGCCGGCGCGCCGGAGCAGAGAAAAATTCTGCATGTTGCGGGCCCCGATCTGGACGCAATCGGCGTATTTTTCGACCAAATCGAAGGTTTCGAGGTCAATCGCTTCGGTGACGATGCCCAAGCCCGTCTCTTCGCGGGCATCCGCGAGATAGCGGAGCCCTTCTTCTCCGAGCCCCTGGAAACTGTACGGCGAAGTGCGGGGTTTGTAGGCGCCGCCGCGGAGTAGCTGAGCGCCCGCGGCCTTCACGGCACGCGCGGATTCGAGAATTTGTTCACGGCTTTCGACCGAGCACGGTCCGCCGCAGAGCACGAGATCCCGGCCGCCGACGGGAACACCCTTTACAGCGACTGCGGTATTCTCACGTTTTGTTTCGCGGCTGACTAATTTGTATGCTTTCGATACACGGATCGCCTCCGCCACGCCGGGCAGATCTTCGAATTCCGCAGGATCGACCGGGCCTTCATTGCCAGTGATGCCAATCGCGGTGCGCTGTTCGCCCGGGATAATATGCGCTTTGAAGCCGAGACTTTCGATGCGTTCGCAGACGCGGGCGATCTCGGCGGGGCCAGCCTGGGCCTTCATGACAACCAGCAACTTGGGGGTTCCCTCTTGCCTCTTAGGGTAGCCGAAGGGGACGTTTCACAGAGGCGCGCGAAAACGCGCTGGTTCAAAATAGATGGTTTCCGGTGATGGAGCGATATCTTTGTGTTATCAGGAGCGGCTCGGAGGAACCCCGGTGATGGGGACGGGCACAGTAATGGCTGAAACAGGAAGCGATTCTCGAAGCGTGCCGCACCTGCCGTACCGCAACTTCGTTCATCTCACTCAAGCGGAAGCGCATGAACTGATGCGGCGCATGCTTTCGGGAGAGATGACAACCGAAGGAATCGCCGAGGTGCTGAGCTTTCTGCGGCGCAAAGGCGAAACGATTGCGGAACTGGTCGGGTTTGCAAGCGCGATCCGGGAGATGAACCAGCCCATTGAAATCGATCAGAGCGAAGCGCCGCTGCTCGATACGTGCGGGACGGGCGGCGACGGATCGGGCACTTTCAATGTCTCAACCGCGGTTGCATTTGTAGCGGCGGGAGCTGGCGTGCGGGTGGCCAAGCATGGCAATCGGCGCATTTCGAGCCAGTCGGGCAGTGCGGATGTGCTGGAGGCGTTGGGCATTCCGGTCGAGTTGGCGGCGGAGCAGGTGGAGGATTGCATCCGGCATACAGGGATCGGATTTTTGTACGCGCCGCTGCTGCATCCAGCGGTCAAGCACGCGCAGGAAGCGCGCATGATGTTGAAGGGGCGAACGGTCTTCAATATGCTCGGACCGCTGACAAATCCCGTGCGGGCGAGAGTGCAACTCATGGGCGCTTTTTCCGTTCGGGCAGCGGAGATGTTGGCGCACGCTTCAGCCCGGCTGGGGATCGAGCGTGCGTTTGTGGTTCACGGGGCCGAAGGGCTGGATGAGATCAGCACGGCGGGTCCCACGACAGTCTTCCTGGTAGAAGACGGCAAAGTGCAAAAGGGCGGATGGATGCCGGCCGACTTTGGACTTCCCACATCGTCCCTCGAGGATCTGAAAGGCGGCGACCCCGGAGCGAACGCGGAGATTATTCACGCGGTACTGAATGGAACTCCGGGACCGCACCGGGACATTGTGGTCGCAAATGCGGCGGCGGCGCTGCTGGTAGCGCGCCAGGCGACCGATTTAAAAAGCGCGGTGGCGCTGGCCGCCGAGTCTATCGACAACGGCTCTGCCAAACAAAAATTGAATCAGCTAATGGAATACACCGCTACACTCGTCCATGAAACAGTTTGAGATCCAGGAGTTCGGCGTAGACAAGCTGGCGCTGGTTGAGCGGGATGTGCCCCGTCCGGGCCCGGGCGAAGTGCTGGTGAAGATGACTGCCGCATCGCTGAACTATCGCGATGACATGGCCGTGAAGGGCATCTATAATCCGAAACTCAAGCGGCCGATGGTTCCGCTCTCGGATGGGGCCGGCGTAGTGGAAGAGGTTGGTCCGGGCGTAACGGAATTTAAAAAAGGCGATCGCGTGATGCCGTGTTTTTTTCAAGGCTGGCAAGAGGGACCGCCGGCGAGGGAGAAACTCGAAGCGGCTTTGGGCGGTGGCGTCGATGGTGTGCTGCGCGAGTATGCGGTTTTCTCACAGAGTGGATTGGTTGCGGTCCCAAACAGTTTGAGTGATGAAGAAGCGGCCACGCTGCCTTGCGCCGCGGTGACTGCCTGGCATGCGTTGTTTGAGAACGTGCCTGGAGCGCCGGGCGAGAGCATCGTGATTCAAGGCACCGGCGGCGTCTCGATTTTCGCCTTGCAGCTTGCGGTTGCGGCCGGCCTGCGCACGATTGTGACGTCAAGCAGCGATGAAAAACTGGCCCGAGCGCGGCAGATGGGCGCCAGCGAAACGATCAACTACAAGACAACTCCGGAGTGGGAAAAGATTGCCCGCAAGCTGACGAACAACGAAGGGGTGCATCACGTCATCGAAGTCGGAGGAAGCGAAACCATGCCGCGCAGCTTGCGCGCGGTTCGCACGCACGGGTTGGTCAGCGTTATCGGCGTATTAACCGGGGCCGAGCCGAGCGTCAGCCCGGTTTCTATCCTGATGAACAGCGTCCGGGTGCAGGGCATCTATGTAGGTTCGCGCGCCATGTTCCAGCGCATGAATCGCGCAATTGAATTTAAGCGGCTCAAACCTGTTATAGATAAAACTTTCGATTGGACGGAGATTAAAGAAGCGCTGCGGTATATGGAATCACAGCAGCACTTCGGGAAGATCTGCCTGCGGTTCTAAATTGGCTGATTCTGTTCTGCGGTTGTGTAAAACGCCAGCAGTCCGGCTTAGACGTAATAACCGGTCGAAAGGACCTCAATGTACGGGATGCGCGTTATACGTTATCGCCTACCGCCGAACCTGTGGCCCGGGCTTCTAAAACCGCCGGGCCGACCGAACCGGTGTCCAGATGAGGGATGCGCTCCCGAGCCGAATTGCCGGCCACCGCGCTCATTATCCATTCCAGGCTGATCACGGGGCTCGGCGCGCGGCCCACTCGCAGCGCTTCCGGGGTGAGACGCGTAGCCGGAAGCGCTAAACCCACCCCGCTGCACATACCGGCTGTCGGCGTAGTGTGTCTGGGTGAAGGTCCCGTGAGTTCCGTATTTGGGCGGAGCTGCTGGACTCTCCTGGCCATAGTAAGTCCTGCCTGTACTTTGGGCGGCGCGGTAGGCGTGGTATTCGTCTGCCAGCACGGGCCGATAGTCGTGATGCCACAGTAACTCGCGAAGAATCAGGTACTCCGGCAGCCACGTCCAAACGCTGTGGCCGCTCGAGTGGTCCCAATAGCCGTACTGATTTGATCCTTGTGATTCCGGAGCGATGTAGGCGAACCCGGCTGGTTGAGGCGTGGTCTGTGCTTCTGAATCGAAGAGCCCCGCATCTTTGTGAGCGATTGCCATGCCCAAGTCGTTTTGAACGGCTCGAAATTGAGGTTCGGAGACGTTCAGCCAGTGTTCGTCACTCGTGGTTTCGGTCTTTTTCGAGGCTACGTCGATGAAGTGCGTGCGAACGGTGTTAATGCGCTCTCGAAAAACCTGATCGCTACCGTAATGCGAATCGTCAAGATCGGTAAGAATTTTGTCCCATGCGTCGTAGAGCTGTCGTGAGAGGCTCTGGAGCTCGCCGGCCTTCGAGGCCATTGCGCTTGCATCCCTTGCCAGGTCATCGTCAGTTTCAATCAGAGTTGCGAGCTGATTTCCACTTGCCTTCCCGCTGGAGGCAGCCCCTCGCACGGCTTCGGTCGCCTTCCACTCTGTTTCGGCCTGCTTGGGTATATCGCGCAAAGCCTGAAGACGCTCATCCAGGGCGCTCTTCTTTGCCGGCCAATCGAGATCGGCGTGTTCTACATCGCTCGTGACAGGCGCCAGGTCGAAGTCACAGATCCCTGCGTATTCGCTCCGCAGCTTGGCCAAATGCGACGGAACATCGCGACCGAAATCAACCCAATTGCCGGCCGCTGTGACGACGGCCTGCGAATCGGCGCCTGCCGTTTCCAACAGCTGGCGTTCGTGTGTGAGTAATTGCCGCGCACGGGATTGCGAGTCGGACCGCCCCCGGCGTTCAAGTTCGGCGAGTTCAGCCTGGATCTTTTCCGCGGAATCCAGCTTTTCCCGATCGGAACGGAGTCTCGCTTTCCATTCCGGCGGGTGCAGAGGCACCCTGGAACAGGTCCGGCTGTCTGCGAGAGATCGCTGTTGAGAGTCTCTTGCGAACGTTGAAGTTGGCGCTCGGCGGCGTGCAGGCGATCGTTCTCGTATGCGATGTCCTGGCGCAGCGCACTCGGGAGTCTGCTGCAGGACGTGAGAAGCGCGAGAGCGGTAATCAGCAGGCCCGGCTTCGATAATTTCATCACGTACTCCGAAAGACCGTGATATCGGCGGGCTCAACATTCACCCAAAGCGAAGCCGTAAATGGCTCGCCCTCCGACTTCCGAACACTGAGGAATCGCCCGGCGTTCTGTTCCTGAAACTGCCAACAATAGAAGCCGCGGCCTAGCGTATCGCCAGCCCGAAACATGCCGATTTCGCGACTGAAGCGATAGACCCAGAATTTACCCTCGAAATCGAGGAAGTCCGCCGGGTTCTGGCGTTGATCCATTTGTGCGAGATCGTCTTCGCCCAACCCGAGTTCGTCAAGCGTCATTCTGCGTCCGTCGAAATTGCCGAGGACACTCGTAGTGTCCTCGTTGTGCACTTCAAGGTAGACACGCCGATCGCGCCACATTCCGCTCAGTTCTATCCAGCGTCGATTACCGGCCTCGTAGCCGTCCAGCCTGTCGACCGTGAAATCGATGTCCGAGAAATCAAGAGCCGCGCCGGACACCGACAGAGTATCCCCTACGCGAGCCTCAGTGATTTTGAGGTTAGCCAAATCCTCCAGGGGCTGGGCAGGCTTTGCTTTATGATCGAAAAACATGCAGCTCAGCGGCCAGAGGCTGGAGGTAGTTCTTTCGGCAACTCAACCCTGCCGAGCCGTTCCCGCTTGAGCGCCTCCAGTTCGGCGTCTACTGTGTGTCCTTCCAGTTGAGCGAATTCCGCTTCCAAATTCGAGTCCTTGCCCGCCGCGGCAAGCTCATCGAACGCCTTCGCAGTTGCCTCTTCCTTGGCGACGGACTTTTCGAAATTCGAAAGCACCGCAAACGCATTATCCGCCTTACCAACACCCGCCATAGCTTCGGAGACCTTTCTCTGAGCCATCGCTGCATTCTTGCGTGCTACCAGAGTTGTGGCAGTCCGCTCGCCCTCTTCGATCTTGTGTTTCAGGTCGACCACTTGTGTCTTCAGCGACTCGCTGGCTTTTCGCGCCGATTCGACTGCAGCCTGCAGCGAGGCGACCTGTTTGTCGGATTCGGCCTTTTTGGCGAGTGCCTTCTTGGCGAGTTCTTCGTTGCCGGCATCGAGCGCCTGTCCGGCGCGTGCCTTCCACTCCTGCGACTGCCGGACGTACTTCTGGTACTCCGCGTCGAGAGAGTTATAGTTGCTCATCGCAGTTGCGGAAGACCGCACTACGTTGTTCAGCTCCGTTTTCATGTCCGCAACGGTTTGCCGCACCGTTGATTCGAACGTGGCGTCCTCGATGACGTCCATCCCTTTATTCGCCTGGCCTCGCGTCACCCGCCCGGCTCGGTTGAAAATGTCCAAAAAAAAGCCCATTGTTGTGCCTTTCTATAGTCGATTTAGGCGGCCTGCAAGTCGGCGCCAATCAGATCCTTTGCGTGGACGACATCTGCGAGCAGGAAGCTGACACAGGAGAGGATATCGTCCTCGTCGTCAGGTCCCAACTCTTGTAGCTTGCAGAAATTATTCAGCGTTATGGCGACCTGTCCGTTGCCGGCGTCGTACAGCTGAAAGTGTGAGGTAGAAATGCCGTTATCGGCAGCGAGCATCTTGTACATCAGCTCTGGGGTGACCTTCGGGCGCGGCACCACCATGCAGACGAGCGATAAGAATAGGATCTCGCCTTCCAGTACGGCACGCAGCGAGATTCCGCTTTCAAGATCCTGAATCTTCAGTACGCTACTATCTTGCTCGCTGACCGAGTAGCGCTTTCTGGCGAGCAGATCATGGATCAATGCAACAGGAGAACTGGTCGTATCGGGCATAGATATACATCTTTATATACGGTTTTGCGGTTCGTTTGTTCGAGGATTGCAAAGTCTTTTTGTAGGAATCGTCAAGAGCCCGCGTACCGTAATCATAGCCACTGAAGCTCGATCCGAAACACAACGCGTTTTCACATGTCGGTTCGTCGGCTATGCTTACCTTGACAATTGAACCCCGGCAAGATCCTGAAATCGCCGTGGCAGGAAGTGAAGCCGCGCAAGTTGCCTCACTTGCACAATTCCGGATGGAGAAACGTGAGATCTATTCGAACGGTGCGTCGTCTTCGCCCGTGTCGGAAGCGAGATTCTCGAATTTCGTATAGCGGTTGAGGAACGCAAGCTTGACACGGCCGGTGGGCCCGTTGCGCTGCTTGGCGAGAATGAGTTCAGCCATGCCTTTCAGGCTCTCTTTATCGGGGCGATAGACTTCCTCGCGAAAAATAAAGGCGACCATATCCGCGTCCTGCTCGATCGATCCCGACTCGCGAAGATCGCTCAGCATGGGACGATGATCGCCGGTGCGGGTCTCGGGCGCGCGGCTGAGCTGTGACAGAACCAGGAAGGGAACGCGCAGTTCCTTCGACATCAGCTTGAAACCGCGGGATAACGAGCTGATCTCCTGCACGCGATTTTCGAAGCGTCCGCGGCCCTGCATAAGCTGGAGATAGTCGACGATCACCAGCCCCAGATCCTGTTCGGCCTGCAAGCGCCGCAATTTGGAGTGGATGTCCATGAGATTGGTGCCGGCGGTGTCGTCGAGGAACAGCGGCGACTCCACGATGCGATAGAGCGAGTCCTGGAGCAGGCGGCGTTCGTCCTGGTTCAGATATCCGGCGCGAAAGCGCTGCTGATCCACGCGCGCGGCGGAACAAATCATGCGCGTGAGCAGCGACTCCTTCGACATTTCAAGCGAGAAGACCGCCACTGCCTTTGGGCTCTTTGGATTGGTGGCGACATGCTGAGCGATATTGAGCGCAAGTGCCGTTTTTCCCATCGCCGGACGGGCAGCCAGGATAAAGAGCTCACCCTCGCGCAGACCGCCTGTCATCTCATCGAATTTCAGAAAACCGGTGCTGATGCCTTTGATGCGCTTGCTGGCGTCCAGGAAAGCGTTAATGCCGCCTTCGAATTCACTGACGATCTGTGCTGGTGTGGCAAGGGAGTTCTTGGATTGAACGTCGCCAAGCTTGATAAATGCGTCTTCGACAGCGCCGAGGATCTGCAGGGGATCGTCTTCGCATCCCATGCAGCGATTGATGGTGTCCTGAGAGACGGTGATTATGCGCCGGAGAAGCGCTTTCTCTTTTACGATCGAGACGTAGCTCTCGATGTTGTGCAACTGAGGCAGGCCGTCATCGAGGGAGACCAAATAGCTGAGCCCGTCAATGGACTGCAACTGGCCCTGCTTCATCAGCTCGTTGGCGACCATGACGCGATCGATCTTCTCGCCGCGCTCGTGCAACTCGCCCATGCGCAGGAAGATGCGCCGGTGTTTTTCGAGACTGAAGTCGTCCGCCGAAAGCGTACCTGCAACCTGGAGGTAGGCGTTATCGCTACTCATGATCGCGCCCAGGACGAAACGTTCGGCGTCAATGTTATCGGGCAGCGGCTGATCGATGCTGATGTCGCGTACGGCCATGGTAGCGGGACAGGCTTACCTTAGCTGAGACAAGTACCAGGGTTCAACGGCGAAGATGGTAAATGCTTCGCCTTCCACAGGGCAGGCATCTTTGGCGAGCGATAAAAGACAGTTCTTAACTGCATTTCCACAATGTTTCCTAATACATTTTCGCCTAAATTTGTTTAGAATGTGAAGACCTGCGGAAGAGGTCCCTCCAGGAGCCGTAGCCGCGGCTTGCTGGTATACTTTGGGTTGATGTCGGGGAACGCTCACCATTATCATCACCATCCGGCGATGGTTTAACTGGCGAGACTGCGTTTAAACGTTCACGACAGAGTTTCGAAAGCAGCCCGCCCACTTGGCGGGCTTTTTTGTTGACGGGCAAACAGGATAGCGATGAGCGGGATTCTCGATTTCGATAAGCAAGACGGGCTGATCACGGCGGTTGTGCAGGATGCGAAAACGCAGCGAGTGCTGATGGTTGGGTATATGAATCGCGAGGCGTTCGACAAAACCGTTGCGACAGGCCATGTGACTTTTTTCAGCCGCTCGCGGCAGAAACTGTGGACCAAGGGGGAGAGTTCCGGACACTATTTACTGTTGGAATCGATCGCCACGGATTGCGATGGCGATTCTTTGCTGGTGCAAGCGGAGCCGCTGGGGCCCGGTGTCTGCCACAACGGTTTCGAGAGCTGCTTCTACCGCGCATTGAAAAACGGCGATTGGGTGGAAACGGAAGCGCCGGCCTACGACCCGGAAGCAGTTTACGGAGCACGGCATTGAAACTCAAGCTGGGTATTCCGAAGGGCAGCCTTGAAACAGCCACCATCGATCTCTTTCGGCGGGCCGGGTTCACGATTACCACAAGCAGCCGCAGTTACTTTCCGGCAGTGGACGACCCGGAAGTGGAATGCATGCTGATTCGTGCCCAGGAAATGGCCCGGTATGTAGAGGACGGCGTGCTGGATGCGGGACTGACGGGCCGCGATTGGGTAGAAGAGAACGAAGCGAATGTGGAAACCATCGCGGATCTGATCTACGCCAAGCAAAGTTTCGGCAAGGTCAGATGGGTACTGGCGGTACCTGACGCTTCGCCCTTCCGTAGTGTGCAGGACCTGCAAGGAAAGATCATCGCCACCGAACTGGTAAACATGACCGAGAAGTATCTGGCGAGCCGTAGCGTGCGCGCAAAAGTGGAATTCAGTTGGGGTGCAACCGAAGTGAAGCCGCCTGAACTGGCGGACGCCATCGTTGAAGTAACCGAGACAGGATCTTCATTGCGGGCGAACAAGCTGCGGATCTTAGAAACGGTGCTCGAATCGAATACCCAACTGATCGCGAACATCGAGTCCTGGGCAAACGGTTGGAAGCGGCGCAAGCTGGAAGATATGAAAATGTTGCTGGAAGGCGCGATGAACGCGCTGGGCAAGGTCGGACTCATGTTGAATGTTCGTAAGGACGATCTGAGCGCAGTGCTGAATGTGCTTCCGGCTCTGAAGAATCCGACCGTCTCTCAGCTCAGCGACGAGCAATGGCTGGCGGTGAACACGATTTTGGAAGAAGCGGCGGTCCGGAGTATCATTCCCCGGCTGAAGGAAGCGGGCGCTCAGGGGATCGTCGAGTATCCGTTGAACAAGATCGTGATGTGACGATGATCACGATTCAGGATTTCCGGAATCTAGCCTCCGGTAGCATCGGGCGAGCACGTGTTCAGACCGAGCACGAATACGTTGTCAAAACGATTATTGAAGCGGTCCGGAAGGACGGCGATGCGGCCCTGCGGCGTTATGCGATGCGGCTGGACGATCTTGGCGACCAGCCCTTGCGCGTGGCACAAAACGAGCTTTCCGCCGCCGCCGAAACGATATCTGCCGACGTTCGGATGGCCGCGGAGATCGCCATTAGTAATATCCGAGACTTCGCCCGGAGACAGTTGCCGAGTGAATGTCTGGAGGAATTTTCGCCCGGTCGCAAACTAGGCTGGATCGTGCGGCCTCTGGATGCTGTGGGGTGTTATGTGCCATCCGGCCGGTATCCGTTACCCTCGACCTTGCTGATGACGGCGGTCTTGGCGCAAACGGCAGGAGTGCCCCGTATCTGTGTCGTTTCGCCAAAACCTTCGATCGAGATTTTAGGCTGCGCGCACATCTTGGGTATCGACGAGGTTTATCGCGTGGGTGGCGCGCAAGCAATCGCTGCCATGGCTTTCGGAACGCAAACTATCGCCCGAGTGGATCGAATCGTTGGACCAGGGAACGCCTACGTGGCGGCTGCAAAAAAACTGTTGGCGGGTGAAGTAGGGATCGACTTTGTCGCGGGGCCGACGGAGATCATGATTCTCGCGGCGGATGGAGATGCCCGAGTGATCGCAGCCGACATGCTCGCGCAGGCCGAACACGATGCCGAGGCATCGGCGATTCTGGTGACTACGTCCGAATCGCTGGCCAATGCTGTAAGCGCGGAATTGGAGCTGCAGCTCCGGACCTTACCAACGTGCGAAGTAGCGCGACAGTCGATCGATAGTAACGGACGCATTTTCCTGGTTCCCAACATGGGCGTGGCTGTGGTTCTCGCAAATAGTTGGGCCCCGGAGCACTTGAGTCTGCACGACCCGGCGCTGTTGCCGCAGATCACCAACGCGGGGGCCGTGTTTCTGGGGCCGAATTCGCCGGAAGCGGCCGGAGATTATGCCGCTGGCCCGAGTCACGTTTTGCCGACCGGCGGAGTGGCGCGCCTGCGCGGCGGATTATCGGCAACGGATTTTGTAAAGGTCATCGCAGTACAGGAATTTTCTCCGCAAGGGTTGCGGGAACTTGCTCCCGCTATTACAACGCTGGCGCGAGCGGAAGGCTTGGAGGCGCACGCGCGCTCCGTGGAGGTTCGATCTGTCAATTAATCCAGAGCTCGCATTGGATGCGCCGGTTGAGGCGAAGACACCGAAGCCGCGTGACGCTGTGCTGCGGATGGCGCCCTACCATCCGCCCACGGGAGGCCGCCGAAACAAACTGCGGCTCGATTTCAATGAAAACACGGTGGGTGCTTCCCCGCACGTCATCGATTTCATCAAGCGTTATTTAACGGCCGCCGATCTCAGTATTTATCCGGAATACGACAACGCGATCGAAGATTTGTCGCGCCATTTCGACGTCGGCAGCGGATGAGTTGACGCTGACCAATGGGACAGACGAGGCGATCCAGCTTCTGATAAACACTTACATCGACGATGGCGATGAGGTGCTCATCCTGCGGCCCTCCTACGCAATGTACAGGTTCTATGCTCAACTAGCGGGCGCCAGAGTGGAAGAGGTAGACTACCGCGCTGAGAGCCTGGCATTTCCGCTGGAGGAATTGCTGGAACGGATCACGAGATCAACGAAAGCCGTCCTGATCAGCAATCCAAACAATCCCACGGGCACCGGCACGGGGGTTCGAGGAATCGAGCAGATTCTAGCGAAGGCCAGCGAAGCGGCAGTTCTCGTCGATGAAGCGTATTACGAGTTCAGCGGCGTGACGATGCTCCCGTTGCTTTCGGAATATCCGAATCTGTTTGTGAGCCGCACGTTTTCGAAGATCTACGGTATGGCCGCGATGCGCTGCGGATGCCTCTTCTCGCAATCGGCGAATATCGGTTACGTTCGCAAGGCGCAATCGCCTTACAGCGTAAATGCAGTGGCGGCGATGGCGGCGCGAATTGCAGTGCAGGATCAAACGTTCATTGAGGAATATGTGCTGGAGGTCCTCACGGCGCGTGAACTCCTGTGCGTGGGATTGGAAAAGCTGAATATTCCGTATACCGAAAGTCAGGCGAATTTTGTGCTCTTTCGGGCCGGCGATCGCGCCCTTGAGATTCGCGATGCGTTGCGCGAGCGCGGAGTGCTGGTGAGAGATCGAAGCTATGAGCTTCCAGGCTGCGTTCGGGTTACGGTAGGCACTCGCGATCAGATCCAGCGGTTCCTGGATGAGCTGGAGCAGATTTGGTAAGGCCCGCAGCACCGCCGGGCGTGCTCGTATTCGATATGGATGGCGTCCTGGTCGAAGTCACGCAATCCTATCGCGAGGCCATTCGCGAGACGGTCCGGCACTTCACAGGCGAGCCGGTATCGCACGACGTGATCCAGGATTTCAAAGAGGCTGGCGGGTGGAATAATGATTGGCTCTTGTCCCAGCGGCTGATCGGCGACCGCGGAGTTCGGGTGGAATACGCCGATGTGGTCGATTATTTCAATCGTATTTTTCTTGGCGAGAATGGCGATGGTCTGATTCGGAATGAGAAGTGGATGCCGCGGCCGGGGTTGCTCGACCGGCTGGCGAAACGCGCCACGCTGGCGATTTTCACGGGACGGGCGAAGTACGAATCCGATGTCACGCTCGAGCGCTATGCCGGCGGCATTTCGTTCCGGCCGATTGTGACGGATGAATTGGTAGCCAACCCGAAACCAGCGCCGGACGGGCTGGAACTGATTAAGCAGGAATATCCGGACCGGCAGATTTGGTATTTGGGCGACACGGTCGACGATGCCCGGAGCGCACAGAGCGCCGGAGTACCTTTCATCGGCGTCGCCATGCCGGCCAGTATGCGGCACCTTGAGAATGCAGATCTGCTGCGCGGATTCGGCGCTTTTGCCGTGCTGGAAGACATCAATGAACTGGAAGCGCTGGTGGACAGCGCCGTCCCGCAGCCGGCATGAGAGAAGCGTCCGTCGAGCGGAATACGAAAGAGACGCAGATCTCGGGCAAGCTGCGCATCGAAGGCGAAGGCAATTACCAGATCTCGACGGGAATTCGCTTTCTGGATCACATGCTGGAGCTTTTCAGTAAGCACGGAGCGTTCGATCTGGAGCTCAATGCGCGCGGCGATCTCGACGTGGATCAGCACCACACGGTAGAGGACACGGGCATCGTGCTGGGAGATCTGTTTGCGAAGGCCTTAGGCGACCGGCGCGGCATCAATCGGGCCGGTTACTTTGTGCAGCCCATGGATGAAACGCTGGCGCTGGCGGCGGTGGATCTGGGCGGCAGACCGGCTTTGGTGTATGACCAGCAGGTGAACGTGGTCCATGTGGGTGATCTGCAGACTGAGTTACTGGAAGATTTTTTTTCGGGATTCGTCAATCACGCCGGAGCAAATCTGCACGCCAAAGTGATGTACGGGCGTTCTAACCATCACAAGATTGAAGCGATCTTCAAATGTTTCGCGCGCGCCATGCGGTACGCGTGCTCAACCGATGAACGCCTGAAGGATCAGTTGCCATCCACGAAGGGGCTGCTGTGACGACGATCGTCGATTACGGGGCGGGGAATCTCCGATCCGTGCAAAATACGCTCGATGAACTCGGGGCTAGCTACATCGTCACGAATAAGCCTGAAGCAGTCCGCAGCGCATCGAAGCTGATTCTGCCCGGCGTCGGCCATTTCGGGCAGATGATGCATGCGATTGACAAGCTAGCGCTGAGGGAATCGTTGACCGAGCGTATCAGCGCGGGAGTTCCGTTTCTGGGTATATGCATTGGCTTGCAATGTCTTTTCGAGGCCAGTGAAGAAGCGCCGGACGCACGCGGTCTCGGCATTTTCCCCGGCACAATTAAGCGATTCGTGGGAAATGCGCGCATACCGCACATGGGTTGGAATTCGCTGGTTAAAATGAAACCCACGCGGCTGCTGCGCGGACTGGAGGACGATACATTCACGTACTTCGCCCACAGCTACTACGCGCCGGTGATGCAGGCGACGGCCGCCACCTGCACCTACATGCATCCGTACACGGCAATTTTGGAACGGGACAATGTTCACGCCGTGCAGTTTCATCCGGAGAAATCGGGGTCCGTGGGCTTGCGCGTGATCCGGAATTTTCTCGAGATTTGAATGCTGGCGAAACGCATTATTCCTTGTCTGGACGTGACCGGCGGGCGCGTCGTGAAGGGCGTCAACTTTGTCGATCTGCGAGATGCCGGCGACCCAGTAGAGCTGGCCGAAAAGTATAACGCGCAAGGCGCGGATGAGCTGGTGTTCCTGGATATCACAGCATCGAGCGATGCCCGCGAGATCATGGCTGACCTGGTGGCGCGCACGGCTCGCCAAGTATTCATTCCATTGACGGTCGGGGGCGGTATTCGTACCGTGGCCGATGCGCGCAAAATCATTCTGGCTGGCGCGGACAAAGTGAGTGTAAACACTGCCGCCGTGCGTCGTCCAGAGCTGATTCGCGAACTAAGCCTGGAATTTGGCGCTCAGGCGGTGGTGCTTGCCATAGATGCCCGACGCTCCGGCACAGGCAAGTGGAATGTCTATACAAAGGGCGGCCGCGAGGACGAGGGGATCGACGCAATCGAATGGGCGAAACGCGGCGAAACGCTGGGAGCCGGCGAAATTCTTTTGACTTCGATGGACACCGATGGCGTGCAGACGGGTTTCGATTGCGACCTGACGAGAGCCGTGGTGGACGCGACTACCGTACCCATCATTGCTTCGGGTGGCGCGGGCCAGCCAGAGGATTTCGTCGCAGTGCTTGACGACTGGGCGCGCGGATGCCGCTTTAGCCGCTTCGGTCTTTCATTACGGTAAATATACGGTGACCGATTTGAAGCATGCGCTGGAGCAGGCGCATGTGCCCGTGAGGCCGGCGGCATGATTATTCCTTGCATTGACCTGATGGAAGGCAAGGTGGTTCAGCTTGTGCAGGGGCGCGAGAAGGCGCTGGAACGATCGGTAGATGAAACGCTAACCGCGTTCGACGGTTTTCCGCAAATTCAGGTCATCGATCTGGATGCGGCGATGGGCCGCGGTTCGAACACCGCGCTAGTAAAGCACATTGCCCAGCACGCAACGGTTCGTGCCGGCGGCGGTGTACGAACCGTCGAGCGAGCCCGCGAGTTGATCGACCAGGGCGCGTATCGCGTGATCATCGGCACGGCCGCGTTCTTATCCTCGGGCCCAAACACGGCATTTCTGCGCGCGGTTTCCGGGGCGATCGGTCCGGAACGTACGACCATAGCTCTCGATAGCAAAGCAGGCCGCATTGTGGTGAAGGGCTGGCACGAATCGACAGAATGGACGGCGCTCGAAATGATGGCGCAACTCGAGCCGTATTGCTCAGGGTTTCTTTGTACGTATGTCGACAAAGAAGGCATGATGCAGGGCACCGACATTCACTGGTTTGAGAGCTTGCGCCGCGCGACCGACACAGAGCTCATTGCGGCAGGCGGAATTACGACGTTGGAAGACGTCAAGATACTTACTGATTTGAATGTCCATTGCGCGATCGGTATGTCAATCTACACAGGTCGCCTGAAGCTGGCAGGATCTGCGAAAGGTGAATAAGGTCACGGCGGGAGGTGAGGATTCATCGGCATCTGCTACGTTCGTGCGAACTCCCGCATCTAACCCCAGATAGACTCAGGAGTGAACGTGAAAAAAATTTATTGGATGGCCTTCGCCGCTTTTGCGGCCCTGGGCGCCGGGTTACTGATTTCAGCGGGCGCGCCGAACGACTCGGACGTGAAAAACATCGTCACAGGCCAGGCGGCATTTACGAGTTACCAGACCGAAAGCCCCGGTACATTCCGAAAGATTACAGTCGCCGATCTCCCAGCTCCTTATGCCACCAAGGGAGTCTCGAACGGTCCCGAAATCGTCGATCGGCCGGCCAATGCCTGGCCGAAAACGGTCGAAGGATTTAAAGTCGACCTCTACGCGAGCGGTTTGCCCGAACCCCGCGAGATCCGGCGCGCTCCGAACGGCGATCTGTTTGTATCGGAAAGTTCCGCTGGGCATGTGGACGTTTTCCGCGGAATTACCAGCGATAGCAAGCCCCAGCAACGCTCCGTTTTTGCGACGGGTTTGAAGAACAATTTCGGAATCGCTTTTTATCCGCTCGGCGCGAACCCGCAGTGGGTCTATTTCGGGAACACCAACTCGGTGGTGCGCTATCCATATCACAATGGCGACCTGAAAGCGACCGGCAATGCACAGACGATCATCCCCGAACTGCCCGTGGGCGGCCATTCGACACGTGATTTGGCGTTCTCGCCGGACGGCACGAAGATGTTTGTCTCAGTGGGATCGGGTTCGAACATAAATGATCCCGATACCCACCCGGCTGAGTTTCACCGCGCCAATATTCTGGAGTACACGCCCGAAGGAAAATTCATCAAGGTCTATGCGTCCGGCATTCGCAATCCGGTCGGGATTGCTGTGAATCCGACCACCGGCCAGCTTTGGTGCTCAGTGAACGAGCGCGACATGCTTGGCGACAATCTCGTTCCCGACTACATTACTTCCGTAAAGGAAGGCGGTTTTTATGGCTGGCCCTGGTACTACATCGGAAATCATCACGATCCACGCCTGCCCGAGAAGCCCGACTTGGCCGGACACGTGACCGTGCCGGATGTATTGCTGCAGCCGCATAACGCGTCGCTCGAAATGACTTTCTATGACGGCAAGCAGTTCCCCGATCAGTACAAGGGCGACATCTTCGCTGCCGAGCATGGATCCTGGAACAAAGCGGTACGGGCCGGATACGAAGTGATTCGAGTTCCGCTCGACGATGGCCATGCCAAGGGTGAGTACGAAGATTTCGTGACTGGCTTCGTGCTGCCGGATGGTAATGTCTGGGGACGGCCGGTGGGCGTGGCAGTCGCGCCGGATGGGTCGCTGATGGTGACCGACGATGGATCAAAGTCGATCTGGCGCGTCAGTTATACGGGAAAATAGTTTTTTGGAGAACACGCGCAGGACGCCGCGCCGCCTGAGGGGCACGCCCACGTCCGGTACGCTTTTGAACTGAATGCCCGTTGCGGATGCCGCGCTATCCGCCGAAGTAAACTTCGGCAGCCGAGTACACAACCAGTTAGGGTTTCTGACTCTGTTCGGCGTTTTGGCTGCCTTCACGCTCTCGACTATGGATGGGGGTGATGTCGCCCCGCGCGTCCTCTCCGCCGTGCTGCTGGCGCTGACCGCCTGCTATCTCAGTTTTCCTTTTGGGCAGCGATTGGTGCTGAGTGTTCCGGCCGTTTGCCTGCTGCTGATGGCGTGTTATGGCGTGGCACAGACGCTGTGGTCGCCCCAAAAGATCGCCGCCGACGGATGGGCCGGCGTGCTCTTCTGGTTCACCGCGGCGGCAATCGCACTGCTGGCCACACAGGTCTTCACCGAGGCGCGCGCTGCGGCCCGATTCCGCCTTTTATTTGTGGTGTTCGGGAGCGCCGTGTGCCTGCTCGATTTGATGGAGCAAGCGTCACATACCAGCAAGTATTTCTGGCTGATCCCCAGCCACTATCACGCCGTTTTCGGGTCCTTCGCGTATTGGAACAATTTCGCCCAGTTCGTAGAGCTTCTTCTGCCCATCACACTTTGGATGGGCCTCGGCGGGCGTCAACCAGTTCCGAAATACATTATTCTGGGAGCACTTCAGATCGGGGCGGTGGTCGCCTCAGGGTCCCGCGCGGGAACGGCGTTGGTGGGTCTGGAACTAATCGTCATTGTCCTGTTTGCGTTTGCGCGGCACCGTAACAAAAATCTGCTATTTGGCGTTAGCCTGGCGATTGTGCTGAGCGTGCTTTTCGTCTACGCCGCGGGCTTCAACGAAGTGATCGAGAAGCTGCAGCAGACCGATCAGTTGCAGGTTCGCCGCGATATCGATAAGTCGTCGCTTGCGATGATCGGTGAACGGCCGCTAACTGGCTGGGGATTGGACACCTACGTTCCCGTTTACCGCATGTTCGCGCTTTATGACGACGGAACCTGGGTGAACCGGGCGCATAACGACTGGCTGCAATGGACAGCCGAAGGAGGCATTTTCTTCGCCGGGCTGATGCTCGTCGTCTTCGTATGGAGTCTCCGTCCCGCGATCCGTTCCGTGTGGGGAATCGGGTTGATTGCGGTATGCCTGCACGCGCTGGTCGATTATCCTTTCGCGCGATTCGGAGTGTGCGGCTGGTACTTCGCGCTCGTGGCGATGCTGGCCGTTTCAGACGTGAATAGACACCGCGCCGTCACGGGAAAACTGAAGGAGCCGGCATTATCTTTCCGGGCATTCCGGCTGAGAGGCTTCGCGGCGAAGCGGTGACTCGGTTCGCGCGCATAGGCTTGATGGCCCCCGAAATCTCGGCCGCATTCGCATTTGCAACGGGTAAAGGACGTGAAGTCCGGCGCGATTTCAAGGGATCGGACCATTATCCGGTGTACGCGCGGCTGATCGCGGAGTGAGCGAGCATCCTCCAGGGCTGCCTTGAACTGAGTCAGATCAGGGACGAACAGTAAAGGCGTACAACATATCGCCGGCCCCGACGATCAAGTATTGCCGGCCACTCAGGATGTACGTCATAGGTCCATTGCTGACGGGAGCAGTCAGTCCAGCATGCCAGAGAATCTTGCCGTCTTCCGGATTGAAGGCAATGAAATTGTCCGAAGGATCGCCTGTAAACAGCAGCTTCCCAGCGGTGGTGAGAATCCCTGATCGGTCGCCGCCGTCGCCGGGAAAAACATGCTTCCACGTGATCTTGCCCGTCTTGTAGTCCAGGGCTTCCAGCGCAGATTCAGACCAAACGCCGCTATCGCGTCCGCCATATCCTTCCGGTTTGTCGCTTGTATCGGTCAAATAGAAAACGCTGTAGGAAGGAGAAGCGCTCACGTAAAAGAGACCGGTTTCCGGATCGAAACTCGGGGGCGGCCAGTTAGTGGCGCCTCCGGAAGCAGGGAACACCAGCGCGCCATCGGTCTTCGGCTCTTTGGCTGGATTGGGGATCGGCTCACCGCGAGAGTCAACCCCTTTCGACCAGTTTAGGTCGACAAAGGGCGCAGTGACCACACTCTTACCGGTCGTCCGGTCCAATACGAAAAAATAGCCGTTGCGAGCGGCCTGAGCAAGTAGCTTCCGCTTTTGCCCGTCGATCTCGCCATCGAACAGAACCGGTTCTTCCACGTTGTCCCAATCATGCGTATCGTGCGGCGAAGCCTGAAACCACCAGACGAGCTTGCCAGTATCGGGATTGAGGGCGACGATGGAGCAGGTCCAAAGATCGTCTCCCTTGCGTCCCTGTCCCGCGTGCACCGGATTGGGGTTGCCCGTTCCCCAGTACACAAGGTTTAGCTCCGGATCGTAGGTTCCGGTCAGCCACGTCATGCCCCCGCCGTGGGTCATGGCCTGCGCATTAGGCCACGTTTCCGATCCCGGTTCACCGGGCCGCGGTTCCGTATTCCAGTGCCACTGGACAGCACCTGTTTCGGGATCGCGAGATTCGAGGAAACCGGGCACGTCGAGCGAATCTCCGCCGACACCGACGAGCACGTGATTACCAATGATCAGTGGAGCGGGCGTGGAGAAATACTCCTGTGCTAGGTCGGCGATTTCAACTGCCCAGCGGAATTTGCCGGTGTCTTTCTCGAGTGAGATGAGGTGGTCGTCAGGCGTTTCAAAGAACAGCCAATTGTGATAAATTCCAACCCCTCGATTGCCCGTATGGATGCCGCCTTTGCTTTCCCACTTGTAATGCCAGATCTCGCGGCCAGTCCGGGCGTCGATGGCCCAAGCGTGATCCGGAACCGTAAAGTACAGAACACCATCCAACTCGAGCGGTGTCGATTTGATTTCTACTCCGAAGGGACTTCCACCCGGACCTGTATTGGCGTGATAAAGCCAGGCCATCTGCAGGTCTTTTACGGTCTCCGAGTTGATCTGCTTCAGCGGACTGAAGCGACGGCCGGAATAGCCGCCATTGTAGGTTGGCCACATATCAGGCGAGTGATCGACGATCTGGGCAGGATTCAGCCCTTGCGCCGGCAGGAGTAACGGCAGACAGAAAATAGAAGAAAAAGTAATCGCCGTGAGGTTCACTTCAACGTCTCCAAATAAGCAAGTATGTTGTGCATATCGGCATCGGTGTACTGGCGGAGGAGGTCGGCATGGGCCTTCAGCGGGTCGGTCACTTGTATGTCGATGCCCTTGTCGTCATCAAAAATCCAGGAGTGGTGCTCGCCATTTGAATCTGTCAGCGCGACGCTAAAGTCATCGATCGCGTCAAGCTTACCCGAGTAAGATTCGCCCGACGGGAGTTTGACCGAGACCGTCTTCTGTTCTCTGGGGTCGGGAGGCGGGGCGGAAGGACCAAAGAACCGGGCCGTCTTCGGATACAGGAACCGGCCCTGTAAAGCAACCGGCTGATACTTACCGGCGATGTGCGCTAAATCGCCCGTCGCCGAATGGCAATTGGCGCAGTGCGCCTCGAAGTACGCTTCACCTTCCTTGGGATCTCCCGTCACAATATTGAGGATCTTGTAGGACATGCGATTGGCTGCAGCCTGATGCCGGCTTTGCAGGAACGCCGCGATGTCTTTGATCTGCGCATCAGTCAAGTTGGGGAAAGCAGGCATCCCCTTCCCGGGACGTCCGTTATGAATGACCGGAGCAATCTCCTTGCCGGTTCCGGCATCATGCAGCACGATCACGGAGCGCACCAGGTCGGGCCCGGTAGCGCCGCCGGTGGCATTAGACCCGTGGCAAAATCCGCAGGTGGAGACGAAGGTTGCCTGACCTCGCTTGACGGCTGCGGGATCGGGCGGCGCGCCGATTGCCAGAAATTGGCGCATGGCTTCCTGCTCCTGGTTGCCAGTGGAATTGTTGGAAGTTGAATTTTGATTCTGTTTGCTTTCGCCGGTTCGTTCGCCTGGACCAGGAGACTTCACGGCCGGCCCAGGCTTAGGACCGTTTGCGGCGCCTGGAGGCGGCTGGGGCGGCGGAGTACCGGGCGGGCCTTGCGGCTGCTGTCCAGCAAGTGTGAGGAGACATGCGCTCAGCAGAAGAGTGCCGAGGCGGGCTCCGAGGTTGATCTCGTTCATAAATTGCGAGTGCAACATTATTACAGCAGGTCGGTAATCTGTTTCCCATCGGGTAGAATCGACTGCAATGAAATCGATCTTGAGCACGATGCTGGCAGGGCTGCTGGCAATCGCGATGAGCGCGGCAAGTCTTGACGACGCCACGAAGCAGCTATCGCGCGATATTTTTCAGCAGTTGATCGAGATCAATACGACGGATTCCGTGGGCAGCACCACAACCGCGGCTGAGGCCATGCGCCAGCGGCTGTTGCAGGCCGGACTGCCTGAGAACGATGTCGTGGTCTTGGGACCAAATGATCGGAAGGGCAACATGGTGGCCCGTCTGCGGGGCACGGGCAAAGGCAAGCCGATTCTGATCATTGCCCATCTGGACGTAGTCGAAGCGAAACGGCAAGACTGGACGACGGATCCGTTTCAATTTGTCGAGAAAGACGGCTTCTTTTACGGCCGTGGCACGCAGGATATGAAGGACAGCGATGCCATTGCCGTGACCACATTCATTCGTTACCTGAAGGAAGGATACAAGCCCAACCGCGACATCATTCTGGCTTTGACAGCCGACGAAGAAGGCGGAACGTTCAATGGCGTGGACTGGCTGTTGCATCATCATCGCGATTTGATTGACGCCGAGTATGTGCTGAATCCGGATGCGGGCGGCGTAATGACCGACAAAGGCAAGCCGATTGATGTCGAGGTGGAAGCGACTGAAAAGCTGTATGCTGACTTTCAACTGACCGCCACGAACCCAGGCGGCCATAGTTCGCTGCCAACGCCGGACAATGCGATTTATGAAATCGGCGATGCATTGGGACGGCTGGAGCATGCTCCGTTCCCGTTCGAGTTGAACAATATAACGCGTTCCTGGTTCGATCAGGTGGCGGCTTCAGAGAAACCGCAGGTCGCCGCGGACATTCGGGCCATGCTGAAAACTCCGCCGGATGCCGAGGCCATAGCGCGGTTGTCCAAGAATCCACGGTTCAATGCGACGATGCGCACGACCTGCGTGGCGACACGACTGAGCGGCGGACATGCCGATAATGCGCTTCCGCAAACAGCGCAGGCGCTGGTGAACTGCCGCATACTGCCGGGACATTCTAAAGAAGAAGTGCGCCAGGACCTGATACGCATTTTTGCCGATCCGAAGATCACGCTGCGCTACAAAGATCCGGCCACAGCTGAGTTTCTGGACAAAGCTCCCGATACTAAGGCTTTCCTGCCTCCGCCGTTACGGCCAGACGTGATGAACCCGCTACGTGCCATCGCGGGCACAATGTGGCCGGGCGCGCCTGTGATTCCCGAGATGGAGACCGGTGCATCGGACAGCATCTATACCATTGCCGCCGGCCTGCCGAGCTACGGGATTAACGGGGTCGCGATCGACTCGGACGACATTCGCGCGCACGGCAAAGACGAGCGGCTTCGGGTGGAATCGTTTTACGACGGCGTGGATTTCTGTTACCGCTTTCTGAAAGCGATCACTTCGGAGTAGGTAGAATGCGGAGCGGCCGGCAAGGCGGGAAAGCTGCAATACGAGATGTCGTTATACAAGCTACTCCAAGAAGGCGACGATGGAAGGAGGATAACAACATGGCAACCCTCGATTGGTCACAATGCCCCGCCGTGGAGAGCATTCCCGGCAAGGTCAGCGGCGCATGGGTCTTTCGCGGCACGCGTGTGCCGGTAACGGCGATTTTCGAGAATTTGAAAACTTCGCCTATCGAAGAGGTTCTTGAAAATTTCCACGTCACGCGTGATCAGGTTCAGACAGTGCTGGACTTCGCCGCAAAGAGCGCGGCGACGCAACGCGAAGCCATCCCCTCCTAGTAAAGATTCTCCTTGACGAGAGCGTCCCGCAAAAGTTGCGGCTGCTTATCGGGGACAACCATTCGGTTGTCACGACATGGTTTCAAGGCTGGTCCGGTCTGAAAAACGGGGCGTTATTGAATGCAGCGGAAGAAGCCGGTTTTGACCTGTTTATCACGGCTGATCGGCAGTTGAGTTATCAGCAAAATTTGAGAGGCGGAAAAATGGCATTGCTGGTTTTGAGCACGAAAGACTGGCACATGGTCAAAGCACAGACAGCGACGCTTTTCTCGTCAATCGGAGCGCGATAGATCTACCCTTGGCGACTACCCGTTGGTAATCGACACAGCGGCCTCTTTCCGAGTGGCCGACACCGTGGAGTTGATGACAATTCCGCCTCGCGTCGGTTCTTCCGGCGTTGATAGAAGCCCTTCCGGTCGAGAACCCCGCCGGAGGAATATCGGCCCGTCGTAAGGACTGCGATTCGGGCAGGCCCGTCTGGCGCGTTCGGCCGGCCACTGTCACACTGCCCTCGTTCCCAGTGTCCAAACTATAGAAGACCTAATGACGCACCTGAATCCGCTCGCCGATGCGGCCATGACCGAGGCCGAGGACCAGACTCTGGTCCGGCTGGTGCAATCGGGCAGTAAAGAAGCCCTGGAGTTGCTCATCACCCGCCACCAGCGCTGGATCTACAACATCGCCCTCCGGATGGTGTGTTTGCCCCAGGATGCTGAAGACGCAACACAGGAAATTCTCATCAAGGTGCTCACGAAACTATCCACGTTCCGGGGCGAGAGCGAATTCCGAACCTGGCTGTACCGTCTGGCGGTCAACCACCTGCTAAATATGAAGCGCGGCCGCGCCGAAGCCAAGGAGTGGACCTTCGAGGGTTACGGCCGCGAACTGGACCAGACCCCAGAGGTCGATCTACCCGCACCGGACTCTGAGCGACCCGATGCCCAGTTGCTGTTACAAGAGGCGAAAATCGGCTGTACTTCCGGAATGCTGCTGTGCCTTGATCGCGAGCAGCGGCTCGTGTACGTATTCGGCGAGATCTTCGGCGTAACGGACCGTGTGGGAGCCGAACTGCTCGACATCTCGCGCGATAGCTTCCGCCAGAAGCTGGTCCGCGCGCGCCGCGACCTCTGCAACTTTATGCAGGACAAGTGCGGACTGGTGAAGGCATCGAATCCCTGCCGCTGCGCAAAAAAGACTCAGGGATTCATCAAGCTCGGCTACGTCGATCCGCAAAATTTATTGTTCGCTCGCGAGCGCATCATCCAAGTCCGAGAAGTGTCGGGAAAACGGTCCGGAGAGATCGACACGCTCTATGACGCATACGCTGAGATCCACCGGAGCCACCCATTTCAGGAATCGCCCGACTTCGCAGACTCCCTCCGGACGCTCATCGAGCGAACTAACTTTCAATCCTCTTTCGATATTTAGAAGGACCATGCATATGACCAGTAATGTCGACAAATTTGCCAAGCCCCTCATGAAAACAACGCTCGGATTCCTGTGCGCTCTTTTGTTGACGAGCGGCGTCTCGCCGGCTCAACAGGAATCCACATCGCTTACGGGAGCGTGGCAGGTCACCAACCTGCAAATGACAGGTGCAAATGCACGCACGGTCACCAATCCACAGCCGGGGTTATATTTGTTCACTGGAAAGTACTTCAGCCTCATGATGGTGATGGGGGACCGTCCCCGTCCGATCCACCCTACGCTACCGGAAATGCCGAAAGCAAGTGCGCAAGAGATCCTCGCCGTCTATGGCCCTTATGTGGCCAACACCGGGACGTACGAGGTAAACGGTGGCACGCTGATCATGCATCCGACCGTGTCCAAGAACCCGGAGCTGATGGGCGGAAGTGTCACTTACTCTTTCGAAATTCATGGAAACTCACTGACGCTGAAAATCGTGAAGATGGTCATGGGCGCGAGCGTACCTCCCCCTCCGTTGCCTCAGGCAATTTGGACGCTTACCCGAGCGGAATGAGGACGATGGGCGGCATGGAAATGCCCTGCGCTGTTCACGATGGTCTCGGGCTTGATGTGATTTCGCCAGCTCGCACGTCTCCATGATCGAAGCGCGCGATTCTCGATCCTAAGGATTAGGTAGACCTCATGCACACAAACACCGATACAGTTGCTGAAACAATCATCTCGCTCGAGCGCCAAGCGCTGGACCATTGGAACTGCGGCGACGTGGAGGGCCAGCTCAGGTTCTATGCCGACGACGTAACCTACTTTGACCCGATTACGGCGACACGCATTGACGGCTGGCCGGCGGTCGCCGATTACTTCCGTACCGTTTGGGCGGGGAAGGTCAACATTCCTCGGTACGACATGGTTAACCCGCGCGTGGTAGCCGAGCCCGACATAGCTGTCCTGTCCTATAACCTCGTGAATTACTTTCCTGGTCTCGATGGCTCAGAAACAGTGGGGACGCGCTGGAACTCAACGCAGGTTTACCGTCGGACCGGCGATCAGTGGCGCGTTGTCCACGTACATTGGTCATTTACAAAGCACCCGGCCTTTGACAACATGGCCCTCCAAGGCTAGCGCCTAAGGCTGCTTCGTCACGGTCAAGACCAGGTGTGCAGCGAAATATAGCGCACCCTGGTCGTGCGATTGTGCGCAGGCAGTTCTAACCAAAATATAGAGCAGGATCACGGGCAAACCGGAAAACTGAGCGCACATCGGGCCGCATAGATCGCGGGTGACGGCCATGTGTTTGGTAATCCTTCCCGGCGCGCGGAACTGACTATTCGTCTATCCTTCTCGACGACAAGGCAGGAATAAATGGCGGTCGACACTTCCCCGCGGTCATCACGTGCGCCGTTCGGTTTATTAGTTTTCGGAGATGATTAGGTCGCCATAAGGTTGCGAATTGCCTTCGACCAGGAGCAACGTCTATGCTGGACTGTGCTTGAGCGCCCGATGCTTGCCTCGGCCACAATATCGACGGCAGACAGCGTCCTTCCACTACGCGTTCGCTATCGCCAGGAAATGAACGGCCAGATCGTCCACGACTCGATTCACCGGCGTGATGGCTGGACAGTGACCTACATGTTGAATGTCGACGGTGTCACCGCCGGTTTCGGTTCGATCGCTCTCGCAGGCCCTTGGAAGGACAAGCCCTCCATCTTCGAGTTCTACGTGCTACCTGAGTACCGGGCACACGCATTCGAGTTGTTCGAGGTCCTGCTCACTGCCAGCAACGCACGGTTCATGGAGATCCAGTCGAGCGACGTCCTGCTGGCGGTGATGTTGCATACATACGCGCGCGACATCTGGAGCGAGAAGATTGTCTTTCGCGACGCAATCACGACTGCGCTGCCGGCGAATGGCGTGACCGTTCAGCAACTGACGTCTGATCAGGAAACCTGGAACGCCATCGCTCAGCGACAAGGCGGGGCAGAATATCAGCTTGTGCTGGACGGTGCGACCGTAGCCACCGGCGGCCTCATGTTTCACTACAACGTGCCGTACGCGGACATCTACATGGAGACTGTCGAACGCTTCAGGCGCCACGGTTTTGGGTCGTATCTGGTCCAGGAGCTCAAACGCTGTGCGTACGCGCTCGGGAGTATCCCGTGTGCCCGCTGCAATCCCGGCAACGTCGCATCACGCGAAACTCTTCAGAAGGCGGGTCTCGTCCCGTTTGCGCACATTCTCAACGGATCGATCCGCGACGAATGACGACCCATCCGGAACCTGGACGCACGTCGGCATCATAGATCGCGAAATACGGCGAAGTGGCGATCTGAAAATTTCAGCCGCACTGGTCCTCGCAAACTCGCCACTTTGCGACTACACACGGGTAATAAACACGGCCATTTGTCCGAGATGCCGACTTCTCGGCCACTTGAAATTCGCTCGCTCCAATCTGCGCAATTACTCGCAAGCTAAGCGAAACACACGGCATCACATTAGTCTAAGCCGCCTAAATAAAGGTTCACACCAGAATCCTGCGCCCGAAATCCATTTCGCGCTTGCACGCTAGGACTGGGGGTGATATTCTGAACGAGTCGCGGCTAGCGCAAGCGAGCAGCGAAACGACTGTCGGGCAGGCCGGGCTTGCCAACAGTCGAGTGGATTTGATAAGTTAACTGATAGGCGATATCGAATCGCCAATGCAAGGTAGTCGAGATCGGCGGATTCGCGGATCTTGATTCGGACTCCATAGCAACTCTCAAGCAGTCCTGAAGTAATTCCAAACTACCGATTTTTAACGGGTTTTACCCGACAGTTTCTGGGTATGCGCCGAGCCACAGCGGCGGATTGTTGCTGTGTTTGGCGTGACCCGAACGGCTTTCGAGGCCGGCAGTTGATCGAATCTTCCGGAGCAATCCGGCATCGTTCGGTGGCTGCGCAGTTGTTTGACAATCTGGTTGGACGCAATGAAGTAATTCGTCAGACTTTTTGAGTCAATGCCGGATCGATAAAGATCCTGCTGCAAGGCAGGGTCATAACTCAACAAGATCAAACGAGAGTTTGATCCCGGCTCAGAATCAACGCTGGCGGCGCGCTTAACACATGCAAGTCGAGCGAGAAAGGGGAGCAATCCCTGAGTACAGCGGCGTACGGGTGAGTAACACGTGGGTAATCTACCTCTTAGTGGGGAATAACCCTGGGAAACCGGGGCTAATACCGCATAAGCCTGGAAAGGGAAAGCAGCAATGCGCTGAGAGAGGAGCCCGCGGCCGATTAGCTAGTTGGTGAGGTAACGGCCCACCAAGGCGATGATCGGTAGCCGGCCTGAGAGGGCACACGGCCACACTGGCACTGAAACACGGGCCAGACTCCTACGGGAGGCAGCAGTGGGGAATCTTGCACAATGGAGGCAACTCTGATGCAGCGACGCCGCGTGAGCGATGAAGCCCCTCGGGGTGTAAAGCTCTTTCGGCAGGGACGATAATGACGGTACCTGAAGAAGAAGCTGCGGCTAACTACGTGCCAGCAGCCGCGGTAATACGTAGGCAGCGAGCGTTGTTCGGAATTACTGGGCGTAAAGAGTGTGTAGGCGGTGCTCTAAGTTCGGTGTGAAATCTCCTGGCTTAACTGGGAGGGTGCGCCGGAAACTGGAATGCTCGAGCGTGGGAGAGGAAAGCGGAATTCCTGGTGTAGCGGTGAAATGCGTAGATATCAGGAGGAACACCTGCGGTGTAGACGGCTTTCTGGACCATTGCTGACGCTGAGACACGAAAGCGTGGGTAGCAAACAGGATTAGATACCCTGGTAGTCCACGCCCTAAACGATGCATACTTGGTGTCGGCCATTCAGTTGGTCGGTGCCGGAGCTAACGCGTTAAGTATGCCGCCTGGGGAGTACGGTCGCAAGGCTGAAACTCAAAGGAATTGACGGGGGCCCGCACAAGCGGTGGAGCATGTGGTTTAATTCGACGCAACGCGAAGAACCTTACCTGGGCTCGAAATGCTGCAGACAGCCGGTGGAAACACTGGTCTTCCCGCAAGGGACTGTAGTATAGGTGCTGCATGGCTGTCGTCAGCTCGTGTCGTGAGATGTTGGGTTAAGTCCCGCAACGAGCGCAACCCCTGTCCTGTGTTGCTAACCCCTTAAAAGGTGCACTCTCAGGAGACCGCCAGCGATAAGTTGGAGGAAGGTGGGGATGACGTCAAGTCATCATGGCCTTTATGTCCAGGGCTACACACGTGCTACAATGGACGGTACAAAGCGCTGCAAACTCGCAAGAGGGAGCTAATCGCAGAAAACCGTTCTCAGTTCGGATTGCAGGCTGCAACTCGCCTGCATGAAGCTGGAATCGCTAGTAATGGCATATCAGAACGATGCCGTGAATACGTTCCCGGGCCTTGTACACACCGCCCGTCACATCACGAAAGTGGATTGTACTAGAAGCCTGCGCGCCAACTCGCAAGAGGGGCAGCGGTCCAAGGTATGATTCATGATTGGGGTGAAGTCGTAACAAGGTAGCCGTAGGAGAACCTGCGGCTGGATCACCTCCTTTCTAAGAGAGACAGTGGCTGGAGTTACTGAATCAAGTAAGTAACAGCCTTTCCAGTCCATCATTCTTTCCGGTTTCTCCACTTGAAAAGTTTGCGTTTCTTCAGTCGCTCATGCTGGTCGTGAGCGGCAGCGTCCAATTGGCCTCGATTAATTTTCCTGGGCCTGTAGCTCAGGTGGTTAGAGCGCACCCCTGATAAGGGTGAGGTCGGTAGTTCGAGTCTACCCAGGCCCACCAAAGCGCACCCTGTGCGTCGGCGTAAGCCGGAGCACTTACAGGTGATGGTGAGGTCGGCCGCCGTAGGCGATTCGAGTCTACCCAGGCCCACCAACAGGTAGGCCGTGCGGCCCGCCAAGTCAGGCAAAAGGGGCTGTAGCTCAGCTGGGAGAGCGCCTGATTTGCATTCAGGAGGTCGCCGGTTCGATCCCGACCAGCTCCACCAGTTCGCTTCCGCAAGGATAAGCGCACCCCGCGCCTCGGCGCAAGTCGGAGCGCTTCCAGGTGACGGTGAGGTCGGCCGCCGTAGGCGATGCAAGTCTACCCAGGCCCACCAAGCGCATGGTCGAAACACAGCAGTAAGCATTTGCTAACATAGCGAATGCTCACTCCTGTGGTTCGGCACGGGCGCAGGATCTGAAGTTGGATTCTGGCGCTCGCCAACCCAAGAGGGCTCGCGTAAAAGCGAGCGAGGTCTTTGACAATTGAATAGTTATTGACGGGCAACTACAAGTTGCAATTGCTGTCACGAAACCAATATGTGGCAGCAGCGCCACCCGGTTTGACGGAACCGCGACCGTGAGGGAGCGGATTTCGGAAGGTCGGGTGAGAGAGATACTCAGGCGACTGGGTGAGGGGATGAGGGCGCGTTGTATTAGCGAGCCGAAGACCCAAACTTAGTCCGTAGAGTTAATTTTATGGTCAAGCTACTAAGAGCATGCGTGTGGATGCCTTGGCGCAAGTAGGCGATGAAGGACGTGGCTAGCTGCGATAAGCCTCGGGGAGATGCAAGCAATCTGTTATCCGGGGATGTCCGAATGGGGAAACCCAAGTCAGGTAACTGGCTTACCTGCCGGTGAATACATAGCCGGCTGGAGCGAACGGGGGGAAGTGAACCATCTCAGTACCCCTAGGAAGAGAAAACAATAGTGATTCCGATAGTAGTGGCGAGCGAACTCGGAAAAGCCTAAACTTCGCGATTCGAAAGGAGAGCGGAGGGTTGCAGGACCACAAAGAATAAGTGCCAGTTTGGGAAAGATGAGGCCGCGGTTCTCAGCGAGCCGAAGACTCAGAAAAAGCCCAAGGTGGTTCTTATTCTAACGAGGTTATAGGAAAGTGTTAAGAGAACGGTTTGGAAAGGCCGGCCAAAGAGGGTGACAGCCCCGTATCCTAAAATGCAATCCTAGCTTCAAGTGGTTCCTAAGTACCGCGGGACACGGGAAACCTTGCGGGAATCTGCCGGGACCATCCGGCAAGGCTAAATACTCACTTGCGACCGATAGTGAACTAGTACCGTGAGGGAAAGGTGAAAAGAACCCCTGTGAGGGGAGTGAAATAGTACCTGAAACCGCATGCTTACAAGCAGTGGGAGGACTATGGCCCGCAAGGGCAATGTCTGACCTCGTGCCTATTGAATAATGAGCTGGCTAGTTAGTCTCAGTGGCAAGGTTAAGCGAAAGCGAGCCGTAGCGAAAGCGAGTCTGAATAGGGCGTTCAGTCGCTGGGATTAGACGCGAAGCGGGATGATCTACCCTTGGCCAGGATGAAGTCCGTGTAACAGCGGATGGAGGTCCGAACCGGTGTTGGTTGAAAACAGCTCGGATGAGCTGAGGGTAGGGGTGAAAGGCTAATCAAATTCCGTGATAGCTCGTTCTCTCCGAAATAGCTTTAGGGCTAGCCTCGTATGGTCCGTCTTGGTGGTAGAGATCTGATTGAACTAGGGGCCTTTCCGGGTTACCGAATTCAGCCAAACTGCGAATGCCAAGAACGAGTAATACGGGAGTCAGACGGTCAGGGCTAAGCTTGATCGTCAAAAGGGAAAGAGCCCAGACCATCAACTAAGGTCCCCAAGTACATGCTAAGTGGGAAAGGAAGTCGAGTTCCTCAGACAGCCAGGAGGTTGGCTTAGAAGCAGCCATCCTTTAAAGAAAGCGTAATAGCTCACTGGTCGAGGGATTCGGTGCCGACAATCCAACGGGGCTCAAGCATGTCACCGAAGTTATGGACTCAATTGGAGTGGTAGGAGAGCGTTCCTAGTGAAGTGAAGGTATACCGAGAGGAGTGCTGGATTGCTAGGAAGTGACTCTGCCAGCATAAGTAGCGATAAGCCAGGTGAGAACCCTGGCCGCCGTAAGTCTAAGGATTCCTGAGAAAGGTTAATCCGCTCAGGGTTAGTCAGGGCCTAAGGTGAGGCCGAAAGGCGTAGCTGATGGACACGACGGTTAATATTCCGTGACTACGTTTGTTCGATAAAGACCGATGGGGGGACGCACCACAGAGCTTCATCTGCGAGAAGGGTCAAAGATGGAGTGAGTGAGATCCGGATTGGAAAATCCGCCGGGTCGTGTGCCAGGAAAATCCTCTAAGGAGAATAAACGTACCTGTACCACAAACCGACACAGGTGGACGAGATGAGTATTCTAAGGCGCTCGGGTGATGGAGTTGCGAAGGAACTAGGCAAATTAACCCCGTAACTTCGGGAGAAGGGGTGCCCACTTCGGTGGGCCGCAGTGAAACGCGTCAGGCGACTGTTTAACAAAAACACAGGTCTCTGCAAAGTCGAAAACGACGTATAGGGGCTGACGCCTGCCCGGTGCCGGAAGGTTAAAGGGAGAGGTTAGCCGCAAGGCGAAGCTTTGAACTGAAGCCCCGGTGAACGGCGGCCGTAACTATAACGGTCCTAAGGTAGCGAAATTCCTTGTCGGGTAAGTTCCGACCTGCACGAATGGCGTAACGATCTGACGACTGTCGGCGCGCTCCGCCCGGCGAACTTGTGGTTCCGGTGAAGACGCCGGATGCCCGCCACTAGACGGAAAGACCCCGTGCACCTTTACTATACCTTTGCAATGAACTATGGTGCGGTCTGCGCAGCATAGGTGGGAGGCTTTGAACTCAGGCTCTTGGGCTTGAGGGAGCCAACGGTGAGATACCACCCTGATCGTTCTGTGGTTCTAACTTACTCCCGTTATCCGGGAGAAGGACATTGCAAGGCGGGTAGTTTGACTGGGGCGGTCGCCTCCTAAATTGTAACGGAGGCGCTCGAAGCTTGGTTCACGCTGTTTGGAAATCAGCGGTCGAGTGCAAAGGCATAAACCAGGTTGACTGCGAGACCTACAAGTCAAGCAGGTGGGAAACCAGGACTTAGTGATCCGGTGGTTCTGCATGGAAGGGCCATCGCTCAACGGATAAAAGGTACGCCGGGGATAACAGGCTGATCGGAGTCAAGAGTTCACATCGACGCTCCGGTTTGGCACCTCGATGTCGGTTCATCGCATCCTGGGGGTGTAGAAGCTCCCAAGGGTTAGGCTGTTCGCCTATTAAAGCGGTACGTGAACTGGGTTCAGAACGTCGCGAGACAGTTCGGTCCCTATCTGTGGTGGGCGTAGGAGATTTGAGGGGGCTTGCCCTTAGTACGAGAGGACCGGGGTGAACGAACCTCTTGTGATTCAGTTGTCACACCAGTGGCACAGCTGAGTAGCGAAGTTCGGTCAGGATAAGTGCTGAATGCATATAAGTACGAAACCTTCCCCAAGATGAGATCTCCCCGAAGAGCCGTGAAAGACGATCACGTTGATAGGACGGATGTGTAAGCGCAGTAATGCGTTGAGCTGACCGTTACTAATAGCTCGTTCGGCTTGACCATAAGATTAACTCTGCGTTGTTGAGTACAACTTGAGGCAGCTCGTCAATAACTATCAAAGACCCTGAACAGTTTTCGTTCGCTAGGCCCTGAAACAATGCCGGCGGACAACGACTTTCGGGTGATACCAGCGAGAGGGTTCCACCCGTTCCCATCCCGAACACGGAAGTTAAGCCTTTCAGCCCCGATGGTACTGCATGCGCGAGTGTGTGGGAGAGTAGGAAGTCGCCCGATTAAATAAGAACGCCTCGGCCGGAGCGAAAGCTTAAAGCCGAGGCGTTTTCTATTAGCGCGCGCTCTTACTGCGGCGCCACCAAGCCCTTTCGGATCGCGAACAGAACCAGTTCTGCGGTCCGATGGATATTCATCTTTTCCATCAGATTCGCACGGTGTACCGAAACGGTGTTCACGCTCAGATCCAGCAGGCTCGCAATCTCCTTGTTGGATTTGCCCTGTGCGATGAGCTGAAGCACTTGCTTCTCGCGCCCGGTCAGCTTCTTTAGCTCGTCATCCTGCTCTTGGGCGACGTACTTCAAACCCGATCCCATGTACCGCTTGCCCTCGGCAACGGAGTGGATCGCGCCCACCAAATCGACATCGATCGCGCTCTTTAACAAATATCCCTTCGCGCCGGCATCCAGCGCATTGCGAACATAATTGTCGTCCGAGTGCATGCTCAACACCAGGACTTCCGTCCCGGGCAGATGCTTGACAATCTCCTTCGTGGCTTGCACACCGTCTAGTTCCGGCATCGAGAGGTCCATGACAACAACCTTCGGTTTCAGCTCATATGCCATGCGTATAGCTTCCACCCCGTTGCTGGCTTCGCCCACCACTTTCATTCCTTCTTCGTCTTCGAGAATGCGGCGGAACCCGCGCCGCACCAGGCTATGGTCGTCTGCAAGTAGTACTGTGATTTCTTCATTCATGATCTTTGGCTCACTATCTGATTCGTCATCTCTTCTTCCTGAATGTCTGCCAGGCGGCCATCCCGATGAATGGGCACCGAAAGAGTGACGGTCGTTCCTGCGGTCGGTACGGAATTGATTTCCAATTTGCCGGCCAGTAGTTCGGCCCGCTCACGCATCGCAATTAATCCCAGCCCCCGGCTTTGCGGGCTTCTGTTCTGCGTCATGCCGTGGCCGAAATCTTTGATGTTCACGGTCAAGGTGTCCGGAGCGAAAAGCATCTCTACCTCGGCCGATTTGGAACCTGAGTGCTTGGCCGCGTTATTCAAGGCTTCCTGCACTATGCGAAAACAGTGGATCGCTGGCTGCCCCACGATCCGAACAGCGTTGCCATGTATAACTGTTTTCGTCGGAATGCCTGTTTGCCGCTGAAAAATTTCTGTGTACCATTCAACCGCTTTCGCCAGCCCATAGTCGTCGATTACGGCCGGATGCAACATCTGGGATAAGCTCCGAATTTTCTCGAGGGTGTTATGTGTAATCTCTCGAACCTCGCTCAACTCGGTGCGGAGCGGCGAATCGCTGGGGAGGCCCTTACGCTCCGCCCGGCCGAGCATCGCGCCGACCGCGGTGAGGATCTGCCCGAATTCGTCGTGCAGCTCTCTCGATACGGAACGAAGCACTTCCTCTTGCACCGTGATGAGCCTCGCGGCCAGCACGCGGCGCTGCCTCGAAAGCGATTCGAGCTGCTCGAAAATCTTTCGATTTGAATAGATCAGGTACAGACTGGTGATCAGAATCGCCAGGATGGTAGCTGCCAGAAAAGCGTAGACATCCTTCTCGACCCCGTCGTAGATCTTCGCAACCTGCTGGTCGGCATGTTCCTCGGCTACATTGTTGCGCTCGAGCAGCGTCGAAACGCGCGCGGCCAGCATGGTCTGCTCCGGGAAGAGCTGGGTGGCGGCCAGTCTTCGCGCCGCCGCCTCTCTTCCCTTGCTGGCGGCCGCGAATACCCGGTCGGAGCTTCGCCAGAAATCTTGCAGCGCCTTGGCGAGGTGTGCGTGAGTGGCCGCCCGGCGGGTTGCCGGTACCAGTCCGGCCTCTTCGCCAATAGTCGCTTGCAAGTCTGCGCGAAGCTGGTCGAATTCAGCCCTATAGGCGGAAATCCCTGAGGGGGACGAGTTCTGGGTCATATCGCGAAGCTTCAGCCCAATCATGTTTACATCGTTTTGAACGGTCAAAAGCAGAAGCGAATCGTGCCGGTTAATATCGATGGTGTCCGTTTGCAGCTTGCGAAGTCCGTGCAACTGCTGCAGGGCATACCACGAGAATCCCATCACCGCCGCCAGCGTGAATAGCAATCCAAGAAGAAGACGAATTGTGGGTGACTTGCTCACCTGGGCTCACCACCCAACGGTCGAGGAGGAATTTTTTTCAAAGCCTAATATAGAATGACGAGAAAAGTGCTGAATCTGTTGCGTCAACACCTCTTAACCCTATTCTCTCTAATGCAGCTTCGCGAATGAACTCTCCGCAACACGAGGAAGCGGTTGGAAAACTCTATCGCCAGCGCGATGCCGATTCGAAGCGCCTATCGTTCATTAAGGCCGAATTGAGCGATGCCGCGGTTTGCCTGAAAACGGCCGCTTCGCAAATCGAAGCATTGTTGAGCAGCCAACGATCTGAGGTCCAACCGGCAATCGCCAATATCGATATGCATCGTATTCTGAGGCTGCTCGCGGAGCACGAGCAGCTTCAGCGGCGCATGGCGGAGGCGAATCAGCAGCTCAGGCGCTTAGGCGTCCGAAGTCCCTGACGGACGAAGCTGGATCCGATTCCGATCGGACCCATGCAGCTTACAATGAGGCACAGCTATGGAGAGCCAGAACGATAGCCTATACCGGCGGCAAATTGAGCAACTGAAAGATTATGCCGTATTCTTCATTGACAAGGATGGGATAACGAGGACCTGGAACGCCGGCGTGGAGCATCTGTTGGGGTATTCCGAATCGGAATGGATAAATCAACACACATCCATCATCTTTGTCCCTGCCGATCAGGCTGTTGCACTCTGCGAAACCGAAATGCGCATCGCGAGCGAAAACGGTACTGCATCCGACATCCGCTGGCACAAGAAGAAGGATGGAACAGAGCTCTTCGCGAATGGCGTGATCAATGCGGTTTATGATTCCTCGGGCGCGCTGCAGGGTTTTACGAAGATCATTTCCGATGAAACAGCCCGGAAAGAGTTGGAAGATTCGCTATTCGCGGCGAATACAGCACTGGAGCACTTCGCTTACGCCGCCAGCCATGACTTGCAGGAGCCACTTCGAACGATTGGTACTTATGCGCAACTTCTAGCCAGACAAGATCGTGACCGGCTGAGTCCCACCGCAGTAGACTATTTAGCGTTTATCACCAGCTCCGTTGCAAGGATGAACACCCTGATACAAGGCTTATTGGCCTACGCACGGTCAGGAGTGGAAAAGGACCCTGCAGTTTCCGCATCTCTCGACGAGGACGTGGAGTCGGCCATCTCTCAGCTCGGGGGAGCCATTCAGGAAACCGGAGCCACTGTTACGCACGATCCTCTGCCGACCGTGACCGCGGAACGCAGTCAGATTACTCGCTTGTTTCTGAACCTGATCGGCAACGCAATTAAATACAGGTCGGCTGAGAGGCCTCCCGAGATTCACATCTCGGCAATGCCTCACGATGACCAATGGATTGCGATCTCGATAGCCGACAATGGCATCGGCTTCGAACAGGAATATGCCGAGAAGATTTTTAGCCCATTCACGCGATTGCATGGGCAGGAATACTCAGGCTCTGGCGTGGGTCTGACAATCTGTGAACGCATTGTGGAGCGATGGGGTGGCCGGATATGGGCCAAATCCACGCCAGGTAAAGGATCGACCTTTTACTTCACTTTGCCTCGATCTGGAGACAAGTGACGCTTCTCGCAACTTCAAGGTGCTGATCTTCGTCCAGTAACAATGAATCGCATCCTGCCGATGGCGATGTGCTTTGCCGTTTCAGCGCTGATCGCCTATGGCGGTCACTTACTGAGCGCAGATAAGCTGCTAACGCAATCGCCTTGGGCTCAGCAGGCGCCGGCGATATTCGCTCTGGCCAAGGAAGAGCCTCCAGACCCGGGCCCATTACCCGGGGCCGCACAGGCTGGTCTTCCAGGTAACGGAGCTCCAGGCGCCATTCGCTGGGACGGAGGCGTTGGTCGCAACGATCGCTTCAAAACGCCCAGTCTGAACGTGCTGATCCGCTGGGACAGCGCGGCGCCTGTTATCCAGGCTCTTCAGCAAACCGGCGCGAAAGCGTATTCCCCGGAAGAAGTCCAGAACTCTTACATCATTACGATCGTGGGTCTCGTGCCCGGCGGAAGATATCGTTCTGTAGGAAAGCCCGAGACACAATCCCGCAGCGATGATGGGGTCGACTCTCGTAATCCGGAAGAAATGTTGGAAGAGCTGATGACGGCCTCGCGTCTTGTTCCAAGGGGTAAAGGTGCTCTCGCTCCACAGGACGTCAAACTGGATGCGGCTACTGGAGCAGTGCATATGTTCTTCCCCAGAACAGATGCCGTCACCCTACGCGACAAAGAGGTCACGTTCTATACACGCTTCGGGTCTATGTCCGTTAGCGCGAAGTTCCGCTTGAAAGACATGGTCTATCAAGGCAAACTGGAACTTTGATTTCCTCGTGATTCGAACAGGAGCTCCGCTCATTTGCGATCCATCGCCGCCTTGGCTCTGCTCGCCTGGGCATCAGGATTCAAGAGCGCTCTATCCGTTGCCGGCGATTCCGCCGATGCCTTAGAAGCATCCGACAGATATGGCGATTGAAAAGCGTTGGGACCCGGAGCTATATGAGGCGCGTCACTCGTTCGTTTGGCAGTTAGGTCAAGATCTGATAAAAATTCTCGATCCTAAGCACGGCGAGCGCGTGCTGGATCTCGGCTGTGGACCGGGCCAGCTTTCGGCGCAGATTGCGGAACGCGGCGCGGAGGTTACCGGACTTGACGCCTCCCCGGAGATGATCGGGCAGGCGCGTCAGAACTACCCTCATCTGAAGTTTGTGCTCGGGGATTCCGCCAACATGCCCTTCGATGCCGAATTTGATGCCGTGTTCTCAAATGCGGCGCTCCACTGGATGCTGGATGCCTCGGCGGTAGCAAGCGGGATCGCCCGAGCCCTCAAGAAAGGCGGTCGACTGGTTGCGGAATTAGGTGGCAAGGGAAACATCTCGCAAATTGAACGAGCCATCGAAACCGTCCTGCGGCGCCATTTGGGAGAGCGCATTCCGTCGAAGCGTACGTTCTTTCCCTCCGTTGGCGAATATTCATCGATTCTGGAAGCTCACGGACTGGAAATTCGCATCGCGCAACTGTTTGACAGGCCGACCGAGCTACAGGGCCAAGAGGGTATGGAAAACTGGTTGCGACAATTTGCGGCGTACTACTTTGAGGCCCTTCCGGCCGCCGAGCGGGAAACCGCGCTGAAAAGTGTGATAGACGAGCTGAGGCCGATTCTTTTTCGCGAAGGAAGTTGGTTCGCCGATTACCGGCGCCTGAGGATTGTGGCAGTGCTGTGTTGAAAGAGGGCGGACCGGGAGCGAGCCCCCGGTCCGAAACTTCTATCTGCTGGTGGAAGAGGCCCTCGCCGATTGCGCCTGCACGTTCACCGACGCTTCAGCGATCTGATTGAGCTTCTCGTCAGCGGCTTTTTCTTCGTTTAAAGTTTGCTGCAGAAGAGTCACTGCTTGGGTCAGACCAAGCCGTCGAGCGAAGGATCGAGCCGTTCCGTAGCCGGACATCTCATAGTGTTCAACCCTTTGCGCTGCTGCGATAAGAGCGGCATCCTTAACGTCCGGATCGCCCTTTGCGCCGATCATCGTCTCGCCTTCAGAGATCAAACCTTTCATCGCCTCGCACGTCTCGCGTTTGGGATCGACGTTTATCTCGTTGAAAATCGTTTCAAGACGGGAGACGTGCCCCTGTGTCTCGGTAAGGTGCGTCTGGAAAGCCTGTTTCAATTGGCTGGAGCTTGCTGCCTCCGCCATTTTCGGGAGAGCCTTAGTCAACCGGTTCTCCGCGTCATATAGATCTTCGATCTGGTTTACGAACAGATCTCTAAGAGAATTGAATTCGGTGCTGAAGATTGGCATATCTTTACTCCTCGCCTGCCCGGGACAACGCCCGTCTGTTGCTTAGCAGGTCAATTGTGGGACTCCCCAACCTCATCTACGTTTCGTTAAGAACGGCGCGTTTTCAAAGGCCCGGAATGTACCTGCTGAGATATAGTCTCTGGTGTAGTGGCACAACAATTGCACGTACAGGAGCCTGAAGGGAGAACAGATGCCAAATTTGTCGAAGATCACCAGAGATCATGATGTGATTCGTAAGTGGGCCGAGGAACGGGGGGCAACGCCTTCCCATGTAAGGCGAACGGGGTCTCCGGACGATGTGGGCGTTCTGCGCCTCGATTTCCCGGGCTACAGCGGCGAAGGCGCGCTGGAGGAGATCAGTTGGGACCAGTTCTTCGAAAAGTTCGATGACCAAAATCTCGCGCTTGTCTACGAAGAAGAAACGGCAGCGGGACAGAAGAGCAACTTCAACAAGCTCATAAGCGCTGCAACGGCTGCGCAGGAAACAGGCGGGAGAAGGTCCGGCCGGGCTTCGACGCGGAGCGGCGGAACCAGGAAAGCAGCGTCTACGCGAACGGCTGCAAAGAAGGCTCCGGCAAAGAAGAAGGCTGCAAAGAAGAGTCCTGGAAAGAAGACTGCAGCTAAGAAGACTGCAGCTAAAGAAAGAAGACGGCTGCAAAGAAGGTTCCGGCAAAGAAGAGTTCGGCAAAGAAGACCGCGACTTCTCGCTCTTCGAGCAGGGCAGCGAGCAGAAAGCGCACGACTAAAGCTACGGCAACCCGTCGATCCGCATCAGGAAGGTCCAAAGGGGCAACGAAGACAGGGGCAACGAAGGCGGCATCAAAGAAGAGAAGAGGTGCTAAGCGCCGATAGGTTCCGGGTCTTCGAGCGGTCGGACTTCGCTGGTTTAGACTTGCTCATAGAAGATGGCCGCGCCAGTTCCCGCCGGTAAAAAATTTCCACTCATTCCAATCGTTATCTGCGTCATTGTGGCGATTGGCCTGGCCGTTGCACTTCTCTATCTGCGCAAACCAGTGGCGAAGAGTCCCGCGCAGGGCGGCGCTTCTCCGGAAGCCCGTGCTTACGTCCGCAATCTGGTTTTGAGCGATGTCACGATGAAGGCCACTGAAAATTTTATGAAGCAGCAAGTGGTTGAGGTCGAGGGAAAGATCACAAACGGCGGCCCTCGCCCGCTGGAATCCGTCGATGTTTATTGTTTGTTCTTCGGCGTGGACAATCGCGAAATCTATCGCGAGCGCGTGCCAATTGTCCATTCGGAGGGAACGCCGCTTGGATCGCATGAAACCCGCGCGTTCCGTCTGCCTTTTGACAGCCTGCCCGACGGCTGGAATCAGGCTCTGCCCAACCTGGTGATAGCCCAGATTGGTTTCGCTAAGTAGCCGAATGGCTCATTCAATGAAGGTTCTGCTGGCGGATGACGACAATGACCAACTTGCGCTACGCAGTCTGCTGCTGGCGAGAAGAGGCTTTGAAACCTTCGAAGCAAGCGACGCGAATGCCGCGGTTCGCATTGCTACGCAGCAACATCCCGACTGTGCCGTAATCGATCTTCGTATTCCAACCGAGGCCGCGGGCTTGCGGCTAATTCGGGAATTGAAGAGCATTGATTCTAACTTGCACGTATTTGTTCTGACGGGCGCGGACCCCACGCGTTTCGCGCGCATCGCCGAGAGCAGTCTTGTTGATGAAGTAATTATCAAGGGCGCCTCGACGGCATCTCTGGTCGAAAAGCTCCGGTCACTTGCGGTGAGGATCTCGCGTTCGAGCTAGGGCTTGGTGGCGGCGGGCACGCCATCTGTTTTGCGAACTCGTTCTACGTCGAAGGTAAGCTGCCGTGCGAGTTTCGCTGCGACGTCCGCGCTCGCTCCATGAAATTTCGCGCCTAAGCTCTCTTGCGTTGTAGACCAGAGGACGTCCCCGTCTTTGTTGCACAGCCGAACGGTGGCGTAAGCTTCATGCTTTCGCTCCTTGATGTGATGCCCTTCGTTGTCCCCGATAGACAATCCACCATAGATGCCCCCTGCTCGATTAGCAGTTGTACTGCCGGATGAGGCTTTCCCGCCGTTCTGTCTCGCAGTTACGCCGCCATCTGAATCGAAAGTGTCGGTAAACGTGTGGTCGTCGCCCGCGCCCTTCAAAATGGCGTCCGCTCGCTCCTCATTATCGGTGAGAATGAACAGCTTAGTAGAGTCGATGCTGGCAATAATGAGGTCCCGCATCGCATCGGCCTGCACTCCTCCGGTCAATTGCGCGACGTAAATCCGCTTTACATCGAGTAAACTATTGACCCCAGAATCCGCCCCCGATTTCTGAGAGTAAGCGGCTGGCAGATCTGCAAAGATCGCAACTAAGAGCAAAAGGAAAAAGCGTCTCATCCCTTCCCGGCAATTCGAGCTTCTTCGTCTTGGTACTGAACCTGCTGTCCTGTGCGTGCTTCGAGTGCTACCAACGTTAACCGGACGTCGTTTTTGTTAACCCGGAATACCATTGCCTGCTGCTGCCCATCGTCGTCCTGGAACCCAAGGGTCAGAAAGTGCTGGCGCTTTTTCGCGAGCATGAAGAGCGGCGAGATAACCACTGCCGCCAGGACGCGGCGATCTACTTTCTGACCATATTCCAGCAAGTTAATTCGCTCGTACGGGACCTTCACCTGCATGTGTCCCGAAAAGAAAACGAAGTAAACCTTGTCGGTGACTTCGATATCCCCCGAACTGTTCGCCGGGATGTCCGGTCGTGTGCCGCCGATGTATTCGGCACGGCTGCCCTGGCGGGTAGCGGAAGCACCTCCCGACGAAATCAACAGAAGGACTGCCGATACCAAAACCGGCATAAAACACCGCGCGGCTGTATTTACACGTCTGCTCAAGCCAGTCATGAGAATAATCTCGGAACAGAGGTGCCCTCTGAAACGAGTTTTTCTCTCGACTGCGCCGCTGCTTAGGTCCAGACCTCTTCGATTGGAACGTTTTTTTGGCAGAGCTCGCAGGAACTAGAGTCCTTGTAGTAAGAGGCGTCCATTTTTGCCAGATAGAAGAGAGGCAGGTTGTCGAAACTGGCAACGGTCGGGTTTGGCTGGTAAACCGCGACAGCTAATCCGACGATCTGTGCCCCTTTGGATTCCACCAAATTGCGCAGGTCGGTCAGCCTTCTGCCCGATCGTAAAATGTCGTCGATGAGGAGCACCTTTTCACCCTTCGCAGGCTCGACGAACTGCCGGAAGCGCATGGGTGAGTCGTCCGTATCTTGTTCGGCCCAATACAATTGATGCGCGCGCAAGGCCTCGCAAACGCCAAAGGCGATGGGTAGGCCGCCGGTGTTTGGGCACACGATCGATAATTCTTTGATCATGGCCCTGATCTCCGGATCGGCTCGCAAACGCCGGCTTAAGCCGACGCTGAGCATCTTCGCGTATTGATAGTAGCGGAAGGCCAGCGCGACTTGCAGATATTCGTCCGTATGCATCCCATTCGGGTATTGAAAGTGCCCATCACGGAGCGCACCGGTTTCGCGCAGCATTCCTATAACTTCTTCGTTGGTCGGTATAAGATGCATGTCCTAATTGAGTCCCCCAGTCGGGCGTTCAGTGAGCGCCTTTCCCCGCCAGCACGTGGGGAATCGTTCTTAAGATAATCGACCAATCGAGTTTCAAAGACCAGTTCTCAATGTATGAGATATCCATTCGCATCCAGGACTCGAAATCGATATGGTCGCGACCGCAAACGGCCCAGATGCAGGTAAGACCCGGCCGCATCCGCAAGCGGCGCTTCTGCCAGCGCTCGTAGCGTTCCACTTCCTCCGCCAAAGGAGGCCGTGGGCCGACGATAGACATATCCCCTTTCAGCACGTTATAAAGCTGAGGTATCTCATCGATCGAGAACTTGCGCAACCAGCGTCCGATCGGGGTTATGCGCGGATCATGCGGATCCTTAAACGCGATTTGCGCGGCTGCTACGCTGCTGCAGCGCATCTTTCTGCTTCTCGGCGTCGACCACCATGGACCGGAATTTGTACATGGTGAACTTCCGGCCGTTTAAGCCGCAACGGGTTTGACGGTAGATCACCGGGCCCTCGGAAGTGAGCCTAATGAGCGCCGCAACGACCGCAATGAAGGGCGCCAAAAAGATCACCGCCGCGGCCGACATGACGAGATCGAAAAAGCGCTTGAGGACGAGGCGGAGATCGTCAAGAGGAGCGGCCGAAAATGTCAACAACGGAGCGTCGCCGACGCGATCGAGAGTGATGTCGCTGTTTACATGCGGGAAAAAGTCGATCGCGACGCGCGTTCGAATGCCTTCCTCATCGCACCGCAGAAAAACGTCTTCCAATGCGGCAAGCTGGCCACTTTCAACACTGAAAATCACTTCATCGACGATATCGTTGGCAAGCAGGTTCGGAAGCTTTGCCGCGCACTCTTGCTCGTTTAACCGCGCTGCGATTTCTATATGAAAAGGCGATCCCTCGCAAAGGACACGCGTGAGCCGCGCCGTCTTATCCTCGGTTCCGACGATGACCACGTGGTAGGCTTTCCCGAATCCGCGCTGATATAACCCAATGATGGGCCGCGCGTTCAGGCGGAACGTCAGCAGCAAAATTAAATCGAAGAAGAAAAAGAGCGCGATAAAACTCCGGCTGAGGGCGGGATCGAGCCGCAGCAAGTATTGAAAGAGAATGACCGCGACTGTGCCAACCATACACTGTCGAATTGTGTGAGCGAGGATGCGGCGCGGAGTAGCGGATTCGAGGTACTCGTATATCCGCTGCGAACTTCCCCAGGCGACCCAAACGACGATGCAGAAACCGGCCAGCAGAATAAAGGTCTGCGGCCGCAAGAAAAACACCCGTTCAAGCGTCAGCCGAGTGCGCGTCCAATAGGCAAGCCCGAAGGCGATCCAGGTCAGGCACGCATCGACGATCGCGAAAAGAAACTGTACTCGTTTTCTCTGGTGGGCGAACACAACTACTCTGGTCTTCGGCGCCTGATAACGGCGATTGACTTCCTTACTCTAGACTGAACGGAGAGCCTGGTCCAAATCGGCGATGATATCGTCCGCCGCTTCGATTCCAGCAGCTACTCGTACTAGGTTCTCACGGATGCCCATGCGCTCCCGCATTTTCGGCGAAACATTCCGATGCGAGGCGATCAGGGGATAAAGCAAGAGTGTGTGCACGTCGCCGAGAGAGGTGCCGGGCACGACCATTTTCAGCCGATCCATGAATGCCAGAATCGATTCTTTGTTAGCGCTCTTGATCTCGAAGCTCAAGATTGCACCGAACAGTCCCGGCGCAAAGCTCTGCTTGATGTTGCAAGCATCCGGGTGATTGGGGCCGGAGCAGTAATACATGCGATCGACCTTCGGATGCGTCGCCAGCCAATCGGCCAGCCTGAGCGCATTCTGGCACTGCCGCTCGTAGCGGAGCGCCAGGGTCTTGATGCCGCGCATCGTCAAATAGCTTTCGAAAGGTCCCAGCACGGGGCCGGCCAGGCGCGACAGCATACGAACGGACTCGTGGAGAGCTTCGTCGCTGACGACAATGCCTCCGAGTACATCGCCGTGTCCCGCCAGATACTTCGTCGCGCTATGGACAACGATGTTTGCTCCCAGCTCTAAGGGCCGGATCAGCATGGGGGTGGCGAAGGTGTTATCGACAATCAACACAGCGCCGGCCGACCCCGCCAAGGCCGCCAATTTCTTAATGTCGCCGACCCGGAGCAGCGGATTCGAGATGCTTTCTATGAAAATACAGCCCGGCTGTGTCTTGGCGATGGCTTTCTCGACGGCGGCAATGTCGCAGACGTCGACATAAGCCACCTGCACATCGAAAGGAGCGAAAACCTGGTCGAGCAGGCCAATGGTCGCGCCATAGACAGAGTTAGATGCCAGTACGGCATGCGGCCGGTCTATCAAAGCGGCCTGGAATGCGATCTGAATCGCGGACATTCCCGAGGCGGTCGCCAGCGCTCCACGGCCCCGTTCCAGAGTTGTGCAGAGTTCTTCGAGCGCCACATTGGTCGGGGTGGCGTACCGCGCATAGCTGAATCCTTCCTCCTCATCCCCCAGCACACGATCCAGCGTCGCCGCCGAATCATAGAAATAGGTAGTGCCGAGATGAATCGGGGTGGTGGAGGGGACCACCTGGCCAGGGTTGCGTTTCCTATCGCCTGCATGAACCACTTCAGATTCGAACTTCATTTGCGTTTCCAGCGGACACCCTCCTTGGTGTCTTCCAGTACGATGCCTCTATCCTGTAATAGCGCGCGAATTTCATCGGACCGCGCGAAATTCCGCGACTTCTTAGCGTTCGATCGCTCTTCGATGTACGCTTCCACCTCTGCGTCACTTAGCGGAGCAGGCCCTTCCGGTCCCGTCTTTTCGGCCATCATCCCAGTAATGTCGCCGGTCTTCAGCACATCGAAGATGCGGTCGAAGATCTCGAGTACGCGAGCAGCATCCCACCGGTTCTCTTCCTTGAACTGGCAATCATTGAGCGCGCTGTTCATGGCGCGGACATATTCGAAGATGGCCGCGAGCGCCTCAGCCGTATTGAGGTCGTCATCCATTCCCTGTTCGAAATCGCGAACGGCTTCGTGCGACCTCTCGGCGATGGATTCGTTCCTTCCCGGGGCAAGCTTTGTCGAAGTGAGGCGCAGTTCGAAATCGCGCAGCCGCTCAATACTTTTGGCTGCCGCCTTCACACCTTCAAACGTGAAGTTCAATTTTTTCCGGTAAGGTACCGAGGCGAGAAGATACCGAATCGATTCCGGGCGGTATCCCATGCCGAGGAGGTCGCGCAGGGTGTAGAAGTTGCCGAGCGATTTGGACATTTTCTGGCTCTCGATGTGCAAATGCTCCGCGTGCAGCCAAAATCTTGCAAACGGCTTTCCAGTAATCGCCTCCGATTGGGCGATCTCGTTTTCGTGATGCGGAAAAATGAGATCGACGCCGCCGGCATGAATGTCGAGGGTTTCGCCGAGATAGCTCATCGCCATCGCCGAACATTCGATGTGCCAGCCGGGCCGCCCTTCGCCGAAGGGCGTTTCCCAGAATGGTTCGTTTCCTCTGCGCCCTTTCCATAGGACGAAATCGCGCGCATCGGCCTTATCGTATTCGTCCATATCAACGCGCGCGCCCAAACGGATGCCGCTGAAATCGTTGTGCGACAGCTTGCCGTATTCGGGGAATGAGGAGATGCGGTAATAGGTGGATCCATCGTTGGTGTAGGTATATCCCTTGGCCGCGAGCCGTTCGATGGAATCCACCATGACAGGGATATGCTTCGTTGCCGCGGCAACGTGCTCGGGCTGCTGTAAGCGCAACGCGGCGGCGTCTTCAAAGAACGCTTTGGTGTAAACCGACGTGTAGTCCTCGAGAGATTTCTGCTCTCGGGCCGCATTCGCGATAATTTTGTCGTCCACGTCGGTGACATTCATCACGTGATTCAGGGTGTAGCCGCGATATTGAAGCCAGCGGCGCAGAATGTCCTGAAAAGTGAACGTCCGGAAATTGCCGATGTGGACGAAATTGTAAACAGTCGGCCCGCAGGTATACATGCGGACGGTATTGTCTTCGAGCGGCCGGAAGTCCTGCAGCTCCTGGGTGAGCGTATTGTAAAACCGTAAGGCCATTCGCGATTTTAGCGCGCCGGGAGAGTGCGGCCCCGTTGGTAATCGGGCACCACGGCGCGAACGGCCTGTGCCCTCATAACCAGCCGTCGGCCACAATGAAGTCACGCATGTCGGCCCTTCGTTTCGAAATTCAGGCGACCTGCCCGGAAACGGGGGCCCGCGCCGGTCTGCTCCACACAGCTCACGGCACCATCGAAACTCCTGTTTTCATGCCCGTCGGAACGCAGGGAACGGTGAAAGGCCTCAGCCCGCGCGATCTCGAAACCGATCTGGACTGCCGGATCATACTGGCGAACACCTATCATCTATTTCTTCGGCCCGGGCACGAGCGGATTGAGCGCCTCGGGGGCTTGCACCGCTTCATGGCATGGCCACGCGCCATTCTGACGGATTCCGGGGGGTTTCAGGTGTTCAGCCTGGACACGCTGCGCCAGATCAGCGAAGAAGGTGTCCTGTTTCGCTCGCACCTGAACGGCGATGCCCATTTCTTCTCGCCCGCAAGCACGATCGATATTCAATTGGCGTTAGGCAGCGACATCCTGATGGTTCTCGACGAGTGCTTGTCCTATCCGGCTAGCCATGAAATGGCGCTTGCTTCCATGCAGCGGACCATCCGCTGGGCTCGGGCAGGTTATGCGCATTATTTACAACGCGAGAAGGGGCTCGATTCCGCGCTGTTTCCGATTGTGCAGGGCTCGATGTACCACGATCTGCGTACCGCTTGTGCCGAAGACTTGATGGAGCTGGATGCGCCGGGGTATGCCATCGGTGGGCTGTCCGTTGGCGAGCCCCGCGAGCTCAGCCAGGAAATTGTGGCCGTGACGGCACCGCTGCTTCCTCGCGACCGTCCCCGCTATGTGATGGGAGTCGGCATGCCCGAGGAGCTTCCGCAATACATCGCGCAAGGGGTAGACATGATGGATTGTGTTCTGCCGACTCGCAATGCCCGAAATGGGTATCTATTTACTTCTCGAGGGAAGGTCGTGATCAAACAGGCGCAATACTTGGACGACGACACGCCGCTGGATCCGGCTTGCAATTGTTATACCTGCCGAACCTTCAGTAAAGCCTATCTGCGGCACCTGTTCCAGGCCGGCGAAATTCTGTTTTCCAGCCTTGCCACGCTTCACAACGTTCGATACTACCTGGAGTTGATAAGCCGGGTCAGGCAGTCTATCATGGTGGGGAAGTTCCCTGAACTGTTAAGATCGTCCCGAAGCGGCTCGCTCATTGAGCCGGATCGAGCCTCGAGTGGGAGTGGAATCGAGTGAATCCCGCTTTAGGCGAGTTGCTTGATTCCCGTTGTTATCTTGCTGATTCGAGGCGAGCAGATCTGGCTTAACGTCAAGTGCAGCCGGAACTCACTCGAATACATTAGAGCAAGGGTCCATGTTGTTCTTTCTGATTTTTCTACAAACGACTCCGCCGTCCGCTTCCGCCCCCAGCACCTTCCTGAGCGGAATTTTGCCGATCGTCCTGATGGTCGCTATCTTTTACTTCCTGGTGTTTATGCCAATGCGCCGCCAGCAGAAGAATCAGAAGCAGATGATCAAGACCTTGCAAAATGGTCAAACCGTTCTGACGACAGGCGGTATCATAGGCACCATTGTTACGGTGAACGATGATACGCTTGTACTTCGAATTAAGCCAGACAACCTCAAGATTCAGGTGGCCCGGTCGGCTGTAACGAGCATAGTAGGAGCGGACGACCAGCCGAAGAAGTAGCAGTCCGGCAGGAGAGTTGTCAGGGCATTTGAAATGAAACGTCATTTACGCATCAAGTTTTTCTTCATCGTTGCGGTCATCCTGGTCTGCATCTACGGTATCGTCGGAGTCCCGACCAGCAAGGCGGCTCTGGCGGCGAACTGGAATAAGAACATCCGCCTCGGCCTCGACCTTCGCGGCGGAACGTACCTGGTGGTGCAAGTTCAGCAGCAGGACGCGTTCAACAATCGCGCCAGTACGGATGCCGACCGCCTCAAAGAAAGTGCGCGCAAGGCAAATATTACGTTTTCCGATATCAGCGTCGATGAAGCGAAGACGCTGCAGGACGCCACCAAAGCTGCCATCGTCATAAAGGGGGTCCCGGCTACTCAGGCGGGAAGCTTCCGCGGCATCCTCAACGATCAATTTCCGCAGTGGCTGATGACTCAAGTGAATGCGACCGATTACCGGCTCACCATGAGACCCTCGGACGCGCTCACTCTCTGGCAGACGGTCCTGGCGCAATCCAAAAATACGATTGATAAGAAGATCAATGGTTTAGGAATTAGTGAAGCGACCGTCCAGCAGCGCCGGGAGGATCGCGATTCCGAGTTGCTGGTGCAATTGCCGGATGTGGACGATCCGGCCCGCGTCAAGGAGATCCTCCAAACAGCCGCGGTTCTGGACCTATATGACGTCAAGGGAGGCCCGTTCGCTAGCCGCGACGAGGCTTTGGCTCAAAACGGTGGAGTACTTCCCGCGGGAACCAAGCTGATCGGCCAAGCGACCGCCGATTCGACTTCCACCACCAGAGGCGGCGGTGGAGTTTATTTAGTCGCCCGAACGCCCGTCGTGAGAGGGCCCGATATCCGCGATGCCCGCGCTCAGCAAGGCGATCTCCCCAATAGCTGGGACACCGGTTTCGTTCTGAGCCAGGACGCGGCCAGGCACTTCGCGGCCTACACTGGCTCGCACGTAGGCCAACGGCTCGCGATTGTGCTGGACGGAAAGGTGCTCCAAGCTCCCACGATTCAGAATCAGATCAGCGATCAGGGCAGAATCACGAACGAACCCAGCCAGCAGGACGCGACCGATCTGGCGCTCAACTTAAAGGCAGGCTCGCTGCCCGCCAGCGTCAAATACGAGCAGGAAAGTACGGTGGGTCCTTCGCTGGGCGTGGATTCCATGCACGAAGGCTTTATCGCGGGTATCGCCGGCGTGCTGGCGGTAATCGTCGCCATGCTTGTTTATTACCGGAAGAGCGGTATCAATGCGACTTTGGCGTTGATCCTGAACGCAATCATACTGATTGCCTGTCTCAGCTATTTCGGGGCCGTCCTTACCCTGCCGGGCATTGCCGGGATCATTCTGACCATCGGTATGGCGGTGGATAGCAATGTCCTGATTTTTGAGCGCATCCGCGAGGAGTTGCGAGCCGGCAAATCCGTTTCGCCCGCCGTGGACACCGGTTTTAATAAAGCATTTCTTACAATTATCGACACTCATATCACGACGATCGTCTCCTGCGCCATTCTGTTTTTGTTCGGATCGGGACCTGTTAGGGGTTTCGCGGTAACGCTGGTGATCGGGCTTATGGCCAACGTGTTCACGGCGGTTTTTGTGTCGAAAGTGATTTTCGACTGGGAGCTGTCCCGGCCCAAACCGGTTACAGCCTTAAGTATTTAACCGGCGTACGATCGAACGGGCCTCCGCAGGCCCGTTGACGCTGGAAATGGGGAACATTTGTAACAAACCGGTGTCTATCTCAAGTAGATGCCGGCCTCTGAAGTTAGATGGAAATCTTCAAGCACACGAATTTTGACTTTCTCGGCAAGAAGTGGCCGTTCATCACCCTGTCGCTTGTGCTCACGGCGGCTGGGCTGCTCAGTTTGTGGATTAAAGGCGGACCAAGGTACGGTATAGACTTTACCGGTGGCGCGCTGATGGACGTTAATTTTGTGAAGCGACCCCCCGCGGAAGCGATCCGGTCGGCGCTTCACAAGAAGATTGCAGGCGAGATTGAGGTGCAGGAAGTAAGCAACTCACAAGAAGTGCTCATATCGACGGGCGCCCGCGATGAACAGGCGCTGCAGACCGCCCACACCGATATGATCGACACGCTCAACGCCACGTTCAATCGCGAATCCGGCGGCAAGCTCGATATCAATAACGCCAGTCAGACCGCTCTCGCCGATGCGCTTCGGCAGCCACTGGCGAATGCCGGCGTTGCGCTTTCAGACGACCAATTACAGGGCTTGGCGAAGGGGATTACGAGTTACCGGGACGCCCATTCCGGCCTGATCCGGAGTTTGGACGACCTTTCCTCGGTGCCCGGTTTTACGCCGCAAATCTTGAATGTGGTCAAGCAACAGTGCTTTGCCGGCAGCTTTAACATCCGCAGCTACGAATTTGTCGGTCCCAAGATTGGCGCCGACTTGCGCCAGCAGGCGATTAATGTTGTATTGATCGCTCTGGGCGCAATGCTGGTCTACATTGCATTCCGATTTGAATGGATCTATGGTGTCGCAGCCGTGATAGCCGTGTTCCACGACACCATCATCACGATCGGTCTGTTCTCGATTTTCAATAAGCAGATCGATCTTACGGTGATCGCCGCGCTGCTGACACTAGTTGGTTACTCAATGAACGACACCATCGTGACGTTCGATCGGATTCGGGAGAACCTGCGTCTCGGCGTGCGCGGATCGTTTTCGGATATAGTCAACCTGAGTATCAATCAGACGTTGAGCCGGACTGTCTTGACTTCCGGCCTGACGTTCTTGACGGCGTTATCCCTGTATTTGTTTGGCGGCCAGGTGCTGAACGGGTTTTCGTTCGGACTGGTTGTGGGTATCATAATTGGCACTTATTCGTCGATTTTTATCGCCAGCCCAATTCTGATCTTTTGGCAGAATACGGCTGATCGCCGTAATCGTAGGCCCCGTGTGGCGGCTGCTCCCGCCGAGAGCCGCTCTCGAGTCGCGGCGAAAACCGTGAAGAATGTGAAGCCGGTGCGTACCGCGAAGTAAAAGAATCGTATACAATCCAATCCGGGCCTGCTGTGGCACAGATTGGGTGGAGGTGGATGAGATGTTCGAGCAAACATTTGTCGACGGAGTCGGAAAGACCAAGAAACCGTACGCGATTGGCCTTTCGATGCTGCTGGAGATTGCGATCATTGGGGTCGCGATTCTGATCCCTCTGATCTATACCCAGACGCTTCCGAGCGCCCAGTTAAAGAGTATGTTGGTAGCGCCGCCACCACCGCCACCACCGCCGCCACCACCGCCGCCACAGGTGAAGGTTCAGCCGAAGCCCGTGATCAAGCAGTTCGTTGCAAATCGGCTCTTGGCGCCGAGGGTCATCCCGAAGCAGATTAACAGGATCGAAGAAGCCGCCCCGCCTCCTGACACCGGAATGGGTGTTGTCGGCGGCACGGGTGAAGCCGGCGGCGCTGTAGGAGGAGTCATTGGTGGTGTCCTCGGCGGTGTGCCGGGTCCGCCTCCGCCTCCCCCGCCCAAGGCCAAGGCCCCGACCGGGCCGGTGCGCATCGGCGGCCAGGTGATGGAGGCCAACCTAATCCGCAAGGTTACGCCGGTTTATCCGCCGCTCGCCAAATCAGCCCGAGTGCAGGGCACTGTGGAATTCACCGCGGTAATCGACAAGCAGGGCAATATCGACCATCTGCAACTCGTGCGCGGGCACCCGCTGCTGGTCCAGGCCGCCAAAGAGGCAGTGCTGCAGTGGAAGTATCGGCCGACAATGCTGAATGGCCAGCCGGTCGATGTGGTCACTGATATTATCGTTAACTTCACATTGAGTCAGTAAAGGGATAGGTTTTAGTTCGTCAGATTCTGTAACACGATTCGATTCAACTTAGGAGACAAGCATGGTTTTACAATTACACGTCTGGGCATTTTGGCTTTTCCAGGAAGCCGAAGGTATCAGTTTCGACCCGCGATCGCTCTGGGGCAACATGGGCATTGCCGCCAAACTGGTTGTCCTCTGCCTGTTCATCATGTCCGCCTGGTCCATCGGCGTCATGATCGACCGGCTAATCGCGTACAATGCGGCACGCAAGCAATCCCGGGCATTCGCGCCGGCGGTTGCGGGCGCGCTGCGTGAAGGCAAGCTGGATGAAGCGATTAAGATCGCCGATCGTTTCAACAAGAGCCATCTAGCAAAGGTAGTTGTGGCGGGCTTACAGGAATTCAAGGCTCATCAGATGAGCACCGAGATCCCTGGCGAAGAGATTGAAGCTTCGCGCCGAGCCCTCGAGAGAGCGGAGGCCATTGTTCACGCCGAGCTGAAGCGCGGGGTCAGCAGCCTTGCGACTATTGGTTCCACTGCACCCTTCGTCGGACTGTTCGGAACAGTCGTGGGAATCATGAACGCGTTCAAATCGATCTCGACTTCGAAGTCGACCGGTTTGGGTGCTGTGGCCGGCGGTATTTCCGAAGCCTTGATCACGACCGCTGTCGGTCTCTTCGTGGCCATTCCTGCCGTCTGGATGTTCAACTACTTCACCAATCGAATTGAAGCCTTCGATGTGGAAATGGGGAACTCCAGCTCTGAGCTGATCGACTACTTTTTGAAGCGTACTCAGCGAGCTGTGACCAAGTAGCTGGCCGCTTCCGTGGAACTCAAGTTGAATCGAAGACGCGGGGCGGCGTAAATACCGCCCCGCGTTCAATCAAGAAGTGTTCCATTCGAGGATTCATTTATTGCTTAGGAGCTGAAAATGGCAAGATTACCGAAAGCGCTTCCAGTCGTTTCGGACATCAACGTTACTCCCATGGTGGATGTGATGTTGGTATTGCTGATCATCTTCATGGTCATCACGCCTATGTTGTCCAAGGGCCAAAACGTGAACTTGGTCAAGACTCACAATGACATCAAAATGCAGGAAGCAGATAAAGAAGACGCTATCCTGATCGCCATCACGCGCGATGGCCGGGCGTTCCTGAGTCCCGGAAATAAAATGATCGACCCCAGTCAGTTGGCCGGGAGGGTAAAGGACCTCCAGACAAATCGTTCGGACAAGACGGTTTACATCAAAGCCGATGCGCGGGCCCGATTTGCCAGCGTCACGGATGTGATTGACAATCTCCGGACGGCGGGTGTCGATCAGCTTGGGCTTATTACGGAAGACATCCAGAATAAGAAAGGCAGTTTAGCTCTTTAACGAGATCGGCTGAAAGGATATTCGATATGGCAATGGCAGTTGGCGGCTCCGGAGGAGCCAAAGCGGACATTAACGTCACGCCTCTCATTGATGTACTGCTCGTGCTACTGATCATTTTCATGGTTATCACTCCGTTGACTCCACACGGCTTGAATACGCTGGTGCCTCAGCCTCCGCCGCCGAATATGCCTCCGCCCCCTGAGAACCAGGATCCGACGGTGGTGATCGTAGTTGCCAAGGATGGGAGTCTCGAGATCAACAACACGCCGGTCAAGGAGAGCGATCTGCAGGCGAGGCTCGAGGATATTTTCAAGACTCGCGCGACTAAGGTTGTATTCGTAAAGGGCGATCCGGATACCGATTACCGGTATGTGGCGCAGGCCGTTGACGACGCTGCGGGCGCTGGTCTGGATAAGGTCGGTATTATGACTCCGAAGGTCGAGGCGGGGCAGTAGCATTCCGCAAAGGATCTGAACCCATGCAAAAGTCGAAATGGTTAACGGTTGCGTTATTGAGCAGTCTCCTGCTGGCCGCCACCGGATGCGCCAAGCTGCAATCGCGCGATCAGATGAATCAGGGAGTTCAGGCTTACAAGAACAACCACTATGCCGATGCGGTCAAGCACTTCAAAGAAGCTGTTCGGCTGGACCCAACTAATCAGAATGCGCAGCTCTATCTCGCGACATCGTACATGATCCAGTGGGTCCCCGGGGCGGACACCCCGGACAACAAGAAGAACTACGATATGGCCCAGCAGGAATTTGAAAAGGTTCTGCAGAAGGAGCCCACCAACTCGCTGGCGCTGGCGTCCATGGCCTCGATGGCCTACAACTCCGCGACGGGCGGGTCGCCGGATCAAAAGATGGCGGCGTTGGAGCAAGCCCGGAAGTGGAACGTGCGCCGGATCGAGGTGGACCCCAAAGATTCTGAAGCGTATTACTATCTTGGCGTAATCGACTACGCCGAGGCTTTGGGTCCGATCAGCACCGCGCGGGTTCAGGAGAAGCTACCGGGTACTAGCCCCGGTCCGTTAAAAGACGCAAAGGTAAAGGCCGAGCTAAAGGCGAAATACGACAAGACGATCGACGACGGACTAGACAATCTAAAGAAGTGTCTGTCGTACGACAAAGAAAACGAAGACGCGATGTCGTACGTCAACCTTCTGCTTCGCGAGAAGGCGGCGCTGGCGGATACTCCCGAAGAGGCGAAGGCCGATTGGGCCCAAGCTGATGACTGGACGAATCGATCGCTGGATATGAAGAGAATCAAAGCCAGCCGGCCTCAGAAGACCCAGGCTAGCTGATCAGTTCAGAAAATACGTTCGATACAGCGTGTCCCGCTGCTTGGGAACGAATCCAGCATCACGTATTAATCTACGAAGCTGCTCTTCCGTAGCGCAGTGATGCGCGCCCGCCGCGGAAACAACATTTTCCTCAATCATGATGCTTCCTACGTCGTTCCCGCCGAAGCGCAAGCCGAGCTGGCACACCTTCAGCCCAGGCGTCACCCACGAGGCTTGAATGTTCGGAATGTTGTCCAGATAGACGCGGGAGAGCGCGAGCATCTTGAGATACTCAACCGCAGTCGCTTCCTGCTTAACAAAGCGGCCCAACGACGTGTTCTCGCGCTGGAAAAACCACGGAATGAAAGCCGTGAATCCGCCGGTATCTTCCTGAATCCGCCGAACGATCTCGAAATGATTCATCCGTTGCTCGATCGTTTCGCCTGTCCCGAACATCATGGTTGCGGTCGTGCGCATGCCAAGCGCGTGGGCCGTCCGATGAACATCGATCCATTCCTGAGTGGTGCATTTGAGTCGGCTGATGCGATGCCGCACGTCGTTGTCGAGTATCTCGGCGCCGCCACCCGGAATCGAATCCAATCCGGCATCCCGAAGGCGGGCAATGGTATCCCAGAGATGTAATCCGCTCACTTCGGCAATGTTCACGATCTCGGGAGCCGAAAAACAGTGGCACCAGATATCGGAGCGGGACTTAATTGTACGCAGAAGATCCTCATACCACTCGATCTTCAGGTCTGGATGCAAGCCGCCTTGCATTAAAATACCCGTGCCGCCCAGGCTTATCGTCTCCTGGATTTTTTCCAGGATGAGTTCGTTTGGCAGAATGTAGCCCTCTTTGTGCCCCATCGGCCGATAGAAGGCACAGAAGCTGCAGTACTCGGTGCAGAAATTCGTGTAATTGATGTTTCGGTCGATGATATAGCTGACAATCCCCTCAGGATGCAGTTTCCTTCGAACGGCGTCAGCCTCCATGCCGATGCCGATCAAATCGTCGCTTTGGTACAGGTCGATGGCTTGCTGTCTTGAAATCATCGGCTACTTACCTTATAGGGACGCATTCCGCGCCAGACTCGTTTGGCGGAGATTGGCGAGATCCAGGAACGCTTCCAAGCCTTCCTGCTCTTTGAGCCCAATCTCGAAGTGAATATAACGGCTGAGATATTGATTCGCGAGATCTTGGGAGATGTGCCGGGGAGCGCTCTCTCGCTCCGCAATTTCGCCTATCCTGTCGCGGCCAAATTGATAAGAAGCTACCGTCAATGCGCGAAGCCGATCGAGCGGAAGACCGGGTTTTCCCGCCCAGGCCGCAAAAACCATTGGCAAGCCGGTCAGTTTCCTCCACTCTTCCCCCAAATCCAGGCACGCGAACGGAAGTCTTGCCGGCTCCAATCGCAACGCCGCATCACCGATCACGAGCGCTGCATCCGAATTGTCCAGCATTTCAAGCAAGTTCGGCGGTTGAGCCGTGACGGTGGGCTGAACTCCAAAGCGTTCCTGCAGAATTATGCGGGCCAGCAATACGGAGGTCCGGGAACCGGCATCGGCCGCCAAGGACCGGATCTTGCCCCAGGGAACACGTGAAAACAGCAGGATGCTACGCACCGCCCCAGAACAGGTGATCCCGACCCCCGGCACAATTTCAAGATCTTGCCGCGCGATTTCCGCAACCGGGGCCAAGCCAATTTGAACGTCGCCTCGCTCCACCTGTTCTGCACAAACCGATGGAACCGAAAAAGAAAGCTCCACGGAGTCGGCCTGAGGTCCTCGGAGCATGCCCCAGACCAAAGGCGCCGTGTTTAAATAACTGACTGCGCCGACCCGGAACCGTAAATGGTTTTCACCCAAGTCTCAGTGTATCGATTGGATCGAAAACGGGCGGTTTAGACGCCTCGCTGATCGCCCCAAAGATCAATGTGCAGCCGTGGGCTGTAGCGGAAGCCGGTTCTCTTGCAGATCTCGGCCAGCCAGAGGCCCCGCTCGCGAACAACCTCGGCACGAGTGCCTTCCGGCATCAGCACGATGTGAGAGCGGTTCGCAGCCAACTCGTGCCGAATGGCATCAATCTCAGCTAGGTCGTCCGGATCTGCGACGACGAATTTCAACTGATACTCGTAATCCGCCATTAGCCGGCGCAGGACCTCCGGCTGGTATCGCAAGCGATCGTGCTGTGTCGCCCAGCGCCCGTCTTCCCGATCAAACGGCGTTGAATTAGCAAGCTTCGGGCTGATGCTCATCAGGTCCGCGGTAACGGGCGCAAATACAGTCCCCGCGGTTTCGATTGTGATATGAGAGCCGGCCTCGCGCAGAGCCTGTGTCAGTGCAACAATCTCCGGCGCGAGCATCGGCTCTCCGCCCGTTACGACCACATGCACAGCGCCAAACGCGGCCACTTTCTTGATGACCTGACTCATGGGTAGTTCATCGCCCTCCGGATGCCAGGAAGTGTACGGCGTGTCGCACCATTTACACCGTAAATTGCATCCCGAGGTTCGGACGAAAACGGAAGGAACGCCAGTTAGGATTCCTTCGCCCTGAAGTGAGTAGAAGATCTCAGCGATTCTCACAGCGTGCTCCGGCTACGCCAGCAGTGGGTCCGCAATGCCAGCCTCCGCGAATCCTTTCCGTCGTAGGATGCAGGAATCGCATTTTTCACAGGGCCGGCCGTCGTTACCGGGATCGTAACAACTGTGCGTAAGCTTCAAATTCACTCCCAGCGCCAATGCCTTACGAACGATCTCGGCTTTCGTCATCGTGATGAGCGGCGTGTGGATTGTAAATCGCGAAGTACCCTCAACACCGGCCTTCGTCGCGAGATTCGCTAGGTTCTCGAAGGCACTGATGAACTCCGGCCGGCAATCCGGGTAGCCCGAGTAATCGATCGCGTTTACGCCAATAAAGATATGCTCGCTCCGCGTCGCCTCCGCGTATGCAAGCGCGAACGACAGGAAGATTGTGTTTCTTGCAGGAACATACGTTACCGGAATGCCCGCGTTCATTTCGCCCTGGCTCCGATCTTTGGGGACAGCCAGGTCGCTGGTGAGCGCGGAGCCGCCGAAGGCACGTAGATCGAACTTGATGGTTCGATGTTCCGCAGCGCCGAGTTGCTGTGCCACCTGTGCCGCCGCCGTGAGCTCCAAGATATGACGCTGACCATAATCAAACGACAGGCAATGGCACGCGAACCCTTGCCGCCGCGCGATGGCGAGACAAGTACTCGAATCCAGTCCCCCGCTCAACAAGCAAACCGCTCGCGCTCCTGTCATCTTTTAACCCTCGCGACGGCTGGTCACGACTGCCTTCAGCTCGCCTTCATGGAGCCGGATATGGATTTGTTCGTCGACATTTGTATCCGAAGAAGAGCGAAGAATCCCGCCCGCCGCTTTCTGAACGATCGCGTATCCGCGTCCAAGCACCGTGAGCGGGCTCAGTTGTTCGAGCCTGAGATGAAAGGTTTCGAAACGCCGCCGGCTTTGCCAAAGCTGTGTCGCGGCGGTCTTCTGTAACTCGCTATGGAGTCCGTCTAATTGTTGCCGCTGCCGCGCGAATCGCACGCGAAGATCATTCGCTTGCAGAGACCTGGTCAACCCGGAGACTCGCCTGATTTGATTTTCGAGCGTCGCGTGTATCCTGTGCCGGAGTTCGTGCTCGAAGTCGTCTGCGTGCTGTGCCCGCTTCATCAAATTCCTATGAAGAGCGGCAGCCGCTCTCTCAATCCCGCCGTCGCGCAGGTCGCGCGACGCAATCAGCAGCCGGTAGCGCAGAGCTTGCACTGTTTTACTTCGGCAGCCGGCGATCTGATCGAGGACGCTGTCTCGTGTACGGATTACAATTTCCGCGGCTGCTGAAGGCGTAGGCGCGCGGTAATCCGCAACAAAGTCTGCAATCGTAAAGTCGGTTTCATGTCCGATCGCTGAAATCACCGGAACGGGGCAAGCGGCAATTGCTCTCGCCACCGCTTCCTCATTGAACGTCCATAAATCTTCGAGGGAACCGCCTCCACGAGCGAGAATTACCACGTCGGCCCAAGCGTGTTCGCCGAAGTGCTTCAGCCCCGCGCAGACTTGCTCAACGGATCCTTCGCCTTGTACCTGCGCCGGGAAAACCCGCAGGTGAATCCCTTGAAAGCGGCGCTCCAAGACGTGCAGGATGTCGCGAATTACCGCTCCAGCCGGGGAGGTAACGACCCCAATCCGCCGCGGCAGCTTAGGCAGCTCTCTCTTACGCCCGGCATCAAACAGCCCCTCACTCGAGAGTTTCTTTTTTAACTGCTCGAAGGCGAGCTGCAGAGCGCCTGCGCCTTGGGGCTCGAGCAGATCGATAATGAGCTGATATTCGCCTCGCGCCTCATATACCTCCAGGCTTCCTCGAGCGATGACCCAAAGACCGTCCTGCGGCTTGAACCTCGCGAGTCGGGCGCTGCTCTTGAACAGAGCGCATTTGAGTTGACTGTGCTCGTCTTTCAACGAGAAATAAGTGTGACCGCTCCCGGCGATACGGCATCCCGAAATCTCCCCTAGCACCCAAATGGTTCGAAACTCGATTTCGAAAAGCTGTTGAACGGCCGCATTCAACTCGCTTACTTGAAAAATGCGGCGCTCCGCCTCGAGCGAAAGTTTCATCTGCCCGGATTCGGCATTTGGTCTGGCAAGCATCGATAATTCCAGTTTCCGATAGGCTGAACGTAAAAGCGCCGGGCGAGTGCGGTATTTTAGTGGATTCCCGAAGTAAACCGGCGTCCCTGTTGCTGCCCTACTGAACTGCTACCGTACGTGAGGAAACTATGAACGCACAAGAAGTTCTTGAATACGCAAAAAAGAATGATGTCCGCCAGGTGGATCTGCGCTTCACTGATCTCCCCGGCTTAAGCCAGCACATCTCCTATCCCATCGCCATGCTTGGCGAGGACGCCTTCGAAGACGGCTTCGGAATCGATGGGTCAAGTATCCGTGGATGGGCGGCAATCAACGAAAGCGATATGCTGATCATCCCGGACCCCTCCACAGCCTTCATGGATCCCTTTGCGGAGACGCGAACGGTGGTCATGCTGGGCGATATCATCGATCCGATCACGCGCCAGCACTATGACCGGGATCCGCGTTGGATTGCAAAGAAAGCCGAACTCTTTCTAAAGAACGGCGGTACTGCGGATACCGCCTACTTCGGCGCCGAAGCCGAGTTTTTCATCTTCGACAATATCCGTTTCGATCAGAACCAGCACAGCGGATTCTATTTCATCGATGCGGAAGAGGGGCGTTGGAATTCCAGTCGCGAACACAATAATCTGGGTTACCGTCCCCGCTACAAGGAAGGGTATTTCCCGGTACCCCCGACCGACCACTATCAGGATTTACGAAGCGAAATGGTGGCCACTATGATTGAGTGCGGTCTCACAATCGAGTGCCACCACCACGAAGTGGCGACAGGCGGTCAGTGCGAAATAGATCAGCGCTTCGATACTTTAGTGAAATCCGCCGACAATATGATGCTGTACAAGTACATCGTCCGCAATGTTGCGTATCAGTACGGCAAGACCGTGACATTTATGCCGAAACCTCTTTTCGGCGATAACGGCAGCGGAATGCACACGCACCAGAGTCTGTGGGCAGGGGGTAAGCCTCTGTTTGCCGGGGACAACTATGCAGGGCTCAGCCAGACCGCTTTGTGGTACATTGGCGGGCTACTGCGCCATGCTCGCGCCTTGTCCGCAATCATCGCTCCTACCACCAACAGCTACAAGCGTTTGGTCCCGGGCTATGAAGCGCCCGTGAATCTGGCTTACTCGCGCCGTAATCGGTCCGCCGCCGTGCGCATACCGATGTACTCGAACAATCCTAAATCCAAGCGGGTTGAGTTCCGGCCGCCAGATCCGGCATCGAACCCATATCTCGCCTTCAGCGCGATGCTCATGGCCGGGCTGGATGGGATCCTAAACAAGATTGATCCGGGCGAGCCGCTCGACAAAGATATCTACGACCTGTCACCTGAGGAGATGAAAAGCGTTCCGTCCATGCCCGGGTCCTTGGACGAAGGTCTTACTTGCCTCGAAGAAGACCATGCATTCTTGACCAAAGGTGATGTATTCTCAGAAGAACTGATCGAGACTTTCGTGTCCTACAAGCGGAAATCCGAAGCCGAAGCGGTCCGGCTGAGACCTCACCCATACGAATTTGCCTTGTACTACGACATTTAGCTTGTGCAGCACAGGCTGGTCCGGGTCCTCAAGGCGTCGGACGGTAGCTACCCAGCACTCGGAGGAATTCTGTCGTTTCCCCGAGGTGACCTAGCGCATTTTGAACAATCACATCATCCGAACGTCCCAGGACGTCCACGTAAAACAGGTACTCCCAGGGCTTATTGCGGAGGGGTCGCGACTCGATTTTGCTCAAATTGAGATCGCGGAGCGCAAAGCATGCCATGGCTCTGAAGAGAGCCCCGGCGACGTTCTTGGTTGAGAAGACAATCGAAGTCTTCCACGCCCCGGTTGAACTCGGGAGAGTTGCGGCTTGTTTCGTCAACAGAAAAAATCGCGTAAAATTCTGCGAATTGTCCTCGATGTTACGGCGCAGAATCGTCCCTCCAAAAATCTCGGCCGCAGCTTCAGAAGCGATAGCCGCCGCGTTAGGCTCATCTCGTTCGATGATCATTTTTACGCTCCCGGCGGTGTCGTAGAATGAAATCGGCTCAATTTGCGAATGTTTTTGAAAAAATAGCCGGCATTGATTGAGCGCTACCGGGTGCGAAAATGCTTTATGAACATCGCGAAACCGCATTCCGGGCCTAGCGATCAGATGGTGCGCGATTCGGACCTTTGTCTCGCCCGAGATCGTAAATCCATACTCAAGTAAGTGATCGTAATTTTCGTGAATACTGCCGTGAAGCGTGTTTTCGATTGGGATGACCGCGCAACCCGCCCTTTCCCCCTTCACGGCATCGAAAACGTCTTGGAAGGAGGCACAGGGGAGATCTTGTATGTTGTCTCCAAGCAGTTTCAGAGCGGCCTTGTAACTGAACGCCCCGCGTTCCCCCTGAAAAGCGACTCGTCTTTTTACGTTTCGCGACATTTCTCTTTTAGATTATGGGAAGAACCCCGTGTCAGCCGGGTAATTAGAGCGTATCGCTGACGCGGTGGGTACCCTTTGCTCGTTTCCGAGAAGGCACAATTATGGTATAGATATTCGTGCCTGTTCTGAAACCGGAACAAGTGTTGGTTGGCGATGCCGACGGTCTTGAATATAACCGGGGCCCGCCGTCTTGGGAGGATATCGATATAACCGATTATGCGGGAAGCGGGAGGAAGATTACGGCATGTTCGAGAGCGGCTGCGCTTAAAGTATCGTGACGTTCAGGAGGCGAGCCAACGCATCGCCGCAAAGCACCAAAACCCCGAATTTTCCATCGGCCTGAGCCGGCTGGCTGATATCGAGAACCGATGTACCCTCCCTTCGCTATATCGCCTTTATTCACTCTGCGCGATCTACGGACTTGATTTTAGTACTGTACTGGGCTGGTACGGAATCGACCTACAGGATCTTCCTTCCGATGCCAGTAACACGACAAGGACGCAGACTCGTCCTTTCTCGGCTCAAATTTCCGATCGTACGCTGGTTGAATTACCTTCGCAGCTAGGAACAATGCTGGATTTTCGGGAGACGTCTTACTTGAGTCGTCACATAGAACGGTGGGGAAAGCTTCCTCTTGCCCTCTTGAGTTCTCTTGATTTGCGCAAGCAGCATTACGCCTTCATCGGGACCGAAGATTCCTCAATGTATCCGCTGATTCCTCCGGGATCATTCGTGCAGATCGACGAGAGTAAGCGGCGAGTTTTGAACGAAGGCTGGGCGGACGAACACGAGCGGCCGATTTATTTCCTGGAAGATCGCACCGGTTATCGCTGCCGCTGGTGCACTCTCCAAAACGGATTGCTAATCGTTCAGCCACATTCCAGTTCGCATATTGCACCCGAAGTGTTCCGCTGTCCTGGGGAAGCGGAAGTGTTAGGTCAAGTTGTCGGAATAGCTATGCGTTTGGATCTGGTGAAGAGACGCCGTACACGTTCTTGAGCAATCCGAGGATTGCCTCGAAGTCCGAGATGTGCTTTTCTCGTTCGGGTCCTTGTATTGAAGCAGGTACCAGATTCTTATACGGAGTTAGTCGCAACCAGGCATCGAGCAGTTCGGTCTTATTAACTTGGTCAATACCGGCGATATAGATTTCAATGTCAGCCTTCTTGCGCTCAAGCGGATATGTAACCCATTCGCGGAAGATTGCCTCATGAATTCTTTTCAGGGCACGGCTGGTGACCAGAGCTCCCGAATAGGTAACAATTGAAGCGTAGTGCTCATATCGTCCATTGTCGGAATTTCTCAATCCCGCCAAATAAACGAGCTTGCCGTAGGAACTCTCGATCTGAGCCAAATCTCTGGCCCAAAGCGTTTCAGTCGTGTTTTGCTCGTCAATGCCCGCCTTCTGCAGCATTTAACTGTAAATTCAATTTTACACGGATACGAACGGTTCACAAGGTTCAGAAGTACCGGAAGGACTAGGACGTTCCGATCACGGAAAACATCCTAAATTACCTACCGTAACCGTTTTCGCGACCGCTATCTTACGAAGAGAGTTCTTCGTAAACGTCTATTCCAAAGGTACATATCGACCGATGAGACTCAAAATCGTAGCTCCGCTCGTCGCCCTTGCCTTGACAGGCAGTCTGGTTGCCGCCGGGGAGATGACACTCTCCCACGAAAATACGTCAGGGTCAGCCGTCGCGCTGACCAGTGTCAAGATTAATCCGCCGCTGCCGCATCCGGACAGCCCCTATCCGCCGCTGAGTGCCCAACTGAATCCGCCGCTGCCACATCCCGACAGCCCCTATCCGCCGCTGAGTGCCCAACTGAATCCGCCGCTGCCGCATCCCGACAGCCCCTACCCGCCGCTGAGTGCCCAACTGAATCCGCCACTGCCACATCCCGACAGCCCCTATCCGCCGCTGAGTGCCCAACTGAATCCGCCGCTGCCACATCCCGACAGCCCCTATCCGCCGCTGAGTGCCCAACTGAATCCGCCGCTGCCGCATCCGGACAGCCCCTACCCGCCGCTGGCATAAGTCAGAATTTGACCCGGTTTTCGGCCATTTAGCTTGACTTTCCCTTGATTGGTGTGTTGCCTCGGAGCGATTTTTGCTCTACTATCCAAGCAGGAAAGCTGAGAGTGAGGGATGACCCTAGTTCGATTCGCGGAGTTGCTCAGCAATACGCTCGGCATCGCGTTGATTTTTCGTCTCCTTTACCTTCGGCTCCATAGCGTTTACAGGGTCTTCTGCCTGTTTCTCTTATACGAATTGTTGGCGTCATCGGTTGTCCTTTACGAGGTTTTCGCTCACAATGCGCGACTCGACTATCGGCTCACCTGGATCGCTATGCGCCTGATTGCGTGGGTTTTATCTCTTTGGATGGTATATGCCCTCCTAACGGCTGTGCTGGAAAAGCTTCCCGGAATTCTTCGGTTTTCGCGCAAATTGCTGAATTGGGCTTTTCCTATAGCAATCGGGATTGCGCTCCTGACGATCAGCCCCGATTACTCCGCTTCAGGTCTTTCGGGCTCTGTTCAGCCGATTGTACGAGCGGTCAAGGTCGCATTCATCCTAGAACGGGTGATCGCGACAGTTTGTGTCTTGGTCCTGCTCGGAATCCTGGGATTTGTCTTGTGGTTTCCGGTACAAATGCCCAGAAATTTGGCGGTTTTCAGTCTCGGTTATGTGATTTACTTCGGCTCGGAAACTGTCCTCCTGTTGATGCGCACCGTTTGGTCTGCCGATATAACCGATGTGGTAAGCATTGCGATAAGCTTTGTGCTGAGCGGGTGCCTCATCGTCTGGCTGCTCTTCCTCAACAAGCAGGGCCAAGCCGTACCGGTCCGTATCGGGCATAGCTGGCGGTTACAGGATCAACAGCGCCTGATTGGCCAGTTGGAGTCAATGAACACCGCCCTGCTTCGCGCGGCGCGCCGTTAACTGCCCTTCGGCTAAACCGCGCGGATAGCCAAAATACCCTAACCTTCTCAGTGTTTTAGAAAAAAACGTCGCTGTTCTTTCGAAAAGGTCTTGAAACCCGTCGTGCATTCCTGTACCGTATATCCTACGGAGAGATATTTTTGAATTCCGCACTGGTTCTTACGCCCTTGCTCTTCGTTTGCCTGAGCTCGGCATGCGTTCTACCGGTTCTGTTCAGACTCTTTAGAACCTGCCGAATAGAGGAGATCACGCCGGAATGGCTGGAAAATTTCTCAATTTCCTCCTACTACTTAATGGAGGGACTCCTGAGTCAAGAGGACTTCGCATTCATCTCCCGTCAACCGGGATTTGAGTTGTCGGTTTACCGGAAATTTCGTCGAGACCGCCTGCGCATCTTTCAGCAGTTTTTACAGCGCCTGATTGTCGATTTCAATCGTCTTCATACGGTTGCGCGATTCGCTTTGACACAATCGGCGGATGATCAGTCGGCGCTCGTAAGCAAGCTGATCTGGTTGAAGCTGCGCTTTTCAGTAACAGTGCTGCGCGTTCAGTTTTCCTATATCTTTTGTTATCTCGGCTTCCCGTCGCTCGATGCCCGCTCGTTGATCGAACGGCTCGAGGAAATGAGCGCAAGACTTACTGCCATTTCGGCCGCTCAACTCGCCTGAAAATCCGCACACGCCTGCTTAGGCCGTCAGCTCCAAAAATCTCTTCAGTTCGCGGTTCGCTTCCTTGTAGCGGTCGAATGCTCGTTCAGCGCACTTGAACTCCCTGGTATGTACGCACCGGCGCGCGCCTCGGTGCTCAGTTGGATAGCGCAGATGCAGCATTTCGTGGAACATGATGTATCTGATAATCAACTCGGACGCGCTCTCCGAATCCAAAATGCTCGTGAGGATGATGACATTGTGGGACGGATCGTAATGTCCCAGGGTCGTGCGCGAGGGCCGCATGCTCCAGCCCAGCTCCGGCCGTGCCATCAAGCCGTGAAAATAGCCAAAGTTCAATCCTTCAAAAATCTGCTCGAGATCATAAAACTTCCCCCGTGGATCCAGGTAAGCCTTACGCCCCCGCTCCTGCTTGACAAGATGAATCGTCTTGCGAACATCGGCCCGGTTCAAATACCGCCTGTACCGCGCTGCGGCTCCGCGGTCGGAATCTTTGCGAAATAGCTTGCGAATCAAGATAGACGCTAAGGCCTCCTGGATCGGTGCCGGCGCACCCTCGAGCAGATCGGTAATATCAACTCTTAACCAGCCCTGATCGAGTCGGATCCGGCTATTCGCGTTCGCGTATTTTCGAAACCGCACAGCAATCTGAGGCAAAGCCGTTCGAGGTTTTACGGTCCGGAAAACCCGCGCATAAATCTGCTCGACCGACTCAAAAAACAGCGCACTCTCGACTTGCATTTTCACCAACTGTAACATGGTGATTCGGATTAGTTTACCGAACGGCGGACAACCGAAAAAGAGCGATGGAGAGGATGACATAGGTTGCCTACAGCGAAAATCAGTGCTTTGGGTTGTTTCGTCCCGCCTGGGGTTCTCACCAATGAGGACCTGTCCCGCATGGTGGAGACTAACGACGCCTGGATTGTCGAGCGGACCGGCATTCGCGAGCGCCACATAGCCGAGCCGAGCGTGGCCACATCCGACATGGCCGTCGCGGCCGCCCGCCAAGCTCTGAGCGAGCGAGGAATCCCGGCCTCGGATCTTGATGCCATCATTCTGTGTACCGTCACCCCTGACATGCTTTTTCCATCCACGGCTTGCCTTGTTCAGAATCAACTCGGCGCGACGGGCGCCTGGGGATTTGATTTGATCGCCGCCTGTTCGGGATTTCTCTATGGATTGACGGTGGCGGCCCACTTGGTAGGAGCCGGTACCCATCGAAAGGTGTTGGTCATAGGGGCGGACACGATGTCGCGCATCCTGGATTACACCGACAGGACAACCTGCATCCTCTTCGGCGACGGGGCTGGCGCCTTTCTCGTGGAGAGCTCCGAGGACGGCTTAGGCTTCATCGGGCACCTGAATGAAATTGACGGCTCTGGAGCGCAGTTCTTACATATGCCGGCGGGAGGCAGCCGCTTACCCGCCACTCATGAAACGGTCGACCGGCGTCTCCACTATGTCAAGCAGGAGGGCGGTCAGGTCTTTAAATTCGCGGTGCGGAAGATGTTCGAGATCTGCGAAGCGCTGCTTGAAAAACACAACCTCAAACCATCCGACGTGAAGCTTCTGATTCCTCACCAGGCGAATAAGCGTATTATCACCGCAACTGCCGAGCGGCTCGGGATGACTGCGGAGAACTTCATCCTGAATATTGATAAATATGGGAACACCACCGCCGCGACCATTCCTCTGGCCACTCGCGATGCCATTGCGGAAGGACGCCTCAAGAAGGGCGACTTGGTGCTTTTCGCGGCAGTGGGAGCTGGTTATACGGCGGGCGCTAACCTCTGGCGTTGGGCGTACTAACGCTCCGCGATAGTATCGTTTCCCGGCTGATGCTTTTGCTCGCGCGCATATTCTCTGAGCACCTTGACCACGTAGCGCCTGGTTTCCTCATAGGGCGGGATTCCGCCGAACCGAGCGACCGCGCCCGGGCCCGCGTTATAGGCTGCCAATGCCAAGGCCGAATCTCCACGATACTTTAACAAAAGGGCTCGCAGATATTTGGCGCCGCCATTCGCATTCTCGGTATCCAGTTGCGCGTTAATACCAAGATCCGCTGCCGTTTCCGGCATTAGCTGCATCAGGCCGATCGCGCCTCGCGGAGATACGGCCCCGCTGTCGCATGGCTGATTCTACTTTTGCCACGCTGGCCACGAAGTCGGCGGGGAGACCCTGCCCTCTCGCAGCCTGCCTGACCAACTCTTCGGGTGTCGCGTTACCCCCAGAAGCTTGGGATTTCTCCGCTTCGGTTGGAATATCGGGGATAGCCTCGATGTTGGATATCTGAGCCGCCGGAATTTCCAACGTGCCCAGCCCGATCCGGCAGCGCACCAGATCCTTATCCAGAGTGTGCGAATCTGCTTCCAGGCAAAAACCCGTTTTGAGACACACAGTCTCTTTGGCGGAACAGATCCCAAGAAGCGAAAGGAAAAGAATTAAAGCCGCGCCCAGGCGATAAATCATCCGTCGCGCCTTAAAACGTGCTCCGTATGCCGTCGATCTCCCGCTCAATTGCTAACGCCGTGTCGGCATCTAGCAACATGAGTTCGTGCTCGAGCAACGTCGAAGATACCAGCGTTTTCACCGCAACTTCAGCGATGCTGCTGCTCTTGCCATAACGCGTGGTGAACAGGTCAGAGACGTCCTGTAGCTGCTTCCGGATACTCGACAGGTATCTGGCCATAGCAGCGTGTTCGTCCCGGCTTAGCGGATACTCCACGTGCGCTCCTTCTGCTGCTTTTGGGCTTATGGGTATCTTTGCACATTGCCTGAGCATTTACTACAACAAACGGGTAAAATTCACCGGGGTTTACCTAGTTCTCGATCAAGATTTTTTCAAAACGCTACGATTGGCAGTGTTATGGGCCAACCTCTCGCCATCGAATGTAGCCGCTGTTCGAAAACCTTACCCCCCAACCAGATCTTGAACCTCTGCGAATGCGGGGGGCCGCTGTTGGTTCGCTACGATCTGTCCGCGCCCAGACAGACTTGGTCGCGCGATGACCTGAAAACCGCCCCGGCCAGCATGTGGCGCTATTCACCCGTCCTGCCGGCGGAACCCGGCGAAGCCATCACTCTTCAGGAGGGCTGGACCCCGCTCCTTCGTACCACCTCACTGGGCAGATTCCTCGGCGCTGAGAATCTGTTCGTTAAGGACGAAGGGCGGAATCCGACCGGCTCCTTCAAAGCGCGCGGCCTCTCGTGCGCTGTCACTATGGCCCGCAAATTGGGTATCCGTAAACTGGCGATACCTTCTGCCGGAAATGCCGCCAGTGCGCTGGCCGCCTACGCCGCCGCCGCCGGTTTAGAAGCGCATATTTTCATGCCGAGCGACGTGCCCCAATCGAATTTCATCGAGTGCCAGGCATTCGGCGCGACCGTCACCCTGGTTGACGGCTTGATCAGCGATTGCGGCCGAATTGTCGCAGATCGGGCGCAGCGCGAGGGCTGGTTTGACGTCAGCACTCTTAAAGAGCCGTATCGGATCGAAGGCAAGAAAACCATGGGGTATGAGGTTGCCGAGCAGTTCGATTGGAAGCTGCCGGAAGCGATCTTTTATCCCTGCGGCGGTGGTGTGGGACTCATCGGGATGTGGAAGGCCTTCGCGGAATTGGAGGAGCTCGGATGGATCGGCAGCGCGCGCCCGAAAATGATCTCTGTGCAAGCCGCCGGATGTCAGCCCATCACCCGTGCCTTCGAACAAGGCGCCGAGAGGAGCGACTTCTGGAACAATGCTTACACAGTGGCTAGCGGGCTCCGCGTCCCTAAGGCGCTCGGCGATTTTCTCGTTTTGCGCGCTCTTCGGGATAGCGGCGGTACCGCCGTTTCCGTTTCCGACGAGGAAATGATGGACGCCGCGCTACTGATTTCCGGGTGTGAAGGCATCTTTGCCGCGCCTGAAGGCGGAGCTTGTGTGGCTGCGGCCAGGCGCTTGCTTCAAAGCGGATTTCTGAAGCCTAGCGATCGAATCGTACTCTTCAATACTGGCTCCGGCCTCAAATACCTGGAGGCATTCTCGACACGCTTCTCGCGCCACGGCGCCACGGAGCAGGGCAAGCTCGGCGGGTTGATCACGCCTCGCTAGTGCCGCCGCCCTCAGCTTGAGCTACTGCTGGGAGCGTTTGCCTGCTCTGTCTAACTTTGTGGGGCGATAATGGGGTAAGTTTTGGAGTTCTCGGTTTTCCCCTTTGGAGTGACCCCTTCTCGATCGCCCAATCCCGGTACCAGGTTCCCGAACAACAGTTAAGGAGAGAGCATTTAGTGACGAAGCTGTTCGTGGGCAACTTGCCGTACAAAGCTACTGAAAGTGACCTGCAGGCCTTCTTCGCGGAAGCCGGTGTCCAGGTCGATAGCGTGAATATCCTTCGTGATCGCTCTACCGGAGAAGCGCGCGGGTTTGGATTCGTGGAGATTAACGACGATGCGCTTGCCACCCAGGCCGTGCAAACCTGCAATGGCCGCGCGTTGATGGGGCGTGCCTTAGTCGTGAATGAGGCTCGTCCGCCGGAGCGGCGCGAGCACTCTCAGGGCGGTGGACGTCAGCGCGATTTTGGCGGTAGCAAGAATCGCTGGTAAATCGCGTGGGCACGCGCCGCACGCCCGTGTGCGCGAACTTCTGATCCTGCGACCACACGCGCGCTTTATCGCCGCTTTTTGCCCATAGGTCAGGGTAGGTTATCAGAACCGTAATCAGGTCTCGCGAATCGCCCAGCGAATGTTTCCGTTTTAAAAAACAGCAGAATAAACTTCAGCTAGCGGTCCCTCGCGTGTGATTACCTCTTGACATCCTGCGGCCGCCCTTTCCATTCGCCGCCTTTCCCTCGCCAATAGTTAACTGCGGAGTGGATCGTTGCACCCAGGTAAAAAACAGCGATTGGGGGTAATCCGAAGCTCCACAAAAACGAGAGCCCGTAAAACCGTACTATCGGCGCGTAGGCAATGCTCATCAGCAGCCACGCCCCCGCCCCAAGCAGCATTGGAATCCCGCGCCCGGAAAACAGCAGCACGATTGGCAAGACATACGTGATCAAGAGCCCAAACACCGTTGCCACCAGCAACACAACCGAGTGCCGCAGTTGGTTGAATGCCGTTCGCGAAATCATCTGCTCGATTTCGCCGAAGCTTCCGTAGCTTCGGATGCTGTGGGTCTCGGCCGTCAGGCCCATCCAGATTCGTCCTCCGCTATGTTTCACAGCCCGCGCCAGCGCGCAGTCATCGATCACCTCGCCGGCAATCGCTCCGATTCCGCCGATTCGTCTCAGCGCCTCCGGGCGAATTAGGATACAGCCCCCGGCTGCGCCCGCGGTTTTGGCCTTTGGATTTGCAATCCATGCCGGCGGATAAAGCATGAGAAAAAAGAATACGAACGCCGGAATCATCGCATCCTCCGCAAACGTCTGGTTTGCCAGCCTGACCATGCAGGAAGTCAGATCGCACTGGTAAGCCTCTGCCATCGCAACCAGTCCGGTCACGCTCGTTGTAGCGTGGACGATGTCCGCATCAGTGAACAAAAGATAATCGGGTGCGAATGTCTCAGCGAACGAAGCCCCTTGCGCAAGCGCCCACAACTTCCCCGTCCAGTCCGGCTCGAGTGGTTGACCGGTTAAAACGATCAGCCGCTCTTGGGCATTCAGTTTTTCCGCTGCTGCCCTCGCTACGCCAGCAGTTCCATCGGAGCTCGCGTCGTCAACCATCACGATCTGCAGCGCAGGTTCGATGTGCTGCCGCAGCAACGAGGTGACCGCTCGTCCGATTGCTTCTGCTTCATTACGCGCCGGAATAACTGCTACTACTCTCTTGCCGTACGTCGGCGGCAAGCCCCCGGGGCGCAGGTGCTTCGATACACGCCAGAACCCGCCCCGTCCGAACAGGAGATAGCTCCAGATCAGAAGTGGAACGGCAGCAACGATAACCAGCACGGCTTTTATCTCAGCCAGGCTGCTGCTGGGTCATGCAGTGCAACGTTCCTAACCCCAACACCAGATCCGTCGCCGCAATGCCGATCACTTTACGGTTCGGGAATAGCTGTGCCAATTTGTTCAGAGCTACGCAATCGTTTGCGTCGTTGAATGTTGGAACCAGCACCAATTCGTTTGCGACATAAAAATTCGCGTAGCTCGCCGGCAGACGTTGCCCGTCGAAATAGACCGGCTCCGGCATTGGCAGCGTCTCCACTCGCAGCGGTCGTCCTTCCTGATCCCGCATCGCGCTGAGCAGTGCCAGGTTCTCCTTCAACGGCTCGTAGTTTACTTCCGTCCGATCATTTTCCGTTGCAATCACAACTGTATGCAGATCGCTGAAGCGCGCCAGATCGTCCACGTGCCCGTGAGTATCGTCACCCGCGATTCCGTTCCGCAGCCAAAGCGTGTTTCCAATATCCAGATACTCGCGAAATATACACTCCATATCCTCGCGCCCCAACCCGGGGTTCCGCATTTGGACATCACTCAGCAAGCACTCTTCCGTTGTTAATAATGATCCCGCGCCGTTTACATCGATGCTGCCTCCTTCCAGGACCACACGCGCGCCCCGCCATTCCGGTGCCCACATTCTCAATTCGAGGCGCTGGTTCAGCAAATCCGGTACGCGGTTGTCATTCTCCGAATTTGCATACTTCGCCCATCCGTTGAATCGCCAATTCAGAATCCCACGCTGGCCATCTTGCGTCCGCACGAACATTGGGCAAAAGTCCCTCGTCCAGCTTCGGTCGGTCTTGATTGTGAAAAACTCGACTGCCGCAAGTTCCGCTCCGCATTTCATCAGGACTCGTCGCGCTTTCTGCTCGGTTTCCGCGTCCTCGATTAGAATGCGCACTCGTTCCACGCGCGAGAGGTGCCGGACAATTTCTCCGTAGACCCATTGAATCGGCTCGAATTTTCCCGGCCAGTCGGTGACCTCGTGCGGCCAGGCGAACCACGTTGCCTCGTGCGGTTCCCATTCAGCCGGCATGCGGAAGCCCATCGCAGCCGGTGTGTTCTGCTCTTTCATCGGCTCAGCCGAGCCACCGGTTCATGATCGGCGAATAAGCGTCAATGCGGCGGTCGCGCAAGAAAGGCCAGTTGCGGCGCACTTCGTCCATCTGTTTCGGATCGCACTCGGCAACCAGCACCTGATCTTCGCTCGGGGAGGCTTGCGCGATCACGCGTCCGAACGGGTCCGAGATGAAAGAGTTTCCCCAGAACTCGATTCCGCCCCCGGCCGATCCTTCGAAACCTGTCCGATTCACTGCCGCCACAAAGATTCCATTGGCAATCGCATGAGCCCGCTGGATCGTTCGCCAGGCGTCGAGCTGAGCGTCCCCGTACTGCTCTTTTTCTGAGGGATGCCAGCCGATAGCCGTCGGATAAAACAACACGTTCGCGCCCTGTAAGCTCGTAATGCGCGCGCCTTCCGGATACCACTGATCCCAGCAAACCAGCACGCCGATCTTTGAATACCGGGTTTCGAAATTCTTAAATCCGAGGTCGCCGGGCGTAAAGTAGAATTTCTCGTAATACAGCGGATCATCCGGTATGTGCATTTTGCGATACAAGCCGATCAGCGACCCATCCGCGTCCAGAATCGCCGCTGTGTTGTGATACAGGCCCGGTGCGCGTTTTTCGAACAACGACGCGACGATCGAAACCTGCAACTCTTTCGCGACCGAACTGAGCGCCTCTGTGGATGGGCCAGGAATTGTCTCCGCCAGATCGAAGAGAGCGGCATCCTCTTCACGACAGAAATACTGACTTCGAAACAACTCCTGCAGACAGACGATCTCGGCTCCCTGCGCGGCTGCCTTGCGAATGCCCGCAGTCGCCTTCTCTAAGTTCGCATCCGGATCAGGTGTGCAACTCATCTGCACAAGTCCGATCGTGAACTTCGAATCGCGGTGCGCTCCCGGTACAACTGTTCTGGTAGACATCTTTCCTTCACCTCGGCTACATGTAAATGCCGCCGTTTACGTCAAGAACGTGTCCGGTGATGAAACCCGCCTCTTCGCTGACCAGAAATTTCACCGCGCTGGCGACATCTTCTGGCGTACCCATGCGTCTCAGTGGCGTGTTGGCAATCATCTTCTGCTTCAGTTCTTCGTTGAGGCCCTCTGTCATATCCGTCGCAATGAATCCCGGTGCGACCGCATTTACGGTTATGTTTCGGCTTCCTACTTCCTGCGCCAGCGATTTCGTCAGACCAATCAATCCCGCCTTCGAAGCGACATAATTCGCCTGTCCTGGGTTGCCCATCTCGCCTACTACCGACGAAATGTTCACAACCCGCCCCCAGCGCTCGCGCATCATGCCGGGCAGGGCCTGCTGGGTCACGTAAAAGGCCCCGCTCAGGTTCGTCTGCAAGACCAGTTCCCAGTCGGCCTGCTTTATTCGTACCGCCAAGCCGTCTTTTGTGATGCCGGCATTGTTAACCAGAATGTCAATGCGCCCAAACTCTTTGGCTGCTTTTGAAAATCCTGTCGCGATGGATTCGTGGCTGACCAGATCCATCTCGATCACAAACGCCTCTGCCCCGTTTCTCCGTATGGTGGCTGCCGCCTCGTCCAGTTTTTGAGTGGATCGCGCAGCCAGAACGACGCGATGCCCAGCCGCTGCCAAAATTTGCGCACAGGCCTTCCCGATTCCGCGGCTCGCGCCGGTGATCAATGCCGTCCGTCTGCTCATGATTCCCTCTCATGATAATTGGTGTAATCAACTTCAGATGGCATTTAACGATTTGCGCGATTTCATCCGGGCTCTGGAAAAACATGGCGAGCTGAAACGTATCGGATTTGAGGTCGATCCGCATCTCGAGATCGCCGAATTCGCCGACCGCTCGGTCAAACGCAATGGGCCCGCGCTGCTTTTCGAAAAACCGAAGGGTTCGCCCGTCCCGCTACTCATTAACGCGTTCGCGAGTATGCGTCGGATGGAGATTGCGCTTGGGATTGGCAATATCGAGGAGATTTCCGCACGCATCTCCGCTTTCCTCGAGCTGCAAAAACCGGAAACCCTGATCGAGAAGCTGAAACTCCTCCCGAAGCTGAACGAACTCGGTTCCGCGTTCCCGAAAACCGTTTCGAGCGGTCCCTGTAAAGAGGTGATTCGCCGCAAAGACTTCTCCCTCGACTACTTCCCCGTGTTGCACTGCTGGCCGGGCGATGCCGGCCGTTTCATCACGCTTCCCATGGTCTTTTCGAAAGATCCGAAGACAGGCAAGCGCAATTGCGGCATGTATCGCATGCAGGTCTTCGACGGCCAGACTACCGGGATGCATTGGCAGAAACACAAACAAGGTGCGGACCACTATCGTCGCTTGTCCGCTGAAGGTAAGGAGACCCGCATGCCCGTTGCGGTCTCTATCGGCGCCGATCCCGCAGCTATCTTCTCCGCCGTCCTTCCCCTTCCGCCCAGCATCGACGAAATGATGTTCGCCGGTTTTCTTCGCCGCCAGCCGGTCGAAATGGTGCGTTGTGAAACTTGCGACCTCGAAGTTCCGGCGCACTCCGAGATCGTGCTGGAAGGCTACCTCAATCTCGGCGAGCTTCGCCGCGAAGGCCCCTTCGGGGATCACACGGGTTTCTACTCACTCGATGACGAGTATCCCGTCTTTCACATCGAGTGCATCACGCATCGCAAACATCCCGTCTACGCCACTACTATAGTTGGCCCTCCACCCATGGAAGACTTTTATATGGGCAAAGCCATCGAGCGCATTTTCCTGCCACTCATGCGTCTTCAGCTTCCTGAAGTCCGCGACGTCTGCATGCCGGCTGAAGGCATATTTCACAACTTGATCCTGATCTCAATTCGTAAATCCTACCCCGGGCAGGCTCGCAAAGTAATGCATGCCATCTGGGGCCTTGGCCAGGCGATGTTCAGCAAGTGTATTGTCGTTGTCGACGAAGATGTTGACGTGCAAAATGTATCCGAGGTCGCCTGGAAGGCTTTGAGCAACATCGATCCCCAGCGGGACATCGAGTTCTGTCTCGGCCCCATCGATTCGCTGGATCACTCCAGCCGAATGCCGAACTATGGCTCCAAGATGGGCGTTGATGCGACAACCAAATGGCCGTCCGAAGGCTTCCCGCGCCGCTGGCCCAATGTGATTGCAATGTCACCCGAGGTCATTCAGCGTGTGGACCAGCTCTGGAAGCGCGCTGGTCTGAAGTAGCGAATGGAACGTATGCCGTATCGGGCCACGGCTGCGGCCGTCCCCTATTCCGAATTGCGGCTTCCGGTTACCATTCTTCTCGACAATGTTCGGAGCATGTATAACGTGGGCGCGTTCTTCAGGACCGCCGACGGCGCCGGCATTGAACGCCTCCTGCTAAGCGGCATTACCGCGCGTCCTCCGAACAATGCGATCTCTAAGACCGCTCTGGGTGCCGAAGAGCGTGTTGCTTGGTCACCTATTTCCGACCCTGCGGAGGCGATCTGTTCGCTTCGCGCAAGCGGTTATGAGATCGCCGCCGTCGAGACCAGCCTTCAGGCCGTTGACATTTTCGACTGGCATCCTCGATTCCCGGTCTGCATTCTGTTTGGGCACGAAGTCGATGGGCTCGCGCCTCCCTTGCTCGCTGCCTGCGACTCACACGTGCGTCTGCCGATGCTCGGCCTGAAGCATTCGCTAAATGTAGCCAGCGCTGGCGCCATTGTGATGTATGAGTTGCTCCGAAAGTACCGCTCGTTGCATCCTGCCGCTCTGAAGACTTAATTGATCGGCCGCCACGCCCGTCCTTCCCGCTTCAGCAGTTCATCCGCTCCCGCGGGACCTTGGCTGCCGGCCGCGTAGTTCGGGAAATTCTCAGGTTTGTGCGAGGCCCAATAGTCCAGAACCGGCTGCACCACTTGCCACCCGGACTCAATATTATCGGCGCGCTGAAACAATGTAGCATCACCGATCATTACGTCATAAATCAACGTTTCGTATCCAGTCGCCGGAGCCGTTCCAAAGTAATCCTCATACTTGAAATCCATTCGGACATCGCCCAGCTTCATGGTCGGTCCGGGAATTTTGGCGCCGAACTCGAACGCAATCCCTTCCTCCGGCTGGATCCGCAACAGCAGCCAGTTCGGAGCCGGGTTCTCCACCTGTGTCTCCCGCAACAAGGCGGCCGGGATTTCTTTGAAGCGAATCGCGATTTGCGTCTTTCGCTTTGCCAGCCGTTTACCCGTCCGCAAATAGAACGGTACGCCTGCCCATCGCCAATTTTCGATTGCGAGCTTCATGGCTACGTACGTTTCCACTTCGGATGCTGGCGACACATCCGCTTCCTCGCGATAGCCGGCGACCGGTTTCGCATCGATTGTCCCGGGCCCATACTGCCCACGCACAACCGCGCACGGCACATCCCTGGCCTCGCAGATCTTGATCGCTCCTATGACCTTTGCCTTCTCCGAGCGCACTGCGTCCGCATGGAATGAATTCGGTGCTTCCATGGCTGTCATTGCGACCAATTGAAAAACGTGGTTCGGCACCATGTCCCGCAGCGCTCCGGTTTTTTCATAAAATCCGCCGCGCTTTTCTACTCCCACCGTTTCCGCCACCGTGATCTGTACGTGATCGATTCGGTCACGATTCCACAGCGGCTCGAACAATCCGTTTGCGAAGCGGAACATCATGATGTTTTGGACAGTTTCTTTGCCTAGAAAATGATCTATGCGATAGATCTGTTTCTCCGCCAAAACCGCGAGCAGCTGCTTGTTCAGCGCTCTTGCCGAATCGAGATCGTGTCCGAATGGCTTCTCGACCACTACTCGCCGCCAAGCCCCATCCGTCTCGGCTGCCAGCCCTGACTGGCCCAGGTGTTCCACAGTGCTTGCGAAAAACCGGTCGGCTACCGCGAGATAGAACAGATAGTTCCCACAGCTGCCCTTGGTCCCGTCCGTCTGTGCCAACTTCGCTTTAAGCTTCTGGTAACTTTCAGGATTGTTCAGGTCGCCTTGCAGATACGTCATCCGTTGAGTAAGGTAATTCCAAACGTTCTCATTCACCTTTGATTGCTGGCCATTGCTCTTGACGAACACTTCCAGCATTTCCAATAGAGATTGATGCCAGGCCCCATCGTCGTTCTCGGCCAGATCGAAACCGATAATGGCGAATTCGCGCGGCAATAAATCCGCACAGGCCAGGTTGTATAGGGCTGGGACAACAAGCCGTTTTGTCAAATCTCCCGCTGCCCCGAAAACAACCATCGCACAGGGACCTGCGGGTTTCGCGCCGCTCGCTTTATCGTGAGGCATCGGTCTTATTCTCTCCTCACCGTTATTTAGATCGAGAGGTCCGCCTGTTCCCGTTCTTCTTTCAGCGCCAATGGATTTCTCAGGTCGATCGCCACGATTCCGAGCAGCGCGGCGATTGGCACGATCAGAGATCTGAGGCTGAAAGCGTAGTCTCCAAATGATCCGCAAACCGCGCCCGCAACGTACGCGAGCCAAATCGCGACGAGCCAGAGGCTCAGTTGGAACTGCTTCTGTCTGCCAGATCTCCGAATTACGCCGATTAGTGGCTGGTTGCGCTGGGAAACTTCATCGAAGACCCAGGTCAGATATTTGGCCGTTCTCTCGGCGCACTTGACCAACGTTCCGGTCACGAATCCGGTGTGCACAGTCAGCGAGCTGAAGTGTGTTAAAGCGCCATTTTGAATTCCCATCGCAAGGGCGAGCAGCGCAACATACGCCAGCGACACTTGAATCGCCGTATCTACCCGCAGCCCCGCTACTGCGCAGACCGGGATCAGTAGAGCGATTTCCAACGAAATAGCAACTGCCGCAATTGACCGGACGCGCTTTCGCGCCCCATATTCAATCAGTAACCTGCAAAACAAAAGTCCGAGAAAATAGGCCAGTACCGGGGTCACTCGCCGTAGAGTCTCGATCCAGTTTTGAGAGACCCCTTGAACTCCGATCGCGACGGTATTTCCGCTCATGTTTGCCGTATAAATATGGCCTAGCGATAGAAATCCCACCGCGTCCACGAATCCCGCAATCCAAGTCAGCCAAGTGGCGAGAAGCAGCCGTCTGTTCCTTTGCATTCCACAGTAAGGACGCTCATTCCGTAGAAAAATCAACTTGCGCTGCGTCAACAAGACGCATGGGTCTCGGAGAGCAGATAGTCTTCCTGTTGATTTTGGCGATGCCTGTGGCCTGCGTTGCTTGGACTGTCACACAGGAAGAGGTCTTTCGCGAACCGCGGGAGTGGTGCAAGAAAAATAGCGAGGCATGCGCGCGCTTGATGCAGCGAAAGTTTTTCTACCTGTTCACTTGCGAGTACTGCTTCAGCCACTACGTAGCCGCGGCCTTTCTGATCGTCACCCGGTTTAAGCTGCTATACGGCGGGTGGCGTGGATACCTGCTGGCTTTTTTTGCTCTAGTCTGGGTCGCGAACGTCTATATGAACCTTTACGCGCATATCCGCCTGGACATCAAACGCGAGCGCGTAGAGATCAAAGAGAAGGAGCAGAATGTCAACGACAAATAACTCCGAGCCTATTCCCGAGCCACCGGTTCGCTCATAAGCTTCTTCTGATCTTCGGGCGATAGCTGATCGTAAAGTTCGGTGAACACGGCATTCGTCCACCCGAATCCCGCCTGGTTTGCGCTGTAACCAAAATGGATGTTCGCCGCCACGTTCGATCCCCCATTGACGACATCGTATTTTTCGACAATGTAACCCTGGCGCAGGAACTCGCGCCGGACCAGCGAAAGGAACTTCATCGAGATCCGTTCCGCGTCTTCGTTATAGCCGTACCGGCGCAGCCCCTCGACCGCGATCATTTGTAGTGGCGCCCAGCCGAAGGGGGAGTCCCATTGATTGCCGCTGACGTACGTGCTGGTTTGCAGGCCACCCATCTTTTCGAATAACGGCAGATTCTTCTCGACGCGAGCGGCCTGTTGCTTGCTAGCGAAACCCGCCCAGAGTGGATAAAACGTGGTTAGAAACGGGTAGTGCCGCACGCGCTGGATCTGAAAATCATAGTCGTAGTACAGGCCCTCCTTGGCGTCCCACATCAGCCGGTTTATGCGCTCCGCCCGCTCTTCCGCGCGCTTCCGGTATGCGGCCGCTTCGGTGTTCTTTCCAAGACTCTTCATTATGTCCGCTGTTTGCGCTTCCATCAGATAGAGCAAAGAATTCAGGCACACCGGGTTGTAGTGAATGACATCGATATTAAAAGCACCGAATCTATTCGACGGGTCGAATCCCGATTCACGCATGGAGCGGTCGCCCTTATAAAACAGTGGCGTGAGCTGATCCGTTTTCCGGTCGTAATACTGATCCACTTCGTAGTCGGTGATCTTGTGCGTGCGGAAATATTCTTTCACCAGATCGTAATGCGTCAGCCCTTCCGCGTTTTTCTCGGAAGCCAACACCTCCGGAGCAGGTCCTTCGCCGAAATCCCAATACCGCGATAAGCCCGTATCTTCCGTCAAATGCGGTTTGGTGGTCCAGAATTTGTAATAGCTCTCGATGAGCGGCAGCTCGCTTTCCAGGTGTTCGCGACTGTTCGTTTTCTTGTAAACGCCGAGTATCATCTCCGTCAGAAAAGGAGGCTGCGAGCGGCCGAGGTAATACGTGCGATTCGCGTTCAGAATTTTGCCGTAGTTCTTGACCTCATATAGAAAATTGGCGGTCATATCCTTGGCTAAGTCGAGCTCGTTATCGCGCAGCAGACCCACCTGGATGAAATAGCTGTCCCAGCCGTACATTTCGTTGAACCGCCCGCCCGGAACCACGTAAGGCCTCGGCAAATACAGCAATCCCTGTTCTTCCATGCTCGAAGTGTCCTCCGGCAGGGGCTTGATGACGATGCTTTTGAAAGCCGCCGGATCGATCTCACGCTCGAGCCTGGTTTCGATTTCGGGCGCGTTCTCGGTGCGCGGAACGAAAACCGGCCAGCGCCCGTCCGCATCCGGATGAAATTTGGGATCAACCGCCGCTTTCGGGAGATCCCTATTCGAGCGCGTCAACACCGTCCAGGTCTGCTTGATGTAGGCAAGGATGTCCGAGGTGTTGGTCTGGGGAGACGGGTTCTGCGCCAGTAAAACCGCAGTGGCCGAGAGAGAAATAGCAGTCAGAAACACAGCAAAGGATCTGCGAATCGATCTCATTTTTCTCCCGAACTTTACCAAACGAATGTGACGGTCTGCTGCTGATATCCCTGCCCGGATGGAAACTGGATATGCAATTTGCCGGCTCGCAGCTCGCCACCGCTGACTTTAGCCTCGATGTGATTGAGGCGCACCGGCAGATTGTAAACCGAGCCGGCCTGTCCCGCAAAAACAAATGTGGCATCGCGGCTTGTGATGCGTTCGTCGAGAGCTTTCAGTTGTCCAGTTTCGCTGCCTTGCGGGGGCAGGGAAGCGGGAATCGATATTTCGACTGGTGCGCTCGCAATGGTTACCGACGATCCGCAGCTCCCGCCCCCGTTCGAGAGGCAAACTCCCGGGCTGGCGTTAACAGTCCAGCCCCGAGCCGTGCGCCGGTATTCAAGATCGACGCTTGCTGCCCCCACCCGTACGTGTCTTAGAGTCGCCCGGTCCCAATCGGCTGGAAGGTGCGGCGTGATGCGCAAGGTTTTGGCAGGCGCGTCCCAATCGAGCCCAAACAGACCGCGCAACAGCGGACTGATGATCATTGCGGACGACCACATCTGGTGCGAACTGCTCCGGCCGAGCGGCTGATAAAACTCGCCGGACAGAAGTTCCGTAACCGAGCCCAGATCCTGCGCCCATGTCAAATTCAGGTTCTGCATCATGAGGGCGTAGCCTGCGAGCGGGTGACCCGCACGATATTCCGCCAAGGCAACCCACCCTGTGAACAGCGGCCACACAGAACCCTGGTGATAACTGATCGGGTCATAAAAGGAAGTTTTGTCGCTTACGTCTCGCGTGCCCCAGTCAGTGGAGAACTCAGAGGACGCCCAGCGGCTTAGCATTGGGCCGGCATTTTTCAGCGCGAATGAGCCGTCCCACCACGCGACAGAAGGATAAATCGTCGCCGTGTGATCGAGCGAACCGTCTGAGTTGCGGCTGAAAGCATAGAATTTTTCGGAAGATTCGTAATACTCCGATTCAATCTTGCCCGCGATGTCAGCGGCCTTCTTCTTTGCATCATTTGCCAGGTTCGCGTCGCCGCTGAGGGAAGCGAGGTGCGACATGGCCTCCGCGGACTGCTGATCGAGCGCGGCCAGGTAGACCTCCTCCTGCGGCATGGTCGGCGGCCAGGATTCCACCCAGCCCGTCCCTTCTTTGTTGCTATAAATGCCGTCGTTTCCTTCATGCGCGCGCGTGAATTGGTAAGCCTTGCGAATCGCCTCCCAATTTGACTTCAGATAGGTCGTGTCACCGCTCGTCTTCACGTAATCCCACATTGCCATTACCAGTAGTGGCGTGGAATCGGCGGAAGCGTAGAAGTAGGGCGTCGATTTCCAGTCGATCGCATCGGCGGATTGCGAAAACTCGTGCATGATTTTGCCGTCATCGCGCTGCCGGTAGATCAGAAAATCGAGGGCGCGGCGCGTAAGAGCCGGATCGCCATAACTGTTGACGGCATACGTGGTCCAAAGTGTGTCCCGGCCAAAAAACCAGGCGTAACCAGGGCGAGCGGAATCGGCCGATTCGTAATAGCCCGCGACCATTCCGATCTCGCCGTGATACTTGACTTGCGTCTGATCGATGGCAATCTCCGCCCACTTCAGTGCGTCGTTAATGCGCGTATCGGGCGTTTCGGCCACCACGCGATTGTCGAAGAAGTAAGCGTAGTAGGCCTGAGTTGCCGAGTAGAGTTGCGGAAGCGCATCTTCAACAGCAGCGGCCTGATCCAGCGGCGAGCCGGTTTCCGCCATCCTGAGGATCAGCGGATATATCGTGCCGTGATTCTGCTTTGGGTCGTAGGAAAGCTTTAGCTCCAGCGGGAAAGTCTGCGGATGTTCCTGATAGGGCACCATGATGCCGGGGCGAGTACCAGGCATCCCGACAATCGCGGAGAAGTGGGGATCGTCGGTATGGAGCAGGTACACTCCATTACCGTTTTGGCCGACCCATTCGCCATTCGGACGCCCGAAATTGGGAGCCGGCCACATGCGCAGCATTTCCGGCGTAAAGGAAAACGTGATCTCGATCGGCCGAGCGGATTCGATCTCGAAGTGGGCTGCGACTCCGGTCGCCGGCGCGTCCATTCCGCGCGACGCGAACATATGCTGCCGGATAGTAAATGCAGCGTGCGAGTAAGTGATCGTAGTCTCGGCGGGAGTCACTTTAATCTCCGCCGCTAACTCATTTACATCAATTGGAACCGAGTAATCGGCCAGCTCCGCTTTGATTCGAAAATTGCTGAGTATCTTTACCGGCCAGAGCCAGGCCTCGAATCGGCCGTCCTGCCGCCCGAACAGAGCGCCGTGTTCACCAGCGACCGTCCAGGGCTCACGGGGCACGCTCGGAGAAATGATTTCGAGCGAGTTTGTACTCGGCGGGAAACTCGCGAGCGGTTTCAAGTCTGCCGGCATTGCCGAGGTTGCAAGCAGGAAGAGCAACAGTTTCCAATAACGCATACCCTTTAGTTGATATCACCAGTGGCGCATACCAATGTGCTTCCGAAGCGTCTAACTCATGGAGGTGAAATAGATTATGACACCGAATGAACGGATGAATGAAAGCACGCCGGCGGCGAACGCGACAATGCCCGAGGTCGGGGGAAAGTTGAGCGGGATCCGCGCCGTAAGCACGATCTGCCTGCTAGCTGGAATCTGGCTATTCGTGTCGCCGTGGGTGTATGGAGCGTACACAAACGGAAACGCCTGGAACTCCTGGATTCTTGGAGCGGCTATTTTTCTGTTGGCGTGCGCAAGGGTTGCGCGCCCGGCGTATTCAACGGGAATTAGCTGGGTAAACATGGTACTCGGCATTTGGGTATTCTTCTCGCCGTGGATTTACGGCTATCTCGGAAACAGTGGCCGGTTTATCAATAGCCTGTGTGTTGGCGTGATCGTGTTTGCGTTTTCGCTCGCTAGCGGCGTGGTGGCAACAAAGCTGACGCGCATGCCCCCGCAGCAGCATGTCTAACGGAGTTTAGTTGGACGGTGGTAATCCTGAGATCAAGGCCTTGGGATGCAAACCACCGTTCAACTTTCTCTTGATTTAATTACCCTTCCGGAAGCGCTCCAAACTGCCGACATGGCAATCCACGCGGGCGTAGATTGGCTCGAAGCCGGAACCCCACTGATTCTTGCCGAAGGAACGCGCGGCGTGCGCGAGCTGCGATTGCGCTATCCAAGAGTTCCGATTGTCGCCGATTTAAAAGTGATGGACGGCGGCTATTTGGAAGCCGAGCTGATGATTAAAGTCGGCGCGACGTTTGTGGTTGTCATGGGCCAGGCGCATGAGGAGACGATTGAATCCGTCGTCAAAGCAGGCCGGGATTTCGGCGCGAAGGTGATGGGTGACAATATGGCCATGCCCGATCCCATTGCAGGGGCGAAGCGCCTGGAAGAGCTTGGCTGCGACTACGTCATTCATCACATTGGCTATGACATGCGCACGATGCGCCGCGCTCGCGGCCAACATGCGCCGACGCCGTTGGACCGTCTGCGCGAAATAGTGGATGCGGTTTCTGTGCCGGTTCAAGCGGTCGGCGGCCTGACATTAGAGCAGGCGACGGACACGCCGAAGTACGGCGCTCCGCTGGTTGTGATTGGAGCGCCGCTTACGATCGACGCGTATGCGTTCCGGACTGCCGGAGGCGATCTGGAGGGAACGCTGAAGCTGATATGTGAAAAGGTTCACTCGTACGGCGATGTTCCGGTGAAGCAGGAGGCGCGCGCATGAGCATCATGCCCGCGATCGTGAACTACGGCCGCGAACCGTTTTCGGTGGAACTGCGGGAGGCGCCGGTTCCCGAGATCGGTGAGCGCGATGTTCTGCTCAAAGTGGGCGCGGTGAGCGTCTGCGGCAGCGATCTGCATCAATGGACCGGAAAGAATAGCTGGCCGGTGAATTACCCGTGCATTTTAGGACACGAGTTCGGCGGCACAGTCGCGAAAACCGGTAGCGGCGTTCAGTGCTTCAAGGAAGGCGACCGCGTGGTGAGTGAGACGGCGGCGGTGATCGACGAGGCTTCGCCTTTGAGCCGTTGCGGATTATACAACCTGGACCCAACCCGCCGCGGATTCGGCTATGGCGTAGACGGCGCGATGACCGAATATGTGCGCGTTCCCGAGCGGTGTCTTCATCGCATCCCGAGCAGCCTGCCGTTTACCAAGGCGGCGCTCACAGAACCCTGCTGCGTGGCCTACAACGCCGTCTGCGTGAATGGGCGGATACGGCCGGGCGATAACGTGCTCGTGCTCGGCCCCGGGCCTATAGGGCTTCTGTGCGCGCAAATGGCGAAGCTGAGCGGGGCGGGGAAGTTGATCGTGGCGGGCTTGCCTGCGGACAAGCACCGGCTCAGCGTGGCTCGCGAAATTGGGGCGGACGTGGCGCTCGAAGGCGGCGTGCAGGAGTACGTGGCCTCGCTAGGCGATGGGTTGGGAGTAGACGTCGTGATCGATGCTGCCGGTGTTTCTGCCACTCTGCAGATGGCGATGCAAGCCGTGCGCCCCGCCGGCCAAATCGTTAAAGTCGGCTGGGGACCACAACCGCTGCAGTTCAGCTTAGACTCGATCGTGCAAAAGAACGTGACGCTCTCGGGCAGCTTCTCGCACAACTGGCCGGTTTGGGAGCGGGTGATCTCAATGATCGTGTCGGGCCAGATCAATCTCGATCCGGTGATCAGCCGGGTTGCGGCTTTGCAGGACTGGCACGAATGCTTCGAGAAGATGCATGCCGGCGAATACGTCAAGGCCGTGCTCACGCCCGAATGCCGCTGAAGATCTCGGCATTTCCGAAGTGCTACTTGGAGCGGATCTCGAAGGGCGGGATGACCGTCTTCGAGTGGATCGAGATGGCGAAGCAGCTCGATGCCGACGGGCTCGAGATGTACGAAGGCTTCTTCACCAGCCTCGATCCGGACTATCTCGACCGAATTGGCGAGGCGATTCGGACGGCTGGATTTGCGATGCCAATGCTGTGCTGCTCGCCGGATTTTACCGTGCCGGATCCGGATCGGCGGAAGCGTGAGATCGAGCGCGAAGCGGAGATGATCCGGGTTACGCATCGACTGGGCGGCGAGGGCTCGGTATGCCGGATCTTGAGCGGACAGCGCTATCCGGAGGTGAGCTGGGAAGAAGGGCGGGATTGGGTGATCGAGTGCATTGAGCAGGTGCTGCCGGTCGCGCGCGAGCGCGGCATTGTGCTGGGGATGGAAAACCACTACAAAGACGGCTTCTGGAAATATCCGGAGTTTGCCCAGAAAATGGAGCGGTTCGTGGATATCGTCGATGCGATTCAGGATCGGAAGTATTTCGGCGTACAGTACGATCCATCGAACGCGATTGTGGCAGGAGACGATCCGCTGAAATTGTTGCGGCGAGTGGCAGATCGCGTTGTCAGCGTGCACGCGAGCGACCGGTATTTTGCCGAACGAACTACCCTTGAGGATCTGCCGCAGGCAGATAGCACGTCCGGCTACTCGCCGAAGCTGCGGCATGGTGTAACGGGTAAAGGGTTGAACGATTATGATGCGATCTTTGGCACGCTTGCCGAGCACCGCTACACCGGCTGGGTCAGCATCGAGGATGGCATGAATGGCATGGAAGAGATGGCGGAGTCTCTTGCGTTTCTGCGGCGCATGGGCGCTAAGTACTTCAATTAAAAACTGAATTTTATTTCGAACTGCAGTGAACGGGCCGGAAGCTGATTCGTGATACCGGCGAGCGGCTGCCCGAAACCGGGCCCGGGATTCAGGCTATTGCCGTACGTTCCGCTGTAGCCGACGAAATTCGCGTGATTGAAAACGTTGAACGCCTCGACGCGCAACGTCACGATGCGGCCCTCATTCCTAAGCTTCCAGGGGCGCTCAAGGAACGGGGAAACATCGTAAATGGGCCGGCCGCGGCCAGCGTTGCGCGCGATTACGACACCGTTGACCACAGGCCGGTCACTCGTGGCGCCGCTGTCGCCGCTGTTGGTTGTGCCAGTGACGATGTTGTAGGGCAGGCCGGAGCCGAAGGTTCCGATGCCGCCGAAGTTGATTTTGAGAGGCGCAACCCACACGCCGCTTAAGACGAAGCGCTGCCGCTGATCGAAAATCGCATCGCCGTTTTCGACTTTGCCGGTGAAATTCGGGTCATTCGGATTCTGGCCTGGGATATCCGGGTCGACGTTATCGATGGCGTGAGACCAGACATAGCTGGCCAGCATAGAAAGGCTATTGCTGAAGCGGTGGCTCAAATTGACGTCGAGCGCGTTGTAATACGAATAGCCGTCGTTTACGTCAGTCTGGATCACGCTGTAGGGCGGTTGAAAATTGGTGGCTTTGCTCGCGTTGCAGGTCAAATTATTTTGGGCGTACCACCAGATCCAATACGGGCGCGTGCAATTGGCGGCCTGGGCGGAACGGGTTTGGCCCGGCCGTGTGCGAATCAACGGAGCGGGCGGGTCCACGTCGAGTGGCCGATTGATGTGGAGCGTATGGGTGCCGATGTAATCGACATTTAGGACCCAGTTTGCCGCGAGCCGATGTTCGAAGCCGAGGGTCCATTGCTCGGAGTAGGGGTTCAGCAGGCGATCAGGGTAACCGATCAAGGTAGACGTTGGGAAGAATTGATTGAGATATGCGCTGTCGCCCGGCTGAACGTAAAGGCTGCGGAGCGGGAGTGGCGCTTCGGTGGGGAAGGCCGGGAGCGGCGCGGCGGCGATGCTGGAAGGGAAACCTATCTGCCCCGGCGCGGCGGTGTAGTTGAAGACCCCGGTGGGCCCGGTGAGCGCGTAATTCGCTTCGGAATTATCGATGATCTGTGAATAGTAGATTCCGAAGCCGCCGCGGATCACGCTGTTGCCATTTCCGAGAAAATTGTAAGCGAAGCCAACGCGCGGCGCGAAGTTCTTGCCGGATCCGGTGAAAGTTTGCCGCTCGTACCGTAAACCGAGATTGACCGTCAAATCCGATCGGACGCGGTAATCGTCCTGGACGAAACCGTCCCAAAGCACATCGTTCACAAGGTAGTTCGCATTGCCATAGCTTTGCGTATAGGTCTGGACGTTCGCGATGTTATCGAGATAGGCCGAGCTTTCACAGAAAGACAGCGCCTGCGTACAGGTTTTGTAGACGAACTGACCGTCATATATTGGGCCGCCGAATTCCTTGCTGTTGCCGCCGTTATGTGAAACGATCGCATCGCCGCCGAAGCGGATCTGATGACGGCCCCAGACAGCCGTCAAGGTATCGGCGGCTTCATATTGGCGATTCAACAGCAGCGCGGATTGAGAGGTTCCGGAAGTGAAGGTTCCGCCAGTGGAGATGGGAACGGAAAATTGAGTGCCGTTGATGACTGGTTGAAACTGCGTGATCGGCGACCCGAGCTGAAACTGGAGCCGGACATCATTGATCAAAGCAGGGCTGAGCGTGGCCGTTTCGCCGAGTTCCTCCGAGTAGGTCCGGCGTTTAAAGATGCGGTCTACCGAGGGCAGATTGTTGCCACCGACCGTGCCGTTCGGATTGGTGTCGCGGAAGCCGTCGATGTCGCTTCGGAAAAAGATATCGTTGCGATCGTTGAACTGGTGATCGAGCCGCAAAAAGCCGAGCCAGTCGCGATAATGGCCAGTGAAGTTTCCGGGCGCGACGGGTGAGACGACGGGAGAAGCCCGATTTTCGAGAGTGTACTCGCCAGCGGCGAAGAACTGGGTGTGGCGACCTCTACCGATAGGACCGGACAGTGAGAGCGCGGGCTGCTCAAGCGTGTCATTGGTGAGGTCATTGCCGCTGGTTGCGTTAGCAGAGCTAAAGCCTGACAGTTTAGCTTCGGTGGCGGAGGGCCTAACGACATCGAGTAGCTCGCCGTGGAAATTGTTGCCGCCGCTTTTGGTGATGATGTTGACGACACTTCCGGTGCTGCCGCCGTATTCGGCTGAGAAAGCGTTTTCGAGAATGGTCATTTCCTGCACGGCGCCGAGGGGGAGGTTCGTGAAGATGGTCTGGCGGCCCCACATGTCTACGCCGTTGCTGCCGTCGATTTCAAACCAGGTCTGGCGGCGGCCGGCTCCGTTCGTGGTGAACAGATCCTGGTTCATGAAGACATCGCCTTGATTGATAGCGGGACGATTGCCAGCGTCGAGCAAAGGCAGATAGCTAATCTTGCGATCGAGCAAAGGCGTCTCTTTCATCTGCTGGTCGTCGAGCCGATCGCCAAGCTGTGGCTCGTCGGTTCGCACTTGCCCTGCGACGCCGGTTACGGTCACTTCGGTTCTTCCTCCGGTGGCGTTCAGTTGAAGCCGAACCTGCGCGCGCGTGCCGGAGGCAAGCGTAAGATTATTCAGCGTGGCCGGGGCAAAGCCTTGTTTGGAAGCGGTAATCGTATAGGTTCCGGCCACCGGCAGACTAGGGATGGCCCAGCGGCCGGAAGGATCAGTTTCGGCAGTTCTCTGAAGGCCATTTAGCGCGTTGACGGCAGTGATTCGTACTCCCGAAACTCCGGCATGCAATTGATCGGTGACCAGTCCGGTGAGGGCGGCCGTATCGGGCGTCTGGGCGTGGACAGGCAGCCTGACCATGATTAACGCAAAGGCCAGGAGTTTGCCGGTTGTCATTGTGGCCTGGTGATATGGGAGCGCATTTGAGCCCAGCGAGTCTGCAGCTGGTTGACAGCGGCGATGGCCTGGGTGGTTGGGGCATTGTCGCTGCCCTGGATGATTTCGAAAACATGCGACAGTTCCAGATTCAGGCTAGTCAGTTTGGCTTGCAGATCGGATTTACGAGAGAGCGCATCGAAGTCCTCCCCCATCAGCTCGGTGAGCTTAAGCGAAAGCGTGAGCTGCTGTTCGAGACCCGCGCCCGGAGTTCTTATACGTGGGTCCATAACGACGGTTAAGGGCTGCGCGTAGGTTTGGCCGCCGACCGTGAGCTTGACCGTATAGCGGCCAGGGAGAACCAAAGCGCCGCGCGGGACGCGGGGCGTGTTCTTATAGATGGCGGAGATGGGGTAGTCGTGTGCGACCGCTTTGGGAGGCGGATAGCGAAGATCCCAAACGAACCGATGCATGCCGGGAGTAGCGGGAAGAATTTTCGGCATGCGGACCCAATACGTGGGCACGTTCAGCTCGCGCTGAAGTTCGGCTTCGGTTACGCCGGGTTGGTCGCCGCTCGAATAGCGGCGAATGAGTTTCTGGTTTGCGTTGTAGACCTCGAGAGTCACCGGGCCGCTCACATCCGCGGGCAGGGTGTAGTCGAGGATCGCGCCATCGGGAGGGTTCTGGCCGGCGGGAATCTCGGGCGGAAGAGGAGTATCGGTATTGCGATTCCAACGCCAGCGGATGGCCGTTTCGGGAGCGAAGAGGAACGTTTGGGAAGCAGCGGCTTTACTCATCTGGCGCAGGGGAGTGATGTCGTCCAAGATCCAGAACGAACGGCCGTGAGTGCCCACGACGAGATCGTTCTCATGAATGACCAGATCGCGCACAGAGGTGACGGGAAGGTTCAACTGGAGCGATTGCCAGTGATCGCCATCATCGAATGAGATGAAGACGCCGAGCTCGGTTCCGGCGTAGAGCAGGCCCTTTGTCTTCGGGTCTTCGCGAACAGCGTTGACTACCGCGCGCCCGGGCAGACCAGCGATAATTTCAGTCCAATTCTTGCCGCCGTTGCGGGTGCGATAAATGTGGGGCCGAAGGTCGTCGAGGCGGAAGCGATTGATGGCGGCGTAGGCAGTTCCGGTGTCGAAGTGAGAGGCCTCGATTAAGGAAACTTTGCTCCAGGCAGTCAATTCTGACGGCGTGATGTCCTGCCAATGCGCGCCACCGTCGCGGGTGAGATGAATCAGACCGTCATCGGTGCCAGCCCAAATCACATTTACGTCCTTAGGCGAGGGAGCGATGGTGTAGATGACGCCGCTATGATGGCCTTTTTCGGGATCCTGGGATTCAAAGGGCTCGATGACGGCCGGCATCGCCCATTCTTTGCGCGTCAAGTCGGGGCTGATGGTTTGCCAACTGTTGCCGCCATCAGTGGTCTTGAACAGCACGTTCGACCCGAGATAGAGAATGTGCGGATCCACCGGTGAGAACAGCAACGGCATGGTGCGGACAAAGCGATACTGGCCGCGCAGGATCTGCGGGCCGATCTCCTGAACATCTTTTGTGACCCAGTTGAAGCGCGTCGCCTTGCCGCCATAGACGAGGTCGGGATTGAGCGGATCGGGAGCGACGTAGCCGTACTCCTCGACCCCGACCGGATGAAAATTGCGGAAGCTGATGGAGCCATCATCGCTGCGGCTCTCAACGGCGGCTGAACCGCTTTCCTGCTGACCGCCGTAGACCCAGTATGGGAAGCGATTGTCGGTGATGACGTGATAAAACTGCGCGGTCGGCTGGTTATACCAGGAACTCCAGGTCTTGCCGCCGTTAACGCTGAGCGTCGCTCCCTGATCGACACCGAGGAAAATAATGTCCGGATTATCGGGATTAATCCAGATGGTGTGATAGTCGTCGCCGCCGGGCGCGCCTTTAATGGCGGTGAACGTCTGGCCGGCATCGTTGGAGCGGTAGGTGGAGGTGTTGGCGATGTAGATCTTGTTTTCGTCTTTTGGATCGACACGAACGCAGGCGAAATCTCCGCCGCGCCCCCAGATGCGCTCTTCGTTGTTCACCTTTTGCCAGCTTTCGCCGGCATCCTCGGAGCGGTAGAGACCGCCGTTTGCCGGTTTGGCATCGACGAGAGCGTACATGCGCCGCGGATTCGTGGGTGCGATTGCAAAACCGATGCGACCGAGACCCTGCTCGAACGTAGGGAGGCCGGTGGCGAGCTGCTTCCAGGTTTGGCCGCCGTCGGTGGATTGGAAGAGGCCGCTGGCGGGGCCGTTGAATGAACCACCGATTTCCCAGGGGGCCTGACGGGCGGCCCAGAGCGTCGCATAGATAATTTGCGGATTGCCGGGCTGGAGCTCGACTTGAATCGCGCCGGTGTTTTCGTCCTTATAGAGGGCCTGCTGAAAGGACTGGCCGCCATCGGTAGAGCGATAGATGCCGCGCTCTTTGTTGGGACCGTAGGGATGCCCTAAGACGGCGACAAAGAGGCGGTTCGGGTCGTTTGGATCGACCGCAATGGAGCCGATTTGTTCGCCATCGCGCAGGCCGAGGTGCTGCCAGGTTGCACCGGCATCGCTGGATTTATAGATACCGTCGCCGACGGAGAGATCGGGCCGCTGGAGTCCTTCGCCGCTGCCCACATAAATAACTTTCGAATCGGAGGGGGCGACGGCGAGCGCGCCTATCGAACCGGTATCCTGGCCATCGAAAATCGGAGCCCAGGTATTGCCGTAATCTGTGCTCTTCCAGACGCCTCCGTCAGTGGGGGCCATGTAGAAGACGTTCGGCTCTTGCGGCACGCCGCTAATAGCGACCGTGCGGCCGCCACGAAACGGTCCGATGAGGCGATATTGCAGGGAAGAGAAGTAGTTCGCGTCAACAGGTCCGGTGAGGGCGAACATGAGATTCGGCAAACACAGCAGTGCTGCAGAGGCGAGACGCCACATTTGATTGTTATGACTCCTGAGAATAGGTCAAAGTTATTCTAGGCGACCGCCGGCTTGACGCTGTCCATCAGGCGGAAGAAGCCTTCTGCGAGGGTCGGATGTATATAGATAGCTCCTTTTAGCAGTGTGTATGGTTTTTCAGCGAGCATTAGGGTGCCGAGGACCTGGACCAGTTCGCCACCTTCGGCGGAGAGGATGGATGCGCCGAGAACTAGATCCGTCTCTGCATCCACGATGATTTTCATAAAGCCAGCGGTTTCGGCGCGTTCCATGGCGCGCGCGACCGACGTCATCGGGGTTGTACCGATTTTCAATTTGCGGCCCTGAGCGCGAGCGGCTTTCTCAGTGAGACCGACGCGGCCGAGAGCGGGATCAGTGTAGAGGGAGTACGGCACGATGCGCTGAGCGGTGGAAAGCCGGCGGCCTTCGTAGAGGTTCCCGTAGATGATTTGAAAATCGTTGTACGAGATGTGGGTGAAGGCCGGGCCGCCGGTCACATCGCCTAGGGCCCAGATGCCTTCCGCCGTAGTTTCGAGGCGGTCATTGACCTTGACGAAGCCTTTGGGATCGGTCTCGACGCCGGTTTTGTCCAGATCGAGATCCTTGGTTTGGGGCGTGCGGCCGGTAGCGACGAGAAGATGAGAGCCGGAAACACTGCGCGGGCCGCTCGGCGACTCGATGGTGAGTTCGATGGAACCTTTGCTGCCGCGGACTTTGGTAGCCCGGGCGTGCAGAACGAACTCGATAGCTTCAGCTTCGAGGCAGCGCTGTAATTCCGCTGTCACATCGTTATCCTCATTCGGCAGAATGCGCTCGGCGCTTTGAACGAGGGTAACTTTAGAACCGAAGCGGCGGAACATCTGGCCGAATTCCAGGCCGACGTAGCCGCCGCCGAGAACGAGCAGGTGCTCGGGAAGTTGGTCGAGATCGAGGAGGGTGACGTTGGTCAGGTAGGGAGTCTTATCCAGACCTTCGATGCGGGGAATGGTGGGAGCGGAGCCGGTATCGATGAAGATGCGTTTGCTTTCGAGAGTCTCGCCGTTGATTTCGAGCTGCCTGGGACCGGTGAAGCGGGCACGGCCGCGACGGAGATGGACATGATCGTCGGCATTGAAACTCTTCTCCCAACCGGAGCGGAACTGAGCGACAATTTCGTTCTTGCGGCGGAGGATGGCAGGGAGATCGACGGTCACATTGTCGGCGTTGACACCCCAGCGCGCGGCGTTACGAGCATAGTGGGCGATTTGGGCGCTGGCAACCATGGTTTTGGTGGGAGTGCAGCCGGTGTTGACGCAGGTGCCGCCGAGGGCGCCGGACTCAAGCAGCGCAACGTGTTCGCCGCAGGCCGCGATGGCGTGGGCCAGCGGATTTCCTCCCTGGCCGGAGCCGATGATTATGGCATCGTAAGTCTGCATGTGCCTCCGGCGAGTTGTCGCAATTCAAGGGTACGGTAAGGCGTTGAAGGCGCGGAGTGCCGCTTAGAAGTGAGCGGCAAGAAGTCAGAAGACAGGCGTCAGGAGTTGAATGCCTCAGGCGGCGGCTTTTTCGGCTCCTTTGAAGGCCATATTCTGCAAGTGTTGATGGTCGACTTTGGCTTGGGCGAGCAGAACGGCCCATCTGTGCCGCTCCTCCTGCCTGTTTTCGCGGGCCTCGCGGCGGGTTTGATCGGCCTGTTTATGCTGCTGCGAAACAAAGCCAATTTCCTCTCTGCGCTTTTGCGCTCTTAGCCTTAGCAGGTCATTCAAGCATTTGTGGAAACCGCGGTCGTGGGTGGTTTGGTAGCGCAGGTAGAGCGCCAATTGCTTTTCGTCAACCCCCGATTCGTCGAAGCAAAGCTGCTGGAGATTGAGCGCGCGCTGGGCCAGCCAGTAGTGCTGGGCCATGCCTTCGACGAGTAAGTGTTCAGTCGGAGTTGAGGGACGATGCTCGTGCTGCAGGCCGTGGAAGAGCTCTTTGAATTCATTCTCGTTTTCGTGCGGCAGGAGGAGGAAGCGGCCGGCGAGGCCGTGGCGGAAAGCGTTGAGGGAGACGGTTTGCTTGCCTTCCGAAGTCTTCGCGCCGGTGCTGTGCTGGGAATTGGCGCGGTTGGCGCGGAGTTGGGCGGGAGAGATGGTATGGATCGCTGACGCTTCCGGCTCGGGGTCAAGTTGTGTGCGAGATGCGAGGGCGGCGGGGGAAACGGGTTGCAAGGACGGGAGGAGTCCGGCTCGGCGATGAACGCGTTCGCGGGCGGCGTTGGCCTCGGCGATCAGTTCAGGGGAGAATTCGTCGTAGAGTTCCGGACTCGGCTTGCCAATCAGATCGGCAGAGTGCGTCTTCACTTCTTCAGCGCCGCGGTTCCGTTCGAGTGCTTTTTCGGCTTTGTAAGCCAGTTTTCGCGCTTTGTGTTCTTGCGCGCGGCGGATGGATCGAGGGGACATGGGGGCTTCTCCTTACGCACGAAGCTACATTGCCGGGCGTTCTTCGGGAGCCGACTGCGCCATGTAACAAGCTGTGGGCGTTGAAGAAGAAAAATTTGGTGTGGCGGTGATCAGGGCTTTGGGTCGGGCGATGGTGGAATGGTAGAAGCAACGGAAGATTTATAGATCAAAGCAGAAATACTCGATCATGACGCGGACCATTGTCTGATCAGCGTAGCCAACTGGGTGGAACTCTCTCTGGTGATGAGCAACTGTCGAATCTCATTCCAGCTATCAGCGAACGGATCAGGTCGCGTTCGCCACGTGTGCTTTGGTCGCATCGCTTTCTCCTTCCTCGCCATCGGGATTTTTAATTGTCCCTGGCTGAATTATGATTGTCCGTGATCACTTTATCGAAGGTTTGCGCCTCGCTACGCTCCGCAACGGTTTCAGGTCACTACGGACGGCTTTGCGCCCTACAAAACCGCCATTCCCGACGCGCTTGGTGATCGCTGCGGTTATGCAATGCTCACCAAGGTTTACCGCGCCACTCCCGGAGGTGAGCGCAAGTACTCACCGGCTGAACTGGTCGATACGAGGTAGTCCCAGTTTGGGGTAATCCCGATCCCCGTCGCATTTGCACGTCCATCGTAGAGCGTCAGAACCTCACGATGAGGATGCATATGCGGAGACTAACGCGCCTCACAAATGGCTTCTCGAAGCGGGCAACGCGAAATAAGCGGAAAATAATCTATCTTTTAGATTTTTAGCCCCGCTACACGTCAACCCGAAATGGAAACACGCAGGTCCCTCGGGTCTCGGGCAGCCATCAGTGCCTCCGCTATTTTTTGCGCAGGACGCGATGCCGCTGCAGTAGATGGAATAAAGAAGCCGCAACGAATGAAACGTACATCGTAGAACGTCACTGGCTCTTTTAGGTCGGAGAACGACACGAGGCAATCTATGAATTGAAAGTGGTCCAGCCGTCCCGAACCCGAAAGAATGACCACGTCGTTTTCAAAGCTCCAGTAAGTCGGTGAGTTGCCGATGTCTATTTTTAGAATCTGTTGCTTCAGTTTTGACACATCTAAAACCAATTGGCTCTTGATGGCAATGATGGTAAAGACAGTTGGCCAGTATTGCGGACTGGAGGTGTTGGTTCGAGCGAGTTGTTGCTCCAGACTACGTAAGTCCGTGCGATCAGGAGCGGTCGAGTGCTGGCTTTCTCCAGCAAGGGACTTCAGACGCTCAGTAATCTTGCTGAGCAGTCGCTGCTGTTTTGAAAGCGCGCGCTCGCTCGGATTGGATAACTTCTCGACCACAAGAGATACAAAAGTCGCCAACAGACCCAAGAACCCTGCGAATTGTAGCACCTCTCGCCGACCGAGCAACCCGACGGCGCGAACAAGTTTGTTCTCGCCTGGGCGCTGCGTAGATTGTTTGGATTCAAGCGTGATCGTCCCATCCGTTAGCCCGTTCGCTAGCTCAAGGGCGATATCTGCCGCGTAGTGTGGTGGACGAAACATTTCTCACCTCCGAGATGTCGACGCGGTTGTGCCTTTAGTATAAATCTTCAACAGGGCGCTTGCCGCTTGATCCGCAGTTTTCGCTGAGGCTAGCGCTATCTCCAAGAGTCGAATACTCTGGTTCTCTCGTCGAATCTGCAGCACCCATCGAAATGCAGGGGTAAAGAGCGAAGTAACGATGCAACCGCAGACCGTCACGAGCGGTTGACTATTGTGCAGCGACCAATAAAGCATCCATATTCCGACACAGAATACTACGACAGCCATGCAGTACAAGGTATACTCAGAAACCTTATTCTCCCTAATCGCCGTGTTTATCACTTCTTCCGCTGACCGAGGCACTTCCGAAGAAGGTTATCACGACAAGTCGCTCCCATTGGAAATCGGTGGCCCCAAACAACACACGGCCTTGATCTGGGACAAGTGGCTGATTCTTGGAGGCTTAGAAAAGAAGTGGGCGCGCATGCCCGAGTGGTAAACGGATGAATTGCAGTCGCAATGACGTGCGATGCAATCAGACATTGCGGCTTGCCTGATAGCATTTTCTCTGATTCCAAGCCTACAGGCCGCGACCCGCCTGGGCCGCGTTCCCTACCTAAACGCAAGAGTCTTTGAGACATAAATTTTCAGGACCGATCTGTGACCGAGATCGAGGCATGCTCAAACTGAGAGTCGTGAACGGCCATGCCCGCCACCGCCTTCAACCAAGATTTAGCGCACTACCTAAAATTGCCGCATCTCTCTTCAACGCAACTTTAGGACACTACTGACCTGTGATCGCCTGAACCCTAAGTCTGCAAAATAGGAGAAGGAGCTATGTATGAATCGCTACTCAAAATTGGTTATGGCCGCATTCGCGGGCTGCTTTTGTCTCTATGCTCAGGACGCGAGCACGTTGGTAAAAGAAGCAACGCAATCCTACGATCACGTCAGGGACAATATCCTGAAAGCCGCCGAAGAGATGCCGGAGCAAGATTACAGCTTCCAGCCCACGCCCGAGATCCGTACCTTCGGGCAACTGGTCGGGCATATTGCGGAGGCGCAGTCCCATTACTGTTCGGCGGCGGCCGAGATACAAACGCAGTTCAATGCGCGGGGAAAGACTTCGAAGGCCGACCTCGTGGCAGCGCTCAAAGAGTCGAATGACACGTGCGACAAGGCGTACGATTCCGTTAACGAAAACAACCTCAGCCGCACGGTGGGAGCCGGGCGCATGCAGCACTCAAAACTTGGGATATTGTATGGCAACGTGGCGCACGATAACGAGGAGTATGGATATATGTCGGTCTACTTGCGTTTGAAAGGCCTTGTGCCGCCGTCGAGCCAGCCACGCGCCGTTCCGGTGAAGCATTAATTAATGCGAGGCCGTCTTGGCCGTCTGCCAGCCGCGGGCGGATAATGGCGAGACGTGCCTTGGCATTTCATCTTTGAATCCCTGGCGTACGTAGTGGCGTTCCGAGTCTACTTGCAGGCGCGGGAAAAAGAAGGTGATTTTCTCGAGACAGCGGTTCGTTGGCAAGTGATCGTTGCGGCGGTAGCGGGAGCTGCGATCGGATCGCGAATCCTGTATTGGTTTGAGGACCCGATCCGCACCGCGCAGCACTGGACCGATGTGCGCTACCTGCTTGCCGGAAAAACTATAGTAGGCGCGCTGGCCGGAGGAACGCTCGCAGTCGAGTTCATAAAGCGCCGGAGCGGCGTACGGAGGAGAACCGGGGATCTGTTTGTATTGCCGCTCGCTATCGGGATCGCGATCGGGCGGATCGGCTGTTTTTTGGCGGGCAAACAGGACGACACGTACGGGAATCCCACCTCACTGCCTTGGGGAATGGATCTGGGCGACGGGATTCGGCGGCATCCGGTTCAACTTTACGAGATGGCGGCGATGGTGCTGCTGGCCATCCTGCTTGCGCGCGTTTGCCAGCCGCGCTTTGCGGAAGGTGACCGTTTCCGGCTATTCATTTTGGCGTACTACTCCTGGCGCCTGTTCGTCGATTTTCTAAAGCCGGGCGTTCGACTGGACGGGCTGACCGCGCTGCAGTGGGTGTGCGCGGCGGCGCTGCTGTGGTACGCGAAGGATCTCTGGCGGATTGCGGCCACAGGCTTGATTTCCCGGAGGGCGATGGTTCATGGCTGACCGGGTGCGTCCGTATCTCTTCTACGACACGGCGATCTCAATCTGCTCGCGCTGCTATCGCCGGGCGGAAGGCAAAATCGTCTTTGAAGATGGAAATGTTTATCTGTTGAAACGCTGTCCGGTGCATGGGCCGGAGCGGGTATTGATGGCGGATGATGTCGATTACTACCGCCGCTGCCGTGAAGTGTTTCTAAAACCGCCCGAGATGCCGGTGCAGTACAACATGCCCGTCCGCTGGGGCTGCCCTTACGATTGCGGGCTGTGCACGGATCACGAGCAGCACTCCTGCCTGACGCTGGTGGAGATTACCGATCATTGCAATTTGAAGTGCCCGATCTGTTATGCCTCAAGCGGACCGGCGCGGACCGGTTATCGATCGCTGGAGCAGATCGAGCGCATGCTGGACGCGGTGGTGCGGAACGAAGGACGGCCCGATGTGGTGCAGATCTCGGGAGGAGAGCCGACCTTACATCCGGAGTTTTTCCGTGTTCTGGATTTGGCGAAAGAGCGGCCGATTCAGCATCTGATGGTGAACACGAATGGCATCCGCATCGCGCGCGATGGTGAATTTGCGGAGCGTCTAGCCGGTTACATGCCAGGATTCGAGATCTATCTACAGTTCGATTCGTTTCAGTCTGGCGCGCTCAAGGAGCTTCGAGGGCTGGATCTGACGAGCGTGCGGATGCAGGCGATAGAACGGCTGAACCGGCTGGGGATTTCGACGTCGCTGGTGGTGACGCTCAAGCGAGGCCTCAACGATGGAGAGATCGGGCGCATTATTGACTGGGCGGTTGAGCAGCCCTGCGTGCGAGGGGTGGTGCTGCAACCGGTGCAAGCTGCCGGAAGGCACGAGAACTTCGACCCGGCGCGCGACCGGCTGACGCTGACGGAAGTTCGACGGAAAATTCTGGAGCAGACCACGCTGTTTCGGCCGGAAGATGTCATTCCGGTCCCCTGCCATCCGGATTCGCTGGCGATGGCGTATGCGCTGAAGCTGAATGGGAAAGTTGTGCCGCTGACGGGAATGATGGACCCGAAGATTTTGATTGAAGGCGGGCGGAACACAATTGTGTTCGAGAATGACGAAAGTTTGCAGAAGCAGATCTTCAAATTGTTCTCGACGAATCATTCGCCGCGATCCAGCGCGGGCACCCTGCGCGATCTACTTTGCTGCCTGCCACAAGTATTGACATCACCCGATATCGATTACCGCAACGTGTTCCGGGTGATCATTATGCAATTTATCGATGCGTGGTCATTCGACGTAAGGAGCATTAAGAAGACGTGCGTACACATCGCGCATCCGGACGGGCAGCGCATTATTCCGTTCGATACGTACAATCTGTTCTACCGAGATGGCCTGGAGAAGGACGTTCTGCAACCGCTGCGGCGCGAGCGTGAATCGCAATTGATGCCAGCGGGGCCGGAACTTACGCAGATTGTTGAGCGGAGCTGATTGTGGATAGCGAATCACCGCAGGTCGATCACGTTGAAAGCAACGATAAGGTAATTCGTGGTGTCGGATTCGGGTGCTTGTGCCAGTTGGGCTTTTTTCTTTTAGGTTTTGCGATTGCGCCGAATCTGCGAAATGTCAGGTTCACATCTCTTGCCTGGTCTAGTTGGGGCGTGACGCAGTGGATTGCGCTGATCCCATTGATTCTTCGACAGAGAGCAAAACAAAACCCGCGGACAGTGCAAGGGCTGCTTTTGATCGGGTTTATCGGCCTGCTCTTGAGTTCCGCGTGCGCGACGCTGGCCCTTTGGTGAGGTGCTAGTTCCATTTGATGCGGTCGCCGGGCCACGGCGCGTCCAGGCATACGCACCACGCTGAATCGGTAAGCCCGTTTTAAGCATCGCTGAGCGCTCTATCGGGAGGGTAGCAGACTTCTTTACTGCTCTAGACTGGAGTTGAGTGAAGGTTCGAGAGCTGATGCGGCTCGTCGAGGCAGACGGCTGGAGGCATGTTCGAACGACTGGCAGCCATCGCCATTACAAGCATTCCTCGAAGCCGAATGTGGTGACGATTCCCGGGCATCCAGGCGATGATGTGCCGTCAGGCACTCTGAAATCGATTTTGAAAGCGGCAGGATTGGAGAAAAAGAAATGAGAGTCAAATACGCGGTCTTATTCGAACAGGCCGAGAGCAACTGGGCTGCATACGTTCCCGATCTTCCCGGTTGCATGACAACCGGTAAAACGCTTGAAGAAACGGAGATCAACATTCGCGAGGCCATCGAGGGACATTTGAGAACCCTACGAGATTTTGGCGATCCGGTTCCGCAACCTACCAGCGTGGCCAAAGAAGTTGAAATTTCACCCGCAGCTTGACGTCTCGGCTCTATCCACCGCCTTTCGAGACGTGGTCGGCCTGCTATTTCCAAGTGATACGATCGCCGGGCAAGAAAGGCAGGCGGAGCGCGGCGGGATCGTTCGGATCGATTTGCACAGGGAGCAATCGGCCGGCATAGAGGCGCGATAGCTCGAGCTGGTGGGGATGCTCGGCGATGCTCGAGAGAAGACTGCCCCAGGGGACGGTGCGCGGCGCTCCGTTGACAACGATTTCGCTTTCAAGCGATACGGAGCAGGCTTCGGGGAATACGGTGCAGTGCGGGGATTGGGCACCGCAGACGGCTTCGGGTGCGGTGAGTAACTGAGCGGCGAGGCGGTTGATCTCGTCCGGGGACGCGGCGCCGAGGAGGACGGAGCCTCGGGTTCGGCTCTGCTTGAACATGATCTCGAAAAAAAAGCGGTGCTGCGAATAGCCCTTTTGACGGGCGGAGATCAGTTGTTGAACCGGCGGCTGGTCGCGCGGGAGTTGCGCCACGGTGGAGTGAAGAGAGAGTAATTGCAGATGACCGTTGAGACGAACACGGTATTGCGCGATCTGCGTGCCTAAGAAACCGGGAAGGCCGCGCTTGGGTGCTCCTTCCTTGTAGTAGGCGTTCTCGACCATGAATTGCATTTGGGGTCGCAGATCGAGCCAGTCCTTGCCGGGGACGAAGCTGTTGTAGTGAGTTAGTACTTCGCGGAAGGGCGTGGTTTGCGCGTCCGGGGAGCGGAGCAGATAGTCGGGGCTGTCGCGGACGACCTGGAAATGTCCGAGAGGATGGCGAATTGCGCAGGATTGCGTTATGAGCAGCGCGCAGGCAAGCACGAACGGTTTCAATTTCCGATTGTCTCTCGCGAGGGGCGCGTCAACGCTTCGGGTGATGGCGCATGGCTTTTTCAGTGGTGTTCCAACGCTTCCTGGTTTCGCGCGCCAGGTGAGGATCCGCCTGACGTTCGAGATAAGCCAGCTCGCGCTGCAATTTGTAATAGCTATCGAGGCGGCTCTTCGTCGAGATTGGCGTCACGCACCGCGCATCCGGGTTCGTGACGGTGGGAGCAGTCGCGAAAACGGCATCGGGCGGCGAGTGCGGTGATCTCGGCGAAGGTCTGATCGATCTGCTCGGGGTCCGCCCAAAGCTGAAGCTCGCGGAGGCCTGGCATATCGATAAGGAGCCATCCTTGCGGCATGAGGATCAACTCTCGCCGGGTGGTGGTGTGGCGGCCGTGGCTATCGGATTCGCGCACTGAGGTGGTGCGCTGCCGGTCTTCGCCGAGGAGGCGGTTCAGGATGGTCGATTTTCCGGCGCCGGATGAGCCGATGAGGGCGGCTGTTTCGCCGGATTGGAGAAAATTTGGCAGCGCATCGAGTCCCCATGCTTCGAGGGCACTCAATGCGACGACGGGTACTCCGGGAGCCAAGACTTCGGTCTCGGCAATGACAGCAGGAACGTCGCTACAGAGGTCGGCCTTGTTCAAGAGGACAACCGGACGAGCGCGGCTCTCGTGCGCCAAGATCAAGTAGCGTTCCAGGCGGCGCGGATTGTAGTCGGCATCCAGACCGCTGACGATGAACAGAACGTCAATGTTGGCAGCCAGAACCTGCTCGCGAACCTCCTTGCCGGGCTGCTTGCGCACCACCTCGGTACGTCGAGGTAGGACTTCAACGATGACGGAACCGTCGCGCATGACAACCCAATCGCCGACGCAGGGCCAGGTTGCGGTATTGTGGCGCAGCTTGCCACTGATGGTGGCTTCGATTTCGCCGCGCTCGGTCCAAATGGTGAAGCGCTCGCGCGCGGCAAGCGCTATGCGGCCAAGCTGGCTATTTGGCCACTGGCTTGAAAAACGGGTATTCCAGCCAAAAAGAGACAAGTCCATTCCTGATCCTTTTCTGCTTAAACGGGATTAAAGACACATCGGGCATCGCTCCGAATTGGAGCGCGGCCTTACGTGGACACGGGATCAGGCAATGGTGGGCAGCGGCGTTACCGGTCCGATTTTATGGCATTTGGTACTGGAAAGCAATTATGATATTGTCAATAGACAATTAGGGAATCCAACGATGACAGACGGAAATGGTGGATTGTGGGGTGTCGGACGGCTGTTCGCAGCCGGTTTGCTGCTGGCCGGAGCGGTGGTCTGTGCCTGGGGGCAGGTAGTAGGGGCGGGGATTGGCGGAACGGTGCGCGATGAAACGGGCGCGGCGCTGGCGGGGGCAAGCATTACGGTCCACAGCCTGGAAACCGGAGCGGAGCGGAAACTGGTCAGTGATGATGCAGGGCATTATGCGGTGCTTTCGATTGGCGTGGGCCGGTACGAAGTCAAAGCGGCGAAGGACGGATTCGCTTCGCAAGTGAAAACCGGCATCGTGTTGGAGGTAGGGCAGAGCGCGACGGTCGACCTCACGTTGAAAGTTGGGGGGATCCGGCAAGAGGTGACGGTGACGGAAGCGCCTTCGCCGGTCAGCTTGACAACGCAAGATACCTCGGGCCTGGTAAACGAGCGTCAAGTAAAGGATCTGCCGCTGAACGGGCGCAGCTACGACGAACTGGTGACGTTGAATCCGAGTATAGTGAACTACTCGTCGCAGCGGTCGGGAGGAGTTGGCACATCGAATTCGGCAGTGGGTAACATGTTCGCGATCTCGGGCCATCGTCCGCAAGAGAATCTGTTTCTGCTGAACGGTATTGAATATACCGGCGCTTCGGAGATCAACGTAACGCCGGGAGGGGCGAGCGGCCAATTGCTGGGGGTGGACGCGGTGCGCGAGTTCAATGTCGTCAGCGAAACCTACGGGGCGGAGTATGGGAAACGGCCGGGCGGTCAAATCAGCATCATTACCGCTTCGGGCACAAACGATCTACATGGAAGCGTGTATGAGTTCCTGCGGAATAACGCGCTGGACGCGCGTAATTTCTTCGATCAGGGCGGCGTTCCGCAGCTTCAGCGCAACGAGTTTGGGGGAGCGTTGGGAGGTCCGATCAAGAAGGACAAGCTGTTTGTGTTCGGCAATTACGAAGGGTTCCGTCAACATCTTGGGTTGAGCGACGTGACGCTGGTTCCGGACGCGAACGCTAGGGCCGGGTATGTGCCCAATGCGAGCGGGGTGCTGCAGAAGGTTGGAATTTCGCCGGCCTCGGCCGCGCTGCTGAATTTGTGGCCAGCGCAGAATGGGCCGGACGTGGGCGGCGGCATTGCGGAAGCGTTCAGTCATCCGCTGCAGACCATTCGCGAAGATTTCGGCACGACGCGCGTGGATTACAACCCGTCGGCGAACGACACAGTTTTCGCTGTCTGGACGATTGACGATAGCGCGGATCAGACACCCTCGGTGAACCCGCTGAGCGGAGTTCGGGAAGCGCTGCGCGAACAGGTGGCGAGCATACAGGAGCAGCACGTTTTTTCGGCGGGCGTATTGAATACAGCGCGGTTCGGCTTTTCACGCGCAGGCTATTTTTTCACCGGGTACACGCCTGTGAATGTTCCGGGCTGGGTAGAGGGCGATCCCATAGGAGCGGTGGTGATCGGAGGCGGAACGGCGCTAAACGGAGCATCGCAGATCAGCCTGGCCGGGACGAACGCCGGAAGCAATTTAAGTGCGGTGCGGAACCTATTTACCTATGACGATCACGTGGCGATCACACACGGCATCCACCAGTTCGAGGCGGGCTTATGGTTCCAACGCATTCAAGCCAACGACAATCTAGCGCAATACCAGTACGGCCAAGCTTCATTCGGAAACTTAGCAAGCTTTCTGCAAGGCGCGGTTTCGACGTTTACAGTGATTCCGTCGCCTACGCCGTTGGGCTGGCGCTCGCTCGAAAGCGCGGGGTTTGTGCAGGACGCAATACGGGTTACAAGCCGGCTGGAACTAAGAGTAGGGTTCCGCTTTGAATCGACCGATGGCTGGAATGAGGCGCACGGCCGCGCTTCGAATTACCTGTTCGACTCAAGCGGCATTATTCAGACGAATCCGCGAATTGGAGACTCGGCGTTTACGGTGAATCGCGCGAAGTTCCTGCCCGAACCACGGGTGGCGGTGGCGTGGGATCCGTTCGGCAAAAGCAAGACGGTGATCCGGGCCGGCTTCGGTATTTATCCCGCGCTGCTCGATAGTCTGGATTACCGGCTGGATCAAACCGCTCCGTTTAATACGACCGAGTCGTTGAAGAACATCTCGCTGGCACATGTTCAGGTCGTGCCGGGCGCGCCGCTTTCTTCGTCAGGGCTGATTTCGCCGAGCGGAATTCAGCCGGATGCCTACACGCCGACGGTGCTGTCCTACACGTTGAAGATTGAGCAGCAAATTGCGCCGGACACTTCGCTGAGCATCGGCTATGCGGGTTCGCACGGGTATCACGAGATGCTGTCGCTGGATGCTAACGAGCCATTGCCGACGGTGTGCCCGGCGTCACCGTGCCCGGCGAATCTGGCCGAGGGAACGATCTACTATCCGGCGAACGCGAAGTTCGCGAACCGGAGTTTGGCGAACACGACGACGTGGTTCTCGGAAGGTGTCAGCTCCTATAACGCGCTCGCGGTGGATGTGAACCGGCGCTTCAGCAATGGTCTGCAGGTGCGCGGAGTGTATACGTTTTCGAAGAGTCTAGATGATGGCACGGCGTGGAACAGCAGCGTGGCGGCGAATGCTCCCGGTTTTGTGATGTTTCCGCTCGATCCGAAGCGGGACTGGGGACGAGCGACAACGGATGTGCGGAATCTGGCGGTCGTCAATGGGACGTATGAGCTTCCGTTCGGGACCGGGAAGGCATTTCTGAAGACCGCGACGGGTTGGCGAAACCAGCTAGTGAGCGGTTGGTCGATCAGCGGGATAGGAACGCTGCAATCCGGTCTGCCGTTTACGCCCCAGCTCGGGTTCAACCCCACGAATAACGGAGACAGCCGGAACCCGATCCGGCCTTCGGTGAATCCGGCATTCACTGGCAATGTGATCATCGGCAGCCCTGAAGAGTACTTCAATCCGAACGCATTTGTGGCGCCCGCAAACGGAACCTACGGGAACCTGGGACGGGACACGTTGATCGGACCGGGGATCGCGGAGCTGGACGTTTCGGCGTTGAAGGCGACGCGCATTTCTGAAAAGCTGAATCTGCAATTTCGCGCCGAGCTCTTTAACGTTTTGAACCACGCGAATTTTGGGACGCCTAATGCGGTTGTGTTCACTTCGGCCTCGGCAATACCCGCGCCGACGGCCGGCCTAATCACGTCGACATCGACGACCTCGCGGCAGATTCAGCTTGGATTGAAGTTACTGTTTTGAAGCTCGCCCTGTTGTGAGTTGCCGCTCGAGGTTTAATACCGCTCTGGCGGCGCCCTTTCTAATGCACGAACGGGGGCGCCTCTAGTGTTAAGCCGTTGCGACTGGAAGCCCCCTGCGAACGTCCAATACGCAGGGAGAAGAAATTATGAAAGGGCAAAAAACGCCGTGGCAGCTACTGCCGATTCTTCTTGCTTCAGCCGTGTTGGGCTTCGGGCAAGTGAACGGTATGTCGATACCTGGCGCGATGCAGGGGCCGAACGCCAATCGCCCAGGTGCTCCGTCGGAGCCGGTTGGCCCTGGGACCATCAATTATGTAGAGGGCCAAGTGTCCTTAGGCGGTCAGGAACTGACGCCGCAGTCGGTCGGGACGGCGAGCCTGAAGCCTGGAGAAGTGCTCGACACGGGCGCGGGTTATGCGGAAGTGCTGCTCACGCCGGGCGCGTTCCTGCGGGTCGGGCACAACAGTGAAATTCGAATTCTATCGGCGGGCTTAGCCGATACAACTACAGAACTGGTGCATGGCGCAGGCATTCTGGAAGTCGATCAGATCATCAAGGGCACGAATCTCGCGGTCGTGATGAACCGCGCAACTACGAAGATCGAGAAGAACGGTTTGTACGATTTCGATACGGCGCAGCAGGCAGTCATGGTGCTGGATGGCAAGGCGAAGGTTCAGGAACAAGCCGGTAGCAAGACTCTTGGTAAGCATGACGAGGTATTGCTGGCCAGCAGACGTCCTTTAAAGAAGCGGGGCTTTAACGAGGCGGCCATCAAGGCCGAACCGCTGTATGTGTGGAGCAAGGCCCGCAGTGAAGATGAAGCGGAGGCCAGCGGCAACGCGGCGAGAAATGCCACTGAATATGTGGCAGCGGGTCCGGGCTGGTATTGGGATCCGGCTTGGGGCTTCTACGGTTTCTGGCCAGCGGATTACGCCCTGTACAGTCCATTTGGATGGGGGTTCTATTCGCCCGCATACTTCGGTTTTGGTTACTATGGCGGCGGCTATTACGGCCATCCATACCTTGGAGGGCGTTGGCTTGGCCATCCTGGTTATTACGGACATCGGGGCTGGGCTGGCGGACACACCGCTAGTGGGTGGCGTGGACACGTAGGCGGAATGAGCGCCAGAGTGGGTGGTTTCCGTTCCGGCGGCTTCAGTCACGGCATGGCTGGGGGAGGCTTCCACGGCGGATTCTCCGGCGGTGGCTTCGGTCATGCAATGGGCGGCGGTGGATTCCACGGCGGTGGCGGCGGCCGTCGGTAATAATCTAAATCTACACGCGTACATAGAGAGCGGGATCGGATTCAAGTTCCGGCCCCGCTTTCGCGTTTTGGGCAGTCCTTCCGATAAAATCGGCTTGATATGGCTGAAAAGGTTCCGCAGACCCGAAGCAATCACGCGAGATTTGATCCCTTGTTTCATTTCGTACTGGGGCCGATCCTTGGGATTCTACTGATCTGGACCATTGTTCATCTGATTCGCTTTCCCGGAACCGATTCGATCTTGCTGCTGTTGCTGGCGGTTGCGGTTACGATAACGGGATTCAAAGCCAGGCTGTATGCACTGAAGGTGCAAGACCGGGTAATTCGGCTGGAGGAGAGATTCCGGCTGGCGGGGTTGTTACCAGACCCGCTGCGCGCGCGGATTCCGGAGTTGACGGAATCGCAATTGGTTGCCCTGCGTTTCGCGTCCGATGCGGAGCTGCCAGGATTGGTGGAGCGCACACTGAGAGAGACGCTGAGATCGAAGCAGATCAAGAATGCCATCCAGCAGTGGCGGCCTGATTACTGGCGGGTGTGAGAGTTAGCGTCGGTCTTGGAAAGATAGCGGCGCCGAATCCGAAGCACGTCCCAGAACGCAGTAAAAAAATCGGCGGGCCGAACTTTTGAACCAGCGATGTCAACCCACACCTCCAATGGATATTCGTAGATAACCCGTTCGAGGTGCTTTGTGTCTCCTCGGTAGAGGTTCAGATAACGGGCAATGATTTCGACATCGAAGACCCACTTCGAAAGGAACGGTTCCGCAAATATCTCTCTGGTGCGGCTGTCGACGCGGAAGACCTTGGCGCCGCATTGCGTGTCGTAAATGGCGAGATGCAGGATGCTGGAGACTGCGGTGGCGAAAACGCGGCCGAGGTAGTGGCGGATGGGCCGGCGCTCAACATGGCGGCCCAAGAGCTTGACTCGGGAGCCGAAGATCATCTCGATTTCGGGGCGGCTGGCGAGAACTTCGAGGAAGCGGTCGATGGCCTCCAGAGGGGTGGCAAGATCGGCATCCCAGTACCCGACGACAGCGGGCTGAAAACGATCGAGCGCGTAGAGAATACCGGCGCGAACGGCTTCCGCCTTACCGCGATTGGGCTGGCAGGGCAGGACAGTGATGCGGTCCGGGTAACGATCGCGCAGGCGTTCGAGGACTTGCAGCGTGTTATCGCGGCTGCCGTCATCCACGAACAGAATATGGGTATCGCGGGACGCGGCGACCCAACGGCAAAAGCGCTCGATATCGATGCGGCGCGCTTCGTTGTAGCACGGAACGATTACGCACACGCGGCGCTCGGGCGAGATACCGGACGCCGAGGGGTGGTCAATCATTCAGTGGTAGGTGAATGGTTCTGCCTTCCTTGGCCGAGCGGCGGGCGGCATCGAGAATTTCGGTGACGAGGACGTTGGTCTTCAGCGAAGAGAGGCTGTTCGAGGTCATTCACCTGACCCGCTATTACGGCTGCGAAGTAATGGAGCGAATCATCGTAGGGAGATTGCAGCGGGGCCGCATCCTGGATGCTGGCCTGCTGTCTATCGCCGGTAACGATCTCAATTTTGTCGCGGAGAATCGTTTTAGCTTCGGCAGTGCGGCCGTAGACCTGCATATCCTTAATCGAAAACGGCCAGTTCCAGGAAGGCTCGAGAATGGCGACCGAGTCGGGGTATTGGAGAATGACAGTCGCTTCATCATCGACGTGCGGATAGATGTCGGGCTTAATCTGCTGCGTAACGGCGGTGACGGTCTGAGGAGGAGCGCTGTTGTGGAGCCAAGTGGAGAGATCGGCGCCGTAACAGCCGAAATCGAAAAGAGCACCGGCGCCGTTCAATTCCGGATTGGTTAGCCAGGCGAAGAATTCCGGCTGCACGTGGATCTCTTTTGGTCCCTGATGGCCGTCGCGAACGACGATTTTACGAAGCGCACCGAGCTTGCCATCCGTCAGGAGATCATGGGCGGCCTTGTTGCTGGCGTACCAAGTAGTTTCGTAGTTGACCAGAACGTGGATGTTAGTGGAGCGAGCGGCATCCGCCATGGCTCGCGCGTCCGCGTAGCTGACGGCGAGCGGTTTTTCCATCATGACGTGAACGCCATGACGAGCGCAGTCCTGAACCACCTTGCGATGATCGTAGGTGTTTGTATACACGACAACCGCCGGCGGATGCGCGCGCGCGAGCATATCATCGAGCGAAGGGAAATAAAGCGACGCGTCCAGGTGATAGCGAGCGGCGTACTTATCAAACAGAGAGCGGTCCGGTTCCGCGATGCCAATGATTTGAATATCGGTCCGTTTCAGGGCGGTATTGAAGAATCCCGCGACGTGGCCGTGAACGAGCCCAACGACACCGAGACGCAGCGGGGAAGGCCCGGCGGGCTGGGACGGCAGCGTGTTCGCGAAAACGGACGCCGTGAGAAGCGCCAACTGAGCAAATCTCATGATTTACCCATTATGTAAGGGACAGGCGAGGAATTGAGTCAAACAGGCGTGATACAACCGATGCGGCTTGTTTACCGCCGGTTTTTAGCGCTGGCGATTACTGCGTGGGCCAGCGCAATAATGGCCGGCGCGCAGGGCGGCATTCCAGAGAGTCCGTTGTTGAAACAGGGTTATGACGACATGTACAACCTGCAGTTCGCGGCGGCACACCGCGTATTTCACCAATACGAACAATCGCACCCGAAGGATGCGATGGGCCCTGTTTCGGACGCCGCTGCGTATCTCTTCCAGGAATTCGATCGGCTGCAGGTATTGCGGTCCGAACTGTTTGTGAGCGATGCGAAATACCTCGCGAGCAAGAAATTAACGCCCGATCCGAAGGTAAAGGCAGCTTTCGAAGAGGATCTGCAGCATGCCGATGAGTTGTCGACGAGTGAATTGAAGGCCTCGCCGGGCGACCGGACGGCGCTGCTCGCGGCGGCGTTGCGATTCGCGTTACATGCCAACTATGAAGCCCTGATTGCCAAACAGAATATGCAGGCACTGAACGATATCAAGCAAGCGCAAAAAGAGGGAGATGAGCTGTTGAAGCAATGCCCGGACTGCTACGACGGAGAGATGGCGATTGGCGTCGAGAATTATTTGTTGAGCCAAAAGGCGGCACCGATTCGCTGGATTCTGAGTTTAACGGGCGCTCAAACGGACAAGAAAGTTGGGATTGAAAGGCTGCAAATCGTGGCCGACAAGGGCCTCTACCTGAAGCCTTACGCGAAGGTGCTGCTGGCGATTGCGGACCTGCGTGATGGGAATAAGTTGCAAGCGAAACAATTGCTCTCCGAACTTGCCCAGCAGTTCCCGAATAACGACGTGTTTCACGATGAGCTGAAGAAGCTGAGCTAACGGTGAGGGCTTCAAAATTTCGTGAAGTTTGCGTGGTGGGGGGCGGACCGGCTGGATTGGCGGCAGCGATCGCGCTGGGCATGGAAGGTTGGGAGGTATCGGTATTCGACTGCGCAGTACCGCCGATTGACAAGGCCTGCGGTGAGGCATTGCTGCCGGATGGCGTTAACGCCCTTCACGAACTTGGGATAACGCTTCCAACAAATAGCGGAGCGCCTCTGCGCGGCATCTGTTTTATCAACGGAACGGAGCGCGTGGCGGCAGAATTTCCATCTGGGGTCGCGATGGGAGTTCGCCGCACGGCTCTACAAACCTCGTTGGTGGAACGGGCGAAAGAGTTGGGGATTACCCTGCGCTGGGGCGTAAAGCGGGTGCGCTATGTGAAGGGCCAGCTACTGGTGGATGGTAAGGCGTTGAATCCGGAGCTGGTGGTAGGAGCCGATGGGCAGAACTCGACGGTACGCATCGGAGCCGAGTTGGGAGAAGCGCAACATCGAGAAGCGGCGGTTTGGCTTCCGCCAGCACTTCGCGGTGACACCCTGGACGCAATATGTAGAGCTGCATTGGGGGGATGCCTGCCAGATATACACCACTCCGGTGGGAGAGCGCGAGCTTGGCGTGGCACTGCTCTCAAGCGACCCGAAGCTGCGGCTGCCTGAAGCGCTGATGCGGTTTCCCGCGGTTTGGGAAAAAGTACGACACGCATCAAAGACGTCGGAGCGGCGAGGGGCGGTCACGATTACCCGAAGTTTCCCACGAGTCTGCGGGCCGGGCGTGGCCTTGGTAGGAGATGCTTCGGGATCGGTGGATGCGATTACGGGCGAGGGGTTGGGGTTAGCGATACGACAAGCATTGGCGCTGGCGCAAGCTTGCCGCCGGGGCGATCTCAATGAATATCAGATCGCGCATGAACATTTGGCGCGGCGACCGCGAGAGATGGCACGCTTGCTGTTACTGCTGGGGCGTTATCCGGCGCTTCGAACACGCGTTTTGCGAACGTTTATGCGGCATCCGGAAGCGTTTGCTCGATTGCTGGCAGTGCACATAGGTGAATCGGGTTTTCGCGATCTTTGCGATTGGCCTATGCTACACGCGGGAGCGCGATTTCTGTTTGCTTGAGGTCCTCATTGCCCGGTGGTCTCTAGAGGAAGCTGGATGGGTTCAGACTCGCGGCCGAAGCGGCGGAACAGAACCGCATAGATCTTCGAGATGAAAGTGCGCTCGATTAAGAAACTCAACAACGATGTGAATACGATGCTGGCGAAGACCACAGAGTAGGTGACGGACTGGAGTTCGCGGCCGCCGGGGAGGTTGGCTTCGAGCGGCATTGAGGCTAGGACGACGGCGGCCAATCCTTTGGGACTCATGATGGCAACCAGAGAGGCGTCGCGAATGGGCGTGGTGGGCGTGAGGCCTACCCAAGCCGAGGGGATCCGTATCAGGAAAATGAGAATTGTCAGGGCGATCGCGACGTAGACAAGGGGCAGATCGGTAAATTTGATCGAGACGCCCACATAGACGAAGAAAAATGTTTTGAGCAAAAAGACGACTTCGGCGAGGAAGTTGCGCTCCTGCTCATTGAGCGTGATGGGTTCATTGGGAAGCAGGCGTTGCATCCACGAAATGCGATGGAATGCTTCGATATTGCCCAGAACCGCGCCAAACACGACTGCTGCGACGTAACCGCTGAAGCCGAGTAACTCCACGATGCCGAACAGAACGAAGACGAAAGCGGGAGTCGTGAAGATGGAGTTTTCCAGACCGCGCACGCGGCGAAGCAAGGCGGACCAGATGAATGCGCTGAGGGCTCCGAATAGTCCGGCGAGAATGAGCGTGGCGATAATTTGGCCGATCATCTGGCCGACACGCAGTTTGCCGAATAGAAAGCTATCCATGAAACCGATGGCGACGACGATGCTGATGACGTCGCTCACAGCCGATTCGAGGAACAGCGTGGTCTTGGTTGACTCCGCCATAACGAGCTTGCGCGTGAGGGGGACGATGACAGCAGGCGAGGTGGAGCCGATAATCGCGCCCAGCATAAACGTGACGCGAGGACTCAGGCCCATCAGATACCAGCCGAGCAGACCGACGCCCATCATAGTGAGCACAAAGTTGGTCAGAGTAAGGGTGAGGGTAGGGCGGATGGCTCCGCGCAGGACATCGAGATCAAGGCTGAGACCAGCTTCGAACAAGATAATGATTAGGGTAACGGCGGAAAAAACAGAGCCGATCGCGCCAAAGTTTTCAGGTGTAACAAGGTGAAAAATCGGGCCGAGCAGGATGCCAATAAAGGTGAGGAGGAGAACATCCGGGATGCGCGTGCGGCTAAAGATTCCGGTGAACGCGTGGGCGACAAAGATCAGCGCTCCAACGACGAGGATATTGGTGGCGACATGCATCGTACTGCGGGCGGTCTACCTAGTTTCGCAGGGATCTTGTGAGTGAGATTGAGGCGGGCAGGGGAAGTTTCCAGCGAAGGGAGCGGGCTAACATTGAGAGCTGGACGCCGGAAGAAAAGTAAGGGTGCACTACCAACGTGCGGAGCAACAAGTTTTACAACGGCAACGGGAACGGCGGCTAAACCACTTCGTAATCGGCCTTTCGGACGGAGGCGGCGAGCGAGCGCTTCTTAGGCTGGTAACGGATGCGCCAAACCGTCGCACAAACAATCAGAAGCGCGCAGACTTCTACCAGAATTTTTTCACCGTCGAAGGGATCGGGCGGCGCGTTCTTCAGTTCCGGGTCTATCAGAATGCCGTGGACGAAAAGGAATCCCGCAGCAGCATAAGACACGTAGTGAAGTTTCTTCCATAGCCTGCTTCCGAGCTTAGAACGAAAGTACGAAGTGAGAACGACAAAAACGACACAGTAAAAAGCGGTAGCGCCGAGACAGTTGTAAAGAGTCTGTTTGGGTGAGTGAATGGGCCAGAGGACATCCACAATGCGGAATCCGGCCGATTTCGAGAGCAGAAGAAGAATCGGGTGCAGTAGCACCAGACCAAGAGCGATATACGCGGTCCAATTATGAACATCGAAAACGGGAATACGGCGATGCGGCCAGTTGCGAACCGGATTATAGCGGGCCGAGAGGACCAGCCCGAGAAAAATGTTTATGGTCAACAGGACCATAGCGACGAGACCCGCGTCGCTGGATAGATCGAGGGCACTCATTTCCGTTTGGGAGATCCGCGCAAAATGGGTATGCCGAGGCCACCCAAGGTTCTGATTTTGTATGGCGGCACAGCAGTACCCTTTGCTCTATGCGACTGCTTGAAGATAACATCCCCTGACGCGGAAGCGGCTCGCTGGGCATCCATGGAAGGAGATCTATGAAGCTGAAACCGGTACGAAGATCGCTAGGAGCGCTTTTTCTTGTTGATGGACTCAGTGCGTTTCTGTCCCCAATTGAGTATCCGAGGAAGCTGGAGTGTGGAGCGCCAATGATTGACGACATGCTGGACTATTTCGCTGAAAATCCGGAAGTGACGCGCCGGTTAGCGTTCGCGGAGATTGCAATCGGCCTTTGGCTGACCCTGGGATAACTGGGGCGAATGCCGATGCTTGCCATTGAGATTTCATCGTTTGGACCGCCCGATGTCCTAACGCCGGTAGAACGGCCGAAACCGCAGCCCGGCGAAGGGGCAGTGGTGATCCGGGTCGAAGCGGCGGGAGTCTCGCGCGCGGACACAATGCAGCGCAAGGGCAAATATCCGCCGCCGCCGGGAGCATCCGATATCCCGGGGCTGGATATCGCAGGAACAATTGACTCAGTGGGAAGTGGAGTTGCGCAGTGGAAAAGCGGGGACCATGTCTGCGCGATCGCCTCGGGCGGCGGCTATGCGGAATTCTGTGCCGTTCCGGCTGTGCAGGTTTTGCCGAGTCCGCGGGGCTGGAGCATGGTTGAGGCCGCGACGCTTCCGGAGAACTTGTTTACGGTCTACGACAACCTGGTTACACGAGCGAATCTGATATCCGGGGAAACGGCACTGATTCATGGCGGAACAAGCGGCATTGGAAGCATGGCGATCATGCTTTGCCGCGCTCGCAGCGCCACGGCGATCGCGACTGCCGGCACTGCTGACAAGTGCGCGGCTTGTCTTCGGCTCGGGGCCACGCATGCAATCAATTACCGGGAACAGGATTTCGTAGCGGAGGTCAAGCACCTGACGGGAAATCGTGGCGTGGATGTGATCGCCGATCTTGTGGGTGGCAGCTATCTGGAGCGCAACTTGGACGCATTGGCGGCGGAAGGACGGCTGTCGATCATAGCCACCCAGGGAGGCCGAACAGCCGAGTTAGACATTACGAAACTAATGATCAAACGAGCGCGAGTGATCGGATCCACCATGCGTGCACGGACGCCAGCCCAGAAAGGGGAGATCGCGAGACGACTGCTGCAGGAGATTTGGCCGTTGCTGCCAGAAAAAGAGCCAATCCGGGCCGTTGTCGATTCAACCTTCCCGTTGCGCGAGGCGCGGCTTGCACACCGTCGTCTGGAGGAGGGGAATCACATCGGAAAAATTGTGCTCGTTCCTTGAACGGCGGTTTCCTGTAATAACAGCGGATACTAGGGATCATGCGTATCGGGATTACCTGTTATCCGACTTACGGTGGGAGCGGTATTGTAGCGACCGAACTGGGGCTCGAGCTGGCGCAGCGCGGACACGAAGTTCACTTCATCAGTTACGCGAATCCGATCCGACTGGATCCGGACACGCCGGGCATCCACTACCACGAAGTAGAAGTCTCGACTTATCCTCTTTTTCAATACCCCCCTTATTCATTAGCGCTCGCGTCGCGTATGGCGGAAGTAGCGGAGCGCCACAAATTAGATCTTCTGCACGTACATTATGCGATTCCGCACTCGATATCGGCATTGCTCGCGCAACAGATGGTCACGGAACGGCGATTGCCGTTTATCACGACCCTGCATGGAACCGATATCACGCTGGTGGGCTCAGACCGCTCCTATTTTCGAATTACGAAGTTTTCGATAGAGAAGTCCGACGGAATTACGACGATCAGCGAGTACATGCGCCAGCGGACGATAGATTTCTTTGGCGTACGGAATCCCATTGAGGTCATCCATAATTTTGTGAATTGCGATCTGTACCGTCCGGACGATGAGGCCAGGGGCCAAGGACGGAAGCGGATCCTGCACATCTCTAACTTCCGGCCGGTGAAGCGGGTTTCGGATTGCGTTCGAGCTTTGGCCAGGGTTCGCAAAGAAGTCGACGCAGAGTTGATCATGGCGGGCGATGGCCCGGAGCGAGTACCGGCCGAGCAGTTGGCGCGAGAACTGGGTCTTGAAGAGTACGTACATTTTTTGGGTAAGCAAGATCACATGCAGCGGCTGATCCCGCGTATGCAGGCCTTGCACTTGCCCAGCGAGACAGAAGCATTTGGGCTGGCCGCACTCGAAGCAATGGCGTGCGGGGTGCCCCCGGTCGCTACCTTGACCGGAGGACTGCCGGATCTGATTACTCAGGGCGTGGATGGTTTTATGGAGCCAGTCGGGGACATCGAAGCGCAGGGTTCGAGACTGGTCGAGCTGCTCACAGACAAGAGCTTGCACACTCGAATGGCGAAGGCGGCCAGAAACACGGCAAAAACCCGATTTTGTACCGACCTGATCATTCCTCGCTACGAGAGCTACTATGAACAGGTGTGCGCGGGTCAGGGAACCTCGGCGTCGGCAGCGGTGTCTAAGTAACTAGAAGCAGAGGCGGCAGCGGCGTTACAATTCAGGCGATGGCGCAACCATTGTTGGGCAAATTGGGCACCCTGTCCATTTTGGCGGGCCCCCAGACCGGAGTATCGGAAGAGGATGCACGCATCTTGCGTGGTCTCCGAGCGGGCATTGAGGAAGCATACGAGGAACTGATCCAGCGGTATGAGCATCCGGTGTACAGCATTGTCTACCGTTTATTGGGAAATCAATCGGATGCCTCGGACGTGGTCCAGGATGTCTTTTTGAAGGTGTTTCGGGGTGTAAAATCATTTCGCCAGCAGAGCAGTTTGCGTACCTGGATTTATCGCATCGCGGTCAATGAGGCGCATAATCAGCGGCGCTGGTTCGTTCGCCACTGCCGACGGGAAGTTTCCATCGAGAATGACCATCCTGAACAGGCAACTGCGTTGGAATTCGCGTCCGATCCAGGACGATCTCCGTTCGATCAAGCTTTGGACACTGAGAACCGGCTCATCATCGAACGTGCCCTGACTAGAATCAATCCAGTATTCCGAACAGCGGTCGTGCTGCGGGATATACAAAACCTGAGCTACGAAGAGATTGCCGAGATTCTGCAGGTCTCCCTTGGCACTGTCAAGTCAAGAATTCTTCGCGGCCGAGAAGCGTTGCGGCGGGAACTGACGCAACGTCAAGATCCGGGATTCGCGGAAGTGATGGCTTAGCAGTGCTTTCGAACAGAATGGAACAGCGATGACTTGTAGGGGCACCAGGCGCAGAAAAACAGACTACGTCGATGGGAGATTGCGCGCTCGAGAACGCTCCCAGATAGAAGCTCATTTGCAGAAATGCGATACGTGCGATCTGGACGTCAACGAGATCCGTTCAGTACGCTCCTGCCTGGGCAACTTGCAGGAACCGAAGACGCCAACGGATCTGCGCACGAAACTTCGCGTCATGGCATCCCGGGAACGGCAGTTAGTTCTCGAGGCCAACGGGTCGCGACTGCGGTGGATCTGGAATAGCTGGAAATTCCGGATGAATCAGCTGATGCGTCCTCTGACGATCCCGGCGACCGGTGGAGTGCTTTCGAGTTTAGTTCTTTTTGGTGCGCTCGCGCTGACAATCAGCAGGACAACTAGCGCCGTTCAGTACGAAGTCCCTGTTTATTACGGAAATCATATCGACCCCAATCTCGTACCTCTGGAGCTTCGTTCCTCAGTGGTTCTTACGCTCAGTCTGGATGGGAACGGACGCATTACTGATTACGCGGTACAGGGGGAATCCAAGTCATTCGTAGGCGATCCGGCTCGCCTTCAGGGAAACAGTATCCCCATGCCCGAGTTCCCTCAGCCGTCGACCAGCGGCGATATCAGCATTTCCTTCATCCCGGTTGTATTTCGGCCGTAGGCGGGAATTTTCGCCTCGCTTGAAAAGAGCGGCCGAAGTTAGTTGAGCCGCTCCTGCTTGAGGCGCTCCTGCTAACCTATCGCCAATGAAGAGTCTGTTCACGTTGAGCTTTCTGCCGCGCGGCTACGATCTCGCCTTACTGGTTCTCCGACTCTGGTTTGGATTCAGCCTTTTTCTCAAACACGGCTGGGAAAAGATAACGGGCTTTTCGCAGATGACTGCTCATTTCCCCGATCCGATCCATATTGGACCCGTGCCGAGTTTCGCGTTTGCCCTCTTCTCAGACGCGATCTGCTCGCTTCTGCTGTTTTTCGGATTGGCGGCGCGGTGGGCTGCGCTAATCATTGCGATCAATACAGGCGTAGCTTTTGCCCTGGTGCACCGGTTCCGGTTCTTTGGTCAGGGGAATGGCGAGATGCCTTGGATGTACTTCGCGGTGGCTTTGGCGATATTCATCGCCGGTCCTGGACGCTTCAGTTTTGATGGGAAGTAGAGCTCGCGTGAAGCTCCGGTGAGGCATTCGAGATTTCGGCATCGCCGACTTCGGCAAAGTAGTCGTTGTAGACATCTTCATTGAAAAAGCCCGCGGATGCGACGTCGCTCAAAGCCAGCGTGATGACGAATTCTTGCCGGTCCACAGTTTCATCTTCTAAGACATTCTTGTAGAACACAGTCCGGAATGTCTCCAGGGTATCTTTGTCGCGAAATCCACTCGTGAACGGCAGGATGCGGAAATACAGCTCCTGAGGATCGAGATTCGGCGTTTCGGCAACCCAACCGACGTACCACTTGCGGTTATCCAAAGTGACTGAAATAAGGCGCCGCTCTTTTTGGGCCTGATGAAGAAGCCGAATCAGAGCATTGCCATGCCGGCGTACTTCGATATCGTTCGCTTTCTTTCTGTTAACAAAAACGTTGATCAGTAGAGCGAGCGCGGGCCCTAACAGAAGCGAAAGAGCACTGGTACCAGAGTAGGAAAACGGTGAAAACCGGTCCCAGAGGTGTTTCGCAAGCGCACCGGCCTCAGAGAACTGGGCGAGAAGGACCGCAATCCGCGCGATCGTGGCAAGCGCGGTTCCGGCAATAGCGGACTGAAACAAGAGCCGGTATCCATCCAGCCGTTGAGCGCCGAAGCGGAAGAAATGAGTCAGGTGGATGAAAAGAAATCCGCCCAAAAAGGGCAGAAGAAGAAGGTTATAGGGCACTTACTGACCCTTCGATCAGCTTGATTTTCTCGGCGTTAAGAAGGTCAAAGCTCCCGCGGGCCGGAATCGGTCTCCGTTGCTGGAGAGCTTCTTGATCGTTTCTTTTACTTTGGGATCGCGCAGCAATGCCCGGACATCAGTGATTCTTCTTCCGTCCACTGTCACGTCAGAGGTTTTGTCGTCGTTCGATTCAGCCATCGATAGCCCTCTACCTCAGATTAGCGAGTTTTGCACTCAAATGCGAGTTCGCAGTGAGTAATCCTCGTCGTTGCGGGTGAGATTTGGATTGTAGTAGGGGTCGTTCGCGATCACTGTTTCCCACTTGGAACGCATGGCCGCAACTTCTTCGACATGGGGAATAAGGTCCTTCGAGGTCTTTGAAAACGCCTCGTGATGATAGAGCTGGGCGTGGGGTGTGTAGAGGATCCGGTAACCAAGAGCGCCCATTTTCAGGCAAAGATCGATGTCGTTGAAGGCAACCGCGAACTGATTTTCATCAAAACCTCCCGCATTCCAAAACACTTCGGCCCGGGTCATGAGGCACGCTCCGGTTACAGCACTGACGTTACGGATGACGTCCGGGAAATCGAAGTAGTATCCCTTACTGCCGTCCAAGCCCTTGAAGGCGTGGCCACAGTTGTCATAAAGGCCCATAATCACGCCCGCATGCTGGATGTGACCGTTCGGGTACAGCAGCTTCGGGCCGACTGCGCCGACTTCAGGGCGGATTGCAAGTTCGACCATAGCTTCCAACCACTCGGGGATTATCACCGAAGTGTCGTCATTCAAAAACAGCAGAACGGGGGAGTCACACTGGCGGGCGGCGGTGTTGTTGATTTCGGAATAATTGAACGCCTTATTGCGCCAATTGATGTAACGAAGATTCCCGTGGCGGCGCTGATGGCTCTGAATCAGAGTCTCAATGACGTTCTGACGCGAATTGTCGATCACCACGACTTCGTAAGCGGGATAGGTGGTCTTTCGAAAGAGGCTCTCGATATTCTCTCGGAGGACATCGACCCTGCCGCCGGACGCGATTATTATGCTGACGCGAGTGTCCGAAGGAATGGGATAACGAACGCGCCACCGGCCAGCGATCTTAGACGGCTCAATGTGTGAGCTGTCGCCAGCTCGCGCGCACGACTGCTGAAGCGCCTTACGCGCGGCTTCGATGGCATATTCCTTGTTATCGATAGTTACGGCGGTCGAGTTCTCAGTCGCGCGCCAATGGTATAGAACCTTCGGTATGTGCTCGATGCGTTCCGCCGATTCGGAAGCTCTGAGAATCAAGTCGTAGTCTTGGCTGCCGTCGTACTCAGGGTCAAATTTGCCAATTCGCTTCGCCAAATCCTGACGAAGAACTAGCAGATGGCAGACATAGTTTTCAGAACGCAGCAAGTCGGGCGACCAGTCCGGTTTAAAGAATGGATCGAAGCGCTTTTCGTGGCGATCGATCTTATCTTCATCGCTATAAAGCAGGTCAGCTTCGGGAGCCTTATTCAGAGCCTCACAGACGTACGCCAAGGCGTGAGGTGAAAGAGTATCATCGTGATCGAGAAAACAGACGTAATCGCCTGTAACCAGATCCCACGCGGTGTTGCTGGCCCGAGAGATTCCGCCGCGTTCGGTGCGATAGGTAACTTTGATGCGGCTATCTGTCCCGGCAAAATGGTCGAGACTCTCGCGCACGTGTTTCGCCGAAGAACAATCGTCCGCTATGCAGAGTTCCCAGTTACCATAGGACTGCTCCATGACGGACTGAATGGCTGAATTCAACTCCGCTGCCTTGGTATTGTACGTCGGCATAACGATGCTGATCAGCGGACGGTGTTCGAAACTCCTCAGCTTTAAATCGATCAGATCGTTTTCGGAGCGCTCGAACTCATGAATCCAACGGTCATAGTCCGAGGCGAAGCCCTTCTGGTGGTCGATGATCACGGCCGTTATGGCTTCGGCAAGAACGGCGCCCTGCGATACTAGCCGGATTGAGATGGGATGCTTCCCGGACGGTAGGGCCTGGGAATCGAACCGAATCGCGAATCCCGCACGGCCGGTTTGATCCAGGCGTGGATGTGCTCTCTTCACATCGGGCCGCGAAATCGACGGTTTGCCTTCGACCGGCTCCAAACCTGGAACCTCGATGCGAATGAAATCGACACCATGCTCCGCAAGAGCCCAGCCCCGAACTGTAATCAGCCCACTACGAGCTTTGCGGTCCTTCAGCTTGGGTTCATCACAGGCGAGATATGAGTTTCCTCGTCCTCTGACTACTTCAGACGACGCTTTTCGGGAAGCAGGCAAGAGGCGTTTCGCCAAACGGCCCGTCGCACTCAAAGTGCGCCAGACCCGGCCGGTGAGCATCTCCATGAGAATGCGATCAAGCCGGGAAATCGATGCATCGTGAGCGCCCAGCCGTGATTCATGTTTTTGCAGCAGCTCAAGTGCTTTGGCGAGCTGGCGGTCAGTAGCTTCTAAATCAAGCTGAAGCTTCCGAATTGCCTGATCAGCCGCTTCCGACTGCGCTTCGGCTGCGTCCTGCTGGTTCATCTTTGAGACAACGATAGCAAGCCGGTGAGCCGCGCCGAGGTAATTTGCAGCCTTACGGGCTAACACGGATTGAGGAGCTAAACTGAGGCGTGTCTCGCCGCCTCGGACAGCACTTTTTGGTTCGTGAGTCGATCCTGGAACGGCTTGCAGTAGCGACTTGCGGTGAATACACCTCCAGAGTGATTGAGATAGGGCCCGGGCGGGGCGCACTCACACGGCATTTGCTTTCCCGCACGGACGAGTTGCACGCAATAGAAGTTGATGCGGAGCTTGTCGCCTATCTGCAGAGCAAGTTCGGAAATGAGCCCAAACTGCATCTGCATAAGGCCAATGTACTGACAACCGATCTGAAACAGTGGGGTCCGGCAGCGGTCGCGGGGAATTTGCCGTACTACATCACGTCGCCCATAATTCAGAAATTTCTGACTTTGGACGCCAGCTTCGAAACCGCGGTTTTTCTAATCCAGCTGGAGGTCGCGGAACGGCTGCTGGCAGGCCCGGGAACGCGAGACTACGGTTACCTCACGGTAGCTGCGCAACTGATTTGCGAAGTAGAGCTCATATGCAAGGTATCGCCGGGCGATTTCCGGCCGCCGCCGAAGGTTCATTCGGCCGCCCTCCGATTCACGCGCCGGGCGCAGGTTCCGGCGAATGCCGCCGAACTGCTTTCATTTGTGAGCCGCTGTTTTGCGCAGAAGAGGAAAACTCTGCGAAACAATTTGCGACCGTCTTATGGAACACGGATCGATACCCTTCCAGAGGCGGCCTTGCGGGCGGAACAATTGAGCATCGATGAGTTGGCCGATTTGCATCGCCGGCTCGCGGCGAGCGGAAACGCTGAAGCCGGTCTGTACACTGAGAATTCATGATTCGGGCTCGCTTCGCGCCCTCTCCGACGGGTTATTTGCATATCGGCAGCGCGCGCACTTTCATTTTCAATTGGCTCTATGTTCGCAAGCATCAAGGCAAAATGGTGCTGCGCATCGACGATACGGACGTTGACCGGAATACTCAAGCATCTCTCGATTCCATTTACGACGGGTTAAACTGGCTCGCGCTCGAATGGGATGAATCCTACCGACAGTCAGAGCGACTGGAGCTTCATCGCGAACTGGCGAATAGCATGCTCACAAAAGGCTTTGCCTACCGCGACTTTACACCGGCAACCGCCGGTCTGCCAGAAGATAAGCCGCACGGGGAGGGGCCTTGGCTTTGCAATCCGGAAATGAGAGCGATTTCCAAGCAAGAGAGCGACCGGCGTGCCGCCGCGGGCGAACCGTTCGTCATTCGCTTCCGAGTGCAGCGCGATCCTGCCTACGAGGTTGCGTTCTACGACGAGGTGTATGGGCCGCAATCGAAGTTGACCGCAGATATCGAAGACTTTGCTCTGCTGCGCAGCAACGGGATGCCTACATATCACCTGGCGTCATGCGCGGATGACATCGACATGAAAATCACTCACGTGATCCGCGGGCAAGACCACCTATCAAATACGTTCAAGCACCTTCTGATTTTCCAAGCGGCAAGCGCGCCCCTGCCCCGCTTTGCTCATTTACCGCTACTGATTGCGCCCGACGGATCAAAGCTGTCGAAGCGGAAACACGGGCCGGTGGTAAGCGTCACCACCTACCGCGATAGCGGATTCCTGTCTCTCGCTTACATCAATTTTCTTTGCCTGCTTGGCTGGTCGCCCAAAGACAATCGGGAACAGATGACGCTTTACGAATTGACCAGCGCCTTCAACTTTGACGGGGTACATCGCAGCAACGCAGTTGTGAATTTCAACGATACGGATCCGATCGATCCCAAAGCCTTGTGGCTGAATTCCCAGCACCTTCGATCAATGCCGCTCGCCGCGCTCGCGCCACTTGTGCGGAGATCGCTAGAAGCGCACGGTCTTGAAGCGCCTGAAGAGGAAGCTCTTTTTGCGCACATAGTGGATACGATTCGATCGCGGTTCTCGACGCTACTCGATTTCTCGACCAAGGGCCGAGCTTATTTTAGCGACGATTATCCGATGGAAAAACAAGCATTGGAGAAGCTGGATGCATCCGGTGCGCGCGAACTCCTGCATGAGCTGGCAAACCGGATCGAGGCCGATTCCGAGTTTACGGAAGCAAGCGTCGAGAGGGAACTGCGGAAGTTGGCCGAAGAACGAGGAGTGAAAGCGGGATTACTTATCAACGCTAGCCGAGCGGCTCTAACTGGCCAGCCGGTTGGCCCCAGCGCCTTCGCCGTGTTTACCTGTATCGGACGGGAGCGGGTGATTCGCAGATTGAAGAAGGTTTGAACGCGTGTCGCGTGTCATCCTCGGCCTCGGCGGCCTGCTTAGCGATCCGGCCTGCTGCGTCATTATGGACGGATGCCTCGCGTTTGCGGTAGAGCAGACGAAAGTATCGCGTCAGGATCATCGCGAAGGTTTTCCCGACGAGGCGGTTGCAGTTGCTTTACACGGTGCATCGATCAAACGGGAAGAGATCGACTGTGTCTCCGTCGCGCGCCCTTTCGCCGCGGGAAGCGAGAGCTCCGCTCAGCTCGATTTGCGCTCCCGTTTTCCGCAGAGCGAAATTGTGGTGGTAGAACATCCGCACGCACATGCCGCTTCAGCATTCTACGCGTCACCTTTTGATTCGGCATCGGTTTTGAGCGTCGATAGAGCGGGAGATTTCCGCTCAGCGGTGTTGTTCGAGGGACAGGCAAATCAGCTAACACGAATGCGCGAGCTGTACTACCCGGATTCGATTGGCGATCTCTACAACCGCGTCACCGGGCTGCTTGGATTCGAAGCCCGAGCGGATGAGCACAAAGTGCAGTGGCTATCGGCCTCGGGCAAGCCCAACTACGCCGGTGTGTTTCGGCAGATCTTGCGTCGAAGCGGATCGGCGTGGCCTCAAATAGACCGGAGCTATTTCGACGCGGAACGTACAACCGCGGGAGGCTTCGGTCAGCGTTTTTTTGAAGCGGCCGGTTTGACTGCCGGAGAGCCAATACCGCAGGACTTAAGAGCAAACTTTGCCAGCAGCCTACAAACCGCGGTGGAAGAGGCAGTAACCGGGATGTTCGGAGATGCCAAGCGCGTTTGCATCGCCGGAGGATTAGCGCTCAACGCGATGCTCATTCGATCTCTGGAACAGCACTTTGAACAGGTGTTCGTACAGCCCGTTGCCGGCAACGCGGGAACGGCGCTCGGGGCCGCACTATACGCCTGGCACAATTTTTATCGCGAACAAACTCGAGTTCCGTTCGAAACTCTTTGCCTCGGGCCGTCTTATGCGCCCGAAGAAATCAAGCAGGTCCTCGAAAATTGTAAACTGCGGTTCCGCTTCTTGCTAACGGAAGGCGAAGTGATTGAGCGCGCTATTCAGGCTCTCAATGACAACAAAATCGTTGCCTGGATGCAAGGAAGGATGGAATTTGGGCCGCGCGCGTTGGGCAATCGAAGCATTCTGGCTTCACCGCTAAATCCCTACTCGACAGAGAATCTCAACGTGTACATTAAGCACCGCGAAAATTTCCGAAAGTTCGCGGCATCGGTTCCCGAAGAGCTCGTTGGGGAGTACTTCGAAGTGGGCCGGAACGCACGCTGGCTGGCTACCGTTGGGCGAGTGAAGCCGAAACATCGAGACCTGTTCGAGGCAGCCATTCTCGGGGACGACATCGTCCGCGTGCACACCGTGCGCAAAGAAGAGAATCCGCTTTACCATTCGTTGCTGATTGCGGCAGGAGCTTCGACCGGTGTGCCAGTTCTTTACAATACGAGCTTCAATTTATTTGGAGATCCGCTGGTCTGTACACCGCGGGATGCCGTTCGCAGCTTTTACTCGTCGGGAATAGATGCATTGTTCGCCGGAAGCTTTTATTTGGAGAAATGAACAATTTTGTCGATTGCCGCCCGAGCGATCGGGTGGTATCCCGGACGCGCCTTCTGGTAGATCGCTCTGGCGAATGACTCGCCGGCGGCGGTTTTCATCAGCTCCGTGTAGAGCGGCTTCAAAAGCTTTATCCGGCCCACGTCCATAAGAAACGATTCCAGGCGCGGGAACGCGCTTTGATACTTATTCGCGATGGCGATCAGCAGCCATTCTTGCAAAACTTCGTAGTTGTTGCCGGCAGTCAGGCTGAAAGCATGGTCTAATTCGGCCAGTTTTGATTCGTTGACAGGGCGTGGTAGCATCTGCAGGAATTCAATCCACTCCTGGGTAATCCATTCGCCGGCCGGAAGCTTGGCCGCGTTCACTTCCCCTGATAACCAGCGGCTTGCCGCGTCTGAAACAGGCTTCAACCGCGCCGAATCCGCTTCAGGCGCAGAGGATGGCAGACCCGCCTGGAACACCCATTCGTCGAGCGGAACTTGGGCCGCGCGCTCGGGATCGAGATCGAGCAAATGACACCGAATGTACGAAAGCGCCTCCGCGGTGGTGATGCTTTGGAACGCGAAGTGATCAAAGTACCGTCTCAAGAAGTTGTCAAATACCGGGCGGCCGAACACCTGCTCCATCTGGCGAAGCAGCAGCGCGCCTTTGATATAGGGGACGCGAGTTGTTCCATCGTCCGGATCGCGGCCAGACAGATCAATATGGAGGATTTGATCGCGCGGCGCGAATTCAGCCAGTTCCTTGTCCAACTCACGCCGATCAAGCACTTGCTCCATGAGTGCCTGCTCTTTGCCGTAGACTTCTTCCTGAATTCGATTCTCGATATACGTTGTGAAGCCCTCATTCAGCCAGAAATCGCTCCAGGTGGCATTTGTGACAAGATTGCCCGACCAGGAATGGGCTAACTCGTGCGAGACAAGGCTGACGAGACTCTTGTCTCCCGCGATTACGGTGGGCGTTGCAAACGTCACAATAGGATTTTCCATACCGCCAAACGGAAAGCTTGGCGGTAGCACCAGAAGTTCATAGCGGCCCCAACGATAGGGACCATACATCCGCTCAACGGCGGCAAGCAGCTGCTCGAGATCTTCAAATTCTCTCGTCGCGGCCGGGAGCACGCAAGGTTCGGCGTAGATACCTGTACGTGGACCGACCGGTGTAAATTCGATATCGCCGATCGCAATTGCGGCCAGGTAAGCCGGAATCGGCAAATCCATGCGGAATAGATGGAATCCATCTTCAATCCCATTCGATTGCGCAGCCATCACGACGCGCAATTTCGGATCTGTTTTGATTCGCGCAGCGAAAGTGAAGCGCACGGCGGGCGAGTCCTGAATCGGAATCCAGCTGCGTGCGTGGATAGATTGGTTCTGGCTGAAAAGAAATGGATGCCGACGGCCCGCGGTCTGCTCAGGCGCGAGCCATTGGAGACCGCTGGCGCGAGGTGACGAGGCGTATTGAATCGTAACCGAATCGGCGCCGGGCGGCAGATCGATCTCAAGCGCGCTTCCGAGTATGGGGTCTCGGGCACCGACGCGAAAAGGCAGCGCAGCGCTTTGCGAGGTGACCTGTTTGATATCTAAATCGCGCGTATCGAGAAGTAGAGGCGCATTTGGATCGCCGCGCTGCAATATCAGTTTGGCGGTGCCGCTGACTGTCTGGTTATTGAAGTCGGCGCTGAGAGAGAGCGAACAATGGACGACACGAACTTTTTCCGGCTGAGCGCAGGAGTGGATATCGCGCTGGCTCATCAGGGCTGCTTGTTGAAATAGGCACGGATACCTTCTTCAGCCAAACCAAGAGCTCGCGCGAGAGATACTTTGGCGACGTTGTATTGGTACTGCGCCGAAATCAGGTTTTCATTCGCATCCGCAACCGCCTGCTGAGCCTGGACTACCTCAACCGTGTTCGTGACGCCCGCGGTGAAGCGATCGCGAGATTCTTTAAGCGTCTGATTGGCAAGATCCATATTGCTTTTCGCAACCTCAACCTGGTCACCAGCGGATTTCAGGTCTAGCAAGGCATTGCGAACCTCGTAGTCGATTTGTCCACGCAAATTCTCGAGTTCATTCCGCCGATTCTTCAGCTCGGAATCGTTCTGCAGAATGTCGGCGCGAATCCGCCCCCCATCAAAGATATTGAACTGAATGGATCCGGTCGCGTTGAATACGCCGTGAGAGTTCGTTAAAAGCCGCAGACCGTCATCGCCGTAGAAACCGGAGGCAGTCAGAGTGGGGTAGCGCTCGGCTTTCGCGGCCCGCACCGAAAACTGCGCCGCAAGAACGCGAGCCCGTGCGGCCTGATAATCCGGGCGATTCTGATAGGCTTTCGCTTCGGCATCCGGCAGCGACATGGCTTCCAGGGGGACTGATGGGGAGGGATCTACCGCCGTGAAATCCTGGCCAATCGGCAAGCCAATGATGCGCCCCAGCGTGAGTTTATCTTTCTCGAATTGGTTTGTAACCGCAACCAACTGTTGCTGGCGCTGTTTCAGCTCAACCTGGGAGCGAAGCACGTCAATGCCGATCGCCATACCTGCGTTGTGGCGCCGGACGGCATTGTTGTACACGGCGTTATCGGCATCGATCTCGGCCTGAGTCGCCGTGATCCGTGCCGCGTCCGCAATGATCTGGAGGTAGGCGTCTCCTACCGCTTGGACCACCAAGTCGCGCGCGTTTTTTACCGAGAGAGCGGAGGCTTTGACGTTTTCGCGGGCAGATCTAAAATTGCTAATTGCGCTGAAATTAAACAGAGGGATGTTCGCGTTGACCTGAGCATCTTGGTACGAATAGGGGCCGACGATACTAGGGATCGTAAAACCGGCTTGCGGCGGAAGGCGAACTATGAAACCCAAGGCCTGCAAATTCAATTGCTGCTCCGTCATGCTGAGTTGGCCGTTTAATTGAGGCAACAATCCACTGAGTGCGCGATACCTTTCGGCCCGGATTTCGTTGCTCGATTGCTGGCTTGTCAGCAATCCCAAATTGGCTTTTAATCCCCGCTCGACGGCCTCCGCGAGGCTGAGCGGCATTGCATTCTGTGTTGCTGCGCCCTGAGGAACGCTGCCCCGAAAAGTGGGGTCGCCCATTTGCGGCGGAGGCTCGGGCTGCGGCGCCGGAGCTTGCGTAGACGGCACCGGAAGGTCCGGTCTGCATGGAAGGCCCAGGGGCCGTCGCCTGCGTGGATGTCTGGCCGTACGCTTCGCCCCCGAGCGTAATCGCCAATGCGCAGTAAAACAACGAAGCGGCAGCGTGCTTTACGTTACTCATTCGTACTCGTCATATTCGGAAGATAGCCAGGCACAAGATTTCGATGCTCGATTCCCCTCTTTGATACCGCGCGAACAAGAAATTATTTAAGCTCTTAACTTTTTCAGGATAGCCCTGCGAGAGCTATAAATTGCGCTTCAGGAATGAACAAATCTCGTAACCGGTGACATACTTGAACGGAAACTCGCCCATGGTGTAATGGCCACACGGCAAAACGGTGACGTCGTGATCCCACTTGTGCTGGCGAGCGCCTTCGATGACTTGTCGCGATAGATGGACCGGAAATGTCGTGTCGTAGCGCGTGTAGATGAATTTCGAGCGCTTCTTCATTCTTGTGTAGAGATGCCAATAATTCGGAGGGCTGATACACCCCCAAAGTTCGCGAAGCGTTGGTAAATCAATCGTCCCCTGAAGGCTTTCACGGATGTGCCGCGAAGACAATCCTTCCCATACCACGTCTGCGAAATAGGTAGAGCAGTGATTGAACACGTTCACCTTGATGCGTTGGTCATGCGCGCTGGCCAGGAACGCATAGCAGGATCCGAGGCTGGTACCGACAATACCGAGATCATCGAACCCCTTTCCCTCCAGCCAATCGAAACACGCGCGAGTATCGATGACTGCCTGACGCGTAGCATCGATGGTGCGGCAGACGTTTGATGAAACGGCATAGTCGGCGCGTGTTAAACCGGATGGCGTTCGAGCATCATGGTAGGGCAGACTCAACCGCAGCACAGAGATGCCCAGACGCTGCAGACCGATGCAAAGTGAGTTGTGTTGCGGTAGTTTGGAGTTCCAGTGCGGAAGTAGAACAACGGCTTTCCGATTTCGATTAGGAGCGGGAAACCAAAGCGCATGCACAACGTTGTTCTCCAGATAGGGAGTTGCAACAGGAGAGACGAACTCAAGCCAATTGCCCTCTAAGACAAATTGGCGCGGCGTTTGGTACCCGAAGAATTCCTGGCTGCCGGCGATATTCAATCCATTCAACCGCCGGATGTATTCCACCGGATCAACTCCGTTCAGACCAGTTCTTTGCGCCGCGGGCCAATCCTTGCTCCATTCAAGTCCGAACTCAAAGGGACGAACTACCCGGTCGGTGGACCGGAATGCGAGATCGCTTTCCCAGCGATCGATCCATCTCCGGTACCGACGAGCAAACGGGCGCAACAGCGACTTCATGCGAGCGCGAACTGAATCTGGAGAAGAGCCTGCAAACTTCAGGATACGAGTGTGCCGGTTTGAAACCCCTACGTGTAAGCTGACTTATTCCATTGTGGTGGACGACAACACGATCTTGCCAGGCGGGCGCCAGCACATGCAGCCGGATCAGGCCTGAATACAAATTACGATCGGCAACGGCCCCTTCTTGCTCTGATTTCGATTTCGACATCAGATTATGCTTGACGATAGTATGAAACGCGATCAGGAGCGCTCGTTAAGCAGCGATGTCACTAAATCAGCGGATGCTCGTTTCTACAGCGCCTAGGACAACGTTGCTCATTCAGCTTTTGGTTGGGTTCGTGTTTCTCTCAGAGGGGATTCAGAAATTCGGCCAGCGTTGGGCAGGACGCCGATGCTGTTCGCCGGTAATTTCTGCGGTATGGCCCATGAGGCGCGTGCCCATCATTCAATGCTGATGCGCCTGCTATTTCTTTCCGTCGGCCCCGGACCTGTCTCGATGAATTGCTATCTCACAAACGACTTCGCAGGTACGGAGCGCGAAGGCTTCTGATGCCGTTTGTCTGTATCAGCTTGGTTGCCCAGCTTGGCCCGATGTACATGGAGCCGAGACACGAACCCACGGGGATCAGCGGCAAATGGTCAACACTAATCCTGTTTCTATTCCTCGTTTTGGCTGCCCCTAAACTGCGGGCGCAGGGCCCTCCGTTCCAAACCGACGACCCGGTTCCGGTCGACTTGCACCAATATGAGTTCTACATCTTCGGCTCCGCCGACGGGACACCCGCTGAAATGGATTCCACAGGTCCGGCCTTCGAATTCAACTGGGGAGCCATTCCCAGGGTGCAGCTGCACATCATTGCCCCCTGGGGTTCCATCAACCCCTCCAATAATCCCATCTACGCGCCCGGCGGCACTGGCCCCTCCGCCTTCGGCTTCATCGATATGGAGCTCGGCGCCAAGGTCGCCTTCATCAAAGAATCAAAGTACATTCCCCAGATCGGCACCTTTACGATGTTCGAAATGCCGACCGGTAACTACGACAAGGGACTCGGCGTGGGGAAGGTTTGGTATAAGGTTCCCCTGTGGCTGCAGAAGAATTTCGGACACTGGCTCCTGGACGGCGGCGCCGGCGAGACGATCGTTCCGCAAACCCAGTACCGCAATTTCCCATACGGCGCATTTCTGCTGAAATACGCTTTTGGGGAGCGGCTGGAGCTCGGAGGCGAGGTCTTTTCCCATGGACGCGAGGGCTACGCCACGCCCCAGACCGAAGCTTCAACGATGATTGACGTTGGCGGTTACTATCACTTCAAGCATCACCCAGGCGAGCAGTTTTTATTTTGCTACGGCCACTCTGTTGCCGGCCAGACGGAAAACTACGCCTACGTCGGCATGTACTGGACCTGGGGAAAAGACAAGAAGAAACCGGACTCGGCCAATGCCTGGTTTCCAGGGCCGATAAACGCAACGGAATTCCGGTCGATGAACGGAACGGAATTCTAATGACCTGCGACCTGCGGCTTGCGTCCGGCTTCACGGCTGATCGGATCTTCGAAGTATCGGCAACTTCGGGCGGCGGTGCTGGTGGTCGATCATCCCAGGCAATCAAGCTTCTAATCTGCGGCGAACCTGGGTGCTGAGCGGCAACTATGTCGATCTCTCGTTCTATACGCGCCCTACACCGTCTCGAGCGAATCGTACGCTGGCTCGGGGATGTGAGCATGCCCATGCTGGCTGCGGAATATAATCGCGCTGATCTCTTTTGCTTGCCTAGCATCCAGGAAGGCTTCGGTATTGTCTTTCTCGAAGCCATGGCTGCCGGGAAACCGATTGTCGCAGCGCGCGCTGCCGCGGTGCCCGAAGTAGTGCGCAACGGCGTTCTGGTAGAGCCCGAAAACCCGGAGGGGCTCGCTGAGGGAATCCTTCGTCTCTATCGCGATCCGGATCTGCGCAATTCTCTGGGGTCGTGCGGCCATCGCGACGTTCAGGAGTTTGAGATGCACCGCGTGGCCCGGCGATTCTTGTCGGAGGCGGCGAAAATTGCGCCCGGACTCAAAATGACGGATCAGTATGAGCCCACAGAAGGGGTGCTGGCATGAGAGCTGAAATTAGATCGAACAGGCGAGTTAAACCGCGGCCGACGAGTCCCTGGAAAGGTCTCTTGACCGGAGCACTAGCAGGCTTGACCGGTGCGTTCGCGATGAGCCAGTTTCATGCTATGCTCCCTCAAAATAAGGGGCCATCATCCGGGCAGAATGGTGAAGATTCTACCGTAAAGGCGGCTTCCGCCGTATCGCGGGGAATCCTGCATAAGGAATTGACCGCCCAGCAGGAGAAAACCGCTGGACCCATGGTGCATTACGTTTTCGGCATGGGTATGGGATCGATTTACGGAATGCTGGTTGAACGTGCGGAACCCGTCCGCGCTGGATGGGGATTGCCGTTCGGGGCGGCGGTCTGGCTGGGTGCCCACGTGATTACCGTGCCTGCGCTGGGTCTTTCAGAACCAGTTACACGATCAACGGCTCCTCAAGAAGCCAGCGAGTTCGCTGCCCATCTGGTGTACGGCGCGGCCGTGGAGGGCGTCAGGCGTTTTCTTCGAAGCCGTTTCTGAGTGTGTGTTAACATCGCAATCATCCCGGGTAAACTAGCTCGTAAACCGCTTTTACCTGCTCAAAGTGAAGCGGAGAGGTGGCTGAGTGGTCGAAAGCAGCGGTTTGCTAAACCGTCGTAGGCCTTTAAAGTCTACCGGGGGTTCGAATCCCCCCCTCTCCGCCAGATTAGTAACTCACAAATAGGTTGGCTCCTCTCCCGGTCGCTCCAGACTTCAATCCCGTGTTCTGCTAATGCTCTTGTAAGCCGTAATTCTGGACTTATCAACTCGCGGTCGCAGCTAGGAGGTCCACGCCCGCTGCTGGATTGGTGGCTTAATCCAAAAGATCCGGGCGGCGCCTATATCCAGCGCGACGGCATGTCGAATTCCGCCAATTTCATCGCCATCGAAGAAGTCATTCGCAACTATCCGATTCGGCAGCCGGTGCTCTGGAGGCCAGTCTCTGATATCCTCGGAAATTAAGGAAACACCGAGGTTTTTGAATGTCCGGACATAGTAAATGGGCCACCATCAAACACAAAAAAGCGGCCCTGGACGCCAAGCGCGGTAATACATTCACCCGCTTAATTAAAGAAATCAGCATTGCGGCGCGTAACGGCGGCGACCCTGACTCGAATGCTCGTTTGCGCACTGCCATAACCGCTGCGAAAGCCGTCAGCATGCCCGCCGACAATATCAAGCGTGCCATTATGCGCGGTACGGGAGAACTCGAGGGCAGCCAGATCGACGAAATTTTGTTCGAAGGTTACGGCCCCGGCGGCGCGGCCGTGCTGGTGAATGTGGCTACCGATAACCGGAACCGGACCGTGAGTGAAATCCGGCATGTGTTCGCGAAAAGCGGCGGAAATCTCGGCGAGCAGGGCAGCGTTTCGTGGATGTTCGAACGGAAGAGCCAGATCATCGTAGACGGCGAAAAAGCGACCGAAGATCAGCTCATGAGCATTGTTCTGGATGCCGGCGCGGACGATCTTCGCGATCACGGCGGAGCATGGGAAATCCTTTCAGCCCCCGAAGCTCACGAAGCCGTTTTGAAGGCGCTTGAGAAATCCGGGATTGCGGTGGAGTCCGCTGAAATCGCCATGATTCCCAAGAACACCATCAAGTTGGAAGGCAAGAACGCTCAGGCGATGTTGAAACTCTACGACACGCTCGAGGAGCATGACGACGTGCAAAACGTCTACAGCAATTACGAAGTGGACGAGGCCGCGGTAGAAGCTTTGGCGTGAGACCCGCCGCTATGCCTGAAAACGCGCGGCCGTTCTTAGCTCGGTGGTTCGATCAGTAAGCTCGATCCGAAGAATGCGAATTATCGGGATAGACTGTGGAACCGAGCGAACCGGCTTCGGAGTTATTGATACTGACGGCCGCTCGCATCAGTTCATTGATGCCGGCGTCATCCGGACTCGGGTCGCCGATCCGCTGGAGGCTCGTCTCTACTCCATTGCGCGGGAGCTTCGCTCGGTGATTGCCAGCCATTCTCCTCAAGTGGTTGCCATCGAGGAGGTCTTTTACGCGGTGAATGCGAAATCTGCCTTGAAATTGGCGCATGTTCGCGGAGCCGCCCTTCTTTTGGCCGCGGAAGCTGGTCTTACCGTGAGCGAATACTCCCCGCTCGAAGTTAAAGTCAGCGTGGTCGGTTACGGTCGAGCTGAAAAACAGCAGGTTCAGATGATGGTTTTGTCTCTGCTTGGGATAGGCCGCGAATTCGATTCGTTTGATGCCACGGACGCGCTGGCTGTCGCCATCTGCCATGGCACGCGCGCCAGTCTGCCGGTTGCCGTTGGGGGCTCGCGGTGAGGCTCATACTCGCTGGGCTTTTCGCGGCTGTATCGCTGTTTGCCGCTTCGCCGCGCATGGTGTACTCGAGATCCTTTCCGGGCAGCACGCCCGATTATTTCGCGATCGCGATTGACCGCACCGGCGCGCTGGAATACACGGAATCGACAAAGGACGAGCAGCCCATTAAAGCGCAACTTCCCGATTCTGATACCGCCGCGCTCTTCGGACTGGCGGAGAAGCTCGATTACTTCAAAACCCCTCTTGAATCTGGTTTGAAAGTAGCCAATACGGGCAAAAAGATTTTCCGATACGAGCCCGAAAACGGTCCTCCAACGCAAGCGGTTTTTAACTACTCAACCGACTTGACGGCCCAGCAGCTTCTCCGACGCTTCGAAGACATCGCATCGAGCGAACGCGCCTATATCGATCTCGACACTACGGTTCATTACGAGAAGCTCGGCGTCAATGACGCGCTCGCCGAAATTGAGGCCCTTTGGCTAGACAAGCGATTGGCAGCTCCTCAACAGTTCATTCCGCTACTGACTCGCGTGGCGACGCACCAGTCCTTCATGCATCTCGCACGTGACCGCGCGGCTCGCCTGAAAGACGAATTTCAAGGATCGCCCGGCCCCGTCGCTGTTTCCAACCAAAAATGAGCGGTCATTTTTCTCTGCACCACACAGCAGGTAAGCTTGCCGCGTTTTAATCGCGTAATCTGGATTGTTCTGGATAGCGTGGGAATCGGAGCGATGCCCGACGCCGCAGTGTACGGGGACGAGGGCAGCGACACCCTAGGCAATATCGCCCGACGGCTCAAACTCGAGCTGCCAAATCTTTGCCGATTCGGTTTGGGGAACATCAAACCGCTTCCGGCGCTCCCACCTGCTGCACATCCCGCCGGTGCGTACGGCCGCTGCCGGTTGGCTTCGCCCGGAAAAGACACCACTACGGGTCATTGGGAAATGGCGGGCATCATTCTTGAAAAACCGTTTCCAATTTATCCCCGAGGTTTCCCGCTCGACGTAATCCAATGCTTCGAGTCGCGAATCGGCCGCAAGACCCTGGGCAACAAACCTGCCTCCGGTACTGAAATCATCGAAGAACTCGGTCAGGAGCATCTGGAAACGGGTTGGCCCATTGTCTACACTTCCGCCGACAGCGTCTTCCAGGTTGCTGCGCATGAGAGCATAATCTCGGTCGAAGAACTCTACCGTATTTGCGAAATTGCGCGTGAGATTCTTAGCGGCCCCAATGAAGTGGGTCGTGTCATCGCTCGGCCTTTTGAAGGCGAGCCGGGTCATTTTGCTCGAACCGCAAATCGTCACGATTTCGCCGTTCCGCCTCCGCCTGGGATGCTGCTCGATAAGCTTGCCGAGTGCAACGTGCCGGTGTTTGCGATTGGCAAGATCTCCGATATTTTTCTTGGGCGCGGCATCGCGCGATCGGAGAAGACCAGGAACAATGCCGATGGTATGCGGAAGACCCTCGCGGCCATGGAGGAGCAACCTGCCGGGTTGATTTTCGTGAATCTCGTCGATTTTGATCAGCTCTATGGCCATCGCAATGACGTGCAAGGCTACGCAGCCGCTCTCGAATCGGTTGATCGTTGGCTGCCTTCTCTCGACTTCAAAGAGGGGGACCTTCTCATACTCACAGCCGATCACGGTTGCGACCCGACCACTCCGTCGACGGATCACTCACGCGAACATACGCCACTGCTGGTGTATGGTCCAGGCGTTCGTGCGGGCATAGACCTGAAAATTCGTAATTCACTTGCCGATATCGGGCAAACAGTCGCCGGGAATTTCGGAACTTCTATCGATGCCGGCTGCAGTTTCCTCGAAGAAATCCAGAAGGGATAAATATTTAGAGCCTATGAGACGGCGCATCATGGCGGGCAATTGGAAGATGTACAAGACCCCGCAGGACACCGCTCGCTTCTTTACGCATTTCAAGCCGCTGGTCGACAACGTCCATCGCTGCGATATCGTGATCTTCCCCGCGGCGATTGACATTCCGGCTGCGGTCAACTCCGTCGCCGGCACATCGATCGCTATCGGCGCCCAGAACATCTACTGGGCGGCTGAGGGTGCTTTCACTGGCGAAACCTCCGCTGAAATGGTTCGCGCGGCTGGCGCCGCTTGGGTCCTGGTCGGCCATAGCGAGCGGCGTCATCATGTCGCTCACGAAACCGACGCCGAGGTTCTGAAGAAGACGCAAGGGGCAATTGCCGCCGGTTTGAAACCGATCCTTTGTGTCGGCGAAAAATTAGAGGAACACAAGGCCGGGAAGGCTCAAGAGGTTCTGGTACGTCAATTCGCGGGCGGCATCGCAGGGCTCACAGAAGAACAATTCGCCCAGATCGTCATCGCCTACGAGCCGGTTTGGGCCATCGGTACCGGCCAGACAGCCACTCCGGAGATCGCCTCAAAAGCGCACAAGCTGATCCGTTCGGAAGCGGAAAAACGCTTCGGCGAAACTGCGGCGGGCCAACTCCGAATACTCTATGGTGGAAGCGTGAAGCCCGATAACATCGAGGGTCTGATGCGCGAGCCGGAAATAGACGGCACGCTTGTCGGGGGCGCCAGCCTGGATCCCGAATCCTTCGCCCAAATCGTGAAAGCAGGCTAAAGCGCTGTCTTCTGTCGCCTGGCTATCGTCTTCTTTTTGCGAACAAAACCTGCGCCGCGCTTGTCTCGCCATCGTCGAGCGCGACGCATGCTGCCGCCAGATAGAGTACCCAGGTCCGATAGGTGCGTTCACCCACCAGCTCCCGGCAGGTCGTAGCATTCTGTTGCAGGTTCTTGACCCACGCACGGCAGGTCAGCGCATAATGCAACCGCAGATCTCGCAATCCAACTACTTCGAAGCCCGCCCGTTCTCCCTCTCGCACTACATCGTCGAGATGCACGATATGTGATCCCGGAAATACATTCTTGCGAAGAAAAAGTGTATCCGGCCCGTCTGTTGCGTTTTGCGGCCGGACGATACCTCGGTTCAGGAGCAATCCACCCGGGACCAGGAGCGAATACATCTTCTCGAAGTATCCGCGCAGCTTGCCGCTCGCCACATGCTCGAACATCCCAACCGAAGCGATCTTGTCATACGATCCAGTTAGATCGCGATAATCGCACAGCTCCACCTGCACCCGATCACTCAAGCTGGATTTGTTTACAAGATTCCGCGCATACGCGAGCTGCTGCTCGGCCAGCGTGCAGCCGAACGCCTTCACCCCGAAGCGGTCCGCCGCGTAGGTTACGAGTCCACCCCAGCCGCAGCCCACATCCAGAAAACGTTCATCCTGTCTTAGCACTAGATCGCGGCATATTCGTTCAAGCTTTTGGCGCTGCGCCTGCTCCAGAGTATCGTCGGGCTCGTTAAAGTAAGCCGCCGAATACATCATCCGCGAATCTAGAAACTGCGAATAAAATTCGTTCGATCGATCGTAATGGAATTGGATATTCCGGGCCGCCTCCTTTTTACCTCCGACAAAAAGAATGGATTCGCAGATCCTCCAATCGCGCGAGGGTCGAGAACATTGCCTGGCGAAATGCTGAATGTGGCCGGGCGGAGAAGCGGCGGATAGCCTCGAAGATATCTCCGCGTATGTCGAATTTGCCTTCGACAAAGGCTAGCGCCGCCGAATATGGGTCCAGACGAAGAAATCCCGCTGCGTTATCCGCGCCAGACGTGATAATCGTGAACCGTCCATCGGGATCTGAATAGAAATTCGATTTCCCCTCTGGTTGGCTAATCCAGATGTGACTCCGGTTCGAGTGTTGATGCTGCGGTGCTGTCGCCATTTCTCCCTCCAATGCATAGACGCGGTTCCGGGTGAATTTACTTGCTAGGGGAATTTCCACTTCTGGCGCAGGCTACGGATTCGGCACAGCCTCGTTCCGAACGGTCTCGCCACCCTTCATGACGAAAAACGACGCGCCGAACCGAGGGGTGGCGGGGAAGAGGCCGCGCGTCAGATCGGAAGAGTGCGTCTTCACTTCTTCAGTGTCGCGGTTCCGTTGGAGTGCTTTTTCGGCTTTGTAAGCCAGTTTTCTGGCCTTATGTTCCTGCGCTCGGCGGTTCATCCCAATCGCGCAGCGAGGTGTTTCCCTGTCAGCGACTTGTTCGCTTTCAGCAGCTCGCGCGGCGCTCCCTCAAACACAACTTTGCCACCTTCGGCGCCTGCGCCCGGCCCCATGTCGATGATCCAATCGGCGCGCGCGACGACATCCAGGTTGTGCTCGATCACGATCAAAGTGGTCCCATTGTCGACCATCGCGTCGAGGAGCGCGAGCAGGTTCGCCACGTCGGCCATGTGCAGACCGGTCGTCGGCTCGTCGAGAACCACGATTTGCGAAGGCTTCTCGAGCTCACCCGCCAGTTTCAAGCGTTGACGTTCGCCGCCCGAGAGCGTGTTGAGTCTTTGCCCGAGCGCGATGTAACCGAGTCCCACGTCTTTCAGCGCCTTCAGCGTCGCGAGAATCGGTTTCTCCGTAAAGTAAGGCAACGCGTCCACGACAGAGAGGCTCAACACTTGGTTGATGTTCTTCCCTCGAAGTGTCAGCGCAAGAACCGCATCGGTGAAACAGCGTCCCTCACAGGTTTCACAGCGAACCGCGACCGGATCGAGGTGTTGCAAATCAGTGTAGATGACACCCAGACCCTCGCATGCGGGGCACGCTCCCTTGGAGTTCGCGCTGAAAAGCGCTGGCTGAACTTTGTTGGCCGTCGCAAACGCTTTCCGAATTGCGTCCGCCATTCCCGAGTACGTGGCCAAGTTTGATCGGCGCGATCCCGCCGCCAGGGATTGATCGACTAACACGGCATCCGGGTAATGTTTGGGAAGACAGCCGTGAACCAGCGAACTCTTCCCGCTGCCCGCGACGCCGGTGACGACTGTGAGAACGCTCTTGGGAATCTTGACGGTCACATTGCGCAGGTTGTTGAGTGTCGCGTTCTCGACGAGAAGATGCCCTTTTCCCGCGCGCGGTTTCTGTTTCAGCGCTTGATGCCTCGACAGGTGTTTTCCCGTCAGCGTGTCACTCTCCTTGAGCTCGTTGAACGGACCTTCGAACACAACTGTTCCACCGGCCCTTCCGGCGCCCGGCCCCATGTCGACGATGTGATCGGCAATCGCCATCACTTCAGGCTCGTGTTCTACGACGAGAACTGTATTTCCGATATCGCGAAGCCTAGTCAGCGTCTTATTGAGTCTTTGGATGTCATGCGAGTGCAAACCGATCGTCGGCTCATCGAAGATGTAGAGCGCCTCCGTCAGGCTTGACGATAGATGGCGCACGATCTTGACCCGTTGCGATTCCCCACCGGACAGTGTCGCGGTCTCACGACTCAAACTCAGATAACCAAGTCCGATCTCGACGAGATGATCGAGCCTTTCCGCCAGACGAGCCAACAGCGGAGCGACATTCGCCGCGCCAAGAGAATGAATGAACTCCGCGAGCTCGGTCACCTGCATCGCTGAGCATTCCGCGATGTTTTTTCCGTTGACACGGCAGGCGCGCGCGACCTCCGACAAACGTGTTCCGCCGCACGCGGTGCACGGTCCCTGGGTCACAATCTTCTCAAACGCCTCACGAAGATGCGCCGGCATCTTCTCTGCGTCTTTACTCAGATATAGGCGCTTGAATTTTGGAATCAGGCCGTCATAACCCGAGCTGAATTTTTGTCCTTGCTTGTTGACCTTGACCTTCGTGTCGTCGCGGTGAAGAAAGTCGTGCCACTCCTCTTTTGTATACCTCTTGAGCGGCTTTTTGACGTCGAAAAATCCCGACTTGACGAACGTGTGCAGATTGTAACCACCCACATTGAACGTTGGAAAACGAACAGGGCCTTCTTCAAGGGATTTGGTCTTATCCAGCAGTGCATCGATATCAATCTGGGAGCCGCGACCGAGTCCTTCGCACTCAGGACACATGCCCATGGGATCGTTGAATGAAAGCGCCAGAGCGTGCGGGACAGCGGGCTTCCCAAGGCGAGAAAACAAGACGCGCAGCAACGTGTGGATGTCGGTCGCCGTTCCCAATGTCGAGCGCGGATTCCCGCCGATGCGTTGCTGATCGACGATGATTGCCGTCGAGAGATTCGCGAGAACGTCGACATCAGGCTGACCGTAGCGCGGCAGAAAATTCTGCACGAAGGTCGAGAACGTCTCATTGAGCAGACGCTGGGATTCCGCGGCGATCGTGTCGAACACCAGCGACGATTTCCCCGAACCCGAGATGCCGGTGAAAACGGTGATGCTCCGTCGAGGAATGTCGAGCGAGATGTTCTTGAGATTGTTCTCGCGGGCGCCACGCACTTCGATCTTGCCGGACGGGGAGCCCATTTAAGCTAGTCGGCCCGCTTGCTGCTCGCTCGCCGGGGCTTCGGCTTGCTCTCGCCTGGAGTCTTCTCGTCGATTAATGCAGAGGCAGATTCCGCCAACGGGCTGCCGAACCCATTTGTTCCAGTTCAATGGGACCTCCTCAGTCACGAGTTTTGCGCCGCCTTAGGCGACCAGTTGGGCGTTTGAATACCGAACTGCTTGGCGTACTCGGCTGTCAATCGCTGCCAGCCGCCGAACTTCATCGCCTCACCACCAGCGATGCGGCCGATGGGAGTTCCGCTGAGAAGGTGATTCAGAACATCGAAACAGATGTGCCAGCCCGCGGCACCCCACGAGATGAAGCGGCGATCGATGGTGTGCCACAGCGTGAGGCGCGTGCCGCTGCCGAGCGGCTCGAGCTCCCAGCGGGTATCGTTGTACTCAAGCACCTTGGGAGCGTCGGCTCGCGTCACTGTTGTTTCCCGCGGCGTGGGCGTTCCCACCCAGGTGAGCTTCACCGTGGTTCCAACCGTACCCAGGCTCGCATCGGCTTCGAATGGCGCCCACTCGCGCAGATACGCTGGGTCGGTTAGCGCCTGCCAAACTTTTTCCGGCGAGTGGCGTAGTTCTCTGGTGAGAATGAGCGTCCACTTTTCTCCGCCCTTTTGTACCTCGGCCCCGCTGGCGGGACCCGGTGCATACTGTTCGCGATCGATCATCTTCTTCTCCTTACCGTGAATAGCGTGTTAGCTGGGTGAGCTGAATGAGATTGCCGCAGGTGTCGTTCAGCATGGCGATCTTAGAGGCGGTCACGTCCGTTGGTGGCATGGTGAACTCGGCACCGCGGGCCTTGATCCGCTCGTAGTCGCCCTTGAGGTCGTCGGTGTAGAACATGGCGGCGGGCTGGCCCTGTTGAAAGATCGCCTGCTGATATGCTTTGGCCGCCGGGTTGTCGTTCTTCGCCAGTTGCAGCTCCGTGCCGTCCGGCTCCTCGGACGAGGCCACGGTCAGCCAGCGATATGGGCCCTGACTGAAATCGGCCTTCTTGGCAAAGCCCAGTATCTCCGTATAGAAGCGCAGGGCCTTCTCCTGGTCGTCCACATATATGCTGGTCAATTTGATTTTCATTTCGTTTCTCCTTTGTCACGCTCGCGGTTTGGGCCGCGTCGTCTTCTCCTTGTCTTCCTTTTCGTTGGTGTTGACTGATCCATGCGGTCGAGGTGCCGTTCGAGAGCATCCAAGTGAGCGGACCAGAACCGGCGGAACGGAGCCAGCCAGGCATCCACCTCCTGAAGCGGTTCTGGCTTCAGCCGGTAAACACGGCGCTGTGCGTCCACCGTGGATTCCACGAAACCGGCCTCGCGCAGCACTCGCAGGTGCTTTGACACGGTCGGCTGCGGCATACGAAGCTGACGCTCGATCTCTCCCACCGACTGTTGTGACGAGACCAGGAGGCTCAATATCGCGCGGCGGTTCGGCTCCACAATAATTTCGAACACAGATTCCACTCCCTTGATATACTCCACAGAGCATATGCTTGTCAAGGTATATATAAGGCCCCCTGCCGCTGAAAAGGGCCTCGGGGCTCGTCCTGCGGGCATTGATCTCCACGGCATCACAAATTCGGATCTGATGTGATAGTAAGTGGTCGCTGCGCCGTGCGCAAAACAATTCGCCTCTTCCTTTTGTTCGAGGGCACCGCATTCGTAGCTGCGAGCCTGACCCACTTTTGCTGGAGCGGAAGCCGAATGCTGAGGACCGCCGCCAGTATGCTCTTCACCTCACGGACAAGGGAAGAGAGACCTTCACAAAGATCGGCCAGATCGCGCGTCAGCATCAGGATGCGCTCTGTGCCTCGTTGACTCGTCCTGATGACTTGGCTGCCGGTACCCGGTACGGCCGAATGAGGTGGAAGACGGGGGAATCGTTACGGCAAAATATAGGCTGCTGTGTGCCTCGCGACCTGTCCGAGCAGAATCGAACCGGTAGATGATTGCTGCGACCCAAGATCGAACCGACTTGCAGAGCGAAGCAAGCTTTGGCAAAATAACCCGAAATGGCAGAGCTTTTGAATCCGTATGCGACACAGTTGGGCGATCGTCCTGCCCGCGAAGTAATTGCCGAAACCCCGCAAGAATTGTATTCATTATTGCGGGAGCTGTCTCCCGACGGGCTTGAACGCAGCTATGCTCCCGGTAAGTGGACGGCTCGCCTTATCTTTTGCCATTTAGCCGATTGTGAAATCGCGTTCAGCTTTCGCTTGCGACAGGCACTCGCCGAACAGCACCACGTTATCCAACCTTTCAATCAGGACGCGTGGGCTCAGGTCTACAAGAACCATTCTCCGCAGGCGCAAGAAGCAGTGGAGGTCTTTGCTGCCCTGCGATCCTGGAACCTCGCCCTGTTCGATACCCTCTCTTCCGAATGTTGGTCAAAACCTGTTCGCCATCCCGAACGCGGCAAGATGATCTTTCGGACAATCGTCGAAACGATGGGTGGTCACGATCTCAATCACCGGCACCAGCTCGAAACGATTGCGTCAGCCCGAAGAAGCTGAGATGGAGCAGATAGCTGGCGGATTCATAAAGAACCTTCAGAAACGTGAGACTAGGTGGCTGCCCCGGACAGTTGATGAGTGCGGCGCCTAGCAAGCAGCAGCCCGATGTAACAACTCATTGGCCACGCGAGCAGCCAAGATAACCAGTACCAGTGTGGCCAACCCTTGCTCCAGTTGGGAATGATCGCGACGATGCCCATCACCTCCCCGATCAGAAAGAACCAGAACACATGCCGTCCGGCGCTACCCGGAGCGAAACGGGCGCACAGCCAGGCGCAAAAGATCGACACGACAATGAAACAGGCAGTGCTCGCCATGAGCGGGGCGTTGGAGGGGACACGTCCCCTGACGAAGTCACCCGGGAACAGACGGGAAAGCAACGGGTCGGTTCCCAGGACAAGAATGATGGACAACAGGTAGCTGCCGATGACAACAGCGACGGACTTGAGCATCGGTTACGTCTCCCTCTAAATTGGAAATGTTGGGCCCACAGTTCACGTCAGCAAGCGGCGCGTCGGAAGTGCCCACCGTAAGTGTCGTGAGTAACAGCTATCATACTCGAAATCCGCAAAGGTTTGTATGGCGTGGGGCCACTCTCGGCGCTTCTATTTCGGGAACATTTCGGCTCGGGAGCTGCCCCGGTCGACTGGAGTTTCGGATTGTTGCGCCGCCTGCATGGCTTGAAGCGCAAGTTCCCTGAATGTTTGTCTTAACTCGGCAGGCTCGTGGACTACGATGCGGCGCCCCATGCTGAGCAGCATGCCCGCGAACATCTGCAGCCGATCACGCCCACACCGCAGTCGTGTCCCGCCTTGGTCCTCCTCAGCCGCAACTCTCCAGGGCGCAAAGGTGCGTTCGGCCTCCTCGATCGGCATGTCGATCCAGACATCTATCCGATAGTCAGATTGGACGAACGGCATTCGCTCTCGCAAGTAGGCTCGGGCGTCGAAGTTGGTTGGACGTTTGAAAGTTTCAGCGCGGACCTCGAGGTCAGCCACACGGTCGAGACGGAAAGTACGAAGAGCTTCTCGCGACAGGCAATGGCCAATCAAATACCAGCGCCCGTCGATGTGAATCACCGCATAGGGTTCCACTTCACGATGTGAGTCGGCATCTGCATAAGATCGATACGCAAAGCGCACCCGCCGGCACATGCGTATGGCCGATGCGGCCCGGATGAGATAGTCCGCAGATGTCGAGATGACCCAAGGACCAGGTTCGACGGCAACCACATCCTCGACCGTTTGAATACTCTCGCGGAGCGCGTCGGGCAGGACTCGCCCCAACTTGGCCGATGCGCCTTCGGTCGCGGGCGCAAACGCGGACAACCCGAGTTGGCGGAGAGCGCGAAGCCCTAGAGACAGTGCGAACGCCTCCTCATCCGTGAACATCAGAGGGGGGAGGCGAAAGCCGGGCCGCAGTCGATAGAATCCGCCGACGCCGCGAACGGATTCAACGGGAATGCTGAGATCCTGCAAACGAACGATGTATCGCTGGACGGTACGAATATCCACTTCCAGGCGTTCCGCCAGCTCTGCTCCAGTGACATGCTCGCGAGCCTGTAGAATCTCGAGTACCGTGAGGACTCGCATGATGGGGTCATACATACAAAATTCGATTGTTCCATCAAATTACGACAGGTGTCGTCGGGAATCGTCCTTATTCTTGATTTGAGCCCGAATGGGGCAAAAGGAGAACGGAAGTGGTAACAGAGATGACACAACTCAACGTACTGACTGCGGACGGTCTTTTGAAGAACTGGCAGGGGCATAGAAAGCTGACGCGAAGGACCATTGAAGCTTTTCCCGAGGACAAGCTGTTTCAGTTTTCAGTGGGCGGGATGCGGCCCTTCTCGGAGATGGCTTGGGAGTTTATTCGAATGGCCGTGCCCATTGCGGAAGGCGTGGCCACGGGGAAATGGGAGGACTACAAGCGCCCGAAGCCAACGACCAAGAGCGAGCTTCTACAGTTGTGGGACGAACAGACGCCTGAACTGAACGAGAAGTTCGGCCAGATTCCTGCGCACCGGTTCAGCGAGGTGGACAAGGCGTTTGGCCAATGGGAGGCTCCTGGATTGGCGACTATCCAGTATGCAATCGATAATGAGATTCATCATCGCGGGCAGGGGTTTGTCTACCTGCGGGCGCTGGGGATAGAACCGCCGCCCTTTTGGGAGCGCGACTGAGGCGGGATTCTTCACAATGCTGACGGGCGCGCCGCGCCAGTTAAGCTGAGAGCGACCGGCGTTCTTCCAGCGAGCAAGTGATTCCGAGCTGTCGATGTAATTCACGAGCGCCCGTATGCGTAAGGCGCACGGCTCGGCTCTTGGGATTAGTAGTGAGCCAGCTAAGTTCTTTCAGACGGGCAAAAAGCGCCATTCCCAGCTGACCGCCGATATGATGACGCCGCTCCGTCCAATCCAGGCAGGCGCGACCCACGTTTTCACTCTGTTGGCTGCGTATCGGAAGTTGTAACCCGAGACCGCGGCACCATTGCCGCCCTTCCTCGGTCAGAGAATATGATTTGTCAGGGTCCGCCAGAGTGAATTGTCGTTTGAGCAAGGCTTGATTGATCTCGACGGCTAGGCGGCCAGCGAGATGCTTATAACAGCTACGCGCGAAACGGAGTTCCCTGACGCGCTCCGGTTCGCGAATGTATGAACGCGCCAGAACCTGGCTCCGCACAGGAGAGAGCACAGCCAGAGATTCGAGCGCACAGGCGACGGCTTCGTTCGCGAGCCGATAGTAGCTGTGCTTGCCCTGTTTTTCCAGGACGATCAGAGACGCTTCCAGCAGCTTGTTCAGATGAAAGCTTGCGGTCTGTGGCGTAACGTTCCCGACGAAGGCGAGTTCTCCAGCCGGCAAGGCACGACCGTCGACCAGGGCGGCGAGAATTGCGGCGCGCACGGAATCTCCGATTAAAGCGGCAATCGGAGCGATGTCCGGTCCCATCTCCATGCCCAGATGGTATCGCCGCCATTACAGAAAACAGTTCGATGCCAGTCGAAGGAAATAGCCGCCTGTTTTGTCTAGCCTGAAACCAGAGAAGGAGCGATTTATGTTCACACTTTGTATTCGCTACAAGCTTGATCCCCACAAGCTGTCCGATTTTGAGGAGTATGCGAGAAACTGGCCGGAGCCGATCGAGCGCTGTGGAGGAAAGTTGATCGGCTACTTTCTGCCGACGAAACTCGCCGGGCCCACCGATGTGGGTTTGGCGCTGATCAATTTCCCGAACCTTGCGGCTTATGAGCAATATCGGGAGCGATTGATGAGCGATGCTGCCGCGGTTCAGAACGTGAGTCGAGCGGACGACTCAGGCTGCATTCTCGTCGAAGATCGCTCGTTCCTGCAACCAGCCGGGATGGAATCATGACCGAAAACGAAAAAGTCGAAATACCCGGGTATGACTACGGCAAGACGACCGTCACTACAACGCTAGTTAGCCTTGAAGAACTGCGACAACTTGAAGAGACGGTGGGCTGGACCAGCGAGGACGCGAAATGGCTGCGCGTGGCAGCGGAGGTCCTTGTCCCGCAGTCCGAAAAGATGGTGGACGAGTGGCGCGCCGCGATTGGCCGTCAACCTCACTTAAGTGCGTGGTTCCTAAAACTGGATGGCACACCGGATGAGACGTACAAGGCGGCAGTGAAGCGCAGATTTGTTCAGTGGGTATCGGACATCTGTTTCCGCCCGCATGACCAGGACTGGCTGAACTATCAAGAGGAAATCGGACTGCGTCACACTCCGGCCAGGAAAAATCAGACCGATGGAGGGCAGACACTGCCGGTGGTCCCCTTGCGCTATACGATTGCGTTCGCGGCCGTCGTTATCACCAGCGCTCGCTCTTTCCTGGCCTCGAGTGCCCGCAGCGAGGACGAGGTGGAACGCATGCAGGCCGCCTGGACTCGAGCGGTCCTGCTTAGTATCGCGTTGTGGGCGCGGCCCTACACTTCAGAGGGGTTGTGGTAATTGGGCGGAGATCGCGCTCAGTCGATGCGTGGATTTCTGTCGACTTTATCTGGTCGAACGATCAATCCACTTGTCCAGGACAGGAACCGTAAAGCTGTTCATCCGATCGAGTAGACGATTTGGATCAGTATCATCAAGCAGGAGTTCGCGGTGAGCATCGCGTAAGAACCCCTCATCCACCGCTCGATCCGCCATCGCGAGCAACGGATCGTAATAGCCATTCACATTGAGCAGGGCGCAGGCTTTACGGTGTAGCCCGAGTTGAGACCAGGTCAGCACCTCGCAAAACTCGTCCCATGTGCCATAGCCACCAGGCAGAGCGATGAAGGCGTCGGCGAGATCCGCCATGAGCGCTTTCCGCTCATGCATGGACTCAACGACGCGCAGTTCAGTCAGTCCGCAGTGGGCGATCTCCTTCTCAACCAGAGCCCTGGGCATCACGCCAATAACCTGCCCGCCTTGGCGTAGACAAGCATCGGCCAGCGAACCCATGAGGCCGATCTTGCCGCCGCCGTATACTAGCCCGACCCGGCGCCGAGATAGCAGATGCCCAACGTCCTGTGCTGCCTGGGCATAGACCGGGTGGATTCCCGGATTGGAGCCGCAAAACACACAGACCCGCTGCAACATCACTCCAGTGTAAGAACCGGCAGAAACAAATCAATCCGATGTGCGGGAGCTAAAAGCTGGAGATCTCGGTGGCGGCCTGAGCAACGTCATGATTCATTTGGACGAGACACTGCTCGACAATGCCGGCTTCTTTTTGCGCGAGGGTCCAATCCTTGGAGTCGACCGCTTCGCGGATTCCGGGGAGGGTCTTGACTCCATAGCCGGTATAGAAGCCGGGAGCGTAGATCTGATGCTTATACCATTCGCGGTTCGGTAAACCATCGGGACTTATGAGCGCGCGCTCCGTGCGGATCAAGTCGCTATTCAGGTCCTTCAGACGGGCAGAGTCGAGCGAGCCTTTCGCCGTCGCCGCATCGAGCAAGGCGTTGTACTTATCGCCGCTTTGCTTGAGTTTGTCGAGCTGCTGGCGAATGGCAGCGAAGTCGACGCTGCCGCCGCTCTTTTTTGCCTCCTTCTCAATCTCATCCACATAACCGCTCACAGTATTCGCGAAATGAACGAATTCAAAGGGTAGAACGGATGCGTCGGCGAGACGCATGAGGGCGGTGGCGGTGTACTGGGAGAGCGCTTTGCCATCCACGAAAGTGCCGTCGGAGAAGTGCGTGTACCAGTAAATCGAATCGTAAGCGGAGTGATAAATACCGCTCTTGCTGTCGCCGCCGAAACCGGCGTTCATACTGGCGACGCCGAGGTAATCGAGAAACGCAACATAATCCGAACCCGCGCCTAGTGCGCCGATGGTAAACATTTTCTGCGGATGAGCGGGGCCGGCTTCTTCGTCGTTCTGACGGTTTCTGTGCGCGAGGGATTCCGCAAGCAGCGTCGAATTGGTTCCTGGTTGTTGCAGCGAGCCTGCGACATCGGAGACGAACTGCTCAAGGGTGTGGGAGCCGCTGACAAACAGCCAGCCCTTACCGGTGCTATCGGAATTGAGGTAGGCCACCGCTTTCTGAGTCAGCTCCTGTTGATGCTTTTCGGCCCATTCGGTTGAGCCGAGAAGGCCGAACTCCTCGCCGTCCCAGAGCGCGATTTTGATGGTGCGCTCGGGTTTCCAGCCTTGCTTCTGAAGAGTTGCCAAAGCACGCGCGGTTTCGAGCAAAGCGACGGCGCCGGAAATGGGATCGTCCGCGCCATTCACCCAGGCATCGTGATGATTGCCGGCGATGATCCATTCGTCAGGTGAGATGGATCCGGGAATGGTTGCGATCACGTCGTAGAGAGGGCGTGAAGACCAATCGTAATCCGTCTTCATGTGAACTCGCGTGCTGCCGGGTCCGGCGTGGTAGGTGATGGGCAAAGCGCCGCGCCAATCGCGCGGGACAAGAGGTCCGGTCAGTTGCGCGAGGATGGGATGCGCGTCGGCATAGGAGAGCGGAAGGACCGGAATCTTCATGATAGTTTTGGCTTCGGAGATGGGCAGACGCCGGGAACCTTTTTCGGAAGCCCAACCGGGGGAGAGCGGATCACCCGGATAGAGCGGCATATCGAGAACGCTGCCGCGCTGTGCGCCCTCGGGAGGACGCATGGGACCTTTGGGGTAAACGTCGCCTTCAAAATAGCCGTCTTCGTGGGGGTCGGAGTAGATGAGGCAGGCGATGGCGCCATGTTCGGCGGCTACTTTCGCTTTGATACCGCGCCAGCTTTTCCCGTAACGGGTAATGACGATTTTGCCTTTGACATCGATCCCTTGTTTGGTGAGCCACTCGTAATCTTCGGGAATGCCGAAATTTGCATAGACCACGTCGCCCGTCACATCGCCGGATGCGGCGTAGGCGTTATAGGTGGGGAGCTGGCCGAGCTGGCCGCTGGTGGGATCGACCGCGACAGGCGGTTCTTTCAGCTTGGCGACAAAGGGTTCGGGCGAGATCACTTCGACTTGACGAACCGTGGGATAGGGCATCAGCGCTTCGAATTCTTCAATCTGGGCACCGAGGCCCCATTGCTTGAAGAGGCCGAGAATATATTCGGCAACGGCTTTGGAGCGGGGGGAACCGGCGTTATGCGGCTCACCGGCCATGAAATTCATGTACTCGCGAAGGCGCGCGGGATCGGGAACAGCTTGCGCTTGCTTTTCGAGGTCTTGCTCATTGGCAATATCCTTGGATTCAAAACCGCGCAGAGTGCCGGTCTGCGCAAACGACGAAAGAGGGAAGGCCGCGCTTAGGAGCAGCAAGAGAACGGGTCTCATGAGTGCAACCATTCTAAAACGGGGCGAGCGGGAGTCCTAAGCGAGACCTCAGATGCGGGATTTGAGTTTTGACAGACGCACGCCGGCAGCCTCGAGGGTCTCCGGTTTTTTCGCGAAACAGAAGCGAATCAGGTGCGCACCCTGGTGGGGATTGAAGAAGAAACTCGATCCGGGAACGGCTGCGATTCCAATCTGTTCGATGAGGTAGCGGCAAAACTCCACGTCATTCTTGAACCCGAGGTTAGAAATTTCACACATCACGTAATAGGCGCCTTTCGGAACGTAGGAAACAAAGCCAGCGGTCTCCAGAATATGAAGCAGCGTGTCTCGCTTCGCTTCGTAATTCCGAGCCAGGGCGGTGAAGTATGAATCGGGGAGATGGAGCGCAGTCACGCCGGCCTGCTGCAGCGGCGCCGCCGCGCCCACCGTCAGAAAATCGTGCACTTTGCGGATGGAGGCGGTCAGTTCCGGAGGTGCAATTACCCAGCCCACACGCCAACCGGTAACCGAGAAGGTCTTGCTGAGACTATTCACGAGAACGCAACGATCGCGCATCCCAGGGAACGTGATGGGCGGCGCGTGATGCTCGCCATCGAAGACGATGTGCTCATAGATCTCATCGGTGATCAGCAGGCAATCGTGCTCTTCACAGAGCTGGGTGATCTGTTTAACCTCTGGCGCGGAGAAGACGCGTCCGGTGGGGTTGTTGGGAGTGTTCAGAATTACGGCGCGAGTTCGTTTGGTAAAAGCGGCTGCCAGATCATCCGGATCAAAGGTCCAGTTTGGCGGCCGCAAGGTGACGTAGCGGCAGACGGCCCCGCTGAGCTGGGAATCCGGCCAATAATTTTCATAGAAGGGCTCAAATAGGACCACTTCGTCGCCGGGATTGATGAGCGCCAAAAGGCTGGCGATCATGCCTTCAGTGGCGCCGCAGCAGACGGTGATTTCGGTTTGGGGATCTATTTCAAGCTGATAGAAACGGCGGTAATAGTGTTGGAGGGCCTCGCGAAAAGGCGCGGCACCCCAAGTAATTGCGTACTGATTTACGTCCTGCGCAATGGCTTCCTGGGCAGCGGTCTTGATTTCGCGAGGCGCAGCGAAATCCGGGAAGCCTTGCGCGAGGTTTACAGCGCCATGCCGCAGGGCCAGACGGGTCATCTCGCGAATGACGGATTCCTTGAACCCCGCTACCCGGGCACTCTGAAAGCGGCGGAGCGGGGCGACTTCCATGTTCCGATAGTAGCGAGGCAGGACAAGAGGCTAAGAACCCGATAAAGCTTGTTACGGCTGCAGAGAGGAAACTGTGCTCCGCGCACTTAAACAGCGTATTAAGTCGCCATGCAGTTTCCGGCTGCGCACCAATGCCTATGCAAGCGGAATTCTTAGTCGCTTCAGGTCTCCTCTCTGTTCTAATCTTGGGGCCAGGGAAAGCGGGCCCTGTCCAGGAGAGCCCCAATTGCAGCGCACAGGCCGCTGCGCGGGCGAGCGGCGGCATCCAGCGCGCCTACAAGTTGGAAAAGGCGGGCCAGGCCGAACAAGCGCTTCAGGTCTTGAACGACGATACACGCTCCCTGGGCAGTTGCAGTTTGCTGGCGCGCGTGTACACCCAAATCGGACGTTTGGAGTTGCGAATGGGCGATTTCGAGGCGGCGAGCGGCGCAAGCCAGGAAGCCTTGCGCTTGCATGCTCTTAAACCGGCGCTGGCCTGCGAGGAGACCGGCCTAAATTATTTCGTCATTGCGGACAGCCGCAGCGGCGTCGGTGAATTTGCGGAGGCGGAGTTGTCCTACAAACAAGCGGCACATGTGTTTGAGAGCTGCGGAGGACACGCCGAGGTCCTGGTGGCGCGCGTGTATTCGGACCTGGCCATGGTCTACGTTAACGAACGAAATTTAAAGGCGGCGGAACAGGCAATCGAGAAGAGTGTCGCCGCCGAGAAGAGCACCGCAAACCCGGACAGGATGGAGGAGATCCTCGGCCAGCAAAGCCTGGCGCACATTAAATACCTGCAGGGCCGGGTTTCCGAAGCCCTTGGAACCACTAGGGATCTAGTAAACAGATATGGAGGTGACGACGCCTTGAATCCTGCGCTTCGCGGCAGCCTCTACGATGACTACGGGGAGCTGTGTACGCAGCAAGGGAAACTCGCCGAAGCGGCTGAAGCGCTGAACATGAGCGCAACTCTGAAAGCCAAGTGCCCAGGCCGCACTGGAGTCGCCAAGACACTGGCGCGGCTGGCATGGGTACACACGCTTCTCAAACAATTCGACGATGCCGAAAACACGTTGAACGATGCTGAGGGGCGGCTCTCCGGCCCGGCTGGACGGCAGGATCCGCTCGAAGCGGCAATTGTGGCCGAAACGTATGGCGCTTTTCTCAACACCAGACAGCAGTGGAACGATGCAAGAGCGAAGCTTCTGAATGCGCTCGCGTCTGGAAACTCTGGTCCTGCTTTTGCCGAGATCCACGCGGCCGCTCTGCTGCAGTTGGCGGAAGCAGACCATCACCTGCACCGTAAGAAAGAAGAAAGGGAATCCCGCAATCAAGCGCGACTGTTACAAGCCTCTTTCGCTGACTCGTACGCATCGCGAGTAGTGGACGTCACCAGCTTAGAGCACAGCTACGCGCGATAAAGCTAGCGGCACACCTGGAATGGTTCCGGCGTACAAGCGGTTCCGGCGTACCAAGGACGAGCGGGGATCGGCAGACACTCTGCCGTCTGGGGCAATCGGGTGGTCCTAAAGGTGCGTTGAAACGCTAGCTGCCAAATCTGTCACTGACTACCTTCTCAAAATCCGCCGCTGGGTTGTCCCGCGAAATGCGTTCGTTCAGGAAGGTTTTGTCTGGATCCATGTGTATCTGGAGGTTATAAGCGTTCTCTTCGGGCAACGCGATTACTACCGCCTCGAAGTCTCCGTATATAGATTTGGCCTTCTCAAAGGCCCGCTTCAGCAGCTCTTGTGCTTGCGCTGGTACGGCCTGAAAAACGATCTCATTATTATTTGGCGTTCCTAGCACGTTCACGGTCCTATCTCACCATACGGTTCCTGGACGGGGGCGGACCGGACCTCTGGGCTCCCTTGGTTTCCCGCGAAATGAGAGTAGCGCGCATATAATGCCCTCATGGAACGGCGGATCGAGGTAGATGAGGCCTCGGATTCATCCTGGATGTGTGCTCGGCAATCGCGGTATGTGGTCTCGGTCGCGGAATATGATGGCCACTAGGGTGACCACATGCGCGTCAGTACAGTTCGAGACTCCACGATAACGCGACCGGGCTATTGAAATCCAAGGAACCCGTCCTGATCACTCGCCAAAGGACGAATGGCAGGCGTGTTTTTCCCGTCACCGGAAGGCACGGTTTCAGTTGACTTCAAGCGCGAACTGTCTGAGAGGCGGAGCGCCGAGATCGCGCGGCAAATCAGGAAGAGCGGGGAACGGAAGAACAGATTTTATCCGATTTCGAGTCGTGGCGGAAAACTCGTCGTGAGACTCGCCGCCGACGCTAACGTTTTGCTGTCCGCGTTAATCGGAGCGCAGGCCGGGCGGGCGCTTCGCCATCCGGCAATCGAGGAAATTCTAGCGACCGAGACCACCGGGGCCGAGATGCAGGAGTACACGGGACAGTCGGCCCGAGGCGCGGGATGCAGACGACATCGAACTAATCGCCCTCGCCATACAACTCAAGCTTCCCTTTGGTCCAACGATAACGATTTCGAAACAGAGGCGTGGTTTGGTATACGACAGCCTCGTTGCTTGCCGAATTGGAATCGAAATAAACATGATCGCTGGACTGCTTTGGCATCCGGAGCCCCGCGGCTTCCTACCGCTCCTAGCGAGGAGGATTTCGAGAAAGCGGCCCTCAAGATCGCCTGGCCGGGCGCTTGCGGGGTTTTCGTTTCGGCGCGGGTTTGGCGTGATACACCGGCACGTCGGGAACGGTTCCGGCGTACAAGCGGCGGTACACATCAGCGTTGCGAAAGACAATTTGAACGTAGCCGCGCGTTTGATGGAACGGGATGGCTTCAATAAATTCGGCAGGCTCGCGAAAGGGACCCCAGTTGCGCCAATTGGCCACACGTCCAGGGCCCGCGTTATACGAAGCGAGGGCAAGCTCGGGCTGACCGCCGGACGAATTCAGAAGGTTGCGGAAGTAGTACGTTCCGAGCTGGATGTTGCGATCGGCGGTCAGGAGCTGGTTCGCATTAAAGCGGCGGACACCAAAATGACGCGCCAACTGGCGGCCGGTTGACGGTAGGATCTGCATCAGGCCGTAAGCATTGGCGTAGGAGATGACGGCCACGTTGAATTCGGACTCCTGACGGATGAGAGCGGCAACCAAAAACGGATCGAGCCCCTGCTGACGGCTGTACTGATCAATGGCTCCACGGTAGGGCAGAGGGAACGCAAATCGCCAGAAAGCAACAGGCGCCTCATCGAGCGGCATGAAGAGATAACCAGAGGCGTAGGTCTTGATATAGTGCAGCGCCTGATTCGGAGAGTTCCGGGCAACGGCCATCTTGGCCAACTCGTAGGCGTAGAGGTTTTCCTGCTCGGCATCGTTGCGCGCGCCGAATTTCAGCTCACCTTCGGCGAAATCGTTCAGGCCCGTAAGCTGCAAGAGCTGCGCACGTTCGAGACGGCTGAGGACGATCTCCCCCGGCTCGAAGCTTGGAAATTCCGCGCGCGGCGGCCAGGAGACGGATTGCAGGAACTCGACCATGGCGGGCGCCGGAGTCGCGGCTACTATGGCCGGTTGCTTCAGACGGTCGCTCGCCAAAACCGCGTAATACGTATTCGGGAAACGGGCGACCAGCTCGTCATAACAGGCACGCGCGGAAGGGTTATCGTTCTTTCGTTCCTCAAGGCGGCCCAGGAAGTAGAGAGCGTCATTGGTGTCGACAAAGCCGGGATACCGCTGGATCTGCTCTCGAAGCAGATCATAGGCGTCCTGCTCGTCTTTGCGATAACTCTCAAACGCTACACGCCAGTGGCACCAGCCAGAGCGCGGATCGTTTGAGAAAGTAGCTTCGCAGGCGCGGTAAAGCGGCAGATATGTAGCAGCGTCATTGTCTACGCGAGCTTCATCGGCGATGTCGATGAGAGTCTGGAGCCGCCAGACGGAGGTCGGGTGTTGCTTTTCCAGGTCATCCAGAAAGGGTTTGACATCGGCGTGGCGATCGAGTTTACGGGCGCAGCGAATCAGATAATTGAGGCGCTCGGCATCGGCCTCAGGGTCGTCAACTTTTAGAGCGCTGAGGTATTGAAACGCGGCTTCAGTGTTCTTATTGAAAAAGTCCGCCTCGCCCAAGCGGACGCGGGCGAGATCGCGTTGCACCCCGGCCAGCTCCGGAATCGCGGCGGCCAGTTCGATACGCGCAGCGGCAGGCTCATTGTCTTCGAAGAGCTTCTGAGCGCGTCCCAGCATGGCCGCGGGGGTCGGCAGAGGATAAGCATCGCCAAGACGGTTCTTGACTTCTACCAGTGCGTTGGCGGCGTCGGTTGCTTCGTGCGCGGTCGGGTAATTGTAATAGACGCGCTGGTAATATTCGGCGGCATGCGGCAGATCGCCGGTGGCTTCGAAGGAACGGGCCAGCAAGAGCTCTGCTTGCGGGTGTGGAATGCGATCGAAGTAGTTCTTAACAAGCTCGAGCGCCTGCTTAGGGTTATCGCTGTCCAGATCGGCTCGCACGGCGAGCGCGGCGGCAGGGCCGACGAAAGGAGACAGGGGCTTCTGATCGAAGACGCAGGTGGCGGATTTTGCAACTTCGGGGTAGTCGCGCAGACTGTATTCGGCTTGAGCACGAATGTACTGCGCGTAGTCGTCAAGCATCGGAGCTTTGCCAGAAGCGGCGGTGGCATACTCGGCGGCTGCGGAGAATTTTCCGAGATCGAGCTGGTGCTGAGCGACCGCGATGAGCCCGGCAGCGCCCACTGCCTTCGGCGCAGGCGGCCTAGCAGGAGTCGACCTTTTCGTGACGTGGCTCGTGGCTGCGAAGCAAGCGACCACGAGGACCGCCAACACGATCGAGAGGCGGGATGACGATTGCAGACGGCTGCCTACCGCTTTCAGCTCAGACCAACTGCCCGGGATAATCTACTCCGAGTTTCTGCTCGTCGCCTTCGGCGGCGGTGCGAACGAGCTCAAGGTGAAGGTAATCAACCATGGATGGAATCGTCAAGAACTGTTTGCGGTAGGTTTCGCGCGCTTTTTCGATTTCAGTCTTCAAAAACAAATATAGATCATTCTGTTCGCGTCCGGCGCGGCAAGCTTCGGGGCGGGCCAACTGAATTTCGGCGACCGTCACTCGAGAAAACCTTTGCGCTCTTATGTGCAAAATGCGCTGATCTTCGCCCAAATCCGCCCAAGCCGGAAGAGAACTGTTTCGTGGCGTTTTCGCCGCATTAGCCGTGCCATTGGTTACGGTATCTGAAGGGGACGCCTGGATTTGCAGTTGTCCCGCAGCAGGCAACGATGCGCCCGCGATCTGAGCGTGAATGCCAGTGTTCAATGCCCGTTCCAGTACAGCCGATCCGATTCCGGCGATCAGTTCCAGAGCGTTCGCATCCACATATTCGGCGTCGGCGGCAAACATCACGGCCACAACGCGCGTTCCATTTACGATCGGGAACAGATGGGCACGGTCGCTTACATCAGAAGTGCTCAGCAGCTCCGTTACTTCTCCGGGCGTGCGTAGGGCCACAACGGGGTCTTTCGATTCGATGGCGCTCGCGAAGGCCGCAGCCGAGCCGAGCGGAAAGGTCAGATCCCGTGGCAGCTTCAGGTTCTGCTCGCCGCGAAGGCAGAGAGAATCCCCGGCCAGAGCGAAGATCCCCACCTGATCGACGAATCCGCCTGCCGCACTAAGCACGGCAAGCACCCACTCGCCTTCAGTGCGATAGGGACGCAGACGACGAACGAACTGATTCAGCTCATAGGCGATTTGACAGCGAGCAGCCCGAGCCGATTGCCGACAGGACAAGTCGAATTCCCGCCTGAGCGAATCCCACGCGGTCTCAAGCACGTGCATGATGGAAACTCAATTCTACCGGAGTTAGCGAGGGACGCGACGAGCAGCGGTGAGTGTGGTCAGGGATGTGACAGTGGCCGTCTTTTCCGGGATAAGCGAGGTGACCACATGCATCTGTCGGTCGCCATGTACCAAGTCGAAGGCGAGTTTTCCATCAGTCTGGGTGGCGGCTTCACCGCTCCAATCATCGTCGTTTTGACTGGCTTGAATGTTTGAGAGATGAAGATTCGGCATCTGGTCGACGAAGGAAAAGGCGAATGCTCCCGAAACCGTGTCGAAGGAGTCGCTCGGCGTGAGGTTAACGTCTTCTCCTGAAAACGTTCCGACGGCGCGCAAATTACGCAACATATCCAGACCGGTACCGGAGGTTTGCCAATCGCCATCGGCCCTGAGAAGACCGCCTTGCCACGGAAAACTGGTGACTGCAGTTTTGAAGCGCCAGCGGGGCGAATAGGAAGCGAGGTTAATCGCCCCTTGTCCGGTTGCGGAGAAATCGCCTTGCTTGATGCTGAGTGAGACAAACTGAACATTCGGGCCTTGCCAAGTGAAACGCGACGAAAGCGCACCGAGAACCGTACCATTGACGGAAAACGAAGCCACTTGAACATCACCATCCAGGTTGCGCGACGCAAGCCATTGCGGGATGGAACGGTAGGTAAGGCGCAGCCGCGCGAGGAGGCTTTTATCCTCAAATGCGGGTTGGAGCGCGGCCTCGATTTGAGCTAAATTCGCCGAAGGGATTTGCAGGTGGATATGTTCGGATCGTTTCGCTCGCGCATTGTAATGGTACGCGCCATGGAGGATCTGCCGGCCGAGCATGGCGCTGAAGCGGGTCAGGTCGAATGTTTCGGCATCAAAGGCAACCAGGCCCTGCGCGTGATCGAGAACAGCCGCCACTCCGGGGACCGTGAGAGCGGCCTCCGATAAGCGAAGCCGGCCGGCCCAGGAAGGTTTCTCCTTCGCCCCATCGATCGAAGCGAGCCGGTTCCGCAAGTAATCGATCTCTCCAGTGATGGTTCCGGCAGTAAGGGCGGCGAGCGCATCCGGGCTGGAGAACCAGGCGGCGGTCATATGCTTCAACGCGGTGACCGGAAACTCATCCGCGGTTAACGATGCAAACACCTTTTCTCCGGAGAAGTAGTAATCGCCCGCCGCCCGCAAGGTTCCGCTGGAAGATGTCTGGATGATGGCTGGATCGAAATGTATATGATCGGCCAGGACCCTCGCGATGACGGAAGCGGTCCGCACCGGCGGGAGATCGGGCAGGTTCGCGACCGCATCCCTGATCTCAATTCCACCAGCCAGGCCGGCGTCATTGGAATACCCTACAGCGCCGTTGACACGTCCTGCTATGGACACGTCTTGCGGCAGATTAATGCCCATGCGTTTCGCCAGCGGAAGAAGCTGTTCTACGGGCGCCTGGTTCAAGTTGGCCATGACGGACCAGGCGGGCCGGGTGAGGAAGTTGGAGACACGCATCCGCAGAGACACCGGAGTCGTTTGACCAGCGCTGGAGGTTGTCGAAAACTCCAAACGGCGCTCCGGCAGATTCAAGATGCCGCTGTAGCGAAAACGCCACTGTTCCCCGCTGGAGGGGAGCAGGTCCCAACGGTGAACGTCTTCGAGTCTCATTTCGCCACGAACCAGCAAGGCGTTCAGTGGCCCGGCGATGTGGGCGACCGAAGTGACCGTTCCATGAATTCCGATATCGTGCCCTTCGAAAAGCGTTGTAAGCTCGCTGAGATTGCTCTCATCGAGATTCAGATCCGCCTCGAGTCGATTCGCTCGGCTGGCGCTCAGATACCAATTGGCAGTGCCACGAAAATGGCTAAATCCATTCCCGGCGCGGTCGGTCCGGGCGGGCGATCCGGAGAATTGAACGTAGATCTTACCGGACCGTTCGGGGTAAATACTGAGATCAGCGCCAGCAATGTACAGCATAGTCTTGCGAGTCCCGAATTTGAAGTCGATCCGGCCGTCTGAAACTGTTAAAGCCGGGAATAGGTTGAGCGGACTACGCTGCGGGGCACTCAAGCGATTGAGGAGTTCCACCACATTCCAGGTCTCGTCGGCGCGTTTGACGAGATTGAGCGATGGATCGACAAAGCGCAGGCTAGATGGGCGGATCTGACCGAGCAAGAGCTTATCGAGCCGAAGCCGCACCTGGAGTGTAGGTACATAAGCGAACGGTTCGAGACCGTAGCGGGGATCCTCGCTAATGACTACGTTTTCGAGTGAGAAGCCGGGGCCGGAGAAAAGGGTGAAGTGGACAGCCGAGAACTCGACTGTACGGCCGAGGGACGATTCGAGCGCGGTTCGCACGCGGCCGCTAAAGCGAGCGCCGTTTATGAACGGAGCGGCGATGCCGAGAGCCAGAAGGGTGAGCAAACCAGCAAGTGCAATGTGCAGGAGGCGCTTGGGTTTGCGGGCTTTAGATGTCGCAAGTTCTTGAATAAAAAGGTACCTGGACGCAGAGCGCGCCGCAGAGGCGCAGAACTATCGCGAAGCGCCTGCGTGAAACGATTATAGCGTTCGGAGGGGAGTGGGGTGGGAACGAAGCGGGTCAAGGCAATACTCAAAATACTTCTCGTCGGTTTATGCGGCAAACGCGAAGTCGCGAGCCAATGTCAATATCCGCCGGACACCGGACCTTTCGGCGGCGACAAGCGATGCAGCTACATCCCTTGGAACGTTCCGATAATGTTCCATGGGCACTTGCATGCGGCGATCGCACACGGGCTCTTTCAAATGTGGCGGTCGGCAAAATTGCTTGCGCTGTGCTGGTATCCTGCATGGTTCACTCCGACCAATAGCTAGCTGCTTATGCTGTATTCGTTGCCTGCTTTTCAGGAGCCCAAGACAAAGTTGCTTTCACTCCGGCCGGAACCAATCCCTTAGACGCCTTCCAGAGTTTCCTGTTGATGAAACCGGGGGCGAGGCGGCGCATCCACGCGAGCGTTTTCGTCTGTCCAGTCCAGATCTCGAGGGTACCCGCCTTCAGGGACGCAAAGGATTGCTTCACCAGCTCATCCGTGGTGATCAGGCTGGCGCCGCCCTCGGCAAGCTCTGCTGTCAGGTCGGTCTTCACCGCCGGAGGCATGAGCTCGATGACCTCTACGCCGGTTTCCTCCAATTGGAACCGCAGCGACTGTGTGTAGGAGTGAATCGCGGCCTTGGTGGCGGAGTAGATTGGCGCCGGCGGAAGCGGCACGAAGGCGAGCCCGGAGGACACGTTGATCACGGTGCCTTTATTGGCTGTCAAGATGTCAATCAACGCGGAGGTCATCCCAATTACACCGCCGACCTTGATGTTTATCTCCGCCATTAATCCAGCGGGATCGGCCGCCGGGGCCTTGAGGTTCTTGTAAATCATGATGCCCGCGTTGTTCATCAGCACATCCAGTCTGGGGAAATCCGCCTTGACGCGCGCCGCGAGAATGGTGATTTGCGCGGGGTCGGCAACGTTGCTCTGGATGGTGTGGAGCTTCGGGTACTTCGCCTTCACTTCTTCGAGAACTGCCTGGCGTCGCCCAGTGATGATGACCTCGTTCCCGAGTTCGAGGAACTTGCGTGCGAAAGCCAGGCCGATGCCGGCCGAGCCTCCGGTGATAAGGATGGTGCGATTAGTGAGTTTCATAAGAGTCCTTTCCTTGGGCTACTGTCAAACAGAAACGCGTTTCATTTCTGGCGGCCTGAAAACTTCTTTCAGCCCTCACGAGTCCATTTCCGGTCTCGTATGCGCTATGAGATTATGTACGTAATCCAAAAGTCGCACAAAAAACTTAAAAGCTGTGCAAAAGATGATCTCGCACATTAGCCAATGCCTTTTGCCTGTCGGCAGGGTCGGTAAAAAGACGGGCAATGGACACAGCACCCGCCATCGCGCTAAAAATGACGAAGAAGTTTCGCTCCCGCTCTCTGGTGGTCGCTCCCGGCATGAACTCCGCCCACCGATTCGTAAGCTCTTTCATAAGGCCGGCAATTCGTTTTCGAACACTGATTTTGGCGCGAGCAATCTCAGGCGCCAACGTCACAACCGGGCAGCCGGTGTCGGGACGATCACAGTGCTCGGGTGAGAGGTACGATCGAACAATTTCCTTCCACCTGTCCTCAGGCGGCACATTTTGCAGCGAGGAATAGACCTTATCGCCAAATTCCGAGAATGCCTGTGCGATGGCCTCGGCGAGAAGCTCGTCCTTGCTCCGAAAGTGCTTATAAAAGCCGCCCACGGTCAGACCCGAGGCCTTCATTACGCTGGCCACGCCAGGACCGCTCAGCCCTTCAGCGCGAAGCTTGCGAGCAGCATTCCGCACGACACGATCGCGCGTTCGCTTCTTGTGTTCCGGTTCGTAACGCATATCGGTTGCTCATTGGATTACACACGTAATCCCAGAGATTCACGATCCTACTAGCGATAGTGGGGCCCGGCCATGCCAAGAGGCACCCCGGAAAGAATCGCGGACTTCACAACAGTTCATGACTGGATAGATCTGCCCTGATGGCGCAGCGTAACGTATTGTGTCCGACGGTCGGACACTCGGGCGGTGTCCGCGAGATACGAAATGGAAACTGCGCTTGTGGTCGGCACTTTCGGACGGTTCTATCAACCCCTTCCTAATCCGTCGGTTTGCTTTTGGTTGGCGACTTAGGATTGCCTCTTGCTAGTTGTCGATAGTCGAGGTATATTGTCGATAGTCGTGGCGCGTCGACAGTATGCCCAAACCATCGGACTTGTTGCAAGGAACACTCGATTTATTGATTCTCAAGACCATCGCCCGTAAGTGCCTTCATGGTTGGGGCATAGCGAAGCGGATACAAGCTCTCTCTCGCGACGCTCTATCAGTGGGCCAAGGGTCCCTGTATCCGGCACTGCACCGGCTTGAAAATCAAGGGTGGATCTGCGCGGAGTGGGAAGAGTCGGATCTCGGGCGGCGTGCGAAGCTCTATTCTCTAACGCGGGAGGGCCGGAAACAACTGGAGCGTGAACTCAAGAGTTGGAACCGGCTCTCTTCGCCGTTACCTTCTGATCCAAAACGCCTGATCCGAGAAATTTGTGCGAATTATTCGGGTCATCAAACGGCGCGCTCATTCATTGCTGCATCGTTCCAGTGCCGATGCGGAACTTCAACGCGAGATTGAGATTCATATCCAGCAACTCACCAAGGAGGGCATAACCGCGGGCATGACTGAGTCCGAAGCTCGGGCCATGGCTTTGCGGGAGTTTGGATCGATAGAGCAAACCAAAGAGAAGTGCCGCGAAACTCGCCGCGTGAGCTGGATTGAAGATTTCGCCCAGGATCTACGCTACGGCGTTCGCCTGCTGCGAGAGTCGCCCGGCTTCACCGCCGTCGCCGTACTCACTCTCGCCTTGGGCATCGGCGCCAACACGGCGATTTTTAGCATTGTGGATGCGGTGCTTTTGCGATCGTTTCCGTATCCCGATCCCAATCAACTCGTACTGATGTTCGATGTCCCGCTGAAACAGCCAGACGCGCTGTCAGGCATTTCCTACCGGGACTTCACCGAGTGCCGCGAGCAGAACCGCGTGTTTAGCGAGATGGCGGGAAATGCATTCCACGATCTCACATTGAACGGGGCAGGCGAGCCATTCATTGTAAACACCGCGGACGTGACGCCGGAGATTTTCCCTCTGCTGAACGCAAAGCCTCTGGCGGGCCGCACGTTGCTGCCCGAGGATGGTAAGCAGGGCGCGGCGGATGTGGCTGTTCTGAGCGAAAATCTCTGGCGCAGCCGCTTCGGTTCCAATCCGCGTCTTATTGGCCAATCCATCGCTCTGGACATGCGTTCCTTCACCGTGGTCGGAATCCTGCCGGCAAGCTTTCGTTATCCTGACGGCGCTCCCCATCAGGACGTCTGGATTTCTGTCAAGCACGACCCGCTATTCGGACCTTTAACGTCGCAGCCGGGCGTGCGTTTGCTGGGTGTGATCGGCCGGCTTAAGCCAGGCGTTTCTCTGGCGCAGGCTCAGGCCGAGATGAACACCGTAAGCGCGCGGCTCGCGAAGGAGTTTCCCGCACAAGATTCAGGATTGGCGATGCGGATTAAGCCCTATCGGCAGGTGGTGGTCGGGAACGTGAAATCCGCGCTGCTTATTTTGCTGAGCGCGGTTGGCCTGGTCCTCTTGTTGGCCTGCGCCAATATTGCGAATCTGCTTCTGTCGCAGGCCACTTCTCGCGGGAGAGAAATTGCTGTACGAATCGCGATTGGGGCGGCGCGCGCCCGCATTGTCCGGCAATTGCTGACCGAGAGCGGTTTGCTAGGATTGCTCGGCGGAGTTGCCGGTGTGCTGCTTGCGGCCTGGGGCGTCTGGAGTTTCCAGCCTTTATTACCGCTCGAGGTGATCCAGATCAGTTCGATTCATGTTGGAGGCTCGGTCCTGGTGTTCGCGCTGGTGTTGTCTCTTGCAGCGGCGCTGGCGTTTGGACTGGCGCCCGCGCTCCTCGCAACCCCGTCCAACTTGCAGGCGAACATCAAAGAGGGCGGTGAGCGTACCGGGTACCGTGGACGGCAGCATGTGCGGAGTTTCCTGGCGATCGCGGAAATCTCGCTGGCCATGGTGCTTTTGGTTGCGGGCGGCCTTCTTATCCGCAGCTTTGCGCTGGTCACGTCGGTCAATCCGGGCTTCGATCCGAAGAACGTCACAGAAGCCGAGGTTTCGCTTCCGCAATTTCAATACTCGACGCCGCAGCAATGGACCGCTTTCTCGAACGAATTGCTGGAGCGCCTCCATTCGCAGCCCGGTTTGCAGGATTCCGCTTTGGCTGCTCCCCTGCCGATGGACCGCCAAGGCGAAGCCACCTTCGAGTTCAGCATTGTAGGAAATCCTCCGCTTTCTCCCGGCAAATCCACTACGGCCGATTACGCTACGGTGAGTCGCGACTACTTTCGCGTGATGCGAATTCCGCTGCTGCGGGGCCGTTTTTTTTCCGAGCAAGACTTGCCGTCCAATCCGAACGTAGCGATCATTAGCGAAACGCTGGCACGGCGCTATTTGCCGAACCAGGATCCCATTGGGAGGCACATGAGATTTGGGTTTCCGCCAAACAGCAATGTGTTGCGCGAAATCGTGGGAGTGGTCGGCGACGTGCGGGATGTGGCGCTCAGCAAAAAGCCCGGCCCGATGATGTATGTGCCTTTCGCTCAAGCGCCTCTTTATGGAGGGGAGGTCGTTGTAAGAAGTTCATTGAGCCCATCGAGCGTGGCCGCCGCCATTCGGCAGGCAGTTCACTCCATCGACAAGGACCTCCCCGTGACGGATTTCGAGTCCTTCCCGGACGCGCTCGGCCAATCGATCTCGCAGGAACGATTTCGCACGTTCCTTCTGGGCTCGTTCAGCGCGATTGCGCTGGCGCTCGCAGCCGTCGGAATTTTCGGCGTGATTTCGTACTCGGCGTCGCAGCGCAGGCATGAAATCGGAATTCGCATGGCCCTCGGGGCGCAGCGGCGCGACGTTTTGCGTCTGATTTTGGGGCAAGGAGCGAAGCTTGCCCTGCTTGGCTTGGGAGTTGGTGTCGTCTTCGCGTTTGTGCTCACGCGGTTCATGGCGAGCCTGCTCTATGGCATCTCTGCGACGGATCCACTGACTTTTGGCGCCGTGGCCATCGCTTTGCTCGGCGTTGCGGTGGCTGCCTGTTACATCCCGGCTCGCCGCGCCATGCGAGTCGATCCGATGGTCGCCCTGAGATACCAATAGTTCGTGACCCCCGGCGCATTAACGCCGGCTTTTTCTGGAGGAATAACCGTTTTTCGCGGGCATAAGCTCGGAGTGATCAGCGCTTCCTATCGCCACCTCTAGGCGGCACGCGCTTCCGGACGTATTGCATACAAAATGGCGCTGCGCCAGTTGGTAAATCGATATACGCGGACACCTGGAATCCATACGATCCATGTCGCTCCGATCTTGTAAACTTTCGCCTTCATACTTGCCTCCCGGCGATCACTTGCCTCGCTCGCGTTTTTTATTCCCAGTCTTGAGATGTCATCGGGAAGGCCGCCGACCGTCCCTTCGATAAGGGAAGAGGCGGCACGACTTTAAGGGATACGGGGAAGTGAAATGTTAATGAATGCAGTTCCGCCGGGTGCCGGCGGCGGCAACGGCTCTCCTAAGCCGACGACGTGCGATAGAGGGCATCAAATTCCTGCCAAGTTTCGTCCCAAAATTGGCGAAATGTGCGCCCGGCTGCTCTGAAGACGGCTTGATGTTCTACCCACACGAGCGCCGCCGTGGAGGCTAACAATACAGCGTGAAGTCTCTTGATGAGAGCTTGCATCAGCCGGCGATGTTGATGCTGAAAGCGGCTAAGCGCGAAGGCCTGGAAGCGGAGGTGGGCAGCCTCTTCCTCGAAAATACGCTGACAGATGCTTCTGAGCAAGGGAGAACCTGTGGCATCACGCAGCGCAGCGTAATACGGTCGAGCGAGCAATTCCGCGGTCACCAGGATTTTAAGGCACAGTTCCAGGCCTGCGAGCCCGCGCAGCCATCGGAAAGCGCTGTGCACCCACTGTTTGCGCAGACAATGCGCGTTTTCTATCTGCAGGAATCGGGCCAGGATCTTGCTATGACGCTGCTCTTCGCGTACGAAGAGCCTTAACGCGGCGATTAGCCCAAGGTCGCCCGTTTCCCGAGAGAAACGCTGGGCGCGCTGCAACATGCGGGCGCCGCTAGCGCTTTCTCCCAATTGGAACTGCTGAATGGAGGGAATTACGGCGCGCTTTTCGGCACCAGATAAACGGACGCCATCGCCCCAAGGAAATATCGGTTCGGGTGCGTTTTGGTAGAAATACTCTACCCAATCGTACGAAGTAGTGCAGGGACTGTTGTGCGCAAGCTTCCACATACAGAAAGTATGGCGCATATTCTTTGCAATGTAAAGTACTTCGTAATCGACGAATTGCCTTCCGCGTCGAATTGGCGCTCTTGCGGATTTTCGTGTAAAGTTCTTTTGATATGGCATTCAACGCTGCTTTTGCACATGACGTTCTGCTGCCCCTGAACACCACCGCCTATCAACTGTCCTGGGGACAGCAGTTGAAATTTCCCGCAGGCTGGCAACAAACGGGCGTTGTGACAGTAGATCAATCCACGATCAATCGTGAAACGGCTTCAGGGCTAGCGAAAATCGTCGTCTCCGAAGATTGCGATTGGGGCGTCGTCGCGCGCAAGGACGATATTTCCGTGATCGCGATCCGCGGCACTGACACCCAGCATCAGTGGCTTCAGGACTTCGCTGCGATCGCGCAGCCGGTTCCCCACCAACTTTGGTGGATTCATCACGGTTTTGATGACGTGTGGAACTCTATCGCCGCGAGTCTACAGAAGGCGTGGGACACGGCATGTTTGGCAAACGCCCGGGTGTATATCACTGGCCACAGTCTGGGTGCAGCGGTCGCCCTGATCATGGGCGTGCATCACCCTGAAGCCTCGACTTGGACTTTCGCGGGCCCGGCGGTTTTCTCACCTGTCAGGGGACTGCCGCCTTCTGGAAACATTGTGCGCGTCGTGAACCCGAGCGATCTGGTGCCGAAGGTTCCGATTCCGCCGTTGTACCAGCACATCGGCGCAAGGAATAAATGTCGAGGGCGCGCCTGACCAACTCGATTTCGCGCTGCAGCATTCCTTGGATACGTATGGGGCAGGATTGGCGAAATATCAGGCGTCGACGCCGACCTCGCTCCCCTCCACGGCACGAACTGCTATTTAATAAGAACTGTCATTTTCCGTTGGGAATGCGCGACCCGCCGTCTTCGGATCCCGATAGCGGTCACAAGGAGTCCGATACCGGCGAGTGCGAGCGAGGCCGGCTCAGGGATGCTCGTTTTCAGCGCGTATTGCTGCGCGACATCGCACGCAGGAGATTTACGCGCTCGATTGGCAGGCGCGATGATTACGCCTTCGCTAGTCCGGTTGGACCGAAGCCCACTATTCGGGACTTGTCAACCGCAGGCAGGCGCACGGGATTCTCAAACCAGCCATCGATCGTGGTGGAAATTTTATCTTTGAGCGCGCCCGGCGCACCAGTGACCTTTGAGAAGCCGGTCTTGACGCTGTAGTTTGCCTCTACGACGCCCTTCGCGTGCGCCATACCGGGGATTTCCAGACGTGACACATTAATAAACACGCGTGCCTTGTCGAGCACCGGTCCGATCTTTGCTACCAGGCGCTCGACGTCGAACATCCAACCCGTCGTACCGTAGTCGCCCACCGCGAAGTTAATGATGGTGCTATGATCCTGGACCACGAGAAAGTAGCAGCCGAGGATCGGACAGACCTTAAACAAGTCCAAGTTCAGTGCGCCGAGCCTTAGCATCTCAGCGCCCGCCTGGCAGTCCTTATAGTCGCGGACGTATTCGACGATCGTCTGGAAAATATCCGCCAAGATTTCGAGTAAGCCGAGTACCGGCCCTGTAACGGCACCGCCATCGGCGAATGCGCCCAGCATTTTTCCTGTAAAGGAGACGGTTTTGATACTCGCCGAGGCGACCTCCGATTTGATCTCGCGGTCGAGCAACTCCAGCAGCGCGTCGAAAGCGGCCTCAGGATCTTTCGGCGCAAACGCGTAGCGCGTGTCCGAGATGCTGCTGGCGTCCCAAGCTTTTTTGGCGACTCCGATCCATCCAATCAGCGCCTTCCCGCCGGCCGAAATGCCGCCGATGAACGGGCTAAGTGTCACCGCGAACTGTTCAACGCTACCAAGGTGCAGAGCGGTGAAGACGTGGTTCGGGTCCATGCCCGGGCATAGCTCGCGGCAGAATTCATATACCTTGGTCTTGATCGTCCCTAACGTGCCGGCCATCTGGCTTTGCGAGGCACTGATCGCCCCTGCTCTGCCGCCCTGCGCCAGCAAGGCAGCGCCGGTCTTGATGCCCTGTCCCGCGGATACGATGCTTTTGACGGTGCTGCCGCCCGCGCTGAGCGATTCCGCGCCGGCCTTGTATCTCTCCCATTTGCTTCCCGCGCCGGATGCGACTCCCATGAGCGTGCTGGGGCGAAACTGAAGCGTTTTGCCCTCGAACATCTTCTGCAAAGCCAGCGCCTGCATCCGGCTGATGTACTGCATCGCCTCCAATTCGGCCGGGGACAATTTGCGATTGCTGATGTCGGTGAGAGCACGGTGCATGTCGCTAACGGCATTCTTCTCATTGCGGACGCTTTTTCGCCAATCTTTGCCTTGCTTGCTTTGCTCGAAACGCCAGCGATCGAGCGCTACCTTCAAGGCTTCGCGGTTAATCGGAGTCTTCGCCGTGTCGTAAGTCTTGAGCGCTTCATCAACCTTCTTCAGCAGATCGCTGCGCGGGCTTGTGAGGGAATAGGTTTTCTTCATCCACTCGTCGAAAGAAGGAATGTTCGCCATTTCGAATCCAGTATTGTACGACTTGGCGGTAACGGGCTATAGCCCGTTATCAAATCTTAGAGCTACGGATCGGGGCTCGGAGGGTGTTTACTTCAACAGGCCGCGAATGCGACTCGTCAGGACTTCTCGGGCATTCGGAGCAATGATGCGCTCGAGAATTCCCAGATCGGCGTCGATGGTCAAGTCTCGATCAGTGACCTCAATGGTCCCGCGTATCGGCGTACTCAGAAAACCCATCTTTGCCGCCATCGAGAAGGTGAGCACCGATCCCTGCCAACTTCGTTTCTCATCCACGAACTGGATCGGAATTCCGGTACTTCGGAAGAGATCGTCAAATGAACGGTCGACAGACCTCATGACCTGTTCCTTTGATTGATTGTGAGAGACGGTGATGCGCACTTCTTCTGGTCCTGCGATTGGGACGGAGACACCGGACACTTCAATTATGGTTTAAGGCAGCGGCTTGTATTTCGACCACGATCCAAAGGTCCATTGCATAAAGCCCAGAACTGATGGATCCCAAATCAACCGACGATCCTTGAAGTCCCAATACCCGGACTCTTGGCCCGATATTCCGATCGCCAAGGTGTCTTTGACAATGTCGAAGTGAAACAGCTCAAGCTGCGCGAATCCGCCCAATCGCTGATGTCCCGCCGGATCGGTCGGATCGCTGGACTGATTGAGTGGAATCTGGCCGTAAACGCCGACCGACGGCGTGAGGAGATGTAGCCTGTCGCCAAGCACGAGCCAATCCGTGACGGGACTGACGGTGACGCTCAACTGGCCGGTGTAAATCGAGCTTGGCGGAAGAGGGATTCCAAGGACGAGTGGCGCGAACACTGTTTCCGAGTGCATCCCGTGATAAATCGTGTTAGCGCCGGAGTTTGGGAAGTAATCCCGTGAGCGGAAGGTCAAACCCAGTTGGGTTTGTAAACCCGGCCCGTCGCGTTTGGAATCCTGAAAACCCGCTTGCAGGTTACCCTGGAATCGTTTGGGTAAGTCGGTGGGATCGTTCGCTTTCGTCAGGTTGGCCGGAACTGGCATCGGCTTAGGCATCTGATTCGCAGGCTTAACGACTGGTTTTCCAGGCGGATTGACCGGCGGCGTCACGTTTGGTGGATTTTGCTTGGCAGTTAGCGTTCCGCGGATTTTCATGTCGAAAATCTGGCATAGAGCCAAAGTCGTTTTGGGACCGACAACACCGTCAACATCGCGCCCGTGAAACCCGGCAGCCTTCTGAAAATGGCGGACCGCCGCCTCGGTTTTTGGACCAAAGCGGCCATCTACCTTTAATGGGGGCGTTACGTATTTGTTCAGTTGTGTCTGAAGTGCCTTGACCTCTGGTCCAGCGCTTCCCTGACGAAGTAGTTTGCCCATCAGCGAATCCTTCTCTCTCCCACTGAATGGTGAATCCACTTTGAGTAGCGTTTCAAGGCGAGAACGCGGGCGGGTGGATTTGCCGTTCCAAATCCGGCTAAAGTTTTTGAATATGCTCTAGTCTGGTTTCTGTGAATCAGTTTCCGCAATTCGATCTAACGGGCAAGATCGCGATCGTGACAGCGTCTGGCCGCGGGCTCGGACGCGCGATCTCGCTCGCGTTAGCGCACGCCGGCGCGGACGTAGCTCTGGGACTGCGGGACATCGGCGCTCACGACGGGCTCGTGGGCGAGATCGAGAGCTTGGGCCGCCGCGTACTTCCGTTGCAAATGGACGTAACCAGTCTTGACCAGATTTTTCATGCCGTTGACGATACGGTTTCACATTTTGGCCGACTCGACATTCTGGTCAATAACGCCGGTCGTTGCGCCAGACAATCTCGCCGAGAATGTACGGGAAGAAGATTTTGACCTAACGCTGGCAGTGAATTTGAAGGGAACCTTCTTTACGAGTCAGGCTGCAGGGCGCGTCATGATTCGGCAGAAGAGCGGCCGGATCATAAACGTCAGTTCACAAGCCGGCTTCGTGGCTCTGCCTACGGAATCCGTTTACTGTATGACCAAGGCCGCCATCGTGCACCTCACCAAGTGCCTTGCCGTGGAATGGGGCAAGCACAACATTACGGTCAACGCGGTGGCACCAACCTTTATCGAAACGCCGGGTACTGAGGCATGTCTCGCCGATCCCGCCTTCCACGCCGATGTCGTCGAACGGATCGCGGCCTTGCACCGCATAGGACAGCCGATGGACGTGGCGGGCTCGGTTGTGTTCCTGGCCTCGCCCGCGGCCTCTCTCATTACGGGTCACACGATTCTCATAGACGGCGGCTGGACGGCGCGGTGACGGTTCGTTCAACTTGCGAAACGCACCGCGAACCCGAAACTACCGCGTATCGCCAGGTGATAGCACCAGCCGCACCTCAGCCGCAGCCTCAACGGCCTTTCTCGAAAAAGGCATCTGGTGATAATGGCCGTCAGCCCAACCCTCAATCAGGTCGCCGTAGTGCGAGTCTCCCGGAATGCCTGACTCCCCGGGCACGTTTGTCATGACTGAACGATCCCAGTCGCTCACATCCAGAACCTCGCGATAGCTTGCGCCGTGCGTCTGCGTGTAATTCGGTCCGCCGGTGGCATTAACTGTATAAGCGTCACCCGGCCGCGAATGTGCCGGCAGGTCGAAAGACGCCACGCCCAGCGGGTGCCGGAAATAGACTTTGTGGAGGTTGCCCCATTTCCATTCGGTCTGGTCTGAACCTAAGCGCGCTCGAATCTCCGCCAGGCTGGCCTCCAGCGTCTTCCCCAAAAGCGCATCTCTTTCCGGACTAGCCTTCACCTCATTGAGCAGGACATCCGGAGCAAGCCGAACCGACGCAATCCCCTTCGGAAGCACCGCGCGATGCAAATGCTCAATCCATACCTCATAAATCAAAGCTGCGCTGGAATCCATAGTGACGTTGCAATCCCAGGCCAGGATTTCCGCACGCACCTTCGCCGCTTCGCTGTCTTCCGCCGGATGCCACTCCTTCAACATCGCCGCGAAGGCGCGAGCGGGAAGCGAAACCGTATCCTGCTGCATGTGCGCGAAATCGTCCACATCGAATTTCCGGCCGCTGGTCAGCATCTCGACAATGCGGTTATACCGTGTCGGCGGCGCCCATGCATAACCAAGTTCATGCGGATAACCCGGCGGAAGAATATTGTTATTCGCCGTCGCTACAAAGTGCCGGGCCGGGTTGTAAGCTGTCGGGTTCTCGGTAATCGGCAGAAATCCCGACCATTCGTATTCTCCGGAGTCACCGGGAACCGGAAAGAGCCCCGCCCAGCCCTTGCGAATCGGCGCTTGACCTGCCGCAATCCAGCCGATGTTACCTTGGCGATCCGCGTAGACAAGGTTCTCCGAAGGAATTTTGTAACTCGCGACTGCCGAGCGAAACTCCGCCCAATTTTCGGCTCGCGCCAGTTTCAATGCAGGCAGATAGCCGGCGCCTCCCGCCGTCGTTCCGACCCATCGCAGAGCGTACGCTCGATGCCGGGTGTCATCTTCATAGATCACCGGACCATGTACCGTGTACTTCAGTTCAATCTCGCGGTGGCCCTCTCCTTTCACATCAACCGGCTGCTTCTCCACTTCGAACTTCTTCCAGTCGCCACGATATAAATACTGCGTCCCGTCTGCCGGATTCACCTTCTCCACATACAAGTCCTGCTGATCAATGCCGACAATCGTGAAGCCCCAGGCAATGTTCTCGTTATGTCCCAGCGCAATGCCGGGAAGTGCGGGCTCTCCAGCCCCAATCACGTCCCAACCGGGCGCAACCAGATGAACTGTCTTTCGGAGCGACGGCAGCTCAATCCCACGATGCGGATCATTCGCCAGAATCGGCTTACCCGTACGCGTCATCGTGCCGTCCACAACCCAGTTGTTGCTCCCCTGCTCGCCGGGAAAATGGATTGCGCCAATCGCGGCGAGGTAGTCCTTCACAATCGCGGGCGTGATATCGGCAACGTCCAGTCCCTTCGGCAAAATCAGCGGAATATGAGGCTCGGGTGGAAAGAGCCGATCGTCCGTCGCTAGCCCGAGTTTCTTCACGTCCAGTGTTCGGTTCACTTCCGCCAACATGTTCCCGGTCATCAGCAGTCCCGCTACTCGCGCAGTCACGTCTTCCGGAACCCAGAGACCCGGGTCAAACCCCGCGATCCGAAACTCCGTCGGGCGTTGGCCATGGAGGGATCGAATGTACGCGTTGATCCCGCCGGTAAAAGCTGTAGCAATCGCTTTCGCATCGGGCGAGTAACTTCGCCACTCCTGATCCCAATCGCCTCGATAACGAACCAATCGCGCTAAGCGATCACGGTTGAGATACTTCGGTCCCAGGACCTCCGCCAGCCTGCCAGTGCCAATTCGCCTCCACAAATCAATTTGAAAAAGCCGGTCGTGGGCAGTGATGTAACCCTGAGCGAAGAACAGGTCGTCCGAGTTCTTCGCGTAAATATGCGGGACTCCCCAGCGGTCGCGTATGACTTCGACGGAGTCTTTAAGACCCATCACTCGCAGGTGCTGCTCTTTAACTGGGGTCTGATGCGGAAGAACTGAAACCGCGAAACACAGGCTGAACAAACACACCGCAAACCGCCCTAGGTTGGACATTCCCATCAGTCTAGTCGAGCTATTTAAGCATCGACATGCTCACTGAAGAACAGATCAAGCTTCGCTTTATTCTTTACCGCAAGCATTCCCGAGATTCGCTCCCTCTCAGATTTTGAAAGTGGCCTGAAGACCTTTGCTAGCTGAACGTTCTCTTCAATGTGCTCCAATTTCGGCATCCCTACGACTGCTGCTGCAACTGGGAGTGAGAGGGAATAGTACAGCAGCTTTTCCGGCGTGGCCTGAGGGACAAGAGCATCCTGCGCGAAGACCTTCATCGCAAGCACACCCATCTGCTTGCGGGTAGCGACCGGCAGCGCCACGGTTTCGAAGCTCGGCGGCATTGCTGCATTGGGCACCATACCACCGGCGCCGCTCTTCATTCCAACCAATGCTCCGTTGAGAGCCATCTGCGTGCAGTCAAAGTCATGCCGCTCGAGCGCAGTCTTGAGCACATGTGGATCCGTGTGGCTGGTGATTCCAATAAACCTGGTCATCTTTTGGTCCCGCAGCTTCAGCAGTTGCTCCAGCACGCCCCCTTTTGCCTCGATGCGTGCCAAGTCCTCTTCCGTAGTAAGGGAATGTATGTGGATCAGATCCACCTGCTGCACTTGCAACGCGGTGAGGCTCTGCTCTACGATTCGCGTGGACTCCTCCCCGTTGCGATTGCTAAGTTTCGTGGCCAGGAATGGCTTCTGTTTGCGAAGCTTGATCACCTTACCTATACGCCGTTCACTCAGGTGATCCTTGCCGTAATCGTCTGAAGTGTCAACGTAGGTGATCCCCAAATCGAGCGCCTTCTGAAGCGCCTCCAGTGCCTGTTCTTCTTCCTTGTACATCAGATATCGGCTACCGCCGCCCATGGCAAGGATTGAGACATGTGCGCCTGTCTTGCCCAGCAACCGCTTAGGAAGAGCCGTTGCGTCTGCGATCGCTGGCACCGGGAAACAGGCGCTCATACCGCCCAGAGCAGTGGCTTCGAGAAAACGCCGCCGTGAAATCCTCATATCCGCTCCTTGACGTACACCGTATCATTTTGGCGCGCAGTATACTTCCTGTGCGCCCCAACGAGCAAAGCAACAGAGATCGATGATGCAGGAAGGGAATTCCGGCCGCCGAGCATTCTTGAGGCTCTTCTCAGGCCTCGCTGCGGCTTGCATGGCCGGAGCTCCAAATGGCGCAAGAGCGCAGCAGAGTATCCGTGTGCCATGGTCCTCCGGCATGGAAGCGCCCCACACCAAAGCCCCCGCGAACGCGGCAGACTGCCACCATCACATCTATGATTCGCGATTTCCTGTGGATCCAAAGGCTAAATTGCGGCCCGGCAACGCCACTGTGGCGGACTACCGGTTGCTGCAAAAGCGGATCGGCATTACGCGCCACGTGATCGTCCAGCCGTCCACCTATGGCGTCGACAATCGATGCATGCTCGACGCACTACGTCAGTTCGGCCTCGCGACAACGCGCGGGATTGCGGTGGTCAATACGGGAGTTTCAGATGCGGCACTCAGGGAACTGCAGGTAGCGGGTGTATGCGGCATCCGCTTCAACCTGGTGCAAGCAGGCGCAACAACAGCGGACATGGTAGAGCCCTTGGCGAAGCGCGTTGCTCCTTTCGGATGGCACGTCCAGATCAATGCGGCCGCCGAGCAAATCCTGACGGCCATGCCAGTCTGGAGCAGTCTTCCGGTTCCGGTGGTGTTCGATCACCTTGGTCACGTCTCGGCGCCCGTAGAACCGGTGTTTGGCGCGATCGTCAGTCTCTTACAGACGGCAAGTGCTGGGGCAAGCTTTCCGGAGCATACCTCGACACAAAAGTGGGAGCGCCGAGCTACGCGGACAGCGGCGCCGTTGCCAAGGCGTATATAAAGGAAGCGCCGGAGCGACTCGTCTGGGGAACAGACTGGCCACATCCGACTACGAACGATAAACCGGATGATGCCCTGCTGTTAGATCTGTTGGCGCAGTGGTCCCCGAGTGAAGCCGTGCGTAGCCGCATTTTAGTCGATAATCCGGCCAAGCTATACGGGTTCTCTTAAGCGAGGAAGCCCCGGAAATTAACTCGTAATATCTTCACTTCTCCAGATAATACTGGACGGACGTGACTACGCGGACGGTCTTCTTCAGACTGCTGTCGCCAGTGACATTCCCGCCTTCAGTCATTTCACTACCCTGATCCGCAGGCAATATCGAGAAAACACCCTGATTAGCCTGTCGAATAGCGCCCACCTTACTGCCCGAATCTGAGGCGAAACGATTCGCCGCAGCGCGGGCGTTCCGAGTAGCTTCCGTGATCATATCGGGCTTAATGGAGTTCAACCCGGTAAATTTGTAAATTACTCCTTGTCCGGGATTGCTACTCAAAATAATGCCCTTCTCCAAAAGCTGCATCGTTTTCTGCGCAGCGGCCGCGACTTGATCAACTCGTGCAGTTCGCACCGTAATTTGTTGTTCGACGATATAGCGATGCGGGGGCCGGTTACCGCCTCCAAATTCGTTCGCCTGCGTATCGACAACGCGGATGATGCCCAACTCAATTTCAGAAGATTGAATGCCCTGCTGATCGAGAAACTGCAGGAGGGTCTGCTTGTCGGCCTCCGTCTTCGCATATATTGAGGACAGATCGTCTCCGGCCTCCTTGTAGTCAAGGGGCCAAATGGCAAGATCAGACTTGACTGTGCGCTCCACCAGACCTTTGACCTCGACAAAGCGATCACTGAGCCGGGTCGCCTTGATCTGGGCTCCGAGCACCCAGCCGCCAAGGATCAGACCGAGAGCGAGTATGGATCCGAACAGCGCCATCTCGCCGCGATTCTTTCGCTTAGCGTTATCCATCGGTGTCCTACCAGTATGCGCGAACTCCTAGTGCAATCACGCACCTTGATGTCCTGCCATGCGTTTACAAACTGGTGATCGCGGCTCGCGTCCCGCTATCGGGAAGGGGACCTCCCCGTTGAGCAACACCGCGTGGCCCGGCACCGGGTTAGAGCGGCCGATTCTCACAATTAGCTGTAAGTATCGCGAGATCCAAATGCAGCCCGCTCTTCGAGGGCTGGACTGAACCCCAAAAATGGGACAGCGTTAAGGAACAAATACATTGTGACCCGCCCTAGGCTTCTGATTCCTTTCCCCTGTCGTCTCTTCCCCTACACCAATGCCCCAACGATCGCTCCAATCAGCAGGGAACCGACATGCGCCAGAACCAGAAACGCTCCGCCCGCTCCTGCGATGAATCCAAACAGCGGCACGCCCGTAAGTATAGTCGCCAGAAGGAACAACGCCACGCCGAAACAGACCCCGGGAATGATCACCGCCAGAATGGCGTCCCCAACGGTTCCCGCCTTGCGCCCACCCACAAAGCCCGCGATCAGCGGCCCAATAATAGGAAGCCAAAACAGCAGAATCGAAAGGATGAACATCCAAAGAATGGCGCTTCCAATACTGCCTTTCCGCTGAGACATTCGACAAGTCTCTCATATAATCCTTGTTTGGTTCGAACCTGTTTCGCTTTCCTGATCGCGTTTCTAGCCCCCATCCTCGCCAGGTCGCAGCAGTTCGATACCGTCATCAAGAACGGGCACATCATTGATGGCACTGGATCGCCTTGGTACTCCGGCGATATCGGCATTCGCGAAGGCCGAATCGCGCAGATCGGAAATCTAGCGAACGCCTCCGCTCGCAACGTAATCGATGGCACCGGCCTCGTCGTCGCGCCCGGCTTCATCGACATGCTCGGTCAGTCCGAGCTGTCTATGCTCGTCGAATCCGCATGTCCCATCGAAAATCTTTCAGGGCATCACTACCGAGATCACCGGTGAGGGCGGTTCCATTGCGCCGCTGAACCAGCGGCTGCTCGCTGAGGATAGAGCAGGATTCGAACAATACAAGATCACGCCCGACTGGACTACCTTCGCCGAGTACTTCGCCCGCTTGGAGAAGCAAGGCATGGGCATCAACCTGGCGAGCTATGTCGGCGCGACCCAGGTTCGCAGGATCGTCATCGGAGAACAGAATCGGCCGCCCACGCCCGACGAGCTCGAGCGAATGAAAGCGCTGATCCGCCAGGCAATGCAACAGGGCGCGGTTGGTGTCTCGACGGCTCTTCAATACGCCCCGGCGCCGTACGCCGGCACCGAAGAGTTGATTGCATTGGCATCCGAAGCCGCGAAGTTCGGCGGTATTTACGCCACTCATATGCGCAGTGAAGGCGATGCGATTGACGCCGCGCTCGATGAGACAATTCGCATCGGCCGCGAAGCCAACATTCCGGTTGAGATCTGGCATCTGAAAGCCGCTGGAAAACGCAACTGGGGCCGCATGCCCGAAATTGTGCGCCGGATCGACGACGCGCGCAAGTCGGGCGTTGACATCGAAGCCGACACCTACGCCTATCCGGCTTGGTTCAACAGTTTCTCGGCGTTCGTTCCACCGTGGGCTCATGAGGGCGGCGACAAAAAGATGATCGAACGTCTGAAAGATCCAGCCACCCGCGCCCGTATTCGCAAACAGATGGAGACAGATGCCTCCGGCTGGGATAACGAATGGCTCGAAGTTCCGGGTCCTGAGGCGATTCTCGTTAGCGTCGTACAGAACCCCAAGCTGCTACCGCTTCAAGGCAAGACCATCGCTCAAATTGCTCAGATGGAGAGCAAAGATCCCATCGATACAATCTTCGATCTGCTCATCGAAGACTCCGGAATGTCAGTTGCCGTGTTCGGCATGTCTGAAAGCGATATTGCGGATGCGCTCAAACAGCCCTGGGTCTCAATTGACAACGATTCGCAAGGAACCGCTCCCACGGGTTTGCTCGGCCGGGAGCATCCGCATCCCCGCGCTTACGGAACCTTCCCTCGCATCTTGCGCAAGTATGTTCGCGAAGAGAAAGTTCTGACTCTGCCGGACGCGATTCGGAAATTTAGTGCTTTGCCGGCCCAGCGAATGCGTCTCATAAACAGGGGCGTATTGAAGCAGGGCATGTGGGCTGACATTGTGGTCTTCGATCCTGAAAAGATCCGTGATGTCGCGACTTTCGAGAAGCCGAACCAGCTTTCGATCGGCATGGAATACGTCTTAGTTAATGGCGTTCCGGTCATCGAAAATGGAAATATGACGAACGCACTGCCGGGAAAAGTCCTCAGGAGAATGAAATGAAAATAAGCCGACGCGAAGTTTTTCGTTATGCCGGTGCGCTGGCGGCCGTTGCTTCCAGTGCTCGAGCGGAGGCTGCCAAAGTGAAGTGCCCGTTTCGGTTGTCTGTCATCACCGACGAGATCACGCAGGATTTCGATAAGGCCTGCAACATCGCCGCCAATGAATTCGGCCTCGAGTGGGTGGAAGTTCGCGATCTTTGGAAGAAGAACTCGCTCGCACTCGATTCCAATGAAATCGCCGAGACGAAGCGCATCCTGAAGAAATACAATCTGCGAGTGACAGATATCGCCAGCCCATTATTCAAGGTCGATTGGGAGGGCGCGCCGCGTTCGAAGTTCAGCCCGCAGCGTGACGAGTTCAAAGCGGGCTGGACGTTTGGGCAGCAAGGCGAAGTTCTTGATCGTTCCATCTCCCTGGCGAAAGCATTGGATACGGAGCGCGTCCGCGGCTTCGATTTTTGGCGCTTGGATGATCAGGGTCCCTATCGGGCAGCCATCAATGATAAATTGCGCCAGCGCGGCCGAAACCCTGGGCAAACAGAACTTGCTCTTCATCCTGGAAAATGAAATGAGCTGTAACACTGCCACTGGAGCGGAAGCGGCCAAGGTGCTTGCTGCGATTCCATCTCCGCATTTCATGTTGAACTGGGACCCGGGCAACGCCTTCGCGGCCGGAGAAGAACGGCCCTATCCGGATGGTTACGATTTGTTGCCAAAGGACCGCATCGGGCACTGCCATTGCAAAAGTGCTGTTCACAAACCGGACGGCAAGTACGGATGGGCTCCGGTAGGGCAGGGCAGTGTGGATTGGGTTGGGCAATTCAAAGCGTTGAAGCGTGACGGCTATCACTACGCGGTCAGTCTCGAAACTCACTGGCGGGGTGCGGGAACTCCCGAAGCCTCCACTCGCATCAGCATGGCTGGCATGAAGGACTGTCTGCGCAAGGCGGATTGTCTCGCGTAGAGAGTTGTAATAGAGAAAGGAGCACATTTATGCCTAACGAAACCAGCCGACGAACAATTTCTCGGCCAGACACTTGTGGGGGCAACCGCCGCTGGATCTCTCATCTCGGCTCCCCTCGCCACGGAGCGCGCGATTGGCGCAAACGATCGAATTCGCATCGGGATTATCGGTGCTGGTGCGCGCGGCAAGGAGGATCTGAAAGCGGCCATCGCAGTGCCCAATGTGGAATGCGTCGCCATGGCTGACGTGTACACACGTCGGCATGATGAAGTACGCCAGTTTGTTCCCAAGGTCGAAGCTTACACCGATTACCGCAAGCTGCTCGACCGTAAAGATATCGATGCCGTGATCGTCGCGACGCCGCTGCATCTGCATGAGCCGCACTTTCTCGCGACTCTCGCAGCGGGCAAGGACCTCTACAGCGAGAAGACCATGACCTGGTCAATCCCCGAAGCTGTGAAATGCCGGGATGCGGCCAGCAAATCCGACCGCATCGTTCAAATCGGTTTGCAGCATGAAAGTTCCGGCTCGCTGATCGATACCAAGCGATGGATCGATAGCGGTTGGCTCGGGAAAGTCACTCAGGTCGAATCCTGGATGAGCCGCAACACGCCGCACGGAAAGGGCCAGTGGGTTCGTTCGGTTCCCGAGGATTGCAATCCGGAACATGTCGACTGGGCCCTCTTCTTGCAGAACCGGCCGAAGAGCGAATTCGACGGCAATAAATTCATAAATTGGCGCTTGTTCTGGGAATTTTCAGGCGGCAACACGACGGAGAACATGATCCATCAGATCGCCTGGATCATCTCCGCGCTCGATCTCGACGTGCCCGTGTCGGCCTCCATGATGGGCGGAGTCTGGTCGGAGAAAGACGGAAGGCAGGTTCCGGATACTATCTCTGTCACGCTGGAGTACCCGGAGAAGGTAATCTGCTGGCAATCCACCTTCAGCAACAGCCGCTTCGGACTCGGTGAGCGCATTCTGGGAAGCGATGGCACGGTCGAACACGTCTCGGGTTCGACGGATATGGTTACCGGCAGGTCCAGAGAGGAAACTCGCTATTGGCCCGAGAAGGCCAATCGTCCGAGCGGAGCCGCCGCCACCAGCGACACTCCGGATCAGAATCACATGGCGAATTTCTTCGATTGCGTGCGGTCGCGCAAACAGCCGAACGCTCCGGTAGAAATCGGATATAAGTCGGCTATCGCAGTGCTGATCTCGAACATCGCTTACCGCGAGAAACGCCGCATCACGCTTCAGGAAGCGATGACTTACGAACCGAAGTACACGTAAGTGGCGCTTCTGATTACGGCGGAGGACCTCGCGAAGTCCTACGGGGCGACTCCGCTTTTTAAGAACATATCCTTCAATATTTCCGAAGGCGATCGTCTCGGGCTGGTTGGTCCGAACGGTTCCGGTAAATCAACTCTCCTTGAGATTATTGCCGGCCGTCGCAAGCCGGACACCGGCAATATTTCTTCGCGCAAAGGGACGCGTCTCAGTTATGTTGCCCAAGCCTCCGAGTTCGATCCCGGCGATACAGTTCGTTCGGTTACTTCCCGGGCATCGCGGGAATCCGGCGTTCCGGAACCCGAGCAGGAGCGGCTCTTGTTAGAGACGCTTGGACGTGCCGGGTTCGCCGATTTCGATGTTCCGGCCGCGACTCTGTCCGGTGGCTGGCGGAAGCGCCTCGCAATCGTGGAAGCGCTCGTCTCGGCTCCCGATATTTTGTTACTCGATGAGCCGACCAATCATCTCGACATCGCTGGAATCGAGTGGTTGGAGAGAGTGCTCCAGAGTGCTCGGTTCGCGAGTGTACTGGTCAGCCATGATCGCTACTTTCTGGAGAATGTTGCCAATGAGACGGCCGAACTGAATCGGGTTTATCCCGACGGTATGCTGCGCGTCGACGGAAATTACAGTGCTTTTCTGGAAAAGAAGACTGAATTTCTGTCAGCCCAGGCAAAGCGCCAGGAAGCATTGGAAAACCGCGTTCGTACTGAGATTGAATGGCTGCGCCGCGGCCCCAAGGCGCGTGCGACAAAGGCCAAGGCGCGCATCGATACCGCTCAACAAATGATCGGTGAGCTGAACGATCTCAACACTCGCTCTCGCACTGCGACGGCCGGCATTGATTTCACCGCGACCGATCGCAGGACCAAACGACTGATCGAAATGACCGGCGTTAACTACGCTTACGGCGACCACGTCATCGTTGAGGATCTCAACTTCACGCTGGTGGTGGGCACGCGAATGGGACTTGTCGGACCGAATGGCAGCGGGAAAACGACTCTGCTTCGTTTAATGCGCGGCGATATTGAACCGCAATCGGGTGACATCCGGCGGGCCGAATCTCTGCGCATCGTGTACTTCGATCAGAACCGGCCGCTCGATCCGAGTCTGACGCTGCGCCGCGCGCTCGCCCCGCATAGCGATTCCGTGATTTATCAGGACCGCACCATTCACGTGGCGTCCTGGGCGGCCCGATTCTTATTCTCGGCCGATCAACTGGATCAGCCGGTGACCCGGCTTTCTGGAGGTGAACGCGCTCGGGTGCTGATCGCCGGCTTGATGCTGGAACCGGCCGATGTGCTGCTGCTCGATGAGCCGACGAACGACCTCGACATCCCGACTCTCGAGATCCTTGAAGAGGCCCTGCTCGAATTCGGAGGCGCGCTCGTTCTGGTGACCCATGATCGTTACATGCTCGATCGTGTTTCAACCCTCGTGCTTGGTCTGGAAGGGCAGGGCGGCCGCCCAACTGTTTGCCGATTATCGGCAGTGGGAGACCTGGCAATCGGAACGCAAAAGACCCAAAAAGATTGCCGGTGCCTCGTCTCCCAAATCCCAGCCCGCCCCGTCGAAGAAGAAGCTTTCCTATCTGGAGAATCGGGAATTCGAAGGCATCGAAGAACGGATCGCTGAAGCCGAGCGCCTGTTCGCAGCCAAGCGTGCGCTCCTCCAGGATTCCCAAGTTGTTCGAGATCCGAAACGCCTTCAGGATACCTACTCGGAAATGCAAGAGGCGCAGGCAGCCGTCGACGATCTATATGCTCGCTGGGCGGAACTGGAGGAAAAGGTCCAAAGCGGAGTCTAAAGCAGGTGATAGACCCTCTAGGCCATATCCGGCAGGTAATTCAGGCGTCCCTGGCTGTCGCCGAGCTTTTCGGTGGGTACGCCCATTCCGTCCAGCATCGTCAGGTACAGATTCGCCACCGGTGTGCTCTGGGCGAAGTGTACGTGGCGGCCGGGCCGGAACACGCGCGAGCCGCCGGCAAACAGAACCGGCAGGTTGTCGTGATTATGCCGGTTTCCGTCGCTGATGCCGCTGCCGTAAACGATCATCGTGTGGTCGAGCAGAGAGCCATCGCCGTCAGGAGTGCTTTTTAGCTTGTCCAGAAAGTATGCGAACTGCTCCATGTGATAGCGATTGATCTTCGTTAGCTTGTCCATCAAAACCGGATCGTTTCGGTGATGCGATATTCCGTGATGGCCATCCGGGACGCCGATCTCGCGATAAGTCCGATTACTGCCTTCGCGGGCCAGCATGAACGTTCCAATGCGCGTAGTGTCCGTTTGAAGAGCCAGTCGCAGCAGATCGAACATGAGCTTGGCATGGTTGTCGAATTCAAGCGGAATCCCATCCGGTCTCGCCATCGTCGGCACCGCCAGCGTGTTCTCTTCGGCTTGCTTTTCCATCATCTGAACCTGGCGCTCTACTTCGCGAATGGCGCTCAGGTACTCATCCAATTTCCTGCGGTCCGTCGAACCCAGTCCGTTTTCCAAACGTTTTGTGTCGTCGTAGACCATGTCGAGAATGCTTTGATCGAACCGGGCACTCCGGGCTCGGGCCGTCGGATTGCCGGCGTCCTCATCGGCTCCGAACAGGCGCTCGAAAACCGCGCGCGGGTTCACTTCGGGAGGGTTCGGCACCGTCGGTGAGCGCCAGGAGATGCTATTCACATACGCGCAGCTATAACCGGAATCGCAGTTACCGGCCAGGTGACCGTCCTCGCAGCCGAGTTCAAGCGATGCCAGTCTGGTTTGCTTCCCGATGCTTTGCGCTGCAACCTGATCGACGGAGATGCCTACCTGAATGTCGGAACCCGCCGTTTTTTTCGGATGCACTCCGGTCAGAAAGCTTGAGGATGCGCGCGCGTGATCGCCTGGACCGTCGCCCAAAGCTTCGGCATTGTGATCCATCAGCCCGCTCAGGACGAGAACGTCGTCTTGCAGTGGGGCCAGTGGCTCCAGAATCTTTGGGAAAGCGAACGTCCGGCCGATGCCTTCCGGCGTCCAATTCCGCATGTCGATTCCGTTCGGAACATAGGCGAACACCATGCGGTTGGGCGAGCTCTTGTTGACGAGTTCGGCCGCCCTGCTCAGCGCCGGAACCATTGAATCGAGCATAGGCAGCGCTACGGCCGCTCCCACGCCGCGAAGAAGTGTCCGTCGCGAAACGTGTTTCCCGGTAATGATCATCTGGCTCCTCCGCTATTGTCTTGATTTTTTGCGCTTAGGCCCGCCGTTACGTTGGCCCTTCCCATCCGAAATGGGACACTATCCACGATCCCGCTGATTAGACTCGAGAAGCGGTAAGCGTTCGCTCCCAGTTGCTGAACGATCTTCCTTGTCGCGGGTCTGTCATACATCTCCAGGCCTCTGCCCAAGGCATAGATGAGAAGCTTCTCTGTCAGGCATTCGGCGAAGGCATCGCGATCTGAAGCGAGTATCTTCTTCAGCTCAGCAGGCCCATCAAATTTTGTACCGTTGGGCAAAACGCCGCTCGCGTCAATCGGGAACGGCCCCTCATGCGTGCGCCACTGGCCGATGACGTTGTAATTCTCCAAAGCGAATCCGAGGGGGTCCATGCGTGTGTGGCACGACGCGCAAACAGGATTCGCGCGATGCTTCTCCATCTGCTGCCGCATAGTGCCGATGATAATACCCGGCTTGGCGTCGATCGATCCAACTCCGGGCGGCGGAGGTGGCGGAGGCGCATTCAGCACGTTCTCCAGAATCCACTTCCCGCGGAGCACGGGCGAGGTACGCGCGGGATAGGACGTCACCATCAACACGCTAGCTTGGGTCAGCACGCCGCTCCGTTGATCGCCCTCCAAAGCCACCCTTCGAAACTGCGGTCCCACGACGCCCGGTATGCCATAAAACTTAGCCAGCTTTTCGTTCAAATACGTGTACTTGCCATCAATAAAATCCAGAATGCTCCCGTCCTCATGGATGATCGAGCTTACAAACATCCGGGTTTCCGTGTACATGGCCTTCCGCAAGCTCTCATCGAACTGCGGAAACTCATCGGGATCCGGATGAATGCTATCCAGATTGCGCAGCTCCAACCACTGGCCCGCGAAGTTGTCTACCAACGCATCCGCTTTGGGATCTTCCAGCATGCGCTTCACTTGCGCATGAAGAACTTCGGGCTTGCTCAACGCGTGTTCGTCCGCAAGTTTCAAAAGTTGCTCGTCCGGCGTGCTGCTCCAAAGAAAGTACGACAGCCGCGAAGCGAGTTCGTATTCGCCAACCGGGTGCACCGCATTCGGATCGGCTGGATTCGGATCGCGCTCGATCCGGTACAGGAAATTCGGCGAGACAAGAATGGCCTCCACACCGAGGCGCATGGCCTGCTCAAAGCTCAACCCATTTTGTTGGCCAGAGGCAACCAGGTTCGTTAATTTGGCGATTTCATTGTCCGTAACAGGTCTTCGATACGCCAGGCGCGCGAGATGCGTAAGGTCCAGGCGGACGCATTCGGAAGTGTGCTGGCCCGTGGTATGCCCGCAAGTGAATACGCGCCGGTAGCTGTCAGGCAACGGCGGGGGCAGCGCGTTGAACGGGCCCCGAATCTCTAGAGCGTCTACGTACGTCGGAACGTCGCCCAGGGCATGCTGTTTCCGTATCTGCGCTTCATCTCCGGGATGTTTCGCAATCTGCTTCGCGATCTGCGCCTGCTCTTCTGACACGAGCTGCTGGGCGAGAACGGCTTCTTCCGGTGTTGCATCGCGATGAGTAAGCGCCGCCTGCAATACGTGCGATCCGTATGGCACATGCAGCCGAATTTCATAGGACCGCGGCTTATCTTTCACGATCGGGACATCGCTCGCTTCGATGTCCTTGCCATCGAGCTTTAGTTCAATGCGAAAGGAGTCCTGCCGCCCTGAAACCGCTGCGCGCAGATCGTAATCGCCTTCAGCCGGAAAGTCGAACGTCTGCTCCATTTCAAGGCGTTCCTCTTTGAATCCGTGCTCAGGCGAGTATCGCGTACGAGTCGGTTTGGGAACGATTCCGGGCGTCGGAATAGCTTGCGCCGCGATCTTTTTTGCCGCATCGAGATACTTCTCCATCAGAACCGGTGAGACGGAAAGCACGTCCCCGATATTGTCGAAGCCATAACCGGAATCGTCGGCCGGAAAGTCGGCGGCGGGTTTGAAATGAATTGCCAACAGATCACGAACCGTGTTGTTGTACTCGACGCGATTGAGGCGATGGGCGGTTAAATGCCCTGGGTCGGGTTTACTGGTTCGATCGAGCGCCACGAACTGCGCCTCGATCCAATTGGTGGTCGAGGCGATTTGCTCCGCCGTGGGACGAGGCATGCCTTTGGGTGGCATCTCGCCTGCGCGGAGACGGGCGATCACCATTTCCCATACGGCCCGATCCTGGAGCATCGAGGCAGTATCGCGATATTTGGTAAGAACGAGTCCGCCGGTCTTGAGCCGCTCGTTGTGGCACAACGCGCAATTCTGTCTCACCACGCTGGCGACATGTTGATCGAAAGAAAGGGGAGAGGAATCAACCGCGGCATCCGGCGTTGTGGCCTGAGCCGAACCGAGGGAGACTGCCGCCAGAGCTCCTGTCGCGCAAGCAAGCGCAACTCGCGTTAGATGTTGCGTCCTAGCTTTAAGAAGCGCCAAATCGGACCTGTTGCGGAGGAGATGACGAGCAGCGCGTAGCGAATGTTACGCTGCCGCGCTGGTTTCACTCCAAGATATCATCGGGTAAGCTGGGCATGGCGCGGTCATCCTTGATATACTCCGCTTGTCGGGCTCGAATTATGGGTGAAATGCGATTAGGCGATGTCATTGATGACCACTGCATCAAATGCCGCCGAATTACCAACCATTCCATCGTGTCCCTGGTGAACGGAGATGCGGCCAAGGTGCGCTGCCGAACCTGCTATCACGATCACGATTACCGTCACGAGCAGGCGCCCCCTTCGAAGAAGGAATTAAAGAAGGCCGAAGAGGAGGCGCAGGCCCTCGCCGCGGCCGAAGGCGGTTCCCCGGTCTCGGTCAGCGCCAAAGAGAAGATTAGCCCCGATCCAGCCTGAGCTTTGCTCTAAGTCCCCGATTCCAGGCAACCTCATCTAACCGGTAGATCGTTCGCGAATCTTCCGCTACTCCAATGAATACGGAACTCAGCATTGCGCGCGAGGCTCTTGCCATCTCGACGCTCCAGCGCCTTCGTGCTTCGGGCCATCAGGCCTATCTCGTGGGCGGCTGCGTTCGGGACCGATTGCTGGGGTTTGTTCCGAAGGATTTCGACATAAACACCGATGCCAAACCGGACGAAGTACTGCGGCTATTCCCCGGTTCTCAATCAGTCGGGGCTCACTTTGGTGTTGTTCTTCTTTCGCGCGAGCCGGGCGTCCAGGTCGAAGTGGCTACTTTCCGCAGCGAAGGAAGCTATTCCGATGGGCGCCGTCCGGACTACGTTCACTTCGAGACGGACCCGGCCCTGGATGTCCTGCGGCGCGATTTCACGATTAACGGGATCATGGAGGACCCGTTATCGGCAACGATTCTCGATTATGTGGGTGGCCAAGCCGATCTAGATGCAAAAGTAGTTCGTGCGATCGGAGATCCCGAAGCGCGCTTCCGGGAGGATCATCTGCGCATGCTCCGGGCGGTTCGCTTTGCGGCCCGGCTGGGATTCGTCATCGCAGCAGGGACAATGGACGCGATTCGCCGTCAGGCACACTGCATCAACAAAATCTCGGCCGAGCGCATCCGCGACGAACTTCTGCGCATCTTGACTGAAGGAGGGGCACGCCGCGGATTTGAACTTCTTGACGAATCCGGACTGCTTCGCTTCGTGTTGCCGGACGTGAAGGCATTTCAAGGCGTTCAGCAGCCACCGGAATTTCACCCCGAAGGAGATGTCTGGAACCATATATTGCTGATGCTGGAAAAACTGGATCACCCCGCGCCGACGCTTGCTTTGGGCGTTCTGCTCCATGACGTAGGAAAACCGCCAACCTTTCGTATTGCTGATCGCATCCGCTTCGATGGACATGCGGAAGTTGGGGCGAAGATGGCGCGGGATATTTTGTGCAATTTCAAGTTTTCGAATGACGAAGTTGACCGCGTCACCTCCTTGGTAGCAAATCATATGCGCTTCAAAGACGTTCAGCAGATGCGCCTGAGCACGCTGAAGCGCTTCCTGGGTTTGCCTCACTTCGATGAGCATCTGGAGCTGCATCGGCTCGATTGCTTGTGCAGCAACGGCTACACGGATTCTTACAACTATGCGCGGGAAAAGCTTGTGGAACTGAGCAAAGAGGATCTGCGTCCGCCTCGCCTGATCGGCGGCCAGGATCTCATCAATGCCGGGTACCGGCCGGGTCCCGGCTTTTCGTGCGCCCTCGAAGCGGTTGAAACCGCTCAATTGGAAGGTGAAATTCGGAACAAAGAGGAGGCCTTGCTATTGGCACGTTCGGTCCTGGACAGCCATTCCGCGTAGTTTGAGTGCGCTAACAGGAGAAGAATTTTGGTACTGCGGACGGCCCTTCGGCGTCCAAGAACGAGACGTTAAAACCCGTTGAGGTTGTGGAGGAGTGTTGCCTATGGCCGTTGCGCAAGCGGCACCCAGCAAAATATTCGCGGAACTTCAGTCCGCCCGGCAGCGAGGCGATGATCTTTTCGCGCTATTAAAACCGGATGCACTCTACGAGAGACCGATATTAGAGCGCCACCGTGTCATTTTCTATATTGGGCATCTGGACGGTTTCGATTCCATTCAGATCTGCCGTGAAGGTCTTGGTCTCAAATCCCCGGATCCGGAGCTTGACGCGCTTTTTCAAGCGGGGATTGACCCGGATGCGGCCCATCTCCCGGCAGATAAGCCTACGGATTGGCCGTCGCCAGAGGCGGTAAAAAAATATGTGCGTAGGTGCCGCAAGCGCGTAGACGAGTACCTGGACGAGGCTCCGGAAGACGTAGTGCAAATGGCTCTGGAGCACCGACTGATGCACTTCGAGACGCTCGCCTACATGTTCCACAATTTTTCGTTCGAAATGAAAGTGGGGCGGAGCATTCAAGCTGATCACTATCGTTCACGGTCCGAGTACGCAAATTCGTGGCGCGAAATCCCAGCCGGCCCTGCAACCCTTGGAAGGCCGGAAGACGGTACGTTTGGCTGGGACAACGAATACCAGGAGATGCACTCTGACGTTCCCGCCTTTCGAATCCACCGCTTTGATGTAACCAATGGCGAGTACCTGGCATTTGTGGAGGATGGCGCCGAGTTGCCGCATTTTTGGATAAGGCGCGGCAAAGAGGTCCTATTGCGATGCATGTTGGAAGAGATCCCGTTGCCGCTCGATTGGCCGGTATATGTCAGTCAGGCTGAAGCTGAGGCGTACGCCAAATGGACGGGAGCAACCCTCCCGTCAGAAGAGCAGTTCCATCGGGCGGCTTACGGCAGTCCGGCAGGCGAGAGCCGAGCTTATCCCTGGGGCAATGCAGAGCCATCCCAGGAACACGGAAATTTCAACTTCAGGCGGTGGGATCCTGAGCCTGTCTACGCAACACCCAAAGGCGATAGCGCATTCGGTGTAAGCCAGCTCCTTGGAAACGGATGGGAGTGGACCCGAACGCCTTTCGAACCGTTTCCTGGGTTCCAGCCACGCTCAACTTACCCGGGGTATTCCGCCAACTTCTTCGATGGCGATCACTTTGTACTGAAGGGTGGATCGGCGCGGACCGCTTCGCGCCTGCTGCGACGCTCATTCCGTAACTGGTTTCGTCGCGATTATCCGTATATGTATGCGACCTTCCGTTGCGTGCAGGAGTAGCGCGTGTCCGCGATTGCTAAAGTTCAGCTGACCCAGTTTGCGCTAGATACCGGCAGCGGCTTGAGGCCGGGAGATCAGAAGCGGATCTCATCCCGCTATTTTTACGACGAACTCGGAAGCGCGCTGTTCGAGGCGATCACGCTTCTACCCGAATATGGCCTCACGCGCGCCGACGAGCGCCTGTTGCAAACGCACTCGCGGGAGCTTGCAAACATCATCGAGGACCCGATTGCCGTGGCGGAATTGGGCAGCGGCAGTGGTCGCAAAACCCGCTGCGTCCTGGAAGCGCTGGGTCGCCAGGGAAGCGGTTTTACTTACATTCCGATCGACGTGTCCCACTCGGCGCTCGCTTCCTGCAGTAAAGAGTTGGACGACCTTGTTCCCGTTAAACCAATTTGCTCAGATTGGCAGGAAGGCCTCGCGCAGTTCGCGGGAACGCGATCCAGTTCCCGGCGGATGCTCCTACTCTTCCTGGGGAGTTCGATCGGCAACCTCGAACGGAAATGCATTCCCGAGTTTCTGCGCGGGATTCGAGCTTGTCTCAGACCCGGTGATTTCTTCCTGATTGGGGCGGATCTGGTGAAAGATGTGAACGCGATGCTTTTGGCCTACGACGACCCGACCGGGGTTACGGCGGCGTTCAATCTGAACGTACTGGCTCGCATGAACCGCGAGCTTGGCGCCGAATTCGATCTGCGCTCATTCGGCCATGAGGTTCGTTGGAATGAGGCCGAGCGCCGCATTGAAATGCACCTGCTCTGCTACCGCGATCAGGATGTATACATCGCCGCGCTTGAAGAGACATTTGCGTTTCGAGCGGGAACGACGATTTGGACGGAATCGTCTCACAAGTTCACGACCGGTGAACTGGACGATTATGCGCGCGTGAGCGGGTTCACTTCCGTCGCAAATTGGGTCGATGCCGAATGGCCGTTCGCCGAAGCGCTTTGGAGGGCAGATTCGATCGCAACCGGGGACCGCGCACGAACGGATCGGAAGGCTGCGAAAAGATCTTCCACTACACGTTGAAGCTCGTCCAACCGTTTCCACTCCGGCCACGCGGCCCGGCACAGATGATAGAAGCGGATGTTTTCCAGCAGAGCCCCAAAGCGCCCAGCTTTCCGGATCTCGTTCCGCAAAGCGCAGCACGAGCAATCCATAGAAGCCGCCAAGTCACTGATGTCTTCCGAAGAGGGTAGAGAAGAGAGTTTTCCCTTCAACCAAACTCTTCGGAGTCGACGGCGCGTGCCGAATAAGAATTCAAGGAAAGCTCTTGATTCGACAGGTAAGCGAAATCCAGCCCGTCCGGATTCGCGCCAATCCGACAAGGTTTTCGATAATCCGTAACGGGTTCTGCCGGTCAGCCGCGCTGACGTTTCCACTCGCACCTTCATGCTGTGCCGAATCCGAACGTCGCTCCGAAGGAGGGCGCCATAGAACGCCACGTCTTCCAGATGGCGGCGCGGCGGAACGCCTCCCACTCTCTCGTAGGCATCCGGCGTAATCGCCAGACTAGCACCGAAATGATGATGGTGCCGCGGCCACGGATCGTGGGGATCCGGGTCGAACCGCGATTCTATCCACGAGACCAGTCTCCGATATAACCGGTCCAGATTTAGAAGAGAGCGGGTCACGGTGTCTAATGACAGGCGTTCATCGCCAGTAATGATAATTCGGCCACCTACTACTTCGGCGCCGGCGCGCACTTCAGCGAGATTTTGCGCAATCCAATTGGATGCAACCTGCGTATCCGCGTCGGTGGAGAGCAGAACGGCATCGTGGGATTCTGACGCGCGAGCCCGCCGGAACGCTTCATCCATTAATAGGCGGCGCACATAGCCGATATGCGCCTTAGCCGGGCTGAGATTCCGTTCCACGATGTGTAATCGCAAGCTCGGGTACAGCTTGACAAAATGCCTGGCGACCTGTCCTGACCTGTCCACAGTATTGTTAATGAGCAGGAGCAGTTCGTATTCGGAGTGCGGCAAAGGCCGCCCGTCTAGGTGCCGCTGCTCTGCGAGCGCGTGCAGAGCGCTCGGCAGCAGATCCTCCTCATTACGAACCGGGATGATGATACAAGCTCGTATGGAGCGCTCCGGAGCTTCCGGGACGAGGGTCTCTGTTTGAAAGCGCGGCATAACTGATCAAGTGATTGCAATCCAGTCTTGGGCGTGTTGCGGTATCCAGAGCCGCTCTCCTCCGCCGTACCTAGCCGAAAAGCGAGCGATCGAAGCGCCTTCCTCCGGTGTGATTTGCGATTGATAGCGCGTGATGATCCGCGCTTTGATTCGCGCTGTGAACTCGCTTCGAATGATGGCCGGCTTCAAAGGCGTCCTGGTCCTTCGCTCCGCATTACGCACGCGGTCGGCAAGAGTTCCATTCGGGGTCCATGCAGGCGTAGGGAAGGTCTTCGAAGTAGGCGAGCCGACGAGAATCCGCCGAAACCAGGGCTGCCTCGTGAACAGCGATATGGTCGACATGATCACCCAAACTCAGCGGAGCGATCAGCAGCCCGGAGCGGGCCCACCGCTGAATAAAGCAGGCGATTGCCCGGATATCCTCAGATCTGAGAAGAGACCTCGTTTCCGCGCGGCAAACGGCGGCTGCCTCTATTCCGAGGCGCAATGGAGCATCGAGCAGGCCAGCCTCACGAACCCGGATCAGCGGGCCGATGATCGAGATTACCCGCCGGTCTTCCCGCCTTCTGACACTTGAGACCGTAAGCGGATCTTTGCCACTTGATCCGGGTCCATATGCGCTCACGGTGAAAAAGTTGATCACCGTAAGCTTCAGTCGCATGGCGGTCCACTTGCGAAGAGCCATGCACAGCGAGAACGCGGCGTCATCCCGGTGCGGAGAAAGAATTGTAATCTCCTTCATTACCTCGCAAAGGCCGGTTGCGGGATAAGAGTGGAAGGTACCGCAGCCGCGGCCGCCTTTGCAGGAACGAAGTCAGGCGAGGCGACGAGTTGTTTCACAAGCGTCAGCGCCTGTGCAACCACCTGATCCATGTTGTAGTAGCGATATGTCGCGAGTCGGCCGGCAAAATGGACGTCTTTAGTTTGTTGCGCAAGCTCCGCGTACTTCTTGTAAAGCGCGCCATTCTCTGGAGTAGGAACCGGATAGTATGGATCTCCGTGGCTTGCCGGGTACTCATACACGACGCTCGTCCGCGGATGGCACTGTCCCGTCAAATGTTTGAACTCCGTAATACGCGTATATGCGTGGTCGTTAGGATAATTTACAACAGCTACCGGCTGCAACAATTCCCGGTTTAAAGTCTCGTGCACGAAGCGCAGCGAACGATAGGGAAGTTCTCCAAAGCGGTAATTAAAGAACTCGTCGATAGGTCCGGTATAAATGACTTCGCGGTAACGAATATTCTTACCGAGGTCACGGTAATCGCAGCCCAATGCCAGCTCAATGTTTGGATGGTCGAGCATATTCTCGAACATCCGTGTGTAACCGTGCTTCGGCATTACTTGAAAACGATCCGTAAAATAGCGGCCGTCGCAATTTGTGCGGACCGGAATGCGGGCCGTAACCTGGGCATCAAGCTCGGAAGGATCTTTGCCCCACTGTTTGCGAGTGTAATTGCGAAACAGCTTCTCATAAAGATCCCAGCCCACTTTACTAACTACAACATCTTCCGAAGTTTTGATCGTGGGGCGCGATTCAGCCCGTGTCGCGAAGAAAGCCTCGATCTCTTTGTCCGTTTGGAAATTCAGATTGTAGAGAGTATTCACCGTATCGCGATTGATCGGAACGGGAACCAGTTTTCCATCAACAGAAGCTAGTACGCGGTGCTCGTAGGAGCGCCAGGATGTAAATTGAGAAAGGTATTGAAAGACCTGTTCCGCGTTTGTATGAAAGATATGGGGACCGTAGCGATGAACTAAAACCCCGTCCTCATTGTAGTGATCATACGCGTTCCCGCCAACGTGGTTTCGCCTGTCTACCAAAAGAATCTTCTTGTCGTAGCAGCGAGCCATCCGCTCAGCCGTGACAGCTCCTGCAAATCCGGCGCCAACTACCAGATAGTCAAACATGAGCCATACCTTCTGCGAGTGCGGGTGCAGCTCGCTCAGAACGCCTGTTGCCAGAGCGCTTGGCATTTACAGCTTTCTTGATTAATTGGTCCATAGAGGTCCAGGTCTTATCCCATGAAGACTGTGCGAGAAAGCGGTCCACCTTAAGTAGCAGCTCTCCGTTAAGTGGACGCTGGATCACCGAATCAGCAACTCTGATAAAGTCACTAGTGTCAGTTGCTATTTCTACCAGCCCCAATTCTCCGTAGGGGTTTACTACATCGCGAATTGGAGTCGAAATGACGCGCAGCCCCGCCGCGAGATATTCGGGAGTTTTTGTCGGACTGATGAAACGGGTGGATTCGTTCAGTGCGAAGGGAAGCATTCCTGCCTGCCAACCAGAAAAGTAGGAGGGCAACTCCGAATAAGCCTTCAGGCCGAGATAATGAATGTTATTGGCCCTGGGCAAGCGGGCCGCATCGATTTTTACAACGGGCCCTATTAAGACAAACTGCCAGTCGGGCCGGCCTGCTGCCAGCTCACGCAGAAGATCTATATCCATGCGCTCATCTATAACTCCTGCATAACCTATACGCGGGAACGGGATATGAGCCTGATCTTCTGGTTCCTTTTGAACGACTCGTGCGCGAGAGAAATGCGCGAATTCAACGCTACTCGGGAATAGGTGAACTGAAGAATGTTGTTTTCGCTTCGACTCATATAGACTTGCGCCGCCGGTAAACACGAGATCTGCTTCGTGAAATAGAGCGAGTTCGTTTCTCCGCATCTCTGGAGGCGCTTCTGCAAAAGCCGAAAGCTCGTCCATGCAGTCGTACACGGTACACAGCGGTTTAAGCCCGGATGCAAACGATCTCGCCATTGGCGTGTAGTACCAGAGCACGAAATTCTCGATACTGTTGTCCCGGATCATTGATCTCAGCAGGCGGCGTAGCTGCAAGGAGGTTTGCTTGGGAGGCACTCCGTGAGGTAGCACTGGCGTACTTACTTGTACACCGGTATCAGGACAGCTGATTGTTCTCAGGCAAGGTTCAGTCTGCTCAAAGATTGGCTCTTCCACGAAGAAGACTCGTTGAGCCTTTGCAAAACGGCTCATCAGATGTTGAGGCCTTTGGAAAACGAAGCCCCAGCGCAGATGCGAGAGGCAGATCAGGTCGATTTGAGTTGGTGGCATAGTTAACTTCTTCGCGGCGCGAAAAACGCCGTTGCTGTTTAATGATTTCGTGTGCGAGAGGCCAATGGACAGAACGTTTGCCTTCAGTATCGGGGTAGTCGAATAGCCCGTTGTGGCAGTGGCGGTCATCCTCCCAGCCGGGATGATTCAGAATCGGATACAGGCAGATACCTTCGACTGGAACTTCTAGATTTATGGCCGTGGCGACTTCATCGCAGATATAGCTAAACCACTCTGCGCGGGCATCGCCCTCAGTGCCCGTTTCCGAAACAAACATCGGTCTGCGATACCGCTGCCAGACCTCCTGCAGAATTTGGTGGAACGGGCGATAGCGTGGGTCCGTACGAGGCAGCGGGCAGTCCGCTTGATGCACCCACTCATTGCGATCGTAGAAATTGGTTCCGATGACATCCAGATACTCAGGCCTGCCGCCGAGTTCCGGCTCGAGTCTCCCCGACAACATGTCCCACGCCTGAAATTGCGCGAGGCGGTACTTTTCAGCTTCTATGTCGTCACCCGGTACCAAAGGATTTCCAACGATGTGAATGACCGGTTCCGGCGAGACCAACCGAATACCTGGCAATTCGTTCAGCAGGATCTCGCACGAGGCCGCAGCCGCTCGTACGAGTTGTCTTTTGAGGTCCGCGCCTCGCCCTTGCTCGTACGGATTTACGCAGCCCTTGTCCCCACCCGCCCAGGAGAGAAATGAGATCTCGTTTACTGGAGCAATCATGGTGCACGCCCGTGGAGCAGTTCTCATAAACTTCGCAAAGCCATGAGTGAAGCGGGCAAAGGACGTCAGGAATTCCGGCGCGAAAACGTCAAGAAAATCCGGCCACCCGAAATGAAATAAGTCCAGCAGTACCTCAATTTCGCAGTGCGCCGCCGCTTCCAACAGTTCGCGCAGGCTACGAAAGTCGTACTCACCGGGCACCTGTTCGATTAAGTGCCATCGGGCGCCTGTTCGGATCGTTCGCAAACCGAAGGGCCGGAGAAGATGAAAGTCCGAGCGGATTAGACGCTCATGCTTCGTCGAACGAAGTAGATCCAGCCTTTCGCCGGTTCGCCGCTTGTGCGTCGAACATTCGAAACCGGCTTGTAAGAAACTCTGAAATAATAACCTTTCCGGCAACCATATCCCCCGTCGTCGCGCACGACGCCTGAAACACGTCCATGGTGTACGTCTTCCACTGCCGCGAGAACAGACGCTTTTCCGCACGGGAGGCATAACTGCCGTCGGCCATGCATAAACTAGATGAATTTACCCGAATTTAGTTACTTAGCGGACTTACGACTAGGAAAATTACCAAGCGATTTGCTACTCATTCCATTGATGCGCAGCTCTTCGACCCAAAGTGGTAAGCCCCTGAAACAGAGCATTTAGAGCCGGATTCAGTGCTTTCCCGGGATATGACTTTCTGGTTGTGCCCGACGGCAACAAATACTCTGTCACCAGTGCTAAAGCTGTTCTGGTCGCTTCCGGCGCGAGCGCTTCGCATGCCACCAGAATTTTAGCGGGAAGAGAAATCGTGCAGAGTTTCCGTCCACTTTCAAAGGACTCGCGGATGCGTTCGGCCGCATAATCCGCGGCAACGGAAAATCCCGGCAAATTGCCCAATAAGCCGAACCACGCGAATTCGTTTTTTGAATCTCCCTGAAATTGCGCATTAAGATAAGAACCCGTTCGCATCAATCCGGGAACTACAGTCAGCACATGGATGCCTTGCGAATCGGCCTCGGCACTTAGGCCAGTAGAGAAACCCAGAAAAGCAAATTTGGCGCAGCTATACGGTAATAGGTGAGGAATGCTGACGCGGCCACCAACCGAAGTGATGTTTATGATATGTCCGTCGCCTCGATCTCTCATGTGGCGCAACACCGCGAGCGTTAAATTCACGGGCGCCCAGAACATGAGGTTCATGGCGTCTTCGAAATCGGCACGTGTGAAGCTATCGAACGGCCCCACGGAAATGCGGCCAGCATCATTGACAAGCACGTCCAGATGTCCGAAGTGGCTGATGACCGAGTTGACCAGGGGTTCGATGTTCGCCGGTTGGACTATATCGACTGGAAATGAAACAGCTTCGATGCCTTCGCTTGCTAACTGTTGGCATGCATTCCCAAGTTCGTTCTCGTCGCGAGCACAAAGCGCCAGTCGCGCGCCTTGCTTTCCGAAGTCCCGAGCTAGCGCTAATCCGAGTCCTCGCGATCCTCCTGTGATCAAGACTACCTTGTCCCGTAATTTCACTGGCGGTTGGCTGCGCTGCTTTACCAATTGCCTGGCGGCGAGCACAATCAGTGCGGAGACACTGGCGAGTGCTAACCACGAAGCACTCTTATCGATAGTTCGAGCATCCGCGTTGATTTCGGGCATCCCGAAAGGAGAACTATGAGAGCGTGGAAACGTTTCATTCAACCCGCGCGGAAACTGTCTTCAGGGAGAAGCGAAGCCGATGATATCCTGAAGTTCGAAGTTGTTCAGCGGGCCGGTAGCTCAGTTGGTAGAGCATCGCACTTTTAATGCGGTGGTCGCGGGTTCGAGTCCCGCCCGGCTCACCATCAAAACAAAGAAGTTCACTGAAGCTTCGCATTTTGTCTTTGCCCGCTGTCTGACCCCAAAATCCTGCCGGCGATCCGCATTCCATTCCGAGTCCAGGCGGCCTGACGAACCGCTGCCGATCTTTTCCGCAGCAACAACGTGACTAACCAGGCGGCGCCGAGCACTGGAATTTAGCACTGCATGTCGAGATCTCAACAGCTATTGTGCTTTACCGGAAATCTTGCTGTAGGCGGTCCAGCACTGCGGCTCCAGGACAGAGTTTCTCGAAAGGGAGGCGAGACAGCGGCACTTCGCAAGTGTTGTTCGTCTCATGCACATCGGGCACCGATTCGTCTACAAAAAGCAAACCAGTAACGATCTCGTGCCTTTTCTGGCGGTCGAGGAGATAAGCCGTCACTTTGGCTCGATCCGTGGGGTCATAGCTCTCCGGAACAGATCGGAAATGGACCAGGCTGCCGTCATGCATGGTGACAGTGGTTACGCCGTTCTGGGCGATATTCGCAAGGATCTCGGACGCGGGAGGAACAAAATCCGCCTCGGTCGCTCTCATCGCATGCTTGCGGGTGTGCAGATAACTTTTCGTAGAGCCAGAATGGTCATTGAAGGTGACACAAGGCGAGATCACATCAAGCAGCGACAGACCGCGATGCGCGAGCGCAGCCTTCAGGATGGGTACAAGCTGTTCCTTGTCACCGGAGAAGCTGCGCGCTACAAAGGTCGCACCTATGCTGAGGGCCAGCATAACCGGATCGATCGGCAGAATTTGATTCGGCTCTCCTCGCTTGCTCTTGGAGCCGACATCCGCAGAAGCAGAGAACTGGCCTTTGGTTAACCCATAGACGCCATTGTTCTCGATAATGTAGACCATCCGGACGTTTCGCCGAATGGCGTGGCACATGTGGCCGATCCCAATCGAAAGCGAGTCCCCGTCGCCTGAGACTCCAACGTATGTAACATCGCGGTTGGCCGCGTTCGCGCCGGTCGTGATCGCCGGCATTCGGCCGTGCGCGGAGTTGAACCCGTGCGCGCCGTTAACAAAATAGGCCGGCGTCTTGGAGGAACAGCCAATGCCGCTCATCTTGGCAAGCATATGCGGTGGCATGGAGACTTCCCACAGCGCGCGCACAATCGCTGCGGTGATGGAATCGTGTCCGCAGCCCGCGCACAGAGTGGACATAGATCCCTCGTAATCGCGAATAGTCAGTCCGAGTTCATTGCGCTGCAGACTCGGATGCGTGGCAACGGGCTTAACTATGGACGGCATGTGAGACCTCCAACTGCCTCGTGATTTGCTCGACTACATGACGGGCGCTCAACGGGAACCCTCCGTAGACAAGCACGGATCGCAACCGGTTTTTTGGCACACAGGTTTCAAGCGTCAGCAGCGACCGGAGCTGGGCATCCCGATTCTGCTCGACAATGAAGCAGAAGTCGTGATCATAGAGAAATCTTTCGACGCTTTCGTGAAACGGGAAGCCGCGGATGCGCATATAATCCGCCTGGATGCCGCCGTCCGCGAGCAGATCGACTGCTTCTCGTACAGCCGGATCGCAACCGCCAATGGCGATGATGCCGAACTGCGCGCCGGAGGAATTTTGAACCTTAGGCTGAGGGACAAATTCGACCGCGGCCTTTTGTTTCCGGGCCAGACGGTCCACCACTTCCTGATACTCCGCCGGAATTTCCGTGTATCCGCCAAACTTGTTGTGCCCGGAGCCGCGCGTTACATAAGCTCCATTCTCGTGGACGCCCGGTAAAGTTCGGGGCGGAACATAAAACTGATCCTCGTCGGTATAACGGCGAAATTTTGGGACAACTTTGAGATCTTCTTCGGAAAGGACGCGCCCGCGGTCGGGCCGGTATGAGTCGTCCCATGCGAGGCGCGGCACAACCCAATCATTCATTCCGATATCGAGGTCTGAAAGCATGATGACCGGCGTCTGGAAGCGTTCGGCTAAATCGAATGACTCAACGGCAAACTCGAAGCACTCCGCGGGATTCGAGGGAAACAGCAGGATATGTTTGGTGTCGCCGTGCGATGCGTACGCGCACTCGATCAAATCCCCCTGTTGTGTTCGTGTCGGCATTCCGGTCGAAGGACCGACGCGCTGCACATCGATCACCACCGCCGGAATCTCGGAATAATAGGCCAGTCCCAGCAGCTCATTCATGAGCGAGATCCCCGGTCCCGAAGTAGACGTGAATGCGCGAGCGCCATTCCAGCACGCCCCGATTACCATTCCGATCGCGGCCAGCTCATCCTCGGCTTGCAGGATTAGATAATTATTGCGGCCTGTCTCCGGATCGCGGCGGTATTTGTCGCAGAACATCCGGAAGGCATCCATTACAGAGGTCGCCGGAGTAATGGGATACCAGGCGGCAACGGTCGCGCCCGCGTATAGGCAGCCGAGCGCCGTGGCCGTGTTCCCATCGATCAGGATCTTGTCCGCATTGGCCTCCATCTTTTCCAGGCGAAACGGAAGCGGACAATCGAAGTGCTCTTTTGCGTAATCGTAGCCAATGTGCAGGGCTTGCCGGTTCGATTCGCGGAGAGCCGCCTTACCGGCGAACGTTTCCTGCAGCAGATTCTCGATAATCGGCATGTCTATATCGAGAGCGGCCACCAGAGATCCCGCATAGGCGATGTTCTTCATCAGGATTCGCTGGCGTGGATCGCCGAAGCGTTCGTTGCACATTTGCGCGAACGGAACGGGCAGGAAATGTACGTCCTCGCGGTAGAGCGAACGGTCCAGCGGCCAGCTTGAGTCATAGAGAAGATAGCCGCCCGAACGAACCTCGCGTACATCGCGGGCGTAAGTCTGCGCATTCATCGCGACCATCAGGTCGTAATCCAGCGCTCGGGCCGTGTGTCCGTCCTTGTTGACGCGAATCTCGTACCAGGTGGGCAGCCCTTGAATGTTGGAGGGAAATAGATTCTTGCCGGAAACGGGAATGCCCATCCGGAAGATGGCCTGCATCAGAAGCCCATTGGCACTGGCAGACCCCGTTCCGTTTACGTTGGCTAACTTGAGAGCGAAATCGTTTATGCCGGTACGCAACTGCTGCTGCATGCCTTTGCACCTGCGTATGGAATTAGAATTTCAAACTTCTGCATGTCCCAGGCCGCCGTGGGACAGCGCTCGGCGCATAGGCCGCAGTGGACACAAACATCTTCGTCTTTCATCATCAAACGCCCGGTATGAGGAAGCGGGTCGGACGCGTACAGAGCCTGATCCAGATTCAGAGCCGGCGCGGAGAGGCGCGTTCGCAGATCCAATTCCTCGGCATTCCGCGCGATAGTAAGGCACTGTACCGGGCAGACATCAATGCAGGCGTCGCATTCAATACATCGCGGGGCATTGAAAACGGTTTCGATATCGCAATTGAGGCAACGCTCCACCTCGCGCGCGGTCTGTTCGGCGCTGAATCCCAGTTCCACTTCGATATTCAGCTTCTCGAACCGCTGTACCAGATCCACGTGCTTCATCTTTTGACGCGGCACGGGATTGTAATCGTTGTGATAGCTCCACTCGCTGATGCCCATTTTCTGGCTGATCAGGTTCGTGCCTTGTGGCGGGCGGTCCGTCACCGGAACATTTTCGCAATGGTTGTGAATCGAGATAGCAGCCTGATGGCCATGCTCCACCGCCCAAATGATGTTCTTGGGCCCGAACGCCGAATCGCCGCCGAAGAAAACACCTGGCCGGGTCGACTGCATAGTCGTTTCATCCACTGCCGGCATGTCCCACTTTCCGAACTCAATCCCGGCGTCACGTTCGATCCAGGGGAATGCGTTCTCTTGTCCGATCGCCAGAATCACGTCGTCAGCCGGAAGGAAAATTTCCTCCGTAACTCGTGAGCGCTTCGCGTCCTGGTCCCACTCCAGCCGCTCGAACATCATGCCCCGCAGCTTTCCGCCTTCGATAACGAACTGCTTCGGGGCGTGATTGACAACAATGTCCACGCCTTCCTCTTCGGCGTCGTCCAGCTCCCAGGCGGAGGCTTTGAAGAACGGCCGTGGGCGCCTTGCCATCACCTGAATCTGCTTGCCGCCAAGTCTTCGCGAAGACCGGCAGCAATCCATCGCCGTGTTCCCGACTCCGATGATCAGCACCCGCTCCCCGATGGAATCGATATGCCCGAAGGCAACCGATTCCAGCCAGTCGATCCCAATGTGAATTCGATCCGTGTCGTGGCGTCCGGGAACGTCGAGATCCTTTCCTCGCGGCGCGCCGCTACCCACGAAGACCGCGTCGAAGCCCTGGCTGAGGAGCGCGTTCATGCTATCGATGGGCGAGCTGTAACGGATCTCCGCGCCCATGTTGACAATGATGTCGATCTCTTCCGTCAGGACCGCCTCCGGCAACCGGAACGCGGGAATATTCGAGCGCATGAGGCCGCCCGGTTTGTCCTGTTTCTCAAAGATCGTCACCTGATAGCCGAGCGGCAGCAGATCGTTGGCAACCGTCAGAGAGGCCGGCCCCGCGCCGATGCACGCTATGCGTTTGCCATTTTTCTGGCTGGGAATTTTGGGAAGTAAATGGCCGATGTCTCCGCGAAGATCGGCGGCGACGCGCTTCAGGCGGCAGATCGCGACTGGTTTTCCATCCAGGCGGCCTCGCCGGCAGGCAGGCTCACACGGACGGTCACAGGTCCGGCCCAGGATGGCGGGAAACACATTCGATTCCCGGTTGAGCATGTAGGCATCGGTGTATCTGCCTTGTGCGATGAGCCGGATGTACTCGGGAACGTTTGTGTGCGCCGGACATGCCCACTGGCAATCCACTACTTTATGGAAATAATTCGGATTTTGAACGTCAGTAGGTTTCACGCACGCCCGTGGCCAGCTACTTGGGGGCCAAACTTGCTTATTGGGAAGTATTATACACGGCTCAAAAGTAACTCATGCTTGCGCTTTTCCGTCGGAATAGATAATCATCAAACTGAAGCGCAGGAGGCCGTTTGCCCACCATTGTTGGAGTTCCGCGCGAGACGTTCCCCGGAGAACGCCGCGTCGCGATCGCACCGCGGCAGTGTGAGTCCTTACGCAAGTCGGGAATTGAGGTTCTACTCGAATACTCGGCGGGCGCAGAGGCTGGCTTCGCCGATGAGCTCTATCTTGCTCGCGGGGCGCGTTTGGCCAGCCGGTCCGATGTATTCCGGGAGGCGGGCATTGTCGCTCAAGTTCGATCGCTCGGCGCGAACCCCGAAGCCGGTCGTGACGATTTAGAACTGTTTCGACCGGGCCAACTCGCAGTCGGCTTCGGCGAGCCGCTTACCGCGTTGAAGGAGGCCTCCGATCTCGCGGAAACAGGCATTTCGTTCTTCGCACTGGAGTTGATGCCGCGCATCACGCGCGCGCAGGCCATGGATGCGCTATCGTCTATGGCCACCATCTCGGGTTATCGGGCCGTGCTGATTGCGGCCACTCATCTTCCGAAGATGTTCCCCATGTTGATGACCGCGGCCGGGACGGTCACACCCGCCAAAGCTTTTGTCCTGGGCGCCGGAGTCGCCGGTCTGCAGGCCATCGCCACCGCGAAACGGCTGGGAGCCGTTGTGAGCGCCTACGATGTACGCCCGGCTGTTAAGGAACAAGTGGAGAGCGTGGGCGCGAAGTTCATCGTTTTGGATGTGGATTCGAAAACTTCCGAAGACAAAGGCGGCTACGCGAAAGCAATGGATGAGGCATTCTATCGCCGCCAGCGCGAGTTGATGACCGAAGTTCTGCGCGAGCAGGATGTCGTCATCACCACCGCGGCCGTGCCTGGCCGGAAAGCGCCTATCCTGATTACCGCGGAAATGGTCCAGGCCATGTGTAACGGTTCAGTAATTGTCGACATCGCAGCGGAGCGTGGCGGCAATTGCGAGGTCACGCGCCCGGGCGAAACTGTGGTGCAGAACGGCGTGGCCGTGATCGGCCCCGTGAACGTGCCCTCCATGATCCCTTATCACGCCAGCCAGATGCTCTCATCAAACATCAGCGCCTTTCTCAAGCTGCTGGCTCTCAGCGGAGAGCTCGCCGTCAATCGGGACGACGAGATCATTCGCGAAACGCTGGTCACGCATGAGGGCAAGGTCGTTCATGCGCGTCTGGCGGAGCTAATAGGCGCGTCTCAAGGCGCGGAAAGGCCGGTGACCGCATGAGCAAATACGAAATCGCGATTTGGGTGTTCATGCTGGCGGCGTTCCTCGGGTTTCGAGCTTATCCGCCGTGTTTCGCCGCTCTTGCACACGCCTCTGATGTCACTGACCAACGCGATCTCCGCCATTGCGGTGGTCGGCGCGATTCTCATCACTGGCGAAAAGAACGCAACGCTGCTCTCGAAAGTGCTCGGCTTTGTCGCCGTGGTGGCCGCGACCACGAACGTCGTCAGCGGTTACCTGATCACGGACCGCATGCTCAAGATGTTCAAGAAGCGGGGAGACAAGCAGTGATCGAGACCATCTTCCCCGCTCTATACATCCTGGCCGCCGCGAGTTTCATTCTAGCGATCAAATGGATGAACTCGCCGGTTACGGCGCGCCGTGGCGTGATTGTCGGCGAAATCGGCATGCTGCTGGCCGTTGTCGGCACGCTGCTCCGCCACGAAGTAGTGAACTACGAATGGATCCTGATCGCCTTCTTCATCGGTTCGGCGATCGGAGTTCCCATCGCCTACATCATGCCGATGACGGCCGTGCCGCAACGGACCGCTTTTTCACATGCCTGCGGGGCGCTTGCTTCAGCCCTGATTGGAACAGCGGAGTACTACCGTCAAACGCCGCACGGGTTTGTAATGGGCGCGCTGGTTGTCGAAACTTTACTTGGCTTTCTGACATTCACCGCCAGTTTGATGGCCTTCGGAAAATTGCAGGAAAGCTTGCCCACCAGGCCCATTACCTATCGCGGGCAAAACATCGTGAATCTGGGCATCTTCAGTCTGGCCGTTGTCATAGGAATCACGCTGATCTTCGCGCCGGAACAGAAATGGTTGTACCCCATCTTCATGGTTTTGTGCCTGGTCTTTGGAGTGCTTTTGATCATCCCGATTGGCGGAGCAGACATGCCCACCGTGATCGCGCTCCTTAATTCATACGCCGGTTTATCGGCAAGCGCCATGGGTTTCGCGCTCGATAACAAGCTGCTGATCGTCGCCGGCGCGCTCGACGGTTCCTCAGGATTCATTCTTGCGGTTATCATGTGCCGCGCCATGAACCGTTCATTCAGTAATGTTCTGTTCGGCGCGTTCGGCACTATCCAAACTGTCAAGAAGGAGACTGTCCAACGGCCCGTTCGCTCCGCCTCGCCGGAAGATGCGGCGGAGATTCTGGATGCAGCCCGCAGCGTTGTTATTATTCCGGGCTATGGCATGGCGGTCGCTCAAGCGCAGCATAAGCTCCGCGAACTGCACGATGTGCTGGACCGCCGCGGGGTGGAGGTTCGTTTTGCGATTCATCCGGTGGCCGGCCGCATGCCCGGTCATATGAACGTCTTGCTGGCGGAAGCGGATGTGCCCTATGATCGCCTTTTCGAAATGGATGACATTAATCCCGAGTTTCCCCGTACCGATGTAGCGCTCGTCATCGGCGCGAACGATGTCGTCAATCCGGCCGCCCGAAACGACAAAACCAGTCCCATTGCCGGCATGCCCATCCTGAATGCCGCCGATGCGCGCACGGTGATGGTGATAAAGCGCGGCATGAGCCCCGGATTTGCCGGCATAGATAACGAGCTGTATTACATGGACAAGACTCTGATGCTCTTCGGCGACGCGAAAGCTTTCGTGACCAGCATCATCAAAGAGCTGGGTGCATTGGTAACGGCAGGCGGGCGCTAGCCGGAGCAGGTGGCCGACGGCACGCTATTTCTGTCGGACGATCCTGCTTATTCCCATCGCCCCTAAAACGCGCTACACTAGCCTAAATTAGCTAGGCGATCGCGGATCGCGGAAGGAGAAGACCATGAGTGCTGCGATCTACCGCCTCCATCCCGCTCTTTCGAGAGGGCAATGAATATTGGCAGGAATTGGTCTCCCAATGTAAGCAGCGTGTGGAAGTCGATTAACGCGCTGCGTCCCTCCACGGATACGGCTCGGACGAGCTAATTAAGTGGTTTTCCGGGGCTGACATCCAAATGACGAAATCGGGCTATCCGGCAACGAAAATCAAGGCGAGTATCCGTTTCCAATCGTGGGGCCCAATGATCTGTGGAATGATCACGGGCGATCAGGATCAGGACCTCAAATTCTCGGCCGAAGAGTTCGAAGTTCCTGTTGCTCGAGACCTGGATGGCGAAATCGTCGGCATCTTCGATCAGGGCCGCAGCTTTTCTCCTCGCGATCTGGCCTGCTATCTCACGCAGAATTTTCGGCGCTGCTACCCCGGCGTTTCCCTTCCCTGCTGATCCGGCTTGGTGGCGTCCGGGGGACAGTTCGCCAACTGCCCGACCGCGCCGACTCGAGCACGGCGTCGATTACGTACTCGGTCGCCATGGCCTCTTGAAAATTGGGGATGCGCGGGTATCCCGGCTCAGCGCCTCCATAAAATCGGCGACCTGATGAACGAACGTATGCTCGTATCCAATCTGTAGGCCGGGAACCCACCAGTGCGACATATAGGGGTGCTCGCGATCCGTCATGTGAATGGATCGCCATCCCCGCAGCTTGCCCTCGTCGTTATGGTCGAAATACCGCAAGCGGTGCAAATCGTGCAGATCCCAAGCCAGTGAGGCATTCTCTCCGTTGATCTCGAAGGTGTACTGGGCTTTGTGGCCGCGAGCGTAACGCGTGGCTTCGAACGTTGCCAGCGAGCCGTTTTCGAACCGCGCCAGAAAAGCGCTCGCGTCGTCTATGCGAACGGGCTCCTGCTTACCGGTTTCCTGATGAAGCCGTTCTTTGATAAACGTCTCCGTCATGGCGGAGACGGAATGGATCGGTCCAATCAGCCATTGAGCCGTATCGATGCAGTGAGCAAGCAGGTCACCTGTCACTCCGCTTCCGGCAACGTTCGCGTCGAGTCGCCAGAGAGACTGGCCACCTTGCGGGAGGTCGGGCGCAATGGTCCAATCCTGCAGGAATTTGGCGCGGTAATGGAAAATGCGTCCGAGCCGCCCCTCGGCGATGAGCTGCTTAGCAAAGGTGATGGCCGGCACGCGGCGATAGTTGTACCAGACCATATTCCGCACACCCGAACCGTCCACCGCCGCCGTCATCCTTTCCGCTTCGGCCAGAGTTCGCGCCAGCGGCTTCTCGCAGAACACCATTTTGCCCGCTTGAGCGGCCGCTATTGCGATTTCGGCGTGAGTATTGTTTGGACTCGCAATGTCGATCACATGGATTTCCGGACGGTCAACAATCTCTCTCCAGTCCGTTTCAATAGATGTAAAACACCACTGCCGCGCAAAGGACTCAGCATTCGCTCGGTTCCTGGCGCAGACAGTGTGGAGAACCGGCCGGTACTCGATGTCGAAGAAGTCCGCAACGCGCTTATAGGCGTTCGAATGCGCGCGTCCCATGAAGCCGCATCCGATCAGCCCGATCCGCAGCGGGCTGTTCTTTTTTGCACGGCCTACTCCCTCCAGCCGTGCGCGTCCCGCACCGCGACCATGACCGCCAGAATGGCATTCCACGTTTCCGGGGCTTCCATGACGCTGTTCGGAAACATGCAGCCGTCCCAGCAGATGTGGCGGAGCTTCTTCAGCAGCGTCCCGCGACGGTCCCGCAGCCAGAGCCCGGCATGGGCGACGATATCTAATTTGCTGTCCGGATCTCCGGGCAAACAATGGCGTCCTGTCTTGTCGTGAAGCCCGGATCCTTTCACGGTTGCATCATTTTGCGCAACATGAAAATCGATCATCCACGGGCGCAGCGCCGATGCGACTGTAGTCAGCGCTTCCGTCAGAACGGCTCGATCGCTCCAATCGAATCCTTCCGGCAGAAGGCGATCCTCGGGCGCGTTATGGCCGAGAGTGTAGAGCAGCGTGTGCGCCATGTCCGCCTGGAAACCGAGCGTCTGGGGCCGGTCGACCAGCTCGAGCAACTGCACCATGCGCCGCCAACTATGCATCCCTCCCCAGCAGATCTCGCCTTCCGCCGCGAGTTTCTCTCCAGAGTTTTCGGCTATCGTACACGCTTCCCGAAAAGTTTCGGCAATGCGCTGGGTATTCGCTGCCGGATCTTTCGCCCACGCCTCTACGCTCGCCGCTGAATCGATCCGAATCACTCCGGCATTCCTGATACCGATCTCACTAAGCTTGCGGCCAATCCGGGAAGCCTTCTCGACTTGGCTCAAAAAACGGCGCCGGGCTGCTTCGTCGCCCATGGCGGAGCCGCCGCCCGTGTTCGGCCATACCGGAGCCACAAGGGATCCGACTTCCAGCTTTCTCGCACGAACCTTCCCCGCTAATTTCTCCAGATCCTCATCGGAGGAATCGATCTCCACGTGCGGTTCATAGAGAAAAAGATCGACGCCATCGAAACGAACGCCCTCGACCTCCGCTTCAGCCGTAAGGTCGAGCATCCGGTCGAGCGCGATATAGGGCTCCAGCCCCGGTCCTTTCCCGACCAGGCCCGGCCACATCGCATTGTGCAGCTTGGGGAAGGTGTTCCGATGCTGATGGCTTGCCACTCTGGGATCGCCCCCGGGGTCACTTTAGGACAACCCGCACAACCAGCGCCGACGGATGCTCCGCATCGTGCAAAATTGTATTCGTTGCCGGAACGCCGCTTCGCGCCGCGGCGGCGTCTTCTCCCGTGTTCATATTTCTGTCAAATCGAGGGAAGTTGCTGCTCGACACCTCCAGGCGCAGTACGTGACCTTTCTTGAATACATTGCTGGTCGACCACATGTCGACCGTGAATTTATAGATTTGACCGGGCGTTATCATCTCCGGCGCTGTATTCGATTCCCGGTAGCGCGCCCTGATAATTCCCTCGGTTAGGTTCTGGGCGAATCCGTTCGGCCACACGTCCACTAATTTGCCCGTGAAATCCGTATCGGCTCGTGAAGACTCCGCGTAGAGCTGCAGCTTCACGGGCCCCGTTACTTCAACATCGCCAGCAAACGGCGGGGTTGAATAGACCAGCACGTCGTCGCGAGCTTCCGCGGGACGCTGATCGCGCGGGCCCGGCGGCAGGTCTTGTGAATCGCAGCACAGCGGGCCGCCAATCGTAGGAACCGGCTGCGCGGGGTCGTAGATGTAGTGATCGCCCGGTTCCGAAGCTGGAGCCTCGGCCGTGAGGATTCCATCGCCCCGCAGGGAATTGGCCCCATGGGTCGCGTGCAGGAAATAGCGCTTTTCTTGCCCGCGCGCCGGCGGCCATTCGCTCTCCTCACGCCAGACGTTGTCGCCCATAACGAAGATTCTGACCGGCTTCGAACTCGCGAATTCATTCTGCGCTCCCTTGAACAGGTGGTCGTACCAGCTCAATGTGATAGCGTCCTCGCTGTATTCAGCGGCCGCTTTTCCGAAATCCACCTCGCCGATCTTTTCCCCGCCTCCGGCATGGCCGCCAATGGTAACCACCAAACGTTGCCCGCTTCGCGCCGCCTCATTTCCTCCATGCGCCTTGATACCCAGGTAATTGCGAAGCGAGCCCCCTTGAAAAATGTCATACCAGGCCGAAATGGTGAGCGCAGGCACTTTGATGTCTCCAAAATGTTCTTCAATCGACCATCGCTTCCAATACTCGTCATAATTCGGATGCGCCAGCCAATCGAGAAAATATGGCGCGAGCGTCGCCGTCAAGTCTTCCTTTGAAAGTGCGTGCGGAAAATTGAAAAGCGGATACTTCGTGAGCGGCGCAGCCCAGACGCCTTCCATTGCATTTGTGTTCTTCTGCACAAACCGGTTCAGAGTGTCCTGCGCCAGGCCCGAAGTCCACGATTCGTTGAACCACTGTTCGAATGCCCCGCCCTGATAGGTCCAGTTTTCGTGGTAATTACTGGCGGTCACCACCGGGCAGATTCCAGCGAGATGCGGCGGCTGAGCGATGGCGGTCAACATCTGCGTCGCGCCAACGTACGATCCGCCAAACATGCCCACTTTTCCATCGGAGTAGGGCAATGATGCGGCCCACTCCACAGTGTCGTACCCGTCTTGCGACTCATAGCGGAACGGGTACCAATCGCCCTGGGAAGTGTAACGTCCGCGAACGTCCTGGATAATCGCCACGTAACCACGCGCCGCGGCTTCGTAGCCGAACGGCGTTCCACCGCTTTTGTTGTAAGGCGTGCGCTGGAGCAGGACCGGAAAGCGGCCATTCGACACGTTGGGCCGGTAAATGTCCGCGCGCAGTACCGTGCCATCGCGCATCGTGACAGCGGCGCCATGCTCGACGATGACTTGGTAAGCCGAAGCCGCATAACTTGCGGCCGCAATCAGAAAAGCGCAGGTAAGTGCGGCTCCGCGCCAGCACGGGATTCGAGGCATCGTGTCCCAGCATATAACCGGACACGATCCGTTCTAGCCAAGAGCGAACTCCCGCTCTTCTTTTCTATTTGTAATTCTGAATGTAACACCCGAGGCATTCCCATTCGCATCGCGTTCTGTCGTGACCTCGGCCGCCTCGGCTTAGAGTCATTGGTCCGCCAGCGACAACCAGATAGAGATTCCCGTTCTTCGGCAAGAACTCTGCGCATCAGCCCAGGATGTTTATCGTTTAGCGCCTTTGCCTTTTGTTGCGCATCCCGCTCGCGGGGAGTACGTGTACAGAATTACGCGCCAATTGGCTGGGTTGGAACTGGATTCCCTTATAGGCGCGGGGCTCACATTTTTGTGCGCGGGCTCGCTCGTGACCGCATCGCCCACTGTTCGAGTGGGCCATCCGAGTCTTTATGTCCCATAGCGGCGGGTCCGGTCGCCGCCGCTTTCACCCGATCCCCGTGGCAGAGGACGACCCCAGATCACAAACGCCGCCACTACTAATCCGATCGCGACGAAGGAGTACGCAGAATTCCGTCGAATCAGAGAATTGTGATTTCGGAGCCACAACGGTGCGCGCGCGTGCGATGTGCCCGTCGCCTTCCGCAGCCAAGGAA
>CAVXKZ010000006.1:0-691586 GCA_963762495.1 uncultured Acidobacteriaceae bacterium
CGCTGGGCCACACGCGCAGCGATCAGGCCGAAACTGTTCTGTTCCGGTTCCTGAGAGGATCGGGACTGGCCGGATTGGCGGGAATGCGCTTCCGGACACCGCATCGGCTAATCAGGCCCTTACTGACCAGCAGCCGGCAACAAGTCCGAGCGTGGGCAGAATCGGAGGGAATCCCGTGGCGCGAAGACAGCTCGAATCGGGATGTCCGGTTGAGCCGTAACCGATTGCGCAACGAAACTATTCCGGCGTTGACCCGCGACTATAACCCTGAACTGGAATCCGTCCTCGCCAGGACCGCCGACCTGGCTCTCGCGGAGGAAGATTACTGGATTGAAGAAATCGCCAAGATCTTCGGTCGGCTGGCGAGAAGGATGCATCTGGGGTGGATACTCCAGGTTGAGGGCTTGATCGGACTGCACATTGCCGTGCAGCGCCGGATCCTGCGATACGCTCTGTTTCTCTTGCGAGGCGGCCTGCGTGGAATCGACATGCGGCACATCGATGCCATCCTCGCACTTTGCCAGTCGCAAGAGGGACATAACCGGGTTTTGGTGCCCGGGGCGGACGCGATACGTTCGTTCGGTGAATTACTCCTCACAAAACCGGGCGCGTTGGCCGCAGGCGGCCGGCATTATCGATTGAATCTAGTATTTGGAGAGGAGCTGATTCTTCCTTATGGTGCTGGATCACTTTGTGTCAACTGGGTGAGACCCGAGCTACGAATCTGTGCTAATTTCAAGGAAGAAAAAGATTTTTTGCCTGAGTTGGTGGATTTCGACGGTGATCGGATCAGCCAAAGTTGTTCACAAGGTTTGTTCTGCGTCCGTAATTGGGAACCGGGAGACCAGCTTCACAGAACCGGACACAGAGGAGCAGAGAAGATCAAGTCCCTCTTCCAGGAATACCGGGTGCCGCTCTGGATGCGGCGGCACTGGCCTGTCGTCGTCTGCGGAGACGAGATCGCCTGGGTGCGCCAATTCGGTGGCGCAATAGGGTTTACAGCTTCAAAAGAACGCGGCGCCGCCGTTCGTCTGACGTACCGCCCGCAAGAGCGAGTGCGTTGAAAGCGGCGTATCTGAATCGAAAGCGGTGGGATCTACGTCTTTCTATACGAGGGTGAAGTGGGTGCGGCGCACCCGGAGTTGGTGGGAATTGCGCCGGTGGAAGGTGAGTTCATGAGTTCAAATGTAAAAACCGCGGTCTTCTGGGTCGTCATTATTTGCGCAGTGGTTCTGGTGTATATGGCGGTGAAGACCGGCCGTGGCCCGACACCGGCCAATCTGTCAGTGTCCGATTTCGTGAGTTACGTCCAGGAAGGCAAGATCCGGGATGCGAATATCACCGGCACGGACGTGCAGGGCACGATGATTGACAACGGAGTTTCCAAGCCGTTCCACACGGTCATTCCCCCGAACTATCCCGACATCTACAAAATGATGCAGGACAAGAACGTGAAGTACACGTGGAAGGATTCTACCGGCAGCAGTTGGATCGGTATTCTTTTCAATGCGGTGCCTGTCCTGATCCTGCTCGGTTTGTGGATCTTCATGATGCGTCAGATGCAGAGTGGCGGCAATAAAGCGCTTAGTTTCGGAAAGAGCCGCGCCCGCCTTCACTCCTCGCAACAGAAGAAGGTCACCTTCAAGGATGTGGCCGGCGTAGAAGAAGCGAAAGAGGAACTGCAGGAGATCATCGAGTTCCTGCGCGAGCCGCAAAAATTCCAAAAACTGGGCGGCCGCATTCCGAAGGGCGTGCTGTTGATTGGCCCTCCCGGAACCGGCAAGACTCTACTGGCGCGCGCCATTGCCGGCGAGGCGAACGTTCCCTTCTTTTCAATCTCGGGTTCTGATTTCGTTGAGATGTTTGTCGGCGTCGGGGCCAGCCGTGTACGCGACCTGTTTGAGCAAGGCAAAAAGAATGCGCCATGCATCGTTTTCATTGATGAAATCGATGCCGTGGGACGGCACCGGGGCGCGGGTTTGGGTGGCGGACACGACGAGCGCGAGCAAACGCTCAATCAGCTTCTAGTGGAAATGGATGGCTTCGAATCAAACGAAGGCGTCATTCTGGTGGCCGCGACAAACCGGCCTGACGTGCTGGATCCAGCGCTACTGCGGCCTGGCCGCTTTGATCGGCGCGTCGTAGTAGATCGGCCCGACGTTCGCGGCCGAGAAAGTATTCTTAAAGTACACACTAAAAAAACTCCGCTCGGGGACGACGTCGACCTATCGTTGATTGCGCGCGGAACGCCTGGATTCGCGGGTGCCGATCTCGCCAATCTGGTAAACGAAGCGGCGCTGGTGGCGGCGCGTCAAAACCGGAAAGTCGTCACGCAATTCGATTTCGAGCTGGCGAAAGACAAGGTACTTATGGGCGTGGAACGCAAGAGCCTGATCATCAGTGATAAAGAGAAGCGGATGACGGCCTATCACGAAGCCGGACACGCTCTTGTCGCGGCTCTGCTGGAGCACGCGGATCCGCTGCACAAAGTCACGATTATTCCGCGAGGAATGGCGCTCGGTTTGACCATGCAGTTGCCGCTGGACGATAAGCTTTCGCATGATAAGAAGTATCTTGAGACGCGGTTGGCCATCCTCATGGCCGGTCGTATCGCGGAAGAGATTTTTCTCGATCAAATGACCACCGGCGCCGGTAACGACATCGAACGCGCGACCGAGATGGCGCACAAAATGGTGTGCGAGTGGGGTATGAGTGAGCTTGGGCCTTTGAGCTTTGGCAAGAAAGATGAACAGATCTTTCTGGGCCGCGAGATCGCACAACATCGCGATTACAGCGAGGAGACCGCGATCCGGATCGATCAACAGGTTCGCAGACTGGTGGAAGAGGGCTACAACACCGCTAAGGCCACCATTCAGCAACGTTCAGAGGCTCTGGTCAGAGTCGCAGAAGCCCTACTGGAGCGTGAGGTGCTGGACGGCGGCGAAGTCATCGATCTGATCAATGGCAAGCCGCTGAAGGCCGCGACGGCGCCCAAGACGACCACCACGCCTCCCGATGGCGGGACGGTAATTGCTCCGCATCCGACAACCTCCATTCCGGGCTTGGTCGGCGGAGAGAGTCCACAACCTGCCTGATACCGCAGCTTGCGTACATCGGCGCGTCCATACCGTATACTACTTGCGGTGATCAGCCGAGAACTCAACAAAGAGAGCTGGGGGCGCTTGCCTTCCGGCGAGCAGATCGATCTATACACGCTTCGCAACTCGAAGGGAATAGAGGCGCGGATCACAAATTACGGCGGGCGCGTGGTGAGCTTAATCGCTCCGGACCGCCATAATACATTCGACGACATTGTTCTGGGATTCGATAATCTCGAAGGATATTTGAGCAAAAATCCCTATTTCGGAGCGCTTGTCGGCCGTTATGCGAATCGGATTGCGAACGCTCAGTTTGCTCTCGATGGACACATCTACCACCTTGCGCGAAATGCCGGCGAGAATTCGCTCCATGGCGGCTGGAAGGGTTTTGATAAGGCGGCATGGGAGGCGAGAGAAATCGAACTGGATCATGCTCCGGGTATCGAACTTCACTATCTGAGCCCGGACGGGGAGGAAGGATATCCGGGCAGTCTATCGGTCAAAGCTCAATACTCGCTGACCGATAAGGGGGAGTTGAGAATAGACTACGACGCCGAAACTAACAAGCCGACCATTGTCAACCTGACTAATCATTCCTACTTCAATCTCGCGGGCCAGTCGTCGGGAACAGTTGCCGATCACGTCGTCACGATCAATGCCGATACGTTCACTCCCGTTAATAAACATGTGATTCCGACCGGTGAGATACGTTCTGTGAAGGAAACACCGTTCGATTTTTGCACGCCCCAGGTGATCGGAGAACGAATCGGCGAACAGAGCGAGCAGTTAAAGCTTGGCCTTGGGTTCGATCACAACTACGTTTTGAATCGGACCGAGAAAGGATTGTCGCTCGCCGCTCGCGTCACAGACCCAAACAGCGGACGCACACTGGAAGTCCACACGACCCAACCGGGCATGCAGTTTTACACGGGAAACCACCTGGATGGAACCGTCATCGGCAAGAGGGCGACGGCGTATGGATTCCGGTCGGCATTTTGCCTAGAAACGCAGCATTTCCCGGATTCCCCGCACCACTCCAATTTCCCTTCCGCGGAGTTGCACCCAGGCCAGCGCTATCGCGAGACCACGGTCTACAGACTTTCAGTCGAGTGAAACCTTGAGCCGACCTGCTTTCTCTACGACATATGGTAGAGAAGAGCAAAGAACAATCTTCCTCGCAACCAGATAAAAAGGTTGCCGAAGAAGAACGGCCAAAGCCTTCCCAAGCGGAAGGCGATCTGGAGACGGTGGAAGAGGATTTAGAACGGAAAAGCCAGGCCCGAGAGGACTAGCGAAACGGATGGCTCCGCTGCCGCATGCTATCGGGCGGAACGATTCAGTATCTCCATCTCGTGAAGAATCGTATCTAAAACGGCCTCGTCACCGGGAAGAGTGTTGATCATCAGATGGTAGAGGTCGCGTTGCGGCCACACGCGCCCGTAGTATTTCTTGACGAATGCGAAGCGGTCGCGGTCGACACGTTCGAGCAGATCTTCGGCCTCTTCCCGCGATGTGCCTCGCTGCAGGATACGACGCAGTTTCTCTTGGTAGGAAGCATAGAGGAAGGTGTGGAGGGCGTCATCACGGTTTCTCAGGAACCAAGGCGAACCTCGGCCGACGATTACGCAGGGGCCGCGACCAACGATATCGAGCACCACTTTTTCGAAAAGCCTGGCAAGGTTTTCACCGTCGAGGAGTTCGACCGGGCCTCCGCCCGAATAATGCTCTTCGTAGCTGCCGCGCATGAAGACCTTCATCAACCGGTAGAAGGTGGGATCGGGTCTCTCTTCGCGCCGCTCGACGGAACGGACATCGCAATTCAGCCGCTTGGCGATCTCACAGGTAATCTCGTGGTCCCAAAGCGCCCAGCCGAGCCGGGAAGCCAAGTCCTTGGCGATATCCGCCGCGCCGCAGCCATATTCGCGCTCGACAGTGATGATTCTGATCACGTTCGCCTCCGCCGTGATTCATTGTATGAGGAGTCGACCACAAGCGGTGGGCTTACCGATAACCCTGGCAGGCGACCGTTGTCTCCGTGCTAGAGTAGCGGATACCGAGGCAGTTCTTCGCTTTGGCATTGTTCAGCCCTCCGCAGCCGTATCAGCAATCCGTTCGCGTCGGAACATCTGTTCTCGCATTGGCAGCAATGGTCGCGCTGCTCTATTATGGACGCGATTTCTTCGTCACTCTCATCATCTCGGCCGTATTTGCCTTCATTCTCGACCCGGCAGTAATCCTGGTCATGAAGCTCCGGATACCGCGCGGGGCCGCGACGGCTATCGTCATCGGCGTGGCGTTTGTCATCTTGTATGCGCTCGTGGCGGCCGCCTGGACCCAACTGGTGAACGTTGCCGAAGATGTGCCGACCTACAGCTCGCGCGTGAGCGAAATCGTTCAGAAGGCAAGTAACCAGCTCGATGCCTTGGGAACGAAAGCGCTTGACATGGTTGTTCCCAAGAACCTGCGTGAACAGCAGCAGCAGATCGAGCAAAAACCGCAGGAAGCTCTGAAAGCGCGGCGGCGGCGGGCCGGGTTACCGGTAGCTCCCGCGCCACCCACGATACAGCAGGTCCGGGTGGTCACCGATCCGAAACCTGTTATCACGACGCTCTACACCTATACTGCCGGCTATTTTCATGTGTTGGTGATGGCGTCTTTTGTTCCGTTCCTGGTTTACTTCATGCTGAGCTGGCGCGATCACCTCGGCAAGACTTTTCTGCTGCTCTTTACCGGCGAGCACCGTTACGTTGTCGGAAAAAGTTGGTCCGGCATCGGCGAATCGACTCGCGGCTATGTGCTCGGCAATTTCTTTCTTTGGCTGTTCCTCAGCAGCGCCTTGGGGATCGCTTACTTTTTCCTCGGCGTGCCGTATTGGATTCTGATTGGCCCTGTCAGCGCCTTCTTCGCTCTATTGCCCTATGTCGGGTTACCGCTGTCTATTCTGCCGCCGCTCTTGGCGGCCCTGGCCATCCCGAATAAGTTCAAGATCGTGATTGCGATCGTACTGATTACCGGGATCCTGGACTTGATCACGATGAATCTCCTCTATGCCAAAATCATCGGCCGGCGAGTGCGGCTGAATCCTCTCATCGTGACCATTGCTCTGATGTTTTGGGGCTTGCTCTGGGGTGGCGTCGGGCTGATCCTGGCCGTTCCCATCACTGCTGCAATCAAAGCGGTATGCGATAACTTCGAATCGCTCGAGGCGTACGGGAAACTTCTGGGCGACGATTAGCTAGCTAGCCAATTGCCTCACTTCCGAGCCGTATCGAGACCGGCTCTCGCAAGAACGGGAGTGAGCAGGCGTTCCATCCACTGGTTCATGCCGTCGCCAGTCTTGGAAGAAACAGCCATCACTTCCATGCCGGGTCGAACGGCCCCTATGTTTTGCTTGGCCGCCTCCCAATCGAACTCGACAGCTTGCGCCAGGTCGGTCTTGGTGATTACGGCGATGTCCGCGGTATTGAAAATGGTGGGGTACTTGAGCGGCTTGTCCTCGCCCTCGGTGACCGACATCAGAACGGCTCTCAGGTCCTCTCCCAGATCGTAGCTCGAAGGGCAAACCAGGTTGCCGACGTTCTCGATAAAGAGCAAATCCAACTCGTCGAGGTTCCAGCCCTCGAGCGCTTTGTTCACCATCTCGGTGTCCAGATGACAAATTGTCCCTGTAGTGATCTGCCGAACCGGAACCATGCTTCGAGCCAAGCGAACGGAGTCATTATCTGTAGCTAAATCGCCGACCAAGGCCGCGATGCGCGCTTTCGATCTCAGTAGAGAAAGAGTCTTCTCGAGAAACGCGGTCTTGCCCGACCCGGGACTGGACACCAGACTGACAACGTAAACACCCGCTGCGCGAAAGCGGTCCCGAAGTTCCCGGGCCAGCAGGTCATTGCGCTTGAGGACCTTTTGCCGGACTTCGACCAGCCGCGGTTCACTCATTTGTGGCAGCCGGCTCATCAGTTAATTCCAACGCGAAGACCTCCAGCTCTGAACCTCTGCGCATATCGGCACTCGGAGTATCGCAAACGGCGCAGCATAAACGCTGGATCGAAACGGCGGGCCGTTCCTCGCGGCAAACCGCGCAATACAGGATCACCGGAGTCTCCTCAATCTCGAGCCTCGATCCCTGGAGGGGCGTGCCTTCACACGCAACCTGGTACGAGAAGAGCAGTGCGTCTTTCACCACGCCCGCAAACGGGCCTAGCTTGAGGTGGACGGCGGCGACGCGCGGATCGTGGCGACGCGCAATCTCCTCTTCAACCCCTTCAATAATGCTCAGCGCGATCGAGAGCTCGTGCATCTCGCTGCTTAAACGGGCTACATCGACTCGATTTTGATGTAGCGCTTCAGATCCGACCAGTTCATTATCAATCCCGCGACCACTGCTAACGCCGCCGCGATGCCTGCAATTTTAAGCACATTCATGGGAACAGACCTCTTCTTCCTTTTGCGTAAACTCCTCAACCAATTGCTGGATCGTCTCAACTGACGGGTCCACCGCTGCCTCGACGGCTTTGCTCAATCCAATGTGGCCGCTTTCATCTTGATCCACCACCGACGGTTCGCAGCCGACCAGCAGAACTTGCTTGAACCGCGCGCCCATGCTCTTTGCAAGCGCCAGTACGCGCACCGGATTCAGGGAGTGCGAATTCACAATACACTCTTCATCGGACGGTATATCGTCTGGTTCAATCTCGATTGTGTAGATCGTGCCCGGTGTGCCTCCGCGCGCTGTTGCGTCTACCAAAATCGTCAGATCATACTCATCCAGCAGCGCGAAGGCAAGATCGATGCTGCGAATCCCGATGTCCATCACTCGGACCTGCTCAGGAAGTCCGCGTGCAGTCAATTTGTGAACCACCGCGACTCCGAACGCATCGTCGCCCTGGAAGATGTTGCCGATACCGGCAATCAGCACGGAGGAACTCATTTGTTTACTGGCTCCACTTCTTCCGTCGAGAAAAAGAACCGGTGTCCAGCCTGGCGCATTTCGCCGAAATCTCTGCCCGGATCGTCCTCCAGCACCACAGCGAAATGTATGTTGCGCTCGAAATCCTCTTCCACTGCTTCAATGATGGCGATCTTGCCCTCGAGCAGCGTATCGAAGATGTCAGCTCGCTTGCGAGGCCGGAGCCGGACGCGATCACCCTTCTTTAACTCAACGCCACAAATCGATGTGCTACCGGCCGGCCCGCTTTCCAGCGTGTCCCACGCGCTCCAAGGGTCACCTTGCGGCTGCCGCATACCCCGGATCTTCCCATGTAATTCAAGCAAATGCTCGGGAGGACTCGCTTCTAATCTCTCGAGAATCCGGCGGGCGCGCTCATCTGACCGGCGCACTTCTTCCTTCTCTTCATCTGTCAAGGTAAGAATGCGCAGGATCAGGATTTCGTCGATCTCAGTCGCATCGAATAGATCGCCTTCGCTTTCGGGCGCGACTTGGGGATAGTCATACAGAATGATGGGAGAGCCGAGAATCGTGTCGCGGGCTCCGTTATTCCCAACCAGGACCGGCCACACTCCCGTGTTTTGGCAAGCCGCTGCGGCGTCGCGAAACTCCTCTGGGGGATCGATCTGGGAGACGAATTCGCCCTCGTCGATCTGGAGAACCGCGTGGGCCGAAGCGAGAGAACACAGCAGCGCCTCATTCCGATTCGCGGTTGGAAAATCAGATGTGTTTCTAACCCGCACAGTGAGGCGAAAAACATGCGGGCGGATCCGCGCGGTCGAAACCTCGATCTCCCCTGCTATCGGGAACTTCCGCCGAGTTACTCCGGTGTCCGCGTCCTGACCCTCGGCAAAAAAGAACTTCTCTACGCGTGGAGTCGAGGCCAGCTCGGCGAGGGATAACGAATCCACGTTTACTTTTTGCTCGACCGCTTCTTGCCAGACGTGTTCGCCCGTTCCCCTCGCTACCAGTCGCAAGAAGCGCACTGAGACATCGACGCGCGCCCGCTCCGTGCCTGTCGCCAGGCACTCCATTTGGAAATACGAACGGTCCGATCCCGTTTGACTCGCGGCCCATGCGGGCGGATACAACACGCCGAAGTTCCAGCGCTGCTGATTTTTTCGCGCGGATGGCCGGTAGGGATAAAGAAGGTAGCCCTCGTATAGAACCGCTTGCGCGATTTTGTCCAGCATGCCGGGACTCATGACACCGGACGCGCCCCTTCCGCGATTGCCAGCATTCGCTGGATGGTTTCTTCAAAAGTCGCATACCCCTCGCTGATTTTGAAGCGATAGAGTTCGTCAAAGACATCACGGCGCAGATTCAGGCAGGCGGTATTCGGATAGTGAAGATCCATCAAGTTCTTCCAGGCCTGCACAGGAAGACGAAAGCGCGCCTCCTTGTTCCAGGAGATCGGCGCAACCTGCAGTGCGCCCTGCCCCGCGTCAAAAAATATAGAGCCGCTAAACAGAAAAGTGAGCGGGACTTCTCCATCCGCAATCCCGTGAAAGTATTTGGCTGTCGCCACGCTGAAATCGAACGTACACGGCACCGTGATCGGATAGATGGTGCTGCCTGAGAAAGCCGGGATGTTCACCGACGTATTCATCCACGTCATCGATCGCAGAGTATCTCCCCAACGGCTCGGCTCGTCGAACAGATCGCGAAGTTGATTTTGTTCGGTCGAGCTGTAACGCCGCCGCGCCACTTCAATTTGGATTTGGCAACGCAGTAGAACGGCGTGAATCGATTGTTCCGGGAACGGATTCGTCAGCCGCAGATCGAACGCGAGCGCCGGAGTGATCATGTCGCGCACGGGATTCGCCGCAACAATTTCAAACGAAAGATCTGGCATGCGAGCTCACAAGTTCCGGATACGAGCGTTCTTTTAGGCGGTCGAAGAACTTCCCGATTTGTTCCCAGCCCTCATCTCCGCCGGAAAATCCGCGCCAATATTTCCGTACGAGCCCGGTCAGCTTGTAACATTCGTCAATGGGCGCCAAGAAGTATTCGCGCGCGCCTTTCATGCGATTGACGAGCAGCGCCTCGACATCGGGGGTTAACTTTGCCAGCACCGGATTGTCGGCGACAAGTTCTTCCCAGGAGTCTTTGTCAATTGCCGACTCGGTTGGCCCGGCGGGGCTCGGATACACGGCAAGGATTTGGTTCGACACGCTGGAGGAATAAATGAAGGCCAGCCCAATGGGGATAGCGAGACTATTCCAGCCTTGATCCGACAGCGCGAAATTATTCAGATAACGGGTATCGCGCGGGACCCGGCGGTAATGCGTCTCGCCGCGTTCGCTGAACAAAATTGCGCATGGATCGCAGGCGCAAAGCAGACGCCGCGTTTTCGGATCTACCAGATGCTGATGGCGTTCGGCAAGGGGAACCGAGCAGAGATCGCAGCGCTCGGCCTCAGGCGGCTTCCGCACGAAATTGCGAAGCGATGCCAATCCCCGAGCGCCTGAGCCGTTCGCAGGTACCTTCATAGCCGTGAACCAGATACCGGCGAAGTAGCTAGAAGATCGGAAACTGGCACGAAATTGGCAGGCGGGGTCTCCTTCAGTCCTTCAATAACGACGCTTCCAATCTCCGGGGCCGCCTGGAAAATCGCGTTCTCAACGCTGGCTCTCACTGGAGTGCCCGACCACGTCGCGCGGCCGAATCGAAGTGCAACCGCACCGTGCCGGGCTCAATAGCGACCAGGGACAGTCTTGCTCCGAGTGAAGTAAACATATCTTCGAGCTTGTGAACCGCGCGGTCGATCCGTGTTTCCAGATCGTCCGGATGCAGATCATGCAGGAGGAGCATGCTGCTGGCCAGATCATCGGTTGCGATTTGTTCGAGGATCGTCTCGCCCGCGGAACCGGAGCCCGCGGTGATCTCCATTACGCGCTGCAGTCCGGCTGCATGGAATTCCAGCACAGCTTGCAGGAGATCGACAGCGACATTACGCGCGTTCGGGTCGGGAAACGATTCCGCCCGGTGCACCAGTTCCTCGATTTTGTCGATCCACTCCTGAGAGTGGATCTCGTCGGTGGCCATAATGTGCGTGCCCCTAGCGATTACGCCGGCGGCATGTAAGGCATGCGAGGGTCGATCGGATCGTGCGCTTTCGGATTGATACTGGTCGAGTCTCGCGCAGTACGGGTTCCGGTTTCGCGGCCGGGCTCCGGGCCTTTTTGCTGCAAGAACTCCTCACCGCGGCTGGTGCCTTCAGTGTGAGAGGAGATTTCCGATTTTTTCGTGTGTGGCATTGGATCTCCTAGGAGTGCGCTCCCAGCATCGATGAATGCTGTGTCTTCAGAACCTTTCCGTTACCCAGGTACATATGAACGCCGCACGGCAGACAGGGATCAAAGCTTCGGACGGCGCGCATAATATCGATACCTTTGAAATTTTCCGGCCCGTTCTCTTCGAAAATCGGCGTGTTCTGGATGGCGTCTTCGTACGGCCCCGGAGTGCCATACACGTCGCGTGGACTGGCATTCCATGGTGTCGGCGGGTAAGGGTGATAATTCGCAATCTTTCTGTCACGAATCACGACGTGATGCGACAGCACTCCCCGAACTGCTTCATGGAACCCGCAGCCGATGGCTTCTTCGGGGACCTTGAAGTCCGCCCAGGTCCTGGTTTTCCCGGTTCGCACGCAGTTGAGCGCCTTCTCGGCAAAGTAAAGCGCCGCTGCCGCAGCGTAGGCTTGGAAATAAGTCCGAGCGCGGTCGCGTTCGATGGCGTTGCTCCATTGCGGGATCTTCCATTCGAATTCGGTTTCGGGGAGCAGAGCCGTCTTCGGCAGATTGATTTTAACGCTGCTGCCGGTTGATTTGATGTAACCGATATCGACCATCCCATTCAATGCCGTAGACCACAGGCGCGGCAGCGGGCCACCACCTGTATCGAGAGCTAAATGATTTCCCGTCCGTTTGTCGAGCCAGCGCGGCGACATCACCCAGGTGTAATTTCCTTTGAAATCGCGCTTCTGCGGTTTCGGCGTAGTGGTCTGATTCCACGGGTGCCGCTTATCGACCGGGTTGCCTAACGGATCTGTCCTGACGAAAGTCTGGCCCCCTTCCCAGTCTTGATAATAGGAGCTGCCAAGCAGGATGCGCATATTGAGGTTGATGTCGACCAGGTCATTCGTAACCACCTCTCCATCCACGATGACGCTCGGCGTCACGTACATCGAGCGGCCCCAGCGTGACATGTTCTCGTATTTGTAATCGCAATCGTAGGGATCGTTAAAAGCGCCCCAGCAGCCCAACAGAACGCGGCGCCGTCCGACTTCTTCGTACCCAGGCAGCGCCTGATAGAAAAAGTCGAAGAGGTCATCGTGCATCGGGACGGCCTTCTTCATGTATTCCACATATTTCATGAGACGGACCAGATAATCCGTAAACAGTTGGTGCGTGGGAACGGTGCCAACGCCGCCAGGATAGAGCGTCGAAGGGTGAACATGCCTGCCCTCCATGAGACAGAACATCTCACGCGTCAAGCGGCTCATGACCAATGCTTCGCGATAATACTCACCGGTGAAGGGATTGAGCGCGCGCATGATGTCCGCGACAGTCCGGTAGCCGTGCACGGATGCCTTCGGGCATAACGCAGCTTCGGCCTTGGCGAACACGCCAGGATTGGTTTGCTTGACCATCGCCTCACAGAAATCAACTCCGACAAGGTTGTCCTGATACAGGTTGTGATCGAACATGTATTCGGCTGCTTCACCCAAGTTGATGATCCACTCACCCAACTCCGGGGTTGCCATGCCACAGGCCATATTGGCGGCGTACACAGCACAGGTAGCGTGATTGTCGCCGCAGATGCCGCAAATCCGCGAAGTGATGAAAGGAGCGTCGCGCGGATCCTTCCCCTGCATGAAGATGCTGTAGCCGCGGAAGATGGAAGAGGTGCTGTAGCACTCGGCTACTTGCTTGTTGTCGAAATCGATCTTTGTGAAGATGCCGAGACTTCCCACGATCCGGGTGATCGGATCCCAGTTCATCTCGACAAGATTTCTGCTTTTTTGTTCCTGGCCGCTGATGGGTTCTGTTAAGGTAACCATATTAATTAGTTCTTCCTCAGTAAGTCGTCGGTTGATAGCCAGTCGTCAACTTAGACCCTCGATGCCGCCACTTAGGCTCTTTGTTGGCTGTGTTGTTAGTGATAGATCTCAATGCCCGCATCATTCGTCCGTAGGTGACGATTACGGACGAAGACAATTTCCCGCCGGGAGGCTGATCCATAAAAGGCATGAATTTATCGGGGAAGCCGGGCATCGTGCATCCAATGCAGATACCACCTACGTTGGGGCACCCGCCGACGCCCCGCATCCAGCCGCGCTTGGTGACGTTGCAGTTGACTACGGGTCCCCAGCAGCCGATCTTTACCAGGCACTTCGGCGAGCCGTATTCGTGCGCAAAATCACCCTGTTCGTAATATGAGCCCCGATCACAGCCCTCGTGAACCGTTTTGCCGAACAGCCAGGTAGGCCGTAGCTGTTCATCGAGCGGAATGATGGGCGAGAGACCGGCCGCGTGATACAGCAGGTACAGCACGGTTTCCATCATGTTGTCCGGCTGAACCGGACAGCCCGGTACGTTGACAACCGGTAGCCCGGCCGCTGTCCTGAAGGATTTGCCGAGGTAATCGACCAGACCCATCGCGCCGGTCGGGTTGCCGGCCATGGCATGGATTCCGCCGTAAGTTGCACAAGTGCCGCAGGCAATAACTCCCCAAGCCTTGGAAGCCAGCCGGTCAATCCACTCGCACGTGGTGATGGGCTGTCCTGTGTTGTAGTCGGTGCCTTGAGCGGCCCAGTATCCTTCGCTCTTAAGGCGCTCGTTCGGTATGGAGCCTTCCACCACCAGCACGAAGGGATCGAGCTGCCCTTTTTCCGCTTGATAAAAGTACTTCATGAAGTCGTCGCCGACCTCCATGGCAAGTACCGGGTTGTGCAGATGGACCTTGGGGAGTCCGGGAATAGCGCCCAGTAATACATCTTCGATGCTTGGTTGTTCCGCAGCAGTGATGGAGATTGTGTCTCCGTCACAACTGAGACCGGCTGTTAGCCAGATAATGTGAACTTCCGAGACAGCGGAATTTCGCGAGGTTGACTGCGGCAGCGGCTTGGTCGCCATAGTCGTTTGAGCCTCCTTTTACGCGGTCAGCGATGTGACGCGCCGCAGAAAACTACGTTACTTGGCAGCTAAAATCTAACACAGCTTGCGAGGATCCGGCTGCGAGTTCCAGCAAGACTGGAACTATTCGCAGGTATGGGAGGAACCGGCGCTGCAGTCGCCCATTGCTGCCGACGCTGCTTGACCCAGGCTGATGCCGCCGTCGTTGGGAGGCACAGCGCTGTTCATCCAGATCGCAATGCCCTTGTGTACCGCGCACGACCTAATTTCAGAGAGCAACAATTCATTTTGGAAAACGCCGCCGGACAAGACGACTAAATCGATCGTGTTAGCCTCGCAGAGTTGCTCGGCCGCTAGCCAGAGAGTGTGCGCGACGGCAGAGTGGAAGCTTCGAGCTATTTGTCCCGGATCTTTGCCCCGAAGGCGGTCTTCAATGACTGCCGCGAGCAGAGGCCGGAAATCTAGAGCGCCTTCGGTCAACGGGAACGGATACGGCTGCGATGCCGGAGCTGCCCGGGCCATCTGTTCAAGCCAGATGGCGGCCTGTCCTTCAAAGGTGATTTCACGCGTGAAGCCCAACAACGCGGCGGCAGCGTCGAACAGTCGCCCGACGGAAGACGTCTGGAAAGTTCGAACTTGTTTCCGTACTAATTGCATTGAGACCAGGTAGCGGGCTGGGAAATGGAAGGGCGCATCGAGCAGATTGGAACGGTTCTCACTGAGCAGATCCCCATTCAATAGATCCTGGATTTGGTTTAGAAAGCCGGCAGCGCATTGCACGGGAAAACGCGCGGCAGCATCGCCGCCCGGGAGTGAAGCTTTTCTGAGGTGAAGGGCTCGCGTCCAACCGTTGCTGAGACTGCCTGTGAAAAATTCGCCTCCCCAGATGGTTCCGTCGTCGCCGTAGCCGGTTCCGTCAAAACTGACGCCCACAGCCCGCCTTTCCCAAGTCTGCCTCTCCGCCAAGACCGAGGCCACGTGAGCACAGTGATGCTGGACGGCACATCTCGCGTGGGCCGGTAACTGAAGCGCATGCAGAGTGGACGCATACTCCGGGTGGCGATCATGAGCAATCAGCAAATCATCCCAATCAACGCTATACATGCCGACAAAATCCTGAATCGTGTCCCGGAAGGCTTCAAAGGATGCGTAGTCATCCAGGTCACCGATGTGCTGACTTACAAAGGCCTGTCCGCCGACGACCAACGTAACGGTGTTCTTCAGATCGGCGCCCACCGCTAATATCGGGCGAGTCTCGGGGAAGGTTGTTACCGCGCCGGGTGAATAGCCGCGCGAACGGCGTAGAATCATGGGACCAAAGACGCCTGCACGAGCTACCGAATCGTCCACGCGCCGCGCGATAGGACGCTCGCCGATGAGATACGCGTCGGCAATGCCCGACAAGCGCTGGCGGGCATCTTCGTCGCGATAAGCAATCGGTTCGCTGGAGCGGTTCGCGCTGGTCATGACCAGAACCTCGGGCGCGCCCACAGCGAAAAGCAGATGATGCAGGGGCGCATACGGGAGCATGACTCCCAATTCATGATTTCCGGGAGCAACGCCGGTGAGTACCACTTTCGCAGGCGCGAGGACGATGGGCCGGGCCGGTGAGCGCAGAAGTTCTTCAGCGGCGGGCGAGAGATCAACCAGGCGGCGAGCGACGTCGACACCGCTGACCATTACCGCGAACGGCTTCTCTTTGCGAAACTTGCGTTCACGGAGCGCCCAGACTGCCTCATGATTCGAGGCATCACAACTCAGGTGATATCCGCCGATTCCTTTAATCGCGATGATACGTCCCGCGCCGAGCAGTTCGGCCGCGGCTCTTATGCTGGCAGCATCGCCGTGCTTTGAACCCTCGGAAAACTCGAGCGAATAATGGGGACCACAAGCGGGGCAGGCAACCGGTTGAGCGTGGAAGCGGCGGTCGAGTGGATCTTCGTATTGATTTGCGCAGAGCGCGTCCATCGCCCAGTGCCGCATAGTGGTGCGCGAGCGGTCATACGGCAGACTCTCAACAATGGTGAGGCGCGGTCCGCAGTTGGTGCAATTGATGTACGGGTAAAGAAATCTGGGATCTGCCGGATTGAATAACTCCACCAGGCACGCATCGCAGACAGGCAGATCAGGCGAGATACGAACCGAAGGCGGTCCGGCGCGGTGGCTATCGCGGATGGTAAATTCAGCCAATCCCGCAGGTTCGCGTTCCGAGATTTCAAGCGAGCTGATGTCAGCCGCGGGTGGAGGGTCAGCCGTTAATCCACTGACAAACGCCCGAAGACTTGCATCGCAGCCTTCAATGTGGATCTCAACGCCATCTTCCTGGTTCAGCACCCAGCCAACGAGAGCATTGGCGCGTGCGAGCCAATACACGAATGGCCGGAATCCCACGCCCTGCACCACACCGCGCACGCGAATGAGACGCGCAGCATTCACGTGTTATCTACTTTCACGACGCAGCTTTCACCACACAACCGCGGCCCTGCCACCCGATTTGAACCACCTTGCCATCCTCAACCAGAACGGGGACGGTTCGCTGGCCGCCGGTAAGAGCCTCCATTCTCTTCAGCGCGTCGGCATCACTTTCGACATCGTATTCGATGAACTCGCGTCCTTTCCAATCGAGCCAGTCCCGTAGCTCTTGCGTGAACGGGCAACTGGCAGTTCCAAAAAGCTCAAATTCCGCCATGCCCGGCTATCTCCAGAAGTTCCCGAATCGCATGATAAGTGGAAGCCTGCACCTCCTGAATTCGCGGAATGTAATCGGAATGCACAACCAGCGCGTGGTCGGCCAGGCCGCGGCGAACGATCTCGCCTCCGTCATATCCCAGGAGACCAACTGTTAAGAGGCCGCGTTTGCGCGCTTCCTCGAGCGCCGAGATTACGTTCTTGGAACCGCCGCTCGTTGAGATCCCAATCGCGATATCCGCCGGACGGGCTTGCGCGATCAACTGCCTCAGAAAGACCACTTCTGTTCCGACATCGTTGGCGAGCGCGGTGATGTTCGCGGGCTCGAAAGAAAGCGATATAGCGGGAATAGGACGGAAGCCGGCAGGTGGAGAAACGCAATCGATGGCCCAATCATTTGCGTCGGTGGCGGATCCGCCGTTTCCGAAAAGAATCAACTTGCCGCCTCGGCTTACGCGCCCCGCGATGGCCAGCGCCGCGTTCGCAATGCGCTCCGCTTGTTCTCTGGCGACCTGCGCCCGGAGCTTCGCGTCTTCCTGAACCTTCGTCCTTATCGAATCCGCCACTTGGTCCACAATTCCATGCGTCTGCTGCTTCTCTTTGCCCAGGAACGGATAAAGAAAGCCGGCATCGCCGACGTCATGGCCCAGTTCGCGATGTTCGAAAAACACATGCACCGTTTCCCAAAGCGTGTGATACAGAATCTCCATCAACTCCTGATGGACAAAAGCGTTGCCCGTCGGCGTATGCAACGCATAGGAGCCTTTCTTGCCGGGTAGCGAAAATGTCATGGCGCCTCGCGTCGCCGCCTCGCTGAGCGCTTCTTCGATCTCAGGATCTCCTTCCGGCGGTCCGAAGCCCATCACGATATCTTCGGGCTCCAGCAGAGCTCGCAGCCAGGGAAGAAATAAAAGCGACAGGTCAAGCGCAGGCAGCGCGCGCTTGCCCACGATCACCGGATGAACGAATTCAACCGACACGTGTTGGGCATCCGTTGCGTACGGCCCCTTGCCCATGGCGAGTAAGCGCCCGCCATTCAGGAACCGCTCCGACATATCGCGGCAGGCGGCAGCGAGGGGCTGCGACTCGTTTGCGAAGAACTCCTCACAAATGCTGTTGCGTTCCGCGAAAGCTTTTTCTACGTGATGAGCAAGATCTATTGCGACGGGTGGCATGCCCTAACAAATCCGAGGAAGCGGATCGCCCACGAGCATATCGATTACACGCGTTCCACCGTATCCCGTGATCCCCAAGACTGTACCGGCTGGCTGTTGCCGCATTTCGCCGACGATCATGGCCTCGTGTCCTCCTGGAGTTGCTCTTAAAGTAGCCAGGGCTGCACCAGCGTGCTCAGGGGCGAGTATTGCCAGGAATTGCCCCTCGTTGGCGATCTGCAGCGGATCCAGACCAAGAAGTTCGCAAGCACCGCGCACCCCATCGCGTACCGGCACGTCCTGCTCGAAAAGCGCGATGCACAAGCCGCAATCGCGGGCAAGCTCATTCAGGCAGGTAGCAACTCCGCCGCGAGTTGGATCGCGCATCCACCGAATGCCAGCGCCCGCCGCAGCTGCCATAGCCTGCACCAGCGGAAGCACCGGTCTCGTATCGGAGCATAATTCGGCTTGGATATCGAGCTCGCCGCGCGCGAGCAGAATAGTAATCCCGTGGTCGCCAATCGGCCCGCTAAGCAAAACTTTATCGCCGGGACGAACGCTTCGGGCTGCAAGGGCCAGGCCCGGAATGAGGCGACCGATTCCAGCAGTAGTTATGTACATTCGGTCCGCCTTGCCGTGCTCGACCACTTTGGTATCGCCGCCGACGATTGCGACTCCTGCCCGTTCGGCAGCTTGCGCCATAGCCCGGACTTCCGCCTCCAACTCTTCGGTGGGCAGGCCGGCTTCCAGAACGTAGGTCACCACGAGGTTATCGGCGATCGCGCCTGAGACCGCCAGATCGTTCACCGTCCCATTCACGGCAAGCTCACCGATGGATCCACCAGGAAAACGAAGCGGCTTCACGACGAAACTGTCCGTCGTAATCGCCAGTTTCGATCCGTTGACGCTTATATGCGCCGCATCGCCGAGCGGCTCAGAGGATACAGGAAAAAGTAATGGCGCGAACAAACCCTCGATTAACCGACGGCTTGCCTTGCCTCCGGCGCCATGAGCCATCTCAATCTGGGAATCGCGAAACCGGATTTTCGGGGGAGCCGTGCGCATGGTCGGCTTGGCTCAGGCTGAGATGGCGATAGTCGTCTCAATATCGTTTAGTAGGGCTGACTTGCGGTGTTCGTAGTTGTAATAAGCCGCGCAGGACCCCTCGGACGAGACCATGAGAGCGCCGATGGGATGCTCGGGCGTACACTCTTTGCCAAACAGCTTGCACTGCACCGGTTTTAGAGCGCCTTTGAGCACCTCACCGCACTGAGCCGCTTTGGGATCCGTTACACGCACGCCGGGAACATGGAAACGCTGCTCGACATCCCAGGCAGCGTAGCTTGTTCGGATCCGCAAAGCAGATTGTGAAATGAACCCCATTCCACGCCATTCAAAGTAGGGGCGCAATTCGAAGACTTCGGCCATCGCTTTCAGAGCGGCGTGATTTCCTTCCCACGGAACTACACGCGTGTACTGATTTTCTACCTTCGCCTCGCCGGCCTTGAGCTGACGTAGCACCATAATGATCGACTGCAAGATATCAACGGGCTCGAAGCCGGAGACCGCGATCGGTTTGCGCTCATTTTTCGCGATCCACTCATAGGGACGGCACCCAATCACAGTGGAAACGTGCCCCGGGCCAATGAACGCGTCTATACGCATGTCGGGCGAATCGAGAATGGCACGAATGGCGGGGATGATTGTGACGTGATTGCAGAAGACAGAGAAATTCCGCAGGCCCAGGCTCTTGGCGCGCATCAGAGTCAGCGCAGTGGAGGGAGCCGTGGTTTCGAAACCGATAGCGAAGAAGAGCACATGTTTATCGGGATTATTCTGTGCCAGCTTTAAAGCATCGGAAGGTGAGTATACAATGCGAACGTCCTTGCCACGCGCTTTTTGTTCCAGCGGACTGCCTTGCGTTCCCGGAACGCGCATCATGTCTCCGAACGCGGTGAAAATTACGTTTGGATCTTGCGCCACCGAAAGCCCATCGTCAATGCGTCCCATAGGTAGAACACAGACCGGGCAACCAGGGCCATGAATCAACTCGATATTCGGCGGCAGAAGATCTTTCAGCCCGAAACGGTAAATGGCGTGGGTGTGGCCACCGCACACTTCCATGAACCGGTAGTGCCGCTGCGAATCGGCCAGGCGACGAATCTCTTCAGCGGCTTTACCGATCACTCCGGCTTCCCGGAATTCATCCACGTATTTCATAGGAGCGCCTCAAGATCCGATCTCAGCAATGGGCGCGGGATCGTTCAGGATTGTTTCAGTGGACCCGTAGCCTTGCACCTCTTCCAGCACAGTTTTGTCCTCGCCGAGCATCGAGAGGGTCCGCAACTGATCCAGGGCCTGTTCTTCGCTAATCTTGCTCATGGCAAATCCGACATGCACCAGAACCCAGTCTCCGCTTCGTGGAGGGTCATCTTGCAACAATCCGATGTCGATGTGACGCCGCACGCCGACTACGTCGACTAACGCACGACTCTCCTCATCCGTTGATAGCTGTATGACTCTAGCAGGGATCGCGAGACACATATGAGGATGCCTCTTCTGAAGGAACCGGCCTTCCCTCAGAATTGTACGCCCGCCTGCCGATGAAGACGGCGCAAATGGTTGCGGCAAAACTACTGGGAAGGATCAGATTGCGAGCAGCGGTCGCATCTGGGGCATTGGGGTTCGGAGGCTGTTCGGTGCGCGCGATTCAAACGGTTGGAGCGGGAGACGGGGATCGAACCCGCGACGTCCAGCTTGGGAAGCTGGCATTCTACCGCTGAATTACTCCCGCGTTCAATTAACATACGAATAAGCGTTTCACTCTGTACGCTAGTATACTGCCAAACGCTTCAGTTCGTTGACTTTGAGATCATACCACGGCGGGCCCGCCGCAAGGCGATCGGCCCAATTTGGCATTCGAACCAGCAATCAGAAGAAAAAGTAGCAAGATTCTGACGCTTTTTTTCATCCCTGTTCTTGTGCTGGCGGCGGCGGAACGTTTCTTGGAAACACCCAATTCTTCGAAAACAACCCGGTTAAGTTATAAAAAAAGTTACTGAGGCGGAGTCGAGCTTTGCAGTTTGCGGCTAACGGCGTGGATGCATAGGGGCAACTCCACTGGGCGCATTTAGGGCAGTCGGACGGATCGACGGTGGGCCTGGGCAGGGGCGGTTCCGATGCAGGGTGGCAGGCTTAGGTGGCGCGAGGAGCGTGACCCGATAACCGATGGCTTCCAATCGGAGCGAGAGCTTGCGCAGGGTGCGCTCCGGATTGCGGCGGTCGAAATGATCGCCGCCGTGTTCGTGATATTCAACGCCTGACTCAGCGAGAATATGCCAGGCGATGATCAGGATACGATGGGCAACCGCGACCGCAGCCTTCTTGAACCCACGCCGTTGCGCAGTGCGGAAAAACAGCGCCGCCAGAAAACAATCGTTGGCACGCGAAGCCGCCCAGGCACTCTGCACTAACATCCGGCGCACATAACGGTCCCCCTTGCGCGTGCGTCCAGAAAGGCGCTGGCCGGCGCTCTCGGCATTGCCTGGGCACAAACCCGCCCCACTCGCTAAATGCGCAGCCGTAGGAAACTGCGGCATGTCTTCACCGAATTCGGCCAGCAGCACCAGCACAGCGGAACTTGCTGTTATCTTAATCTGCGATGTCGACAAACGAAACATTAAGCACTGATAGCAGCGTAGCCACACCCTGCGGTCCGTCACCGGCACAGTTTTACGATGCCTTTATCAAGATCACGTTAAGAGAGCAGCCCACAATCGTGAATCTCTGGAATAGCTATCGCGAGTACACCAGCATGATGCGATCAATTCTATTTCCAGATATCGCCAGAGAACTCGGGCTTCAATGCTATCCCGGTGACTATTACACGCTGGATGCCATGTTCTACCGCGACAAAGATACGACGAACTTTGCAAGTCACTTGACCTATGCGCATTTTATTTGCGTGGCGTTGGAGCACGAAAACTATGCGGAAAGCACTGCTGTAGAGATAAATAAGCTACAACTGTTCAACGCTCCGCTTAAGGTATTGATCACGTATCCCGGAACGGTCCAAAATGCCAATAATCTGCTCGCCAAATATGAAGAGATGATCAAGGCTGCGGACGTATTCGGCGACTGCTCGACCATGCGTCGGCAATTGGTGATCTTCGGGCGGAAGGAAAAACAGCAGCAGATTCCAGCTTGGAGTGGCTTCGAATACCAGGCTAAGGGCTTCCATCAACTCGGCTAGTCGGTTGCCGCCGCTTTTGTAGGTGGTTGACTAGTGGAAGTCTTAACGTTTATTCATGAGCGGGTGAGAAGTAGACAGTTAAGTCATGAGGCAGAGGGGCGGTTTTTACTCTCTCTATCTCCTGTCGCCGCGAACCAGAAGAACGCGCAGCTTTCCTCCGGACCAACTTCCGAGACAGGTAAAGCCAAATCTTCTTTAAATGCCGTCAAAACCGGACTCACCGGCCGCACCGTTCTGCTGCCCGGCGACGATGCCGGTTACTACGAAGCTCACGTCGCTGACTTCTTCAAACGCTGGGACCCCACGAGCGATGACCAACGCAACCTCGTCCAATCTCTGGCCGATACCGACTGGCGCTTGCTCCGCATTCCCGCTCTCGAAATGGGCATCTATGCTCTGGGCCGCATGGAGTTCGCCGGCGAATTTCCGAAGGAAGACGAAGCCGTTCGCAAGCACCTCATCGAAGCCAAGATTTTCCTCACCTACCGCAAGGATCTGAACAATCTGAGTATCCAGGAATCGCGTCTTCGCCGCCAGCGCGAAAAGGACACCGAGGCCCTCAAGCAATTAAAGGAGCTGCACAAGCAGGAGGCCAAGGCGCGATTGAGCAAAGCCGCCCGGCTCTACATTGAGGCGGTCAAAGAAAAAGACAATGATGACTTCGACTTAGGCCAATTTGGGTTCGAATTTTCAATTGACCAAATCGAGCTGCGGGCCCTCGAGCTGAAGCCCGATCTGTTCGACGCCTACTGGGCCGAAGTGGCAGAAGACGAGCGCAACAAGGTCGCCTAAAGCTTTTTCCCAGCCGTCCCTGTAAGGAGCGGACCCGCCGGAACGCCCCGTCCGGCTTGTACACGGCCTCGCAATTGTGCCTCTTACGCCTCTAAATCAAGCAGTTAGAGTCGCCGATAAGGTTTACAGTGAGCACCACGGCAAAGAAAGCCGGGGATGGGTTAACGCTATGACTAATGGAAAACCTGAAACGAACGATAAGGCGGCCTCGACGGCTTCTCCAATTTCCGCGGGGCTCCAACTGACCAAGCTGAGTTCCGTGCTCAACGGTCTTGAACACGGCGCTTCGGCGATGCGTGCCCAAGTTACCTATCTGATGACCGCCGTGAAATCGGGGAGCTACAATGTGGATCCAGGCCAGCTGAGTCGGCGTATTGTCGCGGATTGCCTGGGATCAAGCTGGCGGTTTAGCTCCATAAACGGAGCTTCATTGGCCCCATCCCAGATCCATCCCTGAACCGAACGTAAACCACGATCCGAGTAGCCGGTTCTGGCTATCCTCGAGCGCAATGCAATGAAATGAGCCACGGCCTGGGGTGCCGAACCGTAAATCTGTCAAATCGAATCGCACGTACTCACCCGACGCGGTTGCGACCGGCAGTTCCGACCAGACCGGGAAGCGGGCAAAATAGCGAAAATATCGAAAAGCCGGTGTGGCCTCCGCGGCTTGCAGGCCCGGCGTGACTGCGGGTTTGTAAAACACCGCAGCAGTAGACAGGTCCAGTTGTCCGGTGACATTGACACGCAGCAATCGATAAGCCTTTGCTGTTTCCACCACGCCTCCCCATTCGAGCGGTGTAAACGAATTCGGCAAAGCTGCTGCCTCCGCCGCTGGGGCATCGTCATACAGGCGCGATTCCATCTGGGCCAGAGCGCGCGCGTGTAGAACGGCGCGTCCAACATCGAAAAAGAAGAAGAACAAGAGCGCCAACCAGGCGATTCCACGTCCGCCCGGCTTTCGGTCTCCTATCTCTCTGCTGACCAGCCCAGCAAACCAGGGCCACACGGCGGCAAACGCCAGCGCGGCCAAGATCCACACGTCGTACAACCCGTTCAGATCTAAATGAAACCATCGCGGTGAGGCGGGCAGAAGCAGCCGGATCCCGTAGCTGTTGGTCCAATCCAGCAGCAGATGGCTCCCAACGCCCACGCAACAGAGCAGCCACGCACGCGTCCAGGGCAGTCTTTCCCGAAATCCCGCCGCCACCAGAAGCACGCAGACCACCGCCATCAATGGCAGCAACAGCAGTGAATGTGTGTACCCGCGGTGCATTTCTAAATAGCGCAGTGCCCCGCCGCGAGCCCAGATGATGTCAACATCCGGCACGTTTGCCGAAAGCAGCAGCAGGGCCGTGGCTCGCGGGCAAAACTGCCTGAGACCGGCCTGCGACAGAACTAAACCCGTCAGAGAATGTGTGATGTTATCCATGCGCCGCGAGTCAGGCGCAAGCGGGAACGGCGGTCAACGCCTGTTCTCTTGCCAGATATTCCGACGGAACGAGTAGTGTCAGGGCGTCTGGGAGGATCTCCATCGCACTCGGTAAATGGCCGGCCAGTTCTCCATCCATTTGAACGTAGATATTCCCGCTCGCCGGTTGCTGGCATACGACCGAGCGCCCCCGCAAAACGGAACATCCCTTCATCTGATGTGTCCGACCGATTGCGACGCCAAAAAGATACTGCAGATAGCGCGCGCTTTGGGTTCCGCGGAACAGCACGACCTCGAAGTCATTTCTCAACAGTGAGGCTCCGCGCGCAATCTCGAGATCGCCGCCGTAGTTTCGAACCCGGCTAATCAAGGCGAAGCTGGCTTGGTGTCGCTCGCCGTCAACCATCACCTCAAACTCGGTTAAGGGCCGGAGCACCTGCCCGAAGCCGCATACGTAGTAAGCGAACTTGCCGAGAGCCGCTTTCAGGTCCAGATTCAATCGATACACGATCTCGGCATCGAGGCCCGCGCCCGCCATGCAGAGAAAGACTCTCTGCTGCGAGCCCATTCTCAGCTTCCCGACTGCTACACGGCACGGCTGCAGCTTCGGAATCTGTGCGGCTACGCGTTCAATCTGCTTCGAGAGGCGTATCTCGTGCGCCAGCACATTCGCCGTTCCACCTGGCAGGATCGCAAGCGGAACACCCGTGTGGACCATTCCCGTCGCGACTTCGTTGATAGTTCCGTCGCCTCCTGCCGCAATAATCAAGTCGCATCCTGCTTCAATCTCGCCGCGCGTCTGCAATCCCGCGGTACCGGGTCCCTTCGTCTCGACCAGGGTGGAATCTATCCCGTGCCCCTGCAGTATGTCGATGGTACGTTGAAGCGAGCGTCTGTGCCGCGATAGCCCTCTTGCAACGGGGTTGAAGACGATTGCTGCGCGTTTCGCGTGGAATGATTCCAAGCTCACATTATAGGTTCAGGAATGAAAGAATCGCGTTCCAAACGGGCGGAAGATCTTCGTAAACAGCTCGAACACCACGAGTATCTTTACTACGTTCTGGATCGCCCGGAAATCAGCGATGCCGAGTTCGATCGCCTGATGCGGGAGCTCCGCGATCTGGAAGATTCGCATCCTGAATTGCGAACTCCCGATTCGCCCACTCAGCGTGTCGGCGGCCGGCCTCGTGAAGGCTTCGTTAAGGTTCCGCATAGCTCGCCTATGCTGAGCCTCGATAACGCTCTCAATGAACAGGAGCTTCGTGAGTTTGACGCGCGTGTTCGCACGCTCCTCAAGGCGGAACCCTATGAGTACGTGGCCGAACTGAAGCTGGACGGCCTTTCCATGGCCACCTACTACCGCGGCGGCCGCTTTGATAGGGCACTCACGCGAGGTGACGGCCGTGTCGGCGAAGAGGTCACCGAAAACGCCCGCACCATCCGTTCTCTGCCGCTTCGCCTACGCAGCAGCGAATTGGATATCAAAGCCTTCGAGGTTCGCGGTGAAGTAGTCATGCAGCGTAGGTCTTTCGAACGCCTGAATGAAGAGCGGGAGGCCGCGGGCCTATCGCGCTTTGCGAATCCCAGGAACGCCGCAGCGGGAGCGCTTCGTGCGCTCGATCCTTCCGTTACTGCCGCTCGCCAGCTCGACTACTTCACCTATTTCCTTCTTCGCGACGGCCGTCCTGCGCTTCCCACTCATTGGGAGAGTCTCGAAGCACTCAACGCCGCGGGCTTCAAAGTGAACCCGCATCGCCACAAGTGCCGCGACCTCGATGCACTCCTGAGTTTCATTCACGGTTGGGAGGAGAAACGACACACTCTGCCCTATGAGACCGACGGTGTTGTTGCCAAAGTGAACTCCGTCGAGCAGCAGGAGCGGCTTGGCTGGACCGCGAAGGCGCCGCGCTGGGCTATCGCCTTCAAGTACCCGGCTCGCCAGGCAAGCACCGTGCTCGAAAATATTGAAGTTCAAGTCGGACGCACGGGCGCGCTCACGCCGGTGGCTCATTTGAAGCCGGTCAGCCTGGCCGGAGTGACGGTCGCGCGCGCGACCCTTCATAACGAAGACGAGATCGCACGTCTGGATGTCGAGATCGGCGACACCGTACTAGTGGAGCGCAGCGGCGACGTCATTCCGAAGATTGTTCGCGTGGTAGAGCGCGGCGGAAACCGGCGGCCATTCCGCATGCCCGCAACCTGTCCCGTTTGCGGCGGGCACATCGTTCGCGAAGAGGGGGAATCGGCCAGCCGCTGCGTCAACACCAACTGCCCCGCCCGGCTGCGTGAATCCCTGCTCCACTTTGCTTCACGCGGGGTCATGGACATTGACGGCATGGGTGATGCCTTGGTCGATCAGCTTCTCAATCGGAGGGTCGTCCACGGCATTGCCGACCTGTATGGGCTCACGGTCGACCAGCTGCTCGAGCTCGAGCGCATGGGCGAGAAATCGGCGACCAAGGTCATTCACAATATCGACGCTTCGCGCTCCCGGCCGCTACCGCGTCTCATCAACGGCCTGGGCATCCCGTTCGTGGGCGAGCGCACGGCACAGCTCTTAGCCGATCACTTCGGCAGCCTTGACGATGTGATGAACGCCTCGGCCGAAACTTTGCAGGAGGTGAATGAGATCGGCCCTAAAGTGGCCGAATCCATCCGGCAGTTCTTTGCCGAGGAGCGCAATCGTGAACTCGTCGAACGGTTGCGTGCGGCGGGCCTGACGTTCACGGCGCCCAAGCAGCGGAAGACAAAAGGGCCGCTTACCGGGCTGACTTTCGTTCTGACCGGAACACTCCCCACTCTGAAGCGGGAAGACGTCAAGGCTCGCATCCAGGAAGCGGGCGGCAAGGTAGCGGGTTCAGTGAGTAGCAAGACGAACTATGTTCTGGCCGGGGAAGATGCGGGTTCCAAACTCGACAAGGCTCGGGGCCTCAACGTTCCCATTCTTGATGAGGAGCAGTTCTTGACGATGCTTCACCCAAATCGGAGCATCCCCTGAAGCATCTTCTTCACAGCCTCTTCGGATTTTGGCAGCACTTCGCCCACGTGCTCATCCTGTGGGGGCCACCGGGGCTGCTGTTCCTCGCCTTAGTTGATTCGCTGGGCTTACCCATCGTGGGCGGGGTGGACGCGCTTCTGGTGACCATCGCTTCCGAGCACCCCGCCCAAGCCTATTTCGCGGCCGTCTATGCCATCGCTGGCTCGCTCATTGGCAGCCTGGTGCTGTACGGTATCGCAAGAAAGGGAGGGGAGGTGCTGCTTGCGAAACACATCGGTAGCCGCAGCGGAGCTCGCTTGCATATCTGGTTCCAGCGCTACGGGTTGTTCACGGTTTTTATTCCGGCAGTCTCCCCCATTCCTCTGCCGATGAAAATTCCCGTGTTTTGCGCCGGCGCATTGCAAGTCAGAGTGGGCTACTTTGCCGCCGTGGTCGCTGCAGCCAGAGCTATCCGCTATTTCACTCTGGCTTATCTTGCTCAGCGCTACGGACACCAAACTTTCCAATACCTGTTAGGCCATTGGGTTCTTGTCGTCTCCATCGCTGCCGCACTGGCAATAGCGGCGATCGTGGCGCTTCGCCTGTTTCAGCGGCACGAAACGGCCCTCGGTCGTCCTGAGTAGCGTAAATTCATTGTAGCGATGCGTGGGCTGTGCATTTCGTTGTTGCTCATCGCAACCTGCATGGCCGCTGACGATCCCAGCCAACTCCTCTCGTCCATCAAGCAGAACATCCTCGGGCAGATTTCAAAGACAGCGAACTATACATGCGTCGAAACTCTCGATCGGGCCTATTACCGCGACCCCGGTTTCGAGCTGGCCCTGCACGGCCCGGCCGCCATTATCAAACCCGCGAATGAGCTTCTGACCGACCGGCTGCGCCTCGACGTAGGTGTGTCTGAAGGCCAAGAGATCTATTCCTGGCATGGGCTGTCCACGCTTTTTTCATCGGCCGAAGTTGCCGACGTTGTTCGCACGGGTCCGATTTCTTCGGGGCAGTTCATCGGCTATTTGCGGAATATTTTCCTGTCGCGGGGAATCGCGTTCAGCCTACGATCCATCCAGCGGCTCGGATGGGTATCGGTTTACCTTTGACGTTCCCGCGCCGGTAACGTGGTACCGCATGTACGCGACCGGCGGCGGTTTCGTCATTGCACCATTCCGCGGCTCCTTCACAGTTCACAAATCGAATCTTCAACTCGCGAGTCTTGAAGTGATTCCCTACGATGTTCCGTTCAATTCCAGCATTCAGTCGGCCCGCACGGAAGTGAAGTATCAACTCACCCGGCTTTCCGGAAGGGACGCGCTGATACCCGCGTCTTTCGTGCTGCAACTCGAAGACGAATCGCATATTTTCACCGTCAGCAAAGGCGATTATTCGGATTGCCACGAATATGGAGCGGAATCGACGTTGCGTTTTGACCTCCCCGATACGCCCGAAGCTGCCCCTGCCCCGGCTCCCATTGCCGCTCGAGAACCAATGCTTCCGCCCGGCCTCGAGTTGCGTATCGCGCTCAGCTCCGGTATCGACGACGAGACATCCTATACCGGCGATTCGGTGACAGGTGTTTTGCTGGACCCGGTGCGCGCCGGCCCGGACATAATCCCGCGTGGAGCTGTGGTAAGCGGGGCGTTGACGCAATTGGAAGCGCGTTTCCGGCCGCAAAAGTATTGCAAAATCAGAATCGAATTCCGCCGTGTCACATTCGGAAAGCGCGCCTACAGGATGCGGGCTCTGCACCAAGCGACGACCAAGGACATGCATCTGCTCTCTGCCTTTTATGGCGCGACAACAGAAGCCAGGTTCGACGAGCTGCGGGATGGCACTATGTTGATCGATTCGAGCCACGTGCGCCTGCGCCCTGGATTCAAGGGCGATTGGCGCACTCAGCCGATGCCGACACCAGACGCTCGCAGCCGGACCGTGAGGTAGATAGTATTGAAGTCATGTCACGAATCTCCCGCCGCACCTTCGTCGCCAGAACAGCCGCCTTGCTACCCGCCACCCAGCTTCTCTACGCCCGCGAGCCACTACGCGCAAGCAATTTGGGCGTGCAACTCTACACCGTTCGGAACGTTATTGGGAAGGATCCGCTCGCCACGCTTCAGGCTATCCAGGACATCGGCTACCAAGAGGTGGAAGCGATCTATGCCGGGCTCGACAAGATCTGGCCGGCGCTTCAGAAGACCAACCTTAAAGCCGTCAGCGTGCATGTCGACACGGCAATCTTCATGGAGGGAGGCAGTAAGCTCGATCAGACCTTGGCCGATGTCAAACAGCACGGTTTTCAGTACGTCGTCGTTCCGTATATCCCGCCGGCAGAACGAGGCGGCCCCGACATGTTCAAGAATCTCGCCGACAAATTGAATAAGGCCGGTGAAAAGGCGAAGGCTAACGATCTGAAGCTCTGCTATCACAACCACGCCTTCGAGTACAAGCCGATGAACGGCACCACTGGTCTCGATATTTTGATGAGCAGCACCGAGAAAGGCATTGTCTCGCTCGAGCTGGATGTATTTTGGGCCAGCGTCGGCGGGCATAACCCGGTGGAGTTGCTCAACAAGTACTCGGGCCGCGTTCTGCTGGTTCACCTGAAGGACAAGTCACGCAGCTTCACAACCACTCAATACAACGAGAATGTCCCTGCGGATGCATTCAAGGAAGTGGGAAGCGGGTCAATCGATTTTCCCGCCATCTTCAAGGCAGCGGACGCCGCCGGCGTTGAAAACTATTTCGTCGAGCAAGATCAAACGCCGGGCGATCCGATTGCCAGCCTACGCAAAAGCTACGACTACTTAAAGGGCCACTTTCAGAGCTAGGCTCGTTCCTGGTAACTGCCATCCGCCGTACTGACGCGGATCTTCTCGCCTTCATTGATAAACGCGAGGTACCTGCACCATAAGCCCCGTTTCCATTTTCGCCGGCTTGGTCACATTCGAGACGGTCGCGCCTTTCAATCCAGGCTCCGTCTCGAGCACCGTCATTTGCACGCTAGGAGGAAGCTCCACGCTGATAGGCTTTCCTTCGTAAAACTCGACATTCACCTGAAGCTGCGGAATCAGATAGTTCACGCCATCGCCGAGATATCCTTCGTAAAATGCATCTGCTCGAAACTTTCAGTGTTCATGAAGTAGAAGTACTCGCCGTCATCGTAGAGATACTCCATCTGCTGTTCGTCAAGAGCAACCCGCTCCACCTTATCTTCAGACGAGAAACGATGTTCAATCATCGAGCCGGAGCGAAGATTTCGCATCTTCGCCTGTACAAAGCCGCGGAGGTTGCCGGGCGTCCGGTGAACCATGCTGAAAACAGAATGAAGCTCGTTATTGAACTTCACTACCATACCCGGGCGCAGTTGTGTCGCTGCAATCATAAAGGAAACTCTCAGTCTAACAAGCGGTTCAGCGTTGGCCGGCGCGGACTGTGCAGGCCTTGAGTGTAAGGTTCTCGCCAGCTAGCCACATGCCGGCCGGATCCGCCTGGGCCGTGTGCTTGGCTTTGCCCTCCACGTACTGCATGGTTTCATGAGGGTGCAAATTCCACAGAATCACTGACTCGTTGTTCTTGTGGGCGGGTATGTCCGTGCAACCCTCGCTCGCCGGAATCAAACTAAGACGTCCGAAGTGGGCAACGACATGATCCAAACCAAGCGGGCAGTGTTCCTGCTGCAAGCCCTTTGGTGAAATCGAGATCCAGCACGCGTCGGTGCTCCAATCTGTTCTGGCAAACAGCCGCCCGGCGGGTTGGTATACCCAGGGATCGAGGTTTTGATATCCGATGCCCGGCAGGTAAGGATCGGCCCACAAAAGCTCATATGCCAGACCGGGGCCTTCCGAGATCATTTGCCGATCCTCCATCGCCCAGCCTTGTAGAAATTGCGAGCTTTGTAAGTTGGGATCCAGGGCGACCAGGACCAAGGCTGCAATGTGAGTGGCCTGCCCGGGATGCTCTACCTGAGCCGGCTTGAGAGCGAGGAGCAATTCAGCCGGCAAGTTCAGGAAGGCATCCGGCGCTTCTTCCCGGAGATCGTGGTGAAGACTCGCCCGAACGGCTATGAGGAACTCGCAAGCAGCGTAGAGATCGACCGGATCGGTTGCCTCGCCGTTCTCGATAGGCTTGAGAATCTTCTGCTTCACAGATTCGGCCACGGCCGTGACTCGGCCCAACGCAATGTCCATGAAAAGCGCATCCCGCAGCGCTCGTTGAGGGGATGCTGGTCCAGGCGGGCAACTCGCATTTCCGAGCCGTTGGTTTGCCTCCGCAGGAGCCAATCCGCCGGCCCAATCGATCACCAGGGCAACCTGTCTTCGCTCGCAAGGGTGCGCCAGCGCCCACTGCCACGCTTCCCTGCCCCGCGCCTCGTCACTCGTGACAGCGTAATAGAGTGCCAGCTCAAATCCGCGCTGGGGAGAATCCGGAACCGTTTGGATCCGAGTCTCGAAATTCGTCCAGCGCACCGTTTGCCGCTCCCGATCGCGCTTTAATCGCTTCAAACGTTGCGGCGTGAGCAAGAGGCGAGGAGCCTCCTGGGGCGTTTGTCCCCACGAAACTGCGACAACCAGAACAAGCAGGCAGGCAGCAACGATGCTTCTGTGCAAATGTCATTTTTCCACAAGGATTTTGGCGCACTTTGTTACTCTGAGAATTCCACCGGCTGCAATTCGCTTGGCACCGGCCTAATTCGTCATGCCGGCTCGGGTGAGTGAGACGTATGTTCTTCGGACTTACCCGTTTCGCGAGTCGGATCTCATCGTAAGCTTCTTCACCCGCGATCAGGGTAAGCTGCGCGGGGTGGCGAGGCGGGCGCGGAAACCCAAAAGCAATTTCGGGTCGGGTCTGGAACGGCTGTCGCTAGTGAACTTATCGTATTCACAAAAAGAGACACGAGAACTCGTCAATCTCAACTCGTGCGAGTTGCTGCAATCGCAATTCGATCTACTCGACGAATTCGATGCCAGCGTCGCGCTCGATTACATCGCGGAAGTCTGCGATCACATGCTCCCGCCACACGAACCGAATGAACGCTTTTTCCGTTTGCTCGCCGCGATTCTCGATTTCATGCATGAGCGGGCGCCGGGCGCGATCTGGACAGCGATCACGTATTTCTCGCTCTGGGCGACACGTCTTTCGGGTTTCCTACCGGATCTGGCCGACCACCCCGATCGCAATCTCTCACCGGGTTCCCGCGAGCTCGCCGGAACGATGTTGAGAACCCACATTTCGGAGCTGCCCGCGCGCGTCTGGCGTAAGGACACGGCTCTTGACCTGCGCCGGTTCCTGATCCGCCGGATGGAAGAGCACGCCGAGCGGCGCTTCCACACGCCCGCCCTGCTCGAAGGCCTTTAATCAGAGATGGACTCTTTTCAAGACACGATTTTCAAGTTAAAACGCTATTGGGCCGACCGGGGCACCATCATTCAGGAGCCGTACGATCTCGAAGTGGGCGCGGGAACGATGGCTCCGGAAACTTTTCTCCGGGTGCTTGGACCGAAACCATACAAAGTGGCCTATGTGCAGCCCAGCCGCCGTCCGGCGGACGGCCGTTACGGCGAGAATCCAAATCGTCTTTATAAACACCAACAACTGCAGGTCATCCTCAAACCGACCCCCGCCGATGTCATAGAGCAATATCTGGGTAGTCTCGAAGCGATCGGGATCGACTTGCGAAAGCACGATATCAAGTTCGAAGAAGACAACTGGGAATCGCCGACGCTGGGCGCGTGGGGTATCGGGTGGCAGGTCATGCTCGATGGGCTCGAGATTACGCAATTCACGTATTTTCAGCAGTGCGGAGGGATCGATCTCGAGTTAGTTCCGGCCGAGATCACTTACGGGCTGGAGCGTATTGTCGCTTTTCTTCAGAATGTCGAGAGCGTCTATGAGATCGAGTGGGCGCCAGGATTCAAGTACGCCGACGTGCGGCTGGCGGATGAGCAGCAGTTTTCGGTATACAACTTCGAGATGGCGGACGTTGCAGGTCTTTGGCAAGAATTTGAATTGCACGAGCGCGAAAGCCAGCGCCTCTTAGAACTCTTTCGCGCAAGCGGAGACAAACAGCGCTTCCCTGTTCTGGCCGCATACGACCAGGTTCTGAAGTGCTCCCATCTGTTTAACTTGCTCGACGCGCGCGGCGCGATTAGCGTGACGGAACGAGTCGGGATCATCGGACGGGTGCGTAAGCTGGCCGTTGGAGTTGCACAGGCTTGGTCTGAGCAGCAGAATCCGAAAGAAAGCGCGGCTGCATAATGGCCGATTTCCTGCTCGAGATCGGCACCGAAGAGATTCCCGATTGGATGATCCGAGCTCGCGCTTCAGAGCCTGCGGGAGAACTATCAGTCCTCGGAAGCGGGTAAGCTGCGCGGCACAATCGATCTGCTCGATGCGACGCCTCGCCGCTTGACTTTCCGCGTGCGCGGCCTTGACGAGCAAGTGGCCGATGTGGAAGAGGTGGTCGCTGGCCCCTACGTTTCGGCTGGCGACAAAGCCGCGCAGGGATTTGCAAAAAAGCACAACACGACGGTCGAGGGGCTTCGACGCGAAAAGGACACCAAGGGAGAGCGCTACTTCGCGGCAGTCACTCACAAAGGCGAGCCGGCCGGTACGATTCTTTCTTCCGTAATGCCCGATGTCATCGGACGGATTAACTGGCCGAAGTCGATGTATTGGACGGGACAGGGCGGCGTTCGGTTTATTCGGCCGATTCGATGGATTCTGGCCCTGCTCGGCGATGCGCCAGTGCCGTTCGAACTCGCGGGCATTCGCTCAGGGAATACAACTCGCGGCCATCGAATTCTTGGCTCGAAGAATCCGCTCGCGGTCACGATCGATCGATACGAACAGGTTCTTCGCGAGAATTTCGTGCTCGTCCGGGCGGAGGATCGTAAGCAAAGGATTGAGTCGGGTCTTGGCCAAGGTATCCAGCCGGATAACGAACTGCTCGACACGCTGGTTTACTTGACTGAGTTTCCCACTCCCATTCGTGGCAGTTTCGATCCGTCCTATCTGGAACTGCCTAAAGAGATCCTCTCGACAGTCATGCGGCATCACCAACGCTACTTTTCGGTCATAAATGAGGACGGCTCTCTGGCACCGCAATTCGTTGCCGTCACGAACACCGACGGCGATCCGGATGGCTTGATCCGCCGGGGCAACGAACGGGTATTGCGCGCTCGCTTCAACGACGCGCGTTTTTTCTGGAAAGCAGACCAGCAGAAACCGCTGGCTGATCGGGTAGCCGACCTCGCCAAGGTAACGTTTCAGGCCAAGCTTGGCAGCTATAAGGACAAAACCGATCGCGTAGTGAAACTCGGAGGGGAACTCACTGAGCAACTGGGTGCTGATAGAGCAGCAACGGAGCGCGCCGCGCTTCTCTCGAAATGCGACCTCAGCACCGACATGGTCAAAGAGTTTACGGAATTGCAAGGCGTTGTTGGCGGGCTCTATGCGAAAGCGCAAGGCGAGTCCGAGGCTGTTTCTGTTGCCATTTACGATCATTACAAGCCCGTGAGCATGGAGGATCCGATTCCGCGCACGCTCGAAGGCCAAATCCTTTCTATCGCGGACAAGCTGGATACTCTGACGCAGTGCTTCCGAATCGGACTCGTCCCAACTGGATCGAAGGACCCATTCGCACTACGCCGCTCCGCGCAAGGCATCGTCAAAATTCTTTTTGAAGCGCGGCTTCCGCTGGAGTTGACGAAGTTCATCGAGAACGATGACCTCGGCGCATTTTTCAGAGAACGAATACAGTTCTATTTGCGCGACGTGCTTGGGTATGCGTACGACGAAGTGAACGCGGTAGTGGCAGCGCCGCTGACCACGCTTGCCGATCTCGCGGATCGCGCCGATGCGATCCATTTCATCCGGCCGACAGAGGACTTCGAGCCTCTTGCGGCAAGCTTTAAGCGAATCAAAAATATTCTTAAACAGGCACAGGTGGAAAGGGCTGACCAGCCCGACTCCGCTCTGCTCAAGCCCGGCCCCGAACAGGATCTTTATCAAGCCTTCCTGCGAGTCCGCGAGATCACGAAGAAGAGCGATTCGTACCGCGAGAACCTGGCCAGCATTGCTTCGCTCCGGCCTCAGGTGGATCTCTTCTTCGATAAAATTCTTGTAAACGACCCAGATCCGGCGACCCGGCAGAATCGTCTAGCGCTGCTTTACAGCCTTTTGACTGAGTTCTCCACCATCGCCGATTTTTCAGAAATTGTTACACAAGGCGGCTGCGCAAGTGCTTAAGCCGCAAAGAGAAACAAACACTTGCTTGTGAAGTCAGGAGAAAAGAGTTCTTTATGAAGAAATACGTTTATTCGTTCGGTGGCGGTTCGGCCGAGGGCGATGGAAAGATGCGCGATGTGCTCGGCGGCAAAGGCGCGGGCCTCGCCGAAATGAGCAAAGCAGGTGTCCCGGTCCCTCCGGGTTTCACGATCTCGACCGAGGTCTGCAACCTGTTCTTTGAAAACAGCAACCGCGTGCCGAAGGAAGTAGACGAACAGATTCGTCAGGCTCTCGAGAAGCTGGAGCGGCAAATGGGCAAGAAGCTGGGCGAGGGCGGCGATCCGCTGCTGGTCAGTGTTCGCTCTGGCGCGAAGTTTTCCATGCCCGGCATGATGAATACGATCCTGAACCTGGGCCTGAATGATGCAACGACGGAAGCTCTGGCCAAGAAAACCGGTAACCCGCGCTTCGCTTATGACTGTTATCGCCGGTTCATTCAGATGTTCGGCGAAGTGGCGCTTCAGATCGACATGACTAAGTTCGATCATATTTTCGACACGCGGAAGGAGAAGGTCAAAGCGAAACTCGATACCGATCTGAATCCAGGCGATCTGCAGTTCATCATTGGCGAGTATAAGAAGCTCGTGAAAAAAGAGACCGGCAAAGACTTTCCGCAGAACGCGCGGGAGCAACTGATGCTCGCCCGCGATGCGGTCTTCCAGTCCTGGAACACGCCGAAAGCCGTTTACTACCGCCGCATGGAAAAAATTCCGGATTCCATCGGCACTGCCGCGAATGTGCAAGCCATGGTCTTCGGGAACATGGGCGAAACTTCCGGGACGGGCGTTGGCTTCACTCGCAATCCATCCACCGGCGAAAAAGCTTTTTATGGTGAATTCCTGGTGAATGCGCAGGGCGAAGACGTAGTCGCGGGCATCCGGACGCCCCAGCCTATTGCCGAGCTGGAGCAAGTCATGCCGGAAGCCTATAAGCAGCTTCGCGGGATCACCTCAAATCTTGAAAAGCACTATCGCGACGTTCAGGATTTTGAATTCACCATCGAAGAAGGCAAGCTGTACATGCTGCAGACCCGCAACGGTAAGCGAACGGGGCCCGCTGCTGTGCGCGTCGCCGTGGACATGGTTGAAGAAGGATTGATCTCGAAGCGGGAAGCCATCCAACGCGTCGCTCCCAATCAGCTCGACCAGTTGCTCCATCCGGTGCTCGATCCAGCAGCGCGCAAAAGCCTGCAGAAGATCGCTACTGGACTGCCCGCCTCTCCGGGCGCAGCGGTTGGCCGCGCTGCTTTCTCGTCGGAAGATGCTGTCGAACTCGCCAAGAGCGGCCCGGTGATTTTGGTTCGCAAAGAGACCACTCCAGATGACATCCACGGTATGGATGTCTCGAAAGGCATTGTTACGGCTGTGGGAGGGCTTACCAGCCACGCCGCTGTCGTCGCGCGCGGTATGGGTCGGCCGTGCGTAGTCGGAGCGTCTACGATTAGTGTCAACGAAGGCTCGAAGCGGGCCATAATCATCATCGGCGGTAAGAATATCGTGTTAAAGGAAGGCGACTGGATCTCTCTCGACGGCAGTACGGGTGAAGTTTACTTAGGCCAATGCAAGACCAGCGAGCCCGATCCGAAATCGCATTACTTCGCCACGTTTATGGAATGGGCGGATGAGTTTCGCGGCAACTTCGGCGTCCGGGCAAACGCCGATATTCCGCGCGATGCCAAGCAAGCGCGTCTCTTCGGCGCGGAAGGTATCGGCCTGTGCCGCACGGAGCACATGTTTTTCGCCGAAGACCGGATTGCTCACATGCAGGCGATGATTCTTGCCCGGGACGAGAAGACTCGCAAGAAGGCTCTGCAAAAGCTGCTGCCGATGCAGCGCAAAGATTTCGCCGGGCTCTTTCAGGCGATGGACGGATTCCCGGTTGTCATTCGCACCCTCGACCCGCCACTACACGAGTTTCTGCCAAAACGCGAGAACCTGATGGTCGACATCGCGAAGCTGCCTGCCGCCAATTCCAAAGAAAAGAAGGAAATGGCCGCGACTTACGGGGTCGGCGTGGGCGAACTGAAGAAATATCTCCCAGAGTTGCTTCATCGGGTGGAGGAGCTGCACGAATTCAATCCGATGCTTGGTCATCGCGGCTGCCGGTTGGGAATTACGTATCCCGAAATCACCGAGATGCAGGCGCGCGCTGTTTTCGAAGCGGCTGTACAGGTTAAGAAGAAGGGCGTCAACGTGATTCCGGAAGTAATGATTCCGCTTATCGGGAACGTCAAGGAACTCGAAAACCAGAAGGCGCTCGTCGTCAAAGTGGCTGAGGAAGTCCTTGGTCAGGCGGGCATGAAGGAACTCAAATATTATGTCGGCACGATGATCGAAATTCCGCGCGCCGCCTTGACCGCGGACGAAGTCGCGCGGGAGGCCGATTTCTTCAGCTTCGGCACCAACGATCTGACGCAAACCACAATGGGCTTGTCGCGCGACGATTACACGAAGTTTTCCAAGCAATACGAGGACCTGAAAATCTTCAAAGCGGACCCGTTTGCAGCGCTCGATCAGGACGGAGTCGGGAAGCTCATCGAATACGCCGTAAAGCTGGGCCGCAAGACTCGACCGGATCTGGAAGTTGGGATTTGCGGTGAGCACGGGGGCGAGCCGAGCTCGGTTGAGTTCTGCTACCGCATCGGAATGAACTATGTCTCCTGCTCGCCATATCGCGTGCCGATCGCGCGATTGGCCGCAGCGCAGGCCGCTGTCGCCGGCCAAAGCAAAGCAGAGGTTCAACGCACAGCGTAGACGAGACGCAACCGATGACATCTCGCCCGATCAGGCAATCCCGCTCCGCCGTCGATTGCCTCGGGCTTCTCGGCCTACCCAAGCCTGTTCGCGAGCTCGCTGCCGAGTCTTGGGACGCCGTCATTGTGGGCGCCGGCCACAATGGCCTTACGTGTGCCGCCTATCTAGCCCGTGCCGGCAAGCGGGTGCTGGTTCTCGAAGCTCGCGAGCGCATCGGGGGGGCCTGCACGATTGAAGAGCCGTGGCCCGGCGTGCGGCTTTCTCCGTGCGCCTATTTAGCGGGACTGTTGCATCCGCTCGTAATCGAGGAGCTGAATCTTCACCGGCGCGGTTTCCACTGGACGCCCGCAAGTAATGGCCTGTTCGTCCCGTTTGAGGATGGATCCAGCGTTCAGCTTTACGAGGACGACGAGCAGAGCGAAGACGAGCTGCGCCGCTTTTCGCCCCGGGATCTCGCAGGCTGGCGGGCCATGTCGGATGTCATCCGCCGCACCCGCGATGCGATTCGCCCACCCAATGAGCGTGATGCCTGGATCGGCGAACCACCGACGCGGGAAGAGATCGAAGATCGCCTCGGAAACGATGCCGAAGCGTGCGCGCTTCTGTTCGATTGGTCAATGGCCGAGTTCGTCGAGCGCTATCTCTCAGACGAGCGGCTGCAGATCGCGTATCTGGGGCAAGGTGTAATCGGTACCAACGCGAGCCCTTTCGATCCTGGGACAGCGTCCATCCGCTTTCATCACTCATCCGGGCGCCTGGGCGGCCTGCCAGGCCAGTGGGGTTACGTCAAAGGCGGTATGGGGATGGTCTCGTTTTTTCTTGGCGATGCGGCGCAAGAAGCCGGGGCGGTGATCGCAGCCAGTACACCCGTTGCGCGGATCTCGCCTGGAGAGGGCGTTGTGCTTGAAAGCGGCGAGCGCATCCACGCACCTATCGTAATTTCAAACGCCGACCCCCGCAAAACACTTCAGCTCCTCGGTAACGCTACAGATTTGGCCTGGCGCACCCAGGTGGAAGGAATACCGATACAAGGCTGCACTCTAAAGCTGAACGTCTGGCTGCGCGAGCTTCCGAATTTCCGCGCCCGCCCGGGCAGATGTGAGCCCCATCACTTCGGCCAGATCAATACTCCGCTCGACAAACAGCAATGGAAAGAAAGCTACTCGTCCGCACGCCGGGGCGAACTGCCTGATCACCTTTGGACCGAACTTTACTTCCAAAGCGCGCACGACAACTCCGTCGCGCCGGAGGGTACGCACACCATGTCTGTTTTCTCGCAATATGTGCCCTATCAACTTTGCGACGGGGACGTGGGACGAACATCGCGATTTAGCCAAACAGCGTGCGCTCGATGCTCTGGCGCGCTTCTGTAGCAACATCCCCGATGCTGTGATCGAAGCTGAAGCGCTGGGCCCTCCCGATATCGAAAAGAAGGTCGGCCTCACCGGCGGCCATATTTTTCAAGGCGAGTGCCTGCCCGCCTACATGTGGAGCAATCGTCTGCGTTATAAAACGCCAATGCCCGGCGTGTACCTGTGTGGGGCTTGCACGCATCCTGGAGGTAGCGTGATCGCCATCAACGGGCGCAATGCGGCAATGGCGGTGCTTGGCGGCTAGGTGATCGGCTCAAAGCCATTTCCGCGAATACAGACGTTCTCTTCTTCGCCGAAGCCAGCGATTTAAAAAGAAAACGCCAATGAAGAACGGAAACAACAGAAGGTAAGGCCAGCGGTCGATTAGCGGCGGCGATTCCGGCAGAACTGTGACTTGGCCGGCAACATCGGCGGTGGCGCCTCCCTCGATCACTTCTACCTCCGCCAGCCAGTCGCCTGCGCTGACTAAATTCACGTTGGCGGCATACAGCAGCTTATTAGTTGCGTTTTCGTGCCTAGCCGGGGCGAACACCTCGATAATGTTGTCTCCGCCTCTCTTTCGAAGGTGCAACTTGACATTCGCGTCGAGCACCGGCGATCGATCGTTGACCCGTTGCACCATGACGCTCAGGTCCGCCACTCCTTTTCTCAGCGGAGAGGGTGTACTGAAGAGCGTTATCAAAAATGGACCAGCTTGTTTCCGCAACTGCACTGTGCCACCGTCCGCTAGCGCCAGGGCGCTTGCCAGCAGCCCGATCCAAAGGCTGCGTATCGGTATCAATGCAGCATTCCTCGCATCTGCATAGGTTGAAACAGAATCCAGATTCCCGCCGCATAAAGCGTGCAGGAAACAACCGCCCAGGGTGCGACCAACGCCATGGCTGTACGGTCGCGTGTGGTGCTCTGCCGCGCGATTCTCCAGGCCGAGTACAACGTCAGCAGCAGCCCCGCATCGAGCAGCAGAATCTGTAGCGGAGTGAGCCAACCCGCGATAATCGCCGGCGCGAATTGGCCCGATCCGGAAACGATCCGCTGTACCGCCGGCCAGAAGGCATTCCAACCAGTCGCGAGGTGGAAGGCCAGATGCGCGGCCCACATGGCGACGCCAATGGGCACCAGAGCAAGTACGGATCGCGTCACGAGATCGCGCGTATTCACACTTCTTGCCGCGATGCGATTCAGCGCTCCGCAGAGAAGCGTCACGAAAGCTGGTATCAAGACCGCACCCGTGAGCACAAACGCCGCAATAATCCACGGCATTGCATCCCCTCCGAGCCGCGCGTGCCATCCGTGCTCCCAGACTGTGACGGGACTTACCATGCCCGCGGCATTGACAAACGCTCCGAATACGAACAGCAGCACTAAGGCCGCTAGGTCGGTTCGTTTCGACAACCTTCCCAGCGAGGATCGATAGGAATCCGTCAGCAATCCCTTCGCGGGCGCAATCGAAATAAGCCCGACATTCTGATGCGGACAAGCCTTCACGCAATCCAGACAGAATGTACAGTCGAGATTGCCCGATTTCTTAGGCTGAAACAGGTACAGCTCGCATCCGCGCGCGTGTTCATTTCCCCGAATGCAATCATGCGTTGTGCAGGCCTGGCACGTCTTTGCGCTCTTGACTGCGATTTCGCGCGGCGAGATCAATGAAGCCACAAAATGAAACTGCCCGATCGGGCACACATACTTACAGAAGCTCGCGCCGCGAAAGAATCCATCGATAACAAATGCCGCAAAGAAGTAGCCCACGATGATCCATGCCGTCATCCATGGGCTGTCCCACAGCCCAAACGCTTCGTAAGCCCACAAGTAGAGCAGAAGCAGCGCCGCCGGAGTCCATTTATTCCTCAGGCGCCGGGGCCATCTCAGTTTTGCCGGCAATATCTTTCGACCCCAATCGCGCACCAACGTGAAGGGACATGCCATGCAAAAGAGGTTTCCCACGGCCAGCAGGGCGAGAATCGAGAGCGCCCGCCAGTGAATCCAGGGCAGCACGCCCGCCAGGTTCAACGCCGTTACTCTCGGTCCGAAAAACCCGTCCGCCATCACCGCAATGGCAATCAGAAGCATGATGGTCTGCGCAACTCGCCGCCAGCGGACAGCTATCAATAGCGATCGTCCATTACGCGCGTGACTTTGTCGTGCAACGCGGACCGCGGTGGAAGGACGAGCGAGCCGGGGGCTCGTCAACAGCCGCATCGCGATAACCAACGCGGGCACTAAGTAGATCAGCGATCCCGGCACCCACATGATGAGACCGGCAAGCGTCTGATCGTCCTGCGGCCGCACGCCACTCGCCTGAATCGCTGCATAAGTTGGATAGAGCAGCCGTCCGGAGAACACGAAAAAGGCCGAGAGCGCTGTATTGAGGATGTCAGCCAACAATAGATAGGGAATTTTCGCCCATTGCGGCCACCTCGGTTTACCCGGCCCGGGCTCAACAACCGGCCACCAGAACAGAATGCCCATCCAAAAAAACGAGGCATGCTGCATACCGTGCCATCGCGGAGAATGCAGCGCCAGTTCGTAGAACTTCGGCATGTGCCAGAAAATCGTGCTGAACGCAAACGCGCACCATGCGAACGCGGGAGCGGTCACGAACTCGCCCAGGCGCCGTAGCGCACGCCATGTCAGGAACGGCCCCAATGCTTCCTTCACGAACTGCTTGGGCAGACCACGCAGGAGCGGCACGACCGGATCGCCCATCAGAATCAGGGGCGGCGCGATCATCATCAGCAGGAGATGCTGCGCCATGTGCGCCGAAAGGAACAGATTGTCAAACGTATCGAGCGGCGATTGCGTAGCGAGAAATATCGCGCCCAGGCCGGCCAGGAACGCCCAAAGCTTGTTCCAATCGGCGGTGTCGCGCAGCAGTCGTCTGCCGCCGACCCAACCGCGCAAATAGACCAGAGCGGTTAACAGCAGAATTGCGGCCGCGAACGGCTTCCATTCCCAGGAAGTCAGCGCGGCATTAACAGTTGAATTCACTTCGCTACTTGCTTGGACGGACCACAGGCGGCAATGCTTGCGCCACATCCCTGGGCAGATGATTCTCTGGAGGCGCGGAGTTCTGTGAAGGCGGCGTAGATCCCGGTCTCAAGGTCTGCATGAACGCCACCAGCGCGGACACTTCGGCCGGAGTGAGTTTCTTCCCATACGCCGGCATGTTGCCGCCTCCCTGAATGACTTGCCGCACCATCTCGGGCGCCGTCAAGCGTGTCGCAACAGCATCGAGCGCGGGCCCGCGTTCACCTCCGCGACCTCCCAAGGCATGACAGTTCCGGCACTGCTTATTCTGAAACACCAGCGCGCCATGGAGTTGCAGCGGGGTGCGTCCCTTCAGGTAGGCGGCGGGAATCGGGTCTCCGCTCCAGGCTGTCATATGAGGCGACCACGGCGAGGTCAGTCCGAACCACGCCAGAGTGACGATGGAAAGAACGGCCAGAATGACCCAGAGCACAGCGGCCGGCCGCCGGGCCGCACTTTTCTCGCCGGTATTCGAAATAAAAGGAAGCAGCAGGAGAATGACAATCGCGAGCGCCGGCCCCAAAAACATGACGATCGTTTCCATCCAGTCGGGCAACAGGGCGAGAGCGGCGAACAGCGATAGGAAATAGAAGTCAGGACGCGGGCTGGCATCCACTAACGTGGGGTTCGGCTCCCCGTATGGACCTTTCGGACCTAATAGCAGCGCAAAAAGGAGAATCAAAGCGAGAGTAATCGCGGAAAAAATTAGATCTTTGCCAATGGCCTGCGGCACGAACGGCACGCCCTCTTTGCGGATAATTTCGGCGTATTCTGCGTCGTAGGTCGCGCGACGCACTTTGTGCCCCGGCGTTGGGTATTCGTTGATCCCCTTCGCCAATACCAGCCTCAAGTGCATGCCAATGATGGCAATAATCAGCCCCGGAATAATGAACACGTGCAGGGTGAAGAACCGCGAGAGCGTTTCGCCGGCGATAATCGGCCCCGCTAAGACCAGGTGAACCAGCCCTCCCCCTACTAACGGAATGCGGCCCAGAATTGAAGCGCCGATTGACAGGCCCCAATACGCGTCCTGATCCCAGCGCATGACCTGGCCGGTGAATGCCATTGCCAGAGTGCAGAGCAGCAGAAAAATGCCGCTAACCCATGTGAGTTCACGCGGATACTTATAGGCGCCAAACAGGAACACCTGAATCATGTGCGCGCTCATGAACGCCACCATGAAGTTCGAACCCCAATAATGAATGCCGCGCAGATACCAGCCCCAGAACTGCACGTGATTCAGGTATTGCAGGCTGGTGTACGCCTCATTGGTCGATGGTATGTACACGAAGGCGAGACAAGCACCCGAAATTACCTGAATGACAAAGCAGAGCAGCGTGGCGCTGCCGAATACGTACCACCAACTGCCGGAGCTCGCCGGAACTTCGTGGCCCGCGGAAGAGGCCCACAGCGCGGTCAGGTGTAACCGCTCATCCAGCCAGACTGCCAGGTTCCTTAGCGTGTTCATCGCTTTTTCACTCGTCTAAACGGGATTCGCGAGGGTGGGCATCTCTCCGCCCTTTACCCAGAGCTCGTCGTTTTCCACTTTGTAGTTGTATTGAAACAATCCACGCGGCGGCGGTCCAGCAGCCCGGGATCCATCCTCGTAGTAGGCTCCGCCATGACATGGACAAAGGAAGAGTCCGGATTCCTGAAACCATCGCACGGGGCAGCCCAGATGCGCGCAGTTGATGGCAAACACCTGGAATTGATTGCCTTTCAACCTCCGAACCCAGCAGGGAATATCCGCCGTTTGGCCGTCCCACGGCCGCGTGAACGGATTGCGGTAGGTCGCCAGCCGCGTTGTCTCTTCCGCGTAGTTGTCTAGGGGGCCAAGCGAAATCCAGGCGCGGGGATCCTTCCGATTGCTAAAGCTCGAGAACACGAATCCGACCAGCGGGATCGCCATCAGTATTCCGGCCGCCACATTCACTACCATCCCAGCCAGAAAGAGCCAGTCGCGCCGCGTTGGATTTTCTGCCGCCGATTTGGCAATACGTTCGCCTTTGTCTTCCGTTTCCGGTCCGGTCATTTCGGTCCTCCCAAACTGCTGCTGCCGGTCGATTTGCTGCCTTCGTTTTTCTGTTGATGCGGGCTGCCCGGCCCGGTACCGCTGCCTTCGTTGCCTTTACTGGTCGCGCCGCCCTGGCCAATGCCGGTATCATTCGCGCGCTGAGGCGCACCGGCCGGACGTTTCGACGCGAGAAAGGTGACCAGATCGGAGATGTCTTGATCGTTCAAGGGGCGACCCAAGTTAAGAAAGCGGTAATCCGGCATGCCCAAATCAGGCCTCCCAACAATGATGGAAGTGCGCAAAACCTGGTCGGTGACTAGCGACAGAAACTCCCCGCCCGTCACCGTTCCAACCGGCCCTCCTTGGCCGTGACAGGCGAAGCAATCCCTGAAAAAGAGCTTTTGGCCTCGGCTTGCATCTCCAGTGATCCCTTCGCCGGTATACGATGGCAAGGCCGCGAGTAGAGGACTTCAGCGGCTTCGCCCAGTTAGTCTCAATCCCGTTCACAAGCGCATCAATCTGCTTCGGAGACAACGTCCCACCTTCCCGCTGGTCCCACGCGGGCATGGAAGTGCCCGGGCGGCCATGCTGGATTACCTGCTTCAGCGCGTCTCGCGGAATAATCGCCAGATACAGCACGTTGTTCAAAATCCGACCCGGGCCATTCTTGCCATCTGGTCCGTGGCAGGCGGAACAGTTCTGCTGGTAGAGCGTCTTGAAATCCGTGATATTTTCAGGCGCAATCTCCTCCGGTCCTGGCTTACCGGGCGGTTCACACGCGGTTACGCACACCAGGAGCAGACCCGCCGCCAAAGCGAGATAAATTCCTGCTGCTTGAGGCACTGGTCTGTTTGCGCTCACTCCCGGTTCCTGTCACCATGCGTTTCGTCACTCGGATAATGCAGAGATGCTCGTGCGGCGAGCGGTAACGATTGCATGGTTTTGATGTTGGTACTGCGGGCAATCACGTACCCTCCGACCAAACCGAAGGCGAGCTGGCAGACCACAAACCACGGCCAACTGATGCGGTCGTTCAAGGCGGGATTCAATATGCTCAGCGACGTCGCCACCAAACCGCTCCAGAACAGCGGCATCAGAATACCGGCCCACAGCGGAGCGTACTTCGGAAACATCGGCATAATCGCCGCATACACAATGCCCACCAGCGCGGAAAGAATCCCGTGGCCGATCAGCGCGGCCACAAATGCCAACCCATTGAATTGCTTCAATTGCTCGAGCGTGGCGTCGCCAAGTCCTGGGACAACCACGCCCGCCAATAGATTCACGGGATACCAAATACTGTGCTGAGTGATCAGGCCATACAGGCACGCCAGAATGGCCATGGCGGCTCCACCTACCAGACCGCCGATGATTCCCGCGGAATAGGGATGCACTTCTATCGGGATGCGCATCCGATGACCTTGCTGTCCCACTTGCACGCGCACAACGGATCGATGCTCAATAAGGATGGGCGCGGGGCGATGCGCGGGATCGATCGGCAGTTCCTCATGCTCCTCGTGTGGAATGACGTTCTTCCACCAACCGAAAACAGAACGCAGCGCGATGATGAACCCAACGGCCGAAACCGCCCAGAACGTAACCAGCCCCGCGAACAGCAGGGTGATCCCAAACGCAAATATCATCGGCCAAAAAGTCGGCGCGGGCAGCTCTATGTGCGTGGCCTCGGTGTGCTCCCCTGCCTCTCCATGATGAGTTTCAATAGACATGGCCCGATCCCTTTACCTGCCGATGATGTACACCACGGTAAACACAATCACCCAGACCGCATCCACGAAATGCCAGTACCACGACAGGAACTTGACCCGCCTCTTCTGGGTCTCAATGGGAAATCCGAGCAGCGTGACACCCAGCACCATCAGCAGGAAGATCATTCCCACCGTTACGTGACTGGCATGAAGACCGACCAGCGAATAAAAGGTCGTACCGAACAGATTCGTGCTGATCGTCAGGTGGTCCTCCCAGATCAGCTTGCGCCACTCCAAAGCTGTTGCCGCAAGGAATTCTAGACCCAGGCAAATGGTCACAAGCCACCAAAGCTTGAACCGCCCGAGGTGACCCTTCTCCAGTGCGTGCTCGGCGAGAACAATGGTGCCGCTGCTCGAAAGCAGGCAAATCGTGGCCAGAATCGGGAGGTCTAAGACATCTTTTGGATAGGGCCCGACCAGACTCTTTCCGATATAGATCAAGTAAGTCGCGACAAAGATAACGAAGAGAGCAGTCTCGGTAATAATCAGGAAGACAATGCCGACGGTGCCGCGATCGGGAAGTTTCCACTCGTGTTCGAGCGTAAGAGCGTCGGCCGTAAGTACGTTTTCTTCAGCCATGATTTACCTACTCGTACTTCCAATCCGGATCGCTTGGGTGCTTCAAATCCCACAGTGGCCGGCTGCTGCGAACAACGGGTAATTTCTCGAAATTGTATTCAGGAGGCGGGGATGTAGTTGACCATTCAAGGGTCCAGCCATCCCATGGATCGTCGCCGGCGGGCTCGCCCTTCAACGCGGAATAGATGACGTTCCAAGCGAAGCAGATGACACCGGCAGCCATCATCAACGAGCCAATAGAAGCAACCAGGTTCCAAATCTCCCAGCCTCGGCCCGGAGCGTAGGTATAGATCCGCCGAGGCATTCCCAGCATTCCCGCAATGTGCAGCGGAAGGAATGTGACGTTAAAGCCGATGATGAAAAGCCAGAAATTCCATTTGCCCAGCTTTTCGTTGTACATCTTGCCGACCACCTTTGGATACCAGTAGTACATCCCGGCAAACAGGCCCGTCACCAAACCCCCAACCAGGGTGTAGTGGAAATGGGCGACAACAAAGTAGGAATCATGCAACTGCCAATCGAACGGGGCTACGGCGAGCATTATTCCAGTCAAGCCCGCGACCAGGAACTGCAAGAGGAAGGCGCAGCAGAAGAGCATGGGCGTGAGCAGCTTTATTCTTCCTCCGTACATGGTTGCCGTCCAGTTGAAAATCTTGATCCCGGTCGGGATTCCCACCAGCATGCTCGAAGCCGCAAAAAACGTGTTCGACCAGGAAGACATTCCGACTGCGAACATATGATGCGCCCAGACCCCGAGACTGATAAACCCGATCGCCACCACGGCGCCGACCATGGCGGGCCTGCCGAACAGCGGCTTGCGGGAAAAAACGGGAATGACTTCAGAGAGAATTGCGAAAGCCGGAAAGATCAGGATGTAGACTTCCGGGTGCCCGAATATCCAGAAAATATGCTGCCAGAGAACTGCGGAGCCGCCGTGCTGGGTATTGAAGAAATTTGCTCCCAGATAACGGTCCAGAAGCAGCATGATCTGTCCAGCTGAGAGCGGAGGCAGCGCAATCAGGATCAGCCAAGCGTCGATCAGCATGACCCAGACAAACATTGGCATCTTGCTAAGGGTCATCCCCGGGCAGCGCAGAGAGAACGTAGTAGCGATGACGTTGATGGCACTGGCAATGCTGCCAAAACCGGAAACCAAGACACCCAGGATCCAGTAGTCGACGGCGTGGCCGTGTGAGAACGACTTGGCGGTGAGCGGAGCGTAGGCGAACCAGCCCACATCGGGTGCGGAACCCTCACCCGATAACCCGCTGCCTCCGACGTAGCTGTAGTACAGAAGGATTCCACCGAACAGAAAAATCCAGAAGCCGAACGAGTTCAATCTGGGGAACGCCATGTCGCGCGCCCCAATCATGATCGGCACCAGGTAATTCGAAAAACCCGCCACCATGGGCATTCCCACCAGAAACACCATGGTTGTCCCGTGCATCGTAAACAGGCGGTTGTACGTGTCCGGCTCTACGACGTGGCCATTCGGGAATGCGAGCTGCACTCGGATAACCACCGCCATCACGCCCGCGACACAAAGGAAAATCAGCGCCGAAACGACATACATCAACCCGAGCTTCTTGTGATCGACGGTGGCGATCCAACGGTAAAGGTTCTCCGCGAAATGCCAGCCTTCGTCCTCAATCTCGGGCCGTTCCAACGGATAATCGATCGACGCCATCGCCTTTCCTTCCTAGTGCAGCGATTCCAGATAAGAAACAACTTGATCCAGTTCCGGGTTGGTGAGTTTCATGCTCGGCATGAAACAGCCGGGTTTTGCGTTTTGCGGATCATTCACCCAATCGCGAAGATTCTGATGATTCAGCGTTAGGACGCCCGCCCCGATGTTTTGCCGGCTCATGAGGTGCGTCAGATCCGGACCGAACACGCCCGTGGCGACCGTGCCCTTGACAGTGTGACAGTTAATGCAGGCCAGAGATTCAAAAACGGCTTTGCCCTGCGCCACCTTCTGGTCCAGCGGGTTTGCGTCCGCCGGTTGCACCTGCTGGGCCGCCCAAGCGTTGAAATCGTTTTGCGGCTGCGCCACCACGCGAAGCAACATATTGGCGTGTTGGGTACCGCAGTATTCGGCGCAGTTTCCGAAGAAGGTTCCCGCTTGTTTAGGGTCGATCCACGTGTAATTCACACGATTCGGAATCAAGTCCGTTTTCCCGGCTAGTTGCGGCACCCAGAAACTGTGGATCACATCCTGGCTTTCAAGCTGTAAATAAGTTGCCGTTTGGCCGTCCGCGTTCACGGGTACGTGAATCTCGTTTGCGGTCTTCACCTTGAAATCCGGATACTGAACCTCCCACCACCATTGGTGTCCAATCAATCTGATTTTCACGGTGGAGCGCGGCGGACTGGCGTTCTGTATGCCCGCAATCACGCGAGCGGAAACTCCGATCAATATGAATACGATCAGAATCGGAATCACCGTCCAGGCAATTTCGATCTGATTGCTGCCGTACACCTGCGGCGGCTCGTGCTGAGACTCGTCACTTGGCTTCCGCCGAAATCTCCAGATCGTGTATACGATCAGAACGCCTACCACCACGAAAATCATGCCCGTGATGCCGAGCGTCAGGTATGCGATGTGTTTCTCTAGTTCGCCCGGCGTCGCTAGCGGGTCAAAGGTGTTTGCGATCGGGTGCTGCGGCAGCCCTGGAACACGGGTCTGTAGCAAAGCGAGCACAGCGTACGCGAACAAAGGCTCCCTCCCGGCGGATTTGCACTTTTCACTGTACCTCGCAGGCGGCTAGGTGTTCTGCAAGAAGTTTTACCATCCGCCCCGAACGACGCAATCACGATATAGTGAGAGCATCATTATGCATCTCGAGATGCAGGCAAGAGAACTCGACGGGATCGTGATTCTCGATCTGCAAGGACGCATTGTGGCGGGACCGGAAGCTTCTGAACTTCGCGACCGCTTGACTGCTCTCGCTTCGCAGCATAAAACGAACGTCATTTTGAATATGCAAGACGTCCGCTTCATCGATAGCAGCGGCTTGGGCATCCTGGTTGTTGGTCATTCTTCACTAAAGGCAGGGGACGGTGATCTGAAGCTGCTCCATCTCTCGAAGCGCAGCGCCCAGTTGCTTATTCTGACCAAGTTGACCACCGTTCTTGAGATCTATGATGACGAGCAGTCCGCTATTAATAGCTTTTTCCCCGACCGCGAGGTCAAACGTTTCGATATTCTCGAGTTCGTTAGCAGTCAGGAGGACGGTAGCCAGCAACTAGGGTCGAGCACACCCGGCAAAACAAACCCCGAATAGGCGCCGCGGCACGCTATCATGGAGAATCGTGCCTGTTGCTTAGACGGGCATCTCCGGAAGGTGGTGAATTAGTTTGGCGGAAGTCCATCTGCAAGATGGCGAAACGCTCGAAAGTGCTCTGCGCCGTTTTAAGCGCAAGGTTCAGCAGGAAGACATCGTTAAGGAAATCAAGCGGCACTCTTTCTATTTGAAGCCCGGTGAAAAGCGCCGCACAAAGGAAGCGCTCGCCCGCAAGCGCAATCGCAAGAAGCGCCCTCGCGAGATCGAGTAAATTACCCGATTCGAACTGAAAAAGGCCCGCCTCAAAACGGGCCTTTTCGCTTTACTGGCGCATTCCTCTCGGCTGCTGCTCTTTGTATCCAGCCGGCACGCTGAATTTCGAATCGTCCACCGCTCCTGAGGCGAAATTAGAAGATTCGGTTTGCATCTGCAGGGCTGGTGCGTTCGAGTCGCCTCCTTCATGCGCCGTCGGATTGTGCGCCATGGGCGAGGACACGCCCGTGATTTCTATCTCGCTCAGTACAGGATAGCCGTTCTGCTTCATCGCTTCCTTCATGGCGGCATTAATTCCCGCGCTCGCTCCTCCAAGCGCCGGAGAGAATCCGCCGAAGGCATAGGCGAATTTTTGCGAGAGGCGCTTTGAGTAATCGACAGCCTCTTTCATCGCATCGTTCGGTTCAACACTCCACAGATGGACCTTCACGACCATGCCCGAATAAGCGCTCTCGGATTTGGCCGTAAGCGTCATAAGCGTTTCGGAGGCCTTCTGCCCGTTGATATCGCGGCTCTGGCCCGTATTTTCCACCTTTATGTCGTATTGCAGATCACCGCTTTGCCCCCGATTCATTCGCTGCTGCATTTGCTCCATCTGTTGACGAAGCTGATCGAACGTCTGAACGAAGTAGGTCTGCTTATCGTTGTTGACGGTCGTGATTGTGCCGGCATCGAGATCGTAAATTGTGGAGACCAACGGTCCAAGCCTCGCCATCTTGGGACCTTTAATGAAAACGTTAAACGTCTGGTCCTGGAAAGCTGTTTTCATGCTGCCTCCGCCCATCCGGCCGATCATCGGCATGTTCGCCATCCGGCGCATCATCTCGACCAAAGTTCCACCGGTATACTTCGTTGTCTGGTTATAAGTAACGTCCGCAAGAAGACAACTCGCGGCCAATCCGGCCAAGACGGCCGAACGGAATAATCGGTTCACTATATTTCCTCCATTTAGGAAGTGTACAAAAGAAAAGCCGCCAGGTTTCCCTGGCGGCGGAGAGTCAGACCTGATCGTGGCAGCAAAGATTAGTCGCCCATGGCGCCGACTTCTTCGTGCTTTTCGGCTTCCACGGGTTTTGAAGAAGAGGCAAGCAAACCGTCCAGGGGAACGAAGCCTTCAGTCTTTTTTTCGCCCAAGACATGTTCACGGTAGAGCCGCATCATCTTATCGTTCTCGATCTTCTTCTTGAGCGCCTCATCGCGGGCTCGCATCTTCTCTTCGCGAGCCGTCTTCGCGATGCCCTTGTCGTCCAAATCGTGCTGCCGCTCGGCTTTGACGTGCGCCTCGTTGAGAACCAGGCTGTGATCCTTGCTGGTAAGCGGCACTTGCTTATTACCCGCAAAGATTTCGTGACGGCCGTGGTCTTCATACCACTTCGTCAGGCTAGCCGTCATATGCATCTTCTCGATAATGTTTCGCCAGCCCACGCCGGTGTTGTAGGCACAGAACGAGATTTCGCCCTCTTGCGTTGCGTAGGGAATAATGCACTGCTCAGTGCGGCGGAAATCGTAGTTGAAGAGATCCTGGAACCACATGCCCGCAATGAAGAGGAAGTTCCAACGATCGCCTCTGCGCTTTTCGATATCGGCTAGGGTACGATCGCCCGTTACCTTGCCATAGCCACCCGTCTGAGCCTTCTTCGACATCCCAAAGCACTTGTCAAACTTCGCGACCAGGTCACTCAGCCTAAAATGTTTCGGCGATTTGAACGGATCATAGTTCCGCAGGAGCGCAAGGGTGGCTCCGACCACAGTGAGAAAACGGCCACGGGCACCATCATTGACATGCGCCACGTCCTTGGCAAGCTGGTCGGCATGCAGAAATGCCGTGACCGGAACGTATTCTTTGGTCTCCTTGTCGCACATGACGGCCATCCCGATACCGCAATTCGGATGGCAGCCGCAACTCAACTGTCCCCAATCGGCGGCCGGTCCGTGTACCAAATCCGCAAAATCGGAGAACGTGCTCATGAAGCTGATCGGAAACCAGTCGCGCACCGGCTCGCCGATGCCGGTCTGGCTCTTCACGTCATGGGCAAGATGTGAAAGCGTGTACCGCTGGGCTTTGCGACGCTCATCCGTGATCGCCTCATCGCGACCGGTAAACGAAACGGGCTGGAACGAAAGGAACGGAATTTTCTTCGGATTCTCCAGGGCAAACTGAACCACGTGCCCGACCTGCTCGTTGTTGATCCCGTTAAGAATCGTGATCACCGGAACGATATCCACGCCAGCGGTCCAGAGATTTTCAATGGCACGCAGCTTCACGTCGAAAAGATTGCCGACGGCCCGGTGTGAGTTGGCCGCATTTCCGATCCCATCGAACTGCAGGTATGCATATCGCAGACCAGCTTCCGCAGCCTGCCTGCAAAAATCGGGGCGTTTGGCGAACTCGATACCGTTCGTCGCGGCCTGCACGCTGTTATACCCCACTTGGCGGGCATAGCGAACGGCGTCGATGAAGTAGGGTGATAAAGTCGGCTCTCCTCCTGAAAACTGAACCGACATCTGCCGCCGCGGCTTGATTGAGATCGCGTTGTCGAGCAGGGTCTTGATATCTTCCCAGCTCAGCTCATGCACGAAGCCGACCTGATTCGCGTCCATGAAGCACGGATCGCACATCATGTTGCAGCGGTTTGTTAGGTCGATTGTCAGCACTGAACCGCGGCCATGCGTAATCGTGCTTGTGCCGTGATTGTGCAGTTTTTCGTCATTGTGCGCGCGAATATCGCGACCGGGAAATACGTCTTCAAGATGCTTCGAGAAGGCAGGATCGACGGACATCACATCTTCGAAATGCCCGTGCTTCGGACACTCCTTTACCATCATGATCTTGCCGTCCCGTTCGACGATGTGGGCCTTGATCTCGCCCACCGGTTCGTTCAGCAGGATTTTGTAATCGACTTTTCCATCGACAATCTGCTGACGGATTTCTGGAATGCACTTGGGGCACAGCGAGTCGGTTTCACGCGGCCAGCCAAGCGGAGGCTTCGACTTCTGATAGCTCTTCAAGAGCGGCTTATCGGACCATTTTGGAATGAAGGAAGGGTTTTGCTTAACCTGGTTCAGCCGATCAAAAACCTGCCATGCGGCGTTTGCGCCGACTGTCACGACTTTTTCGAAATATTTGACTGGTTTATGCATGCTTTAATGGACCTTGCAAATTCGGGTTTCCTCCCCATAAGGTCTAGCGGACTAGCCCATTGGTTACCCACAGTATAGATTTCACCTTAAGCCGTTGATAACTAAATAGAACTGAACAGCACGGTTCGGCGGTTGTATGGAAGATTACCCGGCCTGAACAGAGCTCAAAATTCCGTGAAACCTCTTACGAATCAGCTGTTTAACCTGAATATCTTCACCACGCGTGGTAAAAGCCATCGCGCTGTAGAATGTCGAGCGGTACGCCGAACGTCTCCGACAGTCGATCCGAAGTGAGCACCTCAGCTTTTGGGCCGTCCAGGACGATTTTGCCGTCGCGCAGGATCAGCACGCGATCTATTTCCGGAATGATGTCGTCCAGGTGATGGGTCACCAAAAGCAGACCCACTCCGGCCTTTGCCAGCGCTCGAAGTTGAGATCGAACTTCGTGCAATGCGATCACATCCAGACTCGTCGTCGGTTCATCCAGTAGTAGCGTGTCGGGATTGTGAGTCAGGGCACGGGCAATTAAAAGCCGGCGAGCTTCGCCGGAGGACAGCTCATCCAGCCAGCGATTTGCAAGATGCAACACATCCAGACGCGCCATGGCACTCTCGGCGGTCCGCTCCATGTCGGAGGTCACATGGTGATTGGGCCAAATGCCGACCGAGCCAAAAAACCCGGAAAGAACGAGCTCGCGGCCAGTTACGTCGCGGGTACAGCGGGCCATCAGATCGTTGCTGACGACACCCAGATGAGCGCGCAGATCAAAGATGTTCCAGCTCTCCTGACCGAGTATGCGCAAGCGGGTGTTAGGCCGGACCAGCGGGTAGCACTCGCGCGTAATCGTCTTGATGAGGGTGGATTTGCCGCTTCCGTTCGGACCGAGAATCGCCACGTGTTCGCCCGGCTGAACGGCGAGAGACAAACCGTTCAGAGCCAGCCGGTCGCCGCGTTGCACAAAGACGTTTTGAAAATCAAGTAAAGAAGCCGTCAAAATACAAACAGAGGGTATCAAGTCGAGTGGCGATTTCGGCGGAGAAGGTCAAGGAACTGGCCCGCGAGTGCGGATTCGAACTCGCGGGCATTGCGCCGGCCCGGCCGCTTTTTGACTTCGAACGATTCGAACAATGGCGCAGGAGCGGCTTTGCCGGTGAAATGGCTTATTTGAAGGACTGGCGTGGTGATATGCGGCACGACCCTTGCACTCTGCTGCCCAGCGCTCAAAGCATCGTCAGCGCCGGTAAGCTCTACAACACCGCTTATCCCTATACATCGGACGACCCCGAGCGCGGCTGGATTTCACGCTATGCCTGGGGCGCCGACTATCACGAGGTGCTTCGCAGCGCTCTGAAAGCACTGGTGGATCAAATAGCGGAAGCTCATCAAAGCCCGTTCGAATGGAAGATTTGCGTCGATACGGCTCCCCTTCTTGAACGCTCCTACGCGCACGCCGCAGGCCTTGGGTGGATCGGCAAGAATAGCTGCTTGATCAATCAGCAGCAGGGCTCCTGGTTCTTCCTCGGAGAGTTGCTGCTCTCGATTCCGCTCGCGAGCGATTCGCCGGTCCCCGATCGCTGCGGGACCTGTACACGATGTATCGACGCTTGTCCGACAAATGCTTTTGTCCCCGATGACGAAGCCGGATGGTCGCTCGATAGCCGGTTATGTATCTCCTATCTGACTATTGAGAAAAGAGGTGAAATTCCGCCAAATCTGTCTGAAAACACTAGCAACCACGTCTTCGGATGCGACATCTGTCAAGAGGTGTGCCCGTGGAATCGGCGGGCGCCCGTGACCGAAGATTCGGCGTTTTCGCCTACTTCGTCTGCCCCTCTTCTCGGGCAATTGGCGGAGCTGACCGACGAAGAATTTCGGCTTCGGTTTCGCGGGTCACCGGTGCTGCGGACCAAGTATGCCGGTTTCCTGAGAAACGTGGCAATTGCGATGGGAAACTCGGGACGGGAGCAGATGCATGGACCGCTCGAAAAGCTCGCCGCGCATGCAGATCCATTAATCGCTGCAACCGCCAGGCGGGCGCTAATGACCTTGGCTCGGCATACAACCGGAGAATCCGTCTAGGAAGATTCGATGCATTTCAGGCCCGCAGTATCGGCCGTCATTGCTTTCCTGACAGTACTCTCTTGTTCTGCCGCCATTCCCGCCGCCAATGAACGGAGTCCGCTCAGCGATCCGGGTTTTGTCCATTTCTACAACAACGAATATGACCAGGCGCTTGCGTCCTTCGAAGGGGAGCTAAAGGCCCATCCTTACGATCCGGACTGTTACAACGACATTGCGCAGACCATTCTGTATCGCGAGATGTACCGCGACGGCGCACTTGAGAGCCAACTGGTAACAGGTAACAACCCGTTTCTGCGGCGGCCCAAGATGGAGATTGCGCCCCAAGAAAAGGCTCGTTTCAACGGCTCGATTGAGCAAGCGCTGAAGCTGAGCGACGCTTTGCTGCGAAAAAACCCGCAAGACATTCACGCGTTGCACGCCGTCGTTGTGGCTCACGGACTACGCGCGAATTACGAGTTTCTCGTCGAGCGAGCATGGTTGGACGCTTTACACGATGCGATTGCGGCCAGGAAAGCCAATGAGAAGATTCTCGCCATAGATCCGAATTGGGTGGATGCGCATTTGATCGCCGGCTTGACTGAATACATCGTGGGCAGTCTGCCACCCTACCTGCGCCTACTCGGCGCGATCCGCGGGTTCCACGGCGATAAAGAGGACGGGATCAGGCAGTTACAGTTGGTTTCGCGCTCGGGAGTGCTGGATAAATATGATGCCAGCATTCTGCTCGCTGCTATTTACCGCCGGGACCGGCAGGCGCGCCTGGCGATTCCGCTGCTCCGGGAGTTGGCGAATACTTTCCCGAGGAACTCTTTATTTCGTTTCGAAGAAGTGCAGATGTATAGCGACCTCGGTGATAAGCAAGCGGCTCTGAATGTCCTGGCCGAGCTGGACAACCTACGGCGAAAAAGCGCGCCCGGATATGCGAAGCTGGCGCCAGAGAAGATTGAATATTTTAGAGCGAACCTGCTCTTTTGGTATGGCGATCTGGATCCGGCGCTTGCCGACTTAAAAAAAGTGACGGAGAAAGCCAACGATCTGGATCTCAGCACCGCCGTAATGGCTTGGCTCCGCCTGGGCCAAGTCTATGATTTGAAGGGAGATCACCGGCAGGCGATTGATGCCTATCGGCAAACCGTGAACACCGCCCCGAAATCAGCGGCGGCGATCGAGGCGAAAAATTACATTTCTACGCCGTATCGCCGTAGGCCTAACGCCTGATAGCGCGGAGCAGCCAAACCTTCGCTGCGAGATCTATTCCGTGCGAGATACACTATCTTAACGATGCTGACCTTAAGCCCGACTGGAACCGCTGGAACGAAATACGCCCTTTACCAGCAGATTTGTGAGCAGCTCAACGGCCTGCTTGGCGAAGAGACGAACTTCATCGCAAACGCGGCGAACACATCGGCATTACTGTTTCAATCTTTGCCGGACGTGAATTGGGTCGGTTTCTACATCGCCGAGGGCAACGAACTTGTGCTCGGTCCCTTTCAGGGCAAGCCAGCCTGCGTGCGCATACCATTTGGAAAGGGTGTGTGCGGAACCGCCGCCGCGGAACTCAGGACAGTCGTCGTTCCCGATGTGAATCAGTTCGCGGGCCATATCGCGTGCGACAGCGCTTCCCGGTCTGAGATTGTCGTGCCTCTGCTGAACTGGGGCAGGTTCGTAGGAGTGCTCGATATCGATAGCTCTACTGTGAATCGGTTCGACGACGATGACCGCGACGGCGTTGAATCGATCGTTGCCGTGTTTCTGGCATCGCAAATCACGAACGATCTGCCGGATCTCAGCGAAGAAGCAGCCGAAGAATAGCCTTCGCAACGTACACTGAGGATTGGCAGCATCCACCTCGCCGCAGGGTAGCTATTGTTCAAAGTGCGGCTACGCACTAATCCCAGGCGCGCTCGTTTGCGGCAATTGCCGCCGGCTCACCTACGCGGATCAGCTCCATCAACTCGCCAACCGCGCCCGCCAATTAACCGCCCTGGGCCGTCTCGATGCGGCTCGCGATCTCTGGAAGGCATCACTTCCTTACCTTCCCGATTCACCAGAACGGCGGGGGGTCGAACGTGAAATCGAGAAGCTGGAGGCTCGCTTAGCGCCTGCTCCCGTTTTCGTACCTGAGAGCCGCGTGCGAGCTCTCGCGCTTCCGATTCTGGCAAAACTGATATTCCCGCTCAGCATGCTGGCCTTCATCGGCGTGTACTGGAGCCTTTTGGGATGGGCTTTAGCGGTCGGCCTTACGGTCTCCGTTCTGCTGCATGAGATGGGGCATTTCGTCACCATCCGGCATTTTGGATTCAAGGCTGAATTGCCAACCTTCCTGCCCGGCCTCGGCGCGTTTGTACGCTGGACCGGGACTAACGTCGCTCCGGGAGTCCGCGCCGCCATCTCTTTGGCTGGGCCGCTTTTCGGGTTCATCTCAGGAGTGATTGCGTTGGGTTTGTATCGCGCAACGGGCCATCAGGTTTGGCTGGCTATCGCCGAGTTCGCCGGTTGGTTAAATCTACTGAACCTCATCCCGGTCTCGATATTCGATGGTGGCGCGGCCATGGGCGCTCTTGGAAGAGAGGCGCGGATCCTGGTGCTTGTCTCCTCGCTCGCACTGTTTTTCCTTCTGCACGATTATCTGTTTCTGCTTGTCGCGGGGGGCGCGGCCTATCGTCTGGCCACAAAGGATTTTCCGGAGCAGCCCGGCCGAATGGCTGGTGCTTACTTCATCGCGCTCGCCGCGGCGAACGGGTTGCTGGCCTGGTACTGCCGGTGCCAAGGATTCTCGCTCTTTTCTGGAATTTAGCCGCGCGCTCGATTACGCGGCTCAGCCGGCGTTAAACCTTTCTCAGGAAACTGACGCGGCCGACTTCCACCCATTCGACAACATAAATATTACCCGCATGATCGAAGCAAGCTCCGTGTGGGCACACGAACTTGCCCGGTTTGAAGTGATCGCGAGTTAGCTTGCGAGTTTGCATGTAATCGCTCTGCGAGTCGTCTCCGAGATTTGTGATAATCCGGTTGCCGCCATCCATCAGAGTGACGCGTGCGAAGAGATCGGGAACGACTATGTCGCCATTCTTATAGATGTTGAAGTGGCAGGGCGCATTGGTGCCGTAAAGGAAGTCAATGTGCTCGCCGCCGAGGGTAAAGCGTTGAATTCGCTTGTTGGTCCGATCCGCGACGACCAGAATCGGCCGAGCGGGCCGGGTATCGACAATGATTCCGTGAGGACAAAGGAGTTGGCCGGCATCTTTACCTGGACCTCCGAACGTACGAATATATTTTCCGTCGCTGTCGTACTGGTTGATGTAGCTCGAGCCGTAGCCGTCACCGACATAAATATCGCCGTTGGGCGCGATGGCGAGATTTGTCGGACTATATTTCAGCGGTTTGCCATCGGGGCCAGGCTGGGCATAAGCGCTGGATTCTTTCGGATAGCCCAGCGTAAATACTTCTTCGCCGCTCAGGGTAGTCTTAACCACCAGACCCCGTTTGATGTCGCAAAGGTATAAGAACTCTTCCCTGCCTTCCTTATGAATGTAGAGGCCGTGCGCGCCGCCGCGAAACTCGCGCCCCCAACTCTTGATGAATTTGCCTTTGTGATCGAAGATAACCATCGAATCCGGCTTTTCGCTGGTTTCAAAAACAGTGTGGTGAATATAAACGTGGCCGCGGGAATCGACGCATACGCCGTGCGTGTTCCCATACTGAATGTCCGACGGGAGCTCGCCCCAGTCGTGGGTGACCTCATACGCGTGATCGCCTTCGCCCAGGATTGGCTTTTTGCTGCCGGATTTGTTGGTGGCGCCTAGAATGAGAGGCGCGGTCAGGCCCGTACCCAAACGGGTGAGAAAATTGCGGCGTGAACCGGAGGACATGGTTCCTCCGATTGTACGCAGTCGCGATCGAGTTGGTGAGCCGGCTTGCGGCAGCCTGCCCCGCTTCGCTCCGGGATCATTTTTCTTGACGAAGCCGAACACTACTTCCGGTTGAAATCAACGCGGCGGTGCGTTGGCCTGTGTAGGGCATCATAGTAGGTGAAGTGCAAGCAGCAGTTGAACCGGTCTCGCGTGAGCGCGAGCTAAATTCCCTTTCCATTCTGACCGTGACCGTCGCCCTCGCGACCGTCACCATGACCTTCGGGGCGATAATCGCGGTATTCTTCATCCGTTCCTCCGCCGGAATGTTCTGGGGACACATGCGCCTTCCGAACGTTCTCTGGGCCACAACCGGAGTTCTGCTGACAAGCAGTGTCGTCTTTGAATCGGCCCGGCGGCGGCTGATGGGTCATGATCAAGAGGGCTTTTTTCGTCTATGCGCCGTCACCGCCGGTCTGGGCGTCCTGTTTCTTGCCGGACAAGCAGCGGCCTGGTTTCAGATTTTGGAATCGGGAGCGGTTCTTAACCGAAACCCGCACCTGTGGTTTGTATTTTTATTTACCGCCCTGCACGGGCTACACATCTTGCTCGGGCTGGCGGGATTGGGCTGGCTTTTGTTCCGCACACGTGAACCGGCGAGCGGACCGAAATACCAGATGAATACGCGCGTGGTAGCGAACGGCGTTTCCGTTTTCTGGCATTACCTGGATTTCATCTGGGTGGTGCTGTTCGTGCTACTGCTCACTTGGCGCCGCTGAGTGCACCTGATTGCCGGCTCCGCGCCTCACGGCAATCCATTTACGCACCAGCGAAATCAGTTGCTCCGCCTGGAAGGGCTTCGAAAGATAGTCGTCCATTCCGGCGCTCAAACATCGCTCGCGCTCTCCCAGCAGAGCATTCGCCGTGACCGCAATGATGGCCGGCTGACGGTGGGAGAGCAGCCGGATCTGCCGGCTGGCCTCGAAACCATCCATGATCGGCATCTGGCAATCCATCAAAATAATGTCGTAGGGACACGCTCGATGGGCCTCGAGCGCCTCGCTGCCGTCTGAAACGAGATCGATGTTAAAGCCGGCCCGCTGCAAAATCAGTTTGCCTACGCGCTGATTGATGGCGTTGTCTTCCGCCATCAAGATCCGCGTCGATTCTTCGCTGTGAGCACACTCCGCAGACTCCTGACCGTGTTGCCGGTCAGCATTAGAAGGTGATGACATTACTACTGCAGAATGAAGTTGCATCGGACGAACGAAATGGCCCAAACAGCCCTGTATTCCTTATCGTTCAATTGATGCTTATTCTCAGGTATTTAAAATATCAACTCGGTAACACTCGAGGGTGAAGATTCCCAGGATCGCCCGAAACCCTCTGAAATCAATTAATTCGCGGATCTTGGGAGCGTGCGGTGGTTTCGTCCTTATCGACTTTTCCGTCCCGGATATGGATTACCCGGTGGGCGTGCTTGGCAATATCGGCCTCGTGCGTGACTAGAACAATTGTATTGCCCTCATCGTGCAGCCGCTGAAAGAGCGCCATAATCTCGTCTCCGGTCTTGGTATCCAGCGCGCCCGTGGGCTCGTCAGCCAGGAGAATCGAAGGACGATTAACCAGGGCTCGCGCAATGGCAACACGCTGACGCTGGCCACCGGAAAGCTCGTTTGGCTTGTGGTGCATTCGCTGCTCCAGGTCGACGGCGGTCAGCGACTCCCGCGCCCGCTGCAGCCGGTCATGTGAAGAAATGCCGGCATAAATCAGGGGCAGTTCGACATTATGCAGCGCAGACGCGCGAGCTAGCAGATTGAAAGTCTGGAAAACGAACCCAATCTCCTTGTTCCGAATCCGGGCCAGCTCATCATCTTCCATTTCGCTCGCCAGCTTGCCGTTGAGATAATACAGGCCTTTCGTCGGCGTATCCAGACAGCCAATCAGATTCATGAGCGTCGATTTCCCGGATCCCGAAGGTCCCATAATCGCCACGTACTCACCACGCCGGATCTCGATATCGACGCCCGAAACGGCATGGATCTCCTGATCGCCCATGATGTAGGTCTTCCACAGATCGTACGTGCGAATGACGACGCCCTCGCGGCGCAGTTCCTCGCCACGTGCTTCCAACTGCTTGGTGTCCAGTTCCCGAACCGCGCTTTGCAGACTTGCCATTGCAGGAGCCAGCGTTAGCTCGTCACCGCCGGCGCGAATGCGGGAGGCGTGTTGTCGACCTTTACCTTGGCGTCGTTGCGAATGGTCCGAATCACCTGATAGCTTCCGGTGACTATTTGATCGCCATCGCCCAAGCCGCTGGTGACTTCGATATCGGTTGCTCCGGTAATTCCGGTCTGAACCTGACGAAATTCAGCCTTACCGCCGCTGACCACGAAAACGCCTTGCAGTTCTTCCTTGGCGGCTTTCTGGGCTGCTGGATCGAACTGCCGGCGGGCCGTCGCTTTCAACGGCTTGAGCTGCCCTCGCTGCCGAACGGTGAGCGCCTGAATTGGGATCGCGAGCGTGTGGGGTCTGGTCGCGGTGGTAATCTTCGCCGTGCACGAGAGACCCGGGCGCAGAAGATCCTCCGGTATATCCAACGCGATCACGACTTTGAAATCTTTCGCTTCCTGGCTCGAAGTCTGGCTCTGAGAAGCCGCTACACCGGTAGAGCGGACGATCGCCGTATCCCCGATCTCGATTACTTTTCCCTTGAAGGTGCGGTTCGGAATCGCATCGATTGTGACGTCGGCCGGCTGATCGAGCTTCACGCTGACAATATCGGTCTCATCGACATTCACCTCGGCTGTGATGATCGACATATCGGCGATGGTCATGATGATAGACGCCGTCGAATTCTGCAGTCCGGGAACAACAGTTTCGCCGGCCCGCATCGGCAGGTTGGTGACTACACCATCGATCGGGGCTACCGCATCGTACTGGTCCACTACATCCTTCAAGCGCACCGAATTAGCCTGGGCCTGCGCCACTTTCCGCTGGGCGGAGGTGAGCTGGGCCGCGGTCTGCGCGCGCATTGCCTGCGCCTGCTCCACTTTCCGCTGCGATTGTTGCAGGGTCGCTACCGCGAGGTCGTAAAGAACCTGTTTCGCCTCATAATCCTGGGGAGCCAATAGCTTGTTGTCGAGCAGTTCCTTGGCGCGCTTCAGATCGACTTTCTTCTGATCCAGATCGGCGCGATCGTGCTCGACCTGCGCCTGCGCCACAGCCACGTTGTCATCGGCCGATTTCATGCCTGCTTCAGCGGCTGCCGAATCGGCCAGGGCAGAGTTGACCGCCGCCTCTTGAGCCTTCAAATCCGCCTGTTGCTGCACATCCTGCAAACGGGCCAGAACCTGCCCCTTCTTGACGTGGTCGCCCTCTTTCACATAAATGCCCAGAATTGGGGTAGCGCCGAGCGTGTTCGCGCCGATGTTGATATAGTTGCGGGGCTTGACCTCTCCAGAAGCGGTCACTACCGAAGTGAGGTCCAGGCGCGAGACCTTGCTCGTCTGTACGATGACGACGCCGCGTTCACTGATTTTGATGCTCGCGAAGACTGCGCCCGCAATCAGCACGAGCAGGCACACCAATATGAGCGCTTTCCATTTTTTCTTCAAAACAAAGATCTCCCCCGCCCGAGGCAGACGGAAATTGGGCGGTGAATGTTCCCGGATTTACAAGGCTTAACCCACTAATTTAGCACGCGGATGGCCACTTTGAGGGCACTCTTTGAGGATCTATAGATAAATCCGCCTGACGCGGGCGTGAATCCCGCATAGCACGCTGTAAGAAATGGTTCCGGCCTGCTTGGCAATCTGCTGCGCGTCAATACTCGCCTGCCCTTCGGAGCCCAGCAGCGTCACAGCATCTCCGACGTTTGCGTCCGGATGTTCGCTGATGTCGATCGTGGTCAGGTCCATGGAAACAGCTCCGATGATCGGGCAAAGAGTCCCGTGAAGGATCACGCTACCGCGGTTCGATAGCCGATGCGGAATGCCGTCCGCGTAGCCCGCCGCCAGCACGGCGATCCTCATTGGGCGCGGCGCCCGGAACATGCCTCCGTATCCGATGAGGCAACCAGCGGGCACGCTTTTCACCGATAATATGCTGGTTCTCCAGGTCAGCGCCGGTTTCACCTGCAGAATCCTTGGCGGGGCGTTTCCGCGGGCGGGGGACACATAGCCGTAAATGGCGTGACCGGGGCGAATCATGCCGCGCCAGCTCTGCCGCCGGCCGTAGGCGACGGGAATCGTGCTTGAAAGATGAACGAAGCGCGGATTTACCCCTGCTTCCTTCAATCCCGCGGCCAGCGCGTCAAAGGCCGCGATCTGCTCGTCCGTCTGGCTGCTCTGGTAATTCCCGGCGGAAGCAAAGTGGGTCATGAGGGCTTCAACCTCGACACTTGATGCAGCCAGGATCGCCTCGCCCACTTCCGCCGCCGTGGACCGCACACCGAGGCGCCCCATCCCGCTGTCGATTTTCAAATGGCAGCGGCACTGGATGTTCCGCTCCAGGGCGAGCCGATTCAGTTCGCTCAAATCTTCGAGCGAATGGACCACCGGCGTGAGCTCATTTGCGAGCATCGCTTCACGAGTGAAGGGCAGAAAATCAGCCATTACGAGGATGCGAGCGCGGATTCCCGCTTCCCGCAGAACCACGCCTTCCTCCGTGCTGCTGACGGCCAGCCAACGCGCTCCTTGCTGCTCCAGCGTGCGCGAGACTTCCACCGCGCCATGCCGGTAAGCATCAGCCTTCACGACCGGCATAACCTCGACACTGGGCCCGACCACCTCGCGAATGGCCCGGAAATTAGCCGCAATCTGTGGGCGTGAAATCTCGACCCACGATCGATACGGCCGCGCTTCGGCGGTAGGGCTTTGATCCATCATGAATGAGAGGCCAGACGCCGCAAAAGACTCTCATAAGCGTCCGTTACTATGCTCCAACTGTAGAGCTTTTCTATCTTGCGCATGGCACGAGTTCCCCAGAGGGCGCGCTCACTTTGGGGAAGATCTACCGCCCATTGGAGTTTGAAGACCAGATCCCCGCGCTGAAACGCGACCGCATCGTCGCCGGCCACTTCTCGGCTCTCCGGCGTATCCAGATATAAGACCAAAGCGCCGCGCCCCATCGCCTCAATCAATGCCGGATGCGTGCCGCCGACCTCGGTCGCCTGTACATAAACGGCGGAGTGCGATTGCAGTTGATGATAGCCGTCTCCATAGATCGCGCCGGGAATGACGATCCGCGGATCGGAAGTTTCCTTCACTTGGGCGATATAGTCCGCCGCGTAGGGCGCGTCCCCTATCAGGGCCAGCTTGAAATTTGTGTTGATTCGCTCAAAGGCCTGGCGCACCAGCAGAGCGTTGTTTTCCGGCTCCATCCGGCTTACATACAAAACATATTTGCCAGGTTCGAGGCCCAGCGCCCGGATGGCGTCGGTCTCGGGCAGTTTACCGGTTTCCGCGCCGTAGGGAATGAAAACGGAATCCTTTTTATAGCGGCGGAGATAATACTCGCGAATTCTAGCCGCGTCCGTCACGACAGCCGATGGGCACCAGGTCGCCATCCATTCCGATACCAGATACCAGCTCTTCGCGAGACGGTTCCATTTTTTGCGATGCCGCTCAAGCCCGTCTACATTCAGAGCGGTCGGCATGCCGACGAAGCGAGGCCACAACGTAAATACGGCGTTCGCCGCGTTGCAGTAGAGGATCGCTTCAAATCGATGAAATAACACGGCGGCGGTAGAGATTGCGGTGTGCGCCACGGTGTCCAGGTACTTGTGCCGGATGGTGGGCAGATAGCGAAGCTTAACGCCGCGATAGATGCCGGCAGCGTGTTTCTCGCGGCAGAAGACGGTCACGTCATGACCGCGCTCCGCCAAACGAACCGAGATCTCTTCGGCAAAGGTCTCGAACCCTCCGTAGCGGGCTGGAATGCCGCGCGTTCCGAGCAGAGCAATCCGCATTCAGACGGAAGTTGCCTCTTCGAAACCCGCGCGCAGAGCTTGCGCCGCCGGATAGCTCACCGGCACGTTTGAGAACCAGCCGGCCATGTATTCGTCTGTTACGCGCTTGCGCCGCATAATCGCGCTTCGCTTCGCAAAGGCCGATCGCGAATGGCGAAGCACCAACCAGAACGCGCGCAGTGAACTCCACTCGCGCAGCAAGCAGCCGCCGATTACCATCACGTCACGCGCCGTGATCGCCAACCAATGCCGCCAATACAGACCGAAAGTCGTGTTCTTTATGCGCAGCAGCCAGCGGTTCTTGACGGAATGCATATTAACGATAGCCGGCAGCGATTTCCGGTTCGAAGGCAGAACGCTCCGGACGTGCCAGGCAACCGCCAGCGGAGTGTACAGACATTTCCAGCCGAGCAACTGAGCGCGCCAGGCGACATCGGCATCTTCGCGATAAGCAAAAAAATCGGCATCGAAGAATTCGCCCTGGATCGAGATATCGTCAATCATCGCGCGCCGATACAGACACGCCGCTCCGGTGCCGCCGAAGACATACTCGGAACGATCGTACTGGCCTTCATCCGGGATGCGGCTTCCGCGATCGAAATGCCGCAGGTTGGGCGTCATGTAGATTCCCGTCGAGTCAAAGATAGGACGGGCAGGCGGTTCGAAATCTGAATTCATGCCAAGCAGTTTTCCGCAGATGCTGCCGGCGGACTTATCGGATTCACCGGCCGCGACCAGGGCACTTACAAAATTCGGGGCGAGCCGTACGTCCGGATTCAATGCCAGTATCCATTCCGCTTGCGATGCCGCAATGGCCTGGTTCTGACCCGCGGCGAATCCAACATTCTCCCGGTTGTAAATGGCGTGCACGGAGCTTTCGAATTTCCGAACGATCTCAGGCGTGTGATCGGTGGAGGCATTATCGACGATGATGATTTCTTTCCGGGGATAGTCCTGTTCGAGAACATAGCGCAGGCAGCGCTCGATGTATTCGCCGCTGTTGTAAGTCACGATGGTGATCGCGACGAGTCCGGTTCCATATCAATCAAACCGGGCGCACAAGACTGAAATACAGCCGCCAGTAAATGTCATACCCGATCTGCCGCTGAAGATGGTAGAATCTCCGTCTCGCTGCGCGAAATGGCGGCTTCAATCAGGGTCCGCGCTGGCCTGGCGATACCTGCCGAAATGTTCTCCATCGCCAAAGCGCTTCGCATTTGCCCTTGAACGCGGCAAACGGGTGGCCCTGTTTTGCCGCCGCCATCAACGCAAGGATCTGACCAACAAGAATGGGCCACGCGAAACGCCGGAGCGTTGCCGCCGGATAGTGCTTCGCGAGAATCAGGAGCTGATTCCGCCCGGTCAGATACATCACGCGGGCACGTTTCTTGCCTGAGGTTGCTTTGTCCATGTGAACGGCCACAGCGGCCGGTTCGTATATTCCATCGAGGCCCGCCAGGGCGCAGCGAACTCCGAAATCCACGTCCTCGTAGTACGACTCGAATCGGGCGTCCAACAGCCCGATACGCTCGAAGACACTCTTATGAAACAGAGCGGCGGTCATGGGCGCCATCCAGATTTTGCGCCGCATAGACCAAATCTCTCCGTCCTGGCGGCCATACCCGCAACGCCAGGCATAGGCGGCTCTGGAGACGAGATCCCAACTTCCGTCCAGCGTGTGCTCCTTGTCTTTCCGCAAGAGTTTGCCGGCGGCAAATGCGGCATTCGATTGCTCCGCGCTGGCCAGCAGCCGTTCGATCCATTGCGGCTCAAGTACAACATCATTGTTGAGTAGCAGAATCCACTCGCCCTCGGAGTGCCGGATTCCTTCGTTCACCGCGACAGCGAATCCGCGATTCTCAGAAAATACGACCAGGTCCACGCCGAACTCCCGGGCAACAAGCTGAGTCACATCCGTGCTGCCGTTATCGACCACGACGATTTGTTCGGGCGGACGCGTCTGGGCGCGAAGGTTAGTGAGGATGGATTCCAGCAAGTCGGCCCGATTCCAGGTGGGAATAACGGCCGAAATACTGGTCATCTTTTTCACCATACGCTATGGAGGCGCAGCTTTCGCCGCTAGACCACGGCGTTCCGGCGGATCACTTCCCGATAAAACGAGGCGCTCAACTTCGGTATGCGCTTCTGGGTTTTGTAATCGACATAGTAAATCCCAAAGCGGAGGTTGTATCCATCCGCCCATTCGAAATTGTCCATCAAACTCCAGAGAAAGTAGCCATGCACCGGGAATCCTTCGGCCACTGCGCGATGCACGTTGATCAGGTAGTTGCGAAGAAACATCACCCGGTCCGTGTCATAGACATGCCCATCGGACGTGAGGACATCGGCAGAGGAACAACCATTTTCGGTAACGTAAATATCCTTAACGCCCCAAATCTGCGAAAGGTGGCGAGCCGCCCAATATAAGCCTTCCGGCCCGATGAGCAGCCAGGGCGAGGCCATGCGCGGGAAAGAGGAAGGAGGAGGAACAACGGCGAAACCATTGGCCTCGTCGGCCCGTACGTAGGTCGGGTTATAGATGTTGATGCCAAGGACGTCGATAGGGCTGCTGATGATCTTTAGATCTTCATCGGTAAACTTCGGAGCATTTGCGCCTTCATGGCGCAGGTACTGCTCCATGTACTTGCCTTCCAGGATGACGGTCAAGTACTGCGCATTGAGAACTCGAGTTGCCAGTTCGCTGGCCTTTATGTGCTCTTCCGAATTGAAGACCGGCGTTCCGCTGACCAGATTTTCCGCCAAACCCACCTTAGTATCCGGCTTGGCCTTGGCGCGGATGGCTTGCACGGCCAGTCCATGCGCGAGGACAGCATTGTGCCTGGTCTGATTCAAAGCCGCGGGCGCGAGCTTCAGTCCCGGCGCGAACGTGCCGGCGCGATATCCCAAATCGATAAACGACGAGAACTCGTTAATCGTGAAGAAATGCTTCACGCGATCCGAGAGGTGCTCCGCGACATAGCCTGCGTAATCGGCGAAGGCCTTCGCGGTATCCCTCGATTGCCAGCCGCCGTACTTGTCCTGTAGAGCTTGCGGAAGATCCCAATGAAAAAGGGTGCAGAACGGATCTATGCCCGCGCCGACAATTTCGTCAACCACGCGGTTGTAGAAATCCAAGCCCTGCGGATTGGGGTTCCCGGTGCCCTCCGGGAAAATGCGCGGCCACGAAACAGAGAAACGGTAGATCTTTGCGCCTAAACCCTTGAGCAGCGCGATGTCCTCTTTATAGAGGTGGTAGTCGTCATCGGCCACATCTCCGGTCTGGTTGTGAAAGGTCTTGCCGGGAATATGCGAGAACGTGTCCCAGATGGAAGGGCCGCGGCCGCCTTCTTTCGCTCCGCCCTCGACCTGATACGCAGCGGTCGCGCAACCCCAACGAAACTCGCCCGGAAACTTGTAGAAGTCGGCTTGCGGTTCCCCTTGAGCAGAGGCCGCAGCCGGAGAACTGAGTTCCAACGCAGTCGGGACAGAGGAGGCGACGACCGCAGCCGCACCGATTCTCTTACCGAAGCTTCGTCGCGAAAGATTGTTGGGCATGAAGTGATTGAATCATGCTCAGGCCGCCGAACTTTGGGACTTTTCGAGGGCGATGGTGCGCTGGATGGCCTTGTGGACGAACGGTTGGCCGCCGGGAAGCTGCAGATTCATCAGATTTTGATGGTCCAACTTGGCGGAATCCAGCAGAACTGCCCATCCGTGGCGGTCCCGCTTGCGGTTTTCGATAGCTTCGCGGCGGGCTTGATCGGCTTGTTTGTGCTGCTGCGAAACAAAGCCAATTTCCTCTCTGCGCTTTTGCGCTCTTAGCTTTAGCAGGTCATTCAAGCATTTGTGAAAACCGCGGTCATGGGTGCTCTGGTAGCGGAGATAGAGCGCCAATTGCTTTTCGTCAATGCCCGAATCATCGAAGCAAAGCTGCTGAAGATTGAGCGCGCGGTGGGCCAGCCAGTAGTGCTGAGCCATGCCCTCGATCAGTAAGTGTTCGGTCGGAGTTGAGGGGCGGTGCTCGTGTTGCAGACCGTGGAAGAGTTCTTTGAATTCATTCTCGCTTTCGTGCGGCAGGATGAGGAAGCGGCCGGCGAGACCGTGGCGGAAAGCGTTGAGAGAGACGGTTTGCTTGCCCTCAGGACTCGTGGCGCCGGTGCTGTGCTGGGAATTGGCTCGGTTGGCGGCGAGTTGGGCGGGGGAAACTACTCCGCTTACTGTGCGCGGTTCTGAAAGAGGCTGAGCCGAGGAGATGGTATGGGTCGCTGAGGTTTCCGGCTCGGGGTCAAGTTGTCTGCGGGATGGGAGGGCGTCGCGTTGCGACGGCGGGAGAAGACCGGCTCTACGGTGGACGCGTTCGCGCGCGGCGTTGGCCTCGGCGATCAGTTCAGGGGAGAATTCGTCGTAAATTTCCGGACTCGGCTCGCCGATTAGATCAGCAGAGTGCGTCTTCGTTCCTTCTTCAGAGGCGCGGTTCCGTTCGAGCGCTCTTTCGGCTTTGTAAGCCAGTTTTCTGGCTTTGTGTTCTTGCGCGCGGCGGATGGATCGAGGGGACATAGAGGGCTTCTCCTTACGCACGAAACTACATCGCCGGGCGTTCTGTGGGCTGGGCCAAGTCCATGTAACGCGTTGTGGGCGTGGGAAAAGAAAATTTTGGGTCAATCGTGAACGCCCGGCTGTAACGCACGGAGTCTTTCCTGCACTTAGCGTCAGGAGAGCTACGATGTCCACGCGGTACGTCGTGAGAACTGGCGATAATCTAAGCAAAATTGCATCCACATTTCGCCTCCGATCCTGGGCCGCGATCTATAACGATCCTGAGAACGCGGATTTTCGAAGACGCCGGCCTAATCCGAACCTGATCGTCACGGGAGATGTGCTGATGGTTCCCGACCCGCCGGGCGTTTACAACCACACGCTTCCGCCGCCGCCCTACGTGCAGCAGGGCAATACCTATTGGTGCTGGGCGGCTGCTATGGAATCGTGGCTGACTGTGACCGCAGGACGGGATATGGTGAGCCAGGATGATCTGCGAACGATGTTCCGGGCCTTTACCGATCCAGGCAACGGCGGCTTGACACCGGCCGGTTGGGGAGCGGTAGCCACCCGCTTCAACATGGAAGCGCGGATGTTTACAACCAGCGGAGTGCCGGGTTCGGCGACGCCCGGTCAGATAGCCCCGAAATTCATCTACGACACGCTTAAACAAAAGGGCTTCATCGTGATCGTTTACAACCTGATGCCCGGCGGGCCCGCGCACACAAACCTGATCTATGGGATACAGTCGATGGCGTTTGATACCAACCTGCTGGTGATGGACCCCGAGGGAAGCGGCGGTGGCTTGCTTACGCGGCCCTTATCGCACTACACGAGCAGGGATTTCGTCGGACTGCTGTGGGCACGGTAGGGTGGGTTGGTTCGATGGCGGCCGGTGGATATTTCACGGCTGAGGGGTGCGTGCGGCACGGCGTTTAGTACCCAGTCCAGCGCAGGCTGCCGACGCCGTGTTGATTCAGAGCTAGCCATTGCAGACTGAAGAGTAGGGCGTGATACGGCGAAGTGGCTCAACGGGTATCGTTCGAGACGGGTAACTTTTGAGAATGGCGGGTCAAACGACCTGATCACCGAACTAAATTTCCACAGCAGATCTAGCCCATTCAGAATTGACCTTCGCCTGAATGGTGGTAACCACCTCAGGTTCCTCGATGAGCGAAAACATGAACGTTTTCTTGCCGAGATCTTTTATCGATGCACCGAAATGATAGACGATCGAGTTGTCAATAACGAGGAAACGGTCATGGAACGCCGATGTGGTTCGGACGGAAAGCATCCCGTGCTGAGCTTTGAATGCCACACACAATGTCTTGATCACTGGCGCGAGAGGCGGCTTCGTCAGAACATCAAGCGCGATGCCGGTCGTCGGAAGGAGGTTCAGCGTATCCGACCCAATGTAGCGGTCGATCAGGAGCAGCCGAGTTTTTGCAGTCTCCATAATCCGCGCTGCGACCGAGAGCGCATCAAAAGTCTGGCCAGCCCAAAAAACACCTTGTTTGGTGACATCAACGGCCGGGCGTTGCGGCGGGATGATTTCCAACTCCCTTATGAAGGCCCGGAGCAGCCCTTTTTTCTCAGCAATGTGCTCTTCGTGAGCGCGTTGAGCCTCCTCTTCGGAACTGTGCGGGTAACTGAGCGAGCAGACGAAATGGTTCGCGTTGCGCGTGTGCTCTCCGAAGGTGCGCTCGACGATTCTTAAACTGATGCGCTCCCATGCATCGACGTCAGGATCGTTATAGCGAAGACTTTCGACTGCCTCATCCAACTGTTTGCGCAGCATAGGGATCGCTTGGTCGGGTGGCAGCAACTGATTAGCTGCATACGCTGCGGGTCCTTTCTTCATGTTTGTCAGAGGGACCGGGATTAGTTCGATATTGCAACCGGGTCCCTTCCTCTCGCCGTGTTCGGTTAAGATCGTGTGCCAATACTCGCCTAGAGAGGTCGGCGAGACATCCAGTGCCGTGACAACACCGTTAATTCCTGGACGTTTCACTCGTACGCTTGCGCCGACGTCAAAACGCAACCGAGTTTTGGGTTTTGTCTTCACAGTAATCTTCGCTTAATACATTTTCTCGCAAAAACGTTTTCATATGAATCGAGGGGGGATGCATCGAGAAGATAAGGTTTCCCACTTCTCGTTGGGATTTGGTCCGCCGCAACCCCAGTTACACTCATGGCACTGATCCTCAAACGCCGGTGGGCTATGCCGAATCCGGTCGTGTTAGTCCACTTTGCCGTAATGTTTGAATGAATAAGCCGTAAGAGGAGCGCTTGGTGTACAAAGGCTGAACTCAGCGAGAACGCTGATTCAGAGACAACCAAGGAGGCTCCTCAAGGGAGAGTATGTATTACATCGGCTTAGATGTTCACAAGAAAACGATCAGTTACTGCGTGAAGGATGTGAGTGGTCACGTGCACAAGGAAGGCACAGTGAATGCGACTCGCACGGATCTGGATTGTTGGATGAAGACGCTGCCGCAACCGTGGACAGCAGCGATGGAAGCCACTATCTTTAACGGGGTGGATCTACGATCATCTGCTTCCCCACGCTGCTCAGGTGAAAGTGGCACATCCGGTGATGCTGCGCGCCATTGCGGCGGCGAAGAAAAAGAATGACCGTATTGACGCCGGCAAGATCGCTGATTGCCTACGCTGTGATTTCCTGCCGGAATGCCACATGGTTTCCACGGAGATTCGCGACCGCCGACGCACGTTGCGTTATCGACACCTTCTAGTACGGCAGATGGTGCAGTTGAAGAATCGGATCTCAGGCTTGCTTTTGGAAACGGGTGTGAGCCATAACAAGCAGCGACTCCACAAAGTTGGCTACTTCCGTGAGTTGCTTGCGAGTAACAACGACGTGAGCGAGAGCATTCGCCCCTTGCTGCAACTCAGCCGAGAGACAATCGTGCGGCTGCAGAGAACCGAATACGCATTGGTGAGCTCCCTGACTCGAGATCCCCTGCTAACCGAGCGGATCAAGCGGCTCAAAACGATTCCGGGAGTGGGTTCCATCACTGCGCTGACGTGGGCACTTGAGATTGGCGAGGTGGCACGCTTCCGATCAGTCAAGCAAGCGATTAGCTACTGCGGCCTCTGTGGTGAGGAGAAGAGCTCTGCTGAGACCAGCAAGCGGACACCAATTTCTAAACAACGTAATAAGCACATCCAGAGCGTACTGGTGGAAGCAGCGAAGCTGGCGCCCCGTTACGAATACTGAACTGGCGCGAATCTACGACAAAGAGAAACAGAAAGGCAACGCCAATCGGGCGACGTTGGCGGTCGCAAGGAAAATGGTGGCGTATCTGCTGGCGGTCGATCGCAGAGAAAAGGCGTTCGTGGTTCCGGAAGATCACGAGCGCAACGCGGCTTAACCACCGCGACCGGAAAAGAAAACAGGATTACACAGCGCGCAGACTGCCAGGTCTTGCTGATAGCCGACTGAGCAACGGAGAGTGATCTCCTGAGGCTCCCTTCGAATTGTTTCGAGACTGGCAGAGAACACAAACTCAATCTTCTGTGAAGGCCTTCGGGCCAGAGACGGTAAATGGATGTCTGGTTCTGCGAACAACAGGAACCTCTGCCGAGAGGCACCATTGCGAGCTGGGAAATTCTGCAGGCGTTCGTCTTGCGCGCTCTCAAAAGCGCGCCAGGAGAATCGTTTTTTCTCTTGACATCGACTTATCATGGAAGTCGGCTATCGTGACCGATGGTTTCGATCTGCGGGCTAGCAGGTCCAAGTGACTGCGCGTTTCGCGTCAACTTGACCGCGGCTCCCTTGACTTTCGCGCCGTCGATACCCGCTTCCTATCGCGAACGTGGCATACCACGGCAAAACACTACATTTAAAGGGCAACGCTTCCGAGTCGAGGATTAGGTACCGATACAACCTACGGCGGCGTGAAACCTGGATTGACTGCAAATATCGGCGTCCGGGGGCACGAGTGGCCACGGAGACAGTTTGCACCATCGATCATGTGGACTGAAATCAACTATGCCCCAGTCGAGCCAGTCTCCGCGTGCGCTTCATGGACGACCTCATAGAGAACTGGATGCGGCTGAAAAGCGGAGCCCGCCGGTTTGTTTACGAGTTCGCGAAAACCGGCGTCGTCATGCGCGGCCTGAAAATGCGCCATTGATGACCATCGTGCAACGTTAACGAAACGGAACGGAGCGTCAGGCGTGATTGCACGATGAAGTTTATGGCCTAAATAGCCGGGTTTCTTCTGCATATAAGCATTGACCTGTTTCCAAAATTGCAGGAACTCATCCTCACGTCCTGTGGGGACTTCGAAAGAATTAATCAAGGTAATGGCTGGCACCTTATGTCTCAGTAAATTCAGTTTTTCTTGACGGATCGCCGCTAGTGTCGGCGAGGCGGCGGCGCGACGATCGTTGTTTCAAGTTGGCTCAAAAGCTTGGCGACTTCTTTGCCGAATTCAGGAGTATTCGCCGGGACACGCTTTGCCAATTGATCCAGTTCAGGAAACAGGCGTTCGAATCCAGCAGGAGTACCTGACCCAAGGAAGCGAACCGGCGATGAGGAAGTGTTTCCCTGTGCATGAGGAATGCCCTTGGGAAGGAACGCAAATGTGCCCGAACTCAGATCGTGCCACTGGCCACCCGTGAAAACGGAGAGCACGCCGTCGAGCACGTACACGTATTCGTCCATCTTGTGGTGGAAGTGGAGCGGGGTCATGAACCCAGGAAATTCTTCAGAGTGGCCGAGCCACCACTCGTTCTGCGATTTGGCGCCGTCGATCAGAATTCGCATTTCTCCTAACCCTTGACTCAACCCGGCGACATCTTGGGTTCTGACGATCAATGGCTGAGTCGCGGAAGCTGTCACAGTATTCATGGTTGTATGTCCTCCTAATAAAGCAACTCCGGATTTTCGGTTCAATAATGCAAGTGCAACAAGATTAAAAAACGATCGGCGGTTCATGATTCTTCCTCTCTTTTGCGGCCCCCTGACCGAAGCTTTTGCTCGGCCTGTTCTAGCGCGCCCGCGACTAGAGTCTCTGCAGCCCAGAGAGAAACGCGCGTGGCTCCTTTCTGAGATAGCCCACGCAAATTCGTCAATGCCATTACAGACTCGATACCAACGCACAAGGAAAGGGCTGAGACAAGCCGTTCAAAGTCTTTTGCTCCAAGCCGTTTTCTGGCCGGTGCGAGGGCGGTCCTGATCCATTCAGCCCGGTTGGTCCTCACCGGTATGGAGTCCTCAGCGCCGGCGTTGTGATCTAGAACGTGCTCGGCAGCGAGGCGCACAATCGTTCGGCAAGCGCCCTGGTTTCGATAGACAAATCGCTGCACCGTTGTCACCAGAAGCCGGACGCGCGCCATCAGGTCTTCTGGGAATTCAGTATTGGATACGAGGGGCTGGGCGCTCTTGATGGCAGCCTCAGCCAATAACTGCTCCTGCGAAGGAAAGTATCGGTAGGCGGTGCGTCTAGAAACCTGAGCCGCTTCGGCAACGGCTGTCACCGTGGGTATTTCGCCACTCTGGATCAGTTCGGACGCGGTCTTCACAAGAAGAGCGCGAGTGTGCGCGCGTTGCCGGAATCTGCCTTGTTCTTCGCCCGCACTCATTGTAGGCTCTATTGTCACACACGTGCCATAATGACACAAAAGTGACATTTAGAAAAGGATAAAACTGGCTGGCTACACAGTCGGGCTGTGAAGCAATTACTCCTGGCGCGGGTCAAAATGATCGATCCGGGATATTTCGGGACGCTGCAGATTGGGCTGATGGGCAAAGAGGCGGTTGGCGTAGTGCGCCAGACGGCCTGCCGCCGACAGCACCTCAGGTCCCTATTCAATGTGCAAACTCTACACTTGAACGGTCGTTCCGGATAGATCGAGGTAGCGAGCAGGTTAGATCTTCCCTTGCCGACTAGGCCGGAGGAATTGCGATTAGTTCCTAAGTCCGATTCCGACTTCACGCGCAACAGAGCGGATGTATGTGGCAGCTTCGCTGTATTCTTCTGGTGTTTTCAGGTGCTCGATCATGAGCGGAGTGCCTCCTGCCAATCGATTGAGCTCGTTCAGATACCGGCGGTAGTCGATCTGACCGCGGCCGGGCACGACCTCCGCGAAATGAATGTTCAATTCGGTGATCCACTGCAGATCCTTGGCGTGGCACGAGACAATCCATCTGCCCAGTTTCCGGAAGCACTCTCCGATGAAGTCGCTGTTGTTGTAAAAGCGCCGAGGGCAGTTGACGCCGTTGCACACGTCCAGGTGAACCCCGAAGGCCGGGCGGTCGACAGCATGGATCAGATCGAGGTACGAATCGGGGCCGTCGGGAAGATTCCATCCCATCATCTCGATGGTGAATTTCGTGCGAGTGGGTTTGACGGCATCGATGATGTGCCGGCAGTTCTCGACAGTCGCGTCAAAGAATTCCTTTGAAAGATTCTTTGGGTCGGGACCGTACCATACGGTCGGATTATAGGAACCCGCGATGTCGACACAACAGCGAGCGCCAACGGCATCGGCGAGCGCACAGCGTTCTGTGACATACCCGAGATTCTCACGGTGCTTATCACTATCCGGATCGAGCATGTTCTTCCAAGCACCCACTTCAGCGATAACGACGTTCGCCTTCAGGAACGCCAGTTCGATGGCCCGAATTCGATCTTTATCGCGAATGTCTGCCTGCGGGCAATAGGCGGCGCCGTAGAGCAAGCGCCGATGTTCCTGTGCAAGCTGGACCGGATCGTCGGACTCGAGGAAAATCGGTGCGCCGAGCCGGATGTGCTGGTTGGGATGCGATTGGAGCGCGGTAGCCGGAACGGCAGCTGCAAAGCCGGCCAGAACGGAACGGCGTGTCACTTGGAAGGCCATGCCTGGCAGTCTACAGCGGAGTGAGAATTTGCCGCTTGACGAATCCATAACTGCACGGTGCCTCAGCGCTTCGGTGTCATTACGGCTTGGGATGAAATGGCAGATCGGGACCTCCTGCATAGGCACGTTCCGGGCTGTCCATGTCGAGGTTCACGACGATAGGGTCTTGCCCGCTGCGGATGACAACGGCCTCGCACGGCTCGTCCTTCCGGGCATTGATCTCCTGATGAGGCACATACGGGGGGACGTAAATGAAATCACCCGGGTCTGCTTCCTCGCTGAACTCGAGGTGATCGCCCCAGCGCATACGGGCGCGGCCCTTCACGATGTAGAGTACAGTCTCCAGTTCGCCGTGGTGATGCGGCCCGGTTTTCGCGTCGGGTTGCACAACGACTGTACCGGCCCAAAGCTTGGTGGCTCCGGTGCGTGCGTAGGTGATCGCTGCAGCCCGCGACATGCCGCGAGTCTGCGGCGTGTTTGGGTCGAGTTCGCCGGCTCGAACGACTTTAATCCCGTGATCCTTCCAGTTTGTGTTTCCCACGCCCATGACTGCGATATTGCGCGAGCTTCTAAGCGTGGCCCGCGATTCCTGAGTGTACGTGGAAAGCAGTGAGGCTGTGGAGCCCATCCGCGATGTTGCTGATCCTGCTCGCTCCTTACTCATGAAATGTTACGCTCGTCGCGGTGGGTATGCAGCGAAACCGGCAAGTTGCGATGATCTTCGATCTGGATGGCGTGTTGATTCATTCAATGCCGCTGCATGTCACCGCTTGGGAGCAGTATCTGGCGGCGCTCGGGATTGAGATCAACGATATGGAGCGAAGAATGCACGGCAAGCGAAATTCGGAACTGGTCCGGGATTTGATCGGCCGCAATTTGGCTGACGACGTCGTGTTCGAGCATGGAGCGGCAAAAGAGCGGCTATTTCGCGAGCTGATGCTCAAGGCTGGGATTGAACAATACAGCGTGCCGGGCTTACTCGGGTTCCTGGAGCGCCATGCGGATGTGCCGAAGGCGATCGGCTCGAACGCGGAGTTGGCGAATATCGATTTCGTGCTGGACGAGTTTGGCTTGCGGCGATTCTTTCCGGTGATTGTGAACGGGTTGCAAGTGAGCCGGCCCAAGCCGTTCCCGGATATCTATCTGGAAGCGGCCGCTCAGCTCAAGAGCGCGCCGAAGAACTGCATCGTATTCGAAGATTCGCCGACTGGGGTTGAGGCGGCTCGCGCGGCCGATATGCGCGTGGTGGGCGTGGAAACGACACCGACAGAATTTCAAGGCGTGGATCTACAGGTGAAGGACTTTTTGGACCCACGGCTGGAGCCGTGGGTGCAGGCGCAGATGGAACATTGAAGCAAGCGGCACGAGCTTGCAAAAAAATTCAACGGCGATTCCCTCGCAATTACCGCGAATGGGACAGTCTGAATCCTGATATTCTAACTTGATCTGGAGAAATTGATAAAGGATGCTGGTCCATCGTGGCTTTTTCTCGAAAGGCAAGCGCGCCGGCTGCGTGCTTATCCTTGCCGTAAGTGCTATAGGTTGTCTTTCCGCCTGGCAAGATCAACCAGCCGAAGGCACTCGACAGCTGTATTACCTGGCCACCTCCCAAAAAGATCCGCTGCCGCCCGTTGCACCCGCCTCGGTAAGACCTCAGGCGCCTAAAACAGGCGCCGTGCATCTGGGACTTCGTTACAACATCGTTCTCCTTGACAGCTCTGGTGCGCGCCAGCCCATTTCTTCGAGTCGGGTGCTTCGGACCGGCGATTGCTTCGCTATCGATATCCAGTCGAACCGGTCCGGCTATCTTTATGTATTCGCGAAGCAGTCCAGCGGATCTTGGCGCCCGCTGTTTCCTTCGCCTGAAATGGCAGGCGAGAGTAACATTCTGGACCCAGGCAGGAAGGTGCAGGTCCCGAAAGGGTACTGCTTCACCATTCAGAATCCGCCTGGACAAGAGACGCTTTTCGTCGTGCTTTCGCGCGATCCACGCGATTTCTATGAACTCTATGAGGGATTCAAGGCCCGGTCTGGCGCCCCCACGACCAGCGCTCCGGCTCATACCATGGAACATCTTCAGTTGGCCGATGCTGGAAAACTAAATGCCGCAGTCGAGCACCTAGATGAACGCTTCGCCACTCGCGATATCGCTATCACAAGGGTGGATACGCCACACGAGAACGGCGAACCCGCGGGATCGGTCTACGTGGTTAATACTTCCGACCGGCCCACGTCCAGCATTGTCACTAAGATCGTCATCCGGCACGAGTGAGAGCTTACCGGACCGCCTTTGAACTTTTGCCCCCTTCGAATTCCACATCGCCCGGGCCGGCGACCAATACCAGGTTGAAAGGTTCATTGCTGAAAGATTCTGCCGTGCCGCGGAACGTCACCTTATTTCCAGGGCCGATATACCTGGAAAGAGCGGAGCTCAGCTTCAGGGTAACCGCCGGGCTCTCTCCCTCGCTCATTGCAATCGCAAGCTCCCGAGGGCTATGCGCCGGAGTACATTTCACAACCGTTCCCTTCAAATTGCCGGTCGGCTTTGATTGAAGATTGGCCACAAAATATTGCTGACCATCAGGAGCTTCGAGCTGTCTCCGGATCGCCAGCCATGCCGCCAATTCGGGATTGGTCAGGCTGAGTTGCGCCTCAGAGCGCCTGGCCGCTACAGTGGTCGCGGTGTCGACTGAGAATCCGGCGACTGGAAAAACGCTCGCGGCCGAAGCCTTCCGAATATCGTCCAGCCCGTCCAGCCCTCCGTGAAACGAGGCGTAAACGTGCTCTAACATCGCGTTCACCTGCCTCCTCTGTTCTTCGGGAAGGTTGCTCCCTTGTTCCGCATTCGAGGCGCGCGCCAGTTGCCACAAAGCCTCGATTTGCTTGCCGTTTTCGAGACTTAAGACGATGCCGAGCCATGAGGAAACTTCCGCGTCGTGAGGATCCTTTGCCAGTGTTTTCGTGAACTCATCTTCCGCCGCCGCAAGATTTCCGCGCTGCCAATTAACCCAACCGAGCGACCTGTGCGCCAGCACTTCGGCGCCGCTCGCCTGTTTCTGCCATTCGGCATCGGTCACCGACGCGGGTTTTCTGTCGCGGTTAAAATAGGTATTCAAACCATCCAGGAGTTGGCGAGCTGCCTTCTCGCCTGCATCCAGGGTCTCGGGTGAAGCGCCGGGCAGTTCCGGGAGAACAACCGTGCACCAATACAGGCCCACCGCGCTGCCCGGGTGGTCGGACAGAAGCTGCCGGGAAACCGCGAACATATGCGCGGGATCACCGAGCGCCTGGTACGTTTCAAGGTAGAGTTTCAGACGCGCTTCGTCCAGGGCGGTCTTGGGATACTCCTTGCTCCATTTGTCGAGCAGATCCAGACGCTTTTGAGGAGTCGTTTCCGAGCGGATAGTGAGAACAAGGTCATACTCCTTTCTGTCGGTCCAGTTCGTCTCGGAAGTTACGAGCGAGTTGACCAATAGCAGCAGTAATAACCATCTGGTGGACAGCATCACTTCTTGCCTTCAACCGTAACCGTTAGGGTCTTGTACGCCTGAATCTCGACCGGCTGTGACCAGAGAACCTGCCCTTTTTCCATCGTGCGGATCTCATACTTGCCGGGCGGCAGTTTTAGCGTCGCGGGCAATTGCTCCGCCGCGGTTGTGCCGCCTGAAAAGACATGGGCCTCCGCGGGCGCGCCGAGCAGAATGAGCGATCCGGTTTCCTGCTGGCTCGGGTCGCCGATCTTCCGAATGGCAAGATCTCTCGTTTCTGCGCTGGGATTCACTTCCACGTGAAAAATTTCGTTGGCAATCTTGGCCGCCTGGTCGTCGCCGCCTGCTGCCGCTGTCGCCGGTTCGGCCGGAGGCGGATAGGCAGCTTCGATCGCTTTTGACCAATGCGTCAGTTCGACCGGCGTAGAGCGAACAAACCGCATCCCCGAGTTCCAGTCCGGTGCGCCAAAATCCACATCCTTGAATAGCTCACGAATTGGGGGCGGCGGCGGAACGTCCGCTTTCACAACCTGAGCAGCATCCGGATAGACGGCCGCCAGTTCCTTTAGCATTGCGTTTGCCTTTTCCACAGACGCCGTGGTGCCGCGCACCCGAATGGCGCTCAGCAAACGGACCGCGTCCGGCAGCTTATCACTAAGCAGATAGCTATCCACCGCCTCGAATGCGGCGTCAATCGAGAATGCGTCCAGATTCAGCGCCTTTTCGTAAGCCAGCGCCGCGTCCTCATATTTGCCATCGTCGTACTTTACCTGCGCCTCCTGGCGGGCTGTCAAATAGGGCAGCCTGGCCGTGGCAACCGCCTCCAGTGTTCCGCCGGGCTTTCGCTTCAACACCTGCTCGGTCAGGTTAATCGCTTGAGCCCACTCCTGCCGCTGCTCCCGGCTTCGCGCTTCGAGCATCCACTTCTCAGCAAGGGCCGGATCGTTTGCGGCCTGTAGATTCGAAGGAGCGTGGAAGTAGAAGGTCGTAGTCAAACTGGACTGCGTCCAGGGCGCCTGGCGGCCCTCCGTTTCAGCCTTGACGCGCGACTTCGTCCGGGTGAACACTTCGTCCATCGTCAGCGCCGGCTGTTCAATCAGATCCGCCAATGCTTCCGTAAACCAGCTATCCCGGCCTGACGGATTGTCTGCCGCAACCTGGCCAGGGCTGGTCGAAAAGGCGATGAACGTTTCCGCACCGGCTACCTGGGGCTGCGCCAGCCCCGCCTGCAAAGAGTGTGATTCTGCTACTGGGTTACTCCGGCACGCGTCGAGAATGATGATGCTTCGCTTCGCCCGCTTCCTGAGTTCGTCAAACAACTGCGCCAGATGGAAACACTTGAACTTCGCTTGAATTATCGTGTTCGCCGCCTCGAAATCCACCGGCACCAGGAAATTTTCGCCTTCTATCTGAACTCCGTGGCCTGCATAAAAAAACAGCGCCGTGTCATCCGGCCCAAGCTGGCCGGCGAATTCGGCCGCGGCCTCATCGATCTGCGCTAACGTCGCGTCTTCCTTGAGGATCGTTTTGAAACCCGCGGCTCGCAAAGCCTTATCCATCAGCCGCGCGTCATTGATAGCGTTCCGAAGCGGGCTAATGGAGTAATTATTGTTGCCGATGACGAGCGCAATCCGTTTGCCGTCGTCTTGAGCAGCGGCCGGCCACGCTGCCAGAACAAGCAGGACCGCAATCGACGCTCCAGCCGACAGACGAGCAACCCGCATCGCACCCTTCATACCTATCTCCTTACCGAAATGTCACCTGTCTCGAACGATCGTCCAGAGTTGGATCACTCGAACACTCGGCCGACACCAGCCGGCCGCCCTTGTAGGTATATTTGATCCGCGACGATTTGCTGCCGCTCTGAATTTCTTCGGAGACCAGCCCGGCTTCTTCGTAGTGCATCGTTCGCTCATAAATTTGCGTTCGATGCTTCGCATCTGGGCCTTCATACCCGCGAATGGCGGTAAGCTGCAAACCATCCCAATCGAATTCCAGCGTCAAATCCGCCGCTGGTATTTGCCTCCGATAGTTCCTTAGCCTCCGCAACACGCCCGGCGTAATCGTATTGCAAGCGGAAGTAGTGGACCTTATCCCAGACGAACGGCTCGAAGAAACGATTGCCGGAAATACCAATCGCGACGGCCTTTCCGGTCAGCTTCTCGACCGCGTCCGGATCAATATATGGATTGTTGAGAAGCACCACGGATGAGTGTCTCAACAGTTCGTCGGGATCGGAGGTTGCCGGCTTCGAGAAATGGGATTCGCCGTCCGATGCCATCATTACTTGCGGGAATGCGTCGTTGTAGACGAAGTTGATCCTTTTCTCGCCGGTGGCCCGTTCGGCCTTTTCAAAAGTAGGAGTTATCGAAACCAGCCGGTCGCCATTCCATTCGTAGCTGACGCGCATTTTGCCCGAGGCTTCGATGCGGTCGATGTGCGGCTGAAAGGCAAGACTAATTGGACAGTAATACACGTTCTGAGGAAGTTTTTTCCCGGAAAGCCAGTTTGCTTCCCCTGTCTCGATCTCTTTTCGGTCTTTGATATTGGCCAGGAACGATCGCACTCGGGCTCGCTGTTCGGCGTCGGCATCCAGTGTGTTTGTAACCTCCAGGTAATGAGCCAAGAAGTCTCGGGCTTGCTGCGGTTCGCGCGTAATCAGCGAGGCGACGGCTGCCTGATACAACAGGTCGCCATCGTCATCTTTAGCCTGTAGCCCGGCCAGAACGAGATCATGAAGCTTGTGATAGCTGCCTTCGGTCCAAGTTTTGCGGATCTGATCCTTCATATCTTCCAGGCTGCTTTTCTGTTTGAACAAGAGCTCGTTTCTCAGCGTGCTCGATTTCTCCCGTTCTTCATCCACCGCGTGAAGATCGTAACGATCTAACGCGAGAAACGCCAGGCTAAATGAACGCTGAGCGCCCAGAATTTCCGCTTTTTTGAGGAGCATTGGCAAGGAATCCGGGTCTACCGCTTCCGCTTCTTGAATACTCTTCAGGGCAAGTTCGAGTTTGTTTTCGGTTTTGTAATTACTCGCGAACTGAATCGCCTGGTTGAGAATTTCGCGCTCGCCCGTGCCGAGTTGTTTCCGATTCCGCTGATTATCGAGCGCCACCTCCCGCGAGTAGTCCGCCCAAGTCATCAATACTTTCTGCTGCAGCATTCTGTCGGAGGGTTGCCGGAGGGAAGCGAGCCGGAACTGCCGGTATGCCGCCCCGAATTCCCGCTCCGTTAAGAGCTCCTCTCCCATCTGCCGGTGATAATCGAGACTTGCCTTCAGCACCCGCGCGCGCAACTTCATCAGATCGGGAAACACGGGCTCATACCGATCGAAATCCCGGTAGCCGAGAATGTACTGATCCCATTCATCACCCGCCGCAAAGGCGCGTAAGACGGCGACTCGGCGGTCCAGCCAGACCTTGGTGCCTTTGATTTCCTCCCGCAACTTTGCTTGTTCCGGCACATTCGGGTAAGTCGCCGCGGAGAGATCCACCAGCTTCAGCGCCTGGTCGAGAACATCCACGTTTGCTGTGCCGCGTTCAAACTGTTCATATCGCGCCCGCATGGAGCGTTCGACATATTCTGGAGGGGCGCCACGGCGGGATCGTTGGGATAGGCCTTTACTGTCGCCTCAATAAATGTCAATTCGGTCGGGAAAGTTTTTCCCGACCCCCCGATCAGCGCCATAAGCTGATCGTTGGTGCATAGAGTGGCAAGCTCCTGAAGGCCACCCGGCAGAAATGCCACGAACTCTGAAGCGGAAACTTCATTCGGATCCTTATCCGATTTGGATCGCTTGTAGGCAATACTCGTGCCCGCCCAGGCCGCTCCGAGCGAGGCGGGCCCATTCTTCGGAAGCCCCTCCGGGACCACATAAGTGGCTGCACCGTCCATGATGAGGACCAGCGCACCGGTGTTCTTGTCTTTGAGGAGGCTACCTCCCTCCAGTTTTATCGAGGGTAGTTTTCCGATGGGTCCGTCAAGCCTTGGTTCAGCCCCGGCATTCAAGACCTTATCTTTGCCGTTTACGGTGAGGGACAGCGCTTCGGAGAATTGAATTCCTTTGGCGCTCTGCGAAACCAGCACGCCGCCTGGACTGGCCGCAGCCAACAACAGAAACAGCGCAATAACGCGAGTAATTGCCCACTGGCTAAAGTAGCCTAACTTATATAAATCATTACTTCGATCCACGCTGAAACTACAGCTTTGCCTGGCTGCGCCTCCATTACTGTCTTAATTTTCAGGTAGTTAAAAGTGTACACGGGAGGCGAATCGTGCGCAAGGTGGCCGGTATATTTCCGCCCTCTTCCGTACCGGTAATTACTGATTTCCCGCCGACCGCGCGCAGCGGAAACCGATGACCGGAGAACCCAGCCTGCCCGCGAACGGGGCAGAATCGGAGATTAGTTCCGGAGAAAGCGCCTTGGTTCCGTAGTAGCCGCCTCGAATTTGGTAAAACACGTCATCGCGACTAGGAGGCGGGACCAGCTGGGGATCCGCTTGCATAGCGTTGAGGAATTCGTCGCTCGGCACGGTGAATGCATCGACCCATTGCCACACGTTTCCACACATATTGAGAGCGCCGAATGGACCCTTACCCGTCGGGGAAAGCGTTTACCGGCATGATTGTATGTTGCCCAAGATTCGGGTTATCCATGACATTTGCCAGCCGTTTATCGGCTGTATTTCCCCACGGGAATAAGCTGCCCGCGCGAACCTCGTGCCGCTTTTTCCCATTCGACATCTGTCGGCAGCCGCTTGCCGGCCCATTTTGCGAACTCGCGCGCATCATAGAAGGTTACGTTTACCACCGGGTAGTCCGGCTTATTGTCGGCGAAAGTTCTTGGGCCGGCCGGTATGCGGTTGCGCGCAGGAAAGCGGCATAGGCGCGATTAGACACGTCCGTTTTATCGATATAAAAAGACGGCACATCCACTTTCCGCAGGTGCTTTTCCGGTCCAATCAAAGCGGGCCCGCCAGGTACCAGTACCATGTCGCCGGTCGGAAATTTCAGTTCTCGGTTGGGCCGCGATAGCATCCAGGCGAAAAGCCCTATTGCGGCTATACAATGCCGCAATCCCTCCTATCGCTCCGAACCGGACGGGCTTGGCCGAATGCTCCCAAGCTCTCTTCACTTGCGTAAGGGCCGATGCCGGCATGACGGCAGTATTGGCCGGCACGGCATCGAGCACGGCCTCGATTCGCGGCAGACCGGCGCAAAACCCGGATAGCGCCGCTCCGGCTTCTTCTCCAGACAGCGGCGCACGATGGCTTGCACCTCGGCAGGCGCTCCAGAGTTAACCAGCGGTTCGCAATCGGGCGCGGCGTGCACGATCGCCGTCCAAAGGGTATCGATAGTCGTTGACTCGAAGGGCGCGGCGCCCTCCGTCAGCATCTCGTACAGCACTACGCCGAAGGCCCACACATCCGTACGCGAACGATACCGGATGGCCAAGTACCTGTTCGGGCGCCATGTAATATGCGGTGCCCTTCACCAAACCCGCTTGCGTCTTGTTCCATTCGACCGATTTCGCTATACCGAAATCGACCAGTTTCACTCTCCCGCTCCTGTCGACATGCAAGTTCTGCGGTTTTAGATCGCGGTGCACGATGTTCTGCTCATGCACATACTCCAAAGCCCTCGCTATTTGCAGTGCCGTCTTAAGAATCCGTCGAAGGTCTCCCTGTGAATTCGTCTTGATGAGTGCGCCCAGGTGATTACCGCGCAAGAATTCCATGACGATGAAAGGCGCGCCGTCAAACTCGCCCTTGTCATAGGTCATGACGATATTCTCGTGCGAACATCGGCTGGCTAGCTGTACTTCGTCGATGAACGATTGCCGGATTTCTTCATCTTGTTCCTTGCCCGGCTTCAGAATTTTGATCGCGACATCGCGAGGCAACTCGGTGTCGCGCGCACGATACACGTCGGCCATACCGCCGCCGAGATACTCCTCACAGCGATATCGCCCGACAAAGAAAGGCGGCTGCCTGGGGCCGTTGAGATCTCCCATGATCGAAAGAACCACATTTTAGCGCCGTTTACATTGAAGAAGGGCGAACTTCCGGTATTTTCAAGCGACAATACATTTTCTCAATGGACGGAACAGTTGCCGGATTCTTGTAATCAAGCCGAACCATAGTGCAGCATTAATTGCAATCAGCATTGGCATTTTCGGTCGCCAGCATTAGAGGCAGCGTGGTGGATCCTTTAGCTGCCTTACTCGTGCCGTAAAGCTTCCATCGGATCTACGCGAGCCGCGCGGCGTGCGGGCACATAGGCTGCAAGTAGAGCAATCGCAATCATCATCGCAACACTGAACAGGATGGGGAGCGCACCCGTCCCCGACAGATCCTGAACCAAACTTGCGGCGAAGCGTTTGCCCCATAACGCGAGCGGCATTCCTAGGAACAAACCCGCGCATGACATCGCCAGTGCATCTGCGAGCACCATCCGGATCACGGTGCTGCGCGTGGCGCCCAGCGCCATACGAATACCGATCTCATTAATGCGGCGTGCCACCGTGTACGCGAGCAATCCATATAGGCCGATGGCCGCGAGCAGCGACCCCAAAGCGCCGAACACTCCGGAGAGCGTGGCGATAAGTCGCTCCGGGACAATGGAGGCGTCCACTTGATCGGCCAGCGTAGTGACCTTCACGATGGGTACCGTCCTCAGCGATTCGCGAACCACGCTTTGAACTTCGCCCGCTACAGCCTCGGGCCTGACACTCGTCCGAAGCGCAAATTGAGATGGCGGGGGGCTCTGCTGGAAGGCATTCAAGTAGATCGTGCGGGGCGGGGGTTCGCGCAAATCCAGGTACTTTGCATTTCCCACCACGCCGACAATCTGGTAGGGCTTGTCCTCACGATCAAAGGTGACGTGCATTCGAATCGGACTGCCGTTGCCGAAATAATGGCGGGCCATCGCCTGATTCAGTATCGCGACGGGCAAACGGCCCTGGTCCTCCAAGCTGAAGTCGCGGCCCATCAGCAATGGTGTTCCGAGGGTCTCGAAGTATTTCGGCGCGACCCAGCTTACCGAGATATAGCGGCGATCCTCAGGTTTCTCCGGGTGACCCTCCACAATTGCAAAACGGCTGGCTCCGGCCCCTGAAATCGGAGATGGCGCGCAGAGCGTCGCCGAGCGCACGCCCGGAATCGACGGCAGCCGTTCCAGCAACTCCTGATATGCACGCGACAATCGCTCGTCCTTGTAGCCGCTGTGTGTGGGATCGAGGGTCACCAGTAAAACGTGATCGCGACGGAAGCCCAGATCGACATTCCGGAGATTGGACAAGTGACGGACAAAGATGGCAGCAGCGCTCAACAGCACCACAGATAAGGCCACCTGCGCCACCACCAAGCTTTTTCCGAAAAGCCGCCGGGACCTCGTCTCGGCAGCCCTACCAATCGCCCACAAAGACGAGGCGGGTGCTGAGGCGAACGCGTTCCAAGCGGAAGGCAATCCAAACAGCACTCCCGTCAACAGTGCGATGCCGGCAGTGAAAAACAACACGTGCGTATCAGGGTGAATTGAGAGCTCGAGATGGGGCGGCAATCCCGGGATCTGCCGTCCGGATGCCAGGATTCTCACCAGGGCACCGGCACCGAAATACGCCAAGAAGACACCGAGCAAGCCGCCGGCCGCGGAAAGCAGAAGAGATTCAGTCAGCACCTGACGCATCAGCCGAAGGCGGCCCGCTCCAAGAGAGACACGCACCGCCATTTCGTGTTGGCGAGCAGCCCCGCGAGCTAGGAGAATACTGGCCAGATTGGTGCACGCGAGTAGCAATAGCAGGGCCACTACGGCCAGCAAGAGCAGCAGCGGGCTCGCAAATTGGTCGCGCAACTGCGACAACCCAGCGCCCGCTGGTTCGAGTTCCACTTTTAATTGATGAATGAGTGGATCTTTGCTGGTTCTGGCTCTTTCCTGGATAGTGAACCGGTACAGCACGCTCATCTCGGCGCGTGCCTGTTTGATGGATACACCCGGCTTCAATCGCCCCACCAAAGCGAGCCGGATGCGATCGATGGGCCTGTGGCTGGAGGGATTGACCGTCGGCTCGAGGGCCAATGGCAGCCAAATGTCCGGCCTGAACCATGGCGCCAATCCAAGGAAGTCACGGGGGGCTACACCGACAATAGTCACCGGCACATCTTCTACCACGATGTGCCTGCCCACAATGGCTGGACTCAGATTGAACCTGCTTTGCCAATACGACCAGCTCACGACCGCCACTGCGGAACCAGCAGCACCCACGTGGTCGTCTCCAGGGCCGATCAGGCGGCCCATTGCGGGCTTCAGTCCGAGAATCTGGAAAAAGCTTCCCACCACGTATTCGCCAGCTACCATCTCCGGATCGAGGCTCTCGCCGCGCGTGGAGAAACGAGAGGGAGTAAAGCCGATAAGCCCGGAGAAAACGTGGTTGTAATCGCAAAAGTGTTTGTAACTCTGCCAAGACCAGAAGCCGTTCCCGCGCGGCTCACCGGGGTACTTTTGCAGAAGTCCGACGAGCTGCTCCGGCTCTCGAACGGGGAGCAGGCGCAGCATCAAAGTATCGATGAGACTGAAGATCGCGGTGTTGGCGCCGATGCCGAGAGCCAGCGACAGGACCGCGACAGCCGTAAACCCCGGATTCCTCCGCATCGTGCGCAGGGCGTAGCGAGCATCCTGCCCGACCATCTCGAAGTACTGCTGCCCCCGCATTGCTTTGACCTACTGATTCACTTTGCGCGTGAGCTTCAGCCCGTGTCCTTGGACGTCGGTTGGATCTCCGGCTTCGCGGAGGCGGGCTTCGTCTTCGGCAATTACTTCCAGGCGATACTTCTTGTTCGGTCCCAGTTCAGAGCTCCCGTGCGTTTTGTGGTGAAGCACTTCAAAGGTCAGGATGTTGCCATCCACTTGCGGCCTAATTAATGGTTGCGCGCGGTTATCACCTTCCACGTGCCACTTCCCGTCTTTCCCGAGCCTTTGGAAATAGAAAACTATAGTCCCGGCGACCTTCCCGCCCTCGGTGGTGAGGCTGACTTGAACGGCGGGCTCGTCGTTCATCTTTCCTTCCCACGTTCCAGCAAAATTCGACAGCGGGTTATCGATCCTCTTTGATGAGGCTGGCTGCGCAGAGGCAAACGCCATCAGCGAAACCAAAACCAATTTAGTTGCTTTTTGCCACATATGCTTCGTTCTCCGTTTGGGATTATCCTTACGTACTTCTATGCTGGTTTGGCCCCGCCGAGCGCGGCGGTCGCGAGCGTACCTCCTAAGCCCATGGTTTCGACCGCGGACGAGGGCACAATCACCATTGAGCCCCGCTCTTTGATGGCTTCGTACAGCATGTTCATCGCGCGCAGATGCAACGCGACGGGGTTGTTCTGATAGGTCAGGGCTGCCTGCGAGAACTTCTCCGAGATCTCCGTTTCAGCCTGGCCCAGGATATTGCGCGCCTGGCGTTCACGCTCGGCTTGCGCCTGCCGGGACATCGCGTCTTCCAATGCCTGCGGGATGCGAACATCGCGAATCTCCACCGACTGCACGGTGATGCCCCAGGGATTTGTTTTCTCGTCTAGAATGCGCTGCAATTCGCGCCCGAGCGACTCGCGCTCCGTGATCATCTGCGCCAATTCATGACGGCCTATGGATTCCCGCAGACCGGTTTGCGCGCTCATGGTAATGGCTTGGACGAAATCTTCAACTTCCAGAATCGATTTCTCCGCGTTCCAAACCAGCCAAAACACGATGGCATCCACGTTCACGGGCACAGTGTCGCGCGTGAGCGTGGATTCGGCCGTTACACTAGCCACGCGAACTCTCTGATCTACGTAACGGCTGAGCCGGTCGACGATCGGAATCATGTGGAACATGCCGGGTCCGCGGAGTCCGGTGTAGCGGCCTAGACGCAACACCGCGACTTTTTCCCACTGATCCGCTACCTTAATGGAAAACAGCAGATAGACGCCGATCACCAACCCGGTAACGAGCGGTACCCGGCTGCCGAGCACGATCGTAAGCCCCGCACCGGCACCCGCCAAGATAAAGAACAGCGCTACCGCGACACCACTTATCTGACTCTTATTTCGATCCCGCCACATAACACTTCATCTCCTCTTCTTTCCACCGTCTACTTGAACTTCGCGCAGCCTTTCGATCAATTCCTCGATGGTGAAGCCCGCCGAGCCCGCGCGGGCCGCGATTTCACCAACTACCTGATTCAGCCGGCGCTGGCGCTCGGCATCGTCCGGTTCCGCCTTCTGATGACTAATGAACGTTCCGGTGCCCTGCTGCGTATCGAGCACGCCTCGAATCTCGAGCTCGCGATAAGCCCGTATCACCGTGTTCGGATTGATCGATAGATCGACCGCCAGTTGACGAACGGTGGGAAGCTGATCGCCCGCAGCGAGCGCACCCGTAGCAATGCCCCCGGTCACCTGGTCGATGATTTGGCGGTAAACGGGGACGCCGCTATGCAGGTCCAAGCGGAACTGGAAGGGTTTTCGTTTATTCGAGGTAACGCTCACCTATTGATATAGTGTACTAGTCATATATAACAATCAATACGTACTTTAACGAGCTTTCGAGGCGACGCAAGCTGAAGCCGGGCAGAGTCGCCGAACACTGCTACAATCCCGGTCATGTTCAACGGAATTGAGCATTTCGCGATTGCCTCCCCCAACCCGCAACGCTTAGCCGAGTGGTACGTCAACAATCTGGAATTCGAGATCACGTTCGCCTACGCCGGGAATTACTTCATCGAAGCGCAGGGCGGCGGACTGATCGAAATTATTCCCGCGGAAGGCGAGCGGGCAGAAGCCGGGATGCGGACTCCGGGGATGAGACACATTGCCATCTCAGTCGACGATTTCGATAGCGCACATGCCCAACTGCAAAAACAGGGCGTTACGTTTGCGGGCGAGCCCTACACGAATGCGGGGAATCGGCTGGTCTTCTTCAACGACGCGGATGGAAATCTCGTTCACCTCATCCAGCGCGAAAACCCGCTGCCGAACGCACGCGCCTCGCGTTCGTAAGTCGTTGCTCGCATTCAGCGCAAGCACGCGTGCTACAAAGAGCATGACTTGCTGAAACGGGTCTTTAGGGCTTTTGAATATCCGGATTTCCGGCTGATGTGGCTGGGAGCCTGCACCTCCACCATCGGTACATGGATGCAGATTCTAGCCCAAAGCTGGCTGGTCTACCAGCTCTCAAACTCCTCTGTTTATCTGGGGCTGGACGCGTTTTTCGGACAGATTCCAATCTTTTTGTTTTCCCTGTTTGGCGGCGTCTTCGCCGACCGTAAGAGCCGCCGGTCCCTGCTTCTGATGTCGCAGTGGATTCAACTGGTCTGCGCGTTTACCCTGGCGGCGCTGGTGGCGACGGGAGTCGTGCGAGTTTGGCATATCTGGTGTCTCTCCTTTACAGTGGGAGTCGCGCAATCCTTCGGCGGCCCGGCGTACTCCGCACTGATCCCGACGCTGGTCGACAAGAAAGATCTGCAGAATGCGATCGCGTTGAATTCCATCCAATTCAACATGGCGCGCGTAGTCGGGCCGGCATTGGGCGGAATCGCGCTGGTAAAACTGGGCGCGCAATGGTGCTTCACTTTGAACGGCATCTCGTATCTGGCGGTTATCGTTTCTCTGCTGATGATACGGCCAAAATTCGTGCCTGCTAAGACACAGGAATCGGTCCTTCAAAGCATGCGCCAGGGAATCGATTTTATGCGCCAGCGCACGGGAATGATTGCATTGGTCACACTGGGGTTCCTGGCAACGCTTTTCTCGTACCCGCTTATAACGTTTCTGCCGGTGATGGCACGTGACGTGTTTCACGGGGGAGCCAATACATTCACCCTGTTCCTGTGCCTTTCCGGAGTTGGTTCGATAGCCGGAGCGCTCATTGTGGCAGCAAGTCAGGCGCGTACGGGGCAGGCGCGGCAATCGCTGTTGGTGATGCTGCTGCTCGGAATTTTCATGGCGGGCTTCGGACTTTCAAAGAACCTGGCCTTTAGCGCGCTGCTGGTTTGCGCCGCAGGAGCAACTCTTATGATCGTGTTCACTCTGAATTCCTCGCTGGTGCAGCTTGCGGTGAGTGACGCAATGCGAGGACGAGTTATGAGCGTGTATAACGTGGCGTTCCGCGGCGGTATGCCGATGGGCAGCCTGCTGGCCGGACTGCTGATAAAACAAACATCGGCACCAGCGATTATGGCCGGCAATGGCGTCCTGGTGGTGGTGCTGGCACTTTACTTTCTGTTTCTGCGACGCGACGTGACTAAGCTGTAAACTTTTGGGGCTGCAAGCGTCAGAAAAAACACGAAAGAAACCATTGCAATCCTACTAACTCTGTAGTAGAGTAGACCACGAGAGTAGGCGATGCCTGAAACTCGTGTTAGCCGCTTCGAACTGCAACTGCTAGAGAAACTCTGGGATTTAGGTCCAGCGTCAGTCCGTGAAATCCAGGAGAGCCTTCCGGAACAGGATCGCCCGGCGTACACGACGGTGCAGACCATGATTTACCGGCTGGAGGAGAAGGGCGCGGTTCGGCGGGTCAAGAAAATAGGAAACGCGCACGTTTTCCAGGCGGTGTTGACCCGCAAAGCCGTGCATCGCCGACTGATCAGCGATCTGCTCAACGTGTTTGGCGGTTCACCCGCTCCTGTGATGTCGCATCTGATCGAAACGGGGAAGCTGACGCTGGCAGATGTCAAGGAATTGGAAAAACGGCTGACGGCGGTGGAGGAGCGATGATTGCGCCGCTGGCTCGCCATCTTTTCGAATCGACGCTGTTTTGCCTCGCGGTGGGCGCCCTCGCGTGCTGTCTGCGCGGGCATAGAGCGGCAGCACGCCATGCGGTGTGGCTGGTGGGTGTATCCAAATTCGCGATACCGACGGCCCTGCTGGCAGCGACGGGCGCGCAAATCGCTTTTGTTTTACCGGCTTCGTCATGGGTATCGTCGCTGGCGTTCAAATTGTATGCCGTGCTGGCTGCCGCGCTCGACGGGCTTCCCGCCGGCTTTGTTCCGCGGGATATGCCAGCGGTCTCCTCGGCGTTCATTGCACTTTGGGTACTGGGAACGGCCGCGATGCTGCTGCGATGGCGCGCTCGATTGCGCGGAAGTTATCGCGCCTTAAGGAACCCTACCCAAGGTGAACACGATGCGCTGGACCGCGCCCGAAAGCAACTTGGTTTGCGCGGACCGGTGCGATTGCGGTTGTCCGAGAGCACATCAGAGCCGAGTGTGTTGGGGCTTTTCGATGCAACCGTCACCATTCCCGAGGGGCTGTCCGAACGATTAACGCCCGCCGAGTTCGATGCCGTTTTGCTGCATGAGCTGGCGCACGCCGCGCGGCACGATAATCTCACCGCTGCGTTCGTTCACGGACTGGTTTGCGCGTTCTGGTTTCATCCGCTTCTTTGGCTGGCGGAAAAACGGCTCATGGCGGAGCGGGAACGGGCCTGCGACGAGACGGTGATCGCGTGCGGCACGACACCCCAGACATACGTCGCGGGAATTCTGAAAGTCTGCCGGTTTCATCTGTTCGAGCCCGTTGCGGGAGTGAGCGGTATCGCCGGCTCGGACTTGAAGAACCGTTTGGAGCTGATTCTGAGTTGCCCGCTGCGCCGCTCGCTTCCCTATTGCCTGCGAGTGTTGCTTACTGGCATGGCTATGGCGATGATGGTCGTGCCCATAGCAGGCGGCTATTGCGCGCAATGCGTCTCAAAGGGCCAGGACGTCGTAAGCCATAAACCGGTCCATTCCCAACCACACCGAAAAGGAGAGTGAAACCATGCGAATAGTTTGCGCAACTTTGTTAGCGGCCGGACTGATTGGGGTAACGGCGGCGAACGGTCAATCGGATGTTCATAAATCGCCCGAGCTGGCGTTTTCGATTCCAAACCAAGGGCAAAAGCTATTGAGCGAATACCGCGGAAAAGTCGTCGCTCTAGAGTTCATCCTGACGACATGCGTCCATTGTCAGGCCGCCTCGAAGGTCATGACGGGAATGCAGGAACGATATGGCAGCCGCGGCTTTCAAGCGCTGGATGTCGCCATCAATCCAAACGCAGATTTGCTGGTGCAAAATTTTGTGAAGGATTTCCAAGTGGGATTTCCGGTGGGCTGGACGCCGATTGAACAGATGATGGCCTACATGGGATTCACTGAGCGGCCGGTTGTGCCACAGCTCACCCTGATCGACAGAGATGGGGTGATCCACTATCAGACTCCACGCCTGGGCGATGCCAATGCCATGAAAGAGGAGGTCATCAGCCAGCGTATCGAGGAACTGCTGGCACTCAGGAACTCAGCGCACGCAAAGCACGTGGCCAGTTTGGCAAAAGCGCGGACTCCTCGCTAGGGATAGCGTCCGCACGCGACGCATGGCACCCGGGTCGCAAGCTGACGCTATTATTCCTAGCAGATGCTTACGCTGATCTCGCACAGTTGGAGATCCTGGAAACGCGAGAAAGGACTAGCGATTCTCGCCATCCTCGCGCTCGCGATCGGAATCGGCTGCGCCACCGCCATATTCACGGTGGTGGACGCTGTGCTTCTCAAGCCATTGCCGTACACGCAAGGTGAACGCTGGGTGGCACTCTTCGCCGGCGGACACCACTGATCCACGGGCATTATGGCGGCCTCAGCATTCGCGGACCTTATGGCTTTCCAGCAACGGACGCGCAGCTTCGACGTCTTCGGCTGGTTTCCGGTCGGCGGTGATTTCAACCTGACTTCTCCCGGGCAGCCCCGGCATATTGACGGCATCGAGAGTCTCGCCTTCGCTTATCCCAAGTACCGGGGCGCAGCCCGTTGCTGGGCGATACTTCACAGGATCCGATGGGCCGAATGCGGCGATGATCTCTTATCGCCTGTTCAAACAACTCGGCCCCGATATCATCGGACGCTCCATCGCCTTGAGCGGCCACTCGTATACGGTCGTCGGCGCCATGCCGGCCTGGTTCCGTCTCCCACTCGTCACCGTTGAGAGCCAGAACTCTCAAAACGATGTCTGGCTTCCCCTTGTTACGCCTCGCGATCAGGACTACCTCCGCCACTACGCCATCTATACCGCTTACGCAAAGCTCAAGCCCGATGTCACCGTAGCCCAAGCCCGGGCCAACGCTAAGAGGGTTGCCGTTCGAATCGGGAGAGAGAATCATCCGGAGGATCCCACCTTCACGGCTGCTCTCTTCAGCCTTCAAGATACCGTCGTCAAAGACATCCGCCCAATCCTGCTGCTGCTCCTCGGAGCCGCCGGCCTGCTACTTCTGATCACCTGCGCGAATGTGGCCGGGCTCCTGGTCGGCAGATCCGTTGGCCGCGCTCGTGAAACGGCAATACGGGTCGCTTTGGGTGGCGGCCAGAGGCAGTTGGCTCTGCAATATTTTTTCGAAAGCCTTTTCGTCTCGGTGGCCGCAGTGGCGGCCGGCATTGTTGCCAGCATTCTACTGGTCCGGCTCGTGGTATCTTTCGCGGCCGATTACATTCCGCGTTCCGACGAAATCTCGACAAATTGGCCTGTCGTTTTGTTTGCTCTCGATTTGGCGTTTCTTACCGCTACTCTTTCTTCGCTCGCGCCGCTCTGGCAAGCTCTTCGCACTCAGCCCAATGAAGTGCTCAGTGACGGTGTCCGCGCGTCCGCCGGCGTTCGCAGCCGCAAACTCTCACAATCGCTGGTCGTTGCCGAAATCGCTCTTGCGTTCACTCTCATTTCCGTAGGCGCTCTCCTGGTGTGGCAGCTCAACCGGCTGAATGGGACATGGCCGGGCTTCGATCCCGATGGCGTGCTCACGTTTCAAATGACGAAATCCGGCGCGCAGGCGGGGAACGCCGCGGCTATGTCGGCCTACACCAATAAACTGCTCGGCGCGCTGGAAGCTATCCCCGGGGTCAGCAGTGCTGCTCTTACCAATCAGTTGCCGCTGGCAGGTTGCTGCTTCGGTACCTCACTGTTCCCGGAAGGGCGCGCCTATAGCACCCAGCAGGGTAAACCGGTCAGCTTAATGATCGTCAGCGCCGGTTATTTCAAAACGTTGCGCATACCTCTCCTCGCCGGCCGTCTGCTGAACACGCATGACACCAACGAAAATATCGTCGCCGTAGTCATTGACGAAGCGGCAGCCAAGCGCTACTGGCCGGGCAGTGCCGCTGTCGGTAAATTTGCGCGGCTCAGCGGGCCCAACGGATCTCGTGTGCAGATTGTGGGCGTGGTTGGAACCGTGCAGAATGAGGGACTCGGTAAAACGCCGAGGCCCGAGGTCTATTTCCTAAAAAACCTCTCTGCCGTGAATCCCATGCAGTTCGCCGTCCGGTCCACTCTGCCGGAAGCGAGTCTTGCTCCCGCCATCCGCCGCGCTGTCGCTGACGTTGACCCTGCACAACCTATTTACTCGATAAGCTCCCTGCGCGATATCTTCAGCGAATCGCTCATGTTCCAGCGCATTGAGTCCGTGGTGGTCACGGTTTTCGCGTTGGCGGCTTTGCTCCTGGCCGGCCTCGGTGTTTACGGTCTCACGTCCTATTCTGTCCGCCAGCGCACTACAGAATTGGGGACGCGCATGGCTCTCGGCGCTACCGGCCGCGATCTGCTCCGGCTGGTCTTGGGCGGCGGGCTGCGCCTGTCCGTTTACGGCCTGCTCATCGGCGCTTTTGCAGTGGCCGTCGCTACGGCACTTGTGGTGCGCTATCTGGACGTCCACCAGCTCAGCCCAATTCCCTATCTTTTCTCGGTCGCAGCCGTTGTTGCCCTGGCGATTGTCGCCTCGCTCGTTCCCGGCTGGCGCGCCAGTCTTCTTTCGCCGATGGTTGCGATTCGCAATGAAACGGATTCCATCTGGACGGCTGCGCGGCGCACGCTGGAACAAGTCCGAGAACGCGTTTCGGCTGAAAGGCCGGGCGGCCCCGTCGATTCCACTCTGCTCACCGAATTCATCGAAGCAAGCCGCCGCGCCGATTCGTTTGGGGAAGCGCTCCGCATTTCTCTGGAAGACCTGCGCGCCAAGCTTTCAGCCGAGTCGGCGCTGTTGCTCGAGAGGCTCTCCGGGGGCGAGTACCGCCGTATCGCCGCTTCGCCCCAAACCACCGCACACACATTCAGAATTCCCGAAGCTGGTTTTCTGTTGAACCGGCTCAAGTTCTATAGCGCTCCCCTGTCATTCACTTCCGCCGACCTGGAAACCTCGCTCCGCTGGGCACGCGAACAGAAACCACAGCACGTACCCGAGCTCGAATTGCTCCAAACAACTGGACTGCGCCTAGCCGCTCCCCTTCGTACCAGGCACGACCTGATTGGACTCTTGCTTTTCGGCGAACCAATCGCCCGCGAAGATTACCTTTCCGCTGAAAAGAATCTTCTCGGCGCCTGCGCGGAACAGTTCGCGCTTACGCTTGAGAATGCCCGGTTGAACGAACGCGTGCTGGAACAAGAGAAAGTCCGCCGCGATATTGCGCTCGCGACCGAAGTGCAGAGACGCCTGCTTCCCGAAACATCGCCCCAGACCGCAGGCAGCTCGATCGATGCTTTCACGCTGGCCGCCCGCAGCGTGGGCGGAGATTACTATGACTTCGTCGAGGTGGGCGATCGCTGTCTTGGCATCGCGCTCGCCGATATTGCCGGCAAAGGAATCGCGGCCGCGCTCATTATGGCCGTGGTGCAGGCCTCGTTGCGTATCCTCACGGCGGACGGCAACATTTCCTTGCCAGAGCTTGCGGCTAAGATGAACCGCTTCCTCCACCGCTCAACCGGCTCCGCCAGCTACGCAACTTTCTTCTACGCCCAGCTCGATGAACACAAGCGCCAGCTTCGCTACGTCAATGCCGGGCACAATCCGCCGTATCTGGTCCGCAGTTTCAAGAGCTCGGGCGGCTCAGTCGGGTCCGGTGCACAAATCGAAGAGCTTGCCACCGGCGGCATGATCATCGGGATGTTTCCCTCCGCGAACTATGAAGAGTCTGTTGTCGATTTGAATCCTGGTGACGTTTTGATGGCGTTCACCGATGGAGTGACCGAGGCTCTGAATCCCGCGGAGGAAGAATTTGGCGAGCAGCGGCTGAAGGAGTTACTTCTGCGGGTTGTGCATTTGCCGATTTTCGAAATCACCGCAGCGGTCTCGAAGGAGCTGCGCAGTTGGATTGCGGATGCTCCTCAACACGATGACCTGACGTTTATCGTTATGAAGGTGAATGAATTGGACAAACCGGCTTAGCGACGTCGCCTTGTATTCCTAAGAAAACACCCGGCTAGGGTAGGCAACTCGCGATATTTGGTACATAACGCCGATGAGTCGAGTAGGATGCCTTGAAGCCGAAAAGTGACGAATCCATTCAAACACTCGATCATCAGGGAGGACGCGGGCGCAACCTATTTGCGCATGTGCCGGCTTCTGCTACAAGCAATCGGGCTTCATGCGGTGGAAGGTGAGCAGCAGGAATATCAGTCTTTTCGAACCACTATTAACCAGCTTCTGACGAAAGCTAGCGATAAAGCGTCTGCGGCGGAAGGTCTGGTCGCGGTAAGCGCCGCGACCAAGGCCATGCACGATTATGGCGATCGGACCAGCCGGTACATTCAGGCACAGCATCTGGAATTGCAAGCACTGTCCCGAATGCTGACCGAGGCCATAACCGATTTGGCCCCCACGGCGGCACACGCGAGGGAACTGCATGAGATCGATTGGAGCATCAGCAAAGCCGCGAGTCTAGAAGACATCAAAGACTTAAGGAAAAGGATAGCGGACTGCCTGGAAACGATCCGGAGCGAAATCACAGAGGAGCAAAAAAATGCGAAGCGCGCCCCAAGGGTTCTTGAACCCGATCCGGAACTCGAGAAAGAATTAGATGATCGCGCAGACGCGATTCAGCATCTTCCTTTAACCGAATTACCAGTTCGCTCCGAAGGCGAAGCGGCAATTCGAAAAATTAGACACAATGGTGGCCGTTCGTTTGTGGCCATATTTGTAGTGGATCGACTTCGTTACGTAAATACCCGTTTCGGGAATGAGATCGGTAATCAAATCACAGCGTTATTCCAGCAACATCTGGCGAGCGAGATATCACCTGGCGATCGATTGTTCAGATGGGACGAGTCTTCGTTTCTTGTACTTTTTGAAAAACGCGAATCCGAGGACCAGCTTCGCCGGGAGATCGAGCAGATTCTATTAAAACGCCTGGTTGAGACGTTCACGGTCAACGACCGATCTATAACCCTGACGATTTCAGCACGCTGGACGATGGTCCCGATTGCGGAAGTTAGCTGCGATGCGATGCTGAACAAACTCGATTTATTTGTAGCGCAAAACACACGGTAACCGGCCGGCTTGGAATGGGTGGGGTCCGCTTATTGACCGCTGTACATTTTTTCCATCCGGCGCTGCATCTCCTCAGAGCTCACATCTTCCATGTGCGTCCCAAGGCTCCACTGAAACCCGAATGGATCGATGAGCGTACCGGTGCGATCGCCATAAAACTGGTCTTCAACCGGCCTTTTCACGCTTGCGCCCGCGCTTATCGCTTGTTTAAATGCGGCGTCGGCGTCTTCGACGTACACCATGAAGGCTGCTGGTGACCCGCCGAGCGTCTCCGGGCTCTTATTCCCGTAGGCGGGCATCTCATCGGCCACCATTACCCTAGAGTTCCCAATTTCAATCTCGGCATGGGCGACACCGCCGTCCGGCATTTTTAATCGCAGAATTTCCTTCGCGCCAAAAGCCCGCTCGTAGAACTTGATTGCGGCGTCTGCATTCTTGAAAGTCAGGTAGGGGGTGACTGAGTGACACCCGTCGGGAATTGCCTTGCTGTTTGACATTGCACTGGCTCCTTTATTACGTTGTGCAGCCCTCATCATATACACCTCCGCGATAGAGTTTCGGATATGAAGTGGTCACGGCGAGAATGGGCGTGGAGTAGCACCGTCGCGTTCCTGGGAACCGCGCTCGAAGCACGCGGCCGGCAGCAGCGGATCGACGGCTTTGTGAAAGCGCGCGGCAAAAACCTGATGACTCCGGCTGGAGAAAAGCTAAGGCTGCGAGGCATCAATCTCGGTAATTGGTTTGAGCCCGAAGGATACATGTTCCTGTTTGAAGGAGGCCCGCAGTCTCCGCGCGAGATTGAAGCTTTCTTCAATGAGCTGATTGGACCCAGTGCGGCCGAGGAGTTCTGGAAGGAGTACCGCAGGCGCTACATTACGGAGAAAGATATCCAGTTCATCCGCCGCTCAGGATTAAATTCGGTCCGCATTCCCCTGCATTACAAGTTCTTCCAACCTGGCGGCGAAGGATTCGAAGTGCTCGATCCTGCGATCGCGTGGTGCCGGAAGGCCGGTATTTGGGTCATCCTCGACATGCATTGCGCACCGGGAGGGCAGACCGGAACCAATATCGACGATAGCTGGGGCTATCCATGGCTCTATGAGAGCGACCGCGACCAGGAGTTGACCTGCGCGATTTGGAAACGGATTGCCGGGCATTACCGAGACGAGCCAATCGTGCTCGGCTACGACTTGCTAAACGAGCCGGTCCCGCATTATCCGCAGTTGCGGCAGTACAACAGCAAACTCGAGCCACTCCTTCGCCGCATCACGTCGGCGATCCGGGAAGTGGATTCGAGCCACGCCATTTTCCTCGAAGCCGCGCAGTGGGACAGCAACTTCGCCGTTTTCGGACCGCCGTTCGATCGGAATCTGGTCTATGAATTTCACAAGTACTGGACACCGCCGACACAGGGCGTGATCCAGCAATACCTCGATTACCGCGACCGCTACAATGTGCCGATCTGGTTGGGCGAATCGGGAGAGAACAAAGACGAATGGATTGAGCAGTTCGTGAAGGTGCTGGAAAACAATGATACCGGCTGGTGCTTTTGGCCATATAAGAAGATGGAGAAGCCGTCATGCATGGTGTCGATTCAGAAGCCGGTTTATTGGGATGAGATCACGAAGTTCGCCGCCATGGCCTCGGGTACAGGAAACGCGGAGAAACGAATTGCGGCCAGACCGTCGCTCGATCATTCACGCGAGGCCGCGCACGATTTACTGAATAAGATCTCACTGGATAGGTGCCGCGTGAATGCGGGGTATCTGCAAGCTCTCGGCCTGAAGCCAGACTGAGTGCGATAACAAACAGGGCGTCGGAACGGGAAGTGGTGAGCTCAGACGCAGTATCATTCCTAGCGTGCTCTTGTTTGTATCGCTCGGTGCAATTCTCAGCATGGCGGCTGCCAGTCAGTCTTCGCTGACAGACGATCCTAAAGCGATTCTTTTGCAAACGCGTAAAAAGGTCATGCTGACGATCGATCGCCTACCGCGATATATGTGCACAGAAACGATTGATCGAAGTACGTTCCTGCCTCGAGAGGAAGTTGCCGGGCGTTCCTGCGACGACCTGGTGAGTCGCAAAAGGAAACAAGACTCGAGCAGGGTCCGCAAGTACACATCCGATCGCTTGCGGCTGGATGTGGCGGTCTCGGGCAATGGAGAGATTTTTTCTTGGGCGGGTGAAAACCACTTTCAGGATAAGAGCCTGGCCGATCTGGTTCGCGGCGGAGCCACTTCGACCGGCGCATTCGCGTCCTTGCTGCGCTCCATTTTTGGAGGTAATGCGGCAACTTTTACTTTCAATGGCCAGTTTCGCGATCACGGATCTGCATTCATGGAATATGGTTTTCGCGTTCCGCGAGATAAAAGCCAGTACAGCATCGGGAAAGGGGAGATCCATGACACAGTGCCATATGATGGAACATTTTTGGTTGATCCGAACACCTTTGATTTAGTTCGCTTAAACATTCGTGCCGATCAGCTTCCGTCGAAACTGGGTATCTGCGAGGACGCGACGGCATTAGAATACAGGGTCGTTCGCCTTCATGACTCCGCGTTCTTGCTTCCGGCCGACGTGCACTTGCATGTCATCAACGCGGATGCCAGTGAGTTGGAGAACCATACCGTGTTTTCGGGATGCCATGAATTCGTGGGCGAATCGTCACTGAGCTTCTCCGCGCCGAAGAACGAGCGGACAGAGGCGCCCAGTCCACGAGCCGATGTCGTGACTCTGCCGACCGGATTACCATTTACCATTACTCTTGCGAACGCAATCGACACAGCACATTCGGCGGCAGGCGATGCGGTTCAAGCCACACTGAGAGGTCCGCTACGGAAAGGGAACGGCAAGGTGTTAGTGGCAAAGGGTGCGCGTGTGGGCGGCCGGATCTTGAAACTGGAACGAATCTACGGGCCAGTCTCCGATACCGTGAAGGTGGCCATCAGGGTAGAAACGGTGGAAGTGAATGGCGTACCGCAGCCGTTTTTCGCAAAGCTGGATTCGACGTGTCAAGAAGCACGGTCAAATGCCAGTGGTTCCCGACGAGGGATTGAGAGTCAGGCAGGAACTGGGAACATTTGGAGAAATGGTGGATTCGTCCGATGCGAGCGTGGGCGTCTTCGAGTTCCAAGATGTCAGCGGAGATTACGTTATTAAAAGCGGCTATGGAGATTAGCGGCACAACCATGCAGTGAAAACCGCCGGCGGCTTGGGACTAGCCGCCGCTCCCTACAGCAATATCCCGGCGATGCAAGCCGACATGAAATTCGCCAAAGTGCCGACGAGCATAGCCTTGATCCCCAGCCGCGCGAGGTCCGATTTTCTACCTGGGGCCAGCGCTCCGATGCCGCCGATCTGAATGGCGATCGAGCTCAGGTTGGCAAATCCACACAACGCGAATGTGGCAATCACGAAGGAGCGCGGCTGCAAAATCGCCTTCACCTTGCCTAGATCGACAAACGCCACAAACTCATTCAGCACCATGCGCGTGCCGAGCAGATTTCCGATGGTGGCGCAGTCGTTCCAGCTCACTCCCAGAGCCCAGGCAATCGGCGCAAAAATGAACGCCAGAATCTGTTGCAATGATGCAGGCACCCAGTGCGCGAACGAATGGACCCAGCCAAGTCCACCATTGATCATGGCGATCAGCGCGAGAAAAGCGATCAGCATGCCGGCGATGTTCAAAGCAAGGTACAGCCCATCGTAAGCTCCGCGCGCCGCCGCATCGATCAAGTTGACACCCTGCTTTTCCACTTCCACCATCACCGTACCGCGCGTAACGGGGACGCCAGTTTCGGGAACGAAAAGCTTCGCAAGCATGAGGGTTGCCGGAGCGGTCATGATCACGGCAGTAAGCAAGTGAGTGATGGACACGCCCGCTATCGCGACGTAAGCAGCCATTACCGATCCGGACACATGGGCCATCCCGCTCACCATCACGGTAAAAAGCTCGGATTCGGTCAAGCTCTCCAGATATGGCCGGATCGTGACAGGAGCCTCGGTTTGTCCCATAACAATGCTGGCTGCCACGCAGGTGGTTTCCGCACCACTCGTTCCCATGAATCGCTGCATGAACACGGCCATCGCTTTCACGAAAACCTGCATGATGCCCAGGTAATAGAGGATCGCGAATAGTGAGCAGATAAAAATTACGATCGGCAAAACTTGGAAGGCAAAGATCACACCGAACTGATCGTTTTTCAACCCGAGTTTGTCGCCGAAAACGAAGCTCGACCCCGCGGCAGTATAGTTCAGCAGCGCATTAACGAATAAGCTGATGCCGTAGAACACGGCGCTGACCTTGGTCTTCAGTACCAGGAAAGCGAACGCGAACTGCAGAGTGATGCCCCACACCAGTACCCGTTTCTGAATAGCGGAGCGCTTGGTGGAGAAGAGATAGGCGCAGAGGAGGATGGCAACGATGCCGACAACTCCGTCGAGCCGCGCCATGCGCCAGAACTAGCTGACAACTTCCAGAATCAGATCACGTTCGTCGACGGGCTGTTGCGAGATTTTGAAGGCATCTTCCACCAGTTCCGCCGCTTCTTCCAAATGGTCCTCGGCGGTATGGTAGATGCGACACAGAATACTTCCGGCATCGATCTTCTGACCCACTTTGACTTCCAAAATAACGCCGACAGCGGGATCGATGGAATCTTCCTTCGTATTCCGGCCGGCACCGATCATGGAGGAAGCCTGACCGATCAGCTCGGCGTCGATTACGCTTATGTAACCAGCGCGCGCGGTCGTGATCTCTTGAGCGCCGGTTGCGTTGGGTAGCAACTCGAAACGATCCAACACCTGTGGATTGCCGCCCTGCGCCTGAATAACATCTTTGAACTTGCGGTAGCCCGACCCGTCGAGCAGCTTGGATTGCGCCAGTTCCCGAGCCTCGTCTAATGTCTTGGTAATTTTGCCGAGGTAGATCATGCGCGCAGCGAGCTCAAGTGAAATCCGGGTCAGGTCCGCCGGACCTGCATTCTGAAGAGTCTGCGAGACTTCCATCACTTCCAGCGCATTTCCGATCGCGTATCCCAAGGGCTGATTCATGTCCGTGATCAGGGCCTGAATCCGTTTGTCCATCCGCCGACCGATTCCGACCATCATTTGAGCCAGCCGCCGGGCATCGACCTGCTTCTTCATGAACGCGCCGGAACCCACCTTCACATCCAGGACGAGGGCGTCGAGGCCGACCGCCAGCTTCTTTGACATGATGGATGTGGCGATAAGCGGGATGGATTCGACAGTTGCCGTCGCATCACGCAAGGCGTACAGCTTGCTGTCCGCGGGCGCCACCTCCGCGGTTTGCCCGATAAACGCAAGTTGGTGCTCGGCCAGCAGTGACCGAAACTCGTCGACGCTCAGATCCGTCCGAAAACCAGGAATGGATTCCAGTTTGTCGAGGGTCCCACCGGTATGACCAAGAGCGCGGCCGGAGATCATCGGCACCACGACCCCCGCGGAGGCTGCGAGAGGGGACGCAATCAGGCTGGTTTTGTCGCCCACGCCCCCAGTTGAATGCTTATCAACTTTAATACCCGGAATGGAGGATAGATCGACCGTCGAACCCGAATTGACCATCGATTCGGTCATGATGCTGACTTCCCGGTCGGACATGCCAGCGAAGTACACAGCCATCAGAAATGCTGAGATTTGGTAATCGGGAATATCGCCGCGGGTGTAGCCGTCTACGAGAAATTGGATCTCTTCCGGCGCGAGTTCTTCTCCATCCCGCTTGCGGTGAATCAGGTCAACAGTACGCATTTACGAATACTAAGCGTACCATTCTCAATAGTTTGAAACTCCCAGAACGCAGTCGCGTCCGGAGCCCTGAAAAGGGCCTATGGACGGGTTGGAAAGGCGCTAGGGTAATTGTCCCGCGAGAACGGCCGGTAGGTCGTTAGCCCTTACTCGCAAACCTACATAGAACGATCCAAATAGGGCATAAACGGCACTAACTTCGTCGAAACGCATCTCGTAAATGAGCTTCTTGAAAACCAGCGGGTCGTCCGCGAAAAGGTCGACCCCCCATTCCCAGTCGTCAAATCCGATGGAGCCGGTAATAATTTGCCGGACACAATCGGCGTAGCGGCGGCCAATCAGCCCATGCTCATGCATCATGCGCTGCCGTTCGGCCATCGGCACGCTGTACCAATTCTGTTGTTCGCCGCGCCTCCGATCCATCGGGTAGAAACAAAGAAATTTGGATTTCGGGATCTCGGGAAACAAGCGGGGCGCCATGGCAGCGGCTTGGCGGGCCAGAGTCTCGGCAATTCCGGCGTTCCATTCCGGAGCATGAGGCTCGATTCCCTGCTCTGAAAGCTGGCCGTACGCTTTGGTGGAAGAGTCGTAAAGCCCGAGTTCAACCACCGATAGATAAGAATGAACCGCTTCCAGGTAATCAGCCAATTCTAGCTGCGCCAGGCGAAGCTCAGCCCGATGCACCTCTTCCAGGGAATCCCGAAAATGCAAGAGCATCAGATCGCCTTTATGTCCGATCTGCGAATAGATTGCGGATTGATTAGGATGCCCATCGCTGGAACCCGCTTCGAAGCGGTTCAGGAGAGGAATCGCTTCCGCCAACGTGCGTTCCCGATCGGCTGGAGACAGAGCGCGCCAGGCCGGACGCCGTAAACGGAACATCTGGTGAAGCGCGAACTGGCCTTCCAAAGTGAGAGGAACGGCCGGAAGTTCAGCCATGCTGGAACTCCCATTCGGGCGCCGGCAGACCGGGCATATCATGCCGGTAGCGTCCCGCGAAGATCTCGTCGAAGAGCGCCAGAGTCTCCATGTGGATCAATCCGTTGTCGGCGAGCAAGTGAGGGCCATGGAGATCCAGCGGCTCGCCCCGCATTCCCGAAACCTTGCCGCCTGCCTCTTCGATCAGCAGCGTTCCGGCAGCCATGTCCCAAGGATTGAGTCCGAACTCCCAAAACCCTTCCAGCCGGCCACATGCCGTGTAAGCCAGATCGATCGCCGCCGAGCCTCCCCGCCGGACGCCGTGAGTCATCATGGCGACCTGGTAGTAGAAGTGAATGTTTACATTCTGATGACGGCGGCGGCTGGGGAAGCCGGTTGCCAAAAGGGAATCGTTCAGGGTGGCCGTCTTGCTTACATGGATGGGCGCTCCATTCAGCCGCGCTCCCGCTCCGCGTTCGGCTGTGAACAGCTCCCGGTTCAGCGGATCGTACACGACGCCTGCAATCACTTCGCCGCGGCGGGCGAGAGCGAGGGTAACGTTCCACATAGGGAACCCGTGAGCGAAATTGGTGGTGCCGTCAAGCGGGTCTACGTACCAGCGCAGCTCGGCTTCCATCTCGGCGCGGCCGCCCTCTTCGGCGACGATGCCGTGTTTGGGAAACCGCTCTTTCAAGCGCTTCACGATGAGCTGCTCACTGGCGCGATCGGCCGCGGTGACCAGATCGTAAGCACCCTTTAACTCGAATCCAACCCCGCGATGCGCGAGCAGAACTTGCCCTGCCTCGCGGGCAATCTCAATCGCCGCGTCCAAGAAATTGTCCATCTGTTTTTAGTTCAGCACAGGGGGAACGCGGCTGATGCCGGTATGCCTCAGCCGCCCCGGAAGGAACGGGGTCGATCTGAATTGCGATCCTCTACATGCTGTAGAAGAACTCTTCGTAAACGACCTTGCCGTTGGCGACCTTGTAAACGGCTATCTCTTCCATCGTGAACCGTTTGCTTTGTGGCTTGAAGGTGATGTCCATCTTGAAAGTCACGGCGAAATGCGAACCCGCGATGAGCGGACCTTCGACATTGACCGAGTGGACCTCGTGGTTAGCAACCCACCATTCGCCTTTGGCCAACACGCCGGGAAGGCCCTTTGTCTCGCGCGATTGTCCGGGAGGCGCGCCAGCTTCCATACTGACGATTTCCTGCGAATAGAGGGTTTTCGTGGCCTCTTCAAACTTGCCCTCAGAGCAGAGTCTGACGAGCGTGTTCGCAACTTCCTGAGTAGTCATTTTCGATCTCCTATGTACATTTTTGGGATTGTTTTCACTACGCTAACACGGCAGGACGGCGATTCCCTGCTATTCGGAGAGTCGCGAGGAATCCCGCAACCTATTCCTCTCGCAGCGCCACCATCGGCTCTATCCGCGCAGCCCGCAGCGCCGGAACAAAGCTCGCGGCCATTGCCACGCACGCAAGCGCAACTGCCGCCGCCGTCATCGTTCCAGGGTCGGTCGGCCGTAATCCGTAAAGCAGGGAATTTGCCGTCTGCGCGGTCGCCGCGCCAGCACCGCGCCAATTACTAGCCCCGCGACCAGAAACAGGGTCGCCTCCCCGCTGGGGTCTTTGGTGCCTGCATTGAGAAAAACGATCTTGCAACAGAATGGCGCACAATCGAAGCGCTTGCGGCCTGCACACCCGGCGTGTTTCGCACACCCTTCAGAAGCTCCTAGTAGACCCCGACCGGCTCTACGCCTGCTACGAGAGGCATCTCGGCATTGCGTGACTGCCGAACCAAGGCGCGACTTCGCCTGGCGGTCGATTGACCCTCCGAGAATTCCCTATTAAGCTTTCAGAGGCTTGTCGACTCCCTTCCAATTCTTTTCATCCCAGTACTTGACACGGCCTTCGCGGTAGGACTCTACGGCAAGACTGATTAGAACCTGGGCATGGGCTGCGGTCTCGACATCGAGATGCGGCTTCTGCCGCGTCCGCATGCATTGCAGGAAATTGCCGATATGGGCCTGCATCATGTCATATTGCTCGACCGGGATCTTGATTTCGTCGGCTCCGAACTTGTAACCGGGAAACGGCCCTTCTCTCTCTGAATCCGGATTGCTCGGATCGGCGGGTAAACGGACAATCTCCGGCCGCACGATGATGTTCGGCGTGGGCTCTTCGAACATTCCGTGCTCAACCATAATGATTGTGCCTTCATGCCCGCGGATCAGACCGGGAATGTGTTGGGAATTCGCCATTGACGAACTCAGTACCAGCGAGTGGCCTTCCGGATATTCGGCCAACAAGTGAAATGTATCGGGGACCTCGCGATCATTTATAAAGGCATATTTGCCGCCGGAAGCCATCACTTTCCACGGGTACTGCGGTTTGTCCCAACAGATGTTCATAGGGGCGACAACATGGAAGAACAAATCGGTCGCTATGCCGCCTGAATAGTCCCAATATTTGCGGAAACGGAAGAAGCGATCCGCATCATATGGCCGCCTGGGGGCAGGTCCAAGCCACATCTCCCAATTGATGTAGTCGTCGCCTTTGCCATTGGGACCGGCATTGGGGTCGATCGTGTAGTTCCACTCGCCTTCAATGGAGTTGCGGTGATAGGAGCCCTGGCTCATGATCATTTTGCCGATCATGCCGTCGGCGATGGCCTTCTTCGCTTTCCACCACTGATCGGCCGAAGTGGTCTGTGATCCGACCTGCACCACGCGCTTCGTCTCGCGAGCTGTGTCCACTAGTTCTTTGGCTTCCTTGATCGTGTGACACATCGGTTTTTCGAGGTACACGTCTTTGCCCTGATCCATCGCCTCAAGAGCGATGCGCGCGTGCCAGTGGTCGGGAGTGGCGACGATCACCGCATCCAGGTTGGGCATCGCGAGTAGTTCACGATAATCCGAGAAGCCCTTCACTTTGTGGTGTTCCGCCTGACGACGCTTGCGTTTTTCATAGACATCGCACACGCCGATAATTTGGCAAGCGTTGTTGTTGTCTTCGCCGAACTTGGCGAAGGAGTGACCGTCGCTGCTGCCACGGCCTCCGCATCCCACTAAACCGATGTTGATACGGTCGTTTGCACCGATAACACGGGAGGGGTTCATCTTATTTGTCGTCTTACCGAACGTTCTCCCAGCAAGCGCCACACCGGTGCTCAGAGCGCCCGTGCGCTTCAGAAAATCTCGACGGTCCAATTGATCCGCAGACATGTGTTCTACCTCTTATGCCACGCAAAGCGGCCGGAGTAAAATCGCCGGTCCAGATTGCGGCGCTAAGGGAAGTTTACTCCAGAGAGCCAGTTCAATCCTTCAGCGCGCCCGATCCAAATCCGACCTATCATCGAGCAGGATCCAGGATTCAACGGAAAGCGGCAGGCTGCCATTGCGCAACAAGTCATCGTGAAACTGTCCTAAGGGAAAATTGCTTGCCCATGTGATCGCGATTGTAGGGCCGATGATTGGCGGGTTACTGTATGGGTTTACGGGGGCGGCGCGATCGCACTGCTTCCGGTGTACGCGAGGGAGATTCTGAAGGTTGGCGCGCCGGGACTCGGCATGCTGCGCAGCGCTCCGGGGGTAGGAGCAGTGCTCACCAGCCGTGCGGTGGCACATTGGCCGTTGCGGCGGAAAGCGGGCGCAGGCGATGTTATGGTGCGTGTTCGGCTTTGGCGTAGCTGGGCTTTGCTTTTCCCGAGCTTACGGCAGATGGACGGGTTGGTTCCCCAACAAATTGAACCTATATTGGCGAAGGCGAGGACCGCGCATGGAGGCCTGAGAATGAGTGAGCCGGCGCTTTGCGAGCCAGTTTATTCATCGTTCGGTGAACGCCCCAGGCAAGAATTTCGTTTACCTTGTTAAGCTCGTTCTGTCCATGCAAAGTTGCCTGCCCAAAACTCTTGTGCGGCTTTGCGCCTGCTCGTGTGCGGTTGTAGCTATCTGTCTTTCGCTGCGCGCTGACGTCAGCCTGAAGGACCTGCCTAAGCCAACCGGATACGTAAGCGATCTGGCCCATGTGATAGATCCCGAGGCGAAGAACGAACTCGAAGCGTTTTGCACGCAAGTGGAGCAACAGCTCGGAGTTCAGTTCGCGCTGGTAACGATTGACACAACCGGCGATCGGCCCATCCGCGATTTTGCGCTAGATCTGGCGCGCACCTGGGGCGTGGGCCCGCGAAAGGACAATCAGGGCGTGCTCCTGCTGCTTGCAATCAAAGATCGCAAGAGTGATATCGAGACCGGGCGCGGCATCGAACCGTATATCACGGATGGATTCGCGGGGAGCACGCTTCGGGCAATGCGACCGGAACTGCAAGGAGAGAACTACGGCGCGGCGCTGATGACGGCGGCAAGGTCAATGGCGGCCCAGATCGCACAAGGAAAGGGCGTGGCATTTTCCGATCAGGTTCCGCAGCCACGGACGCAGCCGGTCGGGTCCAGGGGCGGCGGAATTCCATGGCCGCTAATTCTGGCTGGTATTTTCGTCCTGCTCTGGCTTCTGAGCCGCGGAAGGCGTGGACCTTACGGCGGTGGCGGCAGTGGTTGCCTGACTGGCATTCTGCTGGGCAACTTGCTCGGCGGGGGGCGCGGTGGTGGCGGCTGGGGCGGTGGCGGTTTTGGAGGGGGTTCGGGTGGCGGAGGCGGATTCGGCGGTTTCGGGGGCGGTGATTTCGGCGGCGGCGGCGCCAGCAGCAGCTGGTAGCAATACGAAACAGGAGCACCAAGTGGAACAAAAACTCACTAACTTAGTCGAGCGGCTGAAAAAAGCGTTCGATGGACGACTTGTTTCCGCAATTTTGTACGGCTCGGCGGCAATGGGGGACTGGCACGAACACAGCTCTGATTTGAATATTCTTGTGTGTGTTGAATCAGCTCACGCCTCTGGAACTGCGCGCTTCGGAGCCGATCTTTCGCTGGTGGCGCGAACAGCGAAACCCGCCGCCACTGCTCCTGACGGAGGAGGAAGTCAGAACCTCTACCGATTGCTTCCCGATGGAATTTCACGACATGCAAGAGCACCGCCGCGTGCTGCACGGTACGGACGTGATTAATGGTCTCGTGATCGACAGATCGTATTACCGGGCGCAAGTGGAGCATGAATTACGAGCGAAACAGATCCGCTTGCGCCAACACGCGGCCGCCGTGCTCTCGAATGCCGAGCGGTTGACCAACTTGATGACGGAATCGATTTCGACGTTCTGCGTTTTAGGGCGGCACGCGCTCATTCTGAACGGCGATGAACCGCGCTGGAAGAAAAGAGAAGTAGTTGCCGCCTTGGAAAAGGCGATGAAGCATCCGCTGAATGCCTCTAATGAGATACTGGCGATTCGAGCAGCGGGAAAAAAGGATTCAAAGCGGGATGCCGTCTCATTGCTTGAGCGGTATCTCTTGGAAATAGAGGCGCTGGTGCGTTTTGTGGACCAGGCACCTCTAACCGCGGCTGAAAGAGGAGCGGTTGGCGAATGAAGGGTATCATCCTCGTTCTAATCGTTATCGTGCTGGCTGTAGTGATTGTTGGCGGCGAGCTGATCGGTGAGAAGAATCAGTTCGTGACCGAGAGGAACGATATCGACGCGCGGTGGGCCCAGGTCGACAATGACATGAAGCGCCGCGCCGATTTGATTCCGAACTTAGTGGAAACAGTGAAGGGCTATGCAAAGCAGGAACAAACGGTAATCGGAGAGATCACCAGTGCGCGGGCCTCGCTGCTTGGGGCTCATAGCAAACAGGAAGAGATCACCGCTAACAATCAGTTGGGCGGAGCAATAGGCCGATTGTTGGTGCTCTCGGAGAACTATCCACAACTGAAATCGAACGAGAGCTTCCTGCGATTACAAGATTCCCTCGAAGGGACCGAGAATCGGATCGCCGTGGATCGGCGGGATTACAACGAGGCGATCAAAAAATACAATATCGATATCGAAAAATTCCCGGGGAGTGTCGCGGCCGGGATTTTCGGATTCCAAAAGGACGATGCGTACTTCAGAACCACTGAAGAGGAGAAGAAAGTTCCCCAGGTCAAGTTTTGACCTAGTATTCTTCTGGGGTTTCGGGCTCGTTGCAACTCTCGGCTATCTGCGAAAATCGTTTGAGTACGGTCCAGGATGTACCGCTTGAGAAGCCCGCCGTCCGCAACCTCCGATAGGCAGCGGCGAGATTTTTCCCCTCTTGTAAGAACTCGGTCAGATTCTTCCCGCGATATTTTCGCGCCAAATAGGCGTTCGATGAGCTGAATTTCGTCCGTTCCAGCAAATGCCTTCTCGACAACCTCGTTCGCAAGCGATTGAGAGACGCACCGTCCCCGCAACTCTTGCAAAACTCGAGATCGACCAAATCCCCGATTTCGCAGTCGCGAACCGGCGAACGTTTCAGCAAATTTGGTGTCGTCTGCCAATCCATATTCACGTAACTTCGCAACTGTGGCGACCACGGCAGTGGCTGAATTGGCACGAAGCGAAAGCTTTCGCTTCAGTTCGCCCATCGAATACGAGCGATGCGCAAGCAGGCGCAAAGCGTAGTCCCAGAGGCCGCTTTCGTCGAGCTTCGGTGGCATTTTGCGCATGGCCATCCTGCTGGAAACGTTTGCTACTGTAGCATCCTCTACAAGATGTAAACTGCAAGTACACGAAAGATCACAAGATTGGATTCTGGTAAGGAGACGCGTATGGAGGAAAGAAGTGGTTTTGGATATTTTTTGCTTGGCCTCGGAATCGGAGTGGCGGCGGGCATATTGTGGGCTCCGCGATCCGGTGAGGAAATGCGGCAGATCCTAGCTGATAAGGCGGGCGAAGGCGCCGATTATCTCAAGAATCGCGCCCAGGAAAGCACGGATTACGTTCGCCAGCGAGCAAACGATCTAAAGCAATCCGCCTCCGATCTCTATGAACAGGGTCGGTCGACCGTTTCGAAGCAGCGAGATACCCTAAGCTCCGCCGTTCAGGCCGGCAAGCAAGCGTATCGCGATGCCGTTGGCGATGTCAAGGCTGCCGCAGCGGGATCGGGAGCAACTGGCGGCCCGCATACTGGAGAGCCCGTCTAATCCCGCGGACGTTCGCTGACGCAAAAAAGGCCCTTTATGGACCAGAACACGCTTCTGATACTTCTAATCATATTTGTCGCGGTATCGGCTGTGGCGTTGTTCATTCAGGCCGTCAGTCTGGTTGGTTTGTTCCTGGTCGCTCGTGACATACGGACGAAATTGATAGGCGTGTGGCCCGAAATCCAGGAGATCATCGGGACATCTAAACGCACCATCGAACGGGTTGAGAAGCATATCGAAAAGATCGGTTCGACCAGTTCCGAGATCCTGAACGTAACGAAACAGCAGCTCGTCAAAGTAGACGAGTTGCTGAGCGACGCGACGACGAGGGCAAAAGTCCAAATGGAACGTGCGGAGATGGTTCTCGATGACACTATGACGCGAGTAACGCAAACCGTGTCGCTGGTTCAAAGAGGCGTAGTTCGGCCGGTTAGAGAGGTTCAGGGCGTGGTGAGCGGAATCCGCACAGCGTTGCAGTATCTTGGGCGCGGGGGGCGACCGACTGTCGATCACGCTACCTCAGACGAGGAAATGTTCATTTAGCACGCGATCTCCATCGGCTCAACATTCACCGCCTCCAGTCCTCGAGCGATGACGCGAGGAATTCGTAATCCAGATAACGATTACAGGACATTACAATTCCCGGTTTTGTTGCGATTTCTCGCATCTGCGGGGCACGTCGAGAGTGTTGATTCCTGCTGAGAATTTTTGTCGCCTGTTGGCCACTTCCTGGCAGTGCGCGAGGAAGCTGGTTGCTTGACTACTACCACCATCGTTCAAAAAACACTCCAGCCGGTCATGGGCCGGATAACAACGGGACAACGCTGTAGAGAGGCGAGCACAGGACGCGTGTTCGGCGCTGGGCGAAATGTTCACCGTCATTAGCTTCGTCAGCTTATTTGCAGCAATAGCGGCAGCGCAGTTACTGCCGGACCTGAAATCGCGAAAGTGATCGCGGCACGAATTCGGAGTACGCTTCTTCTAGCTCGCCGACGGCACCGTTAGCTCAGGCGGAGATGTTCGAGATCGGGATGAAGCGCAAATCGTGTCTTTACCGAATTGATCGATTCGCCAATCTGTTCGCTGGAATCGATGCCCCACGCGAGATCGCGCTGGGCAATTAGCTTCAGGTACTTTACTTTATGCGGATCGATTTGCATGATCCGGCAGCAAGTCGCGTCAACAGTGGGCGCATGGCCGCCCGCGACAATTACCCCCGCCCATTTCGGAGTACCAAGAACGGGACCATTTCCTTCCATTGCTTCGATTCCATCCACTATTGAAAACTGACGCGGAAAAAGAAAATGCAGGTCGGCGATGCACTCGTCGATACCCGCCCAATGAAGGATATTTTTCGGCCAGCCATACACGGCGCCCGGAACGACACCGAACAAATTTTTCATGGAAAGAGTCGCGCCGGTCCAGTGATGGGTTTTCATTTTCGGCAAACTGACCAGGAGATCGCAGTCGAAGACGGTTTGCGGAAGGTACAGTTCTGAAAGAGAAGAGAAGGGTGAACGCAAGCGCGCCAATTTAACGTCATCGACATTCAGATCGGTAAAGAGTCTCTCAAAACCCGCGATGCTCTGGAAAAAGCCAGCAGCGGCCGCCATGTCCCAGGTCATTCGGCGATGGCCAGGACCTTCCGCGATGCGAACCCGCCGGGCTCCCAAGGAACGGAATGCCTCGAGGGTCGAGGCGACTAATACCGGATGCGTGTTGATGGGAGCTGACGCGCTGAACTCTACGAGATTCGGCTTGAGCAAAATTCGCTGATCCTTTATAACCACCCGGTGCTGGATCAGAATCCGACGAATCACGTCGGTAAGCTCATCCGAATAAGAAGAGGCTCGAACGATAGTAACGTGGTGTCGCGCCGAAGGCCGATTCGGTCGGCAGGCTGCCACAAAGGCGAAGCACCCAAAAAAGAAGTACCGGCGGTTCATCAGGCGGCCATGAGTCGGTTGCGAGGGCTATGAGCGGCGAGCGCCAGCAAACGTAGGGAGATCTCGCGAATAGTGCGACACGGAAAGATCGCCGATTCGTTGCGCGGGCTGCTTGCCTTGTTTCGTCAAACCCATCTGCAGCCAAGCGAGCCCTTCCGCCGATTCCGCCCGATCGAGAAAGGATTCCGCGACCTTAAGAGCGGGAGCAACCTTCGGATACGGAACGCCGCCGAGCGCCAAAAGGGCGACACCCGTTGTCTCGGGATAGGACGGTGCCTTTTCACTGCGATAGCTTGACCCACCATGGTTCCACCCGCCGTCGCGGCAGCGATGTGTCAGCAGATACGACCGGCTCTCTGCGACTATGGAGTCCAAATCGGGATCGTTGCCCCCACGCGCAGCCCTCGAAAGGCTAAGGATATTGAGAGACGTGGGGATGACCCAGCCCGCAGTACCAGGAAACCAGGGCGATCCTCCCGGGATTTTCGGAGAAGTGAGTTGCAGGATCCGAAAGATGAAATGCTCGAAAGGTGGAAGACTTTGATTGACAGCGCCTTTCATCCATAAGATTGCCGCCCGTTGACGGAATCGGCCGCCTTGTTCAGAAAGCGCCAGGAAAGCAAGGCTAGTGACCCAAGTGCTTATGCATACGGTGTCATTCGGCGGCCAACCGCCATCATCACGCTGGCGCGCAACAAGCCACTCACAGGCTCGACTGTACGCCAGGCGATTGCACTCATGCGCGTCCAGTGCAAGGACGGCTAAGGCGGTTGGCTCTGTCCAGGAGTTCGCGGTGTTATAACCCCAACCGCCATCACTATTTTGCGCCGCTAGTAACGCGTGCTGAAGCTCGTCCGCCCCAACCCTGCGACTCTCATCTAAGGCGCAATCTTGCGTTTGCGGCGGCGTTTCACATACAGCACGAGCAGGCCGCCCGCGCCGATCCAAATCAGGGATTGCATCAATACATCGTTCACTGTTTTCTCCTTCTAAAGAGGGCACTACGTCTCCGAATAAGTAGCTGAAATGCCAGAAAGTTCGCAGACCCTCATAACTCATTCATCGGCACTGCTGAGACTTCCGTTAGACAGAATCGAGAACACCCAGGCTTTTCTGTTAATGGATCCCACTCATTGCGGGGAATAGGTTGTGGAATAACTGCAGCATGCCCGACCCGGCGGTAACGACGAGTAATGACGGCATGCAAAAGAAAAATATGGGGAACACGAGCTTGACTCCGACTTTCCCAGCGCGTTCCTCGGCCTCATGGCGGCGCCGAATCCGAAGATAGTCCGACTGGGTACGGAGGGCATCCGAGACGCTCGTTCCGAAGCGATCTGTTTGGATGAGAATAGCGACTAGCTTCCTGGCTTCATCTTCTCCCGTTCGGAGCGCGAAATTCCGGAGCGCGTCAGCACGGCTTTTTCCTGCCATGATTTCCATGTTGAGCAGGCCGATTTCTTCGCTAACCGCCGGGTGAACTTTCTTTAGCTCGCGACTTACGTTTACAAGCGCCTGGTCCAGACCACATCCCGCTTCGGTACAAATCACCAGCAGGTCGAGCACGTCCGGAAGAGACAGGCGTATGCGCTCGCTGCGCCGCTTGATCAATCTCTTTAAGATAAAGCCGGGCATCGTATATCCGACAAACCCACTGAGTACGGGGGCCATAAGCCGTAACATGGCTCCGTCGGCATGCGCTCGCAGCACCAAAGCAGCGAGAACGAAGATAGCGCTCAAAATGAGCTTCATTCCATAAAAGACGGGGACGGCGGAGCGGGATCGGATGCCCGCCGAAACGAGCTCAGCTACGAACGGCGGCGGAATCTTGCGGGGAAACTGGAAGAAGATTGCCGATGGGTTCGAGGAATCGCGCCATCGAACGTTCCGACTTCATCTGCTTCGGCCGCAGTGGCGTCGGTATCACGTCGGATGAGGTATTTGCCAGCTGATCCAGCAGGCGTGTGGGCCTGACGTAATGAAGATACCCAAAGATGGAGATGAGTGCGCCTACGATGACAAAAAGCAGCTACTACTAGAAGAATGGCCATAGTTAGACCTTGATATTGGTTACCTTGCGTATGACGAAGTAGCCGACAATCTGCGCGATAATGGCGCCGTAAATCATTTTCCGGCCTATGTTGTCGGCGGCCAGATCTTTCAAATACTGAGGAGTGGTCATCAGGATAAATCCAGCCACGGCGATCGGCATCAAAACCAAAACCAGGCCGGTGATGCGGCCGTGGGCGCTGGCTGCTTTGACCTGACCCTTAATTCGAAAACGTTCACGGATGATCTGCGCCAGCTTGCTCAAAATCTCACCCAGATTGCCGCCCGTTTCTTGTTGCAGCAGAACGGATGACACAAAGAACCTTACATCTATCAAGGGGAATAGTGTGACTAGTTTGCCCAGCGCAACTTCGAGCGAAGAACCCAATTGCAGATCGTTTGAAGCTTGCCGGAAGGCCGAGCCAAGCGGTTCCGGTGAATCGGCCGCCAGCATTTCGAGAGCGATCGAGAAGCCATGGCCGGCGCGCATGGAGCGCGCAAGAAAATCCAGAGCCTCGGGCAATCCTTCTCGAATGCGGCAAACACCTTGTTGCGCTTACGGACAAGCAAGAACAGCGGAATCGAAAGGCCGGCCAGTGCACACACGCCAGCGCTAATCTCCCGAGATACCAAATTGATTCGCGAACCGGCGAGAAGACCGGCCGTAAACAGGACACACGAGACGACCACAAGCTTACTGCTGGTGGAATTCTTCCCCGCTTGCTTCAGGAGAAGATCCAGACGGCTCATGAACTCAAACCGCCCGAGGAGCTTGCCGAGCCGATTCTCAACCTCAGCCGGGCGAAGTAGTTGTGCGCGCTGCTCGGCGGGACTCGCCTCGGCCTTCTGCAGCATCGACCTGATCTGCTGCTTCTGCTGGGATCTGAAGTAGGACAGTCCCACACCGACGCAGAGCATCACCGTTGCAAAGACGACGACGAAAACGATGAGAACGATGACCATGCGTTCTAGCGAACCTCGATAGCACTCTGGAATAAAGCGGGAGGAAGCTCAATACCGGCAGCTTTCAACCGATCGCTAAACTTAGGTCGAACGCCAGTCGGACGGAAGCGTCCCATCACACGACCCTCCGGCGTCACACCGGTGCGCTCAAATACGAAAATGTCTTGCGTCGTTACCAGATCGCCTTCCATTCCCAGACACTCGGTGATGTAGGTCACCTTGCGAGTTCCATCCGCCAGACGAGAGTTTTGAATAAACAAATCCACCGCGGAGGCCACCTGCTGACGAATTGATCGGACATTCAGGTTTGAGCTAGCCATACCGATCATCACTTCCAAGCGACTGATCGCGTCTCTTGGGCTATTTGCGTGGATGGTAGTCAAGGAGCCATCGTGCCCTGTATTCATGGCTTGGAGCATATCGAGCGCTTCTTCGCCGCGGACCTCGCCAACTATAATGCGATCCGGACGCATACGCAACGCGTTAATGAGAAGGTGGCGCTGGAGAACTGCCCCCTTCCCTTCGATATTTGCCGGGCGAGTCTCGAGTCGGGCTACATGCGTTTGCCGCAACTGGAGTTCAGCCGCGTCCTCAATAGTTACAATTCGCTCATGCGAAGGAATAAATCCGGACAGCATGTTCAGGAAAGTCGTTTTGCCAGCGCCCGTTCCCCCAGAAATAATGATATTGAGCCGCGCCCGCACACAGCCTTTTACCAGCTCCAACATTCCCTCCGTAAGCGACAAATTGCGAAGTAGGTCAGCCGGCTGCAATGGGTCGCCGCCAAAACGGCGGATGGACAGAAGGGGTCCATCGACAGCAAGGGGAGGGATAACCGCGTTCACGCGGGAGCCGTCGGGCAGACGGGCGTCAACCATCGGGGACGATTCATCGATGCGGCGGCCGACACGGGAAACGACACGTTCAATGATGCGCATGAGATGGGCATCGTCTTTGAACTCGATATTCGTTTTCTCGAGTTTGCCGTTCCGCTCGATGTAAATGAGATGCGGCGTAGTCACCAGAATGTCGGAGACGGTACGATCGCGCAGCAACGGTTCGAGAGGCCCCAGTCCAAACACCTCATCCAGCACTTCTTCGATCAGCCGGTCTTTCTCCGCCAGGCTTAGCGGAGTTCTTTCCTCATTGACCAGCTTGGCAACGGAAGGCCGGATTTCCTGCCGCACTCGCTCCCCGGGCATCGCATAGATTGCCTCGAGATTGATCCGGTCCAGCAGCTTCCGGTGAATGGCAAATTTGAGGTCCTGATACTGATTCTGCGAAGAATCGCGAGAAGTTGTCCCCTGGCGGACCAGTTCCGGGGGCCGTGTGTCGTTCCGAGTAGCGTCTGTCGTAACCATTTGGATCCTTATCCGAACAGGGCGAACTTCTTCTTTATCTTCACGGGCGGAATGCCGGCAATTTTCGAGGCCAGCATCGCGAAATGCTGGGCTAGGCGATTGTCCGGATTCAGCAGATTCCCGCTCGAATAAGACTGGTAGAGACTCAGGTAATCGTTCGGCAATGCCGCATAAAGGGACCGCCCCAGGATCTTTTCAAGCTCTTGCGTGCTGATGTCCATCATCTTCGGCGTACGGTTCAGAATGAGCTGCAGCTTCTCCCCTTGATCGAAAAGCCCGTGCACAATCGACTTCAATCCATGGAGTGCGACCACTTCCAGCGTGGAAACTAGAAACAATTGATCGATCTCATCGAGCATGGCGGTTGCGATTGGATTCAGGCTGCGTCCGAGATCCAGAATTACCCAATCGTGCTGCGTACGCATGAACTGCAGCACCTGACGCAATTCATTTTCGTCCGGGTGATCCCATCGCGAATACGACGGGCAAGAAGGAAGCACGGACAAATTCGGCCGGTATTCCACGATCAGCGCCTTCCACAGACTCTCGTCCAAACGGGAAAGATTCTTGATCGCATCGAGAACCGAATAAGAGCTCGGGGTCTTCATCAGAAAGCCGACCAGCCCGGAGGTCAAATCGAGATCCGCCAAAAGAACGTTTTTTCGAGTTTGATTATGAAGCTCCCACCCGACGTGACAGGCCAGAGTCGTTGCGCCGCACCCCCCTTTGGCTGAAAGGAACGCGATAATCTTGCCCCGGGTTGTGGGAACCGTTTCCGGTCCCGATGAGGCCAGAAGATTTTCCAGCGCCGGTAAGAGCGTATCTTCAAACGGAGGGTGCAGAAATTCGTTGGCGCCCGACCGCATCGCAGCCAAGATCGTTTTTGGTTCCGCCGTCGGATGGAGCGCAACTATCTTCGCGCGGGGCGCCTGTGCTCGGAGTTGCCGAATGCCGGTATTCAATTCCGATGGGACAGCACTCAAATCAAGCAGCAGAACTTCGGGTTTTATCTTGCCAATCTGTTCGCACAAATCGGACCAGTTCCCTTCATGCTCTTCGAAAGGGATAGGATTGCCTGATTCCCGCAGAGCATCCACGGTTTGACGCCGCAGATCTTCATCTTTGATGTGCAACAGTAAGCGAATGGAAATCATGGGAATCAGTTGTTTGGGTTTCCGGAGCCGGATGGCGGAGCGGTTGCGTTCGATTGTGCCGCCGGCGGGATTGTAAGCGGAGGCGCGCTCCCAGTTGATGAAGGCATCGCCATCGGGCTGTTCTCTTGAATCATGAGATTTTTCATCTGTTCGACAGGGAGCGAATCAAGGTGTAGTACCGGGGAGACTCCGCCCGTGGTCTGCGCCCCCGGATTTTGTGGAGCGGTAGTCGGAACCCCCTTCATGAAATCGAGAGGTCTATGGACCTGCGGAGGTTCCATTCCTACTGGAATCGGAGCGACGAGTTCCGGGGTCACCATAATCATGAGTTCACTGTTGCTTCTCGATATGGACCTTGATTCGAACAACTTCCCTAAAATAGGGATGTTGGCCAATCCGGGGATTTTGCTCAGAGTCTCAACTGCCTGATTATTTAGCAACCCGGCGATCACCAGACTTTGGCCGCTCGATAGTTCTACTTCGGTCTGCACCCTACGGGTATCGAGACCCGGTACGGTGAAGCCACTGATGTTGAGCCCGTTGGCATAATCAAGCGAACTGACTTCCGGCGTTACCATCAGCCGAATGGTTCCTCGCGGCGTCACTGTCGGAAGAAAGTTCAGCCGAATTCCAAACTCCTTGAACTGAATTGTTATTTGGCCCACGCCCGCGGCCCCACCCTGTAGAGTGGGAAACGGAAACTCGCCGCCCGCCAGGAAACTGGCTGGGCGGCCACTCACGGTGAGCAAATTCGGCTCGGCAAGGATCTGTAGAAGGTTTTTGGCCTCAAGGGCTTGCACCACGGCTCCGATGTTCAGGTCTGGACGAAAAAAGAATAAGTTCAAATAGTCGGAGACAGTAGCTGCCGCCGTTTGATTGCTGGTCCAACTTAGACTCGGAGCGGAGCCAAACTGGCCTGTGGTTGCGCTCCCTATACCTTTGGACGGATCGGTTCCGAAGATGTTGATCCCCAGCGATTGCGCCGCTGATCGGTCTACGTCGGCGAAACGAACTTTAAGAAGGATCTGGGGATCGCCGGGCGGGGTTTCCACGCGGAGCAGATTGACCACCTTGCCCAGCGTCGCGGCGATGCTGTTCGCGCGGTCGGCAGCGGTCATATCCCGCACTGTTCCCCGCAGGAAAACAGCAGTCCCGCTTATGTCGATGGAGGCGTTTGGCCCAACCTCGCGCTCGAGTTCGCTTCGAATTGCATCGATTTTCGGAGGAGGAGCAGTGACATGGACGGTGTAATTGGCGCGATTCCCGTGTGGATCCCAGAGAATTAGCGTTGTATCACCCGGCGTTTTTCCGTTCAGCAAAAGCTCTTTGGAACTGATGGCAACAGCTTCCGCAATATCGCCATTTGCAATTGCGATACGCCGGATTCCGTCGGGCCGTTCGAGGACGGTGGACTTGTTGATACCGACGGATAGATCGGATGTGGCTGGATTCGGAAGCATTGGGGCCGGCGCCGGTTGAGCCGTCCGTGCCGAATCGTTCTTAGCAATGGGAGATGCCGCGCCCGCAAGTGCGTCTTCATGCGCGCTCATTCCGACCGACAACGCCAGGCAAATCAAGAGTGTGCTAGACAGGACTTTCATCTGTTTGTTCCATTGGGTGTGTCAATTCTGGCTTCACTGCGCTTAATGCCGCTAAAAACCTCGACGGTTTCATCGGGAGGAATGCGGGCCGGCGGTGCTATTTTGGGCGGCGAATAGATCGCCACAACTGGCTTAGTTACTGTCGCGCCGAAAAGTCCAGCTACCGTGGCTCCATGCGTTTCCGCCGCATTCGTGTCAAGTGGATTCCGGAGTACAAGCTGCACCTTGGTTTCACTGCTGGCTAGGTTCAGAGTTTCAGCCTGGTCCGGAGATACCAGAAGGTTCACAACCTGTGCAGATTCGGGCTTCCCGTCAGCATTCTTCTCTATCCGTTGGCCAGCAGAGAGGACCTCAATATTTTGTAGGACCGTCCGGCATAGCATGCCTGTACGGCTGGTATCGATTCCCGGGGCGGTGCCAGCAACGAGCACGTCGACACGCATGCCGGGCAGTACGAATCCAGCCAGTCCGACGACGTCATTTACCCGAAGCGCTACCGCTCGCATACCGACCGGAATCGTGGCCGCCATGCCCGCGCCAGCTCCTTTCGGAGCCAGACGGTGATTGACGATCGGCTCACCTTTGTAAATCGTCTCTATCACACCCCTGCCTATAATTTGCTGCGGATCCTTGATAGCTTCATCCGGAAGTGTTCCTGTCCAACCGATATTCGTTAAATCTGTTTCTCCAATCAATGCGCCGACCTGGAGGTCGTGAGCGGCAACGAACAGCCGGTTGGCCGCCAGCGGCTTCCCGGAGAACTGGAGGTGCGAGACTATCAGGCGATAGACCAGAAAGCTGGTCCCACCTGCTACCAGCAGCGCAAACGCGAAAACTGACACAAGACGTCGATTCATTTCTTCGAGTACCCCTCTGAGGTACGGTTGTAATCCGCCGCGGATGCGGCTAATTGGAAATCAAGTACGTCCGAGCGTACCTAGAAAAAAACAGGAGAGCCGCAAAGAGTTGGGGCCGTTCCGGCGGCTCTCGAATTCGAACTAGTTCTTCTTAGGAGGCTCCAACGACCGCGTCGCTCAGCGCGTCGCTGATACCGTTCCACAGCTTTTGTATATTTGTTGACGCCGAGCTAAGAATAGCTACCGCCGCTAAGGCGATGAACGCGAGCAGCAGGGAATATTCAACCAGGTCCTGACCGTCCTCTTCCTGCCAGAACGCGTGTAAGGTCGAAGTAATCATACGCATCTCCTTTCTTTGAGTTATTACTGCGGAACCCGGGCACCCGTTTTTACAAGAGTCCCGAGCTCGCTTCCTCCGTTCCGAGAACGGCTGGAAATCATTGACAACGGATAAGCGGCTGCGCGTGCCCGTTTGGAGCCGAATCGCGCTGCTGCTTTGGAAAATTGCGGCCTTGCCATCATCGAACAGCAAAACCCAGTTGGGGGACTGTTTCAACACAGTCGCCAGTGCCTCATCCGGCCTGATCAGTACCGTGTCGATCGCATATCGCTTGAGCAGCGCTTCACAGTCGTAGCGCGCGCTGACGATATGCTGATACTCGGTGACAAGGTCCATGCCATAAAAGTCTGTCCTGCCATCCACAAAAACCTTCTGCGATGGATAGCGCTGGTAAATAAGGTAGTCTGCCCATTGGTCGTACGTGAAGAGGCGACAGAGCTGCATGTGCTCCAGATTCTGTACCGCGGTTACGGGGAAATTCTTAGGATTGAATTGCGACGCGAAGGCCGGCCGGTTCGAGGACAGTAGTAGGGCAATAACGAGGATCGCCGCGGCCGAAACCGGGTGCCACCGTTCAATCCGTTCGAGCGGCCGGAACTCGTCGGCAATCTCTGAACAGGCAGAGCCAATTTTTGCCAGCAAAGGGAGTTTCTCGAGACGGGCAAACATATCCTTCAGCATGCAAGCGACTGGAGGAGTCGCTATCAAGAGATAAAGAGGAATGTTTCGGCCTGACAGCAGGGCAAGGTGAGCCCAAAGCAAGGTGGAAAGCGCAGCCCCGAGTTTGTCATTAGCAATGCACCAGACGAGGGAAGCTATCCCTAGAAGCAAGATGAATTCGAAAAATACTGCCGGGCCATGATGAAAGCTGATCGACTGGTATTCGCTGATGTTATCCAGGAGTTTGGAATCGCGAAGATACGCGAGGACGTGCTGGTGAAGATGCCATCCGTACGGGTTTGCCAAGGTAGCTAACGAGCACAGCAGAGTGGAAATTGCGAACGGCCGTGCTGACCAAAGCATTCGTTTGAATGGCTCGGTGCGCAGAATTCCACCAAGAATCTGGCCTAGACGCGGCGGTACCCAAAAGCACTATACCTACGAAGAACCCGCCATGAAAATTGACCCAAACGCACATGAGTGCCGGTAAAAGATAAAGCCCTCTCGTTTTGCCCATCTCGGCGGACAGGATCACATGGGAAAAGATTAGGACGAATAACCACGACACAAGGTGCGGCCGCGCCAGCCAATGAACGAGCGACCCACAGATAGCTAGCAGGGTCAACGCAAACGCCAGAACGTCGGAATCGGAATAGCGCCGGATCAAGCGAAAAAGCAAAACCGAAACGAAGCTCAACAGCAGAATGGTGACGAAGGCCACGCCGGCAAGACCCGTGCTGCGGTGGATTGATGCGAATACCACGTCCCAACCCCATTCCCATGCAAACCACGACTGGTGTGGTTTTGTGAACGAAAATAGGTCTACTCGGGGAACGGCGCCATGCTGCAAAATCCACTCACCTGTGCGAATGTGCCATCCGGTATCTCCATCACTTAGAAGAAGGGTCGATCCCGATAACATGCAGAACAGTAAAAAGCTTGGGAGCAAAAACGCAAAATCTGTCAGGGACGGCAGCAGGCGGATTGCTCCGCGGCTGGCGCGGGCATCCGTTATCTCCCAGGTGTGAACTGCGACTGCCGCTTGCATCTGTTGTCCGATACGAAGTCTCTACGTTGACTAATCGGCTGCTTGCTTCCATTCCATTAATGCTGCGTGACTTGTAGGTGAGAACGTAGTCCGGTTTCGCATGGCTAACTAAGCGCTCCAAACAAAAGGCAGGCGACCGATCCGCTCGCGATCACGGCTCCGTGTGGGAGCCGGAGCGCACGCGGGTTTCTGAAATCCAGCGCCGGATCTCGTGTCGAGGGGGAGATGCCGCGGATAAGCGCACCTACAATGCTCACCAAATTGATCAGAGTGCGTTTCAACCGCGATTTGGCCGCTACGAACACCAGGGCTATAGCGCCGCCCAGAAGAGCAGTCGCCAGGAACACATGAAACCAGATCGCAGGTCCACAAATGGCGCCCACTCCCGCCATAAGCTTCACATCTCCTGCCCCCATGCCTCTAAGGAGGTAGAGCGGAACATAGACCAGGAGTGCAAGTCCCATCCCGAGTGACGCGCGAGTAAGACCCGGGATTCCCTCCATGGACAACTGAAGGCCTAGTCCGGCCAGAATACCGCTCGCGGTTAACCAGTTCGGAATTTTCCTGGTCCGAAGGTCGAAAGCGCCGCTCAAGACCACCAAAACGATGAGCGTAATCTTCAGAGAAGGAGGCATCTTAGCGGACTACTTATCGGCCAGCTCCGCAAAGTTCTTCGCTATCGGAAACGACCCGAAACAAAAGGCGGTCCCCGTACCGGGTTCCCTTGCGCGCTGCCGTCCCTGCCTGCAGCTCTAGAACGGATGATGCGGCCCAACAGAACGAAAAACGCCAAGGGCGCAGCTGTTGTGAGATCTTGCACACTGCAAGATTGGCGTCGAGAAAAACGGCATCTATAAAGACCTTCATCCCGCACGTATGGATTGCCTCACAAGGCGCAATCCAAACCCCTACGCCCTCTTCCAGACGGTCTAGGCCAAGGAGTCCCTTACGGCGTTCCGCGCTGCTTCCGGCGACCCTAACATCATGCGCCAGAATCGATCCCCGGCTCAGATTTTCGACCGCATATCGCGGAGCCACATGGTCGTTCTGCATACCTGATTCGGGCGCACCCCTTTTGGACACGCCGAATCAATCGTGGTAAACCGCAGCGGCGAAATCTCAATCAGCGATTCACGGATCGCGCGCAGAAGCTACTCGGAGGGATGCGTCATTTCTTCGGGTTTCACCGCGCGATCAAACTCGTCGCCGGTGAGGTAACCGAGTTTTATGGCTGCTTCGCGGAGGCTTAATCTTTCGACATGCGCAGTGTGCGCGATACCGGCAGCTTTGTCATATCCCACAATTGGGCTCAGGGCCGTGACAAGCATCAGGGAATTCTTTAGATATTGATCGATTTGGCTGCGATTCGCCTCAATGCCGATTGCGCAATGCTCGGTGAAACTGCGGCAGGAATCGCTCAACAGTCTGCATGGAGTGCAGAAAATTGTAGATAATTACCGGCTTGAAAACATTGAGCTCAAAATTGCCCAACGAACCGGCGAACCCGATCGCCGCGTCATTGCCCATCACTTGCGCCGCTACCATGGTCATCGCTTCGCACTGTGTCGGGTTCACCTTGCCCGGCATAATTGACGAACCTGGCTCGTTTTCAGGAATGATCAGCTCGCCCAAACCGCAGCGTGGTCCCGAAGCGAGCCAGCGAACGTCGTTCGCAATTTTCATGAGCGACGCGGCCAAGCGTTTTCAGAGCACCGCTCGCGAAGACTAACTCATCGTGAGCGGAAAGCGCCGCGAATTTATTCGGGTGCGAGCGAAACGGGAGGCCAGTCAGACTCGCGATCTTTTCAGCCGCGCGCTCCGCAAAGCTCGCCGGAGCGTTCAGTCCCGTGCCTACCGCGGTTCCACCGATCGCCAAATCATAGAGGCCTTCGAGCGCGGTTCGCAGCCTTTCTATATCCCGGTCCAACAGTGAAACCCAGCCCGAGATCTCCTGACCCAAGGTCAACGGGGTCGCATCCTGAAGATGAGTGCGGCCTATCTTGATGATTTGCGAGAAAGCTTCGGATTTCGCCTGAAGTGCATCGCGAAGGGTTTCTAGCGCTGGAATCAGCTTGCGAACAAGTTGCTCGCCGGCGGCAATGTGCATCGCGGTCGGGAACGTGTCATTCGAGGACTGCGACATATTAACGTGATCGTTTGGATGGATCGGCTTTTTCGAGCCTCTCTGTCCACCGGCCAATTCAATCGCCCGATTCGAGATGACCTCGTTCGCATTCATATTGGTTTGCGTGCCGCTTCCGGTCTGCCAGATCCGTAATGGAAACTCGTCATTCAGTTTTCCCGAAATGACATCGTCCGCAGCTCGAACGATCAAATTGGTTTTTTCTTCGTCAAGTTTCCCCAGATCGTGATTCACTAGGGCGGCGGCTTTCTTGAGGGTTCCAAACGCGCGGATAAGCTCCGGCGGCATTCGGTCCTCCCCAATATCGAAGTGAAGGAGCGAGCGCTGAGTCTGTGCGCCCCAATACCGATCGGCAGGAACCTGGATGGATCCCATGCTGTCGGATTCTGTCCGTGTCGGTCCATTCATTCTGTTCTTATTGTGTAACTCGCAAATTTTAATGCACCGATTCCTGCAGCAACTCGGCCAGATATTGCTTCCAAACGGAGGCTTGCGTATGCGTTCCGTGCCCACGTGTTTTATCGCTGGTTGGCAGCAGTACGAACTGCCCGCGCTTGACGCGCTTGATTTCACGCTGTGCTATGCCCAGCTCCGGCGGGTTGATGAAATCGTCTGCCGAATTGATGAACATTACAGGCGCTTGAATCTTTTCCAAATCTTTGGAGGGATCGTAATCGCGTGAAGATGCAACCGCGTACAGCAAGTCATTGGCATCGGTTGTTTTCCTACGCTGCTCAACCTGGCGGGCCAAGTACTGGTCCGCAAGTTCTGGCGTCCCCGCAACCTTCTGCATCTGCAACGGACTGCTTCCCGCAAGGATCAACATGTAAATCGCATCCGTCAGGCCGCGTGGCTGCGCGGTGTAGTTCCCGTAGTTCCACGTGGGATCCGTGCTAATAGAATCCGTCAGCATTTTGCGCCAGATGCGGTTTCGGCCAGCGATAGGAACCGGTAGACACGCCAACGGCATCAGCGCATCCATGAATTCCGGTTTCTGCTCACCCCATATCCAGGAGTGCATGCAACCCATCGAAGTGCCCATGACAAGGCGCAGGTGATCGACATGTAGACCTTCTGTCACCAAACGATACTCGGCGGCTACCATGTCGTCATATTCGTAATGGGGAAAGCGCGAGCGTAGGCCATCGCTGGGTTTGGAGGAATTACCGTGCCCAATATCGTCCGGGAGAATGACGTAAAATTTCGATATGTCCAAAAGCTGGCCCTCGCCAAATAGAACATCTTTGAATTGAGGCGAAAGGAACTGCTTCCCGCTACCTCCCGTGCCGTGCAGAATCAAGACAGCGTTCGCGGTGTGTCCCTCCCTATCTTTGATCGGATTTCCGAATGTCCTGTAGTGAAGATTCAGCTTGGAAAACTCCTCGCCGTCCGTACAGCGAAAATTTGCAATGGTGAAATCTCCCTCTTTGGGTGTCTGCGCACTTCCAATGACAGCCCAGCCGAGGAAGAGAATCCCGCAAAGAACTGTTTGCCGATACATACAGCAGTTATACGCCGTGGTCATCCATAGCGCTAGCGTAGAACAGGGAGTATTTGGTCGAAAACTATGGCAGCCTTCTGAAAGCCGCTGGCATAAATCATTTCCAGAATGTTCTTGGTGGATTTGATGCTTGGTCGAATTCTGGCTTTCCGGTCATGGCAGGCCAGACAAAGCTGAATGTACGACATCGCGCCGCTGCGCCGAAGCCAGCTGTTTCTGTTCTTGCTCGCGCCGATTCCTCTGATCGCCGTTGTTGCGTATCGTATAAGCTCGACCCACGTCGCGAGCGTCGCCGCGACACTTTCAACGGATGAATTCATCCAGAATTTAGACGAGCTCCTCTCGATTGTGTCGTCGGAGATGGGGAAGAGGCGATCGACTTTCTCGTCGCGCAGGCAAGTGAGCCGATGCTCCTCGTCCCCATCTATTCCTGCTCCACCTGAACCTCCCTGAAAAGGACGGGCGCGAATTGCTCTCCGAAGTGAAAGCCGATCCCGATTTGCGCCATATCCCGGGTCATCGAACTGACCACTTCGGAATCCGAGCAAGATATTTGGCGCGCCTATCGGCTGCACGCGAACTGCTATCTCACGAAACCGATTCAGATGAATGATTTCTTAAGGAAGATCAGGTCCATAGAAGATTTCTGGCTGACAGTCGTCCGCCTGCCATCGAATTAAGTGTGGCGATTTGATGATCACACTCTGCCCCGAAGCCGTTCGAGTTCACGGCGATTGCGTTTTGATGGCCTGCCTTCGCGCAGCGCTTCGAAATCCGGCATTGTTTTGCGCTCTTCCGCCAACTTTAGCCGCAGTTCCCTGCTTGCTTCCGTTTCACGGTAAAGTGTCTGGGCAACCGCAGCCGGACCGCGCATATCACTCAACAGCAGCACTTCCAACTGAAAATCGCCAGCGTCGCTCTTAACTCGCAAAAGGTCGCCGGCGCGGACATCGCGCGAAGCCTTGACCTGTTGTCCATTGCACTCAATCTTGCCGAGTTCACACGCTCGTGAGGCGAGCGACCGCGTTTTGAAGAATCGAGCGGCCCAGAGCCATTTGTCCATTCTCAGGCGGTCATGATCCGTAGTCGTTACCCTCACGGAGTTCCGGAAGCCTTGACAGCGATCGCGGGAATGTCTTGTTCGCGAACAGCCTTATTCAGGGCAGGCACTCCGCTACCCATAACCTGTTTCAGTTTGTTGAGCTCGGCATTCACAGTTGTGGCGAGATCCTCATACACCTGCTGCTGAGCGGCTGTCGGTTGCGTGTCCGAAGCCGCAATATCGGCCAGCAGTGCGGCCAGTTTGTTATTCAATCGCACAGGAAAATTAAGAGGATCTTCACTCGCGCGGCTCTTGGTTTGATAAAGCGCTTCCTCAATCGCGCTCAGCTCGCCAGACAGCGCCTTGGCTCGATCGATCACGCTTTTTCACTTTCCCCGTATCTGCGCTAGCGTTGAGCCGGTCGGTCAATTCGTCGACCTGTTTTCGAACTTCTCGGATGTCGATGACTCCCTGATTCGCCTGGCTCAGCTTGTCTCTGACTTGAAGCTCTAGTTCAAGTTGCGCGGCAAACTGCTCCGGACTGGTTTGCAAACGCGGATCTCTGCGCACCTCGAATTTTTGAGTGGATGATTTGCCGGCTACAGTCAGACGAACCTCATACCTACCCGGCGTAACCAACGGACCACGCACACCGCCGGCCCACAGAATTATTCCAGGAAAGCTCGTCGCGTCGGGATACCGCATGTCCCAATCGAAGCGATTCAGGCCTTGCTTCGCGGGAGCGAGTTGCTCCCCTCGACGGCGTCGCGGGTTCACGTCTTCTGATTCCTCTGCGGAAGCGCCCTGCTGTCCTGAGGGCTTCTCCGCCGCCTTGCTCGAAACTTTCTTCACCAGCTTGCCGTCAGGATCCAGAAATTCCAAGGTGACTTCTCCCTCAGGCTTATTCTTGAGCCAGTAATAAATGACAACACCATTCGCGGGATTCGAACCTTCGCTAGCGGGACCGCTGAGGCCCGGAATAAAACCACGCCCAAATGCGCCTCGATAGGCGTGCTTCGGTTCGAAGAGGTGGATCGCTTCTCCGCTGGTTCCATCCTTGAGTTGAGCGAGTACATTTGTATCGTCGAGAATCCAAAATGCCCTGCCCTGCGTGGCCGCAACCAGTTCATGCTCTCGTTTCTGAATGGCTAGGTCGGTAATGGGCGTGACGGGCAGATTCAATTGCAGGGACTGCCACTTGGAACCGCCGTTAAACGAGACCCAAATGCCCGTTTCAGTGCCGGCGTACAGGAGATCTTTTGTATTCGGATCCTCGCGAATGACACGCGTAAACGAATTCGATGGCAAGCCGTTATTGATCTGCTGCCACGTCTTTCCATAGTCACTGGTCTTGTACAGAAACGGATGATTGTCATCGAACTTGTACATCGTCGCCGCGAAATAAGCTGTACCGGCGTCGAAAGGCGAGGCCTCAATGGAATTGATTTGAATCCACTGGGGCATATTTTTCGGCGTGACGTCCTCCCAGTGCTCGCCGCCATCGCGCGTCAGATGCACTAAACCGTCGTCGGAACCGGCCCATAAGAGCCCCTTCTTCACCGGCGATTCCACCACAGTGAAAATCGTGTCGTAATATTCGATGCTCGTGTTGTCTTTCGTAATTGGGCCGCCGGAGGAGATCTGCTTTGATTTGTCATTGCGCGTTAGATCCGGACTGATCGCTTTCCAGCTTTGACCCTGATCGGTGGACGAGAACAGAACATTTCCTCCTGCGTACAGCAGATCCGGGTCGTTCGGCGAGAACAGAAGCGGAAAATCCCATTGGAAGCGGTACTTCAGTTTGTCCGGCGCCCAGCCCATCTCGTTATCCGGCCAGATCGTCACATTTCGGAGCTGCCAATTCCGGTGGTCGTAACGCGTGATCAGCCCGTCATAAGAGCCGGCAAAAACGATATTCGTATCCTTGGGCCACGGCGCAATCCAGCCGCTCTCGCCGCCGCCCACAGGAAACCAGTCCTGGTCGGTAATACCGCCTGAATCGCTACGCGTCGCGATTTCTACCGTCGAATTGTCCTGCTGCGCGCCATACGCGTGATAGGGAAAGTCGTCGTCCAGAGCGACGCGGTAGAACTGTGCTGTTGGTTGGTTATCTTCGGTCGTCCAATTCTTTCCGCCATTGGTCGATACATTCGCGCCTCCGTCATTCCCTTCAATCATGCGCTGCGGATCGCTCGATGAGATCCAAAGATCGTGGTTGTCTCCGTGAGGCGTGCGAATGTCGTTCCACGTTTTTCCACCATCGTCCGACCGGAAAAATTCCACGTTCGTCGCGTAAACTTTGTTGGGATCTTTCGGATCGGCGAAGATGCGATTGTAATACCAGGCGCGCTGCCGCAATTTGCGTTCTTCATTGACCTTGGTCCAGGTCTTTCCCGCATCGCTGGACCTGAATACGCCACCATCTTCGGCTTCAATCAAGGCGTACACGCGATCCGGGTCCGCCGCCGAGACCGTCACGCAAACATTCCCGATCACGCCCTTCGGCATTCCCGGATTACGCGTCAAGTCCGTCCAGGTATCGCCGCCATCGGTCGATTTGAACAACCCGCTACCCGGCCCCCCGCTCTCCAGATCCCAGGGCGTCCGATAGACTTCCCAAAAACCCGCATACAAAACATTGGCGTTCGTCGGATCGAAAGTAAGGTCGATTGCGCCAGCCTTCGCGCCGCGCGAAAAAATCTTGTCCCAAGTCTTGCCGCCATCTCGCGTCCTGTAAATACCTCGATCCTCATTGGGACCCCAAACATGACCAAGCGCCGCAACATACACGATGTCCGGATTTTTCGGGTTGATCCGAATGCGCGCGATCTGGCGCGTATTCTCAAGACCGATATGCTTCCAGGTCTTGCCGCCATCCATTGACTTGTAAATCCCATCGCCGTAAGAGACATTCCCGCGAATGTCATATTCGCCTGTTCCGGCGTATACAACGTTTGGATCGGACTCGGACACCGCGATCGCGCCGATTGAAGAAGTGCCGAATGGCTGGCCATCGGAAACGGGCGTCCAGCTCATCCCGCTGTTTGTCGTCTTCCAGACGCCGCCTCCGACACCGCCGAAATAATAAACGTCCGGCTGCGAATCCACTCCGGTCACGGTCGCGACCCGGCCGCCTCGGAATGGACCGATCAGCCGCCATTTGAGCGTCTTGAGCAGGCTCATATCCTGCGCGGAGAGCACGACAGCAACTGCCAGACTGCAAACTGAGATTTTGACGATTCTCTTCATTTCGATTGTTTATTTCTGCTGGCCGCCCTCGGAGATGGCGTGCTCAGACCCTTCGTTCGCATCGATTTCAGTGAGATTATGAGCGGTAAGAAGCTGATTCAAGTGCGCCAGATCCGTCTTCAACGTTTCGTCGAACGTCGATTGAACGGTCTGGAGTCTCGCCGTCAGAATTTTAAATACTTCGTAATCTTGTGCAGTCGGCGCGTAATCGCCCGTTTCGATGACTCGGGCCAGTGCCGCTATTTGATTGTTAAGCTTGATCGGGAAATTCAACGGATCTTCGTTGGCGCGATTGCGAACCTGATAGATCTCTTCTTCAATGGTGGAGAGCCTGTCTCGAAGGTTATTGCTCGCCGAGACCAGAGCCGAATCGCTGGCCTTCTCTGTCCGCTTCTTTGCCTCTTCGTTGATATGGCGAATTTTGAGCACCATATCGTCGGCTTCGCTCACCTCATCACGAACTTGTGAAGCGAGCTTAAACTGTTCTTCCATCTGGGCCTGTGTCGTATGCTCACGCGGGTCGAGTTTGACCTCCAGCGGCTGGCTTTCCGTTTGGCCGTTCGCCGTTATGCGGACTTGGTATTCGCCTGGAACCGCTGCCGGTCCTTGCTCCGCGCGCGCGCCCCACATGATCTCTCCTTCAAAAACCGTTGCACCGGGGTATCGCAAGTCCCAAGTGAACCGGTTTGTTCCCGCTTTGCGTCCGGGCGGCGGAGTTCGCGGCGGGCCGAAGTCCGAATCCTCCTCCCCCGGCTTTCTTCTGTTTTTTGTCCTCTTCCTCTGAGCTCGTGAACGTGCGAATTACCTTCCCGTTGCCATCAAGAATCTCTAGCGTCAACTTGTCGGTGGGCTTCTGAAGATAGTAATCGATTGCGGCAGGCCGATACCAGCGGATCGCTTCGTCAGGCTTGAAAAGATGCAAACCGGAGGCTGTGATCTGCGGCTCCATCTGCCGCAGAACGTCGATATTATCCAGAACATAGAATGAACGGCCATGCGTCGCGGCTGTAATGTCGTCGCCCTGCACCATCAGATCGGCGACTTGCGTGTCGGGCATATTCAGGCGAATGGATTGCCAGTGCTCCCCATCGTTGAAAGATACATAGATGCCATGCTCTGTTCCGGCATATAACAGGCCCTTACGCTTCGGGTCTTCTCGGGTCACGTGAACAAAGTCAAAATCGGGAATACCATTCGTGATCTTTGCCCACGTCCTACCGAAATCGTGAGTCTTGTAGATATAAGGCTTACGATCGTCTAACTGATACCGCTTGGCTGCGAGATAAGCCGTGCCCGCGTTATGCGGCGAGGCGTCAATCATGCTGATCCGGCTGAACTCCGGAAGATCTTTCGGAGTGATGTTGGTCCAATGCTTGCCCGCATCGCGAGTGATGTAAACAAGTCCGTCATCGGAACCGGTCCAGATTGTGTTCACATCCTGGCGCGATGGAGCGATCGTGAAAATCGTTCCATAGATCTCAGGCCCATTCTGGTCTTTTGTAATAGGTCCGCCGGAATCGCCGAGCGTCTTCGGATCGGCTCTCGTCAGATCGGGACTGATTTGGTCCCAGCTCTGGCCTTCATTCGTCGTTTTCCAAAGGTGCTGCGAGGAAGTGTAGAGAATCTTCGGATCGACCGGCGAGAAAACAATCGGAAATGTCCACTGCCAGCGTTCCTTCAATGCCGAAGCGGGCATACCGGAGAAGAATAGCGGGTAAACTTCCACATCGCGCATAGCGCCCGTTGCACGATTGAATCGTGTGAGAAGCGCTCCCTGGCTCCCCGCATAAAAGACATTCGCATCGGTGGGATCGGGAGCAATGTATCCGCTTTCTCCGCCTCCCACCGCGTAGTACGGCGCAAACATGCCTGAGGCGAACCGCCTGATTCCCGCCTCGCTCTGAACGCAAATGGTCGAGCTGTCCTGCTGCGCGCCACAGACTTGGTACGGAATATCGGCCGTAGTCGCAACGATGATAGATCTGCGCTGTCGGGAAAGTCTCCGCTGTCCATGTTTCCCCGCCATCCACGGTCACCGATCCCCCGCCATCGTTGCTGTTGATCATGCGTGCATCGTTGTTTGGATCGATCCAAAGATCGTGATGATCGCTGTGCGGCGAGTGCAGCGTCTTGAATGACTTGCCGCCATCGGTCGATTTCAGAAATGCCACGTCCATGACATATAACGTGTCCAACTGCTTAGGATCGGCGTACAGGCGAGAGAAATAGAACGCTCGCTGCAAAGCGCGCCTATCCTGGCTGACAAGCGTCCACGTCGCTCCGGCGTCATTCGAGCGAAACAAACCTCCATCTGTCGCCTCGACCATCGCATAAACGCGATTTGAATCCGCCTTCGAAACGCTAACCCCAATCTTGCCGATAATTCCCTGCGGCAAGCCCGGATTCGTCGTGATCTCTTTCCAACTCTCGCCGCCGTCCGTCGATTTGAACAACCCGCTGCCGGGTCCGCCATCATTAAGAAGCCAGGGCGTTCGATAAACATCCCACAGGGCCGAGTAAAGAACATTCGGGTTGTTTGGGTCAATAACCAAATCAACTGCGCCGGAGTGCTCATCACGATACAGAACCTTCTTCCAGCTCTTGCCGCCATCAACCGACTTGAAAACGCCGCGCTCCGGGTTCGGGCCGTATGGGTGTCCAAGTACCGCGGCATACACAATGTCTGGGTTGGCCGGATCGATCCGAATCCGCGCGATCGCTTGCGATTCTTTGAGACCGCTTTGATGCCACGTCTTCCCGGCGTCGGTGGATTTGTATACGCCGTCGCCTTGCATGATGTTGCCTCGCAGCTCGGTTTCACCCATGCCGATGTACACGATGTCCGGATTCGATTCGGAAACGGCAACCGCTCCCACCGAGGAACTGCCCAATTGCCCATCCGTAACGGCCTTCCACGTGATGCCGCCATCAGTCGTTTTCCAGAGCCCGCCGCCAACGGCTCCGAAATAATATTCCAGCGGACGGCCTGGAGATCCCGCGCACGCAATCGATCTCCCGCCTCGGTTCGGCCCGATATTGCGCCATTTCAATGCATTGAAAACCGAAGCGTCGTAATTATCGGCAGCGGCAAATGCGAGACTTGCAAAGACAAGAACAGCCAGGCACCGGCTCAGTGTCATTCTCTAGCCCCAAGTTCCTCAACCATATCGTAGTGAAACCAGAAAACACAGGCGTGTACAGCCGAAGCGAGGTTACCCAACGATTTGCGCGTTTTTGCGGAAACGGCAACGATCTACGGTAGTCTCACTAGGGACAATACTTTGTTCTGGAGGCGTGTATGGCTGGAAAAAACACAGCGGCCTTTGGCATTTATGCCAGCCGTGAAATGGCTGAGAATGGGGTGGACCGGCTGCTGGCTGGTGGTTTCCGCAATGAAGATATTTCCGTTCTCCTGCAGGACAATGTAGGCACAAAGGACTTCGCGCACGAAAAGCATACGAAGGCCCCGGAAGGAGCGACAACCGGTGTCGTCGCTGGAGGCATTATTGGTGGGACCATCGGAGCTTTGATCGGCGTTGGAGCTCTCGCCATTCCCGGGGTGGGACCGCTCATCGCGGCAGGCCCCATCATCGGCGCGCTTACTGGAGTCGGCAGCGGAGGCGTGGTGGGCGGCATCATCGGCGCGCTCGTTGGAATGGGCATACCTGAATACGAAGCCAAGCGATACGAAGGTCGCATCAAGGAAGGCGGCATTCTGGCTTCCGTTCACTGCGATAACAGCGATTGGATCTCCAAGGCCAAACAGATTATGCGGGATACCGGCGCGGAAGAAATTTCATCGGCGGGCGAGGAGCGCGCGGACTTCGGAACGTCTGATAAGCCCATCAGCCGTGGAGCAGGCACGGTCTAGGGAAGCATTTCGCCGCCCGTCAAGTCAAACACCGCGCCCGTGATGTACCGGGACTCGTTCGACGCTAGAAACACATAGACCGGAGCCAAGTCGGCTGGCTGTGCCGGTCGCTCCATCGAGCTCTTCTTCCCAAACTCTTTCACGCTTTTCTCAGGCATGGTTGAGGGGATCAGTGGTGTCCATACCGGCCCGGGCGCGACTGCGTTCACCCGCACGCCTTGCTTGATCCCGAACTGCGAAAGCGATTTTGTAAACGTAATGATCGCTCCCTTAGTCGTCGAGTAGGCGAGCAGCGTGGGACTCGGCTGATAAGCCTGAACCGAAGCCGTATTGATAATCGTGCTGCCTTCTTTCATTTGCGGCAGCGCGGCGCGGCTCAGGTAAAACATTGCGTAAATATTCGTCCTGAACGTGTGGTCCCACTCTTCGTCTGTGAACTCTTCGATCGTTTCGTGCGTCATCTGAAACGCGGCGTTGTTGACCAGGACGTCCAGGCCCCCCAATTCATCGAACGCTCTCTTCACCAGCGCGTCGCAATGGCGGCGATCTCCAATATCCCCGGGAACCGCGATCGCTTTCCGTCCCGCCTCGCGAACCAGGCGTGCCGTGTCCTGCGCGTCGTCTTCTTCGTTCAAATAAGAGATCAGCACATCTGCCCCTTCGCGAGCATAAGCGAGAGCTACCGCTCGACCGATGCCGCTATCCGATCCTGTGATGAGTGCTTTCCGATCTGTGAGCCGTCCGGAACCCCGATATGATCCTTCCCCGTAGTCGGGCTTGTTCCGCATTTCGCTGGAGTGTCCGGGCGGTCCTTGCTTCGGTTCTTCAAATGGCGGCTTTGGTCCTTGTTTTCTGGGATCCTTCAAACCTGATTGCATAGGAAGCGATCTCCTTCCGATCGGTTGGAGCGAGAACAAGAACCTTTCGCGACCTGGGAATCAGCCCAGCTCGTTACATGCTCGCTTTGACAAATACCTTGTCTGGCGCCGCGATGCTGGCGTCCTTGTTTGCCACGCTCACTCGGATTGGCTGCATGCCGGACTTGTTCTCGGGCCGCGCTACGAATGTGAGCCGGTATTGATGCTCCTGCTGCGTGCGAATTTGATCCAGAAAAGGCTGGAAGCTCACCGGCGGCCCATAGCCGATCCAGTAAAACTCTCCGCCACTCTCGTCAGATAATTGAGATAGAAAATTCTGTCCCCAAACGGTTCGCCAATACGTATGGCCGATATGGCCAACGCTTGGACTGTAAATGCGTGTACACCACCACCCCCGCTTTCACGGCGGCATTAATTCCGTTCACCACGATATGGATTGTCTGGATAATATCCGCCCCCGAGGCCTTCAATACCGCTGCTGATCATAATGACTTCCTTACGCTCGGCATCTGTATGCGGCCATTTTTTGATTGCATCGGCTAACGATCCGTACGGATCTACATCGGCTCCCCCAGGCCCAAACGGAACGCGGATCGCATTCGCCGCAGCCGTGTGATCGCCGGTGAAATTCTGCGTAAATTGCGTATAGCCGTTTCGCATATAACCGATGCCAATTTTAAAATCGGGTGGTAACGAAGTGACAAATTGCTTCAGAGTCCCTATCTCCGTGTCGAAGCTGCCACGGGCCGAATCGTCAATCAGGATTGCTAATTCCATAGAGCCATGCAGTGGAGTAAAACCGCTACAGGCCTCTGATCCCTGCCTTCCTTTACCACTACGTCCTGGGCTTCCAGCGGTGGAGCCTCCTTGCCGCGCCTGGGCTCCGCAGTAACTACCATGCTCGTCGGTGTCCCTGAGGTCGAACTCGCCTGTGCTGCTGCCACGCCCGGAACACCTAAGGCCGCCAGGCACACTGCACCTGAAAGGTGCCACAACTTACTGCTATTCATAACTGCTTTTCCTTAAATGAGAGCAGCCGAGGGAGATCTCTCAATGACAACACCGCTCTGTTTCTTTGAGCGGCCCAACTGGGCTAAGGATGCACCGATATAGCGCTCGAATTCTTCCGCGCGTACTCCTGCCGTATGGAACCGTAGCGTACGGCGTCGTGCCCTCTCTGCAATTTCGTGCCGCTCGTCCGCGTGACATCCGCAGATGCGCCGTTACCTCTTCCTTGCTTCGAACCGGCAATATTTCTAAGCCTGGCCGGAAGAACGTTCGAAGTCCGGGCCATTCATCCGTAAGTATCGGAGTGCCGCAAGCTGCTGCTTCGAACAAACGAACGCTGGGAGAATAACCGGCGCGAATCATATCCTGCCGCGTCACGTTCAAGGTCAACTTCTGCGAGTTGTAGAACTCGCGATGATCGCTGGCCGGCAGATGGTGAATGCGTTCCACATTGCGCGGCCATTTGAGAGATTCGGGATACTGCGGGCCCGCAACCGTAAAGCGGCGCTCAGGATTTCTTCGCGGCAACCTCAACCAGCAGCCTGTCGAGGCTCGCTTGACGATCCACAGCGTAAGTACCTAAATAACCAAGATCCCAGCGTTCCGTCGAACTCTCCGGATAATACAGCGCCGCGTCAACCGAACAATATAAAGGACGGGCGCACGGCGATCCGAGTTTCCTTTCGATCAGATCTAATGTCGGGCCGCCCGTAAACGAAAGATATAAATTATACTTTGGGATCAAGTCTCGCGAAAGGTACTCGCATGTCCCGGCTCTCAGCGCGGCGAGCGTGATCGGCGTGTCGATATCGTAAAAAGCGGTTATGTTTTCGCCAATGGAAGTAACCCAACGGCCGACTGCGATTCCTTCCGGCACATACGAGCCCACCACCACCGCATCGGCCGTGCGTATCACACCGGCGAACCGCTCCTTCAAATCGTCCAGGCTAGTGTAAAGACCGATCTCGCAATGCGGCAGCTCCGAAAACTCGCGGTTTTCCGCATACCAGGGCACGTCGCGTTCGAGAAACGCGATCTTGTGGCCCCGCTTGGCGAGTTCTTTTATTAAGCCGCGATACGTCGTCGCGTGGCCATTACCCCACGACGAAGTAATGGACAAGCCCAGAAAAACGTAGCTGCGGGTTACGTGCATTAGACCGGCATCTCCACTGTTTGAGCGCCCACCGACGCTAGCGCCTCGCGCAAAATGCTATTGACCAGCGCACCTCGACGGCTATATGTGTGTTCGGCAAGAATACGCTTGCGAGCCGCCGTGCCGATCGATTTGGCTCTCTCTGGATTCATCTCGCGAACGATCTCGGCCGTCTCAGCTCCGTCGCGAGCTATCAAAATTTCTGTTCGCGGTTGCAGGAACGAATCGATTCCCTCCCAAAAATCCGTGATAAGGCATGCGCCCGCTCCAGCGGCTTCGAACACCCTCGTCGCCGGAGAGAAGCCGTAACGAGCCATGCTCTCCCGGCTGATGTTCAATACAGTTCGAGCCGAACAATTGAAGGCGTTGTGATCGGCGGTATAGACGTGGCCCACGTACTTGACGTTCGGAGGAGTCGATTTATCCGCCCAGCCGCTTCCGCCAAGCACAAAGTTTTGTTCGGTTGCAATCCTCGCCGCACGCAGAAAGAACTCATCCACGCGCTCTTCTCGATCCGGTAATCGATTTCCGAGAAAAGAGAGATCGCATTCGAAGCGCGGATCGGGAGCAATCGGAAAATGCACGTCCGGATCAAACGCGTTGTAGATCGCAATGCATTCACGCGCGCCAAGCCTGCGATAACCATCCGTAACCCGAGTTCCGCCCCCGTATGTGAGGACAAGATCGAAACGGGAAAGCGCGTTATGAAATGGATCGTCCCGGTTCGCGGCCAACCGGTCAAGAGTCGCAGGCGCATCTACATCCCAGAACACTTTGCATACCGAAGCTTGCATGGATGAAATCCTGGCTTCCAGAAATTCGTCCAGCACGCCCACGCCGCTAGCTTTGACGATCACATCGAACTGCGCCGATGCCGATAAATACCGGTTTACTTCCGCCTGATTTTCTGCGTCATAAACGACAATACGGGCCCATTCCGGATCCGGAATGTCGCGGTGCTTCTGGCGGTCGTATGCATCCGGCTCAAAAAATGTAATTTCGTTCTCGAGCTGAGCCAGAGCGCGCAGGACGCCGCGGTAATACGTGGCCGCACCGTTCCAGTACGCGGAAACTAAGCTCGAACCCCAGAAAGCGATCCTCACTGGCGAACTCCCACAGGCGCACCTGCTTCCTCTTCCGCCGAAGCTGGTTTCATCTCACCGTAAATTCGTAGTAATTCATCCACTCTATGCGCGCAAGTGTGACGTTTGGTAATCGTTTCTAACCCGCTGCGCGCAAGATCTGCCGCCAAATCAGGGTCGCTCAGCACCGCATTCTAAGCATCTGCGCATGTCGTTGCCATGTTGCGCCATCAGAAAATCTTTACCAACCCGAAATAGCCCTTCGGAATCGCGCCACGGAGCGGAAATCAGTGGAATGCCGCAGGCGAGCGCCTCGAAAGGGCGAATGGTCGGAATGCCCGAGAGTTCCTGCGTATACGGGCGCCTAGGCACATGAACGGTGGCTTTGAAATGAGCGAATGCCCAGGGCGCTTCGAAATTAGCTAGCCAACCGTGGTACTCCACGCCCACATCGCGCAATTCGTCCAGTGCGCTCTTCGGGTAACGGACGCCATAAACTCGAGCCTTGAGGAACGATTCTCTCACCGGGCGAAGAAGAAATTCGCGCAGCTCTTCCGTGCGTTCGTCATCGCCCCAGTTGCCGATCCAGATGACATCGCCCGCCTTTGATTCGCTACGCCGGGGGTAAAACATGCGCGTGTCGGCCGCCTCATGCCAGACATGAACCTGTCTGCCCCACCCTCGCTTTTCATATCTTTGCTTCAAGGATTCGCCGTACGCCAGCACGCCATCATAGTTCGCCAGCTCGAATTTCGCGAGTTCTTGCTCGGCCGTTAGAGCGCGATGGTGCGTGTCGTGAAAAAGAACCCGGATTCTTCCATTTGCTTTGCGGTAAGCGCCCACGGCCGATACCACGCCTGGGTCGTTCCACTCGTGAACGATGGCCAGATCCACACCATCCAACGCGCGCTCGAAATCGAATCGCTTAGCGTCGTAACTTATGCTGTGAAGCTGCGGAAACGCTCGGTGGAAAGAATCGATTGCCTCGTTTCCATGCTCGCGGACCAGGTTCATCCGGCTCCAACCGTCGCTCGGCTCGAAAATGTTTATCTCGTGCCCGCGTGCTTTCAATTCAGCGGCAATCCCACGCAGGAAATGCGCGTTCCCGTGATTCCAATCCGAAACAAGCGAGTGATAGAAAAGAGCGACCTTCATCTAAGCAGCCACTTCCTTTCGCGCCTCGGGATTGAACATCTTCCGGTAAAGAGACAGGTAGGAGTTCACTGATTTCTCTGCGCTATAGCGTAGGGCCCGCGACGCCGCTGCCTGGCCTAGCACGTTGCGCCGCTCTGAACTACCGCTCAATGTATTCAACTCCGTAAGCCACGCGCCCTCGTCTCGAGGATCGATAAATACCGCCGCGCCGTCCCACAGTTCCCGCAAGCTCGGAATGTCCGAAAGCGCCAATGCGCAGCGCGCATGGGCAGCTTCGAGCACGGCAAGGCCGAACGGTTCATAGAGAGCCGGGTGTGCAAATGTCCCCGCGGCGCTCATGGTCCGGAGCAGCTCTGGGTGTGGGAGAGATCCCAGCCTGTGCAGCCGTTTCGCCGCTATCCCCGATTCCGCTGGACCATTCATGCTGCCGGCCACCCGCACTTCCCAAACCAGCTCGGGAGCGATCCGATCCAGCAGCACTAGATTTTTTGCGCGATCCCACAGCCGGCCCGCCGCCAGAATGATTGGCTGCTTCTCCTCCGAGTGCGCGACAACGGCGCGGCTGAAATTGTGAATGACTTGTATCTTCTCCGGCGCTATCTGGTACTCATTCACCAGGCAATCCGCCATAGCCTGAGAGGGAGCTCACGATCCGGGAGCACGCTCTCAAACCCGCCACCACTCGACTCCGGTATTCGAGCCACTCGGGGCCAGGCGCGCGATCGAAAACCGCTCGCCACCACGAAGACACGCACGAATGCGCCACCACCAGGACCGGCTTATTCCATGGAAGGCTTGCGTGCGAATACCCGTTGAGATGAATCAGATCGGCGTTGAAACTATTTTGAAGCTGCAGCAGCCATTCGCCCGATCTATCGACATCCGCCCACGGATCGCTCATCCATTCGAGCGCGTAATCACCTTCGACCAGCGTAATGTTTGGAATCAGGCTCACCTGGCGTCGCTGCTCCGTTGAAGGAGCAGGTCCTAGAACAGCCAAGAGTACCTGCACATTCTCCTGCGCCAATCCCAACAGAAGGTCGACGCAATACTGCCAAACGCCTCCTACCGCGTCGGCCGTCATTAGTATCTTGAATGGCCCGTTGTGCTCCTGGTGCCAATTAACGGTCATGACCGGCTATTTCAAGCTCTACCAACGGTTGCGGCCGCTGCTCTTGAATGTCGCTGAATGAGTCGAAACCCTTCAAATAGGCTTCGTGAGCTCGCTCCCAGGCGAAGTCGTCCGGTGGTCCCCACATACGCGTATATTCGGGCGAACCCGGGTACGGGAACAGCGGTACCGGTTTGTTCGCCCATACGCCATGCGTCTCCAGTTGTTTTCGCCACGCCTCAATTTCATCCGGATTATCGTCGGTCATCGCCAGCAGGTTAGCTTGTACAAACGGAACCAACGTCCTCGCAAAGATCAGCCGGTTCGAAAGGTCGTCCGTACTCATTTTGCATTTCTTATCGAGATAAGCCCGGCCCGCTTCCGAGATGCTCTCCACTCCGGCCTCGATTGAAACGCACCCGGCACGCGCTAGTGCCCGGGTCGCATCCTCGTTCCAGAGATCGATGCGTGTCTGAACGCCGATCTTCACCTTTCGTTCAGCCAGACCGGCGAGAAGCTGCATGTCAGGCAGAAAGATTTCGTCAATGAAATAGACGTACTCCACGCCTTGCGCAAGCAACCCGTCCAATTCTTCGAGTATTACCGGCAGCGGCCGTTTGCGATAGTTGTTGCGGAAATTATCCTTCGCGCAAAACGTGCAGTGATAGGGGCATCCGCGAGACGCTTCCATCTCGGCGCCCGGAAGCGTGGGCTCCGCCTCGAATCGATGATGATGATGTCTATGTTTCGCAATCAACTCTGCCGGCCAACGCAATGCCGGAAGGCTCTTCATATCCGCCGCGCGATTGGGCCCGCGCACGACAGTCTTGCCCTTTTCTTCGAACGCGATGGAGGGGACGTCGCCAACGCCATTCGCAAGCAGCGGAAGCGTCTCTTCGCACTCGCCGATCACTACTACATCCGCCGCAAGCTTCCGTAGCGTAGCCCGCGGTGTAGTCGACGCGTGTGGGCCCACAATTACCAGCTTCGCGCCAATCGGCCGTACTAAATCGGCGACGGCCTGTGGAATTCGGAGTTCAGGAGGCGCGCAACGCCAGAATAAATAACTCGGTGCGGTTGTAGTTACGACAAAATCCGGCGCGAAGGCCTGAACGCGACGGAAGATTTCAGCATCCGAAAGATCCTCAAGTTGCGCATCCACCAGCAGCGCTTCATGACCGCTTTGTTCCAGCAGCGCCTTGGAATACCCGAACTCCAGCGGCAGGTGCGGTTCACGGCATCCGAAATAAACGCTGCCTTCAAAGGTCCAGCGTGGATTGATTAAGGCGTACCGCATCACGCCACCTGCGCCGCGGCCTGTTCTATAAGCGACGGCCGCTCCAGATACCAGTCGTACAGCGCTCGCAGCCCCTGCGATATACTCACCTGCGGTTTCCAGCCAAGCAAATCGCGGATCTTCGAAGTGTCCGCCACATACCAGCGCTGATCTGCAAGCCGTTCGGCTCCCCAATCGATCTGGATGGGACTCCCGGTCAGCGTCTCCAATTGTGCAAGCAGTTCCAGTAAGCTGGTGCTGTTCTCTGCCCCGCCTCCCAGGTTGAATGCTTCGCCGCTGGATAGCTCCACGTTTTCCTGTACCAGCCGCATCGCTCGAACCAGGTCTTGTACGAACAAAAGATCGCGAACCTGTTTTCCATCGCCGTAAATCGTGATCGGTTCCCCTTTCATCGCCTGCCGCACAAAATGCGCCACCCAGCCCTGGTCCTCGGAACCCAACTGATGCGGGCCGTAAATGCAGCTCATCCGAAATACCGTCGCGTGAATTCCATAGGAATGCGCATAGTCCAGAACATATTGATCCGCGCTTCCTTTCGAACATCCGTAGGGAGATAAGAATTCCAGCGGCTGATCTTCGCCCGCGCCCGATCGAGCTAAACCTGCATCCGCCGGCTCGTGACGATTCCCCGTTTCCCGCAGCGGAACTCTCGCTAGCCGGCCGTACACTTTGTTCGTTGACGTGAATAGCAGCGGGGGTCGAATCTCGCAGCCGCGAATCGCCTCCAGCACATTCAGCGTTCCCAAAAGATTGGTTTCAAGATCGCCCAGCGGGTCTTCGAGACTTGTCGTAACCGCAACTTGCGCGGCCAGATGATATACGGCTCGAGCGCTGCGCACCGCCTCTGAAACTGCTTTGCTGTCGCGCGTGTCACCCTGGGTAAACAATACGCGCCCCGGGTAATCCCGCAGCAGCTCGCTCACATTCCGCTCCACCCCGGCCCTGCTGAAATTGTCGAAAATGTGAACCGGCTGATTCTCCCGAAGACACTGGCGAGCGACGTTCGTGCCGATAAAACCGGCGCCGCCAGTAATTAAGACGAAATCAGATTGCACCGTTGCGCTCCCTACATCACCAATCCGCGCGAGGCAAGCTGCTCGCGCATTTCGTTGAAGCGATCGTGCGCTGTCTGCCGCTCTAGCCACTCAGCCAAGTCGCGCATCCCCTGCTCCAGCGTGATCTTCGGCTTGTATCCCAGCACTCGCTGGCTGAGACTGATGTCCGGGAAACAGTGGCGGATATCTCCCACTCGGTACTTGCTCGTGATCTCCGGTTCCAGGTCTTTTCCAAGCACCTTGGCAAGCTTGACGGCTACCTCACGCACCGTGATGAACTGACCACTCCCCACATTGAACGTCAGATCCCGCGCAGCCTGCACTTCCAATGCAAGCCGGCACGCCTGCGCGACGTCATAAACACTCACAAAGTCGCGGATCTGCTGGCCGTCCTCGAAAATAATCGGCCGTTTGCCGTTCATCAGCCGCGAAGCGAAAATTGCCAACACGCCCGTATACGGATTGGAAAGCGATTGGAATGGACCGTATGCATTGAAAAACCTCAGCGCCACGGTCGGAACGCCGTACGCTTTCCCAACCATCAAACACATCTGCTCCTGGTCGTATTTGGAAAGTGCGTAAACAGACGCCAGCGACGGCTGCTTACTCTCCGGCGTAGGAACAGGCCGTAGCGGCAAACCATCTGGAGTCGCCATCTCCCACTCATGAGCTTTTAGCTGCGTCGTGCTTCGATTCGCCGCCGCATACGGAATGCCCGAAGGAGCCAGATACAACCCTTCTCCGTACACGCTCATGCTCGATGCCACAATCAGCTTACTCACCGGATGTTTCACTAAGCGTTCCAGCAGCACCGCCGTCCCCAGATTGTTCACGCTCGTGTACTCGGCCACTTGATACATGCTCTGGCCGACTCCGACCAGGGCGACAAAATGGAAGACGGCATCCACGCCAGCCAAAGCTTCGTCTACCGCTTCAGGATTGCGAACATCGCCGAGCATCAGTTCCGCGTCTTTGTGGAGATAGGCGGGTCGGTGCGGATTATCCCCGTGCACCTGAGTCACTAAACTGTCCAGAATTCGAACTTGATAGCCGGCCCTCAACAGTTCAGAAGCCACGTGGGAGCCAATAAAACCGGCACCGCCTGTGATCAGAACGGTTCCTCTCATTTATGTCGGTCCTTCGTTGTGTATTTTTGTTCTGTTACTGCTGTGCGCACATAGGGAAAACCCTCGCGTGTCATCCGGGAATTCGCGTTTAAGTCTCGCAATTGTCGCCAATTCCATAATCCCGAGGTACTTTCCTGTTACATAGAAAGCCGGGTCGCTTGCTTTGTTTCTACTTACCTTGGCTTGTAAGCTAGCGGCCTCTGTACTTATACACGCGTATTTTTACTGGACTTTCACGCGTAACGGCGCGTCATCGCAGCGCAAAATTCGGCGTACTCCTGTGGATCTTTCGGAGGGCTGGTGTGATGCGGACGGACACCGCAGCGCTCCGGCGTAAAGCAGAACGTGATCGTAACCTCGAAGGGCTCCAGTAATTGCATCTGTCGATCGAACCAACGCTCGGCGTCCGGACGATCGAAATCTGCCCAGCTTAGACCCGTCCTGAGCTTCTTGACTCCCAGATCTCGCAGCGCTTTCGCGCCGCTCTCCAGCCGCGGATCTTCAAAATGAAACCACTGACAGATACCCAAAGACCGGCTGTATTCGGCAAACCGGCGGCAAGCTAATTTGGCACTGCCGTCCTCTCGAAACAAACCCATATAGAAATGCCGGTAATAAGACGACCCCTCGCTCTCGCGGTGACGTGTCGTGGCGGGCCATGCTCTGGGAAGATCGAACAGGCTATACCAATAGATGTGATCGATTCTTGGCGCCAGCAGTTCGGCCGTGCGTCTCAATCCGAACTCCTGAACTTCCTCCGCGCCGAATGATGAGGCGCCAACCTCAGATACCCAGATCGGCTTCGTCGTGACGGCTTGAATCTCGGTTAGCTTATCTGGCCACTCGTCAATGGTCCAGTGATTCCAGTCCAGTGGGAAGCCATGCAGTGCGACCACGTCGAGCTCGGCCAGTGCGCCCAATTCGCCCATGCGGACGACAAATGCCGGATCTATTGGCGAAATCCCGCCCAAAACTCGCGTGAGATGCGGTTGTTCGGCTTTCACCGCCTGGGCGGCCAGCCTTACCATATGCGCGTAGACAGACCAGTCTCGATCGATTTCGAAATCCCAATGCGAAAGATTATTGGGCTCGTTCCAAAGCATGACGGCTTCGATCATAGGCTTGCTCGCGTTCCCCGCTTTGTTCGTTCGCTAAGCGATCCCAAATGGCACAGTCTCAATGTTTACGCTGTCATCGCACCGGCAGACGAATACTTCGGCTTCCGGCGTCTTTTCAATCCTGAAACCCGCGCTCCGAAGGACTGCCTCCGCGCACGCCCGATTCGGAATCCACCAGTTTGTTGGATCCTCGGAATAACACTTCTCAACGAAATGCATTTTTGGGAAACCAGGCTGATCAAAAACTGCTCGCTCCCAAAATTGATAATCGTCTTCAATGCGCGGGACCGTCCGACTGCCCCGCAGCATAGACTGAAAAATGAACCAATCCTTGGTGGCATGTTGGCGGAGCAGATCCAGCGCCAGCAGCGGATACCGCAGGTGGTAGAACACTCCCATGAAGAGCACGAGATCGAATCGTTCCTGCAATTTCGGAACATCGTAGACGGACATCTGCTCGAATGAAATATCAAGGTCGAGCACTTCTGCCGCGAAACGAGCCTGATTGAGGTACTGCACGTCATGATCGATACCCAGTACTCGGCGCGCCTTGCGGCGCTTCATCTCGATGGAGTAGAATCCCCCGTTGCAACCCACATCCAAAACCGTCATCCCGCTCAAATCTTTCGGAATCGCGTCTTGGAAATTCCGCCACTTAGTGGCCGGGTAGTCTCCCAGGAAATGATTCGGCGCCGTTTGCACATTCAGCAGGCAAATGTTATGAAACCATGGTCCTAACTCAGCTACTCGCCTTTCGATTTCTTCCTCCGTATGGCTCTTCACCAAGTCGGTTCCTTTCTCAAGATATTTTATGACTCGTATTCTACTTATCCGTCATGGCAGCACCGATTTACTCGGGCGCGTGCTGTACGGGCGCATGCCCGGCGTTCTTCTCAATGCCGAGGGACGACGGCAAGCGAAGCAATTAGCCTCCGCCCTGAACGCACGATACACACTTAACAAAATTGTTTCAAGTCCTCTTGAGCGGGCCGCCCAAACTGCCGAAGTGGTTGCAAACTCAACCGGGATAGCAATTACCATAGACGAAGGAATCACCGAAGTTGATTCCGGTTCATGGACGGGAAAGACGTTCGACGATCTGAATGCCCTTGACGAGTGGCAGCGATACAACCGTCGCCGTTCACTCAACTGGCCGCCCACAGGCGAAACTATGATGAGTGTCCAGTCCAGATCGTGGCAAGCTCTCCGTCGAATGATCGATTCTCAAGAGTCTTCATCGGGTACATTTGCGCGTTGTGACGCACGGCGATGTCGTACGCTGCCTGCTGGTGCTGTTCCTCGGCATGTCAATCGATCACATTCATCGGTTGGAGGTCGCGCCCGCTTCGCTGACCGAGGTTGTTCTCGGGCCCTATGGTCCAGTAGTCAACTGTTTAAACCATATTTTTTATTGAACGATGCCGGAACCACTGAGCGCGAAAGAGCTGTTGAAGAGCCTTGTCGATGAGCTCACCGAGTTCATCATCGTGTTGCTGGATACCCAAGGCCGATTCACTTCTTGGCACCCCGGCGTGGAACGGCAATTCGGATACGGACCGGATGAATTTTTGGGATGCGGCTTGGATCTGTTGCTGCCACCCCCGGAGCGTTACTCGGGAAGAGCCCAGCGCGAGCTGCAACAAGCGGCAATGACTGGCCGTGCCTCGGACACTGGCTGGCTTATTCGCAAAGACGGCCACACCATCTTCACTGAAGGGTTGACGGTTTCGCTGCGTTCCCAGTCGGGAGAACTGCAAGGCTTCGGCAAAATCATCACCGATGTCACTGAGCGCAGAAATGCCGAGGGCGATCTTCGCGCACTGGCGCGGGCGCTCGAGCAATCCCCGGTAGTGATCCGAACCTGGGATGGCCATATCGAGCATTGGACCTCGGGTTGTGAAAGGCTCTACGGTTGGACGGCGGAAGAGGCCGTCGGCCGAATCGAACACGAGCTGCTGAAAACCGTCTTCCCAGCGCCCCTGGAAAACATCGAGGAACAGCTCCTGGCTACCGGCGCCTGGACTGGTGAACTGAAGCAGACGAAGCGCGATGGCAGCCTTCTCATGGTGTCTGCGCAATGGGTTCTTCTCTCCGATGAGGCGGATGAGCCACGAACTGTCATCGCCACACACACAGACATCACCGCCCGGTCCGGGTTCCAGCGGGAATTAGAGACCGCCAATGAGCGACTTAAGAGCATGGCTTATGAGCTGGAGCGCTCCAATGAGGAACTTGAGGAATTTGCCCGCATCGCTTCGCACGATCTCAGCGCCCCCATCACGAGCACCCGCTGGCTTGTGGACCTGCTTGCCACCCGCTATGGCTCCGGTCTCGACCCCGAGGGACGCAAATGCCTGAAACAGATTAGTATCGGACTGGAACGCATGGCCGACCTTGTAGAGGCCGTCCTCGAGCACGCAAAAGTTGGTAAAACGCCTATCGGCTCTTCCGATACCACGTCAGCCGCGGACGCTCTCGCCGCAGCGTTGGAGAATTTGAGCCACGACATCGAGACGTCCGGTGCAATCGTCACGTGCGATCCCCTTCCCGAGCTCCTGATTCAGACGCAGCCCCTCACTCGCCTGTTTCAGAATCTGCTGTCAAACGCTATAAAGTACCGGCGCCCCGGTGTCCCTGTCCAGGTGAGGATCGCGGCCGCCCGGCAAGGTTCTCTGTGGGTAATCAGCGTCCAGGATAACGGTATTGGCATCGAGCCGGAGTGGTTCGAACGAATCTTTCAGCCCTTACAGCGCAGGCACGGAATGGATATTGCCGGCAGCGGTATCGGCCTCGCGACCTGCAAGAAAATCGTGGCGCGCGCCGGTGGCAGGATTTGGGTAGAATCTGAAGTTGGGTCCGGTTCCACGTTCTACTTTGCGCTACCGGGCTCGCCCGCCGAACAAGCGTAAACCGGTGGGTTCTTAATCACGCCAGCGGATGGTCCAGGGTAATCGGCAGCAACCGTGGCCATCTCGCGAGCTACTGCGCCGATGACCGGTCGCCAGGCGCCGGGATAAGACTGCCGGAATAACCGCATGCTCGGGTACCAGGGCGAGTCCTCGCGACTCAGCATCCAGCGCCAATCGCCTTCGTATGGAAGCAAGGTCCACACCGGCTTCCCGAGCGCGCCGGCGAGGTGCGCGAGCATCGTGTCCACCGTGACTACCAGGTCCACGCCCGCCAATGTCCTTGCGGCGGCCAGAAGACACCCGCTCTCGTCGCACCTGTCTTCGATCCGCATATTGCAAGATGTCAATTGTTTCCGTTCGGGCCCGGCTTGCAGGCTGTATAAAACGACATTCGGAACGCTGGCCAGTTCGATCATCTCTTCCAGTTGCATCGAACGCGCCGGATTGTATCCGCCCGACGCCCAGTTGATTCCTACGCGTAGAGGCCTTGAATCATCATATTGAGTTTCGATCTCTTCGCTATTTTTCCCTAAATAGACGTATGGGACTTTGGCTGGAATCGTATCAAGCGTCGTCCGGAATATCCGCGGTAATTCAATCACTTCAATTTGCTGATCCCAAAACGGCTCAGGATCGCCCCACGAAATCACTTCATCCGCCAGATCGGCTTCTTTCAGTAGCGTTTTGAGCGAAGGTTGTGCTTCGATCGTGAGCGAGTGCGCCCGTTCCCGTACTAGCGGCGCGTACCGGATGAACTGCAGCGTGTCGCCCAAACCGTGCAAGCAGCGAATGATAACGTTGCGGCCGTCGATCTGCCGACCGTCCCAGTAGCGGTGCCGATCGGGATTTCCCCGCCGCGAAGATCGCGTCGCTTTCGCTCCAAGCATGTTCAAAATCACCCAGCAGCATGTAACCCGTCCAACGGCCCGCTGCGCACAAATCGGAATCAAAGCCCGCCCGTTCGGCATCAGCGAATAAGCGCACCGCTTGGGTCACCCGGCGTGATCCAAGCGACCGTTCCGCGCTACTGAATAACTCTTCACCGTTCACTATGCTTTACCCTAGCTAGTCCTTCTTTAAGGAAAGAGACCCGTATTGTTTCGGTATCCGAATGGCATCAATTAAGCAGGTGAGCTACGTACGCTGAACTCTTAACCCTACTGCCAGAACGTTTGATGCGGAAAATCGGAAAAATAGAAACACCAGCAGCTCTGCCCCCAAGGAGATTGCAATGCAAACTACTGCCTTTAGCCCGATGATCGAAAAAAAGACGAAGATATTATTCGTTGACGATCACCATCTCGTCCTTGATGCGCTGCTCTTCGTTGCGAGTCCCCATTATGAGGTCCAAGGTGTCGACAATTTGCAGGAATTTGAGAAAGCGATCGACCAATTTTCGCCAGATCTCGCTGTTTTAGATATCCGTATGCCCGACGGAGATGGCTTCGAGGCGGCCCGCCGAATACTCATCCAACACCCCCATCTCAAGTTGATGTTCCTTTCCATGCACACCGAGCCGAAATTCGTAAAACGCGCCATCGAAACCGGCGCTCAGGCCTACCTCTCGAAGCGCGCCCCCATGGAAGAATTGCTGCTCGCAATTCGAACTGTTTTAAATGGGGGCAAATACATCGGTTCCCGCGTCCAGGTCGACGGCGACGGGGAGGAGCTGTCGCCCGACGGTGCGCTTACCGATCGGCAGATCGAGGTGTTACGACTGATTTCCCAGGGTTGCTCGGCAAAAGAAATCGCCGGCAAATTGAACATCTCCGTCCGCACGGCTGAGTTTCATCGCGCCGCCATCATGGACCGTCTGAAACTGCACTCGACCGCCATGATGACTCGTTACGCTGTCGAGCGCGGCCTCGCTTGATGGACGTGTTTCGCCTGACAAAATAGCTGAATGAGTTGGCTCTGGTGGGCTCTGCTGTCCGCCCTATTCGCCGCGGCAACCGCGCTTCTGGCAAAAGTGGGTGTTGCCGGAGTAGATTCGAACTTTGCGACGGCCGTTCGCACCACGGTCGTGGTCGTCTTCACATGGCTGATCGCTTACGCCACCGGCGGTCCGGGTAGTTTCCATGTCTCGTCGAATCGGACCTGGTTTTATCTAACGCTGTCTGGCTTCGCTACAGGTCTTTCCTGGTTGTGCTATTTTCGGGCGCTTCAACTGGGACCCGCCTCTCGGGTCGCCCCTATCGATAAGCTTAGCGTTGTTCTTGTAATTTTGTTCGCCGCCCTGTTCTTGGGTGAAAAGCTCACCTGGGGCAAAGCGCTCGGCGGTGCACTTATCGTGGCGGGTGCAATCTTTGTCGCTTTAGACTAGCGATCTAGGCGTTCAGCTTTGGATCTATGTGGGGCGGACACCCTCGTCCGCCTATGGCCCCGGGCCCCGGAACCTGGTTTGACACCATCTCATACCCGCGAATACGCCGAATACCGCTCCTCCTCAATGTCCATGAAGCTCTTAAACGAGACCTGCCTGTCTTGCGTTTTCCAGAGCCGCGCACCCGCTTCGGACTGGCTTACAGACAGTAACTTGGAGCGCGTTAGCGCTGGCCGCGAATCGCCGATGGGCATCAAGACCAGCGGCCCACATAACAGAGCGACGGTATCCGGATGCTGCGCATCAATCGGCTCCAGCCGTTTCGAACGCGGGAGGCTCAGTTCAAGATCATCTCCGCTCTTCCATTCCCGTCGGATTTCCGCGAAAGTGCCCGGCTGCACCTTTCTGAATCCGCCTGTCCCCCCCATCGACACCGATGCCCCGGCGGCCCACTCGGGGATGCGCAGAAAGACTGAAAAGACACGTGCTTCCGTCGTCGTTATGTCAAATCGAATGCTGCTATTATACGGGTACTCGGTCGTCAACCGGAGTGAGCACCTTGCGCCCGCTTCGCTCCAGGTCAAAGTCGAAGGCGTATATAGGTTCGCGTACACGCCGCGTTCACTTTTCAGGTATGCGCTGATTCCGAAGTCGGCCGCCACCTGCGGCAAAGTACCTGAGCAGCAAGGCCATTTATCGGTGAAGTAGAACTTACTGCCGTGGAAATTGTAATCCGAGTAATAAAACGCCGCGCCGTCTGAACGAATGGGCCGGGCTCCCAGCACCGTGTTATAAAGAACCCGCTCCATGCTATCTCCGTATCGCGAATCCTTTGTCATTCGCAATAGGTAGCGCGTAATTTTGAAGTGAGCGTAAGATCCACAAGGCGTCTCGAAGCTCGAATGCGTGCTCTCTAAACTGGCGCCCAGCTTGCCGCTTTCCGCAACGATGAAGTGTTCATCCGGCCCCCATCCTCCTGTGGCGTAACTTTGCTCCTGTACCATACGGAAGCCATTCCGGGCGGCACGGAAGTACTTCTCATCACCCAGGGTCAAGTAGGCCTGCGCCGCGGAGCTTAGGGCGTTCACATGGCTGTACGCATGCTTGCCAGGCAGCGCGTTCTCCCCGGCCGCCAGAGCGTCGAAAAATTCGTCGTACAGAAATCGCTTTCCTAACTTCAGATACCGATCATCCCCGCTCAGTCGCGCAGCCAAGAACAGATTTTCCGGCAACGTGTAACTTTCGTCCCAGCAGTGTCTGGTGAAATCTTCGTGCGCGAGAACCGGCGTCTCCTGCCGCGCCGTGGCTTTGGGCGGAAGGTGAGGAAGCGCCGCGTCCGTTGCCTTTGCCAGCACCGCGAGCGCGGCCTCATCCTCCGCGTAAGCATGTGCATCGATCAGTCCGCAAACCAGCTTGTCGTAGATATACGAAGGGAAACGGTTCTCGAGGTAGAACTTGCCCGCGGGCTCAACCGTTGCCGCGAATCCTCGCACCATCCGCTGCACCTTGGCACGTGTCGCTTTATCTGCTGTTACGGCATAGTAGCGGGCCAGAGCGGATAACCATTGCCCATACGTTGCGCCCGGCGCAAACGCATAAGTGTCGTACCATCCACCCAAGTCGCGGCCAGGTGCCGGCAAGCCTTCCCGAATGCGAAATGGCCGAAGCAAGTCATCTTCGTCCAAATTGAGCAGAACTTGATGCGCTCCGTCGAGCTGCCGCTGCAATCGGCCTGGCGCAAGCCTCACCTGCCCATACCTGAAGAGCGACAGCGCCGGTGTGATTTTCGGCGGATTCTGCCCCCGCGCTCGCACCGCACGAGTAAGCACGAGCGTGCCGGAAATACCCGCAACATGCCGGAACGCCTCCCGGCGCGTCAGACTGACCGCCGGCCCCGCATCAGGTGCAGAATCAGGAATATCACCGCAATTACAACCAGGACGTGGATGAACCCCACGGTTATGTGGAATGCCAGCCAAAAGATCAACCACAGAACCACGAACACGAAGAAGAGGATCAGAAACAGCAAGTCGCGTAGCACGGGTCTTTTGCAATGCCTCCAGCAACACGACGCCAATTCGATCCCAGGTGTTTCGGTCCACTAACCGCCCGTCCCAAATTCGCACGGGTTCGCGTATCCGCTCGCACGTAAACTATTGAGTAGCAATCTTTATCGATTGGCCTCTACATTGCCCATAACACCTGAATTAAGAGGAGCGAGAACACCACTGTGTTGAAGGACCTGAAGTACGCCGCCAGAATGTTGGCCAAGAATCCGGGGTTCACGATTGTTGCAGTGTGTTCCCTAGCCATCGGCATTGGCGCGAATTCGGCCATCTTCAGCTTTGCCGATGCGCTGCTGCTGCGCCCCTTGCCGGTCATGAAGCCCAGCGGCGTGGTCACGGTCAATCCCGGCGCGGCGGGTGCCTTCGGGTCGAACAACAACGTATCTTATCCCGATTACCTCGACTTCCGCGACCGTAATCGCACCTTCGACGGCTTGGTCGCCTATCAGTATTCGCAGTTCGGATATGCCCCAAATGCATCGGTTGTGCCGGAGATGCAGTTTGGCATGTTTGTGTCTGGCAACTTCTTTCGTGTATTGGGCGTCGAGCCGGCAGTCGGTCGTGGATTTCGCCCGGACGAAGATAAAGTTGCTGGTCGCGATCCCGTTGCGGTTGTCAGCCACGATTTCTGGCTTGCTCATTTCAACGGCGCTCCTTCTGCCATCGGTTCGAAAATTCGCCTCAATGGCATCGAATTTACCGTTGTTGGGGTCGCGCCTGCGGCCTTCACCGGCATCGATCAGTTCGTCAAACCCGGTTTATTCGTTCCCATTGCGATGTCCCCCGCCTTGAGCGGCGCGGATAATCTGAACAAACGCGACGAGCGCTGGTTGAACGTCAAAGGCCGCCTCAAACCGGGCGTGACGAACGCTCGGGCGGAAGCCGATCTGACCGCCATCGGCAAGGTTCTGCAACAGATGTATCCGCAGGAACCGCGCGATCAGAAGATTCGGGTCCAGACCGAACTCGCCCTTCGCATTGAACAATCTCCGCCTGACGCCGCCCTGATTGAGATGTTGATCGTTCTGGCCATTTGCGTTCTGCTCGTTGCCTGCGCGAATGTTGCCGGCCTGTTGCTGAGCCGTGCCACGGCCCGTTCGCGCGAAGTCGCCGTCCGTCTGGCCGTCGGAGCCGCACGCTGGCAACTCATCCGGCAACTCTTTCTCGAAAATCTTCTGCTTTCGGTAGGCGGCGGCATTTTCGGCATAGCGATTGCCCTTGCAGGCATGAAACTCTTTGCCAGCATTCCCATTCCCAGCGATGTGCCGATCTCTTTCGACATAAGCCTTGACCGCAGAGTCCTGGTCTTCACTCTGATTGTGTCCGTCGTAAGCACTTTCCTTTTTGGCCTGATGCCAGCTTGGCGCAGTTCCCGCTCCGATGTCGTCTCGGCGCTTCGAGCGAGAGATACGGACGGCTCCAAGAAAGCGCGCCTTTGGGGCCGCAACGTCCTCGTTTCAGCCCAGTTGGCCGTTTCAGTCGTCCTGCTGATCGTCGCTGCCGTGATCTTCACCGGCTTTCGCAGCCAAGTTGTGCACGGCCCCGGCTTCGAAACCGATCACCTCTTTCTGATGAGCTTCGATTCGCAGATGGTCCATTACACCAAGGCGCAAAATGAGCAGTTCTACAAGCAGCTTCTGGACCGGGTGCGTTCGGCTCCGGGCATACGGTCTGCTGCCCTTACCTCGATGATCCCGTTCAGTTTCAATGGCGACGCCAAAGCGGTAGTTCCCGAAGGCCGCACCCTGCAGCGTGGTGAGCAACCGCCTACCGTCTTCGATTCTATCGTTGGCGATGGCTATTTCCAGACCATGCACATTCCTATCCTGCGCGGTAGAGGATTCCTCGAATCCGACAAGCCGGATTCGCCCCGCATCGCTGTGGTCAACCAGCATTTCGCGGATCGCTTCTGGCCGCGCCAGGATGCGGTCGGAAAACGCTTTCACTTGCAGGATGCGAAAGGACCTCTGGTACAGATTGTGGGAATCGCCCGCCAGTCAAAGTATCTGTGGATCGCCGAGCCGCCTTCCGACTTTCTCTATCTTCCGTTCTCGCAAAACCAGCAGAATGGGATGACTCTGGTCGCGGAATCCCCTTCGAGCGATGCCTCTGGCCTTGCGCCCATCTTGCGCCAGATCGTACACGGGATCGACCCCAACATGCCCGCCTTCGACGTGCGCACTATGCAGGATCTGTTCACCAAGCGCGCCATTCAAACCCCGGACATTATCAACGAGGCGGTGGCTGGCCTGGGCATTATGGCGCTCGTTCTCGCCGTCATCGGACTGTACGGGTTAATCGCATATTCGGTTAGCCGCCGTACGCGCGAGATCGGTATACGCATGGCAATCGGCGCCGACCGAAGGGGAGTGTTGCAGATGATTCTGCGGCAAGGCCTCGTACTCGCTCTCTCGGGCTGCGTGGTGGGCCTTGCCCTCGGCATCGTCGCGTCCCGCTTGGTCGGATCGATGTTTATCATTTCCTCCAGCGGCACAAGCCCGGTCCTGTTTCTTGTAATCGTGCTCCCGCTTCTGCTTGTCGCGTTGCTTGCCGCCTACGCGCCTGCGCGCCGCGCTTCTCTCATCGATCCCATGCGGGCGCTGCGGGAAGAATAGGGCGGGCCGCGCCCGCTCCGTATACTGGTACTAGACTATAAATGGCTGAGGCAAATGGTGGGGGCAGACTCGATCGGCTCGAAGCATTGCTCGACAAAATGGGCGATAGGCTCGAGAAGGTTGCCATGATGGGTTATCTGCACGATGAGCGCTTGGCCCGGATAGAAGCCAATTTCGAACAGATGCAGGAAGACGAAGGACGGTACAGGGCGGAACAACTCGCACGTGAACAGCGCATGGATGAACGGGTGGATAAACTCGTCTCATCGATCGGGAATTTGATCGCTCGCATTTAGCCCGAGAAACTCTCCCGCTAGTTAGCTGGACATAAATGGGCTCAGCGAGCCTAAGTATTACTTCTTCACTTCCGCTTTCGCCTGCTCCAGCTTCAGCAGATCTTGTTTCAGCGCGTCCGCATTCTTGGCATTCGGTACTAATTCGAGATAAGTTCGCAAGTGCGTGGCGGCCTCGTCGTAATTCGCCTTGTCCACATAGATCTGCGCCAGCAGGTGCTCTACCTGCGGAAAGTGGTGCCGCGTGTCCATCTTCACCAGCGCCGTAGCGCTCTTCTGCGCGTCATCGATCTTTTTCAAGTTGTAATTTGCAACCGCGTTGTACCAGAACGAAGCAGGAAACTCCACCGGATTCAACTCAATCACTTGCTTACTGAAGTTCGCCGCGTCTTCCCACTTACCGTCCTGCGCCGCTAGCAGTGCGAGCTGATCATAAGGGCTCACGTACTTACTGTCGGCTGCGATGGCGGCTTGGAAGGACTTCCGGGCATCGTCCGGCCTGTTTTGCTTTGCCTCTACTGCTCCCAGCGCGTACCATGCCACGGCATATTTCGGGTACTCGCTCGTAGCCTGTTGAAGATGCTTCTCGGCTTCTTCGAACTTGCCTTTTTCGGCCAAACCGATTCCTTTCTGATAATCCTTCTCAGCGCGTTTCGGCGCCATCGCCGTCGTCAGGCTGATCGTCGAACCCTTCACGTTTCCCAGCCGGTGCAGGACGATAGTGCCTAAATCGGGATCGTCAAGAGATCGGCGGCTCTCCAATTCCACTTCATCGGATCGATATCCCGGGTACGAAGCGCGCAATTCGCAGTTCCAATAAGGATTCTGGCGATCCGCAATCGAACCGGAATTGCTAGATCCGGAGCTGGACTGCATCCCCGGTATGCCCCGGCTGCTTTCGGAATCCGCCGCATCCAGGTCGACCGCCGACTGCGGGTTGTTATTCAACTGGAACGAGAATCGGCCTTTGCTATCTGTATAGGCTTCGAAATGAGGATTACCGCCGCAGACCCGCTCAATGCGAATCTCATGGCTGGGTGGCGTTCCATCGTCGAACATCACCTTGCCCGAGAGGAACACGGGCCGCTGCTGCGTGGGATTGTTGGAGAGACCGGGGGTGCCGTTGTTCGGGATGTTTCCGAAGGTGCCGACTCCACGCGTGGGCGCTCCGACCGAGCCAGCCGATCCGCCCAGGCTTCCGTTCCCAGCCGCCGCCCCTCCGCCGCCAGTTGGTGCACCGCCGCCCCCCTTCGCCTGCCCGTACGCTGGCTGTAACCAGATGCCGAGCAAAAGAAGTGCCGGACCTGCGACGAAACGGCGGTCGGCCCAAAAGTGACGCATGGAAGCCTCCCTAAATTTGTTTTGAGTATGCCACAAACGATGGTGGGGAGACGTTCGCAAACTGTGCTTTGTTTGTAAACGCCGATCGCTCTTCAAACCTGATAGGATGAGCAACTCATGTCCAGGATCCTTCTTCCACTACTGATTTGCTATTCCTGTTTTGCTCAAAGCGCGCCTACTTACGCCGAAAAATTGGGCTGGAAAAAGGGTGACCGTGTCCTGATCCTTCACATGGACGACGCGGGCATGTCCTATGACTCCGATATGGGCATTGAACGGGTGTTGGAGAACGGTGCTGCGAAATCACTCAGCGTCATGATGCCGACGCCCTGGGTGCCTCATATTCTCCATTACCTAAAAGTGCACACCGGAACAGATGCCGGGCTTCATCTGACGCTCACTTCCGAATGGCATGACTATCGCTGGGGACCTGTTGCCGGCGTGCTCGCCGTGCCCGGTCTCGTTGACTCCGAAGGCGCTCTATGGCCTTCCGTTGCAGAGGTAGTGAAACATGCGACAGCCGATGAGGTCGATCGTGAGATGCGCGCTCAAGTCAATCGCGCCGAGCGGATGGGATTCTATCCGACTCACCTGGATACACATATGGGCACTGTCTTTGCCTCGCCCGGCTTCCTCGAGAAGTATGTGCAACTTGGAATTGAGAAGCAGATCCCGGTGATGATCCCGGCCGGTCATGACACCTATATCCAGGCGGACCGTCGGCAAGCTCTTATTTCAGAGCTCGAGCGAGAGCGCAAGTATCGGCCCGGAATGGCTCTTCCCGAAGATCCGGCGATTGCCGAGGTACGCGCTCTTGGAGAGAAACTCTGGCGCGCCGGTCTGCCGGTTCTTGACGATCTTCACAATACGAGCTACGACTGGAAAATCCCTCCCGATGTGGGCAACGACGACGCAAAGCTGCGCAAATGGCGCACCGGTCGCTACATGGAAACACTGAAGGAACTTAAGCCCGGCCTGACTATGGTCATCATGCATTGCACCGAGCCAACGGCTGTCTTTTCCCACATTTCCGACTCCGGACCCCTTCGAAAGGCCGACATGCTTGCTATGCTTGATCCCGACTTTCAGACATTCTTGCTTCAGCAACGATTCCTCGTAACGACGTGGCGCGAAGCGGCCGAGCGCCGAAAGCGTGCTCAATGATTTAGCACCGTGACGAACTCGGGTTAACAGTACGGGCAGTACCGTGAAGGTACTTAAAACCCTTACTGCTGAGCGGGCAATTTTCGACGAAGCCGAGAGCCCTCTAGCCTCGAATGATGGTTCCCGAGGAATGCCGGACATCAACCGACACGACCAATAAGCCGCGAACTGCTGCGGATCTAATTAGCCGGGTTGACGCGCCGCCCACCGCATTTCTCTCTTTGATCAGAAATGAGTTCTTTGCAATCTGCGCCTTATTCATAACCGCGCTGCTCCTTCGGCTTCTGTCCTACACGGGCATCATTGGTTCGGACGATCTTGGATACTCCCATTTCGCCCAACAGGTTTCTGCCGGCACTTATCATCTATTCCCGCACCACTACGCTATTCGATACGGAATCATTCTCCCGCTCGGGTTACTTTACCATTTGTTTGGCGTACACGAGTGGACAACCGTGATGCTGCCAATACTCTGCTCTTCGATAACTCCTCCTCTTCTTGTACTCATTACGTGCGGCATCTTCCCCAATTGCCGGGTTCCCTGGATCTCGGGCATACTTTTGCTGACGTTTCCCGTAGACACGCATTACGGCGCGATTATGGTCCCGGAACCTGTAATGCAGGCCATGGCATTGATCTCCCTAATGTTGCTGCTGGAGGCTGAGCGCCTGAACAGTTCCGTGATGGGCATGATCGCAGGACTTGGTCTTGGATTCTCGTACCTGGCAAAAGAGCCTGGCCTTATCATCGGAGGCGCATTTCTCGTCTTCTTAGTAGTGTCTGAGCGCTTCAAACTTGCGGGTGTTGTACTCATCGGCATGCTGTTCGTCATCGGCAGCGAGTGCCTTTGGTATATCACTCAGAGTGGTGACTTATTTTTTCGTACTCACGCCCTCGCCGCCCATAATCGAAGTCCCGAAGTACTGGAGGCTAATCGAAACCTGACGTACAGGCTACTAAAGGGCTATTTGAGGATGATGCTTGTTCCCAATATGGATTTCGGGTTGCATTCACTCTTAGCGCTCGCATGCGTGGGAATGGCTTCGACCATGCGTCAAATCAGACGACAATCCGGTTTCCTTCTAGTAGTCCTTTGGGCCGCGCTCCCGTTTCTTTACTTAGATTTCGGCTCTTCGAGCCTGACCTCCTATATAGCGCTTCCGATGGCTCCGCGTTACATCGGAATAGTTTTCACTCCACTTTTTTGTCTTGCGGCGCTCATCGTTTCGATCTCCATCGAGCAAGGCCGGCTTCAACAATATGCGGCCTTCGCGGCTGTGTCCGCTGTCTGCGTTATGGGGTCGCTGTGTGGTCTTGAGGCCAGTGGCACTGGATACAGAACAGCAGAGGTCAGAGAGGTCAAACACGCTATAGCTGAAGAGCTAGACGCTCGATCGACAGTGTGCGCATCGGCAATGAAAGAGGAACAGCGATGTCTGCAGATCGTCGAAATCCTGCAGCCCGACGTCCCGAAGACCCAGGGAGAAATCAGATTGGCATCGATCGCAAAAGCATTCTCGATTCCGCAGGCCGAAGTAAAGGCCTTGGTGGCTTCGTCCGAATTCCATTTGCACCCTTAGCTCGTCGACAGATTCATGGAAGAAGCTCTTCGTCACACCGTCGGCACTTCCACGACCTGCCATCCTCTCCGGCGTGCCTCTTCACCGAAAGCCTGCGTTAAGTCTCCGTTCCCTCGCGGTCGCTGATCCCACACCAACGCCGCCATCAATTCCCTGTCGGTGGCGCTGGCCAACTTTGCGGCTTCGTCCAGTAGGGCGGAATTGATGACAGCGTAGGCGTCGTCTCCCTCAGCTCTGCTTTCTAAGATGACTAGGTCGCCGCTCGCGCGCACCTCTTCGATTACTCGGTCGTACAAAGAACCCCACCCGCCCGGCCGATCGACCACCGACGTCCGCCGGAACTTCTCGGAGTCGAACGGAAGGACGATCCGGCGCCGGATTCCCAAAACACCCGCCTCATCCAGAGCCAGAAGGTCCGCTCCGCATGCCGCCGAGCTGACTAACGCTCCCGGGCGCAGCCTTTCAAGCATCGACCGCAGCCGTCCGCGCACAAGATCCGTGTTGGCCGCCGAGAATCTCGCGTGAACCGTGTTTGCTCGATCGATTCGCCTGCCCGCCAGCGCCATCACCATACTTGAATGTCCCTCTGTCCGGAATATCTGCGCGTTGTGATATCGTATCCGCCACGACCCGATATCTGCATGCCGCCAAACATCGTCGATGTTGATCCTTCCAAGCCCGTTGCAACCACAGTAAAAGAACTCGGCCTTCCCGCGCGACCGCTCCTTATCTTACTGGGTGATTTCGATGCCGCCCTGAATAGCCAAATCCGCGCCATCTGCAGCCGCGTGATTGCTCCCCTTGCGCTCAGCCCGGGCGCGCTGATTCTCGATGATGCCTCGTGTGCCGGATGCGCCGCCCTCATCGGCCAGGCTGCTCTCGATCAGGACCAGACGCCGCCGCTCCTGGGGATCGTGACCAGTGGTAGAGCCGTAAATCAAATGGATCCGAATCACGCCCTAATCCTGCGTTTGCCGGCGATCTGGGCCGACACTGCGAAGTACACCTTCCAGATCGCCGACGAATTGGTGAGCGATCCAGCCGTTTCGAACCGTGTGCTCGCCATGCTCTTCGGCGGGGGCGATGCCGAAAAAAACGCGGTAATCCGCTGCGCGCGCCGTGGCTGGCCCGTGCTGGTCTTGAAGAACACCGGCGGTTTGGCGGATCAGATCATGACCGCCATTACACCTCTTCCGGACGGATCGATGCCCCCGGCGCCCACCGACCCGGGCGTCCGGGAAATCGCGGAATCGGCCATCATCTATCCGTCCTCTCTCGATGCCAGCATGGACGATCTGCGACGCCTTTTGCTGGCTCGCGTCGACCCGCACCCGGAAACGGTGGCCGATACCGTGCACCTGGCTTGGGCCCGCTTCGATGAGTTGGATCGCGCGGCGCTTCAAAAGCAGACCTGGTTCCGAAGATTGGAACTCGCCCTCATTATTCTCGCGGTTGTTGCAGCGCTACTGGCGATTCTCACCGCTGCTCCCCAGATCCCTCCCCTGATTAGAACCGCCCTCCCCTTGCATGTCCTCGTGATCGTGACGCCCATCGTCATTTCGATTATCGGCGCCTATAACAGTCATTTCCGCGATGGCAATAAGTGGATTCTGCTCCGCGGTTCCGCGGAAGCGATCAAACGTGAGATCTTCCGCTTTCGCACCCAAGCGGGAGCCTACAGCGACCAGCAGTGTCTACAGAATTCGCGCGAATCCAAGCTCGCCGTCAGAATCAAGGACATCACCGCTTCCCTGGAACAGAGTGAGGTGAACAAGACCAACCTCGAGCCGCCCACGCCCCAGCACGATACGCAACGCGACAGTTTCCTTACGCCCGATCAGTACATAACCGTTCGAATTCAAGATCAGATAAATTACTTCGTTTCCAAAACGCGAAAGCTATCCGCGCAACTGACCTTGATGCAAGTCATCATCTATCTTGTAGGCGGTACTGGAACCTTCTTGGCCGCTATCCATTTCGATATTTGGGTAGCGCTCGCTACCGCTGTCGTAACTGCCTTCACCACCAAGCTGCAAGCGGATCAGGTCGAGAACTCGCTGGTTCAGTACAATCAGGCCCTCTCCAGTTTGCGAAACATAAAGGCATGGTGGGCCGCTCTCTCTCCTTGGGAGAAGAACAGAAGGAACAACATCGACGTTTTAGTCGAGCAGACCGAAACAACTCTCCAGTCCGAGACCGCTGGCTGGGTCCAGCAAATGCAATCCGCTTTGGATAAGCTAACCGAAAAGGAGCCTTCCAGCACCGGAGGCTAACGCCTGGGCGCGAACAGCATGGCGCTCCAAACCTTATCTACGGAACAAATTTTGTAATCGACCAGCCCTAAATCGATTGCCTGCTCCCGTACCAGCCGTTCGGTAATCTCGCCTCGCGTCGCGGATCCTCCCTTACGCCAGAGAATCCACAGCTTGCTGATGCCAGCCCGATCGCGAACGGCGGAAAGAGTTGACTGAAGCAAATGAGCCTCGTGTACGAAACAAAGTGTCACGCCGGCGTTGTTCATCGCTTCCTCGAGGATCTCGACGTTCCGTGGCAGCTCGCCCAAAGCTTTCCTGTAGTCTCGCGGCGGGTCGATCAGCACCACCCTAGAGCATTCCTTAATTCCCAGCTTCTGAGCGGCCGTCCGCGCCGCGTACCGGTCCATCATTGCCGTCGGCGTCACTGGATCTACCCACTCCTTCGCGAGCGCCTTCTTCAACGTCGACGCAAGCCGCGCGAGCGTGCTGTAGCACGCGTCGGGCAGTTCGGCGCGGATTTTATCCACTTTCTCACTTGCCCCTTCGCAAAACACGATGGGGATGCGTCTAGTAGCCGGAGATTGCCGAAGTGCGATCGCTATCTCGCGCCCTTGGGATGGCAGGCGTGACAGGTCAATTACAAAGGCGTCCGGCGGCGATTCGCGCCAGCTTCGCAGGAGTCCCGGTCGAAACTGCTCTTCGTAGTCGACTCGGTAACCAGCGCCCCGTAAGAAGGCTATATGCTTGGCGGCTTCAGGTCTCTTCCAATGCAACAGCCGGATCCGCGGCATTCCGGCATTCTAACAAGCACTCCTTGCGTTAAGGTGCGAGGCATCCCGGCGGCGACGTAGATGGGTTCATGGGACCCGTGGCGGAATCTCGGGCCCGGTGGCTACCCTGGAGAAGGTGAAGCGCATCGCAATCGATATGGACGAAGTGGTCGCGGATACGATGGCGCGATATCTGGAGCTGTATAACGCCGATTTTGGATTGAACTTTACACGCGAACACTTCCACGGCCAGGACGTTTTCGACGTGATAGACGCCACGCACATTCCGAAAGCGCGGGCCTATTTTCAGCAGGCGAGCTTTTTCGCGGAGATTCCCGTGATGCCGGGGAGTCAGGATGCGGTTCGCGCATTGGGCGAACGGTACGAGATCTTTATTACGACCGCGGCGATGGATGTACCATGCTCGTTCACCGCGAAATATGAGTGGCTGCAACGGCATTTCCCGTTTGTGCCGACGCGTCACATCGTGTTCTGCGGGGACAAGAGCATCATTGCAGCGGATTTCCTGATCGACGACGATCCGAGGCATTTCCGGAAGTTCCACGGAGAAGGCATTCTGTATACGGCTCCGCACAACATACGCGAGACGAAGTTCCGGCGGGTGGACAATTGGGACGATGTGCGGGCGATGTTTCTCGACTAAGCGCCGTCTAGCCCGCGCAGCTCAAAACCAAGCCCGCGCATACCGGTCACGATGCGACCACGGATGGCGGTGACTTCATCGGCGGTCAAAGTGTGGTCGAGAGAGCCCACTTGGACGCGATAGGAAACACTCTTTTGCCCTTCTTCCAGAGGCGGGCCGGCGTATTGACGAATGAAGTCGACAGAAACGAGATCGGCACCCGCAAGTTGAACGAAATGGTCTTCAATGTGCGCGACAGCCGTGCGCAGATCGGCCACGACAGATAGATCAAAGCCGCTGGTGGGGTATTTGCGAAGCGGAGTGTACGTGGTGGCGTGCGCGGCAGCAAGCTGCTGGGCGATAGATAGATCAATGTCGAACAGCACGGCGCGACCCTCCAGCCCTTCCGCTTGCAACAGCGAAGGATGAAGCTCAAACAGACGGCCGATAACCGCGCCTCGCCAATGGATTTCCGCAGTTCGGACCGGGTGCTCATAGGGACGGCCGTCGACGGCGGTAAGGCGAGCACCGGCGTGCAGGCACTCAACCACCCGCTTCATCTCAAAGAAATCCTGCTCATTGCCGCTGGCATTGTAGAGAGCCGCTGCCAAATGTGGAACCTCGCCAGGCAGACTGCCATCGGGGAGAGCGTGAATCTCGCTGCCGATCTCAAACAGGCGAAACTCGGAAAAATGACGGGTGTTGTTAACTATGTTTTTGAACAGGCCGGGCAAGAGACTGCTGCGCATATGGGTCAGCTCGGCCGCTATGGGATTGCGGATGGCGAGGTGCGCGTGGATTTCGAGATGGAACCGGCGCGTTTCGGCTTCATTAGTGAATGAATAGTTCTGAAGTTCGGTGAAACCTTGCGCGGCAAGTCGCGGGCGCAGGCTCCGTAGGTACATTCGCATCGGATTCGGAGGCGGTACGACTGAGGCGACGAGAGGCGCAGCGGGCGCGATCTCACCGTATCCGATCATGCGACCCACTTCTTCGACCAGATCATCTTTGATCGAGATGTCCTTTGTCGCGCGCCACGTGGGAACGGTAACGGTGAGAACACCGGGCGAGGTTTCCATGACGCCGAAGCCGAGGGCATCGAGAATGCGAGTGATCTCCAGTTCCGTAACCTGCTTGCCCAATTTACGGACGACGAAATCGACGGGCAAAAGAATCGGCTGTGGCGCTACCGGGCGAGCGCGGTCATCCGCCACGCCGCCAACGAGCTGGATACCAGGACACACTTGCTGGAGGAGTTCAACAGCTCGGGCAAGACCGCGGACCGTGTTTTCGGGATCGAGGGCTTTTTCGAAACGCATGGAGGCCTCGGTCCGGAGCTTGTGCCGCACGGAGGTCAAACGGACGCTGGATGCTTGGAAATTCGCGCTTTCGAGCACAATGCGGGTGGTCGATTCCGAAATGGCGCTCTCCGCGCCGCCGATCACGCCGGCGAGAGCAATCGGACCGGATGAATCGGCGACGACCAGATCGGATTCGGCAAGTTGGTAAGTTTCCCCGTTTAACGCGCGAAGCCGCTCGCCAGAGCGCGCGGTCCGGACATAAATTGTGTTGCCGACGAGCTTATCGGCATCAAAAGCGTGCATGGGCTGAGGAAGCTCGGCGAGGATATAGTTCGTGACATCGACGATGTTATTGATCGGATTCAAGCCGAGGTGCTCCAAGCGCGCCTGCAGCCAGAGCGGCGATGGAGCGGTCTTGACGTTCTCAAAAACAAGGGCGCTGTAACGCGGGCATAGATTGTGATCCTCGATTTGAACCTGAACGCTCGCTTCGCCATGAGGCAAACGGGCGCTGTCGACGGGATCTCTTAGATTGTTTCCGGAGATGGCCGCAACTTCGCGAGCCATGCCGTAGTGACCCCAGAGATCGGGACGATGAGTGAGGCTCTTGTTGTCAATTTCGATAATCCAGTCGGGCCGAAGGCGCTCGAGGTGCTGGCCCGGTTCGAGGTTGTCCAGCTCGAGAAGACCGGAGTGGTCGCGATTAATACCTAGCTCCGCCGCGCTGGCCAGCATTCCTGCGCTTTCAACACCGTCGATTACCACGCGGCCTATCGTTTTGCCTTCAAGAACAGTGCCTGGAGGAACCCAGGCGGCCAACATGCCAGGCTGGACATTCGGAGCACCGCAAACCACCGATACGCGTTTCCTGTTGCCGATGTCGACTGCTACGAGCTTGTTTTTGCCTTTCGGCAGCGGTTCGACCGTGAGGACACGCGCGGCAAGGACATTCGCGAAGTGGGCACCCGCCGACTCGATCCCTTCACACTCGGCGGTTTTCATGGTGATGAGGCGCTGGAGTTCGGCAGGCTGCGTGGTCGAGCCCGGCACAAGCTCAGAAAGCCACTGGTAGGAAAACTTCAACTGGAATCCTCAAGACAAAAATCAAAACTGGTTCAGGAAGCGGAGGTCGCCGGCCTGGAGCTGGCGAACATCGTCGATGCCATAGCGCATCATCGCCAGGCGAGTCAGGCCGAGGCCAAAGGCGAAACCGCCCCACTGTTCGGGATCGATACCGGACATCCGGAGAACATTCGGGTGCACCAGTCCGCAGGGAAGAAGCTCAACCCAGCCGCTGTACTTGCAGACGGCGCAGCGCTCGCCATTGCAGATGAGGCACTGAATATCCAATTCGAAGCCGGGCTCAACAAATGGGAAATAACCGGGGCGAAGCCGAACAGTCACGTCGCGCTTGAACACGCCGCTGAGCAGCGTCTTCATGAAATAGATCAAGTTTGCAACGGAGACTTCGCGATCGATCATCATGCCTTCCAACTGATAGAAGGTGTGCTCATGAGAGGCATCCACTTCTTCGTTTCGGAAAACGCGGCCGGGAGCAATCATTCGGAGAGGCGGACCTAGCGCGCGCATCCCACGCACCTGGACGGGAGAGGTGTGGGTGCGGAGCAGATGGCCATCCGACAACCAGAAGGTATCCTGCATATCGCGAGCAGGGTGAGTGGGCGGGATGTTCAGGGCATCGAAATTATGCTCTTCGGTTTCGACTTCAGGGCCGTCGAGAACGGCGAAACCGAGCGAGGTAAACAGATCCTCGATTTCGTTCTGAAGCTGCGTGATGGGATGCAAACTGCCGGGACGAATACCGGGCGCGGGTAGGGTAACGTCGATCCATTCGGTGGCGAGACGCGTAGTAAGAGCGGATTCTTCGAAGCGGCGCTTTTTGTCTTCGTATTCGGCCTCGAGATCCTGTTTGACCGAATTCAGCAGCTTGCCGAGACGGGCGCGCTCTTCTGGAGGCAGTTTGCCGAAGTCCTTGCTGATCTGGGCGAGAGTCCCTTTACGGCCGAGCGCCTGAACACGGGCTTCCTCGAGATCCTGCGTCGATATCGCTGAGGCGAAATCGGCGAGCGTGGCGCGGCGAAGTTCTTCCAGTTTCCCTTCGAGCGTTTCGACCCCTGGCATGCTAGCGAAGCTTGGCTCCCAGCTCTTCGAGCAGAGCAGCAATTGCGTGATGGCCGCGCATCAGAGCGAGATCCAGCGGACTCTGCTGATTCCCGGCGCGCACATTCACATCGGCGCCGTTGGCAATCAGGGTTTCCACCATGGTGCGATTACCGGCTTGCGCGGCGGAGTGGAGAGCGGTCCAGCCGCCTTCCTGAGTAGCGTTTGGATTGCCGCCGCGTTTCAGGAGCAGGCTGACAAGATCGGCCTGAGCCCCAGCGGCGGCGGCGTGCAAAGGAGTGTTCTGCATGGCGTTCGTTGAGGGAGAGTCGATTTGGGCTCCGCGATCAAGCAATGCGTTTGCCAGATCGGCATGTCCAAAGAAGGCGGCCAGGTGAAGAGGAGTCCAGCCGTCATTGCTGTGCGCTTCCAGTAGAGATGCGTCGCGATCAATCGCGGCCAGTACCTCCGAGACGCGGCCTGCCACACAGCCATTGAAGACATCGAGCTGGGGGTGGAGGCTGAGGAGATAATCCGCCGTTTTCTCCTGGCGATAGTACTTGGCCAAAAGAAACGGGCTTTGCCCAGCTTCGTTGGTAACGTCGAGCAACGATGGGTCCTCGGCGAGAGAGGCACGGACACCCTCGATATCACCGTTCTTTACCTGCTCATGGAACGCTTTCAGATCTGGCATATTAGGCGGCCGGAAGGAAAATCTCGTCGGTTTTGTTCAGCTCCCAATCGAGGTGGTTGATATAGAAGAGAACGATTTCGCGCGGATGCTTTTCCGAGAAGTTGTCGAACACGCGCTTTTGCCACCCTTGAGTAAGATATTGCTCCGGTTTGAGGTCTTTGTCGAAGAAGCCGTTGTCGTTGGGGATGCCCAGGAAGTTGAGTATACCGACGATCATGTCGAGGTGGGAAAGTAAGAACACTTGGGACAGATCAGTAGCAAAATCTTCCTCATGAGCTTCGATGCGCGACCAGAATCGAGGTTCCGCTTTGCGCAGCGCCTCGGAATTGAGCTTGACCATGTGGGCGCGTACCTTGAAGCGTTCATAAACCTGGTAGGTCTTGAGCTTGCCGATGGAAATGCCGCGAACGAGCTGGTGAAAAACTTCCGGACCCAACTTCAGGAAGACGTCACTCATCTGCATTCGAAGAAAAGGTTAGCATAACCGGGGCTGGGGCCGGAGCTTGGGATTGGAGAGAAGTCTTGTATTTACAATGCCTTGGCGAAGTTTGCGATACAATCGGTAGGTTTGCGGCGAGGCTGTTATCAGCATGAGTAACTTGATTGTGCTCGGGGCGCAATGGGGCGATGAAGGGAAAGGGAAAATTGTCGACCTGCTCTCCGAAAAATTCGACGTGGTGGCGCGTTATCAGGGCGGACACAATGCGGGCCATACGGTCTTCTTAGGAGATCAGAAATTCGTCTTGAAGCTGATCCCGAGCGGGGTGTTGCGACCAGGCGTCCTGGCGGTGATCGGTAACGGCGTAGTGGTCGATCCAGCAGCGCTGCTGGAGGAAATAGCGGGGTTGGAAGCGGTGGGCATTAACGTCCGGCCGCAGCTCAAGATCAGCAACCGGGCGCACGTGATTTTTCCTTTTCACCGGACCATCGAGAAGATCTCGGAAGGGCGGGCCGACCGGATTCCGATCGGCACGACTTCGCGGGGAATCGGTCCTTGCTATGAAGACAAAATCGCCCGGCGAGGCATACGGGTGGCGGATTTGGTAGATCCCGACTTTGCGCACCTGTACTGCGCCTTGGCGGAGGACAAACAGTTAATTGCAGACGCATTTCAGATCACCGAGCGGATCGATTTCCAGGAGATTCTGGGCCGTTACAAGGGATTCGCGGAGCAGATACGGCCGCTTGTTTGCGATGCCTCACATCTGCTGAACGGGATGATCCGGGACGGCAAGAGTGTGCTGTTTGAAGGCGCGCAGGGTACGATGCTGGACATTGATTTCGGTACCTATCCGTTTGTGACGAGCTCCAGTGCCGCCGCAGGAGGAGCCTGTACGGGTACGGGCGTGCCACCGACGAAGATCGATGGAATTATCGGCGTATCAAAGGCGTACATTACGCGGGTGGGTGCCGGGCCATTTCCATCGGAAGACGTGACGGAACTGGGCGAGCGGATTCGGCAAGGCGGGAATGAGTATGGGTCGGTGACGGGCAGACCGCGACGCTGCGGATGGTTTGACGTGCCGCTGCTGCGATACACGGCGGAAGTGAACGGCTTCGACAGCCTGATCATTACCAAGCTGGACGTGCTGGACCAGTTGGATGAGATTCCGGTGTGCGTGGCATACGAGGTGGATGGCAGCGTTATTACCCACATGCCGGCGAGCACGCGCCGCATGGAGGCGATCAAGCCGGTGTTCGAGCGATTGCCGGGATGGAAGAAATCCACGCAAGGGATTTCGAAGCTGGGCGAATTGCCGCGGGAGGCTCGGAACTACCTGCAGTTCCTGGAAGAGAGAACGGGCGTGGAGATCGGGTCGGTTTCAAACGGTCCGGAGCGAAGCGAAACGATGATCGTCGAGGGTTCGAAGCTGGCCCGGCTGCTGGGATAGCTGCGTTATTCCATAAGCCGCGCGCTGTTTCTGAGCATCACTGATTGGAGATGGTAGCCATGCTACCGTCCACCTTCAGTAATGTTATGGTGAACTTCTCGTTGTAGGTGCGCGCGGAATCCCGCAGAATGCGCAGTGCTACGGCCTCGCCCAACTGGATCGATGTATCGGTATCGCTGCGCCAGTGAATACCGGCATGGATGCCGTGGCCAAAGCTGATATTGTGCGCGAGCTTATTCAGCTCGCCATTGACGGTGATCTGTCCCGCATCGCTGCTCGTGTAATTGTTAAGGGTCGTGCCGTCGCTCGATGGCGCCTTCGGGTTCGGGATGACGAAATTGCCATCAAAAAAGAACTTTAGGACCGTAATGCAGGCGCCCGCCACAACACCGTGCCCCGTGGGATAAGCCGGGTGCGTCGGCGAACCTTCGGGAAACGCCTGAGATAGAAAGTAACTGTCGTTACTTGTGAAGCTTGCCTGCACCGCCTGCGAGTTCAACACAGCAGCATTAGGATGGCCCTGGACAGTGTGGCCCTGGCCCGTCCTGACCAAATGCACGAGTGCGCCACCCGATTCCGGACGATGACGGAGGTGCACAAACCACTTCTGGTACCACACGATGTTGAGCGCTTCCCGGGCTGCGGCGGCAAGCGTCGCCGCGATATCCGGCTGGCCCATCGTGCCGAATCCATTTTGCGTCTTAGACCCGTTGTAGGGGTTGCCCGGATTGAAAGGCACAGCGTTACCGCCGTTAATCGTATTCAGCACCAGGTACGCCGTAAAGTAAGCCTGATAGAGCACATCAACGTGGGTAAAAGCCGTCATTCCCCGCCCGTTGTGCAGAAAAGCCGGTGTTTCCGGCTGCAGTTGCAATCCGGTCGAGATGCCATTCTGCACCTGTTGGAAAGTGGTCGCGTCCTTCATGTAATCGACATTTGCTTTGGAACTCGTGTATTTCTGTACGATCGGCAAAGCACCCATGCTTGTGTTCTGGAGGACAAACTGCGACAGATACGGCCCGATGATCTCGCCGGGGAAACCGCCGCGGAATAGCAGGTCCGGTGTAACTTGATTGCCAGCGTCTCTCGGCCCTGTGTAAGTGGCCATCGAGGACAATTCATTTGCTGCCTGCACGGCCACAGAGTTTGAGCCGTAATCAGTAAACGCAATGTCGCGCAGCAGCGATGCCCAATACAGTTCCACTAATTCAGTGGCATATGCCTCGCTCGCAAGGGCGGGCGCGGGTGGCACCGAGAATTGACTGCTGTCCGGGCACCCCAGATAGAACGCCAAGCCTCCCTGCGGACCGTTCAGTGTTCGCGGCCCACCCAGAGGGATGGCTGCGAAGTCCTTAGGCCTGCCGCTATCCAGCGCCTTTTTGAACTTTTCAAAAGCGGCAAGGTCTACCAGGCCGATACCCGACTGCAGAACGCCCTTTGTGTACGTTCCACATTTGTCGGAATAACGGGCTTCATCGCCGTTATCAATCTGCGGCGGCGCAGGAACGGCCGCGTCGCGCTCTGCTATCTCTGTACGCAACGCAAAGGATCTTGAAACTCGATTGCTGGTTGCCGGCGTTGCGATTACGTTCCCGGAAGGGGGTTCGGTTTGTGGGGTAGGCATGATTCGTTCCGTAAAGAAAAAATATACATGTAGAGATGTAATCGCCGCACCCGTTACAGTTTCGCCTACGGATCGCGCTATACTTGCCGACACTCATGAGGGCGGGAATGCGTCATTGGATTGCAGTCGTTGCACTTACATGCGCCGTTTCAGTTTGTGGCCGCGGCGAAGGCCCCATTCTGGCACATGATGGCGAAATCGGCCTTGTCGAGACATTACAAGGCGCGGTTTCCGTAAAACCAGTCCCTATCGCGCCTAAGCCCGACGTCACAATCGTGATGCTGGTGGACACTTTCACGAAAGACGATTTGCTCCGCGTCCGACACGCATTGGCTGCCGCCCTGGACGCCGCGTTTTTGAGCGGAGCGCTCACCAAAATTATCGCGGTTGCAGGAACCGGGGGCGAAATGAGCAGCGCGATTGACAATCCGGCAGCGCTACAGGCGGCCCTGAAGCGCGTCATCAGCGGGCAAACCAAGCTTGATAGAGGAGCCTGGCAATACCGCGCCGATGAGGAAGCGGCCGGCGAGAAGTACTTCGAATTCCGCGCCGAAGGTTTCATTTCAAGAATAGCGCCGGTGAGCGCGTGCTCACAGTGGACACATTCGCCGCGGCGCCGGATTTCACGCCTTCGTTCCAGGCTTATTTTGCCGCGCGCGGCAATGTTCGCAGCGACTGAAGATAACGAGATTACCGCTCAGCATGTCCTGGAGATCAACCCGGTCGATGCGGATGCGCTACGCCGACTGGCAAGAATTTACGAACTAAGAAAAAACGCAAAAGAAGCCAGCGGTACTGGAAGACCCTCGCCTCTGTTCTCCCGAGGGATGGCGCCGTTTGGCTTGCCTGCGGCAGCAGCGCGTATTGGGCCCAAGACCTCAATGAGGCGGAACGGCCCTGAGCCGGGCGGCCGAACTCGGCAATAGCACCCAATCCATCTACGACATGCGCGCCCGGATTCATTTCCGGCAGGACGATTATCAAGGCGCGCTTCCGCGCTTGGATCAGGCCCTGGCCACTTCGAATGGCGACCAGGCACTTTGGCTCATGCGCGCCAAGTGCGGCCAGAGACTCGGGCGTTGGCCTATTCAGGCGGAATCATTGGAGCACGCTCTCGCACTTGGCCCTGTGCCGCTCGATTGCAGAACGGAGCTAATCGGCTGCTATCTGGCGCACCATGATCCCGAGCGAGCTTTGCCGTATCTGAAGGCGGTGACCGGCAAACTACCGCGGGACGCCGCGGTCCAATGCTCCTACGCGAGCTTCTGGGATCAGGAGCACGACAGCGCCGCCGCCGAGAAATTGTTCGCGTCGGCTATCAAGGTGAATCCTAAATTCGAGCTTGCGTACATCGGCCTCGCAAAAAACTATCTTGATGGGCGCCGAACAGAAGATGCACTGAGGATCGCCGGTCAGGGTCTCGATACCGTTCCCGATTCGGAGCCGCTTCTGCTCTTTAAGGAAGACGCGCTGGAGCGCTTAGGCGATCTCTATCGGGCGCGCCTGGCCCTCAATACCAGCGCCATTCGGAGCGGTACCGTCGAATTGCTGAGGCGGCGAGCACGCCTGGAAGATTGGTACGGCGATGCCGCACCTCAAGCGTACGGCGGCCTGTTCTCCGCTCTCGAGAAACAGGATGCGCCCGCAACCGATCTGATTCAGGTCTGCCAGCGCGGTGTTTATACCGCACTGCGAAGCGAGCAGTACGATGCGGCTAGGAAGTTCGCGCAGGCGATGGCCGCCCTAGGCGACAATGCCGGCCTGGAATTGATAAATTCGGCATTTTACGCAGGACAACATTATCCGGGCGGCATAGCAGAAGCCTTCCTCAACAATCCCCGGCTGCCGCAGCTTTACGTCGCATTGAATTCGATGGATCGAGGCGCAGCGGAGGAAATAGTCAAAAGAATTCCGCTGCCCACGCTCGCCGATCTTTGGACCGGCAGTTTGGTCAACTTTTCGGCGGCCCTGGCCGTGGAAGGCGACCGTGCGCAGGTGCCGGGAGGCGCTTCCGCAGATCCGATCTGGCAAAGACTCGCCGGAGCTGATCCACGAGATGCGGTGGAGTTTTTTCAGGCGCTTGTGAGGCGCGATGAAGGTCGGCTGATCGCTTTTTTTTATACGCTCTCCGAATTGGATGTCCCGCATCAGCGGTTCTTCACCCGATCGTTTGAGCGAACGCAAAAATTCTACGATCTCTTCCGCGATTCGAGTGAGACTCGACGCGGGGTCGGACATCGGCTATCGGAAAACAGCTTTCTGGAGTTCCTCCGCGAAGTTCAGCCGAACTCGCGATGGCGGGCCAGATTTACGCCCGCTATCTGAGTCCTTCCGATCTGTTGGTTTCAGACGATCCGATGCTTCTCCGCAAGCACGAATTCATTAGGCTCGATACTACGGCGATTAAGAACGACTATTTTTTGAACTCGGACCTGAATGTCTCGAGCAGCGGCGAAGGTAGCTACTTCACGGGCGGCTTTGCGCAATTCAGCATCGCCGCGGGGCGCGCACGAGCGGCTGGCAACCACGCCGGCGGAGCGGCGGGTGGGGCTTTCGCCGCTGCCCTATTCGCGAGCGTGCGGGCGACCGATTGGAACCTGATATCATCGTCTGCTCTACAGTCCTTCGCGGGCACCGTCCGGCTGGCGCGGGAATGGATCGTCGAATCGGGTCAGTCCACCTCCACGCGAAAGGAACTCGAGCAGGAGACTCTCGGCTTGCTTTCCCTGTCCAGGCGGAAGACCTTGCTAACCGCGATCACCGAGCGCGATTGGCGCTCGGCATGGGAATGTCTGAGTATTAGCGACCTGTATTTTGTGGGTAACGCGCTAATCGAGCACGCGCCCGGCGATCTCTGGCAATCACCGGAGCTGCGGGCTATGAAAACAGTCGCATCTCGGACGAAAGATCTGGACGCCCTTGGGCAGGTTGCTCCCGACCTCAACGGCTCGGCCGCGCCCCAGCTTCGCCGTTACGAGCCGTACGAGGAGTACCAACGCTACATGCTCCCCGACCGCATCGCCCAGCGGACGGCTGAGCTAAAACTATATCTCGCGTACATTGCGGACTCGCTTGAGCTGCCACCTTCCGCACTTGCAGAAATCGCGCCTCGGGCCGCCGATTTAGCCGTCGCCAGGTTCCGCATGCGCGACTTATGGGATTGGAGCGCGGCCTTGGATGCCTATCGCGAGCTACAGCCCGACACCATCAAAGGACTGGTGAACAAGCAATGATCTCCAAGGCCCGGCTGCTGGCCTTCTGTGTATGCTTGAGCGCGTGGTTTTTGGCGGAGATTCAATCAGCCAGGTCTCTTTGGACCTGGAAAGGCATACCGGAAAAAAGGTGATTGTCGTTCTCACAGATGGCGGCGATAACGCCAGCGTGCTGAATCGCCAGTCGGCATCACAGCGCGCGCGTAAGGCGGGCGTGCCGGTCTTTGCGATCGCGCAAGGGGACGCGCTGCGCGATTCCGCTGCTACAGCATTACTTCAGGATCTTGCCGAAGCCACGGGCGGTCACATGTACAAAGCCAATCACTCAAAGGACATAGATTTGATTTTCCAGGCCATCGCGCGAGATTTGCAAAGCGGCTATCTACTGGCCTTTAAGGCGCCCGTCGAAGACAACGCGACCGCTTGGCATGAGCTGCAGGTTCTGATCACCGGCGCCGAGAAGGGGCTTCGCGTCCGGGCCCGAACTGGATATTCGTTGGAGTGAGGAGCCCGGCGCGAAATTGTCAGACTCTGGCCACTTTCTTCTGGCGCTGAACAGGTTTGAGCGGCTGGCTCTCCTGAGACCAATGGCCGAGCGGGTACGAGCGCGCATAGCCGTCTGAGCGGTTCACGATAGTGACTTTGATGGAACCACTGGAATCGCAGTCGTAGCGCTCTTCAATGTGCTGACCGGAAGCGACCGGAGAGTACGCGACTTTGACGTCCGTCAAAACGGACTTCGCCTCCAAGGAAGGATCAAAGGGGAAGCGAATTTCATCCCAGATCGTCACCTCGCCGCTAGGAGAACCGTCGGAGGCGCGATGGCTGCATTCGAGAAAACGGAAGTGGCCGACATTGTGGACCGGCGCATAAACGCGGCGAATGCTGAGAGGCGGTTCGCCGGGTGGCGGAAGGCTGGCGCCCTTTGCAAATAACGGGTCGAAGATAACCCGCGAGCCGCCGTCCGCCTCGCGCCACACGCCGAAGAAGCGAGCGAGCCGTTCACTGAGCCGGTATGTTTCGGGTTCATCGGCTTCGATAGCAAGCCCGATTGCGGTGGCGGATCTGGCGTAGGTGGAGCGGCGGACACGCCGGCCGAAGCGCTCGCGAAGAACGCGAGCCACCAGCGGAAGTTCGCTGCCGCCGCCAGTGATATAGAGCGCTTCGCATTCACCGCTCTGTCCGCTAATGAGATCTTCAGCCGCGGCTATGGTTTCGTCGACTAGCGGACGCGCCGCTTCATAGAACTCAGCTACGGGAACATGCACCGCACCCCAGGCTGGGTTGATTTGTTCAAAATCGATCATTACCCGCCGGGAATTGGGGTTGAGCGCTTCTTTTTTGGTGCGGCACTCCTCCAGCAGCCGAAACCAGGCGGCGGCCGAGAGCTCGTCGCGAGCCGGGAGGCTCACACTCGCGGCTTCTAGGGCGAGGTCCGCCAGAATCTGATCGAAATCATCTCCGCCGATACTGGGAATTCCTTCAGAGGCGATGACGTGATGAACGTTCTCGTCGAGTGTGACCAATGAGGCGTCGAACGTCCCCCCGCCGAGATCGTAGACAAGAATCGTTTCGCGGCTGGATTTGCTCTGACGCTGGCGATGGCCGAACTCGATACTCGCTGCGCTTGGCTCGTTCAGAACGCCCAGAACACGGAAGCCGGCGGCGCGGAAGGCTTCGACGGTAAGAAATCTTTGATTGCTGTTGGCATGGGCCGGAACGCCGAGGACTATTTCAAGCGGTTCGCCGGGCTTGAGATGCGATTCGCAGCTCTCGCGGACGCTGCGATATAGCGCAGCCGTAAAACCGTGGAGCAGTCCGGTGACCTGGACATGCAGATTGCCCAGGTCCAGCACAGTCTTCGGCCCGGCATCTTCGAGAAGCCGCTTAATCGAACGGAGAACGGTCCAGGAATCATCCGTTTGACAATTCCACGCATCCCAGCCATACAGCCGTTCTTCCCCTCGGATGGCGATCAGAGAGGGATACCAGTCCGGGGTGGTCCCGTCCGGCGATTCGAAACAGAGCAAAGGATAATTGCCCCGGTCCACGGCAGCAACCACAGTGCGATTCGTGCCAAAGTCGACACCCAACTTCATTCCTGCTAGTTTAACGACGAGCGCGGCAAGACTTGGGCAAAAAAGGAAAAACAGGAGCTATGTCGAACACAGAGAAGTGGATAGACGTTTCAGTGCCACTCCATACGGGAATGGTGCACTGGCCGGGAGATTCAGGTGTCACCTTCCGGCGAGTATCGGAAATCGGGCCAGGCGTGGACGCGAACGTGACGGTTTGCGATATGCCGGCCCACACCGGAACGCACATGGATGCGCCTTGCCATTTTCTGGAAGGAAGGGCGGGAATCGATCAGTTTCCGCTGGAGGTGGGGATCGGGGCGGCCAGGGTGATCCGAATGGAGCCGCGAGTGAGGGTTGTCGGGCGGGCTGAACTGGAGGGCAGAGGTATTGTCCGGGGTGAACGTGTGCTGTTGCGAACTAACAATTCCGACCAGCGTTGGGATAACCGGCCGTTTCGGACCGACTACGTCGGAATAAATGCTTCGGGGGCGGAATTTCTGGCGCAAACTGGAATCGCCCTGGTGGGCGTGGATTATCTGTCGGTAGGCGTCTTTGAGAGCGACGGAGCGGATACCCACCGGATTCTCTTACGCGCGGGGATCTGGATCGTGGAAGGATTAGCCCTCGGGAGCGTTCAAGAAGGGCCGTATGAGATGATCTGCTTACCATTGCGGATTGTGGGATCTGACGGTTCGCCGGCGCGAGTGGTTTTAAAGGGAAAATGAAGCTGTTACTATAAGCCCTTGACAGTCTGTGCGCCATAGTGAAACGCTCATAGACGATTCAGTTTTACTAAAGGAGTTCTAAATGGCACTCACCGCAAAAGTTAGGCGCGTAGGAAATGTGGCGATTGTGGATCTGAGCGGTAAAGTCACATTGGGCGAAAATACCGGGATTTTACGGGATGAATTGCGCTCCCTGCTTTCTCAAGGCAATAAGGACATCATCCTGAACATGGCAGGTGTCAGTTACGTGGACAGCGCGGGATTGGGCGAGCTGGTGGGCGCCTATACGACCGCGACGAACCAGGGCGGCGCGGTCAAGCTGCTGCATTTACAGGGAAAAATGAAAGACCTGATGCAGATCACGAAGCTGCACACGATTTTCCCTGCGTTCGAGGACGAGCAGGCCGCCGTCAGCAGCTTTGGAAAGAGCGCGGCCGGCACTACCGCGACGAGCGTCTCCTAGCCGATTACCAGGGTTCTTTTTACGGCCGCGCCGGCTTGAGCCGGTGATCGCTAGCGGCCCACATTCTCACGACAGTACACATCTCGAACAGACGGGATCGGGCACGCGCCCCGACCCGCTCTTCGAGTGTTATTCGGTACGAGTGGCCAGCCGGTAAGCCTGATTTCTCGATGACGGTACCGCCCATATCAGGATCGGGCAGATTGGTAGTGGCGATCAGCGGTTTTTTGTGGTTATAGCGATAGGTGATGATTGCCGTTACAGTATCTTCGACCCAATCGGTCACGCGGTGCGCGCCGAGATCGTCGAGCAGAAGAATTTCAGTTTCGAGTGCAACGCGGTACGCCTCGCGATTACTGGTTCCCAAGGTCTCGCTGTAGCCGGAACGGATGCGCTCCAGTAAATTTTGATAGTCGAAGAAAATCCCTTCGTGGCCGCGCGAGATCAGGAGCTTCAACGCCGCGACGGCAAGATGAGTTTTCCCCACTCCGGGGGGTCCGACGATCAACAGGCCTGGCTTGGTGACGGCCGGATACTCGCGGGTATAACCTCGCACGATGCTCATGACTTTGCTAAGGTCGGTTCGCGCGACGGGATTGTTCTGCGGCAACAGGAAATTCTCGAATGAAGCTTCGGCGTAGTTTTTCGGTATTTGAGCACGACGTTCGAGCTCTTCCGCATTAGTTTCCGCAACGCATTGACAGCGGGCGGCGGAGCTGAGACCGTCCTCCTCGGACACAGTCCAGCCTGTGCCGCCACACGTTTTGCAATCAGTCTTGGCCATACGAATCGGATTATTCGACCACGATGAGCGCGTCACCGGCGGCAACCGTGCCACCTTCGCTGACTCTAATACTCGACACGACACCGTCTTTCGGCGACTTCATCTCATTCTGCATCTTCATCGCCTCTACAATAATGAGACCCTGACCGGCGTGAACAGCGGCTCCTCGCTCAACCAACACCTTGATGATTTTGCCTGGCATTTGGGCGCGTAATTCGACTGGGCCCGCGGCGGCGGCCTTCTTGTGTGCACCGGAGCGGTCTCGCGTATCCGCAACGGAGATACGATAGCGCCGCGAACCGGACCAGACTTCGAGCTCGTCGCCGCTTGACGCAAAGCGAACGGTGAAGCTCTTTGTGCCCAGCAGGACAGAGAAAACACCGGGCGTGACCTCCACGAGGGAAGCGGCTCCGGACGAGGAAGTTACGCCCTGGAGCACATATTCCGATCGGGCGGCAGCCGAGCGGATATCAAGCGCGTAGTCTTCGCCATCCACGCTGACGAGAAGCTTCAACGGACCAGCTCCCGGCGTCCGGCGGCGCGCCACTGGCTTGGCCATGGATCGTTCTCCGGAACGGCTTTGGTCCTTTGCGATTCAGCTTGAGCGGCAGCGAGTATGACGGCTTCGAGCTGTTGCGGATCGGTGTCGATTATTTGTCGCCGTTTCATGAATTGATCCAGAAAGGCAGTGTGAAGTTCGCCATCGATAAAGGCCTGATCGGCGAAAATCTCATTGAAAAGACCTACGTTAGTGGTGATGCCCAGGACCCTGTATTCGGAGAGGGCCCGCCGCATACGTGCAATCGCCGCAGGCCGCGTTTCCGCCCAGACTGACAACTTCGCCAAGAGAGGATCGTAATCGATGGGGACAGTCCAGCCGGGATACACGCCGCCATCCACGCGCACGCCGGGCCCGGAGGGTTCCGCGTATTGGGAGATTCGGCCCGGACTGGGAAAGAAATTGTTCTCGGGATCTTCGGCATAGAGGCGGCATTCAATGGCCGAGCCGCTCCAGCGGACATGATCCTGTTGCAGAGTGAGGCGCTCGCCGGCCGCGATCAGGATTTGCCAGCGAACAAGATCGATGCCGGTTACCCACTCGGTGACGGGATGCTCCACTTGCAGCCGGGTATTCATCTCCAGGAAGTAGAAATCGCCGTGCTGGTCGGCGAGGAATTCAAGCGTTCCGGCATTCGAGTATTGCGCTGCGCGAGCGATGCGGAGAGCGGCTTCGCCGATCTCGCGGCGAAGCTCCGGTTTGGCGAGGACGAGAGGTGACGGGGATTCTTCGATCACCTTCTGGTGCCGCCTCTGAATAGAGCATTCGCGTTCACCGAGATGAACAAGGTGACCATGCTCATCGCCGAGCACCTGGATCTCAATATGGCGAGGAAGCTCAATCAGCTTTTCCAGGTACACTTCGCCTGAGCCGAAGGCGCGTTCCGCTTCACTCGAAGCATCACGCATCGCTGCCGGTAGCTCGGCTTCACTGTCAACGCGGCGCATTCCCTTGCCCCCACCCCCGGCAGCCGCTTTGAGTAACACGGGGTAGCCGATCTGGAGGGCTGTCTCGCGCGCCTGATCATAATCGCGAATGCCCTGCTCTGTTCCGGGCACGACCGGCGCGCCCGCTCGAATGGCGAGACGGCGCGCGGCGGTTTTTGAGCCCATCTGCTCGATAGCTTGCCAGGAGGGGCCGATGAATTTCACCCCAGCATCGCTGCACGCTTTAGCAAAAACGGCGTTCTCGCTCAGGAAACCATAGCCTGGGTGAATGGCTTCCGCGCCGGTCTTGCGCGCGCCTTCGATGATGCGCTCGGCACAGAGATAGCTTTCCGCGGATGGCGCGGGGCCGACACAGACGGCTTCATCGGCCATTTGCACATGCAGCGCGGGGCGATCGGCTTCCGAGTAAACCGCCACGCTGGGAATGTCCATCTCGCGCAGGCAGCGGATCACGCGGACGGCGATTTCGCCCCGGTTAGCGATGAGCACTTTACGGAACACGTTCAAGAATAACCTTGAACAACTTTGTACCAAGCCAAGCGAGGCCCCGTCTGATGACTTGAGGCTCTCCTGCGTTCCACCGGTTTAAAGTCTTGCTTTTGCGTCACTCGGACACCAGAGGGAATCGGATTAGACCTTCACTCGTACTCGACGGAAACGAGAAAGAGGCCGCTCGCGGGAACAGCGGGTCCCGGCCGGATATCGCTGCCGGGTTTGAGACGCGGGCGCAGATCGTCCTGCGAAAGATTGCCTTTCCCGACTTCGATCAGCACTCCCACCATATTCCGAACCATATGTTTCAGGAACCCGGAACCGGTGACGCGATAAACAAGCATCTGTTCTTTGCGGGACAGACTAGAAAGGAAAATGGTCCGTACTTTGGAAGTGCCGAGAGCGTCCCGTTCATCGGAAGCGGCAAAGGCGGTGAAGTCATGCTCGCCTTCCAGCAAGAGAGCCGCGCCAATCATAGCCGGTTCATCTAACGGATACGGATAATGACAGACAAAGCGCCGGTCGAACGGTGGACAGACTTCTTCGCGAAAGATGCGATATTCATACGTTTTACGTTTCGCATGGAAACGCGGATGAAAATCCAAGGCCACTTCCATGACTGAGCTGACGCGAATGGAGGACGGAAGAAGGCGGTTCACGGCGCGCCGGAAGTTATCAGGCGGTATGCGGTTGGTGAGCGCCACCGCTGCTACTTGAGCAAAAGCATGGACGCCGGCATCGGTACGCCCGGAGCCGACGACGTGGACGGGCTGACCTTCAATGCCGCCGATCACTTCTTCGAGCGAACCCTGGATGGTAGGCAGACCCGGCTGCACCTGCCAACCATTGAAATCGGTACCGTCATACGCGACATTAAAACGCAATCGCCGCACTTCGCCCGCCTGTCGTGCCGCGCTCACGTCCGGCGCGAGCCAGGCTTGGCCACTGGAATGCCGTCGAGGCAAAGCGGGCAAATTTCGGGATCGTACGTAACGGGATTCAGAACTTCAAGAGCGACGCGCGGGACCCCGACACCAGCTTGGCCACCGCTGCGATCGATGATGGAACCCGCGGCGAGAACGTTCGCTTGCAGAGATCGAAGGACCTGAACGACCTCTTTGGTGCTGCCACCAGTGGTAATTACATCTTCGATCACAACGGCCCGCTCGCCGGGCTTGATTTCGAATCCTCGGCGGAGCACCATCTGATTCGAGCCGGGGTCACGCTCCGTGAAAAGGGAGCGCGCCTTCAACGCGCGCGCGACTTCGTGGCCAATAACGATGCCTCCGATAGCTGGCGCGACCACCACATCAACTGGCACGCCGCCGATCAAATCTGTCACCGCTCCGGCAAGCTGCCGGCCCAGCCGCTCGGCGAAAGACGGGAGCGCGAGAACCTTCGCGCACTGCAAGTATTCGCCGCTATGGAGACCGCTCGTGAGGCGAAAGTGACCTCGAAGATAGGCGCCAGTCTGCTCAAACAGCTCCATGGTGGGACTCGCCATTCAGCCGAAAGGATAACAAGCAGCAGTTTTTTCAACCCTCAAAAGGAACCGGCGCTGTTCCGAAGTCATGCGTCAGTATCCCAGAAGTGAACATCAACGGGAAGTAGCGTGCGTCCGGATAAATTTTGTAAACGGTTGAGTTCCAAGAGGATCAGATCCTCACCGGCCAATGGCCATTTCATTGCTGAGATGGCACTTAGCCCGTGATCTTCCTTGTCGAGTCAGCGCCTGGGTAAACGGCGATTGCTGCGTTACCATGAGGATTCGCCCAGAAAAATACGGAACCGAGTGTGTTCGCAACTCGTTACCAGTTGCAAGCCGCTAAATTCCTGGTTTGAGGCATGAGACCGCTTCTTTGTGCGGTCGCGAAGTGAGAGCTTTCGAAAAGATTGATGCGAAGATTTCAAGCACCTGTAGCCCTTTTATGCAGTTTTCTTCTATTGGCCGGTTCACTGCCGGCGCAGAGTACACCTGCCGCGCCGCCGCCGCAGAATCCGTCTGCTCCGACATCAGGCCAGAGCGCGTCCGATAACATTACTGCGCGAAACGCGGTCACGATTGTTCCTCCGAAAGGCAAGCTGGGCTGGCTTACGCGGCCTTATGAGAAGCCGACGATTTCGGACGTCAATCTGAACAATTCCGATCGTTTGCGGGATCTCGTGCGAGCCGGCAACCTCTATCTCTCCGCGCAAGATGTGATCGCGCTCGCGCTCGAGAACAACCTGGATATAGCGATTCAACGCTACGGGCCGATACTCAACAAACAGGTTACGAAGCGCGCGGAAGCCGGAGGAATTCTGAGGAATGTGGGCGTGCCGGTCATCGCGGGACCGCAAAGCGTCAGCCTTTCCGGAGTTACCGCAGGCTCGGCAACCGCGGCAACCGCTTCGGGCGCGAATGTCAGCGCAAGCGGCGGCGTGATCAGCCAGGTTGGTGTGCCGATTCCCTCTTTCGATCCACAGTTGGTGCTATACAGCGATTTCGCGCACACCACGACGCCGCAGAGCAACACGGTTTTCACCGGCACCACGGAATCGATCGTACAGAGTCGGACTTACGAGGCGCAGCTTTCCCAATACAACAGCCTGGGAACGTACTTCCAACTCACTTATTTCAGCCAGTACAACAAGTTCAACAGCGCGTTCTATAACATTGATCCGTTCAATTCGGCGTATCTCGATTTTCAGGTGCAGCAAAATCTTTTGCAGGGATTCGGCCGTTCGGTACTCGACCGCAACATCTATGTATCGAAGAACAACGAAAAGGTTTCCGATCTCCAGTTCAAACAGCAGCTCATTACGACTATTTCAGCCGTTCTGAACCTGTATTGGGACTTGGTGAGTTTCTATCAGGACCTGAAGGCCAGAAAGGATGAGCTCGCAACAGCGCAGGCGCTCTTTGAAGACAACAAGAAACAGGTTGAAATCGGAACCCTGGCGCCTATCGAGGTAACCCGTGCGGAGTCGCAGGTCTATTCGAGCCAACAGGACCTACTAGTAGCGCAAACAGATCTTTCGCAGCAGGAGATCGTACTGAAAAACGCGCTTAGCCGAAAAGGCGTAGCCGACCCGCTGCTGGCGGAAGTACACGTAGTTCCGCTCGACACGATCGAAGTTCCTGCGACCGACAACTTGAAGCCGCTGGATCAGCTTGTCAACGAAGCACTGGGCAGGCGTGCTGAAATTGCTCAAGACCAGCTTACGATTGTCAGCAACAAAATCAATTTGAAGGCAATTAAGAGTGAGCTGAAGCCTACACTTCAGGTGTTCGCCGACGTACGAGACAACGGGTTAACGGGTGCGCCGAATTATATTGCATCGAGTCCCGGTTACACGGGAATACCTGTCGAATCGGTACCATTCTTAACGGGCGGGTATGGGAATGCATTGGGGCAGATATTCCGGCGCGATTTTCCGAACTACTCGGCCGGGATTTCGCTAAGCATTCCATTAAGAAATCGCTCCGCGCAAGCCGATTATGCGACCAACGCGCTGCAACTTCGGCAGAGCGAGCTGACGCTGCAGAAGGCAGTCAATGACGTTCGGGTCGACGTTCAGAATTCAGTCATTGGATTGAGGCAGGCGCGCGCGCGCTACGACTCTGCCGTGAAAGCTCGCATCCTGCAACAGCAGACATTGGATGCCGACAAGAAAAAATACACGCTTGGCGCTTCGACGGTTTTCCAGGTAGTTACGGATCAACAGACTCTCGCGACCGCCGAAAGCGCCGAAACGCAGGCGCTGGCGAATTATACCCACGCACGTATTGCTCTCGATCAAGCGCTCGGAACAACGCTGGAAGTGAATCACGTATCGTTCGATGAAGCGCTTTCCGGCCAGGTGGAACGCCGGTCCGTTTTACCGGCAAATCTTCCGAAGCTGGAGCAGTAGTCATGCGAGCTGAAACTTTCGGAAAGAACTTCCGCGGGTGTCTGGCAGTGGTGGTCTGTCTCTGCACGGCGGGCCAGACGGGGTGGGGGCAACAGGCAATTGCACCGGAAAAGCCTGCAGCTTCGGTCTTTCGCCGACCGTATGAAGCGGTGACGGTACCGCCGGCCCCCCTCGCGAACTCGCCACGACTTAGGGATCTAATACGAGCCGGCAAAATCTACCTCACCGCTCAAGACGCGATTGCGCTGGCTATTGAAAACAATATCGATCTCGAGTCGGAACGCTACAACCCGCTGATCGATCAATGGAGCCTGGTGCGCTTTGAGGCGGGCGGGGCTTTGCCGGGTGTTCCCAGCGGCTCATCGCAGGCCGGCTCCGTCGCCAGTGGCCAAGGTGTTTTGGGAAGCCAGGCGGCTGCCGGACTCGGCGGCGGGGGCGGCAACTCGAGCTCCGGCGGTACGGTCGGTGCACAGATTACGCAGCTCGGTCCTGTAACTCCTACTCTCGACCCGGTATTTCAGAGCGTGACAACGTTCGCCCACCAGTCTCTTCCGCAACCGGATACGATCGCCAGTGTCATCACAAATCTGATCGAGAAAACGAGAAGCTTCAACGAATCCATCAGCCAGGGACTAATCACGGGAGGACAGGTCAGCCTGAGCTATAGCGACTCCTACCAAAACGAGAACTCCCCCTCGGATATTCTGAACCCGACCAGCAGTACAAGCCTGTCGATTTCGATACGGCACAATTTCCTGCAAGGTTTTGGTGTAGCCGTCAACGCGCGCAATATAACGGTTGCGAAGAGCACTGTCAGCATGGACAACCTTACCTTCAAATCCCAGGTGATCAGCGTCGTTGGCAACGTGCTGAGTCTCTACTACGGCTTGGTGGCGGATTATCAGGACCTGAAAGCAAAGCAAAGCGCCCTCGCCGTTGCTCAGCGTTTCTATGAAGACAATAAGAAGCAAGTACAGGTTGGAACTATGGCGCCGCTGGATGTGGTCACGGCGGAGGCACAAGTCGCGTCCACCCAGCAGGATCTGATCGTTTCGCAAACCACGCTGGAACAGCAGCAGTTGCAACTTAAGAACCTATTGAGCCGCAACGGGCTGGCCGATCCGGTTGTGGCGGAGGCGGATATCATACCGCTGGACCGGATCGATGTTCCCGAGCAGGAGAACCTGCCTCCCATCAGGGAACTGGTGGCGACAGCGCTGGCGAACCGCCCGGATCTTGCAAATGAGAAGACGAATCTGGCCAATTTGAAGATTTCCAACCTGGGGAGTGCAAGCAGCTTGCTTCCGACATTGGAAGGCCTTGCGAGCGCGAGTAATCAGGGTTTGTCCGGCAGCCCACGCGCGGTACCGGTCCAAACGGGCGGGGAGACACAAGCAGGCACCGCATCGGCAGGGATCCCTCCCGGGTTCGCGGCTTGTCCGGCTTCAGTAGCGCCCAAGGGTACTCTTTGCGAAGTCCCAGACCCCTATTTTGTGGGCGGGATCGGAACGGCTTTGGGTCAGACTATTCGGAGGAACTTCCCGACCGAGAGCGCGGGAGGGGTTTTCGTGCCGACGCTTCGAAACCGGCAAGCGCAATCGGACTATGCCGTCGACCAGCTCACCTATCGGCAATCTCAATTACAGACTACGCGGGACTTAAACCAGTTGGTAGTTGATGTGTCGAACCAGCTGACCGCAGTGCAGCAGGCTCGCGTACGCTATGCGGCCGCGGTGAAGAGCCGGGTCCTGGAGCAGCAACTGCTGGATGCCGAGCAGAAAAAGTTTTCGCTCGGAGCGTCCACAACCGAGCTGGTTGTCCAGCAACAGCGTGATCTGGCCACCGCACAGTCAACGGAAGTGGGTGCTCTGGTGGCCTATAGCAACGCGAGAGTCTCTCTGAACCAAACTCTCGGCACAACTTTGCAGGTGAATAACGTTTCGCTTCAGGAAGCGATGACCGGACGAGTGGGACGACCCTCGACACTTCCAACAACCCTGCCTTCGCAGCCCTAGCCGGCATATCGGCGGCCCGGCATAACTTCCATACAGGGTAAAAAATTCGCTGCTCGGCAGCGCGGATGATCGAATAACTGCAAGGAAATAAGGACAAACCCATTTGGCATTTGAGGTGCTAACCAATCACTGTAAACGAAAAGATTGGCTCAGGGAACGATGGTTGATCCGCACCCGAATCCCACAGCACCAAACCCAACCTGTAGAATTTCTCCCACAAACTCCTGAAAACCCACCCGACCAGATTCCCTGAGCATATCCAAATCGAAGAAAATCGCCGGCGCAAGCCGGTTTTTTTCTTTTGTGGAAGCAGGGGACGCGCATCGCCGACACTAGTTCTGTGGCTGACCTGAGATTACTCCCGCTGCTCTCGAGCGGAACTGAGATTGTGCACGCGCTGGGACTGGGCCGCTTCCAAATCGGCCGCTCCCACGAATGCGACTATCCGGCAAGCGTGGCGGAACTACCGATTTGTACCAGGCCGGCGATTCGGGTGTGCGGATCGAGCGCGGAGATCGACCGGCTTGTGAAGGAGCAGGTCGCTTCCGCCCTAAGCGTTTACGACGTCGATTCCGCGCTAATCGGCCGCCTGAAACCCACGCACATCATCACTCAAACGCAGTGCGAAGTTTGCGCGGTCAGCCTGAGCGATGTCGAGCGCGCCCTGCAAGACCGCACCGGGGTGCAAGCCAAGGTCGTGGTGCTGGAGCCATATGCCCTGGCAGATCTTTGGCGGGACATCGCGCGCGTAGCGGAGGCGTGCGGCTGCGGTGGCGACGGGGAAGTGCTGGTTCAGACTCTCCAGCGGCGGATGAAGCGGATTGTAGCCCAAGCGAGGAACGCCACCCGGATCCCCACAGTTGCGGCGATCGAGTGGCTAGAGCCGTTAATGGCTGGAGGGAATTGGGTACCGGAACTGATCGAAATGGCGCGTGGCCGGAATCTGTTCGGAGAAGCCGGTCGGCATTCGCCCGGTATGGCATGGGCGGAGCTAGTCGAAGCGGATCCCGACGCGATCGTGGCGCTGCCTTGCGGATTCGATTTGGCGCGAACTCGAAGCGAGATGCACTGGCTCACTGACCGTCCTGGATGGGACACATTGAAGGCCGTGCAGTCTGGCCAGGTCTTCGTCTGCGATGGCAATCAGTTCATGAATCGGCCCGGACCAAGATTGGTGGAATCGCTACAGGCGTTTGGCGAGATGCTTCATCCCGAGCTTTTCGAACCGAAGCTGGAGCATGTGGCCTGGGAGAAATTCTAGGGTGGTGAATCCGCTTACGCCGCTGCCGCGCGCAGGCTTTTCTGGATCGCTTCGGCAATCACCTTGCCGTGGAAGCGGCCGTTTTCGATGAAGATCTCGTTGGTGTGAGTGCCGGCGACGATTACGCCGGCTAAATATACGCCGTGCCGTTCGCTTTCAAGAGTCTCAGGATTGGTGATCGGCTTGGAGGTGGCGGCGTCCAGGTGAATGCCGTGTTCAGCCATAAACTCGAAATCGGGGCGGTAGCCCGTCATCGCAAACACGAAATCGTTCTTAAGCGTCATTTCGCTCTCTGGCGTGCTGATAACCACTTCTTCCGGACGGATCTCCTTTACGCTGGAGCGGAAATACGCCTTGATTTCGCCGTTCTTGATCCGGTTCTCGATGTTCGGCTTGATCCAATACTTCACGTTGTTATGAATGCCGGGGCCGCGATGGACAAGCGTGACGCGGGCGCCCGTCCAGAAGAGCTCCAGCGCGCCAATACAGGCGGAATTCTTAGCGCCTACAATCACGACGTCCTGATCATAGTAGGGGTGAGCTTCGCGATAGTAGTGAATTACTTTATCAAGCTCCTCGCCTGGCACATTCAGTTTGTTCGGAATGTCGTAGTAGCCGGTGGCAAGAATAATTTTCTTCGCTCCATAGCAGCACTGCTCGCCAATGCTGGTTTCCGTTCGAATGATGAAGTTTCCATCCGGGCCGGCGAAGCCAAGAACGCGCTCGTACTGGTGCACGTTCAGCTTGTAATGATCGGCGACCCGGCGATAGTACTTCAGGGCTTCCGTCCGCCCCGGTTTTTCGTTGAGCGAAGTCATCGGCAAATCACCGATTTCGAGCAGTTCGGGAGTGGTGAAGAAGACCAGGTTGATCGGGTAGTGATAGATAGAATTGACGACGCAGCCCTTATCGAAGAGCACGGCGGAAAACCCGCGCTTTTGCACTTCGATTGCGCACGCCAGTCCAGTTGGGCCGGCGCCGATGACGGCGACGTCGAATTGCTCCACTATTCGGCTCCTTTCATGAGTCGCTCAAAGGAGAGCTCCGACTTTTTCGTAGACGCTTGCCAAGGCGGCGGATAAAGCCTGCGGATCTTTGCCCGCGCCTTCCGCCATGTCTGGCCGGCCGCCACCCTTACCGCCGGTGGCTTTCGCCACGTCGCCCACTAATTTGCCCGCCTGCACTTTGCCGGTCAGATCCCTACTTACCGCCGAAACAATCGAGATGTTCGAATCGTTCACCGAAGCGATCACGATCACGGCGCTGACCCATTTGTTGCGGAGCGAATCCGCTATTGTGCGGAGCTGCTTAGAATCCAGGCCTTCCACCTGCTCGGCCAGAACAGTTGCGCCATTCAAGACTCGCCCTTTCAGCTTTTCTACCTGCTGGTGAGCAATTTGTGTCTTGAGTTGCCCAACCTGCCGTTCGAGAATTCGCTGCTGCTCCAGAATCTTTTCCACGTGCTCGAGTACTGCGGTTTCCGACGTATGAAGAAGTTGGCCAGCCTTAGCGAGCTGGGCAGAGGCTTCCTGAAAGCGTTCGAGAGCGCCCTCGCCGGTAATCGCTTCAATGCGGCGAACGCCCGCCGAGATGCTGCCTTCATAGATAATCTTGAATAGGCCAATGTCGCCGGTACGGCTCACATGCGTACCGCCGCAGAGTTCGCGGCTGAACCCGGGAATACTGACCACGCGAACGCTTTCGCCATATTTCTCGCCAAAGAGCGCCATTGCTCCCGTGGCAAGCGCCTGATCCAGATCCATAATGTCTGTCGTGACTTCGGCGTTCGCCAGAATCTGCTGGTTAACCAGACGTTCCACTTCGCGGGTCTCGTCCTCCGGCATCGCTGAAAAGTGAGTGAAATCGAAACGCAACCGGCCGGGCTCAACCACGCTTCCGGCTTGTTTCACATGCGTGCCGAGGACTTGGCGCAAGGCGGCGTGGAGGAGATGCGTCGCGGTGTGATTCCGCATAGTGGCACTGCGCGACAGCCGATCGACTACTCCCATGAGTTTGTCACCGACGCGGATTGGCTTCAGAACCTGGATTCTCTGCACCATCGCGCCTGGAGTAGGCTTGTAGGCGCCTTCCACAACAGCGACGCGCTCACGAGTTTCGGGATCAAGCAAGAGGCCAGTGTCACCTACCTGTCCGCCCGATTCGGCATAAAACGGAGTTGTGGTGAAGACAATTTCAGCAGGACCCTGCTCGACCAGATCGACCGCACTCTTGTTGACGATCAGCTTACGAACGTCAACCGGCGCTTCCAGCGTCTCGCGGCCAATGAATTCAACTGGAGGAAGCTCTTTGTAAGCATCCGCGATATGGATTTTGTCCGCGCCCCTCCAACTAGCACGGGCACGCGAGCGCTGCTTTTCCATTTCGGCGGTGAAATTCTCACGGTCGATCGCGAGGCCGAACTCACGCGCCATTTCTTCCTGCTCGTCCAGCGCAAGCCCATATGTGTCGTAGAGCTTGAACGCCGCGGCGCCCGGCAGGACATTGTTGACGGCGGACTTGGCTTCCTCTTGAAAAAACCGCTCGGCCACCTGAAAAGTGGAAGCGTAGCGACGCTCTTCGTCGCGAACGATGCGGGCTACGCGCTCGGCGCTCGCCTGTAATTCCGGATAGGGAGCTTTCATCAGGTCGGCGACGAAGCCGGTAAGCTTGTGAAGATACGGTTCCGTAGCGCCGCCAATCCGGCCGTTGCGCAGTGCGCGGCGCATAATCTTGCGCAGCACGTAACCCCGGCCTTCGTTTGAAGGAACCACGCCATCATGAATCAGAAAAGTAGTCGCGCGCGCGTGATCGGCATTGATTCGGAGGGCGATGTCGGTGCGCTCGCTAACGTGACGCGTTACATGCATCAAGTGGGCGGCCTGATCGACGATGGGCTGCAGGAGATCCGTATCGTAGTTCGAAACATGACCCTGCAGAACTGCGGCAGTTCTCTCGAGACCCATGCCGGTGTCAATCGAAGGGCGAGGCAGCGGAGATAGCGTACCGTCTTCCGCTCGATCAAACTGCATGAACACAAGATTCCAGATCTCGACAAAACGGCCGCCGCCGTCCTCTGGAAACTGCTCGTGCTCGCGGCCCGGCTCCGCCGCTTCGGGTCCCAGATCATAGTGGATTTCCGAACAGGGGCCGCAAGGTCCCGTTTCACCCATTTGCCAGAAGTTGTCCTTCTCGTCCAGTCGAAAGATGCGGTCCTTGGCAACTCCGGCTACCGTTTGCCAGAGTTCTTCCGCCTCATTGTCTTCGCGAAAAACGGTGACATACAGCTTGTCTTTTGGCACGCCGTACCAGGCAGGGCTGGTGACCAGCTCCCAGGCGAAGGCGATGGCGTCTCTCTTGAAGTAATCGCCAAACGAAAAGTTGCCCAGCATTTCGAAAAACGTGTGATGGCGGCGGGTGTAACCGACGTTTTCCAAATCATTGTGTTTGCCGCCCGCGCGAACGCATTTCTGCGACGATGCCGCTCGCGAGTAGTCACGCTTCTCCAGCCCAAGAAAAATTTCTTTGAACTGGTTCATGCCCGCATTGGTGAATAACAGAGTCGGATCGTTAGCGGGGACGAGCGATGAGCTACGCACCGCCCGATGACCCTGTCCGGCGAAGTAATCCAGAAACTTCGCGCGAATCTCATTTCCAGTCATTTTCTATTTCAAGTTTCGCATCAGAGCATAAGTTTTATGATGAGCAGCATGGGAGAACGAGGATCGCGGATAGTAGTAATTGCGATGGCGGCGGGCTGCTTGAGCGTAGCATTCGCAGGAGTTCGTCAGCGGCCGCCCGTTCCTGCGGAGCAAGCGATGCCGGAACTCCCGCAAACGCCCAAACCGCCTTTCCCCTATCAGCAGGAAGAGGTCACGTATAGGAACCCGGAGGGCAATATTCGGCTCGCGGGCACTTTGACAGAGCCGAGCGGAAGCGGCCCCTATCCGGCGGCGCTTCTGATTACCGGAGCGGGCCCCCAGGATCGCGACGAAACCATCGCTGGCCACAAGCCGTTTCTTGTCCTTGCCGATTATCTGACTCGCCATGGGATAGCGGTCTTGCGGGTGGACGACCGGGGGACAGGAAAATCGACAGGCTGGTTCGAGATAGCGACGACTCAGGACTTTGCTTCGGATGCTGAGGCCAGCATACGGTTTCTGCAAGGGCGTCCCGAAGTAGACCAAAAACACATCGGCTGCATCGGCCACGGCGAAGGTGCGATTGTCGCCCCGATGGTTGCTGTGAAAATCCCGCAGATTTCTTTTCTTGTGCTGCTGGCCGGGACGGCTATCCCCGGTGAGCAGGTCTTACTCTCCCAAATGGAGCGTTCGGAAAAAGCTGCCAATTTACCCGAGAAGGAGATCAAGGAGGACGAGAAGATCGGGAGGGCGCTCTACGACGTAGCGCGAAAAGGAAAGGGAACGGTCGATTATCCGGAGGGTGACGAAGAATTCATGGCGAAATGGGAGAAACAGCTATATCGTTTGAGGACGCCGTGGATCCGTTTTTTCCTTGCTTATGATCCGGCGCCAACGCTTGAAAAAGTGAAGTGCCCCGTGCTGGCTCTGGACGGCTCCAAAGATTTGGAAGTGGATGCCGAACAAAACGCCGCCGCCATGAAAGCCGCATTTGCGCGCGGCGGGAATCCCGACACGACCATCCAGATACTCCCGGGCCTGAATTACATGTTTCAGCCGGCGGAAACAGGACTTGGTTGGGAATACCAGATGATTCCCGAGACGATATCGCCGAAAGTCCTCGACATCATTGGAGACTGGATCAGGAAACAAACTTCCTGATACGGTTCAATCAGGGAATGATCGTCGCTTTCTTGATGTAGTCGAGTTTGGGGTAGTGTTCCTTCAGATATGCATTACCGCCATCGGTAATCGCCGCTTGGCTGGGCCCCGAGCCTTCCGGCTGACCCTCCCCGTAGCCGTTGTAAAACTCCGTCACATGATCCATGCCCTGAATCACCTCACCGAAGGGCGTAAATCCCTGCGGATCGAGTGAAGAGCTATTATCGCCAAGATTGATGAAGACTTGCGTTGAACGCGAATTAGGTTCGGAAGATTTCGCGAAGACCACCGTCCCAATCTTATTGGAGACTTTAGGCGGATCATCCGGTAATATTTTTTTCGCTCCATTCACGGTTGACCTTCGGATCCCCGTTCATTCCCCACTGGACGATGAAATTTGGCAGCGCTCGAAAAACGGCGTTGTCGTTATAGAACCCGGCTTTGGTCAGCTCGTAAAAGTGATCGGCGGCTATCGGAGACCAATCGCGATGAACCAGAATGACAACATCTCCCTTTGTAGTCTGAAGACGCACTTTGTATTGGGCCGGCGCTGTCTCTGGTTTCTCGCTCTTACCGCAGGAGTTAAGTAAGGCAGCAGCCGCAGTCGCGCTCACTATTAGAAGGGTTCGCCTGGTCATTTCGCATCTCTCCAGTTCGGGCCAGTGCCTACGTCGACGACCAGCGGCACGGAAAGGCTGTACACGTTTTCCATTTCTTGTTTCACAAGCTCTTTCAGTTGATCCCTCTCCGCGCGGGGCGTTTCGAACACCAGCTCATCGTGTACTTGCAGCAGCATACGCGACTGCATACGTTGCTCCGCAAGCAATCGGACGATGCGAATCATGGCAACCTTGATGAGATCCGCCGCGGTGCCTTGCAGAGGAGTGTTGACCGCCGTGCGCTCGGCAAAGGAACGCGCAGCCGGATTGCGGCTCTGCATATCCGGGATAGGACGACGGCGTCCGAACAATGTTTTGGCCACTCCGGCGAGCCGAACTTCCGCGATGGTGCGGTCGATGAATTCGCGAACACCGGCGTAGCGCTCGAAATAACGTCGAATGTAGAGGTCGGCCTCTTTTCGATCGATGCAAAGAGTTTGAGCCAGACCAAAAGGGGTCTGCCCGTAAACGATTCCAAAGTTAACGGCCTTTGCGGAGCGGCGCATTTCGGACGAAACCATTGCGGGATGCACTTTGAAGACCTCCGCCGCGGTGCGCGTGTGAATGTCCTCATGATTGGTGAACGATTCAATCAAAACCGGATCATTGGACATGTGAGCCAGCAGGCGCAGCTCAATTTGCGAGTAGTCGGCGACCAGAAGATCCCAGCCGGACTCCGGAATAAACGCGGCCCGGATTTCGCGGCCTTCCTCCGTGCGAATCGGGATGTTTTGCAGATTCGGATTAGACGAAGAAAGACGGCCCGTGGCTGCGCCGGTCTGGTTGAAAGTCGTGTGCAGGCGGCCGGTCTCGGAGCGAATAAGCTGAGGCAGCGCGTCGATGTATGTGCCTTTCAGCTTGCTGAGCTGACGATAATCGAGAACGAGCTGCGCGACCGGATACGCCGGCGCGAGTCCTTCGAGCACATCGGCCGCTGTGGAGATAACCTTTCCTTTTCCCCATTTGACCGGTGCCGGCAGACGCAGCTCCTCGAACAGCACCTTGCCGAGCTGTTGAGGCGAGTTGATATTAAACGGATGACCGGCGAGATCGTAGATTTGCTGGGCGATCCTTTCGCCACGTTCAGCGAGCCGGGTGGACAGCTCGGAAAGAACGGCGGTATCGATGCGGATGCCCCTGCGCTCCATTTGGGCCAGAACAGGAGCGAGAGGCAGATCGATCTCGTCATATACACCGCGAAGCTCCTGAGCGTCGATTTGCGGCCGGAGCAACTCCGTAATGGCGAGCGTCGCTTCCGCTTGTTGGTCGGCGGCAGCGTTGAGCTTGCGATCGAGAAAACGCTCCGCGAGAGCTTCCGGAGAGCAGCCGCCCGGGTCGGCGCTGACGAGAAAAGCGTAGAGCATCGCGTCTTCGGCGACATTCCGCGGATTGACGCCGAGCGTTGCCGCGGCCACGAAGAATGCCTTGGCGTCGTGAACGATCTTTTTAACATCGGCGGATTCCAGCAGGGCACGCAAATGATCCAGAAGCGGGAGCGGCACAGCGCGCCCTTCGCCCTTCCGATAGGAGAGGCCGACGAATCCGTTTGTAAAATCCAGCGCAATAGCGAGCGGCGCGTCGGCCTGACGGCGTCCCAGCCAATCAGATAACGCGCCCACGTCGGACAACGTTCCGTAGTCGCGAGTTGCGCTGTCATCTTCGGGCGGCAGATCTTTGAGAAGGCTGAAGAATTCGAGTTCCTTGTATATGCTCTTGAGGGCAGAGTTGTCGGGCGATTCAGAGCGAAGAGCGTCGAAATTTACCTCAATAGGAACCTGCGTATGGATGGTCGCGAGCTGCTTGCTGAGAAGTACCTGGTCGTGGTGGTTGATCAGGCTTTCGCGATACGTCTTGCGCTCCACCTCCGAAGCGTGCTCAAGCACGGCTTCAACAGATCCGAAGCGTGCTATCAGCTCGCGCGCTCCTTTATCGCCAATCCCGGGAGCGCCGGGGATATTGTCAATAGAATCGCCCTTGAGAGCTAGCAGATCCACGACTTGCGACGGCCTCACTCCCATGAACTGCTCGACCTTCGCGGAATCGTACCACTCGTTGTCCTTCATGGGATTGAGCATGAAGACACGATTGTTGACAAGCTGGAGCATGTCCTTGTCGCTCGAGACGATCACTACCTCGCATGCTGGAGACGGCTCCCGACAAGCAATGGCGCCGATCACGTCGTCGGCTTCAAAGCTAGGGAACTCGAGGATGGGGATCCGCAACGCCTCCAGCATTCGACGGATATACGGAATCTGGTCGCCGAGATCCTTCGGCATCTCCGTGCGGTTCGCTTTGTATTCGGCGAAGCTTTCAGACCGGAAGGTCGGCTCGCTACTTTCGAAAATGGCTGCGATGTAGTCCGGCTTGAAATCGGCCAGTAGCTTCCGCAGCATATTGTGGAAGATGAAGACCGCTTCAGTGGAGAGACCTCCGCTGGTGCGCATAGGCGGTGCTGCGCTGCGCGCGCGAGCGTGATAGGCGCGGAATATGAACCCGAAGCTGTCGATGAGAAAAAGACGCGGAACTGACAATATCTCCAGGATAGAGGCGTGAATTTTCGTTACCCTATTTTTCTCGATCTCACCAGCAAGAAATGCCTTGTCACAGGCGCGGGCGAGGAGATCGCGGCCAAGGTCCAAGGACTCGTAGAAGCTGGGGCGAAAGTCGTTTACGTAAATCCCAGTGCGGGATCTCCGATCGAAGATCTGGCGCGCCAGGGACGCATCGAGTGGCATGCGCGAGAATTTCAGCCGGACGATCTGGCAGACTGCTTCCTGGTAATCGCCGGGCAGAAACAGCAACCCGGAAATTTTTCGCCTGGCCGAAGAGGGGCGAATTCTCTGCAATTCGGTTGACGATCCGGCTAATTGCCGCTTCAGTTTCGGATCGGTGCTTCGGCGCGGCGATCTAACGGTTGCCGTTTCGACGAACGGGCACGCCCCGGCGCTTGCGGTGCGGCTCAGAGAGCGCTTCGAAAAGGAGATCGGGCCCGAATATGGAGAACTGCTTGAGCTTTTGAAAGCCGTCCGCCCGGAGATCGCCCGGCGCGTGGCCGATTTTGGCGCACGGCGCAGCTTCTGGTACCGCGTTATCGACTCGGATGTGCTTGAGCTGCTCCGTTCTGGGGAACGAGAAGCTGCGGTTGATTTGCTTCGGAAGATGATCGAGGAATCGAGCGGATAAGCGCAACCAGTGTCGCGAGCAGACATAAGACCAGGGCGCCGATTGCCAGGCTTGCGATTGCTCTATTCATGGACGAATCCGGGCGTTCGGCCAAACGGATATCGACCACGGCCGCGGGTCCGGAAGCGCGCCGCGTGTGAAACGGGTCTGTTTCGTCCGACGCTGGTTCCGCGTGCGGCATCTCAATGATGCGCTTTACGCGAGGTTCCACTGAATCGCCATGACATTCCAGCTCCTTTGTCAAGCCGACGATCAGAAGGGGAGTCTCGTTTTCCAAAACCGCGCCGACATACTGCCGGGGAATCCACAATCCCGCCCCGCTGCGCGCGTTGACTACTTGCACCTCGCCCCATGAGCCCGTGCCCAGCAACCATTCGTTCGGCGTGGCGTTCCGGATGGCCGGGTAGAACGCGAACGGGCGGCGCCCGATGTAGTCTAGCGGCGAAGGAACCAGCGGCGCTGACATCGGTTCAAGTGTAGCTGAGAGCGCGAGAAAGAGCCGCTAATGGGCATCATGCTTTAGACTGAAGAGAGCCCGCCCGTACCTGGATTTGACCCGCTTGACTTCCCCAACTGCGATTGCAGCGACTGCTATTCCCGACGAAAGAGCGGATGCCCGGCGTTCTTTCCTGCTGGTGTTTTCTTGCACCCTGATTGGCGCGTTAGCGCAAATCTTCGTCAAGGAAGGAACTGCCCAACTTGGCACGCACGTCACGTTGGGACAGGTCCTGCGAGAGCCTGTTTTGATCGTACGTTTCTGCCTGGGAGTTATCACCAACATGAAACTCTTCATCGGCTATGGAATGTATGGCATTAACACGTTTCTGATGGCGCTCGCTTTAAAGGGCCGCGAGCTTTCCAGGCTCTATCCGATCATTGCGCTCACCTATGTCTGGGTCACGATTCTCTCGATTTTCGTGCTGCCGGGCGAGCACCTGAATTTCTTCCGGGTAATGGGAATAACGTTCATTGTCGGCGGCGTGTCCATTCTGGGGTTGAAGAAGTAGCAGCGTATGGCAACCCCACTGAGTTCGATCATCCTGGTGCTCTTCGGATCGTTTATCGGCTCGTTCGGCGCGGTGTTCCTGAAGCTTGGCGCCGAGCACATGAAGGGCAGCTTGGCGCGCCTTCTGACTAATTACTGGCTGGCGGTCGGAATCGTACTGTATCTGCTTTCGTCCGTCTTCTACATGATGGGCCTTGCTCAGGGACAGCTCACGGTCTTGTACCCGATGGTCTCGCTGGGATACATCTGGGCCATTGTGTGGGCGCGTCTTTTCTTCAAAGAGCCATTCACGCTGGCGAAAGTCGGAGGTCTGGCCCTGATCATTTTTGGCGTAGCGCTGATCAATTTCGGGAATGCGTGAGCGATCCTCGCGTGCGCCTGTCCCGACTAAACACAAAAAAGCCGGCGGTCGGACGGTTATCCGATCACCGGCTCTCTCCGCCAATTGCGGATCGCTGAGGTTGGCAGCGCTGCACTAGCGCGCTTTCAGCGGAACCGAAATCATGGCTGCAAAACCGAGTTTGCGGCTCAGGCCTTTTTCGATACTGGATTGCGAAACGGCATAGGTAACTTCGCTCCCCTCAATCGAGATCTTGGCCAAGACGCAGTCGCCGGCGTAGCAGGCAAACGTCAGCTTCGGATTTCGCGGATCGGCGCTTACGTCCGGGTGCATCTGCATGAAGACAGAGCCCCCTCCATCATTGCTGCGTACCAAGAATAGTCCGTTCGAACTTTTCTCTTGTACCGTGTATTTCCCGGCTTCCAGCGCCGTCTGTTGCGCGTGAAAAGCAAAGGGAACGTTTGCGACTTCTGTTTTGTCCCGAGCGCTGAGAGTAGCGGCGCCGAGCAACGCGGAGAGCCCCGCGGTCAGAAGAATGTTAGTTAGTTGGCGTGTCATACGAGTCTCCTTGGGTGATTTCGAAGAGCTTTTGGATCTTCGTCTCTCTCGCGTTTCCGTTCGAGCGATGCCAGCTAAGAAGCGATTTTCACGCCATAGACAGGCCAACGTATTTACAAACACTTACGAACGAAAACTCCCTCACCATGGAAGAAAATAGTGAATCGGCGCGCTTAGCGGCAAGGTGAAATAGGATAACAGCAGCCTAGCTTCTGATGTGTGCACGCCAGGTCGCCAGGAAACTGGTCAGCGCCACGGGACGCTGCCGCCGGATAGCGATGATGAACGCGGCGAGAACAATCCAGGCAAAGAACGCGTACGTAACCCACACGCGAATGCTATTTCCGAAGAATACGGGCAGCACAAATTGCGCCGCGAACAGAACAAACATGGCGAGCGCCTCCCACCAGGCGAATTCCATGTTGATCAGAAAAATCATTCCCGTCAAACTCTGAGCGATGGTGAGCAGCAGCTCCGCTCTTTGCTGCGGGTCGAGCGCGAATCCGGAAGGCGTACCGCGGCTCATCGAATAAACCACAGGCAACATGGCTACCAGCAGAGTCCATTGGTTGATATTGCTGGAGGCGATGTTCATGATTGCCGTGGACGCTTGCTCCTCTTGGCGCGCGAAGTAGAAAGTCGAGGCAATTTCCGGAAATTCGGACACGATGGGAGCAAACCACTGTATAACGAGAAAACTCGGAATACCGATCGCTCCCGCAACGGCGATGAGGCTGCCGAGAAACGGCTCGGCCGTTAAATAAATCAGCACCCCCCCTGACACAAAGCACGCTGCGATTGCAGCAATGCGCCAAGGGCGGCGCGCCGTGACAATCGTTCGGGGAACTGATTCGAGCTCACTGATGGCTTCGTGAGATTCGGGCGGCAGCTTCGTCAACAAGAGCAGGTAGCCCGCATAAGCCCCTGTTAAAGCGATGGCGTCATAGATGTGGAGCTCAGCTTTCCACCAAATCAACAAGGCGTACAGCAGCGGGAAGACAAGTGCGACGACTTCGACGCTGTGATTGCGATCCAGACGAATCCGTCCAAGCGGCTTTCCGGTGCGCTTGCGATGCATGATGGCCGCAGTCGCGTAGATGAATGGCCAAACCAGGCCGGTCAGGAGCCGCAGCGCGCCTGTGAGATTTGCCAACAGTAGCGCGGTCTGCTGCTTCCATGCGAGAACTGCTTCGACAGCGAACTCCGGAAGGGTCTGCATCCACGCCAAGATGGCGAGAGCGAAACCCTGTGCCACAAAAAATTGCGCCGATTCGGCGCCCCACGTGATTAGAACCGAGGCCAACAGAATGCAAGGAGCGGTCCAGAGCACAGCCCACGGCGTGGAGCGCGAGAAGGGAACCGCGAATAACAGCAGTGCGAACGCCGCGTACGCGTTCTGGTGCCGCCGCCGTGAATCAGGCAAAGGCAACTTTTGGCTCTGCGCCGCCGTTTGCGATCACAGAGTGCCTTTCGAATTCGGGCGATTTCCGAGGAAAGTCAATTCGATAGTGTCCGCCGCGGCTCTCCTCGCGAGCCAATGCGGCAACTGCAATCAGAGTTGCGACCTGATGCATATTGCGAAGTTCAAAGGCTCCTCTCTCCGGTGCATCCATAACCTGGAACTGACGTTCGCGCAGCCGGTTTAAGGCCGCCGTCAACTCTGGGCCGCTGCGCAGAATGCCGCAAGAATTCCAGGCGATCGCCCGGACATCGCGCTCCGTGATGCAGGGAAACAGAACCGCTTCGCGAACTCGCTCAACGCCGGACCGAATATCGCCGATTCCAGACATCGATTGTCCGGCTCGCGCTCCGAACACTACCCCTTCCAACAGTGAGTTACTGGCGAGACGATTCGCGCCGTGAACGCCTGTACAAGCGACCTCGCCCGCGGCGTAGAGCCGAGACACGCTGGTCCCGCCCCAAAGATCGGTATGCACTCCGCCCATGGCGTAGTGAGCAGCGGGGCGCACAGGTGCTGGCATTGTTTCGAGATCGATACCGTAACGCAAGCAGGTTTCATAAATGCGCGGGAATCGTTCGCGAACAAATCCCGGAGCGAGGTGAGTCAGATCGAGAAATGCGCTCGTCTCTCCCGTCGCACGCATTTCCATAATGATGGATCGAGACACCACGTCACGCGGGGCCAGCTCTTTTTGCGGATGATACCGCTCCATGAATCGCTCGCCGCTGCCATTACGCAAATAACCGCCCTCGCCGCGAAGAGCTTCGCTGAGGAGGAAGCGGGGAGCATTGGCTACGTAAAGCGCCGTCGGATGAAATTGAATGAACTCGATATCCGAGACTGCGGCTCCCGCTCGGTACGCGCACGCCACTCCATCACCCGTGGCAACGTCAGGATTAGTGGTGTTCTCGAAGACCCGGCCCAGCCCACCCGTGGCCAGAAGCACTCCACGCGCCTCAATCCATACCGTCGCTTGATTCGCCTCGTCTAGAGCTGCTACGCCGGCAATCTCGCCGTCGCTGGTCAGCAGATCTGTAACAGCAGCAAAGCTTTGAAAGGAAATATTATCGAGTGAACGGGCGTGATGCCGGAGCGTGCGAACAATTTCGCGGCCCGTGGAATCGCCATGCGCGTGCAAAACACGGTTCCGGCTGTGAGCTCCTTCGCGAGCGAAGAGCAACTGAGATCCCGCCCTGTCAAAGGCAGTCCCCCATTCGATCAATTGCTCGATGGCGGCCGGAGCCTCTTCGACCAAAGTTCGAACGGCTTCCGTGTTGCAGAGGCCATCGCCCGCGACAATAGTGTCCTGCTCATGCAACTCCACTTCATCGTCGTCGCTTAGCGCGGCCGCAATCCCGCCCTGTGCATATTCGGATGAAGATTCGAGCAGACTGTCTTTCGCGATGACTAGAACACGGCCGGCTTGTGCCAGTTCGATGGCCGCGCGCAGACCCGCAACACCCGCTCCGACCACGATGAAATCAGTGCGAGAACGCTGAGCCGTGATCGTGATAACCACATGGTACAACGGGATCACGTGCCTGCCTATCGAGTGCAAACCGCGCAACAGGCGTACGAAGCCCTCGTCGAGCGCGGCATTCTGCAGCGCGTTCGAGAATTCATTCCGAAGCACGCCGGAAAGATCTTCATCATCACTACGCGGGATGTCTGGGATCTGTTCGGGCAGCGCGTCCAAGAACAATTCGAGCATCCGCTGAACGTTTTGCTCTTTCCTGGGGGCGAAGTGAACAAGCGCTTGGCGAGACTCGAAGAGCTTGCGGAGCAGATGGTCGAAGTCGGCGCCGATCGAAGCAGTTTGATCATCGGCTTTGGCGGCGGCATTGTTACCGATGTGGGCGGATTCCTCGCGTCAGTATTCATGCGCGGTGTCCCGGTGTTGCAGATTCCCACCACATTGCTCGCTCAGGTAGACGCGGCTGTGGGCGGCAAGACCGGGGTGAATCTGAAAAATGGGAAGAATCTTCTGGGCAGCTTCCATCAGCCGCTGGCTGTGCTGATCGATCCCGAGGTAATCGAGAGCCTGCCTGATCGGGAATATCGCGCCGGACTATTCGAAGTGATCAAATGCGGCGTGATTCGCGATCCGGCATTGTTCCACTTGCTCGAAACCCGCTCGGACGGCGTGCTTCGAAGACAGCCCGATCTGGTAGATGAGCTGATTAGCGCTTCTGTCCGGATCAAAGCCGAGGTGGTTTCCGCGGACGAGCGGGAGAGCGGTTTGCGCCGCATTCTGAATTTTGGGCATACAATCGGGCACGCGATCGAAGCCGAAACGGAGTACGTTCGTTTCCTGCATGGCGAGGCGATCGGATGGGGCATGCTCGCGGCGGCCCGTCTGGCCCAACTCCGCGGAATGCTCGACGCAACCAGCGCTGACCGGATTGGGAAGGTGATCTGCCGCTACGGCCCATTGCCGCGCGCAAACGATCTCGATCCCGACCGCCTGATAACAAAACTCACCAGCGACAAAAAGACGATCCAAGGAAACATCCACTTCGTACTGCCGGTTTCGATCGGAGAAGTGAAGGTTTTTTCCAACATTCAGACGGAACTGATCCGGCAAGCGATTGCTGAAACGTTCGAATGACGTCGGCTGCTGGAACAACTCCGCCCGGCACTTCCGGCGAGCAGCAGGCCGCCCGCTGGGTTCAGCGGATGTTTGCGGGCATCGCCCCGAAATACGATTTCATCAATCACCTGCTTTCCTTCAACGTCGACCGGGGCTGGCGAAAAGCTTTAGTTCAGCAACTCTCAACTGTTCTGAACTCTCCGGATGCGCGCATCCTGGATCTTTGCTGTGGAACTGGCGATGTCTTGCTCGATCTGCAACGTGCCGCCGCCTCGCGCATCATGGGCGCGGATTTCTGCCATCCCATGCTGGTTTCCGCGCAAGGGAAAGCGCACGACAGCGGTTTCACTGCGCTTCTTTTCGAAGGCGATGCACTGCAATTGCCGTTAGGCGCGGACACACTCGATGCCATCACCATCTCTTTCGGTTTTCGAAATCTTGCGAACTATACCGACGGCCTCGAAGAGTTCCGCCGCGTTTTGAAGACGGGCGGCAGGCTGGTGATTCTCGAGTTTTCACATCCGCGGAGGTTTCTCACGCAGGCGGCTTATAGCTTCTACTCACACGCTCTGTTGCCGGTGATCGGGAGAATCATTTCAGGGTCTGCGGAAGCGTATCGCTATCTGCCCGACTCGATTCGCAAGTTTCCACGCGCAGAAGACTTGCGCGATATGATGAGCCGGGCCGGATTTGTCGACACGCGCTTCGAGCTGCTGACGGGCGGCATCGCCGCACTGCATACAGGAATAAAGTCAGTGAGCGGCGGCACTCGCTAACGATCGGTTAATTTCTTCCCGAAGCCCCAAGTTACGCACCAGGCGCAGCAAATAGTTCGGATGCAAGCCGAGTAGGCGAGCGGCTTGCTTGTAATCGCCGTTTCCCTGCACATAGGCATCCAGTATGGCCTCACGTTTTGCCTGTCCCACCGAGCTGTGATACTTAGCTCCGCTATCGCGCGGCGCCGCGTCAAGCAGAGTTTCTGGCAAATCTTCCGGCAGCACCCAATCCGAAACGCCGAGAACGACGGCGCGTTCCATTGCATTCTCCAGCTCACGAACATTTCCGGGCCAGGCGTACTGCATCAAAATCTCTTCCGCATCGCGCGAAAGACCCTGAACGTGGCGCTTGCACCGCTCGGCGGCACGCTGGAGAAAATAGTGCGCCAGCAACGGAAGGTCTTCCTTCCTGTCCCGCAGCGGCGGCGATTCCAGAGTGACAACGTTCAAGCGGTGATACAGATCTTCGCGAAACTTACCTTCTCGAACGTCTTCGCTTAGATCGCGGTTAGTTGCCACCAGCACCCGGATATCCAGTGGATAGGCTTGCGTGCCGCCCACTCGCTCAAATTCCCGCTGCTGCAAGACGCGCAGCAGCTTGGCCTGCAGAGAGGGGGCGAGCTCGCCCACTTCGTCCAGAAAAATAGTTCCGCCCTGGGCCCGTTCAAAGCGACCTTTCTTCTGTGCAATGGCTCCGGTAAACGCGCCCTTCTCGTGTCCGAAGAGTTCGCTTTCGAAAAGCGTTTCCGTTAAGGCCGCGCAGTTAACCGCCACAAAGGGCCGCTCGGCCCGCAAACTTTTATAGTGGAGCGCGCGGGCGATCAGTTCTTTCCCAGTCCCGCTCTCTCCAGTGATCATCACCGTCGTGTCGCGCGGGGCGACGCGATCCACCAATTCGAGCAGCCGTCGAATCGGGGGGCTGTTTCCGACGATGCCGGTGTTGATGGCTATCTGCTCCTGCAGCAGAGCGTTCTCCGCTTTCAATGCCTCCACTTCTTGATTCGCCTCAAAACCGATGGAGGCGAGAGATGCAACGGCGGTCAGCGTCTCCAGGTGAGCGGTTGAGGCCGGGCCCTGGCGCGTAGCCAGCCGGACCAGAAGCGCCCCACCCAGCACCCCGCTCAGGTATAGCGGCACGCCAATAATTTCGTTTTCGGCATCTTCAAACGCGCCCTCCTCGCAAACACGGGTGAGAGCGGGGGCAAAATCAGTTTCGTGCTCGGAAGTGAAATCGGCATACCGGTCCAGCAGTTCGGAATAGGAGGGTCCCATCAGAAGTAAACCTTCCTTCTGAGGAATGAGATCCGAAACAAGCCGCAAAATCTGATCCTGCAGCATCTTTCGTTGTTCAGCGTTTACTGCGGCTGCCAGCGCGCGGAAAAGAAACACCAGCGAGCATGCGGCCAGAAGCACAGGTTTGGTCTCTGCGACCGCAACGGGTGCGGTCTCGGCGCCCGCCTCGCCCGAACGGAACATGAGGATCGTCTTCCCCACCCCGATCTGGTCGCGATCTTCCAGCCACCGCTCGGCAGACCGCATGCCATTGACATAGGTGCCGCTTGTGCTTCGCAGATCTGTCACCACGAAGCGGTCGCCTTGCGGTCGGATCTGGCAATGACGCCAGCCCACTTCAGGTTCGGCCAGGACAATGTGCCCGTTGGTCGCGCGGCCGACAACAATCTCTCCCCGCCCAAGTGGGAACCGGGTTCCGGCAAGGGGGCCGTTGACGACAATCAGTTCCGCGCTCATAGAAAAGCCAATAAGTTTACTCGAAAGCCCAGGCGGATTTCAGAGTAACAAGTTCTTCGTGGCCCGCGAAAGAGGCCGAGGTGTCCCGACTTCCCTCCAGATCCAGGAATCGAGTATCCAGAAGGCGTGAGGTCTCAATCCGGCCCATCGCGGAAAGAAGTGTTTCCTTCAGAAATGGGTGGCCCTGCTCCAGTTCCGCAAGCATGTCCCGCAGGGTACGCCGCACAGTGCCTGTCTTCTGTGAGCAGCCGCACGGGATGACCGGCACGCCAAGCGAATCGGCGAACGCTCGCGTAAGATTCTCTGTAACGTACACCAGAGGCCGTATCAGGCGAAACTCGCGCTTGCTCGACCACGTGACTGCCGGAAGAGCGCTCAAGCGTCCTGTAAACAAAGCGTTGCGCAGCAAAGACTCGCAGAAGTCATCGGCTGTGTGTCCGAACGCGATTACATTTGCGCCGAGTTTGCGAGCCAGTTCGTACACGGCGCGACGCCGAAAGCGGCTGCACACATCACAGCCATGGCCCGGTTGATCGTCTAACAATCTCAGCGAGGGCCGATCCTCTACATAGGTCCAGTCAATTCCGCGCTCCCGCAACCAGGCGCCCACCGGCTCGATAGGAGCAAGAAACTTACCCTGCTCAATGGTGAAAGCGCAGACCGAGAATTCTATCGGAGCCCGTTTTTGAAGCAAGCAGAGAGCTTCCAGCAATGTAATTGAGTCTTTACCGCCCGACACGCCGACCGCGACCCGATCGCCATTCCGGATCATGCGGAATCGGCTGATCGCTTCACCGGCTTTGTGTAGAATCGCCTTCTCTAAATCCACTCTTTTCACGATACCGAAAGCTTCAGCGCTCTTATAGGGGAACTTCCGAGATAAACTTAACGTCGCTGTTAAACGGCAGCAAGCCTGTTACCTATGTCCTCACCTGACCTGTACGTGCCCGAATTGAAGCCGGCATTTCGCAACCGCGTTCGCGCCGGGTGGCGAAAGGCACGATCATTGTGCGCTCGTACCTGGGCCGATATTCGCCCGGGCCCCGAAGCACGCAAGGGTGCAATCTGGGCGCTCATGGCGACAGTCGTATGGGCGGCCATCGTCGGAGGGCTCAACCTGAAGCTTGGATTCGGCCTCTGGTTCGACATTCTGTTTGCGTTTGTAGTTGCAGCCGTTGGGATCCCGATCGTAGTTTTGGCGGTCGCCCTGGCCCTTAAGCTCACTCGCAAGCTGCCGCCGTGGATCTCCGGTCTGTTTGTTGGCGTGGTGCTCTTTTGTTCCTTGCTTTGGTTTGGCTCTGTCGGCTGGACTATGGGTGCGGCCCTGGTCCTGCTCGAGAGCACGTTAGGAGCGACCGTTGCCACCGTCGTTTCGCGGCGCTTTCGAACTTCTTCGCGGAAAAAGCAGGTGATAACCGTTGCCCTATGCGTGCTGGCAATCGCCGGCAATGCCGGGCTATTTGCGTTCCTGCACAGCGACGGCGTAAACGAAGAGCTGATCCACATTCAGAAGAATTCAACCCAGCTTCCGCCAATGCTGGCGGTCGGAAACCCCGCGGATGCTGGACCCTACGGCGTAAAAATGCTGTTCTACGGAAGCGGGAACGATCGGCGGAGACCTGAGTTTCGGAATTCAGTCGCGTTCCGCACGCCCACTGTGGACGCCTCGCCATTTTTCAAGGACTTCACCGGCTGGAAAGCCAATGTGCGCCGGCGCTACTGGGGATTCGGAATGGACAAGCTTCCGTTGAATGCTCGCGTGTGGTTCCCGGAGGGGCCCGGGCCATTTCCGCTCGTGCTGATGGTGCATGGAAACCACGACATGGCGGAGTTCTCGGATCCCGGCTATCGGTATCTCGGCGAGTTGCTGGCCAGTCGCGGATTCATATTTGCATCGATCGACGAAAACTTCCTCAACAGCGGCTTATTCCATGATCCGCCCAAGCAGCAGGCCGTCCGCGGGTGGATGCTGCTGGAGCATCTGAAGCTCTGGCGTCAATGGGATGAGGATCGACGGAATCCGTTCTATCACCGGGTCGACCTTGAAAACGTCGCATTAATGGGCCACTCCCGCGGTGGCGAGGCGGCCGCAACCGCCGCTCTGTTCAACAAGCTTGCCTATTATCCCGACGACGCCACTATTCGCTTCCACTATGGTTTTCCGATCAAGTCCATTGTGGCGATTGCGCCGGCTGACGGACAGTACAAACCGGCCGGGCAATGGCGTGTCATCGAAGACGTCAACTACTTCACCATTCAAGGCGCAAATGACGCCGACGTCTCTTCGTTTATGGGAAGCCGTCAGTGGGATCACGTGGAATTCACTGGCGCCGGATCGTTCTTTAAATCCGAACTTTACATCTATCGCGCCAATCACGGACAGTTCAACACCGTGTGGGGCCGAACGGATGTCGGTGCTCCCAGCAATTGGTTCCTCGATTTAAGACCGCTTCTTAAAGGCGAAGAGCAGCGCCAGATTGCGAAGGTTTATCTGTCCGCATTTCTCGAAGCCACCCTGCACGGCCGGCGCGAATACCTTCCGTTATTTGAGGATTACAGGAGTGGTCGTGACTGGCTTCCCAACACGCTGTATGTGAATCGGTATCTGGATTCCGCAAGCCGCGTGGTGAGCAACTTTAATGAAGATCCCGACGTGACGACCACAACCATTCCGGGCGGACACATTTCCGCGCAGAATCTGACCGTCTGGCGCGAAGGCCGGATACCATATCGCCATGACGATCGCGATTACAACGGCGTGTTCATCGGCTGGAATCGCGAACGGCTGAAAGGCAAGAGCCAGCCGCCGGTTGCGACGTATACGGTCGATCTTCCAACCGGCCTGGCGCACGATTGGAATCTGAGCGGGCAATCGGCTCTCGCCTTGTCAATTGCGGTGACGGACGAGAAGGCTCCACCTCCCGGTAAACAGCCCGCTCAGAAAGATCAGCTCAAGAAACAGGAGAAAGAAAAACCGGACTGGACCGATTTCACAGTCGAATTGCAAAGCAGCGACGGCATCGCTTCGAGCCTGCCGCTGAGCAACTTCCGCGCTCTGCTCCCTCCTATGAAAGTGCAATTTACTAAGTTGGCCTATCTGGACGAGCAGTTCTATAAGAAGGGTTCCGAGCCGATCTTTCAAACCATCGCCATGCCGTTGTCCGCGTTCGCGGCACAAAACAAGAGTTTCGATCCCACGAAGTTGAAAACGGTTCGGCTGAAGTTCGATCGCACGCCATCACGCGTGATCATTGTCAGTGAGATCGCGTTCGAGCAGCCATTGCCGTCGCCGGTAGCTCTTAGACCCGGATTCTAGCGATGGTCTCGCCAGTGGCCCTGACGAAAGCGATAGTGGTTGCCATGACGTTCCCAATTCGGTCGAACCCACTCGGAGCGAGGGGCCGGCCGTCGACGCCAGTTGCCATGACGCCAAATATAATGGCCACCATCCCAATCGTAGTAGCCATCGGTCCAGATATATCCAGGTCCCGGCGCAACACCGATTGGGCCCTCAACAATAGGAGCGGGCGGACCATAACTGACGCCAGCGTAGTATCCGCCTCCACAGCCCGCCAGTAGTGTGAAAGCAAGCACACCTATCGCCAGCGTAGCTTTGCGAAGTTTCCCCACAAATGCCTCCGCTAATTTGGACGATCCACCGTGTGCAAGCGTTTCCGGAGGGCGCAGAAGCAGGATTAAGCCCCTCACTGCCATCATTTGCGACAATAAATAGTAGTTCTAAGCAACTCTGACCGGGGTCCCGGAATCGAAAAGGAACGAGCAACCAATTTGCTCTCCATTCCGGCTCTATCCACTAACTGACCTGTTGTGAACAATTCAAGGGATTCTCAGGATGGCAGTACTCTTTCTCTGCCATTTGGACTGACTTTCAACGACCTGTACCGGCGGGAAGGATTACTGCGGGTAGATGCCGTTTTCCTGGAACACCTGCAAGAGTCCGCCCCTGCATTACGCACACGCCTGCTGGAGGCGCGCGAGAATCCTCCGGCCGTTCATACCAAAATCGGTTCGGACCTGATTGTCGAGCTGGCCCCCTATCTTGAAGACTTCATCGGCCAATTATTTGGAATCGAGCGCGAGCTGCTCTCGCTTCAGGCGCGGCACTCCGATTTAGCTTCGCTCTATTCCGTCAAACGCCGCTTCGTTCAACGCAAAGCGATCGCCCATTACACGGCAGAACAGGCGAGTGCGTTCGATGGATTCGCGTTGTGCGCTGAACTCGAGACCTTACTGCAGGAGCCACTGACCGAGTTCAGTTTCGCGTGTCATGTGGCGCGCTGGTTAGATGCGGAAGCCGATCACGCGGAACACCTCCGTCTAGCCGAGCAGTACGCGGCCTGGGCCACGCTGTCACCTCAAGGAAAAGAAAAGCATCGCCGCGGAGTGTTGTTCAAGGTCCCGCATAAACTCGATCCGCATCAGCTCGTTCCCGTTCACGAGGTTGCGAACGATGGACTGGTGCAACTGGAACTCGGCAGCGATCATTGGCGGCATCGGGAGGGTTTTCAACTCACCGATCCGGGCACCGATTTAGTCGGCGCGCTGGATCAGGCGCACTATTGCATTAAGTGCCATCACCAAGCCAAAGATAGCTGTTCCACTGGTCTCAAAGAGAAGAACGGCGCCTATAAATCGAGCGCCTTCGGAGTGGCTCTAGCAGGTTGCCCGCTCGACGAAAAAATATCTGAGATGAATGTGGTCAAGGGCAACGGCAACCCGATCGGTGCCCTGGCAGTTGTCGTTATAGACAACCCGATGGCCGCGGGCACGGGACATCGCATCTGCAATGACTGCATGAAATCCTGCATTTTTCAAAAGCAGGATCCGGTGGACATTCCGCAAGTGGAAACACGGTCGCTGAAGGATGTTCTGGAACTGCCCTGGGGCTTCGAGATCTACAGCTTGCTCACGCGCTGGAATCCGTTGAACTTCTCGCGCCCGTATCCGAAAGCGCCGACCGGCTACAAGGTGCTCGTGGTTGGCTTGGGACCGGCAGGATTCACTTTGTCCCATCACCTGATGAACGATGGTCATACCGTTGCCGCCGTGGATGGGCTAAAGATCGAACCGCTGCCGGAAGACATTTCTGGCGTGACTCCTTTCGGCGAACGCGTGCCATTCCGTCCTTTGCGCGACGTCGCCGAGATTTATGAGCGCCTGGACCAGCGGGTCATGGCCGGATTCGGCGGAGTAGCCGAATATGGCATCACCGTCCGTTGGAACAAAAATTTCTTGAAAGTGATTCGCCTGCTGATCGAGCGCCGCAGCGAGTTCAGCATGTTCGGCGGCGTTCGTTTCGGTGGGACTCTCACTGTCGATAGCGCGTTTGAGATGGGCTTCGACCACATCGCGTTGTGCGCTGGCGCCGGCCGGCCTACCGTCATTCCGATGAAAAACGGCTTGGTGCGCGGCGTGCGACAGGCATCGGATTTCCTAATGGCGCTCCAGTTAACGGGCGCCGCCAAAGTGGAATCCATCGCAAATCTGCAGATTCGGATGCCCATCGTCGTGATCGGCGGCGGGTTGACCGCCATCGACACCGCGACAGAGTCGCGTGCTTATTACGTCGTGCAGGTGGAAAAATTCCTCGCACGCTACGAGGTCCTCGTTTCCGAATTGGGCGAGCGCGAGGTGCAAGCTTCGTGGACCAGGGACGAGGCCGAGATCGCCCAGGAGTTCCTGGCCCATGCTCGAGCTATTCGCGCGGAGCATGCCGCCGCCGCTCGCGAAGGCCGACCGTCGAATCTAATTGAGTTGCTGGATTCGTGGGGTGGCGTAACCATCGCGTATCGTCGCCGGCTCATTGATTCCCCAAGTTACACGCTCAATCACGAGGAAGTTGCCAAAGCTTTCGAAGAAGGTGTTCGCTTTGCCGAATGCCTCGCGCCGCAAGAAGTCGAAGTGGATGCGGTGGGCAGCGCGAAAGCGTTGCATCTCGAGAAACAACGCTTCGATGAGGCGACCGGCAAACTCGTTCCCTCGGGTGAAACCATCGTACTGCCTGCGCGCACGATTCTGGTCGCCGCGGGTACCCAGCCGAATACCGTGTTAGCGCGCGAGGATGAGCACAATTTCACTCTAGACGGCCGATATTTTCAAGCCGTGGACGAGCGCGGTAATCCGGTCAAACCGGAGCGTCTCGCGAAGCCGGTCTCTCCTTACGTTTTGGTTTCGCTTCGCCCCGACGCGCGCGCTATCAGCTTCTTTGGCGATCTGCACCCCTCGTTCTCGGGAAACGTGGTTAAGGCGATGGGCAGCGCGAAGCAAGGCTACCCGGTGCTGTCGCGCGTTTTAGCGCAGCGCCCGCCGAGCGAGCCCAAACCGGAGGCGCTGATATCGCGCCTCAATCGCGAGTTGCGCGCCGTCGTCGAAGCCGTATCCCGGTTGACACCGAATATTGTCGAAATTGTGGTTCGCGCTCCCATTGCCGCGCGAGCATTCCAGCCGGGGCAGTTTTATCGGCTCCAGAATTACGAGTCGCTGGCGACGCATACCGAAGGAACGGCGCTCGCCATGGAAGGACTGGCGCTTACCGGTGCTTCGGTCGATTTCGAAAAGGGTCTTCTCTCGACCATCGTTCTTGAGATGGGCGGCTCTTCCGATCTCTGTATGTTGCTAAACCCCGGCGAGCCGGTCGTGTTAATGGGACCCACGGGCAAGCCGACAGAAACTCCCTCCGAAGAAACCGTTCTGCTTGCCGGGGGAGGGTTGGGAAACGCGGTGCTCTTTTCCATCGGCCAGCAATTACGCGCGTCGGGATCGCGAGTGGTTTACTTCGCCGGATACAAAAAGATCATTGACCGCTACAAAGTCGAGGAAATCGAAAAAGCGGCGGATGTGGTGGTGTGGGTCTGTGATGAGGCGCCCGGCTTCACGCCTGGACGCGTTCAGGACAGCGCGTTTGTCGGCAACATCGTTCAAGCGATGGAGGCATATGCGCAGGGAGATCTCGGCGAACCGGAAATTCCGCTCAGCTCAGTAGATCGTCTGATCGTGATCGGCTCCGACGGCATGATGCGCGCGGTTCAACAGGCGCGTCACACCGTTTTGCGGCCTTTTTTGAAACCCGATCATCGCGCCATCGGCAGTATCAATTCGCCCATGCAGTGCATGATGAAAGAGATCTGCGCTCAGTGCCTGCAGATGCACAAGGACCCCGTCACTGGAAAGGAAACGGTTGTGTTCTCGTGCTTCAACCAGGATCAACCGCTCGATCACGTCGAGTTCGGAAGTCTTCGTTCCCGTCTCTCGCAGAACGGCACGCAAGAGAAGCTGACGAAACTTTGGGTCGATCGCTGCCTGCGCAGTATTGGTGCAAGGCCCGAGTTAGTCAGCCGCTAGCAATCCTTCCCCGCTAACGCGATACAGTTTCAGGTACAAGGACCATCTATGCGCTGCCTTCGCCATATCGCCTCTGTTTCGTTGTTAATCACGGCCCTGTATCTCCGTGCGCCCTGCAATCGCCGCAGCTTCCAACGACAAGAACTGGTACAAGGCTGCGGTTATCTACGAGATTTATCCTCGTAGCTTCGGTGATACCGACGGCAACGGCATCGGCGACATTAACGGAATCACTGAACATCTGGATTACCTGAAGAGCCTTGGCGTAGATGCTTTCTGGCTGACGCCGATTTATCCTTCGCCGCAAGTGGATTTCGGCTACGATATCTCGAATTACGAAGGAATCGATCCGCAGTACGGCACTATGGCGGATTTCGACCGCATGATGGCGGAAGCCAAGCGCCGCGGGATTCGCGTGATTATGGACATGGTTCTGAACCACACCTCTGACCAGGATGCATGGTTCATTGAATCGCAAGCCTCGAAGACGAATTCGAAAGCGAACTGGTACATCTGGGCGGATGGCAAGCCGAATGGCCAGCCGCCAAACAACTGGCAATCGATCTTCGGACACTCGGCGTGGACGTATGTCCCTTCGAGAAAGCAATGGTATTACCACGCTTTTTATAAGCAGCAACCGGATTTGAACTGGCGCAACCCGGAGGTCCGAAAAGCCATGTATGCTCAGATGCGCTTCTGGCTGGACAAAGGTGTCGCCGGTTTCCGCCTGGATGCCATCACCAGCCTTTTCGAAGACATCGCGCTGAAGGATGAGCCGTACCTGACCGGCACAAACGCCTACGGCGATAAAAATATTTCCCGGATCTATACCGATAATCTCCCGGAGGTGCACGAGGTTCTGAAGGAGTTGCGGAAAGTGGTAGATCCGTACAACGCGATCCTGATCGGCGAAACCTATCTCCCAAACGCGCGGGAGCTAGCGAAGATGTACGGCAGTAATAACGATGAGCTGCAGTTACCCATGGATACACAACTCGGCTTCATCAACAAGTTGTCGGTTCCCGATTTTCGAGCTAAATTGAACGACGGCGAAACGAAGATCAACGGCAACCCGCCGCTGTTCGTGTTCGCAAATCACGACAATCCGCGCGTGCTGAATCGTTACGCCGGCGGCAACGAAGACCCAGCGATCGCCAAGCTCATCGCCACTATTTTGTTGAGCCCTCGCGACGTGGCGCTGTTCTATTACGGAGAAGAACTGGGAATGACCGACAATCCTCCTAAGCGGATCGAAGACGTACAGGACCCAATCGGGAAGCTCGGCTGGCCTAAGGAGAAGGGCCGCGATGGAGAGCGCACGCCAATGCAGTGGACGAATGGATTTGATGCCGGCTTTAGCAAAGCGCAACGCCCCTGGCTGCCCATCAACCCGAACTACAAAACCATCAATGTTGCGACGGAGGAAAGCAAGCCCAATTCGATTTTGAACTATTATAAAAGGCTGATCGCGCTACGCAAGGACAATGCGCAGTTGCGAGAGGGCGAATTCGCGCTGGTTGACCCGGATAACAATAATGTCCTCTCGTTCATTCGCAAGACTGCCGATGGGAAAGCGGTTCTGGTCACGTGCAATTTCACGGCACAGTCCCAAACCGTGAGCTTTGATTTGCAGATTCAGGGCATTCAGGGCAAGCACATCCGGACGCTCGCCGCTTCTTTTGCAAATGCGAATCCCGTGGACGTGTCGCATGTGACTCTTCCGCCCCACGGTTCCTATGTGGGCCAGATCGAGCCGTAGGTGATCGGGCTCCCCACGAGCGCAAAGCGTGCGGCTGGCTTCGCTCTCTTGCTCTGTGCCGCCGCTGCTCTGGAAGCGGCTGCGCCCACAATCTCGAAAGTTGAGCCGCCAAACTGGTGGCCCGGTCACTCGTTGAATCCCGTGCGACTCCTGATTCATGGGAGCGGCCTAAGTGGCGCGACCGTCACGGGAGGAGGCGGCCTGACTACCAGCCGCCTGTGGATTAACGATTCTGGAACCTATCTATTTGTCGATCTAAACATACCGCGAGACAGCAAGCCTGGAAGTTACCCGTTACAGATTCGAACGGCGGACGGCAGCGCCAAGGCTCCGTTCCGCTTGGACGCCCCACTCTCGCGCCCCGGACGATTCCAGGGCTTCTCTCCGGACGACATAATCTACCTGATCATGCCCGACCGTTTCGCGAATGGCGATCCCACGAACGACGATCCGGTCATTTCGCGCGGTCTCTTCGATCGCAACAACTCGCACTTCTATCACGGCGGCGATCTGCAAGGGATTATCGATCATTTGCCCTATCTCAAATCGCTCGGCGTGACGGCCATTTGGATCACTCCCGTTTACGACAACACCAACAAACCTAATCAGCACCAGGCGGTAAATGGGAAGCCGATTGCCGATTATCACGGCTACGGAACGACGGATTACTATGCGGTCGAGGAGCATTTCGGAACTCTGGAGCTTCTCCGCAAGCTGGTCGATGAGGCGCACCGGCTTGGCCTGAAAGTGATTCAGGACCAGGTGGCGAATCACATTGGACCCGATCATCCTTGGGTTACCGATTCGCCCAAGCCCACTTGGTTTCACGGCACCCCCGCGCACCATATCAACGAAACCTGGCAAATCTGGACTCTGCCGGATCCGCACGCTTCGCCGGAGATGAAGCGGAATGTTTTGGATGGTTGGTTCGCGGATGTGCTTCCCGATATGAACCAGGAAGATCCAGACGTTGCGCAGTATGAAATTCAGAACGCGCTGTGGTGGGTGGGCGCAGCCGGATTCGACGGCATTCGCCAGGACACGCTGCCTTACGTCCCGCGAACTTTCTGGCACGACTGGTCGGCCGCTCTGAAGCGTGAATACCCCGATCTACGCACAGTCGGCGAAGTTTTCGATTCCAACCCGGCCATCCCGTCTTCCTTCCAGAGCTCGCATAACGCAAAGTCGCCGCTCGACACGGGCGTCGATTCGGTTTTTGACTTCCCGAGTTTCTTCAACATTCGCGACGCGTTCGCGAAGGGCACCCCGATGGATGCCGAATCGAAGACGCTCGCCGAGGATCGGCTCTACCCGGATCCCGGCGTGCTCGTCACCTTTCTTGGAAACCACGATGTTGCGCGCTTCATGAGCGAGCCCGGTGCAACTCTCGACAAACTGAAGCTGGCCTTTACGTTTCTGCTGACCGCACGCGGAATACCCTGCATTTATTACGGTGACGAGATCGCCATGCGGGGTGGAAACGATCCAGACAACCGGCGCGATTTCCCAGGCGGTTGGACGGAAGATAAGCGAAACGCCTTTGAAGCGGCCGGGCGAACGCCGGAGGAAGGCCAGATGTTCGATTACGTTCGGAAGCTAACTCATTTACGAGCTCAGTGGGAGCCCCTCCGGCGCGGCGCATTTATCGATTTAGCGGTCGGCAAAAACACCTGGGCCTACGCGCGAGAAACGGCGAATCAAACCGTCGTGGTTGCGATTAACAACGGCTCGGATGCCGTTGACCTGATAATTCCCTTCGAGCGAGATGGCGAATTCACCGGTCAGCTCGGCGTAGCTCACGCGCTAAACATCGCCAACGGCAAGGGATCGGTGCATTTGTCTGCGCATTCCGCCGAAGTCTTTACGGGAAGTGATTCTGGCCCAAAATAATTCCGCGGCGAAAGGGACGCAGGAGGTTCGGCCCATTCGCCGCAGACGCCGGGCGTCGCGATAGCGGCACTCGGCTCCATTACTTAGACGTGCCATCCAGAAACGGGATACCGGAAAGTACTCCTTCGCTACCATGAAATCAATCCATGAACGTGTCGTCCGTTGACTTGAAAAGAACAGTCAACCTCCCCAAAACAGACTTCCCGATGAAGGCCAACCTCCCCACGGCCGAGCCGAAAACGCTTGACCACTGGGAAGCCACGAAACTTTATCACCAGATCCGGGAGTCGCGCGCCGGCCGTCCTATGTACGTCCTGCATGACGGGCCACCGTACGCGAACGGGAACATTCACTTAGGCACTGCATTCAACAAGATCCTCAAAGATTTCATTGTGAAATCGAAGACCATGGCGGGCTTCGACGCTCCTTATGTGCCGGGTTGGGATTGCCATGGGCTACCGATCGAATTCAAGGTCGATCAGGAACTGGGTAAGCGCAAAGCATCCATGACCGCTGCTGAGATCAGAGCGGAATGTCGAGCGTACGCCGCCAAATTCGTAGAGATCCATCGTTCGGAGTTCAAGCGGCTCGGCATACTCGGCCGATGGGAACGGCCCTATCTGACGATGAGCGCAGAGTACGAGGCGGTCATTGCGCGCGCCTTCGTCGATTTTCTCGAGGACGGGTACATCTACAAGGGTCTCAAACCCGTGCACTGGTGCATGAAGGATCGCACCGCGCTGGCCGAGGCGGAAGTCGAGTATGAGAACCACAGCAGCCCTTCTATCTATGTTCGCTTCAAGCTGCTTTCGGACCCCGCCGCGCTTGATCCCGCTCTCGCCGGCAAGAACGTTTACTGCCTTATCTGGACCACAACGCCCTGGACCATCCCGGCCAATCTTGCGATTTGCTTTAACCCTAAGTTTGAATACGTCGCCGTCGACACGCCACAGGGAATCACCATCGTAGCCGAAGGTTTGCTGCCGCAAGTCTCAGACGTGCTCGGCTGGGATGGCACCGTCGTGGCGCGGTTCCCGGGAGCGAAACTCGAGCAAACAGTTTTCGGCCATCCGTTCATAGATCGCGAATCGCTCGGCTTGCTGGCCGATCACGTCACCCTCGAGCAGGGCACCGGCGCGGTTCACACGGCTCCCGGTCATGGACAAGACGACTTTGTGGTCTGCCAACGCTACGGCATTCCGGTTTACTGTCCCGTGGACGCGTCCGGCAGAATCTTCCGTGCCGAAGGCGCAGGCGGCGCGCTGCCGGAGGAGCTGATCGGGAGAACCATTTGGGAGGCGAATCCCATCGTCATCAAGCTGCTGGAGGAGCATGGCGCGCTGGCCGGTCAGGCGCGGCTGGAGCATAGTTATCCGCACTGCTGGCGCTGTCACAACCCGGTAATCTTCCGCGCCACAGAGCAATGGTTCATTGGTATGGATCGCGAGAATCTGCGCGGCCGCGCTCTGGAGGCCATTAAGAAAGTACAGTGGCATCCCGGATGGGGCGAGGAGCGGATGACGAACATGATCGCCCAGCGTCCAGACTGGTGCATCTCGCGCCAGCGTGTCTGGGGCGTCCCGATCATTGTCTTCTACTGCGAGGCTTGTAGCGAGCCGTTTACCGACAGGCAGGTGCTGGATCGGGTAATCGATCAGTTCCGCGAATACACCGCTGACGTTTGGTACGAAAAGACAGCCACTGAGCTGGTCGGCCCGGCTGGCCGGTGCGGAAAATGCGGAGGCACGAGCTTTCGGAAGGAGACCGACATCCTGGACGTGTGGTTCGATTCCGGCTCGAGCCATCTCGCGGTGCTGAATCCGGAGAACAATCTGCCTTGGCCGTCCGACATGTACATCGAAGGCGGCGACCAGTATCGGGGCTGGTTCCACAGCTCGTTGCTGGTCGGAGTCGGGCTGAAAAATGAAGCGCCCTATCGCGAATGCGCGACGCACGGATGGACGCTGGATGCCGATGGCCGCGCCATGTCGAAATCCCTGGGCAACACCATTGAGCCCGAGACCATAGTCAAACAGAAGGGCGCGGATCTGCTGCGGCTTTGGGTCGCCTCCGTCGACTACATGGAAGACGTGCGCATGTCGCCGGTGATCCTCGATCGCCTATCGGAGGCGTATCGCAAACTCCGCAACACTTTCCGCTGGATCCTGGGCAACTTGGGGAAATTCGATCCGGTCGAAGACAGCCTGCCGGGCGACGAGCTTTCCGGGATAGATGCATGGATTCTCCTGCGCGCGGAAAAGCTGGTTGAGAGATGCGTCGATTGGTATAAAGACTACGGCTTTCACAAGGTTTACCGGGCTGTGTACGATTTCGCCATCACCGATCTGAGCGCGATCTACTTCGATGTTTCGAAAGACCGGCTGTATACCGCCGGACCAAGTTCGCGAGCCCGGCGCAGCGCGCAAACGGCGCTTCATCGTTTGAATCTGGCACTCGTCCGCCTGCTGGCTCCGATTCTTTCCTTCACCTGCGAAGAGGTTTGGCGTTACACCGTCGCCGGATCGAGTTCGCCTGAGAGCGTGCATCTGGCCTATTTTCCGGAAGCGGGAGAGCTGACCGAGGGGCTCACGACAATGCAGCGCGGGCAGGCCGCCGATTGGGATCTGCTGGTTCCGGTACGCGATCGAGTCCTGAAGGCTCTCGACGGCGCGCGCGAGGAGAAGGTGATCGGCTCCTCCCTCGAAGCGGCGGTTTCCTTAGGAGCGGGTGGAGATCTGTACGATCTGCTCGAGATCCACGCCGCCGATCTGCCCGCCTGGTTCATCGTGTCGCAGGTGGACCTGGAGCGCACCGGATCGGACGAGCTGCAACTGCGCGTCGAACGCGCTCGCGGCGATAAATGCGAACGCTGCTGGAAATACACAACGGATGTGGGCAGCGATCCGACGTTCTCTACCGTTTGCGCCGCCTGTGCGTCCGTATTGCCGGAGTTTTTCGAGTAAGTGCGAAGTTCTCGCAGTTTGCTTTACGAGTTATGGCCGGTGCTGATCGCGATGCTGATCATCGCCGCCGACCGGATAACGAAGGTGCTGGTCCAGCGCTCATTCAACAGTTTCGATATGAGTCCTCTCATTCCGGGCTGGCTGCGGTTAGTTCACACCGAGAATCCCGGCGCCGCGTTCGGAGTGTTAGCCGGCGGCAACCCGTGGCTGCGCGGCAGCATCTTAATAGGTGTATCCACATTGGTGTTGCTGTTTGTCGCTTCGGCCCTGTTCAACCGATCCGGCTCCTTCGGAGGGGCAGTCAGCCGGTTCGGACTCTCGTTGATTCTGGGCGGTGCAATCGGGAATCTGTACGATCGCATCGCACACGGGACGGTGACAGACTTTATTGAGGTGTATCACGGCGGCTGGTCTTTTCCTGCGTTTAATGTGGCGGATAGCGCTATCACGGTCGGCGCGATTCTATTGCTAATCGATCTCTTGCGCCCGCACGGGAAAGCGGCCCCGATCAAGCCTCCGCTGGTTCATAGGTAGTCATGTATCCAAAACTGATCAGCATCGGTTCCTTTTACATACCAACGTACGGGGTGCTGGTCGCACTCGGTTTCCTGGCCGGTCTCGCTGTCGCGTTGCGTCTGGGACGCCGCGCCGGTCTCAATCCAGATAAGATTGCCAACCTGGCTGTGTACTGCGCCATCGCCGGTATAGTCGGCGCGAAGCTGTTCATGTTCCTTTTCGATCTCGGCGATTACATTCGCGACCCGGGACAGATTTTCTCGCTCGAGACTTTGCAGGCGGCCGGCGTCTTCCATGGCGGCTTTATCGTCGCTCTATTGGTGGCGATTTTCTACATGCACCGCCAACATCTGCCCGCGTTCAAAACCATGGACGCCTTTGCTCCCGGAATCGTGCTCGGCCAGTCTATCGGACGTTTGGGCTGCTTCGCCGCGGGCTGCTGCTGGGGAAGAGAATGCACGCTGCCGTGGGGCGTGCGCTTCCGCTCCGATTTTGCCGCACCCGTCCCGCTTAACGTCAACCTCCATCCGGTACAGCTTTACGAATCCGCCGCAGACCTCCTGATCTTTTTTTTCCTCTACCGGCGTGCCGTGCGCGGCCACCGTCCAGGCGAAATCATTGGCTTATATCTGGTTCTTTACTCGATTGCACGCTTCATCATTGAGTTCTATCGCGTACACGAACAGGCACTGGTGGGCCCGTTTTCCCTCACGCAATGGATCGCGCTGGCCCTGCTAGTACTAGGAATCGGGATTCTTCTCAATCGACGCCAGAGTCCTCAGGCCATCGCCACCAAACCTCAGGCATTGCGCGCTTGATCGAGCCGGCTAGGCGGCTTCTTGCCTCGATTTTTCGGGGTTGAGAGCGGCACGGGCGATTTGAGCCGCATCTTTTGCTTGAGTCTTCGCCTCGCTGACAACCCGCGGGCTCATCGCACCTCGTAAATAGCCTTCGACGTCCGCAGTTGAAAATTCGAACCCATTTGCTTGAGCGGCTCGCACCAGGACATCCTTTTGGGCTTCCAGTTCCTTCTTTCGGCGGGCGTGCTGGAGCTCGCGCAGCTCGGCGGCGTCCTTTGCCATACGGCGGGCCAGCCGCGCTTCCTGAAGCTGCAAGTTGCGAAGCTGCTTTTCGTAGGCGAGGAAGGTTTCGAGCTCGATCAGGCCGGGACGGAGAGTCTCGTCGTGATCCTTGAACTTGTCGGCAAACTGCACGTGGCCTCGTGCATAGATGGCCATTTCGAGCCCGGGGATCCGGCCGAGACGCCAGGCGGTATCGGCAATGGATTGGACCAGATCGCACTCGCGCGGCCCGACGGGAGAGAGTTCCTTTTCATAAGCGGCGATGTGGCGCTGGTAGTCGGCGGCATCATCGGTGTGGAGCAGGACGGTGCGGCCGGTGAGCCCTGTTTTGACCGCATTGAGGCAGGAAGTGGCTTTACCGTCTAAACTTGTTGGACCCGTGCTGAGCTGGGCGTTGGCGCGGTTCGCCTGCAGTTGGGCCGGGAGAAACGGAAGTGGTCGCTGACGCTTCCGGCTCGGAATCAAGCTGGATGCCGACGGAGTGAACTGCAGCTTTTTCGGCTTTGCGGGCGAGTTTGGCGGCTTGGCGCTCGGCGGCGCGGCGGATGGATCGGGCTGTCATCTTCGATGGGCTCCTGAAAAAGAAATGGCCCGCGACACGAGGGGACGTGTTGCGAGCCTGCGAAACCATAGCATACGAGACCCCGAAAACGTTCTTTGTACGTTTGAAATTCGCCGTAAGCGGCGGATTCCGCGGTGAATATAAACTTGGGCCGATCTGTGACCGTATGGAGGATGTCCGAAAGATCGTAGAAGGTGAGGCGACTCTGGCCCAGAGCTGATAATCTCTGAGCACTTTGTGAAAGAGCCAGTGTCGGATGCCGCCAGCCGTGTTGAGGCGCTGGGGGAACTCGTCGCAAAGGCCGAGGGCAGCATTCAGTTGTGGCTCAAAGAGCGCGCCGCGCTAGACGGGATAACGAGCAAGCACTTAGGGGTAGCGTTTCGCGACGGTGTAGGCGAATCGTTTCGCGAGTATTGCCGCAAAATTCGCAATGCGAGTTCGTATGCATTCGCGAGTGCGATTCTCTTTTGGACGGTTCCCGGATGGGCGGCGCAATCGCAGCCGAAAGCAGTTGATCCGAACAACTTGAATTTGCCGATTCGGGACATGCACCTGATGACCGGCTCGGAAGGCTGGGTTCTGGCCGGGGAGCAGATTCTCTGGACCGACACGGCGGGTCAGGCTTGGACTGACATCACGCCTGCTCTGGCGACTGGGCAACTCATCGATACGGTCTACTTTTTCGACTCAGACCACGGCTGGGCCGTGCTTCATAGCGCTCCCAACGCCAGCTTGCCCGTCATTTCCGTCGCGATCACGGCAAATGGAGGCACGTCCTGGTCGGTGGCAGCTTTTCCCGCGGATACTTTTCTGCTCGAAGGCTATGCAAATGGGGGGAACCTGAGCTTTGTTGACAACACGCATGGCTGGCTGCTGTTAGGAGAGATGTCTAGCTCCGCATGGAGCAGGGGTGCGCTCTTCGTGACCGCCGATGGAGGCAAGACATGGAGCGCTCTGCCTAACCCTCCCATTGGCGGCACGATTCAATTTCTCTCTACGTCAACAGGCTGGGTGGTCGGTGGAGCGCTCGGAGATGAGCTATATCGCACACAAGATGGGGGGCGGACCTGGGAGCGAAAGATTCCGCTCCTCCCTGAGCAGGTGCGGCCATATACGGTGCCGGATGCCCGGGGGGCGTATGTCACGCATCCCTTCTACGACGCTTTCGGGTTTCAGACGCCACGAAAGGGGCTTCTCGCGGTCTTAGTCCACGTCGCACCGGAAGCTATGGATCTTGGACATACTCCACGAGGGACGGCGGGGACTCGTGGCAGATCGAGAGCGTAAGACGTGACCTGCGCGGGGTTGGCCCGCTCGCAATCTTCGATTCAGCTTTTCTGGAGGCTTCCGGGAACGCTGGCAAGATGATCCTCCGCAAAGATTCGACAGAGGCTTCAGCACCGCTGCCGGCGGAGTTACCAAAGAACGCTGCAGTAACAAAGGCGGACTTTTTCGACGCGCAGCATGGCTGGATGCGAATTGCTACTGGAGGATGCAGTGGCCGTGGCTGCGTTCCCGGCACCGCGCTAGTAGGAACGCAAGATGGCGGTCAAACAGTATCGCTACTGCTCAGGAGCATCTCTGCGGAGCCAACCCAAGGCGTGCCGCGTGGGCGGCAGGGCGGAGCGCGCCGCTGATCGGGGGGTGCGATCGGTACTGTGACCGTATGGAAAAGCCAACCTCAGTTGACATCAAGGGCGGAAATTAGAGACACTTCCATCGAGAGACGATGGGAAGATGAAGCGCTCGTTTCAGATGGCCCTTATCCGGAGCTGGCACCGGCTGAGTTTCCAATGGCGGCGTGTTCAGTCCTACCGGGAATTGTCCGAAGAGCTCGAATCACACAGCTTGCTGAAGCAGGAAGAGCATCGTCGTAGCGGCGTGCCGGCCCAATCCGCTGCCGATCTCAGCCGGAGAGAGATGGGCAATATCACGTTCGCAAAGGAAGAATGCCGGAATATGCAGAGTTTTATGAGCCTTGAGCGGCTGTTACAAGACCTGCGCTACGCCGCGCGGATGTTCAGGCGAACACCGGTTTTTACCGGCATCGCGGTGGCGTCGCTCGCTTTGGGCATAGGCGGCAATGCGGCTATGTTCACTCTCGTGAACACCTTGTTAGTTCGCCCTTTGCCTTACTCTGAGCCGCAGCGCTTGCTGCGCGTCACGGGAGTTTATCCACGCGCTGCAATTCCGTTCTTTCAGGAGCGAAGCCGTGCCATGAATATCGCCGCGGTGAGCACCGGCTCCGATTTGAACCTCACTGGAGAGGGTGCGGCGAGTCGCGTCACCGGAAGCCGTGCTTCCTCGAATTTTCTTTCCGTGCTCGGGGCTTCAGTAGCAATGGGACGAGGGTTTAAGCCACAAGAGGATCTCCCCGGCCGCGATGGCGTCGTCATCATTAGCGATTCTTTGTGGAAGGACCATTTTGGCCGCGATCCGGCAATCCTAAGCCGCGTCATTACGCTGAATGGCATCCATCGCGAGATTGTCGGGGTCATGCCGGCCGGGTTTAGTTATCCTTCCGCCCAGGTGCGGCTTTGGATACCTATGCGGCTCGATCCGTCGAACCTCCTGGAATACTGGGCGGGCGAGTTTGTGCCCCTGGTGGCACGGCTTCGCCCCGGGGCTACCATCGCCGAAGCACAAGGTGAAGTCCGGCGCCTGGTCCCACAGTTCAGAAAAACATTTCCCTATCCCATGGCCCGTGACTGGAACGCGGATGCCAGCGCCATTTCGCTGCAAGAAGACATTGTTGGCGGTATCCGGGGCAAACTGATCATTCTGCTCGCGTCCGTTGGAGTAGTACTGCTCATTGCCTGTGTCAATATCGCGAGTTTGCTATTGTCGCGCGCTACCGCTCGCCGGAAGGAAATAGCTCTCCGGGCCGCATTAGGAGCGGGTCGGCTGCGCATTATTCGTCAGTTGCTAACCGAAAGCGTGGGGCTGGCGCTTTTGGGCGCCGTAGCGGGGATAGTTCTGGGAATGAGCGCGCTCACTATCTTCAAATCCCTGTTGCCGGTGTCCACGCCCGGTTTGGCGGAAGCCGCAATTAATTGGCAAGTCGTTGCCGCCGTGACAATACTGGCCCTGGTAACAGGTCTCGCGTTCGGACTTGCTCCTGCGCTCAGCGCTTCCCAGATTGATCTCACGGAAGCGATCAAAACGGGAAGCCAGCGATCGACCGCTGGTTTCTGGACTCGCTTTCGCAACTTCCTCATCGCTGGAGAGGTGGCCCTGACGCTGGTGCTGGTGGTGAGCGCGGGCCTCCTGTTAAGGAGCTTGTATAAACTCTCGCACGCCAATCCGGGATTCAAGCCCACGCGCATTCTCACCGTGCAAATTAGCCCCAACCAGGTCTCGTGTACTCAACGCGCGGCCTGTGTTGCGCTCTACGATCGCCTCATCGAGCGTACCCGTGGGATCTCCAGTGTAGCCGCCGTCGCAGTCTCCAACTGCGTTCCTCTGGATGGAGAGTTGCCCACCATTCCGGTCGACGTGGAAGGACATCCAAAGACCGTCGACCATCCGGCGCCTATGCTGTGGCTGGGCGCGGTGAGCTCCGGGTATTTTCACATCTTGGATATTCCATTACTCGCTGGCAGATACTTCACGTCGGCCGATGGCGCAAGCTCGGCGGGTGTAGCCTTGATCTCCGCCTCCACGGCGAGGCGCTTCTGGCCTCGGGAAAATGCAGTGGGAAAGCACATCAAATCATCCAACAGCCAACACTGGAGAACGATTGTCGGCGTGGTTGCCGATGTGCGCCAATACAGCCTAGCCAAGGGCCTGCCTGATTGGGTTTCAGGCACAGTGTACCTGCCGTATTCACAGTCGGAGAAAGAGGATGGACAGATCCCCGCGGCAATGACGTTGCTGGTAAAGCCTCATATTGATACCGCTCGTTTGAGAAACGATATCCGCCAGTTAGCGGAAGACCAGGACCCGAACGTCCCCGTCGGGCGAGTGCTGCCCCTGGAAGATGTTGTGGCCAGCTCGATTTCGGATTTTCGGTCCACGATGCGAGTCTTCCTTAGTTTTGCCGGCGCGGCATTACTGCTCGCCGTGATCGGTATTTACGGTCTGATGTCTTACTGGGTCGGACAGAGAACTTACGAGATCGGCTTGCGTGTCGCCATCGGAGCGACACCCCGGCGCATTCTTTCGATGATCTTGGCCCAGGGTTTACGAGTTTCCGTGTACGGAGTTGTTGGCGGCATCCTCGCCGCGCTGGTTCTGACCCGATTCTTGGCCAGCCTCCTCTATGGAGTGGCGGCGACAGATATTCTTACTTTTACCGCCGTCACGCTGCTGGTTCTCTCCGTAACCGTTATCGCCACGGCTCTTCCTGCCTGGAGAGCGACTCGTATTGATCCCGTCAAGTCCTTACGATCTGAATAGCGGAACTATTCTTCAGCCGATGAGCGTGAGTGTGCGCTTTACTACATCCACAAAGCCCTCACGGTAAAAGAGCACGATAAAGAGCCGGGGCAGAGCGCCATAAAAGCAGTCCCAGCCCACCCATGACGAGCAGCGCGCCCGGCATCGGTTCCGGAGCACTCACCGGATCGACCACGCTGAAAAAGTCACCGGAAGGATCACCGTAGGTTCCATCGTGCCCCAGACTGGCTCCCGGGAAACCCGCGATATCGTAGATGCCGTCATCGCTCAACCAGAGATTGACCGAAACGCCATCTGCGGTTTGATCGAGTAGGGCAAGGGTACAGGGCAGGCCATAGATCGACCAACAGGAAGTGAACTGATCTCCTAGGAACGAATTTTCAGTTCCCGCCGGCAGGTAATCGGGCACCGTCAACGAGAACCCGATTGTCGTGGGCACCAGCGGATCGAGAAAGCTGGGCGTGGGCATGTGCTGCGGTTGGGTTTCTTTGTAGGTGTAAATCACTGACGCCTCGCTTACGCTGAGCGAGAAAGCAGTCAAGGTCAAAGCCAGTAGCGGGACGGCGCGCATGTTTCCCCCGTTTGTACCCGGTAGACACCCGCTCCCCCCGAAAGTAACTGTTCCAAAACGGGAAAGGTACTATGCAGGAACCGCACGTGCCCGCCAAGCGCGGTCCCACTCGGAACTTTTTAATGATGCGGCGGTATGCAACCGTCGCGCAGGATGTAATCCTGCCCACAAAGCGTCCACAATCACTAAGTGCGGTGCTTTGTTGTTCGAGCTCGCCCTAACAGAAAACCAACTGCCGCTGCGACCAGGACGGAGCCACGCGACTTGCCATGAACGGAGCCAGTTGCCTCGAAGGCGCGCTCTCGTATTGGCGTAGGAGCGGGATGCGCGGTCTGCCTCTGGACGCTGAGATGCTGATCCGCGTAGACGCGAGTGAACTCAGCGCCAAAAAAGAAGATCTGAGCTGAGTAATACACCCAGACAATGACTGCCACCAGCGAACCAGCGGCCCCGTAAGCCGAGCCGACGCTTGCTTTGCCCATATAAAGGCCAAGGAGCAGCTTTCCGATCGTAAACAAAAGTGCTGTTCCGACGGCTCCTACCCGCACATCCCGCCATGAGATATCACGAGCGGGCACAAACTTGAACATGAGCGCAAACAGCAGAGTGACTACGGCGAAGGACACGGCAAAGTTAATTACTTCAAAAACAAATGCCGGGAGCGGAATCAGCGTACTAAAGAATTTACCCAGGAAGGCGAGTCCCGCACTGATGATGAGCGACACCAGAAGTAGAAACCCCACCGACAGAACCATCCCGAAGGAGAACAGCCGCTGCTTCAACATACCCATGAACCCGGACTCATTCTTGGGCTCGGCTTCCCAAATGATATTCAAAGCATCACGGAGTTCGGTAAACACTCCGGATGCACCGAATAACAACGTGATAAAGGCAATTACACTGGCGATTACTCCGGACGAAGGCTCCTGGGCATGCATCAGGAGCGACTTTACTGTGTCCGCGCCCCGATCTCCGATCATTTGCCGAGCCTGATCAATCAGGCCGTTCTGCGCTCTTTGCTGGTCAAAGACCAACGCAATCACAGCAACGATTAACACAAGAAGCGGCGCAAATGAGAGTAGCGTGTAAAACGCTACCGACGCACCTAAGCGTGGGGCGTGGTGATCGCTCCAGTTACTATAAGTCTTCTTCAGAAGCGAAACCGCTGCTCCGATTTGCATAGGCTCTCAAACGTAGACCCGCGCAGGTGACCGACAACGCACTGGTAAATCTTCGCGAAGCCTACGTATAGGTATGAGAAGAGTCTAGCGCTTGAGAGACACCTTGAACACCGGATGCGAGTAGGTACCGCTAACACGAACTGAGAGGACCGCCCCAGCGCCATTCTTTTTGAACAATGGATCGAGCGGGGTCAGCAGAACGGACTTGATTCCGGTTGTTGCTTTTGAAAGACTTGCATGCATGGCGAGCTTACCTCGAAGATCGATCGCGTGGTTTGTTAAGTCGTAAGTACCGCCGCCTTCGGCAACGGCGCCGGGTACGGCGAACAAAGCCGCTGATAAAGAGGCGATGGCATCACGGAGCTTTACTCTTGCCTGCCAATCTGAAACTACAGGGCCGGGACCATTTTGCGATTTGAGTTTGTTCTTATCGCCCCGCGCGCGCGCACTGAGCTGATTTACTTTCTCCTGCGTTGTTGCGCTGGTGAACTCGGCATGGGTGATGGTGAAATCACCATCCAATTGAACTCTTTTGAGAAAGGTTCGGCGTTCCGGCGGAAGGACCACGTGCGCGGTAAACGCGATCGGACCGTCGAGGGGAGGCCGGTCAGAAGTAACAAACAACCGCAAAACATCCTGAACGTTAGCCGGCCGGGCGACAAAGTCGAGCGAAACCGTTTTTCCTTTTCTTCCAGTTATCGATCCTCGCGCAATCAAGGTAGTTCCCAAAAAGTGAGCCTGCGCGGATTGGAGAATAACATCCCCGCTCGTACCGTCGACTGTGGCCCGGTATTCGGCGCTGAGTCCAAGGGAGTGCCGGCTGCTGGTGACTTCGAAATTTGGAATTCTGGCGGTCCCAATGACTTCGGCTCGCCCAACCGTACCCTTAAATTGCCCGTCCGCTGAGAGATCACCGGCCACATCCTTGAACGAACTGAGATCTGCGTGCCTGAATTGATAAGTGCCGACGATTGGCATGTCAGCAATTTTTCCCAGCATCAGCGGCCCGACTGTACCGGATACAGCCAAGTCGCCCTTGGGAGTCGGATTCCGCACGACGGTACTCAGCTCGATCGCTTTGTTTCTCGCTAAATTGTTCAGAGTCAACTTGGGGAACTCGAAGCGCACGGTTTGGCCGCCAGGTTGCCGCGGAGCGATTTCGAGGACCGTGCCGTTTGCAGAGAGTTCCGTGACGGTCGTCTTGATCAGCGGCTCGGGGTGTCGTCGGACGGGCGGTGAAACGTGAGCGGGGACGTAGATCTGAACCCCTTCGAGATTCATCCGGCTGACCCTGTGAGTAAAGGTGATGAGCGCGGGCCAACTAGTTCGGCAGTTGATCTTGGCAATGGTGGCGATCGGGCGAGCACCGGGCCGATGGTCTCGCCTGAACGTCACCTGCTGAGCAATGTAGCCGGGACTCGGAAAAAAGATCTCGCGAAAGCCGACAATCTGAACTTCGCTGGATGAAACCTGTTCGAAAGATTGGATTGTTGCCTGACGAGTGAAGGGCCATCGAGCAGCAAGAATCACCAGCGCCGCACCAATCAGGATCACTGAAACGACGAGAGCGATCCTGAATAAGTGGAGGAGGCGAGGGCGATCAATCGCAGGCCGGCGCATTGCATCTGGTGCCCTGCAGGGTGATTATCGTGCCAGCGTCGGTGGCCTGTTCACTGCGTCTCTACAAGTTGGCAGCAGCCCGCGTTGCCGGAGGCAGGCCAGCGGAGGGGACTGCAGACTGTTTTTGTTGCGCCGTTTTTTGGAACTGCTCCTTGAAACCCGGGATGAGCTGTCCTAAGAAGTCCTGAAACGTATTTGCAGCAACGCCAATCATCGCGCCTTTGATGGTGTCGAAGGTCTCCAGCGCTTTGTTCTTTTGCAGTTCCGTGCCCCGCCGATGCTCGGAAGCGCCGCGGTCGTCCCGGTCCTCGGTGTAGTGCCGCCGGGATCTCGACTTCCGTCCCGATAGCGAAGCGATAAGCAGTCCACCGCCCGCGGCAACGCCGATCATCAGCATCGGCCTCTTCTGAAACTGAACGCGCCAGTCAGTGGCTTCTTGCACTTTTGATTGGAGCTCGTTCAAATTCGCTCCGAGCTGTCCCCGTTCCGTTACGATCTGGCGTTCTATTTGGTTTGACTTTTCACCCATTCGACATTCTCCTTCACAGTTTCAATTGTCTTTTCCGGCTTTGCATGGACGGTATCGAATCGTTTCTTGCCAGCCGTCAGCAGAAAGGCAGTTACCGCGCCCATCACGGCGAACAGTAAGAGCGCGGCGCCCCACATCGGTATAACTGTCGCCAGCCCAAAGAGAATTGTCAGCAACAGCAACCAAATTGTGAATAGACCTGCCACTGCTCCGCCGGCCATCATGCCCGCTGCGCGGCCGGCTTTTGTCGCTTCTTCGGTTACCTCCGCTTTTGCTAATCGGACTTCCGAACGAATAATCGTCTGTACGTTTGCAAGAATGTCCTGGAGGACATCCGCAATAGATCGGCTATTTTCTCCAGCCATGTTCGAGCGCCCGTTATCGGAGATGCTAGTCTTCACGGAAAGCTCGGCCGATCAGAAAGCCAATAGCGGCGGCAATCAGAAGCGAAGGCCCTGGATTGCGCTTTACAATGTCTTCCACGTCCGACATCATCGCCTTGACATCGTGCTCTCGAATGTACCCGGCCGTCGATTCGAGCTTCTCGGCGGTAGAATGGGCGACGCTTCGCACCGTCTCGCCACCCGGAAGGTCTTCCGCTCGTTCGTGAAGGCTGGATGCGGCGCTCTCGAGCGCGTCGGCTGCTGGCCCACGCCTCTCGTCGATCTTGTCAGTCGCCTGTCTTCCGACGTCAGAAACTTTTTGCTTTGCGGCAGCCGCCGCATCGGTCACCTTATCCTTCACGCTCTGGGCTGTATCACTAGCCTTATCTGTGAAGTCATCCGTACTAAAACCAGCTTTCGTTGTTGCCATTCAAATCCCTCCTATACGTCGCTTTCCTCTCGGGAGTCGAGCGATCACGTAGTGTTGATCTCTTAAGTGGAAAAAGTGTTGCTGGCCTAAATTACTGTCTAAGCCGGCTCGCAGGGCCTCCCCGCAAAGTTACTTAGTACTCCCGATAGACTTGGCAATGCTGCCAGCAATTTGTGATTAGCAACTCTAAGAAATTGAATTTGCAAGGCGGGCGCGCCGAGGCTTCGCAACAGCCGCTGGTCACCTACTTATACCTTCTTACACTCGGATGAAGCAGTTTAATTCGGAAGGCGTCGAAGCAAGGGAGGTTACTGACATGGCTAATCAAGCAGGAAGTACAATAGTTGCTGTTTTTCGTAACAGCACAGAGGCGCAAGCTGCTGCAACTGAACTAGAAACGGCCGGCATTCCGCGCGATGATATCTATCTCGAGATGGGAGATGACAAATCGCGCTCGAAAGCCGAATCCACGGGAGGTGGAATCGGCGGATGGTTTAGATCGCTTTTCGGAGACGAGCACGACGCAGATCGCTCAGAATACGAGAACGCGTTAACCCAAGGAAATTGCTTGCTGAGGGTTGACGCAGATGGAGAGGACATTGCTGTTGTGGAGGACATTTTGAACCGCCACTCTCCGGTAGACGTTCAGACCGGTGGAGCAGCGGCGGTGGGTGGGACCAGCCAAACAAGAGCGCGTGGTACCGGCGAAGCCAAATCGGGTGGTACCAGACAAGCAAAAGCGGGTGGCACTGACGAGGGTAAAGCGATCCCAGTTGTGAAGGAAAACGTTCAGATAGGAAAGCGACAAGTGCTGCGGGGCGGCGTTCGAGTCTACTCGCGAGTTGTCGAGGAGCCGGCTGAAGAGAGCATCTCATTACGCGAAGAGCGCGTACGAGTGGAACGCCGGCCGGTTGATCGTTCCGCGACCGACGCCGATTTGGCGGCTGGCCAGGAACAGGTCATCGAGGTACAGGAGTTCGCAGAAGAGCCAGTGATCTCCAAACAGGCTAGGGTAGTCGAGGAGGTTCGGGTCGGAAAGGATGTTTCTGAACGCACCGAAACCGTTCGCGATAAGGTTCGGCACACAGATGTTAGGGTCGAGCAGACTCCCGCGAGCGCCGGAGAAACAAGGACGTTCGACGATTCCGACTTCCGCGCCGATTTTCAGAAGCGATACGGCGCCGGTGGCACCTCATACGACACGTACCAACCCGCATACCGATATGGATACGACATGGCTTCGGATCCTCGTTATAAGGGCCGCTCGTATCAGGAAGTCGAGTCCGATCTTCAATCGGATTATGGACGGAGATATCCGAACAGCTCTTGGGAAAAGATGAAAGATGCCGTTCGTTACGGTTGGGATAAAGTGACTGGCAAAGCGCGAGCAACGGCTCGCTGATCGAGGGAACATCGATAAAAACAGGCCGGGCGAGTACCTGCAAAGGTATCCACCCGGCCGTTTCGCGAATGCGTGGAGAGTAGTGTTCTTACGCTCTTCTCGCCTCGCCACCGTACTTCGTGAGGTCATCCAGGAAGCTGGACGCATCGCTGGGCGGCTTCACCTTGCCAGTGAGAATGTCGGTGTTGGACTCTGTTTGTCCGTAGAGCGCTTGATTCGCCTCGGAATCGGCCCGCAATGTTGCGCCCTGGAGAGAAATTCCGGCGAACACTCCCTTGGATCTTGACCAGGACAAAATGTCAGCGTGCATGGAGGCATCGGTCTGAGCGGTGGCCTCGCGCCCAACGGGTCCGGCCGCGACTGACGCCTCACCGCCTAGCGTGAATTTGCTTGCCAGTATTCCATCCATGCCCTTCCGGCTCATAACCAGCATAACGACGTCAGTCTCCGAGCCGCCAGCCTGCAGCCCAAATCCGCCGCCTTCTACACGCATGGCGGCAGGGGCGGTCCAACCTGATCCCTCCGGATTTCTGCAGGATGCAAAGCCCCGGCCGTATTTTCCGGAGAACATGAATCCAGCTTTCTTCATACCCGGAATCACCACTACACAATAAGCTTTGTGAAAAAGATCAGTGGGGATCGATTGATCACCGGCGGTCATAATCTCGTTTAGAACCTGGGCGGAGGCATTGAGCCTTTGCGTATCATTTTCGGCCGCTGTCATCTGCAGCGAAAGCGCCAGCGGCAAAAACATCAAAAACCCACGTGAAATGGAGCGGGCTCCTTTTACCAACATACAGTTACCTCGTAAGTTAGATGCCACTTCGAGGGAACAATTTCCTGTTCGGAAACAGGCCAACCTTCTTACATCCGGAAGAAGCCATTTAGCGAGGAAGGCATCCAACTTATCAGTGATCGCCTGGCAACGCTCGCGCGGCGGCTTGGCGGTTTTTTGACGTGTTGACCAAGCGCTACTCGGCTGCCAAGAGCGTGAAATACTTCGGGGCCGCGCACGCGTTTACTCCCACAGACTTCAAAAAGCTGAACTTATGAGCGAGCAGGACAAAGACTTAGTGGTTCCGGTCGTCCGCGAAGAAGTACACGCGGATACCGTTCCGGTGGTAACGGGCGGGGTTCGCGTGACAAAACGGGTGGAAAACCACGATGAAATCGTAGAGCAGGAACTCAGGAAATCAAACGTCGAAGTGAAGCGTGTCAAGACAAATCGGGTGGTGGATGGTCCCCAACCCGTGCAGCGGACCGGCAATACTTTGATCGTTCCCGTCGTTTCGGAAGTTCTCCGGGTGGAGAAGCAGTGGGTCGTCACAGAGGAGATTCACATCACGGAAGCACAAGAGCGCGAAACAGTTCAGAACAAAGTGACATTGAGCCGCGAAGAAGCTCAAGTGGAACGCGTTGACAATGCGGGTAACGCGGTCTCGACAGTCGACGAAACGCGCGAAAGCTCAGAGGAACCTGCCCGGCCGATTGGGATCATGCGGCGAGCGGGCACGCCCGATGCGGGTTCCACCAGCGTTGCTTCAAAAAGAAGGCCACGGTCAGGGCCGCGCAGCATTCTTAACGAGCGTCGAAGCGATGCGGACTGATGAGGCATCGGGTCAGAACGCAGACCGCACAAACCGACCGTCCACGCCACATGTACACGGCTGGAGTAGTATCGTGTGGAAATGCGACTGCCCTGGATTTCATCCGCTGTTGTTCTTCTGCTGAGTGCGGCGTGTAGCTCCGCTGCGCAGCGCCCTCCAATTGTCGGCGTCGCGCACATCGGATTAGAAACGAACGATCTCGCCGCGGCGCGTGAGTTTTACGGGCACGGGCTTGGATTCGACGAGGCATTCAGCCTCGACAAACCAACGGGCGGCCTGATGCTGATCTACTTCAAGATCAACGATCACCAGTACATTGAAATCTTTCCGGATCTCAAGAGCGAGACGCAGGATCGCCTCTCGCATATCGCTTTCGAGACTACCGATGCCCGGCAGCTTCGCGACTACCTCGCCAGCCAAAACGTAAAAGTTCCCGACACTCTGAAGCCAGGACTGGACGGCAATCTCAGCATGATGGTCAACGATCCCGACGGCCACAAGGTCGAGTTCGTGCAGTACATGCCGGGCTCGCTGCATAGCCGTAATTTCGGTAAGTTCCTTCCGGATACGCGCGTCTCGAACCACATGATCCATGTGGGAGTCACGGTGCATGATCGCGCCGCCGCCGACCGGTTCTACAAAGACATCCTCGGATTCAAAGTGATGTGGTACGGCGGTATGACGGATGACCGCACGGATTGGGTGGACATGCGCGTACCCGACGGGACGGACTGGCTGGAATACATGCTGACCACGGGCCCTATGACACCCAAGCGTTTGGGAGTGCTGCATCATCTGGCGCTGGGCGTCACGAATATTCAGGATGGTTACAAGACGGTCCTGGCGCACAGGTTAAAGCCGCCGCAGCCGCCCAAGATCGGGCGTGACGGAAAGTGGCAGCTCAATCTTTACGACCCGAACTACACGCGCACCGAGCTGATGGAGTTTAAGCCTGTGCAAACGCCCTGCTGCTCGCCCATGTTGAGCGAGAGGATCATTTCTTTGTTTGAGCAAGCGGCGCGGTAGGTGCTAGAACAGCATCATTTGTGAGCCCGGCGGGTTGGGCAGGCTGGCGCGCTCCATGTCGCGCGAGGGAATGCCGACTCTCGCTCGAATTTCGTTAACAAGAGACCGGATGCGGTCAGGGTATGTACCTTTCAGATACGGCCCCGGCGCGAAGCTGGCACGATAGCGCCCTAGATATTGCGGGAACTTCTCGGCCACGAACGGGAAAAACACTCGCTGAGCGGCCGGCTGGAGAAAGAGAACGTTGGCGCCAAACTGATCCGCTCCTGCCTCTTTCGCCGCCTTCGCCACCCCTTCCAGGCTCTCTTGCGAATCGGTGATCAGCGGCAGCACGGGGTTGGCGATTACCCCGACGCGCACACCCGCGGCGGCTAATTGCGAGACGGCCTTCATCCGCAAATCGGGTCTCGGCGCATACGGTTCGGTCATGCGGGCGAGATCGCGGTCCATGGTGGTGACCGTGACGGTTACTCGCAGTTCGTTCGATTCAGCTAATTTCACGAGCAGATCGCAGTCGCGGCTGACCAGATTGGATTTCGTGGTGATAAAGATAGAGACTCCGCGGACAGGGAGCATGCTTTCGAGGAGTTGCCGTGTGAGGAGGAATTTGCGTTCGGCGGGCTGGTACGGATCGGTCGCAGTACCAATTCCGATAATTTGCCCGGCCTTGACGGCTTTCAACTCCTGGATGAAAGCATCCGCATCCCAGTCCTTGGCGTAGATTTCCGTCTCAAAGAGGCGCGGGTCATGGCGTTCGAGGAAGTCATGCGTGAAGCGGGCATAGCAATATTTGCAGCCGTACTCACATCCGCGATAGGGATTGATGGACCAATCAAAGGGAACTCGCTGGGAATGGCAGCGATTCAGCCACTTGCGAGTGGGGAGGGTGCGGTATTCGACTCTCTGTTTGTCGGCGAGAACTGTACCTTCGGCTGCTAGCCGGGCGATCCCGACGAGCCTGACGAACTGCTGCACGGGGAAGATGTCCTCGTGCCTAGTTTCTCCTTTTGTTCGCCTCTAGTCAAGGAGAAATCTTAGGGGTTATTTCCGGGACCGTTTAGGAAGCGAGAAGCGAAATGACGCCTTTTTGGCGCAGTCCGTTTAGTGCCAGGCCATGCCGGCCACGCACGCCGGTCTTCTCGAAGATGTGTTTTAAGTGGATCTTGACGGTTCCAGGACGAATGCCCAGCTCCTGGGCGATCTCGCGATTCTTGAACCCTTGCTCGACCAATTCCATTACCTGATGTTCTCGAGGGGTAAGATCTGTGCGAGCCTGCGCTTCCGATGCGGGCGCGGAATCGCGAAAGACGGAGTCTTGCATCCAACTGCGTCCTTGCGCAACCGAACTTAAACAGGCCATTACGGTCTCAATGTCCGCCGACTTTCGGATGATTCCCTTGGCTCCCGCCTGAAGGAACCGAAGCGCCTCCGCTTCTGTAATCGACATGCCCCAGACCACCACAGCCGGAACTGTGGCTCGCGTGGTTCCATGTTCGGCCGGCAATTGGCTCAAGGCATCGAGCACAGTTTTGGCGCCCAGACCCTTATCGATGACCAAGACGTCGGTCTTATGGGCGTTCGGGCTGAGCATCCACTCGGCCGGGGTGCAGTGCGGTGAACCAAACTGCAGGTCTTCGCTGGAAGAGAGCAGATGGCGTAAGCCGTGAACTGTCAACGGCTGGGTCTCACAGATGGAGACGACTTTCTTGGGGCTTATTGGGACCAGATCCATAATCCGCGTTGTCCTTCTTACTTATCGGCGGGATTTCTCTTCACTGCAGTGGCGGACCGCTGAAGATACTCTCCAGGGATTCGCTTTTCACCGGCCGGGTCCTCGGAAACTCCTGAGATCGAAGTTGGATCAACCAGTTGAATCGACGGTCAGGAGAGCCGAATGAGACCACGTTTTGCCCTGGTTTGCCTGGTCACCGGGCTTGCCTTTTCAGTGGCTTGCAGCAATACCGATAAAGAACGCGCGCGGGAAAGAGCCGAACAGGCAAAAGCGAAAACCCGAGCCGGAGCCGAGCGCGCCCGCGCGGAGGCTCAGAAACTAGGCCGACAGGCTGAACAGGAAGCGCACGTCTTGAAAAAGGACATCAATCACGCTTTGCAGCCCGGAACCGCCAATGGGCAAGGCTCGTCGGCTGGAGAGAAGCTGAGGAACGGCACGAAGGAGGCGGGCACCGAGCTTACTCATGCGGCTCTGGTCGCCAAAGTAAAGGCTACGCTCGCCAGGCAGGCCGGGCTTTCTACCGTTACGAACGTGTCCGTCGACGCCAGCGGGCAGGTTGTGACGCTGCGCGGAACGGTCGATTCGGAAGCGCAGAAGGAGTCAGCCGAACAGGCTGTGGCACAACTCAACGGCGTCTCGAAGGTGATTGACGATCTAAAAGTCCGCCCCTGAAGGACGGTTCTTATTTCAGCAGATTAATAGTCCCGCGGCAGATGGCGGCGCCGCAATGGCAGAGCACTCGTTCCACTTTCTTGCCGAAGTGGTAATCCACCGTTAGCTCCTCGCCGGGCAGGATATCGCGCCGGCTGATATAGAGGATGTGCCCTTTGGTAACCCGCGATACCAGGTTAGGATCGCAGGAATGGTTGATGTACTCCGCCCCGGAGCCGCCGACGGCGCCATCGAGGGTCCAATAATCATCGAGCGTGAAGAGATAGATCAGCCGACTCGACTCGGCACGCCGCTTGGTTTCACCGCGGCTGATGCGCTCACCGGTGTATTCAATCACCTTCCGGCGCACGGGAATAAACTCGGTTGCGTACACGCCCCAGCGATGGATTTTCGAGGCGGCAAGTCTCATGCCGAAGCACGCGTATCTAGGATCGATGCGGGGCGCGCTTTCTCTCACCGTCTTATTTTGTAACGTAGTCTCCGCCAGGAAAAGGCCAGCCCTGGGGCCGGCTGCAGCTCAGGGCCGCACCGCAATTTTTTGCTGAAGAACGGATACCAACTCTTGGACGGCATCCGCGCTCTTCTTGAGTGCCGCTCTCTCGCCCTCGTCGAGTTTGATTTCGTAGATTTTCTCGACGCCGTTCTTGCCGAGCTTCACGGGCACGCCTACGAACAGATCGTTGATTCCGTATTCGCCGTTCAAATAAACGGCGCAGGGCAACACCTTCTTCTTGTCTTTAAGGATGGATTCCACCATTTCGACAGCCGAAGCCGCCGGAGCATAATAAGCGCTGCCGGTTTTCAGGTGCTTCACGATCTCGGCACCGCCATCGCGAGTCCGCTGGACCAGCTTGTCGATCGTGGCCTGGTCCATCAACTCGGAAATCGGAATTCCATTCACGTTGGTAAAGCGGACCAGCGGCACCATGGTATCGCCGTGACCGCCCAGGACCATCGCGGTGACATTCTCGAAAGAGACCTTCAGCTCTTCGGCAATGAAAGTCCGGAAGCGAGCCGAATCCAGAACGCCGGCCATCCCTATAACGCGGTTACGGGGAAAACCGGAAACTTTGAGAGCCGTCCAGCACATGGCATCGAGCGGATTCGTGACCAGGATCAATACGGCGTTGGGAGATCGCTTCGCGGCTTGCTCGGTCGCGGTTTTGACGACCTCATAATTGTTGAGCAGGAGATCGTCACGGCTCATGCCGGGCTTGCGCGGAAAACCGGCCGTGATCACCACAAGATCGGAGTCGCCCGTTTCGTCATAGCCATTGGTGCCGACGATTCGGACGTCATATCCTTCGACGGGCGCGGACTCGAGCATGTCGAGCCCTTTGCCTTGCGGCACGCCTTCCACGACGTCCACAAGGACGACATCCGCCAGTTCTTTTTGGGCGATCTTTTGCGCGGTATTCGCGCCAACATTTCCGGCTCCGATGACGGTTACTTTCCTACGCATGGTGAAGTGAAACCCGCAGTATAGCAACGAGTCAATTGTTCAACGTGGTGTTCCGTCGGGCCGCTTCCGGCGGCAAATTGAGAAAATTGCCTTGAAGTATTCTCACGCTATTCTGAATCCCGAGTTCTTTCCTGTTTGAAGATCTTACTTGGCTGGCCGCATCTGCCTTTGCGGTCGGCCACAGCCATGCCTGAAAAACTTTCACCTCCGTCGCTAACCGGATCTCGTTCTCCCGCGTAATATGTATTCGGCCAACATGGAGGTAGCGTGTTCCAAAACCTGCAACCCAATTTCCGCGGGTTAGTCAAACAGCCCGGCTTTGCGGCAATGGCTGTACTGACGCTCGCTCTCGGCATCGGCGCAACCTCAGCCGTATTTAGTCTGGTGCAAGGCGTTTTGCTAACTCCGCCTCCTTACCACGATCCTGAACGCCTCGCGCTCATCCCACCCGCGCGAACCGATCGACGACCCGCTGCCGACTCGCAAGGATGGGCTGCCCTGCAATGGCTCGAATGGCAGAAGCAAGCCAAGTCTTTCGCAAGCATCGCCGCTTACGATTGGTCCTTCAACTTCATCATTCTCCAAAGTGGCAGCACTTCGGTCGAAGGCATGGCGGTGACGAAAGACTACTTCCGCACGCTCGGCGTTCATCCGATCCTCGGCCGTGCCTTCTCCGATTCAGAAATCGCCTTCAAAAAGGCCGTCATCATCCTCGGCTACGACTTATGGCAACGCCAATACAACGGCGACAGATCTATCATCGGCAAAACCATTCGCCTGAGCCGCTGGGATACGCCTCCCATCGTCATCGGCGTCATGCCGCCCGGCGTGCGTTTTCTGCCTTCCCCGACCACCGCGAAAGAACCGAACTACGACCCGAATGCTCTCGTTGACTTTTGGCTTCCCGCCGCGCCCGACCCCAAATCTCTCAAGGATCTCGGATGGAACGTAGTCGCGCGCTTGCGTCAAAACGTCACCTTCAAGCAGGCACAATCGGAGCTCTCTGTGATGATTGCTCGCCAAGCCCGCACGGAACGCGACTTCCAGGGCATGGTGCCACAGATCGAACCACTCGAAGCCGAGTTGAACGGCGATGGCAGCCGTATCCTGCTTCCTCTGCTCGGCGCCGCCGCGCTCGTACTCCTGATTGCCTGCGGAAACACCGCGTCCTTACTATTGGTACGCGGCCTTCAACGTCAAGCGGAATACGCCGTTCGCAGCGCGCTAGGTATTCGTCGCATCGCTCTTCTCGTGCAGGCTTCCGCCGAAGGTCTCCTCATCGCGATCGTCGGTGGCGGATTCGGCGTTGGCCTTGCTTTTGCTCTCGTCAAACTCGCCAAGTTGATCGGCGGTCACGCCATCCCGCGCCTCGATTCCGTCACGGCCGCTTGGCCGGTCTTGCTCTGTGGCTTCGCCGCAGCCATCGTCTCTGCCGCCTTGGCCTGTTTCGTTCCAGCCTTACGAGCCGCCCAGCTCGATCCAGTTGCAGTACTGAAGAGCGCCGGGCCCCGAAGTAGCGCCAGCCGAGGCGAACGCCGAATTCTGCGCGGAGTGGCGACCTTTCAAGCCGCTCTCACGCTTGCTCTGCTGGTGGGCGCCGGACTTCTCATTCGCACCATGAATAATCTCTCCAAAGTGCAATCCGGCTATGACATTTCGCACATCCTGACAATGAGCGTCACGGCCGTGCAAGGCAACAAGACCGATTTTCATCGCCGCGCCTTGGAACGCGTCTCCGCGCTGCCCGGGGTGCAACATGCCGCCTTCGCCTGGGGCGTGCCCCTGACTGGCAACAACTGGCCTGGCCAGGTCGATATCGAAGGACAACCAGTGCCTGCCAAACAAAGCGATCGTTTGTCCTGCCCCATGCGCTCTGTGACGCCCGGCTACTTTGCCATGATGCGCCAGCCGATCCTGGACGGCCGCGATTTTCGTTCCACCGACAACGCGAAAGAAGTCGATGTGGCGATCGTCAATCAGGCCTTCGCGAATCGCTACTTCCCCCACCAAAATGCCATTGGAAAAAGATTCTGGTTCGAGACCCGCAATCGTCCCGGCATCCGCATCGTCGGCGTAGTCTCAAATGCTCGTAACGACGATCTCACGCAAGCCGCCCAGCCCGAAATCTATCTCTCCTTCTGGGAAGCAACTCCGTTCTCCAAGCACTTGGTGATTCGCACCGCGTCCGATCCCCGCTCCGTCATCGCCGCCGTCCGCCGCGAGCTCCGTCAAATCGATCCCACCGTGGCCATCGAGAACGTCAAAACCCTGAACGAAATCCGCAGTGACTCGCTCGCATCGCGCACGTTCGCAATGCAGCTACTGATCGGCTTCTCTTCTATAGGGACCGTGCTGACCCTGATCGGAATTTATGGTGTGCTCGCTCTCTCTGTCGCATCCCGCCGTCGCGAAATCGCCATTCGCACAGCCGTCGGAGCAGAGCGCCGCGACATCCGCAAGCTGGTCTTCACCGAAGCGTTTCGCCTGATCGCAGGTGGCATCCTTGCCGGATCAGCCGCTGCGCTCGGCTTATCGCGAGTTCTTCAATCGTTCCTCTTCGGCGTTGCTCCAGCCGATCCTGCTACCTTAAGCGGCGTCGGGGTTCTCTTCGCCGCCGTGGCCTTGCTTGCATGCTGGATTCCCACACACCGTGCGACCAGAGTAAACCCGGTAGAAGCGCTCCGTTACGAATAAGGCACGGCGGCAACCGGTCTGGGAGGATTCGCGACCATGACTTCGGGAAGACTCCTTGCTACGGCCATCGAAAGTTGTGTACGGATGGCGATGGCGGAGAACCGGCTCACCGCCCGCGTTCATCAGATCCAGGGAAACATCGGCAAGAATGCGTCTAGCCACGTCGTTACACTGTGGCCCGAGGTGGCGAGTTTCGTCATGGACGCTAAGCCTAGCTCAAAGTACTCCTGCAGGAGGTCGTCATTCGGCTTTATTCAGCCCGGCGTATTCTGCCCTAGCCTGCTTGAGGATAGGGATATCCGCGTCGGCATCCTTCCAAAGCGTGAGGAAATCCCGATAGGCGTTTTTGGCCTTGGCCATCTCGCCCGAGACCGAGTACGCTCTGCCCAGTTGCAAGCGTGTCAGTGCCCCTATTGGGTCGAGTAGCACAATTCCGCCATGATCGAGGATTTTCTGCAATTCGGCGGCCGCGAGGCCACCCTGATGTAGTGCCAGATAAACCTCGCCCCGCATGTAAATCGGATACAGCGCTCCGAACCAAGTCCACGTTAACCCCAGCTCGTGGGACACGGCGGGTTGTAGGTATTCAAGAGCTCGTGCTGGGTCACCTCGATTCAGGGCAATACGCGCACGTAACACTGGCAAATAACTAAATCGGACTAGAGTGTCCTCAGGGAAACGCCTCTCGATATCGTTCGCGAGTGCGCCCGACTTGAATGAATCTCCGGAAACAGCCAGGGCAAAGGCCGCACCATACTCCACGTCGCGATTACTTGAAGAATTGAGAGCGGCCATGGCCGTTTTCGTTGCCTCAGATGCGTTCCCGAAAAGAGCGTCCCGCACTGCCGCTCCCGCTTGAAACGCCGCCGCTCTTTCGTGCTGCCCCGCCTGCTCGGCTTGGGCTACCGCGACGCGTGACTTCGACCTGGCCTGTTGCAGATGACCCGAGTATGCGAGCACAGATGCCTGTTTATTGGATACCAAGCCTTCCGCCCCCAGCCTCCCCTGAGCCTGAGCAACTGCCTCTCCCATTCCTGCCTGGTTACCTTTCAAAAAGGCAAGCTCATATTCGAGCATGAAAAACTCGTCAATCTCCAGATCGCGTGTAGTCGCACGGTGCAGGATATCCACAGCTTCCTGCAGCCGGTTTAAACACACGTTGTTGACGGCAAGGTTGTAATAGGCTATCGCGTAATCCGGATCTAGCTTGATGGCCTTCTGAGCTTCGGCCGCGCCTTTTTCGTATTGAGCCGTGGCCTTGTTGACCATGCCGGATAGCATGGCGTGGGGTCGTACCTCGCGAGGATAAGTTTGCGCCCACGCCTCGCTTGTCTCTCGAGCCTTCTCCAGGTTTCCCGTTACAAGCAGATCGTAGTTGGCGGCAATAAAAAACTTCTCGCGATCGCTCGTGCGATCCCGGAACTGCCACGCTCTTCGGATGCTTTCTGCTGAGAGGTCGGGCGCATCGACGTCGCCGTACATGCGCCCTAGCGATGCATGTGCCATGGCGAATTCAGGGTCGATTTCTATCGCACGCTTGAAAAACGGCAGGGCAGCTGTCGAGCCATTTGAGGCATGGACCTTCCAGCCCGTGCTATAGGCTTTCAAGGCTTCTAGGGAAGGTGTAGTGGCGTCGGAGAGCGGCGTATCGTGCTCTCTTAAAGCGGCAAGCGATTCGCCCACTCGCGATCGGAAGCTGCGGGCGAGTTTGGTTAGGGCGTCAAGAACTTGTTCTTTCTTTGGGGCTTGTACCTGCTCGTCGTAGATGACCTCACTTGTGCTACAGTTCTTTGCGCGCAGCGCCCTAACGTAGTGCCTTCCGAGGCTTGCAATCGAGCCTTCCAGAACGGCGGCGCTTCCGGTCCGCTCACATACTTCGCGAGCCAGTTCGGGGGTAAGCGGAGCATGTGCCGGTCTGATCATTAGCTGCAGTGCGCGTTGAATGCGCTCGTCTGAAACGACGCTGAGGAACGGCGATTGCTCAGGCTCTATCGCTAAGCCCTGGCGCAACGTCCCGTCGAATACAGGGTCACCGGTCCTATTTATGAATTCAGCAAGCACAATGGTGTCTTTGTCGGTAAGCTTTGGAGTCCGATGAAAGTAGAAGTAAGCCGCGACCAACATCGCAACTACGGCTGCCAAAACAGAACCGGTCGGTTTCCAGCGCCTTGCAACATTTCGTTTCGAATCCCGGCCGAGCTTCAGCCGCTGAAGGTCGGCACGAATTTCCGATGCGTGCTGGTAGCGCAGCTCACGATCGTTTTCCAGGCTTTTGGATATGATGCGCTCCAATGCACGCGGTAACCCGATCAACGGCGTTGCTGCCGAGGGGAGTCTTCCGGTTGCCATCTCGTAAAGCACGAGCCCAAACGAGAACAGATCGCTCCGTCCGTCCAACTCCTGTTCCCGAGCCTGTTCCGGTGACATGTAGGCGACGGTGCCTGCGGCGGCTCCGGAGCTAGTGAGATGCTCGCCGTTCACGCGCCACGCCGTTGCTTTCGCCAAGCCGAAGTCCAGGATTTTGGCGAGCCTGTCATTCGTGATAAAGATGTTGGCCGGCTTAATGTCACGATGAACAATGCCTTTGCGATGTGCTGCCTCAAGGCCTTCGATCATCTGGGAGGCGTAATCAAGAACTTCGGCAAAAGGCAACGGGCTACCCGAGATGCGGTCGGCTAGCGTGTCGCCCTCCAGCAGCTCCATCGCGATGAACGGCTGTCCGGCTTCTTCGCAGATTTCATAGATAGTGCAAATGTTCGGATGGTTCAGTGCGGAGGCGGAGCGGGCTTCCAGGCGGAGGCGCTCCAAAGCGGCCGGATGGCTGGATAGCTCGTCTGGAAGAAATTTGAGCGCCACCCGGCGCTCTAGCCCTATGTCCTCTGCCCGATAAACCACCCCCATGCCGCCGGAACCGATTCTGTCGAGTACCTTGTAATGCGAGATCTGCTGGCCTGACCGGTGCTGCTTGGGTTCGGCTACGAGCCCGTTCGCCTTAAACTCATCCGCAGCGATTCCCGCGCTGGAACTGCTGGCCGAATGCTCCACGGACATGATCAGCCTGTATCCGCGCCCCTTGACAGTCTCGATGTACCGCGGTTCATCCGCCGAGTCCCCGAGTGCACTCCGCAATTTCTTGACTGCGGCATTTACGGAGTTGACAAACTCCACAACCGTACCGTTCGGCCATAAGAGGCTACGAATCTCGTCTCGGCTGACAAGTTCGCCGCGGTTCTTTAGCAGCAGTTTCAGAATTCGGAGCGGTTGCTCGTTAACCTGAACTTTCCGGCCGTCCTGAAAAAGCTCTCCGGATTCCACATTGAGGTCGAAATCGCCGAAGCGTAAGGTTTTCGTGAGGTTTTGGCTTTGCATATCGGCCAGTGGACGTGCATTCCATTCTAAGCGAGTTGCCAGCTACTCCCGGCTACCTGTCCCCGCTTTAGATCACACCGAATCACATGGAAATCACATGCGTTTTGGACCGGTTCCGGACACACTTGAGCACGACGGCGAAAGATAACGCCGTCTCAGGAAAGGAGAGAACAATGCAATCGACAGTGTTGATGCGTGTTACCGGAACAGCCATAGTCGGACTGTTAGCGATGTCACAGGTGTGGGCACAGGAACAACAACAGGAGCAGCAGGAAGGGCGCTTTCCACATTATCAGGTACGAGATCTCGGCACGTTAGGAGGAACCTTTAGTAGCGGTTTCGGCATGAACGATGCCGCCGAGATTGCTGGAGCCGCCGCGACCCAATCGCAAACTGGCGGACCGTCCGCAACCGCTTTTCTTTGGCGGTACGGCCAGATGATCAACCTTGGCACGCTCGGGGGACCGAATAGCGGGGCGAGTGGGGTCAACCTCAGAAGCGAGGTGGCATTGAGCGCCGATACGGCGAGCCTGGATGCGGACGGGGAAGACTTTTGCTATGACGGTAGCTACCATCAATGCCTTGCAGCCATTTGGAAGAATGGGAAAACGACGGCACTGCCGACGCTTAGGGGCTACGACCAAACGTTGCGACCTGTCGGCAACAGCCAGGCATATGACATCAACAATTTGGGCCAGGTCGCGGGATTTTCCGAAATCGATACGTTTGATCTAACTTGCGCCACACCCGGAAAACCATACCAGCGGTATCAATTCGAAGCCGTATTGTGGGAACCGAATGGACACGCCCGGCGATTGCGTCCGTACGGCGATGACACCGTGGCATTCGCCTGGGGCATCAACAACAATGGCGAGGCGGTTGGCGGCTCCGGTCTGTGCTCCAATACTGATAACCCGCCGGGCTACCAGGGCCCAATGAGCTCTCGCGCTGTGCTCTGGTTGAAAGACGGCACGCCTATCGATCTCGGCAGCCTGGGAGGCCCGTCAAGCCTTGCGAGCGCCATCAACGACCGAGGTGACGTAGATGGTGGGTCATCGATTCAGGACGGCCCTCTCCACGCCTTTCTGTGGACCAAAAAGTGGGGACGGATGCGGGATCTGGGCACACTGCACAGCGATGACCAGTTGGTCGTGGCCCCGTGTTGCAAAACAGTTAACAACAGTCGTCAAGTGGTCGGCTTCCTGTTGGACGCGAATTTCAACTCACATGCATTCTTATGGCAGAACGGGGTCATGAAGGACCTTAACGACCTGATCCCCAAGGAATCGGGATGGAACCTGCAAGCTGCCGAGTCGATCAATGATGCTGGCGAGATCACGGGCTCGGGCTTGATCAACGGCCAGACGCACGCATTCCTGCTGGTCCCGTGTCATGACCTGGATGGGATGGTCGAGAGTGGTGTGGACAATCACGATCGATAACATTGCGGCGACCCGGCTACTCGAACATTCGCATCTCTGGGTAGCCGGCATTCTTCAAGCCAGGCGAAAAGAAGCACTGATCTATGCTCCGCTAAGCCGGCAACATGGATTGGCTTCACGTCGCATTCAACTCTCTGGTTGCTGGGTTAGCTCTATAGAATGTCTCGTTCAGTTATAGAGTGCCTCGTTCAGTTGCGATCCCTTCTGGATGGCGGATTATCAGCCACTCATAAGCCGTTTCGGCGGGTTCGTGATTGCTATTGAAAACCGTTATCGAAAAGTGGCCACTTCCGGTGGGCGATCCTGTCGAGTCTCATTGTGTCCGGATTCCGTCAGGATGAGGAGCAATCCGGAAACTGGACAGACGTACTCGCAAAGCGCCGCACGAAAGTTTGAAAGCTGAAAATTCGCTTGGTCGATCCCTTAAGTTAACGGCTTATGGGGCGGAATCCCTGTCCCCGCCTCAGCGCTGAGGAAGCCGGAGCGCGAAGCCCTCCGAATTACATACCAACATCCGTCAACACTACGGCGTTTGCGACCGATATGGCAGAGTTATGCTATGACTCGCCCTGGGCGGAACGTCGAAATCGATCACGGCGCGCGAGGAGCAGAACGTCATGAGCAATGAATGGTACGCGCGACCGGTGCTGTTCGTGGCGGACATCGACAGGTCCGTCGATTTCTACGTGAAGCAGCTCGGGTTCACACAACCGTGGCGATATGAGGAGGACGGGAAGGCGTGGATCGCGCAGGTCGACCGGCGGGGCTGCGAGCTCATTCTCTCTTCTCAATGGCCCGATAAAGCAGGCAAGGGCCTGATGTTCATCTCGCTCGATGTCGGCGTGCTGGATGCCTTGCGGGCGGAACTGGAAGGGCGCGGCGTGGATGTGAAGGATGGCCAGTGGGGCTACCGGCTCATGGTCATCGCGGACCCCGACGGCAACGAGCTCTACTTCCCCTATCCGGCGGACCCGTCGCTTGCGACCGGCTCCGTCATGAGGTCGAACCCTGAGCAGCCGCGCTGAGGGCCGGGCGGACTCATACGGCATGCTCCAGTGACCTGGTGGCGCACCGACCGCTCGCACAGGCGGCTTGCCGGTAAGCGGCGACTCAACGATGATGTAAAAGGAGAAGTTGAAATATGAAAAGAATTCTGGGGATCGCCGTGGTCAGCGCTTTATCAGTAATCGCTCTACGCGCGCAAGATATCGTAGGCGATTGGCACGGAACGCTCAGCGCGGGCGGCGCCGAACTGCGGCTTGTCCTGCACATCTCGAAGGGAGACAGCGGCGGCCTGAAAGCAACGCTGGACAGCGTGGATCAGGGAGCGAACGGGATACCGGTTACCTCCATTACGCTCGAAAATTCGAATCTTAAACTAACCGTTGATGCGGTACACGGAACCTATGACGGAAAGGTCAACGCCGATGCGACTTCCATCACGGGAACATGGTCCCAGGGACAGCCCCTGCCGCTTGAATTCCGGCGGGGCGCGATAAAAACGGCCGAGCCCAAGCGGGGCAAACCGTCAGACATTGATGACGCCTGGCTGGGAACACTGGATGTCGGCGCGGCCAAGCTGCGGCTGATTTTTCACATCGTCAATACCGAAGATGGCCTGTCGGCCACGGTAGATAGTCCGGACCAAGGAACTAAAGGGATACCGGTTACGGCAGTGACTAGAGACGGTTCGTCACTGAAGCTGGAAATGAAGACGCTTGGCGCCGCATTCGACGGCAAGATCTCGGCGGATCTCAAAACAATCGCAGGCACGTTCACCCAAAACGGCTCCAGCTTCCCTTTGACGCTGTCCCGGACGAAAGATACAACGCAATTAGAGCGCCCGCGTCCGCAGAATCCGTCGAAGGCCTACCCATACAAGGAAGAGGAAGTCGCGTATGACAACAAGGCGCAGGGCATCCACTTGGGTGCTACGCTGACGATTCCACAAGGAAGGGGACCGTTCCCGTCCGGATGCTCAACTGGGAGCCGAGATCAAGCAAATCCGCTCGCCCTGGTTCCGATATTTCCTGGAATACGACCCAGCGATTGCACTGCGAAAAGTGACGTGCCCGGTATTGGCTATTGACGGTGAAAAAGACCGGCAAGTGTTACCCCAGCAGAACCTGCCCGCTATTCGCAAGGCGCTGGAAGCTGGTGGCAATACTCATTTCGAGGTGGATGAGCTGCCCGGATTGAATCATCTGTTTCAGACAGCGAAGACCGGCTCGCCAAGCGAATACGCGGAGATCGACGAGACTATTTCTCCGGTGGCGCTCGAGAAAATCTCAAGCTGGATTCTCAAACAGTAGAGCGTGTCAGCTCTTACCGGCGCGGCAACATCTTAATGTTGTGTGTCCTCTACTCTTGCCGCAGCGCTGCCATTGGATCAATGCGCGAAGCGCGCCGCGCGGGGATAAGGCCGGTGGAAACACCTACAATCAGCAGGATCAGGCTGACTACCGCGATGGTTGTGGGATCGCTGGCGCTCACGCCTGCCAGCGTTGCGGCGATAAGCCTTGTGGCAGCGAGCGCTGCCGGTAACCCAATTGCAATTCCTGCGCCCACGAGAACCAGTGTTTCGCGGAGCACCATCCAGATCACGGTTCCCTGCTGAGCCCCTAGGGCCATACGAAGACCAATCTCGTCGGCGCGGCGCGAAGTTGAATAAGCCATGATTCCATACAGCCCGGTAGCGGCCAAGAAAAGCGCCAGAGTACCGAAGAATCCGCAAAGTCTGGCAATCAACTGCTCACCGCTGATGCTTTCGTCCATCAACAATCGCGCCGGAGCGATGCTGAGTACTTTCAGGTTGCGATCGAACGCCTGCATCTCGCGGCGAATCGACGGGATGATCCGGGCGGAAGTAACGCGCGTTCTGATTTCGAAATTAAACGGGCTGATGGGATCGGTGGTCTGCAAAATTGGGGCATAGAATCGCCGCTCCGTGTTGCCTTTCAAGCTGCGCTCTTTCATGTCTCTCATTACGCCTACGATGGTGTAGCGATCGTTACCGTTCAGAATCTGCTTCCCAATGGCTCTGCTTTTCCCAAAGTAGAAGCGCGCCATCGTGTCGTTGACGATTGCCACGGCCGGGGCGCGTGCATTGTCCCGTTCGTCGAAATCGCGCCCCGCCAGGATGGGGGCCGCGAGGACCCGAAAATATCGCGGACCGACCTGGTCGAAGCTACAGGACATATCTTCCTTTCGCGTTGGGGTGAACCCCTCGATCCGCACACTGTCGGAGCCCGAATCGATGCCGCTGAACAGCCCATTCTCGGAGACCGTCGCGTCAAGCACGCCGGGAACAGAACGCAAATGCGCGATCAACGAGCGCATCAGTGGCAACTGCTGCGACTTTCCATAGCCGCTTGCAGCGGGATCGACTTGCAGCACAACAAGGTTCGCACGCGAGTACCCGACGTCGACCGTTTCCAAGTTGACGAGGCTTCGGATGAACAGGCCCGCGCCAATCAACAGCAGAAGCGATAGCGCCACTTGTCCGACGACCAGCAGCTTGCCCAATTGCCATCGGTCACCGCTCAGGCTGGGTGCGCTCTCTTTCAGAGCGGGAACCAGATCGATGCGCGTCGAGCGTAGCGCCGGAACGAGTCCAAAGAGAATCGCAGTCAGGATTGAAACGGCGGCGGTAAAGGCCAGCACGGCGAGATTGGGGTGCACGTCGACATCGAAGGGAATGGGATTAGGGCCGCCGCGGGTTGCGAGGCGCGTTAGCAGGCGGCTGCCCCAGCCCGCCAGGAGCAAGGCCGCCGTTGCGCCAATTGACGCCAGCAGGGCGCTCTCGGTTAGCAACTGGCGTATGATTCGTCCGCGGCTCGCGCCGACCGCAAGCCGCATGGAAATTTCCCTTTGTCGAACTGTCGCTCGCGCCAGCAGAAGATTGGCGATGTTTGCGCACGCGATGAGCAGCACCAGACCGACCACCACCATCAGAGTGAACAGCATAGGCCAATCGTGCTTGCGTACCCACGAGAAGCCGTTGCTACCCGGCTGCACATAGACGGATTGGCTTCGAATCTCGCGCAGTTTATCGGGCGGGAGAGCGGAGCCTTCGTAGTCGATGATGGCTTGATGCACCAGCTCCGTTATCTCTGCGCGAGCTTGCGCAAGGGAAACACCCGGTTTCAGCCGCCCCAGGAGCAGCAGCCAGTTCGAATCGCGCTTGTCCAGTCTGGGGTCTCCCGGATTGACCTGCGCCTGCATCGAGAGCGGAATCCAAATATCGGAAGGACTGCCGACGACATCGCCTGTGAAGCGAGGCGGTCCTACACCGATCACGGTGAAAGGAGAGCCATTCAGTCTGAGTGTGCGTCCGAGAATTCTGGAGTCGCCAGCAAAGCGGTTCATCCAATAGTCGTAGCTGATCACGATGACCGGGCTGGCTCCTGGCGTTCGGTCGGCTTCCACAGAAAACGCGCGGCCAAGGACCGGCGACACGCCGAGCACTTCGAAATAGTTACTCGAAACAAGCCGCCCATGAATTGGTTCGGACCCGCCATCGCCGACCGTCAGATCAACTCGTCCGGCCAGCCCTGATGCCAGAAGTCCGCTAAAAACCCGATTCTGGTCACGCAATCGTTGGTATAGCGGATAGGAGAAGATATTCGCCATTGGTCCGCCGTTCCAGTGTGCCGTTGGGCGTGATGCGTCGCCAACCGAGACCAGCTCATTGGGCGATCGCACCGGCAGCGACCGTAACATCACGGCGTCGATGAGCGTGAATATCGCTGTATTCGCACCTATTCCGAACGCGAGCGAGAGGATGGCAACTGCCGTAAAACCCGGGCTCCGGCGCATTGTGCGAAAGGCGTATCGCAGGTCTTTGAGCAGTATTTCAATCATTGGCAATCCTCTTCGCTCGCGATAGATTTCTTTTATCTGTTGCGTGCCGCCAAATGCACGCTGGGCCGCCGACAAGGCTTCTTCAGAAGTCATGCCGTGTTTGCGGTTCGCCTCGTATTCCATGTCGAGATGGAAGCGCAACTCCTGTTCAAGCCGACGGTCCAGCGCGCGTTGACGGAACAAACCGCGAACGCGTGAAAGAAATACGCGCATAGTCGTCTTTCAGTCTTCGCCCTCGGGAAGCCGCGCGATCACTGTCGAGACGCCGTTCCGGACGGTTTGCTTCATTTAGACCACCTACAGGAGCATACCTCACTTCCTGTTGGCGGTCAACTGGAGTGGCGTACCGTCACTGGACCGCCCCTCTTCCCCGCTACCATTGATTAAGCGGCTCGTAGCCAAGGCGTGAGGATGCGCCGGAGAATCGACGCATGGGCGAATCCGTACTCTCAGAAAAGGAGATGAGATGAAGAAAGGTTATTGGGTTGTGGCATACCGTTCGGTTTCGGACGATTCAGCGCTCAAAGAGTATGGAAAGCTGGCCGTGCCAGCCATAGAGGCAGCCGGCGGGAATGCTTTAATCCGGACCGCCGACGCGGTTGAGCCCCGTGAATCGGGTTTGAAGCAGCGCGTCGTAGTAATGGAATTCGAAAGTTTTGAAAAAGCGGTAGCGGCTTACAATAGTGCGGCCTACCAAACGGCTTTAAAGGCCCTGGGATCTGCAGCGGAGCGAGACTTCCGCATCGTCGAAGGGGTCGATTAACTCCGTGCGGGTCTGTGCTGTTGAGCGTTCCGCTTCGCCCCGGCGAAGTGTGACTACTTGACCCCTTACTCCGTTCGTAACGCTTGAATCACATCGACTCGGGCGGCGCGCGCGGCAGGTATCACCGATCCAATTACGGCCGCGAACAGCAGAACGAGAGCCGAAGCAGCCACCGGTAGCACGCCAGGCATTTTCAGACCTGCCAGGAAAGTACCCGCCAATTGCGCCAGCCCAAAGCCGAAGGCAAATCCGACGGCAAGTCCGGCGATAGCCATGGCCGCGCCTTCGGTGATCACCCGGATCAACAGAAGTTGAGGCAGAGATCCGACGGCCAGCCTGATGCCAAATTCCCGTGTGCGCGCGCTGACTGAAAATGCCAGCACGCCCGTTACCCCGACCACCGCAATCAGCAGCGCCACCCCCGCGAAAGCGCCGAACAGAACAGCCTTAAGGCGATCAGGCGAGAGCACCTCGGCACGAATGTCTTGCAGAGTTGCCGCATGTTCCACGGGCTGGTCCGCGGATATTTTGTGCATGATGCGCGTGACCGGCGCTACCAGGGCGTAAGGGTCGGAGCGCGTGTGAATAAAGAGGCGGCCACCTCCCACGACTCGCTCCTGATCAAAAGGACGGTACAAAGTCATGGTCGGTTTGGGCACAACATCCGCGTCGTCGATATCGGCGACCACGCCGACGATGCGCAGCGGCTTGTCGTTCAGCATACCGGGAATGGCCTTCAGGATCGGGTCGGTCCACATCACAGGATGGTTCAAGGGATCAGTTTTGGGAAACATCCGCCGGGCTATGGTCTGACTGATAATCGCGACCGGCTCGCTGCCATTCCGATCGGCATCGGTGAAATCGCGTCCTTCGAGAACGGGCAGGCCAAGCGTCGCGAAAAATCCAGGTGAGACGATCCGCATCTCGGCATCGGGAGCTTCCTCGTTGGGAGCCGGGATATGGCCGTCGACCGAAAACTGGAGCGAAAACTCGGAGCCGGGGCTCACATCGCGCCATGGAACGGACGAGCCGATCGCAACATTCTCGATGCCGGGCAGCTCACGGATTCGCCGAGTGGCTTCCCGGTAGTACTCGACGATCTGGCTAGGCGTTCTTCCCGAATGCATCACCGGCACGTTCACGGCGATGATATGGCGCGTATCGAGACCGGTCTGTGCGGCTTCGAGCGAAAGGAGCGTCTTCACTGCCGCTCCCGCGGAAGCGACCAGAACGAACGAGGCGGCAATCTGAACGACGGCGAACGCCCTCAATTTTCGGTTTGCGGAGCCGGTCACGCGAGCGCTGCTGCTGGTCAGGCCGAATCCCTGCGCGCCTCCCGACGACGGCAGACGCGGAACGAATGCCAGCAGCGCGGCAGCAGCGACGGCAAGTCCCACGCCCACCCAAACCATGCTGGAATCGACATTGACGTCGAGGGCTCGCACGGAGAACTGGGACATGTAACGCGCGAGAACGGCCGCCATCGGGCCGGCGATGAATAATCCCAGCATTGCCCCGGCGAGACACAGAAGGAGGCTCTCGGCAAGAAGAGTACGGCGCAAAGCGGCTGTGCTGGCTCCCAGCGCCGCCCGAATGCCAAGCTCGGATTCGCGACGTACGGTCCGGGCGAGAATCAGGTTGGCGACGTTGGAACAGGCGATGACGAAGACAAGTATCGAAGCCGCCATGAGCACCAGCAGTATGGTTCGGGCTCCCGACGTGAGCTCGTCACGCAGTTTCACCGCAGTGACGGCGGCTTTGGCCGAATAGGCCTCGGGATGCGCCCGCTTCATGCGCGCGTAGACCCCAGCCAGTTCCGTACGCGCGGTGGCCAGGTCGACGCCCGGCGCGAGCCTGGCGAACAGATTGGTCATCCGGTGTATCCGGCTGGTGACCATAGTCGCCGAAAGATGATGCGCGCTGGTCACGACATTGGCGATGATTTCTGTGTCCTGGGGATACGGGACGCACGGCTCCAGGACACCGACGACAGTGGCGCTGCGCGAATCGAACGAATCGAGCCGGAGGGTTTTGCCGATTACCTTGGGATCGCCCTTCAGCGCCGTCGACCAGAAACGGTACGTCAATACCACCGCGCCCGCAGCCTTGGGGCCGTCATCGCGGGCGTCCAGCAGCCGTCCCAGTATCGGGCGCAGACCCATGACCTGAAAGTACGACCCTCCTACTACGCCCGCGCTCACCACACGCGGCGCTCCGAGCCCGACCATGGTGAACTCCACAGTGGAGAAATCGCCGAATGAGGTGAACGCTTTTACGCTGGAGCGCAAGTCCTGAATCTCCGGTATCGAGAAGGTGATGTTTTCGTTCCCAACGCCCGACGAACTCTGGCGAATAAAGATGAGCCGGTCCTCGTTGCGGTTGACCAGAGGGCGGAGAAGAATGCCGCGAACGAGGCTGAACATCGCGGCATTGGCTCCAATTCCGAGGGCCAGCGTCACGACCACGGTTGCCGTGAGACCTTTTGCGCGGGCCAAGGAACGGACGCCGAACTTCAGCTCGCGCAGGAAAGACATTAGGTTTTCGATCATCCAGGTGCGCCTTTTTGAACAGGGATCTCTGCAAGTTTATCGCCCCTGCTATGCCTTTACAAACAAAGGCCGTTGGCTTTCTCGAGAAATTTGTTTGGTGTTCGCTTCCGGAATTCTTGTGTTGGGAACGGACAAATGCCCCCGCTCCGTTCGTTGGGCAGCTAACGAGGCGATCGTCGCGTAGATCTGACACGCACCGCAGGCTGGTTGACTTTAGCCAGTACCCGTCAACAGAGCCCGGACGTGAGCTTCGGCCGCCAGGGCCAGTCCTTCCAGGTTGTAGCCGCCCTCGAGGACGGAAAGGAGGCGTCCGGTGCAGTGTTTCTCGGCAACGCCAAGCATCATCACAGTCAAGTCGCGGAAATCGTCGTCTGTGAGCAGAAATTGACCTAGCGGATCGCCGATGCGGGAATCGAAACCCGCCGAGATCAGGATCAGGTCCGGTCGAAAATTTTCGGCGGCGGGGAGCAGATGGTCACGAAACGCGCGTTGTATGCGCGCTCCGTCCGTGCCTGCGGGGAAGGGACAGTTGATCGTCTTGCCGGCGCCTGCGCCATTACCAGTCTCGGTCACATCGCCGGTTCCCGGATACCAGGGCGACTGATGCGTGCTGAAGAACAGCACCGAACCGTCTTGGTAGAAGACGTCCTGCGTGCCGTTGCCGTGATGAACATCCCAGTCGGCTATGAGGATGCGCTCGGCTCCGTGCTTCCGTTGAGCGTAGCGAGCTGCGATGGCGACTGTGTTGAACAAGCAGAATCCCATTCCGCGTGTAGCGTTCGCATGATGGCCCGGAGGCCGGACGGCGCAAAATGCGTTCTGGATTTGGCCCTCGCACACGGCATCTACGGCACGAAGCGCGCAACCGGCCGCTATTCGCGCAGCTTCCGATGAGTGTGCATTGATCGGAGTGTCTCCGGTGCTGAGCTGACCACGCTTTTGTGCGATTTCGCGCTCCACCAGTTCGATATAGCTGCGCGTATGTACCAACGCGAGTTCATCGTCCGTTGCAATGCGATCTTCCAGCCGAACCAAGTCACGCGCCAGACCACTCGATTCCAGCCGGTTCAGGATGGCGGAGAAGCGTGCAGGCTGTTCGGGAAAACCCGGGCCGGCGTCGTGCTGTTTCACTCGCGAATCGGCGGCAAGACCAGTACGGTGCATAGACCGTTTCGTTACATACTGGCGGCTTTAATACGGACTAATTGCTCCTGCGGAACGGGCTCTATCGTGAGGGTTTGCTTACCGCGCCAGAAATCAAAATACGAAATCTGGTGTACGCAGGAAATGGTGCAGAGCGGGGCGCACGATTTCTGGGTAATGTACTCGCGCCGGATGTCTTCGACTGTGTACTGGTCAAGCGGCTTTGCAGGGAATCCTCGCTGCTGCGAACAGTAGTGCACCAAGCCGTCTTCGCAGATGTAGAGATAACGCGACCCGGCCCGGCATCTCCATCCGCTGGGCTGGCCATTGGCAATCTCGTCCTGAAAGTAATTGAACTTCGAGAAGTGTCTCTTCTCGAATTGTTTCATCTCCAGAAAGACTTCGCGCTCCCGATCCGCGAGCGGCCGCAATTGCCCATCGCCATCGTGAATAATGCCCACGGTCGAAGTGAAGCCGAGGTCCATGGCACGCCTTCCGACCACCAGGGCATCTTCGGGATTGCGGATGCCGCCCCCTAGAACCGAATTGATATTTACGTGAAAATGAGCGTGCTCGGCCAGGAGCTGGAGCTTTTTGTCGAGAACCTTCAAGCTCTTTTTCGAAACGTCGTCCGGCATGACGTTATCGATGCTGATCTGCAGGTAATCCAGACCCGCGGCGTTCAAGCGCTTGATCCGGTCCGCCGTCAGCAGGTAGCCGTTGGTAATCAGCCCGGCCAGTGTGGCGTTCCGGCGAATGATCCGAATCACGTCATCCAACTCAGGGTGAAGCAGGGGCTCGCCACCGCTGAGAGTGACTACGCCGGTTTTGAGTTTTCCCAGCAGCTCAATCCGATGGCGAAGTGTTTCGAGCGGTACGGGCTTCGAGTAATCGTCGTACTCGTTGCAATAAGTGCAAGATAGATTACATCTCCGGATGGGGATGATATGGGCCATTATCGGGTGATCGGTGTTAGCCGCTCCCCGAATTACCAGTTTTGCCTCACGGAAGTGCCGATCTAAAGCACGTCGACGCCGTTCGGCCTTGCTTTTCGTTTGGCTCATCAACGAGTTACTTTTATTTAAACATAGGCTAACCCCTCAGGATTAGGAGGAACACTCGGAATGTTCCAATAAGTGGCTGAAGGTAGAAGGTTTAAGGCTGAGCGGGGGGCGCTCCCCCTCGGGAAGCGAGCGGGCCGCCTACTCCGAAAATTTGGGTAGTCGAAAGAGGCCTAAAATGCGCGATGTAGGCGCGCATGGCGCGCTCCGTGAAGCTCATTCCGAACTTCCTCGCTTCATCCAGCGCCGCCGCATTGCTCCAGCCGTCGTGCTGAATTCGATAGCACGCGATCACCGTTCCGGTCCGGTCCTTACCGCGGAGACAATGTACAAATATCGGGTCTGATTTCTCCTGCATAAGGAGAGAGAGCACTTTCTCAATCTGCGCGTTCGTAGGGGCGAAAAAGGCGCTCAGGGGCACATTTATAAACTTCATTCCGAGCTTTTCCGCCTCTTTACGCTCGAAATCCGTGGCTCCGCCCGGTTCGCGCAAGTCGAGATCGACCTTGACGCCCATAGCCCCGAGCTCCTGAAGTCCAACCAGAGAAGGTTCGCCTCCGCGGTAAATCTGTTTGTTCACCTGACCGAAGTTGTGTACGTGAATTGCCGGGCTTTGGGCGTTAAGAAGACCGGCAGCGCACGTCACCGCAAGCAGCGCGCGCAGCGTAGATCTGAACAAGTTTCGGGTCGGCACGGCTAGTGCTCCGGCGGGCTCGGCGGATTCGATGTGTTCGTGGGAGGAGTTGCCGGGGCTGGAGTCCCGCCGACCGTGCCATAGGTAATGGTCGAATTCGTCTTGAATTCCCACTTCTTATAGTGGTCGTACTTTATAATTTCTTTGATTCGCTGGTCCTGCCCATCTTTGAAGTGCAGCGTGTCGTCGGCATAGGTGTAAACCGGGAACCAGAACTTGCCGTCAATCTGTTGGCGATAGGTTTCGAACTTCGGAAACTGCTGATCTTCGCCACGGCCGAGGTGTCCAGTTGAACGGCCATAGGTCTTCACAATCTGCAGGTCCTGGTCGTCCACCCAAATCTGTCCGTCGAAGTATCGCTTGCGATCTTTCGTCAGCACCTTCGGCTTGACGTTGAAGACATAACACCCGATCTCATCGACTTGCTGCCTGCCGACATAACTGACGTCATACTCTGAAAGCGTGTCGTTCGTCATGACAAAGGGCATGACATGGCGGACATCCTGCTCGTCTTCTCCAGTCAAGACGATGTGCTCCAGCGATATCACCGGAGCGTAGGTCACGTGCGATGTTCGCTTATTGCGGTCATCGAAGCTGACGTCTTCGACCACCTCCCAGCTTCCGCCGGGCGGGTCCGTCTCTTCCATTTTCGTTGTCTGGCGATAGGTGTAATTCTCCCGCGCAATCGCGAATTCCGTTTCCTTCTGGGTAAATTTCTTGATAATGTCCTGAATCTGATCCGGCGTGGGATCGGGCTTCGCGTCCGCTGCCTGGAGCAGAACCGCCGAACCCAAGACGCACAGGGCGATGGCGCAACTACGGTGGTACTTCATGTTGGTGCTATCTCCATTTTGACGGATACGGCTGGAGAGAGTTTCGGCTACTTGACTGGGTCTAAAAGCGCCTTGGCAATGGTCACCCGTTGTATGTTGCTGGTGCCCTCGTAGATACGCCCGATCTTGGCATCCCGATAAAGCTTTTCTACTGGATAGTCCTTAGTGAATCCGACTCCGCCGAGGACCTCGACCGCCTGCGAGGCCACCTGCTCGGCGATTAGCGAGCAGAAATACTTGGCCATGGCCGCTTGCGTTACGAACGGCGCTCCCGCGTCGCGCAGCCGGGCGGCGTTATACACCATGAGGCGAGCAGCCTCGACTCGGGTCGCCATTTCAGCAAGCTCAAACTGCACTCCCTGGAAATCGCCGATCCGTTTCCCAAACTGTTTTCGCTCCCGAGCGTAGGTGAGCGCGTGTTCAAGCGCTCCTTCGGCCAGACCAAGCATCTGGGCCGCAATGCCGATGCGCCCCTCGTTCAAGGTTTCAATGGCGATCTTATAGCCCTTTCCCATTTCCCCCATGACCTGTTCCGGTCCGGCCTGGACATCATCGAGAATCAGCTCGCACGTGGAGGAAGCGCGGATCCCCAGCTTGTCCTCTTTCTTGCCGACCTGAAAGCCGGGCATGTTCCGCTCGATGAGGAAACAGGTAATCCCGCGATACCCGGCGTTAGGGTCCACGGTTGCGAATACCAAGAAGATGTCAGCTTCGCCCGCGTTCGTAATCCAGAGTTTTCGTCCCGAGAGGCGATAGCCATCCGCGTCTCGGGTTGCCTTTGTCGTCAGCGCGAAAGCATCAGAGCCAGAGCCCGGTTCTGAAAGAGCGTATGCGCCTACGCATTGCGTCGCCAGCCGCGATAAATATTTCTTTTTCTGTTCGGGATTCGCCCAGCGTTCGACAGCATTACTGACCAGCGTATTTTGCACATCGACGATGACGGAAGCCGAGGGATCCACTTTTGCCAACTCCTCGATCGCCAGAACCGACTGAAAGAAGCTGCCCCCCTGCCCACCGTATTGTTCTTGAATATCAATGCCCATCAGGCCCAGATCGAACATTTCGCGCAGCAGGTCGCTTCGGAACTTGCCCGCTTCGTCCATGGCGCGAACGTGGGGAGCCAGCCGTTCTCTGGCGAACTGGCGAACGGAGGCCTGAAACAGACGCTCTTCCTCCTGGAGAACGGTCAATGGCGAAACAGTTTCGAGGGCCGCAACTTGGGACATCACGGTTTCAGGATACTCCGGCAAGCGAGTCGGATAGCTTGGTCGTAGAGAATGCCGATCCGAACAGCGTATCTGTCCTTGGGATCCAATCTTGGCGATCGTCAAGCGGCTATTGAACAGGCGATCGGCGCGCTGGAGCGAGAGGGAATCCGCGTGATCGCGCGCTCCTCGATTTACGAAACGGAACCGCAGGATGTGAAAGAGCAGCCCTGGTTTCTGAATCTCGTGGTACGCTGCGAGACGCGTTGTTTTCCTCTGCAGTTGCTCACGATTCTGCTGCGTATTGAGCGCGAACTGGGCAGGACGCGGACACGCGCCGCGAAACGCGGTCCTCGCGTCATTGATCTGGACCTGCTCCTGTTTGGCAATACGGCGATGCAGACGCCCGAGCTCGTACTGCCGCATCCGCGCATGCTGGAACGGCGATTCGTCTTAGAACCTCTCGTCGAGATCGCGCCAGAATTGCGGCACCCCGAGACAAAGGAATTATTTTCTTCTTACCTGGGCAAGGTGGCGGGGCAGAGGGTGAAGAGACGACCAGCAAATCGCGATGATTAGATAACCGAGTTGATCATCGTACGCGAACCCAGGACCGGAGTACTCGCGAGATAAGAATGCGAGGTTCCGCCTTGAACAGGTTTAATTTTAAGCGCCGACTTTTTCACCAACCTGAGTGCGCGCGTACTGCTCCAGCTTGCGCGCGTCGGCATTGAACTTGCGAATGCCTTCGGCCAATTTGTCGGTGCCCATCGCATCTTCGTTGTGCATCCAGCGGAATGTCTTTTCGTCCAGGTGGAGCTTTTCGCCTTCGCTGGCCTTCGCCTTTTCCCGAGTGAGCGCAGGCTGCAGTTCACCTTGGGTCCCCTGCATTTTCTCCAACAGGTCGGGACTGATGGTCAGCAGATCGCAACCTGCGAGCCGTTCGATCTGTTCCACCTTTCGGAAGCTGGCGCCCATCACCTGCGTCTTGTAGCCAAATTTCTTGAAGTAATTGTAGATGCGCGTGACGGAGGCGACTCCCGGATCCTGGTCGATCGGAATATCCTTTCCGCCGTTTTCCTTCTTGTACCAATCGTAGATTCGTCCCACGAAAGGCGAGATCAGCGTTACGCCGGCTTCGGCGCAGGCCACTCCCTGGGCAAAGCTGAAGAGCAGCGTCAGGTTGCAATGAATGCCCTCGCGCTCCAGCTTCTCGGCAGCGCGGATACCCTCCCAGGTGCTCGCGATTTTGATAAGAATGCGATCGCGCTTCGTGCCGTTTTTCTCGTACATTTCGATCAGATGGCGGGCCTTCGCCATCGAACGTTCGGTATCGAAACTGAGACTGGCATCCACCTCGGTGGAGACACGTCCCGGAATCACTTTGAGAATCTCGCGCCCGAAGCTGACAAAAAGCTGATCCATGAAAGCTTCGGTCTGCGCCTTCTGATCTCCCCCTTGCTTGTCGGCTTCCTCAATCGCTTCTTCGACTAGATGCCGGTATTCGGGCCGCTGGGCGGCGGTGAACAGGAGTGATGGATTGGTGGTCGCATCCTGGGGCTTGAGGCGTGCAATCGCCTGAAAATCGCCCGTATCCGCGACTACGATGCTGTATTTCTTTAACGATTCGAGCACTGTCATAAAAGGCTGCTACTCCTAATCCTGGGTGGACCTCGCCAGTTTAGCGAGGTGAACGCCTATCCATTAGATTACTCGCCGTGATTCGAACGTAGCAGATTTTTCGGCCGTCTACGCACCGAGGAGTGCGGGACACTGCTAAATAGTGGAGATCTTCGCTTACCCTCGGCCCATACGGACCTACTTTGTCGGTTTAGCGATTTTCATGATGAATCTGGCGGGTACTCAGGCCGCGGACACACCGCCGACTCGATCTGTCGATCAAATTCTGCACGATTACACGACCGCCGTGGGTGGCGAAGCCATCCTGGACAAGATCGAAACACGTGAGATCATCGCCGCCGAGCATCATGGCCCGAAACTGACCTATTACTGGCAGAAGCCCAACAAAGTGCTTCTCATCTCCAAGAAGGAGACCATTGGTTATAACGGCAGCAGCGGTTGGGTGATGTCCAAGAGAAAGCATCTCACCCGCCTGTCGAAAGGCGCACAGCAGCCGCTCGAGATGGACGCCGACCCGGTCAGGTATGTTCACCTGAAGAGCATGTACTCCGAAATCGATGCCGCGCCTCCCGAGGAGGTCGACGGCAAGCCAATGGAGGTCTTAACCGCGCCCAATAGCATCGGAACAAGCAAATATTACTTCGACAAGTCTACTCATCTACTGGCGCGCATCGAGGAGTTTGGCGAAACCTCCGCTTACTACAAGCACATCGCCGAGTTTTCGGATTACAAGGAAGTGGACGGCGTCAAACTGCCGTTCCGGATCTTGCACCGTTCAACCGAGCCCGGCGGCGGGACTCAGGAACTCCGCATTGAGAAGGTGGAACAGAACATCGAATTGAAGCCCACCATTTTTAATAAGCCGAACAGCGCGGCTGTGGTGCTGGGAGGGAAACGGTAGGGCGGAACACAGCAGAATTGAAGCCAATTAAGCACTGGGAGCGAAAGTGCGGCGTAGATGTGCTACAACGTAGCACATGAAAACGGCTTCGATTCGCGAACTTCACATCCGCACATCGGAATTGGTGCGCGAAGCCGCCGACGGTACGGTGATTTTGATTAAGCGCCGCGGCGAACCCGTGGCGGAGCTACGCCCGATTCCGAAAAAGGCAACTAGACCCCGTGTGCCCGCCTTGAGCGATCTTTGGCGACGCTTTCCGTCCGTAACTACCGATAGTGGCTGGTTTCTGGAAGAAGACCGCTGAGGGATGTATCTGGATTCGGAGTATGTCGCAAAGTACTACGTCAATGAGCGAGACGCGGGATCGGTAAGGAAGCTAATTCGCCGTGCGTCGCACATTTGTTCGTCCTCTTGGGCGCTCGTCGAAGTAACATGCGTATTTCAGCGCCACGTTCGGGAGGGCTCCCTGACGGCCGTGCAAGGCCACGAATTGATTGATCTCTTCAGAAGCCATGTTGAGGCCGATCTCTGGAATTTGATACCTGTCACCGATGCTCTCCTGCGCAGAACCGCAACGCTGATTCGAGCACTCCCGCCAGACGTTCCATTGCGCTCCGGCGACGCCATCCATGTTGCGACGGCATTGAATGTAGGAGAAATTTGCTTGCCGCCGCGACCTATTTCGGCTTAGCCGCCAGAAGCGTGTGAGACGTTTACGCGATCAACTTGTCCAGCGTGATCGGCAAATCTCGCACCCGCTTGCCTGTCGCGTGAAACACGGCATTCGCCACAGCCGCTGAGGCGCCGGTGATCCCGATCTCGCCGATACCCTTCGCGCCGATCGGGTTCACGTGATGATCTACTTCGTCGACCCACAGCGCTTCAATCTGTCCTATGTCCGCGTTCACCGGCACGTGATATTCGGCGAGGTTATTGTTCACCCAACGTCCCAGCCGCTTATCCGTCGCCGCTTCTTCGTAAAGCGCCATGCTGATGCCCCAGATCATGCCGCCCATAAACTGGCTCCGCGCAGTTTTCGCGTTTAGAATTTTTCCGGCCGCAAAGCATCCCACCATGCGGGAAACTTTCACTTCGCCCAAATCGGCATCCACCCGCACTTCGGCATATTGCGCTCCGAAGGCGTACATCGAATAGCTTTCTTTCTCGGAACCGGGTTTGGCGTCGGCCTGTGCTTCAACGTAAGGCTTCCCGCTGCGCGTGATCAACTGCTGAAAGGTCTCGCCCTTTGTGAGATTGCCCCGCTGGTACAAGCGGCCGCCTTCGAACGCTACGTCCTGAGCGCTCACACCCGAGAGCGGTGATTGCGCATCGCTGACCGCCATCTGAACGAGCTTTTCGCGAAGCGCTTGCGCAGCCAAATGCACCGCCGAGCCCGTGCTCGCGGCCGTCTGCGATCCTCCCGATACCGGCGTCTCCGGCAGAACCGTATCGCCTAATCGAAACTTCACTTGCCTGGGGCCCACGCCAAACGATTCCGCAGCAATCTGAGTCATGATCGTGTACGTGCCGGTCCCCAGATCTTGGGTACCGGCATCCACCGAGAACGTCCCGTCCGCATTCAGCCGCGCTGTGGCATGCGATTCACTGCGCCGCGTCGGGTAGACCGAAGTCGCCATCCCCCAGCCAATTAGCGCGTCCCCTTCGCGCATCGATCGCGGTTCGATCCGCCTCCTGCTCCAGCCAAATCGCTCACCCGCCTGGTGGTAACACTCGCGTAGGGATTTGCTCGACCACGGTTTCTTCTCTTCGGGATCTGTCTCGGCGTAATTCTTCAAGCGGAACGCCACCGGGTCCATCTTGAGCGCGTACGCCATTTCGTCCATCGCTACTTCCAGCGCGTAGGTGCCAGTCGCCTCTCCCGGCGCGCGCATGTACGAGGACTGGCCAATATTCGATCGCACCAGCCGCTGTGACGTGCTGTTATTCGGCGACTGATAAAGCATCCGCGCGGGCAGGCTCGCCGCCTCGACAAATTCTCCGAACATCGAAGTATGCGAAGCGGTATCGTTCCGCAGCGCGGTGATGAGTCCATCGCTCTTCGCTCCAATCGCAATCGCCTGGCGCGTCTGCGAGCGCAAACCAACCATGCCGAACATCTGCGGCCTGGCGACCGCCAGCTTTACAGGCCGCTTTACCTGTTTGGCAGCCATCGCGGCCAGAATCACGTGCGACCAAACTGGTCCCTTGCTTCCGAATCCACCACCCAGGTAGGGCGAGATCACGCGCACATTGTCCGGCGGCAGGCCAAACACAGAAGCTACCCGGCTGCGGTCTGAAAAGACCCCTTGCGTGGCGTCATAGATCGTCAGGTGATCCGGTCTGTCCCAAACCGCAATCGTCGCGTGCGGCTCCATTGCGTTATGCACTTGGAACGGCGTCCAGTAAACCTGCTGAATGCGCTGATCCGCTTCCCTTAGACCCGCCTCGACGTTACCCCGGTTGTTTGTGGATGGATCGCCTCCACCGCCCGACTTCTTAGGCGTATAAGCTTCCGATAAGCGGCTCTCGAGATCAATCTGGGGAGCTTGCGCCTGATACCGGACCTGCACAAGTTGCGCGGCCGCGGCAGCATCGGCCAAAGTTTCCGCCACCACCAACCCAACCGGCTGGTTCGCGTAATAGACGCGATTATCCTGCAGTACCTGGACGGCATGTCCCGGCGGCGAAGTCTCGCTTTGATTCTGCACGGACGGCAGTTTGAGCGAGTTCGCATGCGTCATCACCAGCAGTACGCCCGGCGCACGCTCCGCCGCATGGGTGTCCATTGACGCGATTTGTCCGTTGGCAACTGAGCTCATCACCAACACTCCATAAACCGCATTCGGAATATCGTGCTCGTAGGCATAAACGGCGCGACCCGTCACCTTCACGCGGCCATCCACGCGATCCAGAGGTTGTCCGATTAAATCTTCCATAACAGTCCTTCCTCTAGGCCGCCTGCGCGAACGCTTCCTTCACAGCGCGACGGATACACCGCCTTGCCAGCTCGATCTTGAACGAGTTGTATTCGTACCCGTGCGCATCCCGCAGCTCCGCATCGGCCGCTGCGAATAAATTCTCGTCGTCTGGCTTGTTACCGGTAAGCTGCTTCTCCACTTGCTTTGCTCGCCACGGCTTCATCGCCACTCCACCTAATGCGATGCGCGCTTCCCGGATCTTTCCGTCCGCATCCACGTCCAGAATCGCCGCAACCGAGACCAGCGCAAACGCATAGGAATGCCGGTCTCGCGCTTTGAGGTAATAGGAGCGCCGTCCATATGAAATTGCGGGCAAATCAATCGCGGTAATCAATTCCCCGGTGTGCAGGTTCGTCTCGGTCTGCGGAGTGTTGCCCGGCAAGCGGTGAAATTCCGTCATGGGAATGGATCGCTCGCCGTTTGGTCCTTTTACCTGAATTTCGGCATCTAGCGCCGCCAATGCCACGCACATGTCGCTCGGGTGTACGGCGATGCACTGCTCGCTCTGGCCCAAAATGGCGTGTATTCGGTTGTAGCCTTGAAGAGCAGCGCATCCGCTCCCCGGCACGCGCTTGTTGCACTCCGAATAGCTCGGGTCATAGAAGTAATAGCAGCGCGTTCGCTGCAACAGGTTGCCTGCCATGGTGGCCATGTTTCGCAATTGTGGCGAAGCGCCTGCGAGAATGGCCTGGCTCAACACCGGGTAACGCGTGCGGATCAACTCATGATTCGCCGCCGCTGTGTTGCTCACTAAAGCGCCGATGCGGACGCCTCCGTTGCGCTCTTCGATAGCGGTCAGCGGCAGCTGATTGAGGTCGATCAATTGCGCCGGCCGCTCCACGCCCATCTTCATCAAATCCAGAAGATTGGTTCCGCCGCCAATAAACTTTGCTTCCGGCGGTTGAGTGAAGGCTCGGAGTGCATCGTCCACAGTTTTTGGACACGTGTAGGTGAATGGCGTCATATCCGCCTCCCTTGCGCGGCCTCGCGCACGGCCGCCACGATACCCTCGTAGGCTCCGCAACGGCAGATATTCCCGCTCATCCGCTCGCGAATCTCGTCATCCGTCAGTTCAATGGGCCCCACGTGCGCGAGATCAGCCGTCACTAGACTCGGAGCGCCCTTCTTTACCTCTTCGAGCAGCGCAACGGCCGAGCAGATCTGGCCAGGCGTGCAATAGCCACACTGAAATCCGTCATGCTCAATGAAGGCTTGCTGCACCGGATGCAGTTGGCCGCCCTCCGCCAGGCCCTCCACGGTCGTGATTTCTTTCCCGCTTTGCATCACTGCCAGCATCAGGCAGGAATTCCGGCGCTCGCCATTCACCAGCACTGTGCAAGCCCCGCACTGCCCGTGATCGCAGCCTTTTTTTGTTCCGGTAAGCTTCAGATGCTCGCGCAGTAAGTCGAGGACTGTCACACGCGGGTCTATATCGAACTCGTGCTGTTGTCTGTTGATGGTCAGCGCGAAACTGATTGTGCCGCCGGCTCCCTGTCCGGTTCGTGTTTGCGCCTGCGCGGGCAAAGCAGCAATTACGCCGCCTGCCACGCCTACGCCGACAAAATCGCGCCTGCTGAGCGCGCCGTTTCTTTCGGAATGTTTGTCACTCGGTTCCATGAACCCTCAGATGCAGTTGTTAGACACCCTCCCTGCCCGATCGTGACAATTACGTGGTGCCGAATCTCCTAAGTAATTGCCCGGCAACGTCCGCGCGGCGACTTGGCGATTTCTCGCCGGTGTTGACCAAGCGCCGTTGGCTGCCGGGCTGGTTACACCCCTAACCGGTCCTTCAGGGCCTTCACGCGGTCCCGTGCCACCGTCAGTTCGGTGTCTTTTCCATCTTTGACCCGCACCATCATGCGCTCGGAGAACCACGAGTACATCTCTGTCACGTACTCCAGGTTGACAATGGTCGAGCGGTGAATTCGCACGAATTTCGCGGGATCCAGCATCTGTTCCAATTCCGCAATCGTGTGGTCGACGACGTAGTCTTTCTTCGGGGTCGCCGCGTAAGTCAGCTTCTCGCTGGCGTAGAAATGAGTCACTCGCGCAACCTCAACTAATTCGATCTTGTCTCCCAGTCTCGAAGCCAGCCGCGCCGGATATGCCTTCTTCTTAGGAAGCGCCGAGGTAAGTTCCTCTATCAGCTTCGCCAATTCCGGCTTTGGCTCCAGACCGCCTCGCATCCGCTCCAGCTTTGTCAGGGCCCGATCCAACTGCTGCACATCAATCGGCTTCAGCAGATAGTCGATCGAATGCACCTCAAACGCCTTGAGCGCGTATTGCGAATAGGCCGTCGTGAACACCACAATCGGCTGCGGATCCAGTTGGGCGAGCATCTGGAATCCGGAGAGATCGGGCATCTCGATGTCGGTGAACAGAACGTCACACGGCTGGGCACGAAGCTGCTCAATCGCTTCCTCCGGGTCCGAGCTCGAGCCCGTAATCTCCACTCGCCCGGTTTCATCCAACAGGCGGGTGAGCCGTTTCAGTGCCAGCGGCTCGTCATCCACGAGATAGGCCCGCAAGCGGTTCATGCGTTTACGGCAACGGTTCCACTCTCGACTCCTTGCACCCGAACACTTTTCAGCTCGGTGGTCAAGAGCGGTATTTCGATGCGGACCCGCGTGCCGGTCTCGCTTGTCGCGATATCGAGCTTGCCCTGTGCCCCGAACACTGCCGCCAATCTCTCCTGTAGATTGTTCAAGCCATGACCGGCTGGCAGGGAAACCTCCTCAAATCCAGGACCATCGTCGCTTACGTCGAGTTGCAATCGCCCATTCTCTGCCGCGGCTGTCACGCGAATCACTCCGCCGCGGCGGCGCGAGCTCACCGCGTATTTCACGCTGTTCTCAACTAGCGTCTGCACGCAAAGTGGCGGAACACAAGCCGAATCCAGAGCCGCGGGAACTACGATCTCATATTGAAGCCGTTCGTTGAACCGCGCCTTCTCAATTTGCAAGTAGTCCTCCACAATCTTCATTTCACGCTCCAGCCCTACCAGACCGCTCTGCGCCGAATCCAGCGAAAACCGTAACAGCTCCGCCATTTGGCTCAGCATCTTCTCCGCCCGGCGCGGATCGTCATGAATCAGGGATGAAACGGAATTGATCGTGTTGAACAGGAAATGAGGATGAAGGCGCGATTCGAGCGAAGATAATCGTGCCGCGGTCGCCAGCTTGATGGCCCGTTCCCGCTCCAATTCCTTAGTCTTCAGCGCCATCGCCGTGACCTGTAGCTTGTTCTTCTGAGTCTCGTAAGCGGAGATGAATGCCACGATGATGATTGAGATGACGACGGAAAGGGTAAACGCCCCTTTGAAGTCAGCTCCGTAATCGTAGCCCTTGCCGTTGATCTCCCAAATGATCCAGCCTGAGAGCAAAGATCCCAGGAAATCCGCGCCCAGCACCAACGCTCCCCGCAAAATCCATCTCAGCCACACAGCTTGGCTGCAGGTGGCGATCCAAACCGGCTGGCAGCTCACGGACAACGGAATGCCGATGCAGTTCGCGTAAATGAATGAGTACAGAAACTCCATTCCGAAGCGCTGCCATCCCATATGAGAGGTGAGCGCCCATTCGAAAATCGGCACTGCAAGCGCCGCCATTGTCGTAATAAACAACCACTTCGCAAGCAACTTAAACGTCATGTCCGATCTCCTCCACCCTATAACAATTTTTGCTTCCGCTTCCATCCTGACCATACGGCGAAACTGTTCCGCGCTTACGGAATCGGAGATGAACTGTAGCGAACCTCCGACGAACCGCACGCGCTCACTGATCGCCGGTTAGCATCAAATGGATATGCGAACACCGCTTCTATGCCTCGCCTTACTTGTTTTCGGCTTGCCGGGCTTGGCGGCCGACAACTGGACCCTGGTCTGGAGCGACGAGTTTAATGGCGCCGCCCGGACGTCCCCCGATCGTGCGAAATGGACCTACGATCTCGGTGCCGGCGGCTGGGGCAATCGTGAACTCGAGACATACACCCAAAATCCTGAAAACGTGTCCGAAGACGGAGAAGGGCACCTCATCATTCGTGCTATTCAAACTGCTCCCGGCCAACCTATTCAAACCGCTCCCGGCGGTTACACCTCAGCCCGCATAAAAACCGCCGGCCGCTTCAGCGTCAAATACGGAAAAATCGCCGCGCGGATGAAGATTCCCTTCGGCCAGGGACTCTGGCCCGCCTTCTGGATGCTCGGCGAAGACATAAAAACGGCCGCGTGGCCCAAATGCGGCGAAATCGACGTCATGGAAAATATCGGCAAAGAGCCCGGCATCGTGCACGGCACGATTCACGGTCCCGGTTACTCCGGAAGCAAGGGCATCAGTCACGCGTACTCATTGCCAGATGGCCAGCCGCTCTCAGCCGATTTCCATGTGTACGCAGTCGAGTGGGCGCCGGATTCCATCACCTTCCTGCTCGACGATCACCCGTATGCCACCGTCACTCCCGCATCGCTTCCCCAGGGTACGCGTTGGGTGTACGATCACTCCTTTTTTCTCCTCCTGAATCTTGCTGTCGGCGGTGCATGGCCTGGAAACCCGGACGCGACGACTCAATTTCCGCAGGAGCTGATTGTGGATTGGGTGCGGGTGTGGCAGCAGGCTGACGTTCATTGATAGAGTGCCTGACGAGTGGACGGAGTAGGGGTGCTTTGAAGGCCTCAGCGGAGCGTTCAGGCCGACTCCCTCAGGCTTGCGCAGATATACTAAGGCGTGGAAAAGGGTCGAAAAGGCAATGCAACTCGCGCGATCTGTGACGAGGAAGCATTCGTAGATTGAGCGAAACACGAGTGAGTATTCCGAGGCCCCGATTCCAAGATCGTTCTTTCAATAAACATCTCGATGCTCGGAACAGGCTCGTTTGCATTTCAGAGGAATGAGTTGCGAGTAGCCGGCCGTTTATGTCTGCTTGTTGCATTAGCAACTTGCGTGGCGCAGATCGTATTCGCACAACAGGTACTAACCTGGCGCGAGGCTCAAGATAAATTTCGCGCTAATAACCCGACGTTATTAGCAGGACAAGTGACAATTGGCGAATCTCGCGCCGACGAGATCACGGCGGATCTCAGGCCCAATCCCGACCTAAACCTTGGCTTGGATCAGCTCACGCCGTTTAATGGCAATCCTTACCGGCCTTTTGCACAGTCCTATTTATTTTGGAGTCTGGCTTACCTGCACGAGCGTGAGCACAAGCGTGAACTGCGGCTGGCGAGCGCGGAAAAAGCGACTGAGATCTCTGTGTCTGCCCAATTGGATCTGGAACGAACCTTGATGTTCAACTTACGCGATGCCTTCGTCCGCGTGATGCAGGCCAAGGCGATACGGCAGGTGTCACGAGACAATCTCGGTTACTACGACAAAGAAATCGCGATCAGCCGGGATCGGCTCAATGCGGGTGACATTTCTCAGGTGGACTTCCAGCGGGTGAGAATCCAACGGGCCCAGTTTCTATCGGACCTGGAAACGGCGGAAGTCAATCTGCTGAGCGCAAAAACCGATCTTTTGACGCTTTTGCGCGACCCGGTTCCGGCGGATCAATTCGACGTCTCGGAAAATTTCGATTTTGAGGAGCCGGCGATCCGGCTGGATGATCTCCGAGCGCTAGGGATAAATAGCCGGCCGGATCTCAAGGAAGCGGAGCGGTCGCTCGAAAAGGCGAGAACCGATCACCAACTTGCAATTGCGAATGGTTCCACTGACCCGACATTCAGTGTGGATGCAGCTCACCAACCTGCCCCGCTGAATACGTACATCGGCGCCAGTGTCAGTTTCCCGTTACGGATCTTCGACCGGAATCAGGGTGACAAGTTGCACACGTTGCTCGACATTGGGCGGAATGAAAAGCTGCGTGACGCCGCGGAGTTGAGCGTGCTCCACGATGTGGATTTGGCCTATGCGACTCTCGAAAGTACGCTCAAACTGCTGCGGCCGTACAAGACCGAGTACCTGAAAGAAGCGCAAGACATACGATCTTCGGTATCGTTCGCGTATCTGCATGGAGCCGCCTCGTTGCTCGACTTTCTGGATGCACAGAAGGAATATCGAGACACCGAACTGAGCTATCTGAATCTAGTGGGCGCGTATTTTTCAGCCGCTAATCAACTGAATCTCGCCGTTGGAAGTGAGGTAATCCGGTGAGAGAACCACTACTTTCGACTCGTGAAGATTTGGCGCGTATAATCGGACGGAAGAAGGAACATCCCTTCCCATGTCATGAGATTCTGGCTAGCGGCATTTCGGGTCGCCTCCGCTCTTCTCCTGATAAGTGTCGCCGTCGACATGATTGGCGTCGATATTGTTGAACAGATCGTTCACAAGACCCAATCGGCCCAAAGCCTACCCTGTCCCGATAACGGCATCTCGGACGATTGTTTCTGCTGTTGCGCTCACATTGTGCTCATACCGCGCGTCCGGCTATTCCGTGTAGAGATGGAATCCTTTTTGGATCTCTTCGACCCGCGGAGACCGTCCACTATCGAGCCGGACCCTCCCTACCATCCCCCGCGCGCCTAACGTCTGCTTTTCCCATTCGTATTCAGGACGAGTTCCTAGATCTCGCCCAACCCGTAACGTTATGCGCTGAGCATCGGTGCCGCGTGCACCGGGTCCTTTATTCATTAAATGATTTTCTTGCTCCTGGCTTTCGCGATACTTTTCATTTCGTCCGGCAGTGCCGCGGTCGGAACGCCGCCCAGCCCGACCGAGCAGCTTATTGAGCGAATCCGCGACGATGCGGGCCGGGAACCACCCGGCCTCGAGATCCAAAGCTTGCTCGCAGCCGCTGAGATCCTGCACCCCACCGACCCCTCCGCAGCAGATAGCTTTATTCGGGACTGTTTGGAAATCCTCAAATCCGGAACGCATATCGAAGCACAGATCACTACGAACGTTCTGGAGACAGGTATGCGGATGGATCCGGCAGAGGTGCTTCGAAGCGTTCCGTCCGTTCCGGATCGACGCGCGGTCGATAACGCGCTCATCGGTTATTACCTGAAGCAGGGAGCTCCGGAAAAGGCGATTGCACTCGTGGATGAATCCAGACAAGGCCTGACCGACTTGTCGGGCGCCATTCTTATACTCAGGCAACTAGTTCAGCAGCAGCCCGGAGCGGGAGTAGCTTTCTTCAACCAGATGCTGAGTTCGGCACCTCGTAGGTTGAACCCCGAAGAAGCTCTTTTCCTTCTGAGAGCCGTTCGGGAAGTCGTGCTTGTCGATCCAAAGTTAGCTCTCCGCGCGGTTTTTCGCATCGCCGAATCGGCAGAATCCAGCGAATTCTCGCGTGGATTTCCAGGAACACTCACGGCGAAATATCGAATTGCCGGACGTGATATCTGGACTAGCGATATTCGCGAATCTGTCCTATTGCCAGCGTTGGCGTATTTGCACGTGTTGACGAAGGACGAATACGCCGAATTTAGCGTCAGCCCCGAGCACGAAAGATTGTTGAGCGCAGTCACTTGGGAGACCGTCCTTAAAAGTACACAGCCTCTTCAAATAGTCTGGCTGAAGGCGAACTCGAAACCGGCACCGCAGGCCGAGTTAACTGCACTTGGCGGGCGCGAGCTTTCATCTCCCGGACCCGCTTCACTACTTCCCGTTCGCGACGAGAAAAGCGCGGCCGAGGAGTCGCTGGATCAGCTGTTCGAGAGGCTGAGACAGCAAGAGATTTCAAATCACGCGCGTGGAGTTATTGAGCGGCAAGCACTTCGAGAGATCCGTCGCATGCCGCCTGACCGTCAGCGACTCGGCGCAGCGGCGGAGTTGCTGTCGTTGGCATCCGTCCAGGAGAGTGCGGCCAAGTTGGAGCCGATAACCGGATTTATTCTAAGTTCGTTACTTCCGTTAGCACGCGGCAGTCTGATGTCCAGCGTAGGCGACCCTGAAGATGCCTGGTGCGGGTCGATGTATTCTTTCGTTGCCTTACAGATTCATCAACATCACATGACCACTTTGGAGAACGACCCGTCGCTCACGACCCGGCTGGCTCTGCTCGATTTGAGAGATCGCCTTCAGGAGGCATACGATTTTAGCTTGAAAGACACGAACGCCCGTCGATATACTTTCCGCCAGTTCCGTGGTCACGTGGTGGTGCTGCGGTTTTGGTCTCCAGCATGCGGCACTTGCGTGCGGAATCTGCCTGGGCTAGAGAAGTTTTATCGCGAAAATGCGCGAAAACATGTCGTCGTGCTCGCCATCAGCGATGAGCCGAAGGCGGTCGCCAGTTCCTTTTTGACGACCCGTGGTTATACGTTTCCTTTCTTATTTGACGACGATGGTCTAGTGAGTGGGTATTTCGGCATCTCCGTGATTCCTACTACCATCGTGATCGATCAGACTGGCCGGATTGCAGGCTCGATAGTCGGAGATGCCCAATCGGCCCAACTTCGTCAGATTGTCCGCAAGGTGAAACCCAGATAGGGAAGGTCAGACCTGTAACACGTCGCCTTTACGGGCCACGAGTATATAGAGCACAGGAGCCAAAAAAATGGACAGAAAGAGTCGCGAGATCATGCCGCCGACAATTACGATCGCGAAGGGCCTTTGCGAGTCGCTCCCGATTCCCGTGGACATAGCCGCGGGCAGCAGACCGAAACAAGCGACCAATGCCGTCATCGCGATGGGCCGCAGGCGAAGCACCGAGGCTTCGAGGGTTGCGGTCATAGCGTCTTTCCCTTCCAGCCGCAGCTTGTTGATAAAGGAATAGAGAATTACGCTGGTCTGCACCGCGAGGCCCATCAGGGCCACGAATCCCAGCATGGATGAGACGCTGAACGTTGTCCCGGTCATGCGGAGGGCGAGCAATCCACCTACCGGCTGGGTAATCAGCACGCTAAAAAAAATGATAAGCGGAAATTTCAAATTGCCGTACAGAGCGAAAAGGATTAACAACATCAGCAGCACGGTAAGCGGCAGAATCACTTTCATTTGAGCCATTGACGATAGATAGTCCTGATACTCTCCGCCCCAATCGAAGGTGTAGCCGATTGGCAGTTTAACGCTTTGGGCCACCCTCTTGCGCGCTTCTCCCACGGCACTGGCCAAGTCCCGCCCGTCAACGCTGAACTGAACTCCGATGTATCTCGAATTGCCTTCCCGGTAAATGAGGGACGCGCCGTTTTCAACACGTATGTCCGCGAACTGGCTCAACGGAAGATGCTGGCCGCCCGGCGTCGTGATAAGCAGATTCTTAATCGCGTTTTCGTTTCGCCGGAATGGCTCCTGCATTCGTACAACAAGGTCGAACTGCTCCTCTCCCTGAATAACCTGTGTCGCCGCAGTGCCTCCCAGCGCGGTCTCAATCAAGGTGTTCACGTCGCTCACGTTCAAACCGTAGCGGGCGATCTTGGCACGATCCGGTTTGATCGTCAGGCTTGGCTGTCCTAGTTCCCGGACGATCACGATGTGCGTGATGCCGCGCACCTGAGTGAGGACGGCTCTCACCTGCTCCGCCTTTTGCTCAAGCGTCTTTAAATCGGCGCCAAAAATCTTGACGGCAAGCAGGCTCTTCAATCCGGTCTCGGCCTCATCCACGGCATCCTCCGCAGGTTGCGTGTAGTTGAAAATAACTCCGGGAAATGCCGAGAGCTTCCGCTGTAGGGCATTGATCAATTCCGGCTTGGTATGAATGCCGTGGCTCCAGGACGCGTCCTCATACGGTCGCAGACCAACGTAGAACTCATTATTGAAGAACCCGGTCGGGTCCGTCCCATCGTCGGGACGACCTAGTTCATTCGCGACGGTCGTCACCTGGGGAAAACTCAGCAAAATATCACGGATCTGGGGCGAAAGCCTGGATGCTTCCTCGAATGAAATCGTGTAGGGCGTGGTGGCGCGCACCCACAAAGCTCCTTCGTCCAAATGTGGCATGAACTCAGCGCCAATTCCCGGGATCAAGACCAGCGAGGCAAAAAAAATCACGAGGCAGACGATCACCGTCAGTGCTCGATTACGTAGACATACTGTAAGCGCGCGGCCGTAGGAGTCGCGTATCCGGTCATAGAGTCTGAGTTCGGGTTCATGCACGTGCTTACGCAAAAAATACGCGCAGAGTACCGGCAATAACGTCAGAGCGCAGATGAGCGAGCCGACGAGCGCGAAACACATCGTATCCGCCATTGGTCGGAAGAGTCGACCCGAGGGACCCGTCAGCACATAGATGGGAAGATATCCCGCGATGATCACGGCGATCGCATAAAAGATGGGCCGTTCGACATCGCGCGCCGCACCGCGGATGACATCGAGCAGGTTAAAGCTCTCACCGTGCCGTGCCGCTAACTCGCGAAAAATATTTTCCACCATCACCACCGCGCCGTCAACAATGATTCCGAAATCGATGGCACCGATTGACAGAAGATTTGCCGGAATTTGACTGCGGTCGAGGCAGATGAAGGCGAATAGTAATGCGAACGGGATGGTCACCGCTACTATCAGCGCGGTACGCACGCTGAAGAGCATCAAACCAAGGATCACCAGGACCAGGATCATGCCTCGGAACAGGTTGCGTTCCACGGTGCGGGTCGTTTCCTCAATCAAATAGCTGCGGTCGTAATAAGGAACCACCTTGACGTCTTGCGGCAATACGTGGCGGTTCAGTTCGTCTGTCTTTTCCTCGACGCGCTTCAGGATTACCTGCGCCTGCTCTCCCACGCGCATCAGAATGACGCCTTCCACGGCTTCCTCCTGCCGCATGTATCCAAATTGGCCAAGCCGAACTGCGTGGCCAATTTGCACTTTCGCCACATCGTGCACATAGACCGGAATGCCATTGTGCGTCGTGAGCACGACATTATCTATATCCGCTGTATCTCTGACCAATCCGAGTCCGCGAATGTAATAGATCTGGCCGCCCTGTGAGTAAAATCCGCCCCCCGCGTTGGCGTTGTTCGCACTGAGCTGTTGCTGTACCTGTGCGACGGAAATTCCATAAGTGAGGAGCTTGTTTGGATCAAGCAGCACCTGATACTGCATGGTCGTGCCGCCAAACCCCGAGTCGTCCGCCACACCTGGTATCGAGCGATAGGCGCGTTCGAGCAACCAATCTTCGATAGTCTTGAGCTCCTGCGGTGTACGATCGGCGCTCTGCAGAACATAGCGATAAATCAACCCGCTGGGGCTGTACAGCGGTGACAGGCTGGGTGTAACACCTTGCGGCATGCTGGCATTGGCGACGCGCTCAAAGGCCTGTTCGCGCGCGAAGTAGGGATCCGCGCCGTATTGAAAATTCATCTGAACGGACGAGAGCCCGTACAACGAAATCGAACGCAGCGACTCCAGCTGCGGAATGCCGTTCATCTCGATCTCAATGGGGATTGTGATTAGCCGCTCGACTTCCTCCGCGGCGTGCCCGGGCCATTGAGTGATGATTTCAACATGCGGCGGCGAAAGGTCGGGATAGGCGTCGATGGGGAGTCTTTGGAAAGCGATCGCGCCCCAGACCATCAGGGCCAACGAGGCGATGACAATCAGGAAGCGCTGCGAGAGAGCGAACGAGACCAGGCGTGAAATCATTCCGGACTGGCCTACTGATAGCTGCTGGCAAACTGCAGAAACACGCTGCCTTCCGAAACTACTCTTTCGCCTGCTTTCAGCCCGCTCCGTATCTCTACATAGCCGTTCTGCTGCGCGCCCAGAGCCACCGATCGCCGCGCGAATTGACGGGGCTGCGCTTCCACGTATACGAACGGTTCATTTTCCGAGTCGTGCAGCACCGCGGAGACCGGAACGTTGAGAACGCTCTTATTCGTCTTCGTATGGATTACCGCCTCCAGGTACATGTCCTTCTTCAAAAGATCTCCAGGGTTTCTAGTGACAATGCGAACCGGAGTTGTGCGTGTATCCGGATCCACCATGGCTCCCACGTAAGAAACTCTGCCGTGAAACGACCGGGTGAATGAGGAGTTGGTTTCGTCCACCGGATCTCCCACTCGCACCAGGGGCAAATCCCGATCGAAAATGTGGCCCTGCACCCAAACGGTTGACGTATCGCTCAGGACGAAGCAGGTGGTGGACCCCGCTTGAATCAACTGGCCCGGCATGACTAGCTTCTGCACCACTGTGCCTCCGATTGGCGCGCGTACGGCGAGCTCCGGGTTGATCGGCACCGCTTGCCGCTCGGCGTTATCCAGCTCTTGGGGAGTAATCGCGAAGATCTTCAGCGCCTGCATGCTGTTCTGGACGTCCGTCGTTGCTTCGTTGTAGTCTGCCTCCGCGCTCTCTATGTCTTTCACGGCGGCGGCTCCGTGAGCCAGCAGCTCTTTCTCGCGGTCGAGAACCTTTCGTGCCAGTTCCTGCTGGTCACGCGCTTTTTTGTACGTCGCTATTGCGTTTGTGATATCGGGACTTGCCACGTATAGCAACGGATCTCCTGCCTTCACGTGCGATCCATAATCAACCGTGATCCGAGTGATGGGACCGCTTACCTGGGTAATCGCCTGGGTAGTGTGATCCGCGTCCCAATCTACGGTGCCGGTGGTTTCAACGTCGGTTCGCCAGGTGGTACTCTGCACTGGCCCGACGTGCAAATGAGGAAGCTGCTCTGCCGACACGCTAAACAGGGTCGCCTTCGTCGACTGGGCTTCGCTCGGGAGATTACTCTCAGGGCCATTCCCGCGCTCGCAAGCCGCTTGAAGAAAGGTCAATACGAACGCTGCAAGGCCTGCTGAGACGGCACGGCTAAGCTTCGCCCCGCCGTTCATGCCAGTACTGTCGTCTCCAATTGGATTAGGTCGCTCCTGATCATATCGATGAGTTTTAGGGGATTACCGCCAATGTCCAGATATAGCGCAGCGTTGCCGGGGCAATTTTTGACGAGCGCTGGTAATGCGCCACGTCCGATCCCGGATCAGGTCCTTGCGATCAACTGGAGCGACCTCTGGCCCTTCAGCGCCGCTCGATTCAAAATGATCCGATCGCCACGCGCGATACCGGCGCTGCTACTGACGAGCGTTCGTCCGTCGGCTGGATGAACGTGGATCATCAAGTCGGCCTGGAACTCGTCTGGAAAGCTTACCTCGATCCGCCACTCCCTGTCGCTTGTCGCTGTTGTCGTCCAACTCAAATGCCCGAAGCGGGTCGGACACTTCTCCACTCGAATCCGCTGTCCGGCCGCAAACCAGTGCTTCGGAGCGGCTTTTTGTAAGTGGCAAACGTCGCGATCGCTCTCTTCATAGCAAAGCAGCCAGCGCAAACCGAGCGCCGGTTGCAGAACGCTGTTGACCACAGAGGACCAGGCGTAAGGACTGCCGTCTCCCGGAAAACTGCCAGGCAGATACGCGTCTTCCGGAGAATAACGATTGCCCGAATCTGCCGCGTAACAGCAAAGCGAATAGAGCGTCAGCAAAAACGGACGATAATCCTCTTGCCGGATTTTAACGGCAAGCGTTCCATGCGCCATGAAATTCGACGTGCGCGCCACGTGACCATCGGTGTGCAGGCCCATAATCTGCTCGCCTGCGATCTCGCGATGCTTCAAATGCCCCAGATCCAAAGCCGCGTTTCCCCAATCCGCCGTAAACCAATCCATCATGAAGCGGTGATTCTCGTAACTCGAGAGATCCTTCGGATCACGGTGACTGTCGTCCGGAGTGAACGGCGTTATTCCCGCAGTGCGCATGCGTTCGCTTCCGGCCTGCACTGTAGCCTGCAAGGATTTTTCGATCAGCCCGCGCATTTCCGTAGCAATCCCGGCGTACCGTTGGCCTTCCTCTTCCAATGCAATCACCCCGTGCTCCTGCCCGGCTTTCTGCAAGCAGCGCGCGTGTTCCTTTAAGCCCCGCCAGATCCAGGTCGCGTTCTGAAAGTAATAGGGATGCGAATTCGGAAAATCGTTTTGCGGTTCTCCGAGATCGGCTTCAGGCGAGCCCCAGATCAGGCCGTACCGGCTATCGCTTGGGGCAAACGTCGCTTTGCTGTACTCGTATCGTTTCAACACAAATTTCAACATGCGACGCAGCACCGGTAAGCGCTTCTGAAGGCTCTCGATACTCCCCGTGTAGTCGTACGCCCGCGCGGAATTCCATAGAAACACTCCCGCGTTGAGTGGAGCTTCCACCTGGTCCTGGGTGTTGTAAAGAAAATTCCCATCGGGCAGGATGTAGTGATCCAAATAGTGCTGGAAATACGGCTCGGCCTGCGCTGTCAGGTTCCAGAGTTGCTGTGCCCACACAAATTCGTAGTGCGCCACCGGAAAGAGCGCGTGACTTCTCTCCGGAATCTTCGTGTAAGCGCCCTCGCCAATCTGATATGTCGGTTCGAGCCCTCGATAGCTACAGCGCGACAGCACGATTCCCGCGCGTGCCGCATCCAGCAGCCAGGGATCGGGAATCTCCACCTTCAGATGGTCTTCAAAGAAGTGCTGCCTTTGATTCGCGATTCCAGCCAGCGCGGGAAAGAACTCTTCCGCGGACGTGTTCCAGTACCGTTCGAGATAGATCTCGCCATCGCTGCCTTTCCAGAGATGCGACTCTGCTCCGAGCTGATTGGCCAACCACGGTGGAACGCTGATCCGCACACGGCCCATGGGTCGCGCGTCCGCGCCGGGCGGCAGCAGAATCATTACTTCATAACCCGCGCGCGAGTCCGGATTCCAAACTCCAACGTTCGCGACTGGAAGATACCCGCCCAGCAACGTGCGCTTACTGTACCCCGGCAGATAGCGATAAATGCTCGGGTCTTCTCCCGGAAAGAAGCGCGCTGGATCAAAGACGCGCCCGGCCACATCGGGAGCCCATAAGCCCTGCCCTTCCGGTTGCGATGAGATCTCGCGCGATCTTCCGTCCGCCTCCAAGAACAACGAGCGCAGCGGGCCGGCCTCCTCATTCGCCACCAGCGTGTAGCCGATATACTCTGCCCCCAGCGCCGCGACATTCTCATAGCACGGATCCTCATTCGACTGGAGAATGTACTCCGCCAGCCGATCCGGACCCGCGACATACGGAACATCGCGTTTGAACTGGACCTGGGGAGCATTGATAGGCCGCGGGCGAATGTTTTCCAATTTGCCGATGCGCTTCGGTACGCGCAGAATAACGCCTTCTGCCTCGGTAAGAAAAACAATTACTCCTTCATGCGCGACATGCTTCTCAAGTACGGCCGTATCGCTGCCGTTCATCGAAGTTACGGTGAGCAACTGCCAGCCATCCACTACGTCGCCGGGCCTGAGACTCCGGGTTTCGCCATGCAGGATCGCACTGCCCTGAGCGATCCGCGTAACTTGCGGGACAGTTTCCAGTGCTTCGCGCTCACCTGGCAGCAGAAGCGAGTACTCGTTCGGAATGCGTCCCGGTGCGTAGGCTTTACTGCGGCGCCCAGGGCTTTCCTGCGCCGGGTCGGCCGCTGAGGCTGCCGAACTCACGTATGCCGCGCTCAGGTTCTGTAGAAATGTCCGCCGCTTCATCACTCGTGACGAAGAGTATATACGCCCGCGATCCTTCAGCGGCCCGCAACTAGATAAAACTCAACCGGCTTGCGTACCGCCAAGACGTAAGATGGGCGTGCCGTGATGTAATAGCCATACCTGAGGGGCTGCAAGCCCGATATGCAGGACGGACAGCAACAACCAGCCAATAACACGCTCGATGTGTGGATCATCGAAAATGATCCCGCTTTTGCAGCTCTGACGAAGGAAGCTTTTAAGGAGGCGGGATTAACGTACGGAGTGGTCTCAATCCCGAACGGAGACGAAGCTCTGGATCTTCTTCGTCGGGAAAACAAGTATTCCAACCACCCGCCTCCGGATCTCATTTGCTTGGATCTTCATCTTCCGAAGAAGTCCGGCCTGGAGGTTCTGGCCGAGATCAAGACCGACCCAAAGTTAAAGGTTACGCCGGTTCTGGTTGTTTCCGGCTCGGATGACCCGAATGAGATCCAAGAGGCTTACGAACTGCACGCGAGTTGCTATATTCGAAAACCCGACGATCTCGACCGCTTTCTGAGTTTCATTCGGCTCTGTTTCGAATTCTGGGGTAGTGTCGTGACGCTGCCTCCCAAAGCGAAAGCATCCGGAGCTCAGTAAAGACCCACCAGCGTCCGTAACTCGCGGCGCAACTCCGCAATTTGCGTCCGAGGCTCTTTGGACAGGCGCAGCCAGAGAGAGTCCGGATTGCTATCGAAGATGACCTTGGGGCCGCCGCGAGCGATGGACCAGGCTCCTGCCGCCAATTCGGCTTCCAGTTGACCGGGCGCCCAGCCCGCGTATCCAAGATAGAGCCGAAACTTGGATGGCGATGCGCGGGAGGCGATTGACTTTTCAATCACGTCCTTGCTGCCGGAAAAATACACGTCTTCCGTGATGCGGGTAGATTTCTCGGGTTTGCTGGAAACGCGCAGCAATGCCAGACCCACATCCGGGCTGACGGGACCGCCTTGAAAGACACGATCCAGCGATTCGCCCTTTAGATTGGGGAAGAGTTTGGAAAGCGGAACCTCGCTCTCGCGATTGACGATGAGGCCCAACGTTCCGCCATCCTCGCCTTGCTCCACGATGAGAACGACGGATTCCGCGAAGTTCGGATCTGCAAGCTTATCGCTGGCAATCAGCACTTCCCCCACGGAAAGAGGCTGCTGGACGCGGTATTGGGCCAAGTGCGATTGAGCCGCATGCTCGGGCAGCGCTGTAATCGAAACCGCTGAGACCAGGATGGCCGTGATCGTAAGTGCTCGCCACATCGCCATCTCATTGTCCCGCGCTTCGGGGCAGGACCAGGGCGATTACTGCTCCCGCAGGGTACGGGCGGGGTCGATATGAACCGCGCGAGCCGCGGGATTCCAGCACGCAAGAAGCGCGACCGCCGTCATGAGAAGAAACGCCGTAATGTAAGTAATCGGATCGCGCGGGCCTAATCCATACAAGACCGCCGATAGCAGCCGCCCAGCAGCTAGCGTGACGATTGTTCCAATGGAGATACCAACAGCGCAAAGCACCAGAGTGCGTCTCAGCACGGACCAAAGCACTTGGACCGGTTGCGCCCCCAAGGCCATGCGAATACCGATCTCGCGTGTTCGCCGCGACACCGCATACGCCACCAGCGCGAATAAGCCAGTGGCCGCCAGCACCATAGCAAGCGCGCCGAAGACGCCCAGGACAATGGCTGCGATGCGGGCCGGGAAGAGCGGCAGCGCCAATTGATCCTTGAGGCTGCCGATGTTTGTAAGCGTCAGTTCCGGATTGAGGTCGAGCACGGCTTCCCGCAACTGTTTCGTGACAGTTTGGCTCGGCAAGGAACTGCGCACCACCAGCGTCGTCCAGTCGGTTCCGGTCTGCGCGATCGGGAGGAAGACTACGGGATGCGGATCTTCTCCGATGTATTCATACTTGCCCGGTTTCGACGACTCCTACGATCTCCATTCCAGGATCGGAGGCGTTCAAGTTCATGCGAATGTGCTTTCCTAACGGGTTCTCATTGCCGTATAGCAGATGTGCCAGTGCTTCGTTGACGATAGCGACAGGCGGCGCACCCTGGCGATCATGGTTGTTCAGATCGCGACCGAAGAGAAGTCTAGTGCCTGCGGCGCGGAGGTAACCCGGAGAGATGTTGTAAACAATTGCTGCGCGCCTGTCGGCGGGCTTAGGTACCGGGCGGTCTGTACGCGAGATGAGCTCATTATTTTCGTGGTCTATGTGAAGTGGCAAAACGTTGATGATGCCAACGGACTCGATGCCGGGCAGCGCCGAGGTCTTGGTAAGCAAATCCGCATCGAAGCGCCGGCTGCGTTCCGCACTGTAACCTCGCAGGCGCAAATCAAAAGACGCCGACACGGCATGATTTGGATTGAAGCCGAGATTCAGCGTAAGCGCATGCTGCAAGCTTCGTACGACCAGCACGGAAGAGATGACCAGGATCACGGAAAGCGCGATCTGGCCGGCAACCAGGAGGTCGCGGACATTCCATTTACGCAAGCGACGTGAGACCGGCTCATTCTGGAGGCTGGGAATCACATCAGTCCGAATCGCTTGCAGCGCGGGTGTTAAGCCGAAAAGGACCGTTGTCGAGACAGCCACCACCAGCGCAAAGCCCAGGACGGCGCCATCAGGGTGAAGCGCCGTACTGAGAGGAATATAGAATGCTGGATGCCAGGAGCTGAAAAGGCTACACGCGCCCACGGCAATGCCGAATCCAAGCAGACCACCGCCGGCCGCCAGAAGCAGGCTTTCGGTCATAAGCTGACGCAGGAGCTGGAATCTGCTTGCACCGACAGCCAAGCGAACACCGATTTCGCGATGGCGATCGGACGCACGCGCCAACAGCATCCCGGCAAGATTAATGCAGGCGAGCAGAAGCCCGGCTCCCGCGATGGCAACCAGCACAACACCGAAGCGGGTAATCGGCCGTCGAAGAGTTTGGCCGATCAGGCCGGGGCGCGATAACTCGAATCTTGCCTTCGGATCGACTGCGTCGGGATACGCGCGCCCGATCTGCTGAGCAATCTGGTCCAGATCCGCTTCGGCCTGCCCGCGAGAGACTCCTGGCTTCAGACGGCCCATTACCCATATGTTCGAGGAGAAGCGCGAGTGGTACCAGTCGTTGTTGGGCTCGATCTCGAGTTCCATGCTCATCGGAACCCAAAAATCGGCAGAAATAATCAACTCCGTTCCCAGGAAGGACGCGGGAGCGACGCCGACGATTGTGAAAGGATAGCCGTTCATCTTGACAGTTCTTCCGATGACGTTTGGGTCGCCGGCGAAGCGAGTCTGCCAATAACGGTGGCTGATCACGATGACCGGATGGGCGCCCGGCTTGTCATCCTCCGCCGGTCCAAAAAAGCGGCCGAGCAGCGGCTTGACGCCTAGCGTTTTGAAGTAATTGCCTGTCGCTTCGTAGCCCCAAACAAGGAAGTTTTCGCGCGCTCGCAAACTCATGTTCACGAGGTTCATGCGCGTCGCGACCAGGTTCGAAAAGACCGTGTTTCGATCGCAAAAATCGACGTAGTTGGGATACGACATGTTCACGTTCTGGCCCCAGTTCAAGGCCACAAGCTGTTCAGGATCGTGAACCGGCAGGGAGCGCAGAAGGATGTTTTCGACGAACGTGAACACCGTCGTGTTTGCGCCGATGCCGAGCGCCAGCGTAAGAATCGCGATGGCAGTAAAAAGTGGACTGCGGCGGAGCATACGGCCGGCGTACCGCAGGTCGCGGATAAAGCTTTCGATTAAGTGGGTGCCGCGGGCATCCCGGCATTCTTCTTTGTAGAGCGAAACCGGCCCGACTAGGCGTTGCGCCGCAAGCTTCGCCTCGCCGGGCGCCATGCCGGCGCGGATGTTGTTCTCGATCTCCTGTTGGAGGTGATCCCGCATCTCATCCTCGAGATCCGCCTCGATTCGCCGGTGTCGAAACAGCGATCGACCCAGCATCCGCAATTTCGCCGGCCAACGCATAACACTCTCCTAGATCGCCTCGATCACTAAACCGATTGCGCCCGACAGCCGCCGCCACGTTTCGAGTTCGGACTTGAGTTGCTTCCGGCCGGCCGCTGTCAACGAATAATATTTAGCGCGGCGATTATTCTCGGAATCTTTCCATTCGGCCTTGATCCACCCCTGGTGCTCGAGCCGGTGCAAAGCCGGATATAACGAGCCCTGCTGCACCTGGAGAATGTTATTTGAGACCTGGACGATGCGTTTCGCGATGGCCCAGCCGTTCATCGGCTCAAGCGAAATGGTCTTCAAAATCAGCAGATCGAGCGTGCCCTGGACAAGGTCTGTGGGTTTACCCAAGAAGAGCTCCCCTTGACTATCTACAATAAAGCAGGAGTTGTAGATAGTCAAGGGGAGATCGCCAAACGGAAATGTGAGTCAGAAAGCAGCAAGCGCAGGTTGCTTCTTTTTACCCGTCGTACACTCGTCGATTCAGGTATGAGGCAAACTCCGGTTGAGGCAGGAAGCTCGATTCAAGCGGAGCCGCGCTGGCCTGCCCTACTCGCTTTATTGGCGACGGGAGGGCTGTACCTAGTGCTGCCGGAACGCCTCACGGCCGGTCCGAATTGGTTGCTGTTGGCGCTCACAGGGGCGCTGCTTGTTCCGACGGTAGTGAGTCATCGCATAGGAAATACGCGTCTGAGCTATGCCCTCGGATTGTGCATATCGGGCGTGATTACGCTGGCTATGATCTGGTCACTCTTCGTGTTGATTGCCGGCCTTCCGGCTAAACAGCAGCCCGCACCCGAGCTATTGCGATCCGCTGCCGCTTTGTGGGCTACTAATGTTCTTGTATTTGCCAGTTGGTATTGGCGATTGGACGCAGGCGGCCCCTATGCGCGCGATCGCAGACCCGCGCACAATGAAGGGGCTTTCCTGTTCCCGCAGATGACTATTCATCCGAGACCTGTCTGGAAACCGGGCTTCGTGGATTACCTTTTTCTGGCCTTCAACACGAGCACGGCGTTCTCTCCAACGGACGTGCCAGTGCTTTCGCGCTGGGCAAAGGTGCTGATGATGATTCAGAGCGCCATTTCGTTGGGAACGTTAGCCATTCTGGCTGCGCGAGCGATCAATATTCTGTAAATCCCGTTCAAGCGGGCCGCTATCATGGCAGCGTTCGATGTTGTCGTCTTTTCTCCAAGGTTGGCGGTCCTGGAAGCACGCGCGGAGCGTGGCGCTGCTCGCTATTGCCGCGCTTGCGGTGGGGATCGGATCGACGACGGCGATTTACTCCGTCGTGCAGGCAGTGCTGTTGAATCCGCTGCCGTATCCGAATCCGGATCGATTTTATATGGCGTTTGGCGCGTGGCGTCCGCACCCGGACTGGTGGACAAGTTTCTCTTCGCTGGACGCAGTTGACTACGCCAAGGACGATACCACGCTTGAAACCTTCGGCTGCAGCACCACCGGCGGCTTTGACGTGAAATTCCACGGACAGCCGGGACACGTCACCGGTACGCAGATTTCACCGGCACTTGGGCGCGCTTTGGGTGTCGAGCCCAAGATGGGCCGCTGGTTCACCTCATCGGGGCCACAGGCCGCATCGGTTTACCAGGCCGTGATTTCAAATTCGCTGTGGAAACGGCTCGGCTCCGATCCAAATATCGTCGGCAAACAGCTCACGATGTCCGGGGTCGCGTACACCGTCACAGGCGTGATGCCGGGCTGGTTCCGCTATCCGATTGACGAGCCTTCGAACGATGTCTGGGTGCCGTTGAATCCTGACAAAAATCAAGGCACGTACCGCAGCTACCATTACCTGCACTGCATCGCCAAGGTCAATCCGGGTGTTACGCAGGCGCAAGCAAGCCAGGATCTATCGCGTATTGTTTCGCGCCTGCAAAGGCAGTATCCGGAGCAGGCGGAGCCGGATTTCATTTTTCTGCGCTCTGTCATCGATTTTGTGGCGCGCGACATTCGGCCGAGTCTGCTGTTACTGTTGGGAGCCGCGCTGGCGCTCTTAATAATTACGTGCGCCAATGTCGCGAGCGTGCTTTTGGCGCGCTCGGTGGCGCGAGCGAGAGAGACGGGAATTCGCGTTGCGCTGGGTGCAACGACGTTTCAACTCGGAGCGCAGTATTTCTCGGAAGGATTGCTGGTATCGCTCGCCGGGGCGGTAGCGGGCTCATTTCTCGCGTTCGCGCTGGTTCGAGCCGTGCTTGCCATAGCGGCGGACGAGATTCCGCGCGCCGATCAGATCGCGTTTAACTGGCCGGTACTGGGGTTCGCGCTTATTGTGGCGATTGGCTGCGGCGTGTTCTTCAGTCTCGCGCCCTTATGGCAGGCTCGCCGTACTGCGCCCAACGAAGTGCTGACAGAGGGAACCAGAAGCTCTGCCAGCGCGAGGAGCCGCAAGTTGCTGCGAGTCTTCGTGGTCGCGCAGGTGGCTCTCGCGTTCGGGCTGCTGGCGATCGGCGGGTTGCTGTTTGCGTACCTCACCGGCCTCTATCGCGTCAACCCCGGATTCGATCCGGCTCACCTGTTGATCTTCCAAATGTATGGGTTGAATGCGCGCTACCCGACGGAGGAGGCGATGCGAAGCTATCAGACCAAACTGATCGCGGCCCTTCAGCAGATTCCGGGCGTCGAGAGCGCGGGGTTCACAAGCGCCATGCCGCTGGTCGAGTTCGGAAACAATACGTGGATGCAGGTAGAAGGGCGGCCGCAGCACGAGTGGAGCAAAGGCGCCTCCATAGAACTTCGATTCGTCACCCCAAGCTACTTCCAGGCGATGAAGATTCCGCTGGTCGCAGGCCGCTTTTTCAACGACAACGACAAAGAGGGTAAAGTGATCGCCATATTGATCAACCAGGCCCTCGCGAAGCTGTATTGGCCGAACAGCGATCCAGTGGGTTCTTATGTCCGCATTTTTTCATGGAAGGAACCGCGGTTTCAGGTGGCGGGCGTGGTCGGCGACGTTCGCAACTACACGCTGGCGAATCGACCCGCGCCGGAATTTTATTTGCCGTATCGGACAGCCGCGCTTCACCAGATGATGTGGGCGGTACGATCGGCGCTTCCTCCCGCAATACTAACGACTCAAATCCGAAAGACCGTTCAGAGCATCGATTCACAGCAGGCGATTTTCGATGTGCGCACCATGCAAGAAGTCATGCAGGGCTCGTTATCGCGCCAGCGCCTGCAATCCATGATGGTGACGTTCTTTGCGGGAGCGGCGCTGCTACTCACCATTCTGGGTGTGTATGGTGTGGTGGCTTATTCCGTGCGGCAGCGGCTCACGGAGATGGGGACAAGGATGGCAGTGGGCGCAACTCCGCGAGACCTGCTTCGGCTGGTGTTGGGCGAGGGAGTGCGAATGGGGGCGATTGGGATCGGGATCGGGCTAGTGCTGGTCCTGGCGCTTGCTCGCGTGCTCGCGACCAGCGATCTGCAGATCGAAATCTCGGGACCGTGGCCCTTCATCGTTGCCACGCTTGTGACGATCACATGCACGCTGTTGGCTTGTTGGTTTCCGGCTTGGCGCGCAACAACTCTCCCACCGATGATCGCCATTCGCAGCGATGCCCAGTTCGATTGGAGCAAGCTCCGGATAAATTATCGAATCCTGACGGAGCGCGTCGCGCCCATGCACAGCGTGGAACAAAGTTCGCCTGCGACAGGAGCCAACCTGCTTGCGAGTCTGGCCGAAGCGAGCCGCGGGGCCGAGTCGTTTTCAGAGGCGGTCCAAATCGCGTTGACGAGAGTACGCGATGAGATTGGCGGGACATCGGCGTTTCTCTTCAGCCGGCGCGAGCCTGATCAGGACTATCGAATAACGGCCATCATCGGAGCTGAAGACTCGCGCGATCTGGTGTTGCCTGGCAATGCTCTTCTGGTGAACCGCCTGCGGAATTATTCAAGCGCTCTCCCGTTTTCCCCGGACGATCTCGCGACCTTGCGACGCTGGGCGGAGGAGCACGCCAACCCTCGTCTTCCTGAGATCGCTATCCTTGAACATCTTCATGCCGCGTTAGCCGTTCCTCTTCTATCGAAGTCCGATATCCCTGCCATCCTGCTCATGGGACCTCGAGCGGACGGGCGACCCTACAGCTCAATGGAACTAAGAATTGTGCGCAGCGCGGCCGCCCAACTCTCCCTCCTGCTTGAGAACGGGTGGCTTATGGACCGCATTGTGGAACAGGAGCGCTTGCGCCGCGATATGTTGCTGGCCGCTGAAGTGCAGAAGCGCCTGTTCCCGGAAGGATCTCTGAACACCACGAACATCCAGCTCGCCGGAATCTGCATGCCGGCGCGGGGTATTGGCGGCGATTACTATGACTTCCTTGATCTGGGCAACGGCCAGATCGGGATCGCGCTGGCCGATGTTGCGGGGAAAGGAGTCGCCGCCGCGCTCCTCATGTCCGTAGTGCAAGCCTCTCTGCGCAGCCTTGCAAGTTCGAACGGCGCGTCACTCTCGGATCTGGCCGGCCGGATGAACGGTCTCCTGCATCGCGCCACTGCCGCCAGCAGCTATGCCACTTTCTTCTATGCGCAATTCGATGAACAGCGCCGCCGCCTGCGCTATGTGAATGCCGGACACAATCCGCCCTTCCTGCTCCGCTGCGGCAACGGCGCCCACATAGAGGAGCTGGCTACCGGCGGCATGATCATCGGTATGTTCGCGCAATCGAGTTATGATGAAGCGGCCGTCAATGTCAACGCAGGCGACGTGCTGATGCTGTTCAGCGATGGCGTTACCGAAGCGCACAATCCCTCTGAAGATGAATTTGGCGAAGAGCGGGTCAAAGATGTTCTGCGCCGCAGCGCGCACCTGCCGATCAATGACATGGCCGCCCAGATCCTGGACGAGCTGAAAACTTGGATGCAGGATGCGCCGCAGCACGACGATCTGACGTTCGTGTTAATGAAAGTGGTGTGAAAAAATTCGCTTGCTCACGCGCGCGGTTCCGCTACTGAAAGCGGTCTGGATTCGCGAGCTTATCGCTCAACCAAAGTTTGGGGGCCCGGCCACGCTTCGACGGTCCGCTCCAATACGGGTTTCCGTTTGCGGCCCAGATGGACGAAGCGGTCGAGGTACAGGTAAATCACGGGCGTGATATAGAGCGTCAGAAGTTGGGAGACAATCAGTCCGCCGACCACTGCGATTCCTAGTGGTCGACGCGCTTCGCCGCCGGCTCCCCTGGCAAATGCAATCGGCAGCGTGCCGAGGAGCGCGGCCATGGTGGTCATCATAATCGGACGAAAGCGCCGCAGACAGCCTTCGAAAATGGCCTCTTCCGGCGACTTCCCTTCCTTGCGCTGCGCTTCGAGTGCGAAATCGATCATCATGATGGCGTTCTTCTTGACGATGCCGATCAGCAAGATGATGCCCACAAACGAATAGAGGTTCAGATCTTCGCCGAAAATAAGTAGCGTGATCAGCGCGCCGAACCCTGCGGCAGGCAAGCCGGACAGAATCGTAATCGGGTGAATGAAGCTCTCATATAAGATGCCAAGTACGAGATAGATGATTAAAACCGCGATCAGCAGAAGGATGCCCAGATTGCGGAGTGAATTCTGGAACGCCGCCGCCGTGCCTTGATAAGTGAAACTGACCGTGTCTGGCAGCCCGATCTGATGCGCGGCTTCGTCGACCATCCTGGTCGCTTCGCTCAACGCAACACCGGGGTTCAGATTGAACTGGAAGTTCACAGCCGGCAACTGACCAATATGATTCACGCTGAGCGGAGCGACGGTCTGTTTGATGTCGGTAACGGCGGACATCGGGATCATCTTGCCGGAGCTCGATTTCAAATACAAATCCTTGAGCGCGGCCGGATTCCGTTGATCCTGCGGTAAAACCTCGAGATCGACGTCGTATTGATCCGCAGCGGCGGTGATGGTGGTGACGCGGCGATTACCGTAAGCATCGTAGAGCGTATTGGCAACCTGATCGGGCGTGACGCCAAGCGCTTCCGCGAGATTGCGGTCAATGTGAACATCGAGCCGCGGGCTCGCTAGACGCAAATCGCTATAGATGTCAGTCAGGCCGGGGATGGCGTGAAGCTTGGCTTCGACAATCGGCGCCCACTTATACAGCTCGTTTGTGTCCGCATCCTGTAAAGCGACCGAATACTGCGCGCGTCCTTCCTGTTGGCCCAAGGTGATCAGGGGCGGTTGCTGCAAAAACACCACCAAGCCCGGAATCTTTGCGAACTGCTGTTCGAGCTGGCCGATGATGGCGTCTCCCTTGGGCCGGTTCTTGTCATTCTTGAAGGAGACGAAGAGAAAGCCGGAATTCTGGGCACCCATCGGAGTTCCCGAGCCATAGGTCTCGATCCAGGGATTCTTCCCCAAGACTTGGTTCACCTGTCCCATGAGATGAACCATTTCGTCGTAAGAGGCATCTTGCGCGCCTTCGGTGCCGCCGAAGGCGAACCCCTGGTCAACGGTGGGCATGAATCCCTTCGGCATGATCACGAACAGATACACGGTCGCGACGGTTAGCACGATGCTGGCCAGCAGCGTGGCCAGCCGATGACGTAAGACAACCTGCAAGGTCCGCCGGTACGTGTCGTTCAGCCAGACGAAGAATTTTTCCGACCACATGTAGAATCGGCCCTTGGGATGACCCTCATGCCGCAGAAAGCGGCTGCAGAGCATGGGAGTCAGGGTGAGCGAAATGAATCCGGAGATCAAGACCGCGATCGCGATAGTGATGGAGAATTCACGCAGCAGGCGTCCGATGATCCCGCCGAGAAACAGAACCGGAATAAAGACCGCGACCAGCGAGACGGTCATCGAAACGATGGTGAATCCGACTTCTCGCGCGCCTTCGAGAGCCGCCTGCATGCGCGATTTCCCCATCTCCATATGCCGGACGATGTTTTCGAGCATGACGATGGCGTCGTCCACGACGAAGCCGACGGACAGCGTCATGGCCATCATCGACAGCATGTCGATAGTGAATCCCAGCAGCTTCATGGCAGCAAAGGTGCCGAGCAGCGAGAGTGGCACAGCCAGGCTCGGAATCAGAGTGGCCGAGACATTGCGCAGGAAAAAGAAAATAACGCCGATCACCAACAGAATGGTCACAACCAAGGTGATCTTCACGTCCGAGATGGATTCACGGATGTTTTCGGACGCATCGAAGGAATGCTGAATCTCGATGCCGGCCGGCATAGATTCCTTGAATTGAGGAATGAGCGCTTTTACCGCGTCGGCCACGGCCACCGTGTTCGATCCCGGTTGTTTCTGAACGGCCAAAATCATCGCCGGCTGATCGTTAATCCAGAACTTCGTCTTGTCGTTGCTGACGCTGTCATAAACGTTGGCAACTTCGTCCAGGTGCACGGGGCTGCCGTTCTTGTATTCAACAATCAGCCGGGCAAATTGGGAGGCGGATGTCAGTTGGCTGTCGGATTCGACGGTGTAGGCCTTGTTGTAACCGTAAAGAGAGCCGGCAGGGAGATTCACGCTTCCCTGTTGAAGCGAAGTACGAATGGTTTCGAGATCGAGTTGATGAGCGGCCAGCTTCGCGGGATCGGCTTGTATCCGGACGGCGTATTTCTGAGAACCGAAGACGTTGACGGTCGCAACACCGCTCACCATCGACATGCGGCGCGCCATCATGGTCTCGCCATAATGATCCAGGTCTGACATCGTCATTGTTTTCGAGGACACTGCGATGTAGAGAATCGGTTGTTCGGCAGGATTGACTTTGCGATACGAGGGCGGCGCCGGCATATCGGTCGGCAGCGCACCCTGCGATCGCGAGATTGCGGCTTGGACATCCTGGGCCGCGGCATCGATATTCCGGCTGAGATCAAACTGTAAAGTGATCGAAGTGGAGCCGAGCGAACTCGACGACGACATGCTGTTCAGACCGGCGATGGTAGAAAACTGCGCTTCGAGCGGCGTGGCAACCGAAGACGCCATAACGTCCGGGTTCGCGCCAGGAAGACCTGCTTGCACCTGGATCGTGGGATATTCCACTGCCGGCAGATTGCTAACGGGCAGCGAAAAGTAGCTGAGAAGACCGAAGCCGAGAATGCCGGCCATGACCAGCGTGGTCGTGATGGCGCGTCGAATGAAAAGATCGGTGAAGCTCATGCGGCCGCCTTAGGACGCTCCTCCGACAGTCGCGCTCTGCGAATCGGTCATTTGAGTATTCGGTTTCAACATCCGAACTTTTCCGCCGGGAAAGAGCCGCATCTGGCCTTGTGTTACGACCACGTCTCCAGCCTGAAGGCCGCTGGCGATTACCGCTTCTTCTGCTGCCGTCGGGGGTTTATACGTCCGGGCCACATCTACCGGACGCATGGCGACGGTGTCTGTGGAGGGATTGACCACCCAAACATATTTTCCTTGCGGGCCGTTTTCCACCGTGCTGCTCGGCACGACGATGCGTCCATGCTGCACATCCATTTGCGCGATCACGTTAACGAATTCGCCCGGCCAGAGGGAATTTCCAGCATTGGCGAATTCCGCTTTCAGCTTTACGGTTCCAGTAGTCGTATCCACCGTGTTGTCGATAAATTTCAGAGTGCCCATCTCGGTGTTGGCTCCCTGAGCGCCGGCTTCAACAATCAGAGGACGTTGGTGATTGTACTTTTGCACCTCCGGCAGAAGCTGCTGGGGAAGGCCGAAGGAAACGTCAATCGGCGAGATCTGAAGGATGCTCACCAGCGTTGCATCGTTGTCCTTGATCAAATTCCCGGCTCGCACGCCGATAGCGCCCGCGCGCCCGGTGATTGGCGCTACGATCTTCGTGTACTCGAGCTGCAACTGGGTCTGCGCCAGACGGGCGCGATCCGCTTTCAGCGAAGCAATCGCGGATTCCACCGCCGCTTGATCCGCCTTTATGGAGGCTTCGGTGGAACCATTTGTGGCGACGAGCTGCTCGGTCTGATCCTTCGAGAAAATACCTTCTTTTTCGAGTTCTACCCCGCGCCGCGCGGCAGACTGTGTCTGGTTCAACATGGCCTGATCTTTCGCGACATTGGCGTGCGCCTGCTGTTCCAGCGCTTCATCCTTGGCAGTGTCGGCCTGCAGTTCCGCGATCTGGCGTTCGAGCGGCTCGGGGTCGATCTCAAAAAGCAATTGGCCCTTCGTTACGTTTTGGCCTTCCTGGAAATCGACGCGCACAATCTGGCCCGCGACCCGCGACTTCACGTCCACGCTGCTGATGGCTTCGACATTGCCCACGGCCGATACAGTCAGCGGAACATCGGATCGAACGGCAGCCACCGCGCGGACGGGCGCAGCCTGCATCATCATGGCGGCCATCGGGTTCATCGCCGGTTTCTTCGAACCGCAAGAAACAAACGAAAACACGCCGACGGCGCAGGCTAAGAAGGCAGTTATTTTCGAAGAATGGAAGATTTTGGACACGTATCTACTAATCGAGCTGAGGTGGGGGTACTTTCATCGTCCCACAAATCCTGCTATCAGCGATAGCTCTCTTTCTGTTAACTACGGTTAAGTCGCCAAAAGGTTCCGGCAACATTCATGAGATGCTGCACAGTTGGGGCAAGACTCGCATCTTCTCACTACGTCATCGGCCACGCGTCTATTTAGAGAGCATTGGAATCTGGGCGATCCGGAAGGCCTGCTTTCCGTTCCCGGACGTGTCAATCTTATTGGCGAGCATATCGATTATCACGGCCTGCAGGTACTGCCGATGGCGATTCAGCGAAGAATTACCATCGCGTTTCGGCCGCGCCAGGACGCCGTCTTACGAGCTATCTCACAGAGCTACAACGAATCCCGCTTTCAAGTAACCGCGGCGTCTGAACCGAGCCCTAACGGCGATTGGGCGAATTATCTGAAGGCGGCCGCGCGTTCCGCCAACACCCGCTGGAGTCTGACCCGCGGTCTGGACGCCTCGGTTACCTCCGATCTCCCGTCCGCCGCCGGTCTGTCGTCCTCCTCCTCTCTACTGGTGGGCACGACCCTTGCGCTTCTGGCGGTAAACGGAATTCACCCGCCAGTCTCCGAGCTCATGGACATCCTGCCCGAAGCTGAACACTTTGTCGGCACTCGCGGCGGAGGAATGGATCACGCCGCGGTATTAGCCTCCGAATCGGGCTGCGCGCTTTTGATTCGTTTTAATCCCATTGAGCTCACCGCGGTACCCATTCCGCCGGATTGGGTATTCCTGGTCGCTCACAGTCTCACGACCGCGGAAAAGTCGGGCCAGGTACGTGGCCAATACAACGCGCGGCGCACTGCGGGAATCACCGCCCTGCAAACGCTAGGGCTGGAATCCTACCCGGCCGCTCTGCGGCGCTATGCATCGGAGGAGCTCACGGTGGCTGCGGCGCGTTTGCCCGATGAGGAGCAGCGTGCTTTCTTGCACGTCATCACCGAAGCTGCCCGGGTCGAGCAAGCGCTGACTGCTTTGCGCAAGCGCGACATGGACGATTTCGGCCGATTGCTTATCGCCTCTCACGCCAGTCTGCGCGATCGGCTTTATGTCAGCAATCCATCATTGGACGAGCTGGTCCGGATCGCCCTGGATGCCGGCGCCGCGGGTGCCAGACTTACGGGCGCCGGTTTCGGGGGCTGTGCCATCATCCTCTGTAAAGTGGCGGATCGCGAGCGGGTGCGGCACGAGTTGCTGGCGCGCTTCTACTCGCATCGGAGTGGCTTCGACCCCAGCCAGCATCTGTTTTTCGCCGAACCTTCGGCGGGTGCGCTTCATGTCTGAACCTTTTCTGCATCGAGCCGCCGTGCTGGCGGCCGGCAAAGGCACGCGTATGGGAAAACTCACGGCCAATACGCCCAAACCGATGCTGCCGATCCATGGCAAGCCGATGCTGGCCCACATTCTTCAGCGGCTATCCAAAGCGGGGATTGAGGAGTTTTTGCTCGTTGTGGGACACGGCCGCGAGAGCATTCAAAGCTACTTCGTGAACTGGCCCGTGCCAATCCAATTCTGCGTGCAAGAGCCCGTGAATGGCACTGGTTCAGCGGCCCTCCTGGCCCGGAAATTTGCCGCCAACCAGCCCTTTCTCCTCACCTACGGCGACATCCTTGTCGGTTCGGCTGAGTACACGCACTGCGCCCACGTGCTCGCTTCGGACTCCAACATCGCTGCCGTGGTTGCCGTGAAGGCGGTCGAGGACCCCTGGCAAGGCGCGGCGGTCTATGAACGGGAGGGACGGATTCAGCAGATCGTCGAAAAACCTCCCCAAGGCAGTTCGGCCACGCACTGGAACAGCGCCGGTTTCTACGCCTTCCGGCCGGTTCTATTCGACTATCTCGATCGAGTTACTGCATCTCCGCGCGGCGAGTATGAACTTACTTCGGCACTCGATCTGATGCTCGACGACGGACTGGACCTACGGATTTCCGCTATCAAAGGCGATTGGCGCGACGTAGGCCACCCTGAGGATCTGGACGCCGTTAACGCGGACTGACTAGGCCGTACTGGAACGATTTACCGCGCAATATAGAACTTTTTCCAGTTTATCCCGAGAATTCGCCTCCTTTTCCCCCACTCCACCATGTAAACTTTACAGACCTCCCGATTTATGCCGCGAACTTGCCGTCCGGTTCGTTTTGTCGCCTTGGCGTTGTTTACCGTCGTGCCCGTTTTCTTCGCCGCGCAAGACGCCGTGAACTGGAACGGCAATTTTGCCCCTTGTCAGAACCATTCAGAATTGCTCAAGCACGGCTCCATGGATTTGGGCGTGAGGCTCTCCACTTCGAATCCTCAACTCGGGCGGGAGTTTAAGCGAGCGATGATTTTCTGGTCTCACATCGTGGAGATGTCCTGGCATGAAGACCCCACCTCCGCCTGTGCGCTTCAGCTTGTAGACGGAACGCCTAGCATTCTGAAAAACGCTATCATCGCGCGCTCGCAGTTTACTGAGTGGGAGAATTTCCAAGGCTGGGTCGCCTTCGATCCGCAAGCGCCGCTCACCAAGACGGAGATGTACCTTACGGCGGTACATGAAATCGGCCATCTGCTTGGTTTGAAGCACAACCCCAGTGCCAAATCCATCATGTATTACATCGATCTGGAAGGTCCGGAGGTCCTCGATGCGCAGGACATCACTTTGCTCGCGGCTCATCACAAGCTCCGCGTCGATCCCGGCGACGCCCCGATCGCCGTCAATAGGCGCGATTCTTCAACGCTTGCCCTCAGAACCGATACGGCAATCCGCTGACCGCCGTCTGCAGGGCCACGCGTTTCAAGAAACGCAATTATGAACGTCTCGTGGCATTTGCGCCGTTATATTTCTGAAGCGTGAAGTTGAACCTTGACAAGGCCCGGTAAACTCCTGATACTGCTATGTGTCCGCAGGAAATAATACCTTAAGACAGGGAGTTGCACATGAAAAAGTTGTTGCTTGTATCCGGTCTGGCAGTTGTCCAGGCTTTTGCTCAATCGAGTACTTCCGGTTCGACTGCGGCCAACTCTAATCCGCTGAGCGCCGGGACAAAGTACATGTATGGCGTCAGTAAGGACGATGTATTGAAATCGGCCGAAGAGATGCCGGAAGAGAATTATTCCTTCAAGCCGGTCTCGACGGTCCGCAGCTTTGGTCAACTGGTTGGACATGTGGCCGATGCTCAATATGAGTTTTGTTCGGCCGTCGTGGGGGATGGCAAGCAGCCGCCCGGAATCGAGAAAACCAAAACCAGTAAGGCCGATCTCATCCAAGCTTTAAAAGACGCTTTTGCGTATTGCGATCAAGCTTACACCGGCATGAACGACGCGCATGCTGCAGAAATGATCAAGTTTTTTGGACACGATGCGCCGAAGCTCACCATTCTCAACTTCAACACCGGTCACAATATGGAGCATTACGGAAATATGGTGACCTATCTGCGGATCAAAGGCTTGGTGCCGCCGTCCAGCCAACAGTCCATGCAGTAATTCATACGGCGCTCCTTCTAAAATGAGAAGCCTGTGCCGTCATTTCCGCCTGTCGAAGAACAGCTCACCTATATAAAGAAGGGGCTGGCAGAGATTATCCGCGAGGAGGAGTTGCGCGAGCGCCTCCTCGCGGCTGCGAAAGCGCATCGCCCGCTACGCATCAAAGCCGGTTTCGATCCCACCGCGCCCGATCTACACCTCGGCCACACCGTCCTGCTCCGGAAGATGAAACACTTCCAGGACCTCGGCCATACAGTCATTTTTATGATCGGAGATATGACGGGCCTGATCGGCGATCCGACCGGCCGCAATATCACCCGCCCTCCCATCACCCGCGATGAGATCAACCGGAACGCCGAGACTTACAAAGAGCAGGTTTTCAAGATCCTAGATGCCGAAAAAACAGAGATCCGTTTCAACAGTGCCTGGCTCCAGCCGCTCTCGTTTGAAAATGTGATTCATCTCTGCTCCAAGTACACGGTGGCCCGCCTGCTTGAGCGCGACGATTTCAGCAAGCGTTTCAAAGAAGGAATCCCCATCTCGGTTCATGAGCTGCTGTATCCACTCGCGCAGGGATTCGATTCGTTCGCGTTGGAATGCGATGTCGAAATGGGCGGCACGGACCAAAGATTCAATCTGCTCGTCGGGCGCGAAATCCAGCGAGACTACGGCCAGGCACCACAAATCATTGCGACGGTTCCCATACTCGAAGGTTTGGACGGCATCGAGAAGATGTCCAAATCGAAAGGGAATTACATAGGTATCACTGAGCCGCCCAAGGTGATGTTCCGCAAAATCATGCAGATCAGCGATGATCTCATGTACCGCTATTACGAGCTATTGACCGATGTGCAGGAAGGCGAGCTGACGCGCTTGCGTGATGATATTGCGGCGGGTCGCAGAGATCCCATGCAGGTCAAAATGGAGCTCGGCCGGCGCATTGTCGCCGATTTTCATTCCAGCGCCGACGCCGACGCGGCCCTCGAGGCATTCGATCGCGAAGTGCGTCAGGGATTAGAACCCGCGGACACCGAAACCGTGGATCTGCCGCAGCAAGCCAACACTCCACGGGGAATCCGTCTCGACAAACTGCTGGCACTTGTCGGTCTTGCCGACAGCGTGACCGACGCAACTAGAAAAATCAAAGCGGGCGCGGTTCACATCAGCGGCAATCACAACAGAGATGAATTGCTCCTGTCCGGCTCTAGCGGCGTTCTCGTGATCCGTGTCGGTAAAAAATGGAAGCGTGTCAGAGTCGGCCCCTAGTCTCGAACAAACTCGATATGATGAGGCCGTATCCACGGATACCTCAATAGAACGGAAAGGAGAACCATGGCTACTGTTCTTACAGAACCTCCAGCATCAAAGGTTCAAATCAAGCAGACGAAAATGCTGATCGGCAACAAATGGGTCGACAGCGTATCGGGAAAAACTTTCGAATCAATAAACCCCGCGACCGGCGAAGTGCTGGCGAATGTCGCTGAAGCCGATGCGCCCGACGTGGATCTCGCCATAAAGGCGGCACGCAATGCCTTTCACCCGAAGGCCCCCTGGCGCAAGATGCCGGCCTCCGAACGAGGCAGGCTGCTCAATCGGCTGGCCGATCTGATTGAACAAAATATTGAAGAGCTGTCCACGCTCGAATCGCTCGACAACGGCAAGCCTCGTCACGTCGCGCGCGCTGCCGATCTGCCTTTGGTTATCGGCTGCTATCGCTATTACGCGGGCTGGGCGGACAAGATTCAAGGGAAGACCATTCCCATCAGCGGCGATTATTTCTGCTACACGCGCCATGAACCGGTCGGGGTCGTGGGGCAAATCATTCCTTGGAATTTTCCGCTGCTCATGCAGGCGTGGAAACTGGGACCCGCACTCGCCTGCGGCAACACGGTGGTCCTGAAAGTTGCCGAGCAGACTCCATTATCGGCGCTGCGCGTTGGCGAACTGATGCTCGAAGCCGGCTTTCCGGAGGGCGTCGTGAACATTTTGCCCGGCTACGGCCCTACAGCGGGCGCAGCCATTGCGCGCCACATGGATGTCGATAAAGTGGCCTTCACCGGCAGCACGGAAGTCGGCCACCTGATCATGAAAGCCGCCGCTGAAACAAACTTGAAGCGCGTGACCCTCGAGCTGGGCGGCAAGAGTCCCAACATTATTTTCGCCGATGCCGACATGGAGCAAGCCGTCGAAGGCTCGCATTTCGCTTTGTTCTTCAATCAGGGCCAATGCTGCTGTGCCGGTTCGCGCGTATTTGTCGAGGATAAGATTTACGACGAGTTCGTGGCCCGCAGCACTGATCGCGCGAAACGTCGAACCGTAGGCGATCCTCTCGACCGTAAGACCGAGCAGGGACCGCAGGTCGATAACGAGCAGTTCAATAAGGTTCTGAGCTATGTCGAATCCGGCCGGAAAGAAGGCGCGAAACTGATGTGCGGCGGAGATCGCGTGGGCGACCGCGGCTATTTTGTCGCGCCCACCGTGTTTGCGGATGTAAGAGACGAAATGAAAATCGCCCAGGAAGAGATCTTTGGACCCGTCATGAGCATCATGAAGTTCAAAGACATGGACGAGCTGGTGGATCGCGCCAACAAGACCATCTATGGCTTGGCCGCTGCGGTCTGGACACGCGATATCGGCAAAGCGCATCACGTCGCGAACAACGTTCGCGCCGGAACAGTGTGGGTCAACTGCTTCGACGTGTTCGATGCGGCCGCGCCGTTCGGCGGCTTCAAGCAATCGGGCATCGGCCGCGAACTCGGAGAATACGGCTTGCAGCAGTACTCCGAAATCAAGACCGTGACCGTTAAGCTGTAGAGTCTGTTACCGTCAAGCTATAGAGTTTGTCTAGAAATGCGGCTCAAAGGAGCAGGCCAGGATCCCTGCTCCTCCTTTAAGTTAGGTCATGCCGCTTTCTTAAGCTGCATCATACGTCTTCTGATGGGACGGAGCAGACGGATTTCGTAATGCATGACAACCCCTTTCGCCAGATGCTCTTTATCGCCTTGGATTATCATTTGGGCTTGCACCCATGAGCCTAGGGGCTTCCCCAAAGGGCTCATCCACTCTTTAGACGAGCCTTCATAAATCTGATATTTATTCTCCAATCGAGTCATCAGCAGAGGGAACAATCTCGCCACGCTCTAATATTTCTTTGTCTATGCCGCCAGCGGCATCGCGACCACATTCTCGGTCGGCAGAGTGGTCAAGAGTGCGTCAGTGACAATGCGCAGCAGTTCTTCGGTCCGCGGACTCAGGTCGAACTCGTCGGAAAAGCGGTGCAACTGCGTATTGAATGTGCGGCGCAGGTAAACGACCGCCTTCTCCACACCCATGGCTGGAATGTCGATAATCGCAAACTTGAGGATGCTGTCCATCAACATCGTCTCGACGTTCAGCATCTTGTAAATAGCGCGGCGATTCTTCGAGACGTACTTGACCACTTCTTTGCTCCGATAAGCGAAGTAATGCTCGCGGGTGAACCAGCCGAGATCCTCTGTTTTGAGCGAAGCCAGTTCGCGCCCCAGTTTGTTGGCGGCCGAGGCGAAGGCGCGATTCAGAGCTTCCGTCTGCTGAATGTCATACGTGAACATGTTCGTCGGCTTGCCCGAGAACGGGTGCGTAGTTTGATACACCAAAATCGCGTAAGCGGTGTGCGGCCGCAACAGAATTTCGAGATTGGCGTTGAACCATTCGCGAACCCACCTGCGCAACGCAGTTTGCATGGCTTTCGAAACCGTCGAGTAAGTGGGGAAGTAGGAAGGGGTCCGTTCCTTCGGAGCCCGTTTCCAGATCGAGAAGTCGATGCTGCTCTCCGGCTTCGGCTGTGCCGCGTTGCCAATGGCAGCGGCGGCTTTCGGCGGCTCAGCGTCCGTCTTTCTTACCGGCATCACGATTAATTCGCCCATATTTGCCTCCCAAAATTGCTGCGGCCGGGATTTGTGTCCCGGCCGGCGGTTTAGTATTGCGCTCGCGACTTTTCGCGAGCGATTTACTTGTAGCATGAGCGTTCCCCGAAAACGGTAGCCGTTGAAGTGCCCGAGTCGGCAAAATTCCCGCTAATCTACTGAAACCAAGGCACAAAAAAATTATGAGATTTTTTTTCAACTTTTGTGACTAGGTTTTTGACACTGAGCGAAATTTCCCTTTTTAGGGCCGCCAGAGGTGTGCGCGAGCCACTTCGTCACGTCTTTCACATTCCACCGCAAGATTCGGATTGTCGCTTTGGCGCACTCCTGGTCCAATGAGATCGAGGACTGACAAATGCTTCATCAAGACCTTTGCTGGCAAGCCGTTACAAACCGCGACCATACGCAGGACGGCCGTTTTTTCTTCGGCGTAATCACCACGGGCGTTTATTGCAAGCCCTCCTGTCCGGCACGGAGGCCCAACCGCTCGAACGTTCGTTTCTATGAATCGCCGGATGCTGCCGAGCGCGACGGCTTGCGTGCTTGCCTGCGCTGCCGCCCACGGACTCTGCCGGGCAACGATCCGCAAACGAGGGGAATCCGGGCTGTTGCCACTCATATTGAGCAGCACTCGGAGCAAAAGCTCAATCTCGAGTCGCTTGCCCGGATCGCCGGCCTGAGCCGCTTCCACTTCCAGCGTAAGTTCAAAGCCACCCTCGGCGTGTCTCCCCGCCAGTACGTCGATGCTTGCCGCTTGCGTGCTTTCAAGAGCGAGTTGCGAAACGGAGAGCATCTCCTCCAATCAGCCTGGGCCGCGGGTTTCGGTTCCACCAGCCGCGTCTATGAGCACGGCGGGTCAAAACTGGGTGTAACGCCGTCCCAGTATCGAAGCGGCGCGGCAGCGGTTGACATCACTTATCTGACCATCTCGACCGCTTTCGGCCTGTTGATGATCGCCGCCACCGATCGCTGCCTCTGCTTTGTGCAGTTCGGCGAAAGCGAAGCGGCGCTGGAGCAAGCTCTTCGCGCAGAATATCCGAAAGCCTCTATCAACCCCGCGGAAGCCCAATCCGAGCAACTGCGGCTCTGGGCGGCCAAAATTCGCGCGCACCTGCGCGGCAACCAGCCGGATTTAGACCTCCCCGCTGACATTCGCGCGACGGCCTTTCAGAGCCGTGTCTGGAATTTCCTGCGTTCCATCCCCTACGGTGAAACGCGCTCCTACACGGCAGTTGCGAAAGGCTTAGGGCAGCCCACTGCCGCTCGCGCCGTTGCATCGGCTTGCGCGCGAAATCCGATCGGCCTCTTGATCCCCTGCCATCGAGTGATTCGCGGAACGGGAGACCTGGGCGGCTATCGTTGGGGCCCGGAGCGCAAGCGAGAGTTACTTTACATGGAGCGCAAGGAAGCATCGTTCAATCACCAAGATTCCGAACAAAAAATCGCTCATTCCGGTGCTGCGGGCTCAACCCATAACTCCTCGGCTTACGGTTTCGAATTGTGAATTTGCCTACTGCGCATCGCCGCAAGCAAGGAAATACGGTTCCATCCCCATCGAATCGAATCCGCGCATCCATCCCGTACAGTTGCTGTCAGGAGCATCATTCATGACTACGACACGGCGAATGTTGATTTCCGGAGCTCTCTTGGCAATGGCCGCTATATGCGGCGCCGAGCAGCCCGCGGCAAAGTGGAGCGAACTCCAACGCCGAGATATTCCGGGCACTGGGCTTGAGGGTGTGACGATGGCGATCGAGATCCCACCTGGCACCTCGTCCGCCAGACACAGTCATCCCGGTGAGGATTTCGGTTATGTCATCGAGGGGACGATCGTGCTTCAGGTCGATGGAAAGCCCCCGATGACGGTGAGGGCTGGAGAGGCATTTTTCACCGAACGTGGCCACATTCATAATGCGAGCAACATTGGGGCAACGACGGCAAGGGCTGTCGATACTTACATAATCGACAAAGGAAAACCGGTTGTCACGCCCGCTCCGTGAGGTGCGTGGCGGCCTCTCTGGCGGCGCCAGACCCATCAGTCGCCACTCGCGACTCCTCCAAATCACTAGGTGAACTCTACGGCAATCGATACTCGCAAGTGCCTATCCGATCGGCGGCGGGATCCGCAACGAGGAAGCGCACCATATTCGCCTTCGGAGATAGCACCTTATCGAAGGTCGCGCTGACGTCGCGGTTGGTCCATGGATCTTTCCAAGTGATCCGCCAATCCCAGCTGTTCAGTAGCTTATGGCTGTTCGAGAAACTCGCGACCCGAATCACCTGCTCCTTTTGGTCCGCTGCGGCTTTCTGTTGATTCGCCTTAACAACAATCTTCCCGGTGAGCCGGTTCTTCGACACATCATAGGTGGCGGGGCAAGACACATTAAGCGCGCCATAAGGGACGGGGCTCGACATTGCATCGTCCAAACGTGCGTCGGCCATCTCGCGATCAGATTGAAAATCATCGGCAACCGCATAGTAGCCCTGCCGGGTGCGAGCGTGCGACCCTTCGACGCTGGTCCGAACTTCGATCTTCCGATACTGGCCATCAAAGGTCGTGTTCGAAGGCGAGTAGGAAATCAGATACGCGCTTGATCCGTCTACGATGGCCTGGTTCAGCGCTTCCTCGACATCGTTGCGGCCCCGGAAGGAGAGTCCTCCCATGATTTCGGTCATGTGGCGGAGCAGCACATCCGCTGTCATCGCCTCACCATGAGTGGAATCGAGTAATTGTTCGGCTGAAGATTCATGCGAATCTCCCGTGGTTCCGCGAGTGAGTTTGGCCGCGTCGGCAGTTGCGGCAAAAGGAACCACGCCAGCGGGATCGATTGTGTAGAGCCTCATGCGGCTGCGGACCAGAAGATTGGCGACACCGCGCAAACCGGCATCCATTTGATCGTTGACGGTGGGAATCTGGAGCAGGCCTGCAAAACCGCTGGTAATCCAAATCACGTTCAAACTATACGGCGAGCCGACAGCAGCACGGGCGATTTGCGTCAACGAATTGAGAGCCGTTTGGGCATGCTCTTGAGCAAAGTTGCGGTCCACACCGCCCTTGGAGTTTGCGTTGACCGGACGGAGATGGGCGAGTTTCTGCTTCAGAAGATCGCTGTCTTGAGTAAAGTCCTGAACCATTGTCAGACCTTTCGGCCCCACCACCATCAGGGCGGTAGGCTGCTTCTCGACGGGGTTCCGATCCAGAAACAAAAGAACACGGTCTCGCGCGAAAGCTAAGTCGGCAAATTGAATATTCAGCTCATCAAGAAGAATGAGATTGCGCGAACCGTTTGCCTGGAGAGCGGCGCTGCTTGCGCCGGTGGATGCGGCTTCAACGGATGTGACCTTCTGCGGCACTCCATTTTCGAAAACGGAAAAATCGCGCTGGGTCAGGCCATAGATTGGGTGGCCGCCTTTGTCCGTGACCACCACGTCCAGTAATACCAACCGCGAGTTACTGCGAATGAGTGGAGTTGAATTTTGTGCCCACGAAGGAGCCACCAGTGAGAACAGTGCGATAAATACATTACAGGGTGCGGTCCCGCGGATCCTCATCTAATCGTGCCTAAATCACTATAGTCCGGCCAAGAGCCCTGTCGTCTGCGTAACAGCAATAACGGGGCGGCAGTCCTGATCCGCCCTGGTGCCCTTGTCCGTAATCCGGAAGCAAAAGTGGCATCCTCGTCGAAGCCGATGGCACAACAGCGAAAATAGATCAAGAGCGGTACAGCTTCAACCAGACATGACGACCGGAACAAAAACGCTTCGAAATCCACCTCTCCGAGGACAATCCGCGGCATGCCGCACTCATCATGCAGCTAGGCTCTTTCATCCGTCCGGTTCTGGAAGAGAGGACCTTTAATGACGGCGATCAGACATATCGCGGACGTATCACATGACCCAAGGCGGCGCCGAGGCCCTCACGCCCTTCATCTCCCGCGGAGATGTATCCGATACAGTCTTTCACCAAATGATAGACGCGCTGCCCGTCGCGATCTACATGACCGACGCAGAGGGCCGGCTCACCTATTTCAATCCCGCCGCCGTAAAGCTTTCCGGCCACACGCCTGAAGTCGGCACGGATAGCTGGTGCTTTTTCTCGAAAATCTTCCTCGCCGACGGCACTCCTCTGCCCGTATAGCCAATGCCCAATGGCGCTTGCATTACAGGGCGACGCGGTGCCGACCGGCATTGAATGCCTTGCCGAGCGGCCGGACGGAACACAGTTCTGGTTTACACCTTATCCCGCCGTGGTGCGCGACTCCGAAGGCCGTATTATCGGTGGCGTTAACTTGCTGATAGACATTACGAACCGCAAAAATGCGGAGATAGAAGCGAATGCACAGTTCCGCACCATCGTCGAAACCACGCCGGAATGCGGGACGATCGTTGCGCCGGACGGCACGCTGCTGTTCATGAATCCGCCGGGCTTCAGGATGGTCGGCGCTTCGTGCGCTGAGGCTGTGACCGGCAGAAACGTAAATGACATGATCGCACCGGAAGACCGGGAGCGCTTCCGCGAATTCCATGAGACGGTTTGCGGCGGTAAGAAAGCTAGCCTCCAATTGGAAATGATTGGACTGAACGGCGAGCGCCACTACGTGCAAACGTATGCCGCTCCGTTGCGGCACACCGACGGGACCACGGTCCATGTGGCTGTCACCCATGACATAACGGAGCGCAGGCGCGCGGAACGTGCCATGCTCCTGTTGAGTGCGATTGTCGATTCATCGGACGATGCCATCATCAGCAAAGACCTCGGCGGGGTCATCACGAGCTGGAATAAAAGCGCTGAACGCCTTTTCGGCTATACAGCCGAAGAGGCGGTCGGCCAGACAGTCGCCAGCCTGCTCATCCCCGACGATCGACAGGAAGAAGAGCCGAACATTCTCGCCGCCTCGGAAGGGGTGAACGGGTCGATCACTTCGAGACGGTGCGGCGAAGGAAAGATGGCTCGCTAATCGAAATCTCGCTGACGATTTCACCCGTGAAGAATGCCCAAGGCGTGATCATCGGTGCTTCCAAGATCGCCCGCGATATTACCGAAAGCAAGCGCATTCGGTCGGCATTGATGGAGAGCGAGGCGGGGTTCCGCCAGCTTGCGGACACGATGCCGCAAATAGTCTGGACGGCGGGGCCCGACGGCTACGTCGACTACTGGAATGAACGCTGGTATCAGTTTACTGGCTTCTACCGGGTTCCTTCCTCAGATGCAAGCTGGGAATCCATCCTGCATCCCAATGACCTCCAGCGAACCCACGATACCTGGTCTGCCGCGGTTGATTCGGGAAAACCCTACAACATTGAATGCCGCTTTTTAGACGGGCAGGAAAATCGCTGGCGATGGTTCGTCGCGCGCGCAGTGCCGGTCCGCAATGCGACCGCACAAATTGTGAAATGGTTTGGCACCTACACCGATATTGACGAACAGAAACGCGTGGAGCACGAGCTTGACCAGGCCAACGAGGATCTTGAGCAGTTCGCCTTTTCGGCGAGCCACGATCTTCAGGAGCCGTTGCGCGGCATCAAAATCTACAGCGAGCTTCTGACGACACGGTATTCCGAGAAGCTTGACGGCGAGGCCCTAAAATTCCTGCGATTCCTAAAAATGGCGCAACCGCATGGAAACGCTCGTGCGCGATCTCCTGACCTATACACAGGCTGATGAGGCGCGATGCAGCCATCGAGGTCGTCGATGCGAATGAGCCGTTGAAGGCTGCGCGGGCGAACCTATCACGTATCATTGCGGATACTGGCGCTCGCATCACTACTGGCCCGTTGCCCTCGTTGCCTGTCAACGGAACGCATTTGCAGCAACTGTTTCAAAACCTCATTGGGAACGCTATAAAGTACTGCAGCCCGGAACGGCCGCCGGTCGTACACCTCCGGGCTGAGCGGCAGGACGAATACTGGGTTTTCTCAGTTGCCGATAACGGCATCGGCATCGATCCCAAGTACAAAGAGAACATTTTTGTGCTTTTCAAGCGTCTGCATAGTGGCGATGAATACTCAGGAACCGGCATTGGACTGGCCATTTGTCAGCGAATCGTCGATCGGTATCATGGGCGGATCTGGGTCGAATCCGAACCCGGACGAGGATCAACCTTCCGCTTTACGCTCCCCGGCTGACGAAAGGTCGGCTGGCTTTCAATGTGATGTCCTCATTATCGAGGACAACGAGTCCGATGTGTTCCTGATTCAGGAAGCGATCGAGGCGACCAAGCTCCCGCTTAGGGTTCACGTCGTGGAGGACGGAGACCAGGCTGTGCGGTTTTTCGACCTGGCCGATTCCAACGCGAGTGCGCCCTGTCCCGCATTGGTCATTCTCGATATCAACCTGCCCAAAAAGCAGGGCGGGGACGTGTTGAAGCACATGCGCCAGAGCCGCAAATGCGCAAACACCCTTGTCATCGCTGTCTCCTCATCGGACTCCGCGCGAGACCGCGAGCAGATGAAACACCTCGGCGCGAATCGGTATTTTCGCAAGCCGTCCGAGTACGATGATTTCATGAAACTCGGCGATGTCATCAAGACTTTGCTCGGCGACCCTGCCCGCCAATGAATCGATGCGGTTTGAAGTAACGGCCGCCGCTGCTTCGCCGGTCACCTATGTTTCGGGCCTTACAGATAAACCCTGCACGTTCCGGCTCCTTCCAAACTTGATATAATTAGTTTGAATGAGCTTCTGGCGTCCGCGCCTGTGGGTTCAATGGACAGTCCGGAGATGCATCTCCGTCCCACACTCTCCTAGGGTCGTTACAAATTGTAATTCCCAGCTCCGCCCAGTCCGCCTCCCTGGCTCTTCTCACACTCTCTCTATTTGATGAAGTCATCTGTACAGATTTCCCGCGGCATTGAGTCCCTTTTCGGCACTCGTGACGAGAATATACGCCTGCTTGAATCGGAATTGAACCTGCGCACGCGCCTGCTCGACGGCGATTCACTCGAAATCGAGGGTGACGAGCCGCAGGTTCGCCGCGCCGAACGCATTCTCGAAGATTACGTCGATCTTGTACGGGAAGGCCACGTCTTCAACAACGGCGACCTGAACAGCTACATGCGGGTGGTCACCGCCGATCCGAACGTATCGCTTCGGCGCATGGTCGAAAGCGGCAAGTCGCGTACTTTTGGTAAGAAAGTCCTGGCCCCGAAGACGGTCAACCAGCGCCGCTACGTCGATGCCATTGAAAATCACGATTTGACGTTTGGCGTCGGACCCGCCGGGACCGGCAAGACCTATCTCGCGGTCGCCATGGCCGTCTCCGCTCTCTTGAATAAACGTGTCAGCCGCATTGTGCTTACCAGGCCCGCTGTCGAAGCGGGCGAGCACCTTGGCTTTCTTCCCGGCACCTTGCAGCAGAAAATAGACCCCTATCTGCGGCCTCTATACGACTCGCTCTTCGATATGATCGATGCCGAACGAGTCGAAAAGCTGCTCGAGCGCAACGTCATCGAAATCGCGCCGCTTGCCTTCATGCGTGGCCGCACCCTGAACGACTGTTTCGTCATCCTCGATGAAGCGCAGAACACGACCACCGAGCAAATGAAAATGGCGCTCACCCGCCAGGGCTTCAATTCGAAAATGGTGGTGAATGGTGATCAGACGCAGATCGATCTGCCCGTAGGTAAGAAAAGCGGTCTGCTGAATGCCATCGAAATTTTGAGAGGCGTGGAGGGCATCGCATTCGTCGATTTCGACGAGAGAGATGTCGTTCGGCACGCGCTTGTTCAACGGATCGTCAGGGCCTATGACCGCTATGATCAACTGATCGGAGCCGGTCGCCAGCTTGCCCTCAGGCTCGGCAATGATGCGCCGCGGGAGATTCCCGTTGAGCCTCCGCCCGGCACGGCGGTCGAGATTCCCGAATTTCCTTCTGTCATCTAGCTGCGATGTCACCCGATGGTAGTAGTAACGCCGAATTGCTGTTTCGAGGGGTTCCTGCGCAGCTCCGGTTCTCGGTTGAAGAGAAACGGACATTAAAAGAGTTTGCCAGCACTCTTTCGTCCCGCGTAGCAACGGGCCGCGGCTTCACCTGCCTCCTGACGAACGACGCCGCCTTGCGCGACTTGAATCATCGGTTCCTCGGCCACGATTACGCCACTGATGTTCTTTCCTTTCCCTCCAATGATGCTGGCGGACATCTGGGTGAACTGGCCATCTCGCTCGAACGCGCCCGCGCGCAAGCCCTTGAGTTCGGCCACTCCCTGATCGAAGAAATTCGCACGTTGATGCTGCACGGATTGTTCCATCTGATGGGCATGGATCATGAAAACGACAGCGGGGAAATGGCGGCCGCTGAAGGCAAGTGGCGCGTCGAACTCGCTCTGCCAGGCACGCTTATCGCCCGCGCTTCCGCTGAGGTGTCACGGCGATGATCTGGCTCTGCCTCAGTTTGGCCTTAGCGCTGACCTGCCTGCTGGGCTTCGTCTCGTACGTCCAGCTCCTCTATCTCGAGTCGCTGCGGCTGATTCGGCGCGAGTTGCCTTCGCTCGAATTCTTCCGCGAGACGCTGGCCGGTAAAATCGGACTCGATCCCGAGCGCGCATCGCTCTGCTTCTCGTTAGTGAAGCACGTCTCGCTTTTTCTGGTCGGCGTCTTCTACCTGTGCGCGCTGGTCCGGCCTGCCGTGCCGCACTGGCAGAGCGTGCTCGAAGCCATCGTGTGCTCCCTCGCCGCCATGCTGGTATTCACGTATTTCATTCCGGCTTTTCTGTACCGCCGCACGAAAGGCCTCTGGATGATGCGCGTTTTACCCCTGGCAAAACTGATTGCCGGCTGCGCCGCTCCCCTGGCCGGCTTGGTTCATATGTTCCAATCGCTGCTGGAACTCGACAAGGATGTCTCGCGCGAGACCAACGGTGGCGATTCCGTCGAGCAGATCGAGGCCCTCATCACCGCCGGCACGGATGAAGGATTTCTCGAGGAGGAAGATCGCAAACTGATCCACTCCGTCGTGGCTTTCGGCGATAAGAGCGTGCGCGAAGTCATGACGCCCCGGCCCAATATCGTCGCGATTTCGGCTGCCAAGTCTCTCGAGGATCTTCGACGCCTCGTTATCGATGAGCGCTATTCGCGCATTCCGGTTTTTCAAGATTCCATCGATAACATCATCGGCTTTATCCACGTCCGCGACATCTTTGAATTAAACGAGGAAGAGCGTCAGAGCAAGCCATTGAAGGACCTCATACGCCCTATCCCGCTTGTTCCGGAAACCAAACCGGTCAGCGATCTTTTGCGGGAAATGCAGCGTGATGGCGCGCACATGGTCATCGTGGTGGACGAATACGGCAACACCGCCGGCCTGGCGACCATGGAAGATCTGGTAGAAGAGATCCTGGGTGAAATTCGCGATGAGCATGAGCCGGAACAGGACGTGCAGCAGGAATCCGAAAATGTCTTCGTGGCGCCAGGCAGCCTCGATCTGGACCGTCTCAACGATCTGCTGAATTTTCGGCCTGAAGAAAACACTGAGTCAACCACCGTAGGCGGGCTGGTGACGGAATGGCTTGGGCACGTGCCGCGGATCGGCGAAATCGTGGAACGCGGAGGCATCCGCATCGAAGTACTCGCCGGAAACGAGCGGCGCGTCGACCAGGTTCGCATATCGAAGGTACCCACGCATTCGCCCGTCGGGGCCAATGCATGACCGGCCATCCCCATCGCGCGGGTTTTGTCGGTATTGCCGGCCGCCCTAATGCGGGAAAATCCACACTGCTGAATGCGCTCATCGGCGAGAAGCTGGCTATCGTAGCTCCGCAGCCGCAGACCACGCGCACATCCATCCAGGGTGTATTGACCGCACCCGACGCGCAAATCGTTTTTACAGATACACCCGGCATTCACAAATCGGACACTCCGTTGAATAAGCGCATGATGGACACGGTACGCGGTGCCATTCAGGATCGTGACCTGGTTATCTTCGTCGCGGACTCAACCCGGCCACCCGGGTGAAGAGGACGAACGCGCGGTGAGCGCTCTCGGCAAAACTCCCAAAGCAGTACTGGCTCTGAATAAGATTGACCGGATCAGCGACAAGCGCGCTCTGCTGCCTATCCTTCAGCGCTACATGGAGATGTTTCCGTTCGTGGAAGCCGTTCCCGTATCGGCTCGCGGCGGCGACGGTCTCGATGAGTTAAAGCGCGTCATCATCGAGCACCTTCCGGAAGGGCCTGCCCTCTTCCCGGACGATTACCTGACCGACCAGCCGATGCGCTTTCTTGCCGCGGAGATTGTCCGCGAACGTATCCTCCGGGCCTTGCGCGAGGAGGTGCCTCATGCGGTTGCCATCCTGATCGACACTTGGGAGGAAACTCCTCGTCTGGTAAAGATCGCGGCGTCCATTTACGTCGAGCGTCAGGGGCAGAAGGCGATTCTGATCGGCAATAAAGGACAGATGCTGAAGAAAATCGGCACGGAGGCGCGCGAAGAACTCGAACGGCGGTTGGAGCGGAAAGTTTTCCTGTCGCTCTTCGTCAAGGTGAAACCGAAGTGGCGCGAGGACCCCGAGTTCCTGAATGCCATCGACTGGAGATCGATGGCCGGGAAAAGCGAAACAGTGCTAGCCTCTGAGAGTACAGATCAATGAAACGTTTTTTAGCCACTTTTCTAGTTGCGGGCGCGCTGTTAACGCAAGCGGTCGTCGCGTCGGCTCAGAAATCCGCGCCGGCGTCGGCCAACACGGACGATCGTATTTCCGATCAGGTACGCATGAAGCTGGCAACCGATCCCGATGTTAAGGGTGGGGCTTTAGATGTCGCCGTCCAGGACGGAGTGGTCACGATCAAGGGACGCGTGGATACCGACAAAGGCAAGTCGAAAGCGACCAAGCTCGCCAAGAAAGTCAAAGGCGTGAAGAACGTGGATAACGAGTTGACCGTTGGCCCGCCGAAATAGAGTCACGGCAAACAGCCCAGTAGAATATTTTTATCCCTCTCGAAGTCCGGGCCTTCGAGCTCAAGCCCGATCTGTTCGACGACTACTGGCCGAAGTGGACACCCACGAGCGCAACAAGATCGCCTGACTGACCACGTAGCAGCGCCGCTTATGAAGTGTCCGCCCGCTAGGCTGGATTATGGATACAATGAGCGTAATCGCTTGAATGTCGGCCTGCAATACCCATCATGATTGCCCCGCTCGTCTTCTGCGTAAGCGTGGCCCTGATCGGGTACGTGCTCGTCGTTTATCCGCTTTTACTCACGCTTTGGGCGCGTCTTTTTCCGAAAGAAATCAGGAAGAGTTTCGTTGAACGGTCCGTTTCGGTGCTCATGCCCGTTCGCAATGGGGCGCCCTGGGTTGAAGCGAAAATCCATTCTCTTCTCGCCTCTAATTATCCGGCCGATCTCCTCGACGTTCTGATTGTTTCGGACGGCTCCATCGACGGAACGGATGATCTTGTGCGCACTTTCCCGGATCCGCGTGTTCGGCTGCTCGTCCTTCCGAGCGGCGGGAAAGCGGCGGCCGTTACAGCCGGTCTCCAGCACATATCAGGTGAGATCGTAGTACTCACGGATGTACGCCAGGCCTTCGATCCGGATGCAATCAGAGAACTGGTTGCCTGCTTCGGCGATGCGTCCGTCGGGGTAGCAACTGGAGAGTTGGTGATCCGGTCCGGCGTCACTTCGGAGGAGTACAACACCGGGCTGTACTGGCGCTACGAAAAATGGATTCGCCGCAACCTGAATCGCATGGAGGTAATGCTGGGAGCAACCGGATCCATCTACGCTGTCCGCCGGGAGCTCGCCTCGCCGATTCCGGCCGATGTCTTGCTCGACGATGTGTATCTCCCATTCGCGATCGCTCAGCGCGGGTTTCGCATCTACTTCGAATCCCGCGCAAAGGCGTACGATATTCCAACCTCGCTCAAGTCAGAGTTCTGGCGCAAGGTGCGAACACAAGCAGGCGTCTATCAGATCCTTTTTCATTTCCCTGCCCTGCTAAGCCCGACTAACCCGCGTTTTATCCATTTTCTTTCGCATAAGCTCGGCCGGCTTCTTCTTCCTTTCTGTCTTATTGCCGCTGCCGTCAGCAGTTTCTGGTTGCCCGGCGTATGGCGGCCTCTGGCGCTGATTGCTCAGGGCATTTCGTACGGTCTGGCTCTTATCGATCCCGCAATTCCGGAAGGCTTTCCCTTGAAGAGATTCTCCGCCTTGGCGCGAGCGTTCGTGGTCCTTGTCTCGGCGGCGCTGTGCGCCATCGTAGTATTCTTTCGCCCCGCCAAGCAGCTCTGGAAAGAAACGCGTGTGAACATGAAACCGGACGAGCCGACGACTGAAGACGCGCAGTAACTCGCTAACTCGAAACGGTCTGCGTCTCTGGATGTTCTTCGCTTTCCTTGCTAGGGTGCGATTCCCGCTTTTCTTCGTGGTAGTCCTGCTCGGTATTAAGCGCCCACAAATTATCGCGGCTGCGAACGTTTGCGATGATATTGTCCACCGCGGTAATGGCAGTTAACATCGAGTGATCCTGATTGTTGTACTTGTGCATGCCATTGCGGCCGATCAGGAATAGATTTTCGAAGCCATCGAACCAGGATCGAAGCTCTGGGAAACGGCCGTAGGACCCAAAGTAGGCAGGGTACGTCTTGGGCATCCGAATCACCGTGGCATCCAGCACATCCTCAGAATCAAGCATGTTCATCGACGCCAGCTCCGATTTCGCCAGAGCGATAATTTCGCAATCGGCCTTTTTCCAAAGCGCATCGGTGTCGTTGCAGAAGTACTCAAGCCCAATCCAGACCTTACCGGCGTCAGCCACCATGGCCGGACTCCAGTTATTGAAGATCTGTAAGCGGCCGACAAGCACATCTGGCTCCTGGATATAGATCCAGTTATCTTTGACCACCTCGCCCGAGGCTTCGCGTAGCTTGAGCCTGTCGCAAAGCACGCCCACGGTGATGAAGTCGCGGTAGACGAGACCATCTGAGATCTCGCGGATCTCCGGCGGGGCCGGTGGATTCATTCCCGCGACGAGCTCCTTTATCGGCATGGTGGAGAAGAAGTAATCTCCCTCGAAACAGTCCGCTTCTCCTGTTTGCAAGTTCCGGGTACGAACGTTTTCTATCCGGCCCTTGCCGCTGCCTTCCACTCCTTCCACGCTCCGGTTGGTAAGAATGCGTCCGCCCATTGCTTCAACCCGCCGCGCGACCTCTTCCCACATCTGCCCCGGTCCGTACTTCGGATAGAGAAACTGCTCGATCAGCGATGTCTCGACATCCTTCTGCCCGATGTCTTTGCTGCGCTTTGAAAACATTTTCTTTAGGACGTGCGAAATCGTTTTATAGATCGACAGGCCTTTGATTCGCTGTGCGCCCCATTCGGCGCTGATCTGACTGCATTCGATCCCCCATACCTTCTCCGTATAGGATTTGAAGAAAGTTAGATACAACTCGCGCCCGAAGCGATTAATGAAAAATTCTTCCAGGTTTCGTTCGTTGCGGATCGGGAAGACAACTGAGCGCAGATAGCTAAATCCAATGCGCAGCGTCTTCGCGATTCCAAGCTTTCGAAGCGTGTCGGCGCTTAATGTAATCGGGTAAGTAAAGAACTGTCGCATGAAGTAAATTCGCGACTTTCGATTCCGGACCAGCATCACCTTTTCTTCCCGATCAGGATCGGCGCCCTCTGCGGGCGCTGGCACCAGAGTGGTCTGGCTCCGGTATGCAATCTGCGCCCCGGCCCCTTCAACCTTCTGCATCGGAAGAATATTCAGCCACCACCGCATCACCCGATCGGATTTCGAAAAGAACCGATGGCCGCCGATGTCCATGCGATTGCCTTTATAGTTGACGGTTCGCGAAATTCCGCCCATGTATTCGCTCTTCTCGATTACAATCGGCAAAACGTCAGTCCGCGTGAGCAGCTCGTATGCGGCTGTCAGACCGGCTGGGCCTGCGCCGATGATGACAGCTCGCTTGCGGTCCGCTAACTTTGAATCCATAAACTGCTTAGCGAAATTACTGTGCCTTCCGTACTATGAGATCCATCAGATCTCCCGCATTTTTCAGGCTGGCGACTTCCGCCGTCGTAAACTTGATCTTAAATTCGCGCTCTATCGCGACAATCAAGTTGATGTGATTAAGGGAATCCCAGTCTTCGACATCCGCCGCGGTCATCGATCGCGAGACCTCCATAGCCGGATCCTGAAAGACCTTCCGAAATGTGCTCGTTAATCGTTCCTGTAAGTCATTCGTCATCGGGCACTCTAAACGGCCGTCAACGAAGAGGACGACTCCGCCGATTCGCTCGTCAGAAACACGGGCCGAGCCTCATATTCTAAGACAGGGAGTTCCCAGGATGAAATGCCATTCTCATCTTCTTTGACCTTCCTGAAGCCGAACCGGCCGAAGAAATCTTTGACGATCCCGTTCTTGGCAGTAGGAACGTACGTCCCGGCGACCCTACCTAAACCTCGCCGTTTCGCTTCCTCAAACACATGGTTCATCAGGCATTCTTCGACTCCGCGGCTCAGTACTCGGCAGCTCATCAGCCAATCCGTGATCGCCAAGACGCCGGCGGCCGATTGCGGTTGCGCGATAACAATGGAAATCAAGCCATGATCGCCGAACCGGTCCCGCAGCTTTGCATAGAGCGGGATCCAGTTCTCATCGTTACTCATCATCCGTTCGCACTCCGCTTGGTTGTAGCGATGAGTTGTGAGATTGAATTGATTACTCCGCTGAATAAGCTGAGCGATACGCGGGATCTGCAAAGGCGTGAACCGTCCTATCTCGATCCGCATATTAAGTGACTGTAGAAAGTCCTCAAAGCTCGCCGCCTTCGTCTCAGCTAATTTCCGATCCAGTTCCCGCCGGTATGACGCCGAACGTCGCAGGTCTTCCGAGGAGAAGGAGTTGGTTTCGAACAGATTAAGCTCCGAAAGCGCCTTCACATAATCCGACGGATCTTCCGGCAACTCGGGAACAATGACCTCCGGAACCAGATCGCGCACCAAGTTTCTTTCAAACGGATTGTCATCTAGAAATACCAAAGAGTCTAACCCGATGTTCAGCATTCCGGCGATCTTCCGGATGTTCTCCGCTTTGTTATCCCAGTTCGCTATGAAAAGAGCGATATCGGCAAACTGCAGCAGCATTTCGCTGTTTTCGTGAAACGGGCGAACCGCGTTTGCGTACTCGTTTTTGCTGCAAACCGCCAACAAAATACCGCGCCGTTGCAGTTCGCGCAGATAGCACTGAAATTGATAAAACGATTCCCCCTCGCCGTGTGCCGCGATTTGAATCCCATGTGGGCCGTCATCGCCAACGATTCCGCCCCACAGCGTATTATCAAGGTCGAGAACCACACACTTCACTCCGCGCCCGCGGGTTGCCAAAGAAATGTCGACGATGTTCTGAGCCACTAACGGCAGGTATTCAACCATGCAGAAGGTCTTCGCCAGGTTCCAAAGCCGCTCGTCAAACCAGCTTTTTCTTCCTACCCAAGACGCGAGAGACTCCACATCATTGATGAGCACATTGCCGCGCAACGCCGCTTGCTCGCTCAGAGCCGAGTTCAATTTCTGAACCAAAGCATAATAGGAGGGCGGAACTTTGTGATCGAAGTTGCCAAAGAATCTCTCCAGCGGCAGAACGAAGTTTGACTGAATAACAAGCGCAGAGGAGTTCTGCCGCAGCACGTCCCAGATGCGGATTATCTTGTCCCGCTCCGCAGTAAACCAGTCGAGCCCTTCCCCAGGACGCGCGTAATATCGCATCCGAAGACTCTGTGTCGCGTTCAGAACAAGGACGATGTCAGGCTGGAACTCATAGAGGGCGGAGCTCGGATTGTACACATCCAGCTCGATGCCATCGAAAGCCCCTTCGTACATCCGAACCGCAATATTGTGCCGATGAAATATCGCTCGCAGGAGAGGGACAAACTGTTGGGTCGCGGCGTCGCTCAGCAAAGCAATCTTGAGCACTGGCCCGGAGTCGCTGTTGGGAACGGCCTTCGCTTCCCGGATCAATTCGAAATAATCCAGATCCCTGTTCATGACAAATACTATGCCCCCGGAATAGGCGATGCAGACGCCACTGCTTCCGTGGAAGTAAAGGGCTCCGAGGAATCGAGGGAAGGGATCGCTTTGAAATTGATGTCTCGCGCCCACGCAAGCGCGAGAAGTCCCCAGATCGCCGTTCCCACGTACTGCATCCCCTGCGAAAGCAATATGAAAGCGATTGCATTATCCTTGCTGAAACCGAAGGGCGTCAGGACGCTTACGGCCACGAATTGGTAGATGCCCAAATAACCTGGAGTGGACGGAAGAGCGCTGCCCAGTCCTAACGCGGTAATCAGGAGATAGCAAACCGATATGCTGATGTGCAGCCCGAGAGCATACATTCCGACCTTTACGCCGATTGCATCGCAGAACCAAACGACGGCGGTAAGCGCCAGAAATCCGAAAAGCCGCCGTCGATGATGGAAGGCGCGCAGTCCCGCCAAGATTTGATCTAAGATACGGTTAAATTGCTCTCTTATTCGATGTGAAAAAGGAACTTTCTCGATAGCACGCCGCCACAACCAATCCAAGCGCGGAGTAAGCGCGATTCCTAAAATCCCCAGAATGCCGAAGGCGGCAAATGGTCGAGCGGCATGTGCGAACCAACCAGGTAGCACCGGTAAGGTAAGCAGAACAATCGAGCTGATCAGCACCAGAGTCACCGCATCCGCCAGTCGTTCCGACAGAGCCGTGGTAAGCACAAACATCTTTGAAAGTCCTGACTTGGCGCTCACCATCAGAATTCGAATCAGCTCACCTGCGCGAGCGGGGAGGAAATTATTGCCGAAATAGCCAGCCGCAGTGGCCCAGAATGCGGTTGGAACATCCACTGGCCCGCCAGAGCGGAGGAGAATACGCCATCGCACGGCGCGCAGAAAAAGCGATGTGGTTCCTATTACAATCCACAGGCCGATGTAGGGGAGCTTCGCGTGTGAGAGAGTCGCCCACACTTGCTTCCATTGGATGCCGCGGAGTGAGAAGTACAGCAGCACAGCCGCCAACGCGAACGCGACCATAAGGTATGCGAACTTAGTTGGCGACAATCGGGTTTGACGTTGTACTGCGCTCATACGCTTTGTGGAATGCGCGAGGCTAGACTAGCGCGGCGGTCCGTACCTCTTGCGGATAAGGCTCGGCCGGTTCGAATTCAAAGTTAACGCGCTCCTTCTCAATTACGTGAGGCCGATGGAACACTTGGGTATGCACCGCTCCTATGTACTCGCCCAGGATTCCCATGGATACCAACTGAACTGAGCCCAGAAAAAACAGTCCGATCACCAAAGGCGCGATTCCGACTGAGAAGTGATTCCAAAACACCAGTTTGTAAACGAAGTATGAGAGAGCAGCAAAAATCGAAAGAAGCGCGCTGACGAAACCCAAGAACGTAACAATACGGAGGGGTACTTTCGACAAGTTGGTAATCCCCAACATTGCCATGTCGTAAAGAGTGTAGAAATTATTCTTAGTAACTCCGCCTTTACGCCTTGGCTGATCGAACGGTATCTCGTAATGAGAAAAGCCGATCTCGGCGATCATGCCGCGGAAATATGGATATGCATCGCCAAAAGATCTGACGGTATCCACAACTCTACGATCATAAAGACCGAAGCCTGTGAAGTTCTCGAACGTCTCGATCGATGACAGACGCTGGACCAAGCGATAGTATTTGGTTCGCAACCAAAACATGAGTGAGTTCTCCTGGCTGGTCGTCTTGATGCAGAGCACCATGGAGTACCCTTCTTCCCACCTCGCGATCATCTCCGGAATCAGTTCCGGGGGATCCTGCAGGTCGGCTACAAGGCCTATAACCGCATCTCCGCGCGTCTGCAAAAAAGCGTGATGAGGCGAGCGGATGTGCCCGAAATTCCTGGCATTAACGATGACCTTGACATTGTGGTCGCAACTGGCGATTCGCTTCAGAATCGGGACCGTCGCGTCTTTGGAATTATTGTCGATGAAGATATGTTCGTAGCGGTAACGGCCGACCATAAGCATCGCGGCGCGTACCCGGTTGTAGAGTTCCTCTACGTTGTCTTCCTCGTTGTAGCAGGGGGTGATAATGCTGATCGTCTTCATCGGTCCACTATTCAGGTAAGGGCTCTATAATCATGTTCTCCAAAAACTCCGCGCGCGGGAGAAACGGCCACAGGTCTTCAAGCGGACGCGAAACGAAGGAACCGTCAGGTCTTTGAACGCTCGAAAGGCGCGGTGCGCGAACTTCGTCCGGTATGACGTGTACATCGCAGACCACCGGCCCCGGCGTATTCAGTACCCGCCGTACATCCGCCAGCAGGCTGGTTTGGTTTTTGATGACCGCCGTAGCCAGCCCATAGGCGGATGCGACCTTCGAAATATCCGGTACGGTAAGCCCGGTGCGTGCGTCGCAACCGATGCTTGCCTGCCCGAAATAATTCAATTGGGAAGCGCGGATAGAGGCATAGCCGTCGTTGTTCAAAATCAAGAACTTGATCGGGAGATTCAGCCGGGCAACGGTTTCCAGCTCCTGGATATTGAATTGGAACCCGCCGTCACCATCCACACAGATCGTCCGCTGTCGCCCTCCTGCAAGGCATACGCCGATGCTGGCCGGAAGCCCGAAGCCCATCGACCCAAGACCCGCCGTGTGATAGATTCTCTGGCCCGTGCGCGTTGGACAGGCGAGCAGAAATATTTCTATACCACTACCGGAACTGCCAGAAACGAGCAGATCTTTCGCATCGGTCTCGCGGCCAATTACTTCGGCGAGATGATAAATACTCACGGGTCCTTCGGGTTTGCGGTGCTCCTCCGTAACAATCGGGTAACGGGTCTTCCAGTTTGCACAACGTCCATCCCACGCGCTGCGTTCCCGCATCTTAATGGAGCTGCCCTGTTTCAAAAACTCGCGCAGAAATGCGCCTGCGTCGGCGTGGACTGGATCTTGCAAGTAGGGATGGAGCTTGCGCAATTCCGCAGGATCAATGTCGACCGCAACCTTATACGCTCCGCGCGCCAGTTTGTCGGGTGCATAACCCGTAATGGCGAAGTCGAGCCTCACGCCAACGGCCAATAAGAAATCGCAGTTCTGCAAAGCGAAGTTTGCGCCGCGCGACGCCACCGAACCCGGCCTGCCTACATACAGCGGATCATCGCTCGCAATCAGGTCGGCGGCGCACCAGGTTGCGACAACGGGTATTTTTAGCGACCGCACCAGAGTCAGCAAAATCCCGCTCCGCCCTAGCCAGCCGAATGCCGTTTCCAGCAAAAAGCAAAGGCCGCTCGGCACGATTTAAAGCTTCAATGATTCTATGAACGGCTTGTGCTAAATCGGTATGATCACTCGCATCCGTGTAGGTTTCTGCCTTATAGCCAGTAAGCGAAGCCGGGTCGATACCTGAAGCTTGCACGTCCAAGGGGATATCGATCCAGACGGGTCCAGGCCGGCCAGTAGTGGCAAGATGCATGGCTTTTTCCAGGTGATAACGAATCATCTGCGGATCGAGAATCGTAACCGCGTACTTCGTCAACGGCTTCACAATCGAAACAATGTCGACTTCCTGGACACCAAGCTGCCGCATCCCAAGAGGCTTTCCTTCGGAGTCGAACATTCGATCCGGACGCTTCACTTGGCCCGAGATAAACAGGACCGGAGTGGAATCAAGCCAGGCGCCGGCGAGTCCTGTAATCGCGTTCGTTCCTCCTGGTCCGGTGGTCACCATAGCGACACCGAGCCGGTTCGTCGCCTTCGCATAGTTTTCCGCGCCGATAGCACTGGCTTGTTCGTGAGAATTGCAAACAGGCTCGATCCGCTTGCACCGGGAGAGCGAGTCATTGAGGTGCATCGCGCCGCCGCCGGTCACGACGAACACATGCTTGACGCCCTGGTCCGCCACAAACTGGACCACGTAATCAGAAAGCTTTGGCATGCCTAAGCGGGATACGACTCCTCGCGAGCTAGTCGTGCCGCCAGCAGCGCCTCCACCAATTCCCGCACCGCTCCATTGCCGCCATTGTTGGCTGACACAAAACTGGCGCAACGCCTAGCCGCGGGCTGGGCATTCGCAGGAGCGGCAGCCATGCCCGCCAGCTTCATGGCGGCAACATCGTTGACATCATCGCCCATGAAACAAATCTCCGCCAGCGCCAGCCCGGATGCTTCAGCGAAGTGGCACAGAGCAACAGCCTTGTCCTTGCAATTCTTTTCAATATGAGTGATGCCCATCTTCATTGCAAACCGATCAACCAGCGGGCTATCTTCCCCTGAGATCAACGCCACCACGAACCCGGCCTTGCGAGCCAACGAGACACCCATGATGTCCGGGAAGGAGAAGCGTTTCCATTCCTGCCCATCGGGCCCCCACCAAACGCCTCCGTCGGTGAGAACTCCATCGACATCCAGCGCGATCGCCTTTACGGCTGTCATGCCGGGACAGCTGCGCCGACACGGCGAAGCTTCTTGATGATCGGGTATTCCCTTTCGTAAACGCGTTTGATCCCGTCGCCCAGTGATTGCTCGATGAGACGAATGTCCCGTACAACGCGCGTGATCCCATTGGGCTCGAGGGATGCCGCCTGATCGCTACCCCACATCGCGCGATCCATGGTGATGTGCCGCTCAACACAGCATGCTCCCATCACCACAGCCGCAACCGTGGACGGGATTCCTGTCTCGTGACCCGAATACCCGACGGGAATGCCGTATCGTTCGCGCAGCGACGGGATAGCCCGAAGATTCAGTTCGTCATAGTTGGCCGGGTATGTACTGCAGGCATGTAACAGGATCAGATCCTCCGGCCCGAGAATTCTTACCGCGTGATCGATCTCTTCGAGCGTACTCATGCCACTGGAGAGAATCACCGGCTTGCCGGTGGCCCTAGTCTTTCGGAGCAGATCGTCGTCAGTAAGAGAAGCTGAGGCGATCTTGAAGCAGGGAGGGTCGAACTGATCGATAAAATCGACGGAATCTTCATCCCAGCAAGAGGCAAACCAAGCAATCTTTACCGCCTTGCAATAAGCATCGATATCCTCATATTCTTCCTGCCCAAACTCCAACGCTCGCTTCAGGTCTCCGTTCGTCGTTCCAAAGGGGCTTTCCCGAGGCTTCGCCAACTCGTCCGGCGTGTAAACAATATCAACTGTCCGCTTCTGAAATTTGACGGCGTTGCATCCGGCTGCAATCGCAACGCTAATCAGGCGTTTGGCGAGATCAAGGTCGCCGTTGTGGTTAATCCCGATCTCAGCGACTATGTAGCAAGGCTCGCTGTCGCCGACCGTCCGGCCACCGATTTTCACGCTTTTCGGTTGCGAGCTCGTCAAGCCAAATTCCTTTTGCCACATAGTTCTAGTGTCTCCTGTCTTAGGGTCCGCTCGCAGCCGTACTTTGGCTAGACGATATTTTCACTCCTTTTGTGACTAGTGAAGCAGAGTTAGCATACAGGTATGTCTGCCACAACGCTTGATCGCAGGGCTGCGGTGAGTTTTTCAGCACAATACAAGGCCAAGTTACTTCATGCGCTTGAAAGCGTTGATTTGGACATTGTCGGGCAGGTGGTGCAGATTCTGGCGGAAGCACGCGACGAGAACCGCCACATCTTCGTTTGCGGAAACGGTGGCAGCGCCTCGACCGCCTCGCACTTTGCCTGCGACATGGTGAAAGGCGCTAGCTTTAGGCGCGAATCGCGCTTCCGGATCATGGCTCTTACGGACTCTTTGCCTACTATTACCGCGTATTCGAACGATGTTGGCTACGAATGTGTTTTCGCCGAACAACTCAAGAATTTTGCGCAACCAGGCGATGTATTCATGGCAATCAGCGGTTCCGGTAACTCTCCAAACGTCCTCTGCGCAATGGAGTACGCCAACTCGATCGGCTGCAAAACGATTGCTCTTACGGGGCGCGACGGGGGCAAACTCGGGCGTATGGCTCAGTTACAGATTCGAGTTGCGGAACCGCATATGGGACGTATCGAAGACGGGCACATGATCGTCTGTCACATGCTCTGCTACTACTTCATGGATAACTAGGCCACAACTCCCGGTTGTATCCATACATCCGCCGAATGGCCTCATCCAACGGAATCAACGGAACAAGTTCAAGTTCGATCCGGGCGCGGTCGACAGAGGGCACATAGCGAGAGGCGGGCACGCCTGGAACCGGCTTCCGCGAAATCTCGATCGGAGTTCCCGGCGCAGTATTCTCGACCACCGCATGAGCTAGTTCGGAGATGCTGACGGCCTCGCCGGATCCCACATTGTAGGGCCTGGCTGAATTGCCATAAATGAGAAGCGTCCAAAGCCATATCGCGAGATCCGCCGCGTACAGGTACGAGCGATAGGGAGTTCCATCTCCGGCTATACGTACCGGTACTCCGGCGATGACATCGCGGATGAAGTTGCCAATCGCGAAGTTAAGGTCGAGCGGCAAGTATGGTCCGGCGAAAGCAAAGAGCCGCGCAATGATTGTGTCGAAATCGAACTGGCGCGCGTACGTGGCGCATAGAAATTCCGAGACGCGCTTGGCTTGGCCATAAGAGGAAGATGGATCGAGCGGTGACGGCGCACCTGGATAATCCTCCGGAATGTGCGCAAGATCAGGGGGTTGTTTTCCGTATACCGCGCCAGAGCTAGTCAGAAGAAAGCGACGTACCCCCCGCGTTCGGGCGAAGTCGAGGAGACGCTTTGTCGCCGCGACGTCTCGCTCAAAGGTTCCAGCCGGCTCCTTTGCCGTGCTCTCGAATGATTTTTCGGTGGCGGCGTGAATAATAAACGGGAACTCCCCATCTGGGAAATCGAAGGTCAGGCAATCGCCGCGCAGTAACTCGATGGAGCGGTGCTGAGCGGCTTGAGGCGCCTTACGCCGAAAGGCATCCGGATTACGAGTCAGCAAAACCGCGCGCGCGTTTAGATCCAACCGTTCGTTCGCCCAGACGAAGCTCTCGACCAGCCACGTTCCAACGAATCCTGTTCCGCCGGTGACGAATAGGCTCTGGTTGCGAAGTGAACCCCAAACACGCTCGGTGTGGGCCAGAACGTGATCCAGATCTTGCGCCAGCGGATGCGCCATCAGTGACTAGGGCGCGACGAGATGCGCGACGGGCATCTCGTGAAATATCTCGAGCACATAACTCAGCATCTCCGCCGTGATGCCGGGATACACGCCTACCCAGAACACCTGATTCATGATGAAATCCGTATTCTGAAGCGATCCGACCACACGGTGTTTTATTCCTTGATACGCCGGTTGCCTGAGCAGGTTTCCGGCGAAGAGGAGGCGCGTGGCAATTTTGCGGCTTTCGAGAAACGCAACAACCTGATTGCGATTAAAAGGAGCATCGGCACGCACGGCGAGCGGAAAACCAAACCAGCTCGGCTCCGAATCCGGCGTGGGCTCCGGCAGAATGAAAAACTCTTCCAGATCCTTCAACCCCCGATAAAGAGCTTGGAAATTCGCCCGGCGCTTCGCGATAAACTCAGGCAGTTTTCTCAACTGAGACACCCCGACCGCCGCCTGCATATCGGTCATCTTCAGGTTGTAGCCGATATGCGAATACGTGTACTTGTGGTCATAACCGCAGGGCAACTCGCCTAATTGCCAGTCGAAGCGCTTGCCACAGGTATTCGCTTTCCCGGGTTCACACCAGCAGTCGCGGCCCCAATCCCGGAACGACTCGACAATCGTTTTCAGGATCGGTTTTTCGGCGAGCACGCATCCGCCTTCGCCCATAGTGATGTGGTGCGCTGGATAGAAACTGACCGTGGCCAGATCGCCAAATGTCCCGACTTTTTGTCCGTTGTAAGTAGCCCCGACCGCGTCGCAGCAATCCTCAATCAGCCACAGATCGTGCTTTCGAGTAAACTCGGTTATCGTCCGCAGATCGAATGGATTGCCCAGAGTGTGGGCGAGCACAACCGCCCGTGTGCGCTCTGATTTTGCCTCTTCCAACATTCGGACATCAATGTTGTACGTCGGGACATGCTCGTCAAGAAATACCGGAATGAGCCCGTTTTGAATAATCGGATTAACGGTTGTAGGAAAACCCGCGGCAACGGTAATAACTTCGTCGCCTGGTTTTAAGCGGCGATCCCCCAGTTTGGGAGAGGTCAGGGCGGTGATCGCAAGCAGGTCGGCGGATGAACCGGAATTGACTAGGGTCGCGGTACGAATGCCGAACCAGCGCGCAAACTGCTTTTCAAATTGCGCGGCAAACCTGCCCGTCGTGAGCCAAAAATCAAGCGAGGAATCCACCAGCGACCGCATATCGCCGGCGTCGAAAACACGCCCAGAAACCGGAACCGGGGTTTCACCCGGAATAAATGAGCACGGCGCAAATTCCAGTTCGTGATACTCACTTACCAGATCGAGAATGCGCTCCCGCAAACTCTCGGCCCGCGAACTCATCATATGCTCCTTCCAGGAAATTGCGGTACCACTCGATGGTTCGTTTGAGCCCTTCTTCCACTGTAAATAAGGGCCGCCATCCTAGTTTCGTTCTGGCAAGTTCGGCGCTGAGATACTGATGCCGTATCTCGTTTGACGCCTCATTCCGGATTTCCGGTTCGAGCGAAGAATTCATCGTCTTCAAAACGAGGCTTACCAACTCGGCAACGGTGACCTGAATCTCATTCGAGAAGTTGAATGCCTGACCTTTCAGATCGCCCTTTGTCAGCAGGTGCTCCGCGAGAAGCATGTAAGCGGCAGCGCCATCTTCGACATAGAAGTAGTCGCGAACAAACTGCCCGTCGGAACGAATGACGGGCCGCTCGCCGCGCAGAGCAGAACGAATTGTCCCAGGCACAATTCGATTCCAATTCAAATCTCCGCCTCCGTAAAAGTTGCCGCAACGCGTGATCGCAACCGGTGAACCGTAAGTATGCCCGTACGCCTGGGCGATCAAGTCCGCGCAGGATTTGCTTACGTCGTAAGGATGCCGGCCTTCCAGCGGAGTCTCCTCCGTATAGGGAAGCTTCGGTTGGCCGCCGTAAGCTTTGTCGGAAGAAGCAATGAGAACGGCCTTAACAGCGGGGGAACGGCGGCATGCTTCCAGCATGTTCCAAGTGCCCGCGATGTTGCTTTCGAAGGTAGAAATGGGATTTCGGTTCGCAATCCCTACGATGGTCTGCGCGGCAAGGTGGAAAACAGTATCGATTTCATACTCGCCGAGAGTACGCTCGATAAGTTCGCGGTCGCAAACGTCTCCGCGCACCACCGTGACCCGTTCGATAGTTCCGCTGCGCACAAGTTCACTTTGCGGAACCCAATCCCGGACCAGGCAAACAACCGAAGCGCCCGAATTTACCAGGCGGCTTGTAAGCCAACTTCCGACCAAGCCCGTTGCGCCAGTAACCAGTGCCGGACGATCCCGCCAAACACCGCTACTCATGCCCACTTCTTCCAAGGCGCTTCACCAGACTTCCACAAGTCATTCAGAATCTGATATTCGCGGTAGGTGTCCATCGCGAAAAAGAACCCTTCGTGGTGATAGGCCATCAATTGTCCTTCCGCTGCCAGCCGCTCCAAAGGTTCACGTTCCAGGATCGTTTCGTCGCCATCGAGATAATCGAACACCTTCTTTTCGAAAATGAAATAACCCGCGCTGGCCCACGCGTCCGATTTCGGTTTCTCAATGAAATTCATCACCTGGCTCGAGTTGTTGATATCAAGAATTCCGAAGCGCGAAACCGGACGAAATGTGGTGACGGTGGCCACCTTTCCGTGGCTTCGGTGAAAATCGAGTAGTTTACAAAGATCGACATCGCTGACGCCATCACCATAAGTAACCATGAACCGGTCTTGATCCTCAAGGTACTTTCTCACGCGCCGCACTCTTCCTCCGGTCATGGAATCGGCGCCGGTTTCGGCAAGCGTCACCAAAAAGTCCTGCTCTTGGTGATTGCCGTTATAACGGATTTGAGACTTGCTTCCAAGGCAAATGGTGAAGTCGTTGTTCATCGCCTCGTAATTGAGGAAGTATTCTTTGATCATGTTTCCGCGATAACCCAGACAAAGAATGAAATCGCGGAAGCCGTAATGCGCATACAGCTTCATGATGTGCCAAAGGATCGGCCGGCCTCCGACATCGACCAGGGGTTTCGGCCGGAACTCAGTTTCTTCGCGCAGCCGAGTGCCTAAGCCGCCGCAAAGAATAACGACCTTCATCCGTGAATTATACTTCGCCGGTTCAGGTTGCATATTCGCAGGTGCGTTCGAGAGACAATGGCGATTTGCAGCCGCGGCCCCCATCCGTTCGCGTTTCCGCCCGGCTGATCGCATTCCGCGATCGGCTTGAAACAGCCCCGATCAACCGCGGTCTGCTCAGCCTGATTCTTCTTAGTTTGATTCTCATCTACTTCCTGCTGACAGCTCCTTGCGCCCATCGGCTGCTGTGGCATGACGAACTCTTCACCTATTACATTGCGAACGCTCCGACTATGGCCAGATTCTGGCAGGAGTTACGTCTTGATCTGAATCCTCCATTGGAGTATCTCGCCGTACGCGCATCTCTGCACTTCTTCGGACAGAGCGAATATGCAACTCGTTTGCCGTCGATCCTCGCGTTCCTGATGGGCAGTCTCTGTTTTTACCGGTTCATCGCCGGACGGCTGAAACCTGTCTACGGAATGCTGGCGATGATTCTCCTTTGGGCAAGCCCGTTCTTTTACTACGCCACCGAGGCACGGCCGTACGCGCTGGTTATGGGGTTCTTTGGTCTATCGCTACTCGCTTGGGATCGCGCGAGTAGACCGGAACGGACGATCGTTTCGGTGGTCCTGCTTCTGCTTGCGATTACCGGTATGATGCTGAGCCATCTGTTCGCGCTGCTCTATATTGTTCCGTTCGGTCTCGCCGAGTTGTGGCTGATCGTTCGCCGCCGCCGAATAGACGTGCTGGTCTGGGTCGCGCTGCTCGTGCCTTGCTGTATTCCTTTTATTTATCTGTCAAAGGTACGTGGTTATGGAGCCAGCGCATTCCCTCCCGCTTTCCAGGCGAGTGTCTTCCAGGTGGTGGCCTTTTACTACGGAAGCCTGAGGAGAGAAGGACCGGCGCTTCTGATTGCTCTATGCTGCGGCCTGGCAGCCGCCTGGCGCGGTAATGGGGTTCTCCTGAAGCGCACGCGGAAGATCAGCCTAGTCGATCTGGTGCTGATTATCGCGATTCTGGCGATGCCGGTGATTGTAAATGTCGTTCAGATGCGTTCGCATGCGGCCTTTTTCGCCCGCTACGCTGCCATCGAGGCGTTTGGCTTTTCTTGGCTGCTGGCATGTTTTCTCGCAATGTACACCGAGGCGAGCCGCTCGGCGGCGGTGGTCTTTGCCGGATGCATGCTCGCCTATACGGCTGCCCTGAATCTGGGACCGGATGCCAAGCCGTCCTTTTGGGCCAAGCGCGGCGCTCCGAGCGCGGAGCAACAGAGCAGAGCGCTCGAGGCGATTGATCCCAATCTGCCGCTTGTCGCCGCGAGTGGACTGACGTTCCTTGAAATGGATCATTACGCCGAGCCCGAAATCGTCAGCCGGCTCTATTACCTGACGGACCGCACGCTGGCGATCCAGTACGCTCACGCGACTATCTTCGAAGGCTTCCCCATTCTGAAAAGTTATTTCCCGATTCGTGCGGCTGTGGAGCCGTATTCGCAGTTCGTGCAGGAGCACCGGCAATTCCTGGTTCTGGGAACAGCGAATTATCCGGAAGATTGGCTCATTCCTGTTCTGGTTCACTCGGGCGCCAGCCTTCGGCAATTGGGAAACTTTCCCGGGCCGTATAAGGACAGCGAGCTGTACCTGGTCTCAATGCCCCGGTCCTGAAGTGACTCTCTCACGCTCGCGATAGCATAGTCGCTTACATCAGCGATGCCGCGTACCCAATTGCAAACGGATCTTTCGGGCAAGATTGCCGTTATTTCAGGAGCAAGCAAAGGGCTTGGGAGAGCAATGGCGCTGGCCCTGAGCCAAGCGGGGGCGAGCATCGCTCTGGTTTCGCGCGATTCGGACAAGCTGGGTGCGGTCAAGCGGGAAATAAGCGAAAACGGCGGAAGTGCCGATGTGTTTACCGCCGACGTTCGCAACGAAACAAACGTTCTGGAGCTCGAATCGCTTGTAGCCAGCCGCCTCGGCAAGGCGCAGATCCTGATCAACAACGCCGGAATCAATATTCGTAAAAACCTGATCGACTTCACGCTGGACGAATGGTCATCGGTTATCGATACCAATCTCACCAGCGCCTTCCTCATGTGCCGGGCCTTTGTTCCCCATATGCGAGGAACAGGATATGGACGCATTCTGAACATGACGTCGATCATGAGCCACGTTTCGCTGCCGGGCAGGGCGGCGTATTCCGCGAGTAAGGCGGCGCTGCTTGGGCTGGTCCGGGCACTCGCGCTGGAACTTGCGACCGAAGGAATAACGGTCAACGGCATTAGTCCCGGCCCGTTCGGGACCGAAATGAATGTACCTGTTATGCAGAATCCGGATGCCAACGCTCAGTTCCTCGCGAGCCTTCCCGTTGGACGGTGGGGCAAGGTGGAAGAGATCGGCAGCCTGGCCACTTACCTGTGTTCGGAACACGCCGGTTTTATAACGGGCACAGACATTGTGATTGACGGGGGATGGCTGGCCCGGTAAGCGGAAACAATGACACGGCGGGACGCAAGCTGGGCGATTCTTAAGGCAGCTGCGATTGCGGGCGGACCAGAGTTTTTTTCTGCATGGGCGAGGGCCGCCGCGAAGGCGGGAAGCGCTCATGATCACACGCATGCATCGGGAACACCGCCTGATCCGCACGATTGGAAGGCCTACCAGCCAAGGTTTTTTTCCAACGAAGAGTTTCGAGATCTGGAGACATTCAGCGCGATCCTCATTCCTACCGATGAAACGCCAGGCGCACGGGAAGCCTTCGCGTCGTGCTTTATCGATTTCGTGGTAAATGCAGCCGCCGAGTACGCCCCCGATATGCAGCAGCGCTGGCGTACGGCTATGAACTGGCTGCGCAGCCAAGGATTTTCGGGGATGCCGCCGGAACAGCAGCTGCAGTTTGTTGAGCGGATTTCGGCGCCCGAGCGCGACCATTCCCAAGTCCGCGGCGACGGTTTTAAGATATATCTCTTGATAAAGGAGATGACCGTCCACGCGTTTTACACCTCGCGAGTGGGGCTCGTTGACGCACTCGACTACAAGGGTCTCGCTTATTTAACGGAGTTCCCAGCCTGCACGCATCCGGAGCATCACCGGGTCTGAATCATGGAAAAGTACGACGTCGCCATTGTCGGTTCGGGCGCCTGCGGCGGGTGGGCGTGCATGACCCTTGCGCAAAGCGGCTTCAAAGTCGTTTTGCTTGAGGCCGGATCGCACATCGATACCTATAAGGAGTTTCGCCATGTCTGGCCTTACGAGATACCATTTCGTGGGGCGGGTCAGCCAGGCCTGTTGAGAAAGTACTTTAAGGGATCCAACGAATACAACTACCGGATCATGATTGATGACCGGGAGAACCCATACACAACTTCACCGGATACTCGATTCAACTGGAGGCGATCTCGCGTCCTCGGTGGACGCACGCTGCATTGGTCGCGCGCATCGGATCGGATGTCGGATATGGAGTTTAAGGCCGCATCTCGCGACGGCTACGGGGAAGACTGGCCGATTTCATACGCCGATCTCGCGCCTTACTACGACCAGGTTGAACGGTTCATCGGAGTCAGCGGCGCGCGGGCGAATCTGGCTCAGTTTCCAGATGGCTTTTTTCTTCCCCCGATGCCGCTCAATTGCGCGGAGAGTATTTTTCAAGCGGCCTGCGCGAAGATCGGCTTCCCGGCAACACCACGTCGAGTGGCGCAGCTCACCCGGATGCTGCACAACCGCCCCCCTTGTCACTATTGCGGCAATTGCATTAACGGGTGCGATGTCGGGGCCATGTTCAGCACAGTGGCTTCCACCCTCCCGCCGGCGCTGAAGACTGGAAATGTAACGCTCCTTTGCGATTCGGTCGTCAGCCACGTTCTGACAGACGCTGGTAATCACGCATCTGGAGTTCGCTACATCGAACGGTACTCCAATCGCGCGGTCGAAATCCGGGCGGGTGTCGTGGTCCTGGCTGGCTCGTCGCTTGAAAACACCCGTCTTCTTCTCCATTCGCAAAAGGGCGGTTTAGGCAACAGCAGCGGGGTACTCGGGCAGTACTTGATGGATCAGGTGGGAGGCGCGGCTGTAACCGGTTTTCTCCCGCAGTTGAAGGGCTCCGGAATTCGTAATGATGACGGCAAGGCGGGCGGCCTATATATTCCGAATTTCGCGAATATTAACGGGCGTGCAGGTTCCGGCAAGTTCATTCGCGGCTATGCCATGAGCGCTAGCGGGGGGGCCCAGATGTACCCGCCGTTCGCCGCGACTCTTCCCGGCTTCGGCTCGGTGTACAAGAAAGAAGTGAAATTTCTCTATCCGGCATTCGCGCGCGTCTGGTTGTCCGGGGGTGAAATGCTGGCGCGCAAAGAGAATTTTGTCGAGCTTGATCAGGAAGTCGTGGACAAATGGGGCATCCCGGTTCTGAAGATTCATTGTTCGCATTGCGATAACGATCGACGTGTTTACGAAGATTACTTCGCGCGCGCTCAGGAGTTGATGCACGCCGCCGGCGGGGAAATCGTGAATTCAAGACCGCAGATCGGCATTCCGGGAAGTGTCATTCATGAAGTCGGCACGTCGCGAATGGGTAACAGCCCGAAAAGCAGCGTTCTCAATTCCTTCTGCCAAGCTCATGACATCCCGAATCTGTTTGTTTTCGGTGGCGGCTGCTTCGTTACAACGGGAGACAAGCATCCCACCCTAACGATGATGGCCCTCACCGCAAGAGGATGCGACCGGCTCACCGAGCTCGCCAGGAAACGGGAGTTGTGATGGACGGCTCAAACGCTCAGAGCACGGCCATTTGGACACCGGAGTTTGAGAGCTCCGTTTACCGCAAGGTCACCTGGCGTCTGATCCCGTTTCTTTTTTTGTGTTACATCTTCGCGTACGTCGATAGGGTGAATGTCGGTTTCGCGAAATTGCAGATGCAGCAGGATCTCGGCTTCAGCGACGCGGCATATGGAAACGCCGCCGGAATCTTTTTCTTCGGATATCTGTTTTTTCAAGTGCCCTGCAATTTAGCGCTGCAAAAAATCGGAGCCAGACGCTGGCTCGGACCTATCATGATCGTCTGGGGCGCAGTTTCGGCTTGCACGATGTTGGTCAGGGGCGAGGTGAGTTTCTGCACAGTGCGCTTTTTGCTGGGCGTAGTGGAATCGGGATTTTTTCCGGGCGTCATTCTGTTCCTGACTTTTTGGTACCCGGCCAAATACCGCGCCAAGATGGTCGCTGCCTTCATGACAGCCATTCCGCTTTCGGGGGTAATTGGCGGCCCGATCTCCGGTTGGCTTCTGGATCGCATGTCTTCCGTTGGCGGCCTCCGTGGTTGGCAATGGTTGTTCCTGGTCGAAGCAGTGCCTTCCCTTCTCGCGGGACTGACGACCCTATTTTTCCTGGAGGATAATCCGGCAAAGGCCAAGTGGCTGGATCAGACCGAAAGATCGCTGGTGTTGGAGCGCCTCAAGCAGGATGAGCAACAGAGAAACTCTTCGGGGGGCAACAAAACCAGATTGAGCGATGCCTTTCGCACCCCGAAGATCTGGATTCTTTGCTTCGTCTACTTCGGCTTTGTGATGGGCAACTACGGAATCGGTTTCTGGCTGCCGCAGATTTTCAAAGACACCTTGACCAAAGATCCGTTCCGGATCGGCTTATACACCATGATTCCGTGGGGAGCGGCGGCGATCGCGATGGTGGTCGTGGGGCATCGGTCCGATGTTACCGGGGAGCGCTGCTGGCATATCGCGCTAGCGGGAATAGTCGGTGCTGCGGCATTCGCAGTGTCAGCCATACATGGTATTTCAGGCGTGACAGTACTGATTGCTCTGTCGTTCGCAACAGCCGGGATCATTGCGGCGTCCGCGACATTCTGGGCCTTACCGACCGCGTTTGTAACCGGTACGGCCGCTTCAGCAGGCATTGCCTGGATCAATTCAATTGGAAATCTAGCCGGGTATCTGAGTCCTTGGCTGGTTGGCAAAATCAAGGACGTAACGCACAGCATGACGCCAGCGTTAATCGTGCTCGCCGCGTGTTGCCTCGGATCGGCTGTGCTCACCATTATCTTCTTCCGCCGCCGCCAACCTGCATGACACGACGCACTTTTCTCCACACTACCGCTGCGACCCTTGCAACTCAGACGCTTATGGCCGATCAGACTACGGAACCTGCAGTCCATTACAAGATGGGCATCGCCACGACTTCCTATATGGGCGCGTGGCGGCCGAAAGATACATACGAGTTTTTGGAACACTGTCACAGTTTGGGTGCCGCCGGGATTCAGTCCGCGGTGCATGGCGATCTGCCGAAAATTCGCGCCCGTGCCGAGCAGCTCGGCATGTACATAGAAGTTATGGTGCCGATGCCGCGCGGCAACGACGCCGGCGCATTTGAGCAAAGTCTGAAAGACGCTAAAGAGGTGGGGGCGACCGCGCTCCGTTCCGCTTGCCTCGGCACGCGGCGTTACGAGACATTTCGTTCGCTCGATGCCTGGAAGCAGCACGTAACTGAGAGCAAGGAGTCGATCGCTGCGGCGATCCCGTTGCTCGATCAATACAAGATTCCTCTCGGTCTCGAGAATCACAAGGACTGGACGGTGGACGAGATTGTTGCGCTCTTCCAAACGCATTCGAGCGAATACTTCGGCTCTTGCGTCGATTTCGGCAACAATATCGCTCTTCTCGATCAGCCCATGGAAGTCATCGAGAAGCTTGCGCCGTTCGCGGTGTGCACGCATTTGAAGAACATGGCGGTCGAGCCATACGACGAGGGATTCCTCTTGTCCGAAGTGCTACTCGGGGACGGCTATCTCGACCTGAGCCGGGCCGTAGCTATGATCCGCGAGCATCGACCCAACGTACACTTCTCGCTCGAAATGATCACCCGGGATCCCCTCAAAGTGCCTTGTTTGGGCGATATGTACTGGATCACGTTCCCCGACCGGAACGGCCTCTACCTTGCCAGAACGGTGCGGTTCGTCAATGAGCACCGCAGCCCGCAGCCTTTGCCCCGCGTCTCCCAGCTTGAGCATGAAGAAGCGATGAAGGTGGAAGAACAGAACGTGGTGACCTGCTTGCAGTGGGCACACCAGAACCTGAGTTTGTGAACCGGCATGGGGCCCGTTACTTCATCCCCGGACCACGATTCGGGGCGGCCGTCAGCCGCTGATGAATTTCCCGCTCAGCTTTGGCGCGATCCGGCTGGCCCAGGCGATCGTACACGCGAGCCAGGTGATAGTGAGCCATGGCCTGCTTAGGGTCCAGTTCGATGCTGCGTCTGAGCTCCGCAGCGGCATTCTGGTAATCGTGCTTCGATTCCAGGAGCGTCCCGAGGTCGTAATGCGTCTCCCAGTCGTTAGCGTTTAGCACGATGGCACGCCGGAGGAGATCTTCCACCCGGCGGTCGCGCGGATCAGCAGCGAGTAGAGCTTCGGCAAGCAGTCGATTTGCTTTCGGGTTTTCGGGATTGGCCTTGAGCCACGCCTCGTAGTCAGCAGTAATCTCAAGCAGGTGCGAGCCCGCCTGATCCAACATGCGCCCGAGAAAAGCGTAAGGCTGCTCAATGGATGGATCAATCTGGATGACCTTCAGGAACTCAGCAATTGCATCGTCAAACCGGCGCTGCCCGTAGCGCGCCACGCCGAGAGCCAGCGTGAGCTGAGCGTCGCGCGGGTTCACTTGCAACGCCGCGCTGAGAATATCGGCGGCTTTGACGAAATCTTCGCGGCGAAGCAGCACCTGCGCATATTCGAACGAGAACATCGCGAGGGCGTGTACAACGACGGGGTTCGTTGCGCCCAGCCGTTCTGCCTTCGAGGCGGCAGATTCGGCTTTCTCGGGTTCATCAAGACGAAGATACGTTTCCGCGAGTGAGGTCCAGACGTACGGATTGCCGGGATCTGCCCGAGACGCGTCTTCCAAGTCTGCGCGCGCTTCAGAGAGCTGACCGTGCTGGAGCGCGATCAGCCCTTTTTGAAGCTGGTTTTTTGCCTGATTGGCGTCAACCGCGAGAAACAGCAGGAAGACGGCAGATAGCAAACATTCAGACTACTAGAACTGCAGGCGCAGCGCGAACTGAATGTGGCGTTCGGAGCCTACCGTGGTGCTGGTGACCTGGCCGAATTTTGCGTCGCCCAGCGTGTTATCCGGAGTGCTGAACTGCGGAGTGTTGGCGAGATTGAAGCTCTCCGCCCGGAACTGGAGCTTCCAGCGCTCGGTGAACGGGAAGTCCTTGAAGATGGAGAGATCGAGGTTCGCGCTCGGGAGGCGAGAAGTTCGTCTGCAGACCAAGATTGCCTTCCGTCAGCGATAGCCGGCGAAAAGAAGTTCGCGGTATTGAACCATTCGCTGGGATTGCGGCCGTTAGCAGGCGCGGCATTCGGATCCGCGCCATTCACGAGTTCCGGCGAGCAGTCCGCTCCAGATACCCTGGCATCCGTTTGCCCGAACCGTGAACGGTTGACCGGTGTGGAGGGTAAGAATGCCGTTCAGATGCCAATTGCCAAGCAATCGCGTCTACAACACGCGATTCAAATTTGCGCCGTACTGCTTGCCGCGGCCGAAGGGAATGTCGTAATCGAAGCCGGCGACAAAGTTATGGCGGATATCCCAGGCAGCACTGGCGTATGAAGTCGTCGCTAGTTTGTTGGATCTTTTAGCGTAAACCCGTTGGAGCCGCTGAGCGTCGTGCCACTGTCTGCAAGGGCGTGCCCGTAGGTATAGGATGCGGTGAACTGAAGCCCTTTCGAGAAGCGCTTCTCGAGCTTCGCTGTCATGCCCTCGTAGTTGCCGAAACCCCAAGTAGCTGTTCCCGAAATGCTGTTGATGAAGGGCGTCAGCCTGAAGTCGTTGCAGTTCAGGCTGGAATTCAGAGTTGGCACATTCGGACACGTGTTGAAGTCGGGCTGGAGCAGTTGATGCGAGGAGTGATTGCCTTCGTAGCCGACTTCCAGGGCCATCTGCGCCGGCTAATTGCTGTTGGATCGCGAAGTTCCACTTTTGCACCATCGGATTCTCGGAAATCCGTGGCGACTTCACGGAATTGCAACGACGTAACCGGGAAGGTCGGTGAAACACGTTGACTGGATATCCAGCCGCAGACCCCGCCGGTCGCGGCTCCATTTGCAAAATCCGGATTAGGCTGGAACTGGCCGACACCGGCTGGGCGACTCAAGCTGCGGCGATTCATTGAAAGGCGCCGATTCGCCGCGGTTCGGGTTGCCGCCCTGATTCTCTTCCCCGCCATAGAACACGCCGTAGGCAGCGCGGATGACGGTTTTAGGGAAGATATTGTAAGCGAAACCGATCCGCGGTCCAATGTCGAGCTTATCCCACGGAATCAGGTACGGGCTGACTTGGCCGCGCGAAACTTTTACGTTCGGGAACAACCGTTTCGCGGTGCGAGAAGTTCGGCGGCAGCGGCGCGTTCTGATTCGGTCCCTTCGGGATGTAGAGCGTGAATTGTCGATATCGAAATTCGATTGCCGTCCGAACTGCTCGCCGATGGGCGAGAACAACTCATAACGAACACCGAGATTGACCGTCAACTTGGAAGTGACCTTCCAATCGTCCTGCGCGTAGAAGGCATAGGCCTGCTTCGTCGAAGAAATGAAATTCGTCGTCGAGATCTGGCCGCCGTCGAGCGCACCGAGCAGGAACGAAGCCATCTCGTCGCCGGTATCGGAGTTGAAGGCTCCGTTCTGGCCGCCTGCATCCTTCGCCGTCGATGGAAACGCGGTCTCCGTTCGCGAGAAGTTCATCTCTCCGTGCGGATAGGGAACCTGGAAGAAGGGGAAGTGGATCGGCCGGAATTCCGCGCCGAACTTCATGGAGTGTGATCCCTTGATGACCGACATGTTTTCAATGAAATCCCAAACGTTGTTGTATTCCTTCGTCGGAAGCCAGTCGTTCGCGCCGAACTGGCTGTAGATGGCCCATGCCAAACTGAGGCAAGCCGCCGTTCAGAGTGGTCGTCGGATCTAAGCCGCCGATGCCAATCGCCTTGAACTCATCGGTGTTCGCGTTCGCCTGGGTACGAGCAGTCACCAGACGGCTGAAGCCAACGCGAGCCTCGTTCACGATCGTGGGCGAGAAGATGTGGGTCCAGCTCAATTGGGCATTGCGGCCCAGATCCTGTTCGCTGCTTCCGTTGAAATTACCGCCATCAAGCGCATTCGTGTAGGGCGGTTGACTCGTTTTGTAGGTATTGGACCAACTGATGGTACCGAAGATGCTGTTCTTATCATTCATGTGGTAATCCACACGGCCATCACCCTGGTCGGTGTTCAACCCACCTGGCGTCTGTACAAAATAATCGTTTTGCGGCTGGAAACCAGGGACGATGCCGGACAGTTGGTTGGGAGCGGGAAACAGGCTCATCATCTTCGCCGCTGCCGGATCCCAACGGTTCGCCGGAATCACGTTGCCTGGGAATGGATCGCGAATGAGATTGCCATCGGGGCCGACTTTGGTGCTAGCGGGGATCGTAGATCTGGTTCTGCAGAATCGGACGCCCTATGGCGTCCGTGCCAATCTGCGGTCCGAGCAGATTGCGAGAAATCTCCATGCGTCATGGCCTGTGTCGGAATGGTATAGAAGCCGCCATATCCGAGGTTCTGAATAACTCCGCCCGCGGTGGCGATGCGCGTGCCTTGGTAATCACCGAAAATGAAAAGCTTGTTCTTGATAATGGGGCCGCCGGCTGCGCCACCGAATTGGTTCTGTTTGAAAGGAGCGCGGCCCTTGCCGGCTAGATTATTCTCCCAGCGGTTGGCGTCGAGAACCGTATTCTGCAGGATCTCGAAACAGCACGCCATGCACCGCGTTCGTGCCGGATTTCAGATTGACGTTTATGACGCCACCGGCGGCGCGCCCGTACTCGGCGTTGTAGCCGTTGGTCAGCACCTGCATTTCGCCGATCGCCTCAACGGAAGGGCCGATAACAAACGAAGTCTGGTTAATGAAGTCGATCACGTTGACGTTGTTATCGACGCCATTGAGCAGGAAGTTATTCTCACCCGTGGAACGCACGCCGTTCGCTGAGAAACCGCCGCCGAGCGCGTCGCGCGCGCCCGGTTCCGCAGGCAGAACGCCGGGTGACAACCGCGCCAAATAGGTGAATGTGCGCTGCCCGCCCAGAGGAAGATCGCTCATCTGGGACGCATTCAAATTCTGGCCAATGACAGGGCTCTCGGTCTGCAGCAGCGGCGCCGAGGCGGTCACCTCGACCGTCTGTGTCGCCGAGCCAACCTGCAGCGTGAAGTTCACGCCTACCGGTTCACCTGGGTTTACGATGATGTTCTGCTGCTGCGCCTTCTGAAATCCGGATGCTTCCACGGTGACGCCGTAAGTGCCAGGTTTCAGGGCAGGACGCGTATACGAACCAGTATCTGTGGTCTTCGTTTCGTACGACAGACCGGTAGCTGCTTCCGTAATGGTGATTTTTGCATTTGGAACCGCCGCACCCTGTGCGTCTACGACCGTTCCGGTGACCGTTCCTAGATCTCGCTGGGCGAATGCAAAACTGCACATTAGCAACAGCAAAAGTGAAATCCAAAGACTACGCCTGCATGGCATAGGAGACCCCCTCAACGCTGAGATAATTCGACCGCTGAACTGGACTAGAACTTATCACACGTAAACGCTTACTTCAAGAGATTTTTGTGGGTTTGTTCTAGTTTTGTCACTGTTGTCCAATTAGCACTCGTTCCGGCGCGAGTAAACGGCTTGCAGGCTACAATGGTCCATCCATGCGCCGACGGCTTGGTTTGGCCTGTTTTGCCGTCAGCATCGTGGCTGCGGGCGCGCTACCGGTCTTCCGGGCCGATTTTCGAGATGTCGCCGCTTCCGCCGGGCTCACCGGCAAGAATGTATTCGGCGGAACAGAACGGAAAGACTTCATCCTGGAGACGACAGGCAATGGGGTCGCGATCTTCGATTACGACGGCGATGGCCGAAATGATATTTTCATTGCGAACGGCACTCGCCTTCAGGCAAGTGGGAACAATGCCGAGAGCCTCCCGCAGCTTTATCACAACGACGGCAATGGCCATTTTCACAACGTAGCCCGCGAAGCGGGATTCACGCGGGTGGGCTGGGCCCAGGGCGTCTGTGTGGGGGATTACGATAACGACGGACACCCGGACCTTCTACTCACCTATTACGGGCACAACGTGCTTTACCGGAACCGGGGTGACGGCACATTTGAGGACGTCACCGAAAAAGCGCACCTCCCCACAACCGGCGTTCGCTACGGCTCAGGTTGTACCTTCCTCGATTATGATCGCGACGGGTATCTTGACCTGTTCGTCGCCAATTATGTGGATCTGGACCTCGCGACGACACCGCATCCGGGTTCAGGAGAATTTTGCGTCTGGAAGGGCATACCGGTTATGTGCGGCCCGCGCGGCCTGCCGCTAGCGCACAATGTCCTCTATCACAATAATCGCGACGGCACGTTCACAGACGTTTCAGAGCAGGCCGGCATTTTGAAGCCTGGCGGCCGCTACAGCCTTGGCGTGGTTGCGGCCGATTTCGACAACGACGGCTGGCCGGACATCTATGTGGCCTGCGATATGACTCCTAGCCTCCTGTTCCATAATCTTCATAACGGAAGATTCGAGGAGCGGGGAATGGAGGCGGGAGTTGCCTTCAACTATGACGGCGCATTACAGGCGGGAATGGGAGTGGCGGTAGCGGATTACGACGCCGATGGTTTTCTCGACATTGCCAAGACTAACTTTTCAGGCGACCTCACGTCCCTGTACCACAATGATGACGGCAAGTTCTTCACCGACGTCTCCCGGGAGGCCGGTCTGGGAGCGCGCCAATACTTAGGGTGGGGCGTTGCGTTCCTCGATGTTGACGATGATGGCTGGCGCGATTTGGTGGTCGCCAACGGGCACGTCTATCCCGAAGTGGAAGGCAAGCAACTGGGAGACACGTATCTTCAACCGACCATTCTGTATCGGAACCTCGCGAATGGCAAGTTCGCGGACGTAACGGCGGAAGCGGGGCCCGCATTTCAAACTCCGCGCCCCGCACGCGGCCTGGCAGTTGGCGACGTGGATGGCGACGGCCAGCCCGAAATCGTGATCGTAAACATGAACTCTTATCCGAGTCTCCTGAAGAACAGCGGCCCGCATGGCCATTATTTGAATTTGAAGCTGGAGGGTACGAAATCGAACCGCAGCGCGATTGGCGCCCGCGCCATTGTGATTGCGGGTGGCCGCAAGAGGATCGATGAAGTCATGAGTGGGAGTAGCTATTACTCGCAGAACTCGTTCACTCTGCATTTCGGCCTAGGCACGTGCATTCGCGCCGAGGATGTCGAAATCCGCTGGCCGAGCGGGATCGTTCAGCATGTCGCGGATGTCGCTGCGGATCAGACTTTAAAAATCGTAGAGAAGCAGTGAAACGGCTGAAGCTGAGATCGGGAGTAAATCGCCGGGAGTTCCTCGCCGCGACAGCCGCTGTTCCTGTCTTGGCGTCATTGAGCGGAACGCCGGCCTTTGCCGAAGAGCCGCGCCATGCGCCGCCATACCTCGCTCTTAAACAGTTCATCACGCCCGGCAATGACGAATTTGCGGGCGAGAAGACCGCGATGGAGATCACGGCAGCACTGCATGAGGCGCTGCGATCGGGGGAACTGCCTCTCGCCCGCTCGGCAACCGGCAATTCGCCGCTTCCCGGCGCTTACAAAACGCTCGCGCCGGATCTGGAGGAAGCGGTCTTCAGCCCTTCCGATACGGCAATCGCGTCTGGTTGGAAGGCTTGGGTCCGCTCGCTCGGAACGGTGCGGCGCGCCCAGTTCCATTCGCTGCCCGGCGGCTTGACGCGTTACGAGGTCGCAAGCGAACGCGATGGCAAACTGTTCCATCGAGTCGGGGTTTGGAAACAAAGCTGGACCGACGGACGGCTCACTTCGTTTGTGCCTGTTGAAGAGCACGTCGCGTCGGCAGCGCGCCCGCTATTTAGAGACGTGAGCGCTGCGGTCTTCGACAAGTCGCCGTCATTTCGGGAACAACTCGCGCGAGGCGTGCCCTACTGGCGCGCGAAGCTTGACCCGGCTTCTGGAATAGACCTTTACGGTAGTAACGGCATTGCCGTCGGGGACATTGATAACGACGGCTGCGACGAAATCTACGTCTGCCAGCCGGGCGGCTTGCCCAATCGACTCTACAAGTACAATCCCGACGGCTATTTCGACGACATAACGGAATCCTGGCGAGCCGGTGTGCTCGACGACACATCAAGCGCGCTTTTCCTGGATCTCCGCAACACGGGTAAGCAGGATTTGGTGGTCCTTCGAAGCAGCGGTCCGGTTCTCTTTCTGAACGAAGGCAACCGTTTTCGCATCCGCGAGAACGCGTTTCATTTCGCCACCGCACCGGCAGGGGCGTTTACCGGAATGGCTGCTGCCGACTTCGATCGAGACGGAAAGCTCGATCTCTATCTCTGTTGCTACGTCTATTTTCAGAGCGAAGCGCAGTACACCTATGCCTCGCCCTACCAGGACGCGCAAAACGGTCCGCCGAATTTTCTCTTCCGCAACAACCTTAACGCAGACGGTACCGGTTTATTCGAAGATTGCACCAGTGAATCGGGAATGAATGAAAACAATAACCGGTTCAGCTTCGCTCCAGCTTGGTGCGATTTCAATGATGACGGCTGGCCCGATCTGTTTGTGGCAAACGATTTCGGCCGCAAGAATCTGTACGTTAACAAAGACGGCCATTTCCGGGATTTTGCGGCTTCGGCTGGAGTGGAGGACATCGGACCGGGGATGAGCGCGTCCTGGTTCGATTACGACCACGACGGCAAGCCCGATCTCTACGTCGCCAACATGTGGACCGACGCCGGCCAACGTGTCATCGCCGATACCCACTTCACTCCTGCGCGCGATCCCGCAACGGGCGATGCGTACCGGCGCCATACGATGGGAAACTCTCTGTTCCATAATCGCGGCGACGGCACGTTCGAGGACGCGACAGCGCAGCAGCACCTTAACTTTGGCCGTTGGGCGTGGGCCTCCGGCGGCCACGATCTCGATAACGACGGCAACCCCGAAATATTTGTCACCTGCGGGATGCTGACGAATCAGTCCGCCACTGATCTGAATAGCTTTTTTTGGCGTGAAGTGGTCGCCCGGTCCCCCGTAAAAGCGCAGCCCTCCGCCGCTTACGAAAACGGCTGGAACGCGCTCAATCAGTTCATCCGCGAAGAATATACCTGGAACGGCCGCGAACCCAACGTGTTGCATGTTCGGCGCGGCGAGCGTTACTTCGATTTCTCGGGCGTGAGTGGTTTGGATTTCCCCGAGGATAGCCGCGCGTTCGCCGTCACCGATTTCGACAGCGACGGCCGTCCCGACATTATTTTGAAAAGCCGTCTTGCCCCGCAATTGCGCGTCTTGCAGAACAATTGCGCTGGTTCGAACCAATCGATCGCGTTCCGTATGCGCGGAACAAATTCCAATCGCGACGCGATCGGGGCGCGCATTGAGGTGGATGGCCAGACGAAGTGGCTGGAAGCGGGCTCCGGCTTTCTGTCGCAACACAGTAAGCGATTGATTTTCGGTCTAGGTGAATCGAATACGGCGAAGCGCGTGCGGATCAAATGGCCCTCGGGAGCGGTGCAGGAATTCACGAATCTGCACGCGGGCAACACATATTCGGTGACGGAGGGGTCGCCGATAGTGGATTCGCGCGCATTCGCCACTCCCCGGATTCTCCAGTCGCGCCCCGTCAAAGTCGATAACGAACTGCAACTGCACGATACCTGGTTTATGGAACCGCTGCCGCTACCAGAGCTCCAACGCGGGCCCGGACTGCTGCTTCTCTTGAGCGGCGAGCGCGCTTCCTCATACTCGGGACTACCGGTTACCAGGGTTGACCTCACGCAATCGCAGGACCGCCGCGAGCAATACGGTTTGTTCAGGCGTTACCTGTTCGACTGGCGAACGGAGCTGAAAACACCCCTCGCATTTCTATTGAATGATTCCGGAGCGGCAGTCAAAGTCTACGCTGAACTGCCAAGCCGCGAGCAGGCGAGAGCCGATCTGGAGCGCATCAGCAAATTGTCCCCTGCGGACCTGCTGCCGTTCCCAGGCGACTACATCGGCACGCCGCATCGCGATTTCTTCAAATTCGGCGCCGCTTTCCTCTGGTCCGGCTATCCGGAACAGGCCTTGCCGTATCTGGAGCAAGTGGTCAAGAGAACTCCCGCAAACGCTCGCGTTCTGGTATTGGTGGGCCAGATTCACTTACAACGCGACCGCCGCGCTGTCGCCGAAAAGTATTTCCGCCAGGCTTTACAGGTGAACCCAAATGATGCCGAAGCGTGGTCCGGCTTAGGAGACGTCTGCCAGTCAGGGAACAATCCTCGGGAAGCGTTGACGGAATACGACAAGGCTCTCGCGCTCAAGTCCGGCCTGGTCTACACGCTGCTGAACGCTGGTCAAGCCGCGGACAAGCTGAACGAGTCTGCGCGCGCCGAAGCGTATTACCGCCGCGCTCTCGAACTGGATGGGAAATCCGCTGAAGCGATGAACGGCCTCGGCCTCGCTTCCGCCAAGCAGGGCCGCACAGAAGACGCTCGGCAACTCTTCGAACAGGCCATCGCGATCCGGCGGGATTACTCGGAGGCGATCAATAATCTCGGTGTGCTCTATATGCAGGAAGGGAAAGTGAATGACGCCATCGCGGCGTTCGAATACGGCATTCGCGTCGCGCCCATGGAAGATATACTCTACTTAAATCTTGGTCGAACCTATATCCAGCTCGGAAAGCCCGACCGGGCGCGTCAGATCATGCAAGAACTTCTGGATCGCAAACCGGACAGCGCCACGGCGAAACGTGCTCTCCAGGATTTGAACGGCCGGTAGCGGTATGTGGCTTCATTTTTTGCTTTCGCTGGCCTTCGCCACCACACAACCTCAAGCGCCGAATCAGCCAGCGCATCAAGAACGGCCGCCTGAGCCCATCATTCAGCAGATCTCCGCATCCGGTCGCTGCGCCGATGTGGCGGAATCAGCCGATGCTCGCGTGGCTCCGCGGCCCGCCGTTACGCCTGGCCCTCCGCCGCTGCTCAGTTTCCGCTATTACGAAGGCAAACTCCATCATCGCTATGGCAATTCGGAGTTGATGTTGGACGATGCCGGCCATTAAACCAATCGTCACGTTATTAATTGCTGCCGCGGCCGCGTTAGGGGCCGGTACGGTCCGCGACGAGGGCATCGCCGCCTTCAACGACGGCCGCTACTCCACTGCACTGGTGAAGCTCACGGAGGCCGCTAAAGATCCGGCCGACCGGACCGCGCACGCATTTCTCGCCTTGACCGAAGCCGCTCTGGGCAATTGCGAAGCCGCTCTGCCCCGCCTGATCGCGACTGATCCCGCGGATCGCGATGTCTACCGGCTGACCAATCTCGCCGCTGTTAAGTGTTACAACGCTTCGGGCGACAATTCCCATACTTTCCTGTTGCTCGACAAACTCCAGACAGAGTTTCCGAACGACCCGGACGTGCTTTACACCGCGGCCAAGCTGCACATGAAGGCTTTTAACGACATGACCTTCGCGATGTTCCAGCGAGCGCCGGCATCTTATCGCGTTCACGAACTCTCGGCCGAAATTTTCGAAGTGGAAGACCGCTACGCCGATGCAATCGCTGAGTACCGGAAAGCCATCGATCTGAACCCGAATGCCCCGGAACTTCACTTCCGGCTCGGCCGCGCCATTTTGCTTCAGAGCCACAGCCCCGAGGCTCTCGACCAGGCTGCTGCCGAATTTCATTCCGAGCTCAAGCTTAGTCCGGAAGATGGAGCGTGCGAATTTCAGCTTGGCCAAATCGCACAGGTCCAAGCCAAAACTCCCGACGCGGAATTGCATTTTGAACGTGCGCTAAAAGTGTCGCCGAATTTCGTTCAGGCGCTGATCGCGCTCGGAAAGCTGAAGACGCAAGATAAGCGATATACCGACGCGGTGAACCTGCTCTCGCACGCCACGGCGCTGCAGCCCACTAACGAAGCTGCCCATTATGGTCTTCTGACGGCTTATCGAGATTCAGGCCAGATGGATAAAGCCAAGAACGAAAAGGCTATCCTGGACCATCTGCAGAAGCCGCCAGAGGGAGAATTTTCAGACTTCCTCAAGAAACTGGGCGAGAAACAACCCGAGCAGTGAAGTTCGCTTGCTTTTCCGCAATCATTGCCTCAGCCGTCCTCGCACTGTTTGCGGGTTTTGCCCGGCCAAACAGCGAAACCTCGCGCTATGCGCCGGATTTTCGCAACATTGCGACGCAAGCGGGCCTTATTGATTCGTTTCCAAACGGCGGCGCGACGGCCAAGCAATACATCATTGAAACCACGGGAAGCGGCATTGCGCTCATCGATTACGATAACGACGGTCTGCTCGATCTGTTCGTGCTTTCGGGCGAGGGCGGCACGAATCGCATGTATCACAACGAGGGCCACGGCCATTTCCGCGATGTCACCGATACGCTAGGCCTGCATTCCTCCGGCTGGGCGGAAGGCGTCTGCGCGGGCGATTTCGACGATGACGGCTACACAGACCTATTCGTCACGTATTGGGGCCAGAACCATCTCTATCGCAACATTCAGGGCAAGCGTTTCGAAGACGTAACCACCGCCGCGCATCTGACGCAGAACCGGACCCGCTACAACACTGGGTGCGCATTTACCGATATTGATGGTGACGGCCATCTGGATTTGTTTGTCGCAAATTATCTGAAGTTCGATCCGGCAAGAACTCCTAAACCTGGCGCGAATCCGTATTGCTATTACCGTGGCATCGCCGTAAATTGCGGCCCCCGCGGTCTACCCTTCGATCGCAACATTCTCTATCGCAACAATAGGGATGGCACGTTTACCGATATCTCCGAACAATCCGGCATAGCCGAGCCGCAAGGCCATTACTCGCTGGGGGTCCTAACAGGGGACTTCAATGAAGATGGATTGCCCGACATCTATGTCGCGTGCGATCAGACGCCTTCGCTGCTGTACATCAACAAAGGCCACGGCAAGTTCGAAGAAGAAGGCGTGATTCGGGGCGTCGCATTCGACCAGAATGGGAAGGCAATGTCCGGCATGGGAGCGGCCGCGGCCGACTACGCGGGAGACGGGCATCTAAGCATTTTTCGCACGAACTTCTCCGACGAATTCGAGACCCTTTATAGGAACCGCGGCCAGGGGACGTTTGACGACGTGACGCTCGATTCCGGCCTTGGCGAGAACACGCGCTACGTCGGCTGGGGAACCGGCTTTTTCGATTTCAATAACGATGGTTGGAAAGATTTGCTGTTAGTCAACGGCCATGTCTTTCCCGAGATCGAAAATCTTCATACCGATATTCACTACAAGGATCACGCGATCTTGTATCAGAACCTTGCGAACGGTCGATTTCAGGACATCTCGCGGCATGCCGGCCCTGCGCTGCGCGAACTGCATTCATCCCGAGGAGCCGCGTTCGGAGATATCGATAACGATGGCGCGGTCGAGATCGCGATCAACAATCAAAATGAGCCGCCTTCTCTGCTCAAGCAAGCCGTCAACCCTTCCGGTCATTGGATAATTTTGAAACTTGCCGGCACTCGATCGAACCGGAGCGCAATCGGTGCACGTGTAAAGCTGTTCGCGGGCGGCCACATGCAGATGGACGAAGTGCGCAGCGGCGGAAGTTATCTGTCGCAAAGCGATCTCCGCCTCCACTTTGGACTCGCTTCAGCGACACAGGTCAATCACATCGAAATCGCCTGGCCCAGCGGAGTCCGGCAGCTTCTTGAGAATCAATCCTGCGATCGCGTTCTGACTATTACGGAACCGCGTTAGCCGCTACCGTTCTTGCCAGACCGCTACTCCCCCCGGGGGCACGTCGTGCTGTCCGACCAGAATCTGAGCATTCGGCGGCGCTGGGATGGGCTCCGTCTTGCTGGCAAAGTTCGTTGCGACCCAGAATCCATCGCGCCAGTCAACGAGAAAATTCGGATCGAGATTCGCCGGTGCCGCGCCTGCATCCTGATACACACGATGGAGCAGCGCGCGTTCCAATTCGCCATCGAGCGTGTCGACTCCGATATATGTCACCGTTCCCTTCCCGAGCTGGTGCGAAATCGCCGCGGCTTTCCCGGAATAAAACTGATCCGTGTAACTTGCGAGCACCTGCGTGCCAGCATCTGGCTCCAGAATGTCGCCCCATGCACCCCAGGCGTAACTCTTCCCATCCGAGCTGACCCGTCCATTCACGCCGACGGGCAGCACGTCATATCTCGGAATCTTCGCTCCAATCAGTGGATAAATCGGCGCAGCCCAAAGCGCTTGCCAAAGATGCCCGTGTGAATCCTTCTGCCCGGTGCGGGCCGTTAGGATCAAATGACCGCCGTTCACAGCGTAATCGTGGAACCGGCGGATCAATTCCGCATCGACCAACTGGTACGCCGGCGCAACCACAAACGGATACTTGCCGAAATCCCGATCGGGCGTGATCACGTCTACTGGCGCTTCAATACTCTTCAGCGCGCGGTAATACCGCATCCAATGCCCGACAGTATCCCAGCGAGTCGTCTGCGGATGATTCGAGATGTCCCACCAATTGTCGTAATTAATCAAAAACGCCGTCTTCCGGCCCGCATAGGCTTTGGGCTCCTGCGCGTTCGGATCGAAATGCTGGCGAAGCTTGATCACGTCCTGCATAGCTTGTGCATATTCACGGCCACCAGGCGATGGAGTTACCCCATCTGTCTCTGCCAGCCCTTTGTGATAGAGCTCCGAATTGTACAGCGGCTGCCGGTAACGATACGTGCAAACCAGCCGCGCTCCCGCTCCAAAGGCGCGCATGATCCACATGTGAATCGCGCCGGGCAGCGGCCACGGATTCACCGCGCCCCAATTTACTTGGCCCGGCTGCAGTTCCATGGGCCCGGACAGCCCGTTGAATGATCGCATCCAATCGTGCATGAAGCCCATCTCTTCCGCGCTACCCAACCTGAATCCAAGAGAACCTTCGCCCAGTTCGCCATGGACCGGATAGTGCGTCCAGGTGAACACATCCAGTGTTTTTTGAGAACGCGACGGATCGACGTCTTTATGCAGCGTCATGAAATTCGTCGTGATCCACTGGCTTGTCGTGTACTGGCGAAGAATGCCCGCTTGGAACTTCAAATAATTCGCTGCTTCGTCCGCAAACCAGCGATTCATATCGAGAAGCGCATGCGGACTTGGATCGGCAACTAGCGTCTCCGGATTCGGCATCTCGATCTGATCGAAGTTCTGATACATCTCCGACCAGAAGGCATTGCCCCAAGCGGCGTTCAACTTATCGATGCTGCCGTACTTTTCACGTAGCCAATCGCGAAACTTCTCGGTTGAGGCTCTTGAATACGAATACCCCCGCCCATAGTGGCTCAGCTCGTTATCAATCTGCCAGCCCCACACACGCGGGTCATGTCCGAAGCGCTTCGCCAGCTCGGTGTCGATTTTTCCGACATATTCGCGATACACCGGCGAACTCCAATCGGCCTGTTCGCGGCTGCCGTGCTGCATGGTCCGGCCTTGCGCGTCGACCATGAGAATCTCCGGATGCTCGCGCTCGAGCCAAATCGGCGGAGTCGCGCTTGGAGTGCAGAGAACAACTTTCAATCCATTCTTCGCCGCAAGATCTACGTTCTTTTCCAGCCAGTCGAAATCGTATCGCCCCTCCTGCGGCTCCATGAAATACCAGGCAAATTCGCCCATATGGACGAACTCCATCCCGAGCTTTCGAATGTTCGCCATATCCCGTCCCCACTGCGATTCGGGCCACGCCTCGGGATAGTAATAAACACCGATCGTCAGCATGTCGCGCTTGGGAAACCAATCGGGAGTTTGCGCTTCGAGCACAGGCTCAAGCGTGAGACACAGCATTGCAACCGCTGACGCCGTCAATCGGAATCCGTGCATTTTGTATTGCCTCATTAAATCACCATAGGTGTCCAGCGCGTACAATCGACTCGATGCGTCGAGTTCCACTCTGCTATTGCCTTGCTCTTATGCTTGCCTCTTCCCTTTTTGCCCAGATCCAATATGATCAAAGCCGAAAAATCTGGCTGCTTACGACTCCACACAGCTCGTATGCGATGGGCATCGCGCCAACGGGTCAGCTTCAGCACCTGTATTGGGGCGCTCCACTGTGGCGCATCGAGGATGTCCCGGCTGCGCAGGAATATCGCGACATCTCGTCCTTCGATCCGCACCAGATGCTCGAAAACGAGGAGTTTCCGGGCTGGGGAGGTCCACGCTACTATGAACCCGCGTTGAAAATCACGCGCGCCGACGGCGACCGCGACCTCGTTTTGCATTACGAGCATAGCCGCATGCAAGGAAATGACCTGGAAGTCACGCTGAAGGACATCCGCGATGACATCGAGGCCACACTGCATTATCGCGTGTATCCGGACACGGGAATCATCGCGCGTTGGGCTACGGTCCGCAACGGAACAACTCAGAAGATCACGGTCGAAAGCGCCCAATCGGCGGCCTGGTACATGCCGCCTGGTACTGGCTACCGGCTCTCCTATCTGAGTGGCCGCTGGGCCGCGGAGACGCAGCTCAATCGCGAGCCGATCCAGGAAGGAATGAAGGTGCTCGAGAGCCGCCTGGGCCATACCGGTCACAATCTGAACCCGTGGTTTGCCATCGATCCGGGCAATGCCGATGAGCAACACGGCCGGGTTTGGTTCGGCGCGCTGGCCTGGAGCGGCAATTGGCGCATCACCATCGAGCAAACCCCGTACAAGCAGGTCCGCGTAACCGGCGGATTTAATACTTTCGATTTCGCATACCCACTTAACCCTGGCGAATCGCTCCAAACCCCGGAGTTTTACGGCGGCTATTCCGGCAACGGCTTCGGCGAAGCGTCGCGCCTGATGGATCGATTAGAACTCGCCGAAATTGAGCCGCATGGCCTTAAAGCTCGCGCTCGTCCCGTTCTTTATAACTCCTGGGAAGCGACCGAATTCAACGTCAGCGAGGCTGGACAAAAGGTGCTCGCCGAGAAAGCAGCCAAGCTTCGCGTCGAGCTCTTCGTCGTCGATGACGGTTGGTTCGGCAAGCGCAACAACGATCACGCCGGGCTCGGTGATTGGGTCGTAAATCCGCAGAAGTTCCCGAACGGACTCAACGGCCTGATTAGTTACGTGAACGGCCTCGGGATGGATTTCGGCCTCTGGGTGGAACCGGAAATGGTGAATCCAGACAGCGACCTGTATCGCGCTCATCCCGATTGGGTGATGAACTTTCCCGGGCGCCCGCGCAGCGAATTGCGAAATCAACTCGTGCTGAATCTCGCCCGCGACGACGTGAAAGAGCATATTTTCAGTGTTCTCGACAAGCTTGCGAGCGAGTACAACATCCGCTACTTCAAATGGGACATGAACCGCACTTTTGCGGAGCCCGGCTGGCCTGAGGTGGCTCCCGATGAACAGAAGGAGCTATGGGTGAAGTACGTTCGCAATTTGTACGACATCATGGCCCGGCTTCGCGCTAAGCATCCGAACCTGGAGATCGAATCTTGCTCGGGTGGAGGCGGCCGCGTCGACCTCGGTATTTTGCGCTATGTCGACGAGTTCTGGACTTCCGACAATACGGAGGCGTTCGATCGCCTGCGCATTCAGGAAGGCTTTTCTCAAGCTTACGCCGCGAAACTGATGTCTGCCTGGGTTACAGATGTGCCGAACACGAACGGGCGCAGCACGCCGCTTCAATACCGATTCCTGGTTGCCATGCAAGGCGCGCTCGGAATCGGAGCCAACTTGAACAAGTGGACTGAGGAGGATGCACAGCTTGCCACGAAGATGGTTGCTCTCGACAAGAAGATCCGCGACACGGTTCAATTCGGCGAACTTTATCGCATCCTCTCGCCGCGCACAAGCGACACCACCGCGAACGAATACGTTTCATCAAACGGCAGTGAAGCACTGGTGTTCGCATTCCGTCACTCGCAGGAATACAACACGCCGCCGCCGGCGATCTGCCTTGAAGGTCTGAACCCACGCGCCTTATATCGCATCGAATCGATTGACAACAAACTCCTTGACAAACAGCCGGGGGTCAGCGGCGCATGGCTGATGCAGAATGGCTTGCATGTCGAATTGAAAGGAGACTTCGATAGCACGCTGGTGCTACTGCATCGAGTGCAATGATTAGGCCCTCTTCCCTGCGCGGAGCGCCTGCTCCCTCGCCTGGCGCAATTCCGTAACCGGATCGCCGAGCGGAAGAAACTCCATCGCCACTCCATGCGAGTAGTTCAGGTCCGCTAGCGTCTTGTAAATGTTTTCATAATGGATTTCGCCCGTTCCCGGCGCATGCCGCCCGGGTACATCCGCGATGTGTACCAATCCCGTGTACTCGATATTTTTCCGCAGTTTCTCAATCAGATTCCCTTCCGCGATCTGCTCGTGGAAGAAGTCGTATAAGAGCCGAACTTGCGGGTGATTCACGGCGCGGATGATCTCGAAGCCCTCCGCAACGGACGTCATGTAGTACTTCGGGTTTTCTTCCGGATCGATGTTTTCAAGCAGCAGACGAACCTGTTCTCCCGCAATCTGCTTACCTTCGACAATCGCCGCCGCGCGCTTCAACCCCTCGATACAGCTCTGGTGCTGCTGCTCGCGCGGCATTCCCGGAACCACATTGCCGGACATGATGATCACAGCGGGGCAATCAATCCGCTCCATGATCGGCAACTCATTCTTCACATCCGCGAGCATGGCGTCCCGTTCGGCAGGATTTCCTACCGCATGGCGCAGCCCCGCCGTTACGTCGAATCGAATCCCGAGTTCTTTGCGCTTGGCGTTGGCTCTATTGAACTCTTCGTCAGACCATTTCCGGTATTCGCCAACCAGTTGCACCTGCTTGAAGCCAGCCTCAGAGACTTTCTCAAGCCGCTGTTCGAAAGGCATGTTCCGGAATACCGTCCAAAGCATGACGGAGAGGTTGTACGGTGGACTCGCCTGAGTGTCAGCCTGTTCAGCTCTCGCCAACACCGGCCCGTTTGCCAGCGCACTAGCTCCCAACGCCGCTCCCGCTAAGTCCTTCGCAAAGGTTCGTCTATTCATAAGCTCCCCACAAATTGATACGTATGCAGCTTATCGCGTGCGAGGCAAAGCAAACGCAACATACGAGCCACCGGGCGGATCTTTCGATTTTCCGCCGCCGCAGGCAATCACCACATATTCTTTCCCGTTCAGCTCATAGACGGCCGGCGTTGCGTTTCCGGCGGCAGGTAACAGTGTCTCCCAAAGCAGCTCGCCCGTGGCTTTATCAAACGCGTGCATCTTTTTGTCGTAGCTGGTCGCCGCAATAAAGAACAGGCCCCCGGCGGTAACCACTCCGCCGCCATAGTTCTCGCTGCCCGTATAAGGGACGCCTTGACGCGCCAGTTCCGGATACTGGCCGAAGGGTATTTTCCAAACGTACTCACCCGTGTTGAGATTAATCGCATTTAGCGTTCCCCACGGCGGTTTCACAGCGGGGTAGCCCTGAGGATCGAGAAACTTCTCGTACCCACTGAACCGATACTTGAGATCAATTGGTGAAGGCTTTTCTGGGCTCACCGCAATCGGCACATCCTCGCCGTAAACGACGTAGCGCATAATCGCTTGCAGATCGGAATAAGGCAGGTTCACAAACGATGGCATTCGTCCGGAACCGTGCCTCAGCATGTCCATGACTTCGTTCTCATCCATCTTCGCTGAAATGTTCACAAGCGAGGGAAATTCAGGTGGACTCCCCTTCTCATCCGCGCGATGGCATGTTGCGCAGTTGCTGAGATAGAGTTGCTTTCCACTGTGAGCGCTCCGGTCGCGCTCTACCAGGTACGGTTCCCATGCCATTTCGTTCGAATTCACATACAGCAGTTCGGTTTCCGGGTCAAAAGCGGGACCGCCCCACTCCCCTCCACCGTCTAAGCCTGGAAAAATAATCGTTCCTTTCAGGTTCAGCGGCACGAATTGTCCGGCGCTTACCGAGGCTTGTAGTCTCTTCAGCACAGCCGCGTGTGCTTCCGGCGTGCGATCGGTCACCATATCCGGCGTGAATATCTGACGCGCAAATGGGGCCGGCTTTACGGGGAGTGGTTGCGTTTCCGCGGTAACTTCTCCATCCACCTCGCTCTTTGGGTATTTGTGATACTCAACCGGAAACAGTGGCTTGCCCGTCTCCCGATCGAACAGGTACACCCATCCCGATTTCGTCAGTTGCGCCGCCGCATCCACCCATTTCCCGTCGTGTTTGACTCTGACTAATGCCGGCGGCGTAGGCAGATCGCGATCCCATAGATCGTGCCGCACCGACTGGAAATGCCATAGACGCTTGCCTGTATTTACGTCTAAAGCGATCAGCGAATTGGCAAACAAGTCGTCCCCCACCCGGTTGGCTCCATAGAAGTCAAATGCTGCCGACCCCGTGGGAACGAATACAATGCCGCGGTCAACATCCAGACTCATGCCGCACCAGTTATTCGCGCCGCCGATGTACTGCCAGGCGCCTTTCGGCCAAGTTTGATAGCCGTACTCTCCGGGATGTGGAATCGTGTGAAAACTCCAGCGCAGCTTCCCGCTGCGTGCATCATAGGCTCGAATGTCTCCCGGCGCTGCCGGTAAGGTTTCAGGAACAATGCTTCCTACGATCAGCGAGTCCTCGTACACCATCACCGGGCTGGTATCGGAAACGAACAACTGCGACGGGTCCCGTCCCAGATCGCATCGCAGATCGATCTTTCCTTTGTCGCCGAAATCCGCAACCGGTTCGCCGTTCTCCGCATTCAGGGCGTACAAATACTGCCGGACTGTGACGTAAATGCGTTTATCACCATTCGCGCCCTCCCAGTACGCCACGCCTCGATTCCGCATCTTGCTGACGACACGGCGCCCTTCGTTCGGATCGAAGCTCCACCTGAGCTTGCCCGTCCCAGCATCCAACGCGATGACCCGGAGCTTGGGCGTAGTCGCATACAAAATCCCGTTCACAATGATCGGATTGCATTCCATTTCCGAGCCCGGGAATTGGTCTCCGCTGTCGTAGCTCCACGCCACCTGCAAATTTTTTACATTTTTCCGATTGATCTGCTTCAGCGTCGAGTAGTGGATATTATCGGGGCCGCCGCCGTACATCGGCCACCCGTTCCTATCCGCCCGCTTCTTTGGGGACTTAAAGGCCAAGACCGCTAATAGCAGCGCGAAAATCGCCGGGATGAATATGCGTTTTCTCATTCTTGGGCTTGCCCGGAATTATATGATCTGGCCTTCGGCATAATAAGACTTAACTGAAGAGCGAATTTGATTTCCTATCGTAGTCTCTTGAACGGGACCCGCGGCAACCCGCGCGAGATAGCCCAAGCCGTCGGCACACATCGCCGCGAGTTTCTCCGTAGCATCACGGGAGCCACGGCAACCGCAGCTCTGTTCAGTTTTGCCCCTCTTCGCGCTCTAGCGTTACCGCGCAGCAGGAAGGTCGTTGTCGTCACCTTTGGCGGTGGTGCCCGTGACGAAGAGACTTTCATGCCGCAAGGCCAGGAGAACATTCCGCATCTGCTGAACCAGCTCATTCCGCAGTCTACCTTTTTCACTCAGGTCCTGAACCGCGGCATTCTCGGCCACTATGTGGCCACGGCGAGCTTGGCCACCGGCGTTTACGAGACATTCAATAACTTCGCAGCGGTTCCTCCTGATAATCCGACTGTTTTTGAATACTTCCGCCGAGACCTCAAGCGGCCAGCGACCGATGCCTGGGTTGTCGCTCCCAGTAACGGCTTTAATCGGATTGGGGAAAGCGATCATCGTGGCTACGGACCGGGTCTCGGCGCAGGTGTCATTCTTCCGAAACGGCTTCTCGCCTCTGCGCTTTCGTCAGCCGGCGAAGGTCAGTACGAGCACCTCCTTCGCGACAATTACGAGACTCCTCTCTACACGCCTGAACTTAGCGGCAGCGAAGTCGAACTGCGGCAAATGGCCGAAATCCTGAAACTCTCGGTCGGCGATTTCACAACGCACGCGCGCAGCCTCGCCAGTCCGGACGAACTCTCGGTCTACATCGCCCGCCAGCTCATGCGGCAACTCGCTCCAAGCCTGCTCTGGATCACTCTTCACGACATCGATGTTGCGCATTCCGGCGCTTACTCCCTCTATATCGAGGGCATTCAGCGTTCCGATCGCCTCTGCGCAGAAATCTGGAACACCATCCAAAGCGACCCCGAATATGCTGGCAAGACTACCATGTTTATCCTCCCTGATTTCGGCCGGGACTCCGATACCGATCCGGGTGGCAACGGCTTTCAGCATCATCGTACAGGCGATCCGCTCTCGCGAACTACCTGGATGATGGTTCTCGGCCCAGGCGTGCGGCAGAACGTGGTAATTGATCGTCCAGTGGAATCGATCGATCTGGTACCGACCTTGGGTTCTGTGCTCGGTTTCTCGGCCCAACTATCGAAAGGCAAGCCGATCTCCGAGGTATCGTGAACTTCGTATAGCTTAACGCTTCAGAGGCTATCGCAATCCCTGTACTTTCAGCCAATCTGCCAACCGCTCTGGCCACGTCCGAAGCACCGGATCACTCGTCGCCAGACCCACTCCGTGACGTCCTTTGAGATAGATATGCATTTCCGCCGGAACACCCGCCTTGTTCAGTGCTTCATCGAACTCGATACTGTTCTCCACAGGCACGACGGGATCATTTCCTGTGTGGAACAGAAAAGTTGGCGGAGTCTGCGGCGTTACCTGCAACTCATTCGAAAGCAGGCGCACGAGTTGCGGATCAGGCTTATCTCCCAACAGGGCGTGCAGAGATCCGCGGTGTACATACGGATCCATCATCGTGATCACTGGATAGGCCAGAATCATGAAGTCGGGTCTTGAGCTCTCCCGCTCGATGATGTCAGTCGCCCCCTTATCTCCCGCATCGAAATGTGTTCCCGCGGTCGACGCCAAATGCCCACCCGCTGAAAATCCCCAAATACCGATCCGATCCCGGCGTATTCCGAATTCCTGTGCATGCAACCGGGCGTAACGAATAGCCCGTTGCGCATCTTCGAGTTGAACGGGATAGCGGTATTTTGGGCCCAGCCGGTATTTCAATACGAACGCCGAAAGTCCGAGCTTGTTCAGCCACTCGGCAATCTCAAATCCCTCGTAATCCATCGCAAGGTGTACGTAGCCGCCGCCAGGGCAAACTACAACGCCAGTGGGCACCTTGTTCTCGCCCGACGCGGGATACAGCGTTAATGATGGCTTATCCGCATCCGTATCGCCTTGTGCCCCCGGGGCGCCATCTGGCCAAAGCAAGATTGTCTGGTGTGCATTCACTTGCCCCCAGACCATCGCCGCACAGAACACGGCACTCATGGCGATGGCAGCGGATCGCCTCATTTCCTCAGATCCCCAAGCTCCGTTTGCATTCCGCAAACTGTTCTGCCGCAAATACGAGTTCTTCAGGCGTATGCGCCGCCGAGACCTGCACGCGAATTCGTGCCTTTCCCTGCGGAACCACTGGATACGAGAATCCGATCACATACACGCCCCGTTTCAGCAATGCGTCGGCCATATTCGTCGCCAACGTCGCGTCACCTAGCATCACGGGCACAATCGGATGCTCGCCCGGAAGAATGTGGAATCCATTCGCCACCATGCGCTCCCGAAACAGTTTCGTGTTCGAGAATAAGCGCTCCCGCAGTTCGGATTTCCCGCTCAACAGTTCCAGCACCTTCAGCGACGCGCCCACGATCGGTGGAGCAACGGAGTTCGAAAACAGATACGGCCTCGATCTCTGTCGTAATAATTCGATGACTTCCTTGCGCCCACTCGTATAGCCGCCGCTCGCGCCGCCCAGCGCCTTGCCTAAGGTTCCCGTGATGATGTCTACCCGCCCCATCACGTTGTGATGTTCGTGGGTTCCACGTCCGTGCTTGCCCATGAATCCGACAGCGTGCGAATCATCCACCATCACCATCGCGCCGGTACCGCTCTGCCAGATCGCAGATCTCCGGCAGTTTCGCGACATACCCATCCATCGAAAATACGCCGTCTGTTGCGATTATTTTGTTGCGCAATCCGCTCGCTTCTTTGAGCCTGGCTTCCAAATCGCCCATGTCGCCATTCTTATAGCGGAACCGCTGCGCTTTCGAAAGGCGCACTCCGTCAATGATGCTGGCGTGATTCAGCTCATCGCTGATAATCGCGTCTTCCGCCTCTGTCAGCGTCTCGAATAATCCGCCATTAGCGTCAAAGCAGGACGTGTACAGAATCGTGTCTTCCGTTCCGAGAAAATCGCTCAGCGCTTTTTCCAGCCGTTTGTGAATCGATTGCGTGCCGCAGATGAACCGCACGCTCGATAAGCCGTATCCCCATTCATCGAGCGCCTTGTGCGCCGCTTCTACTACCGCCGGATGGTTCGCCAGGCCAAGATAGTTGTTTGCGCAGAGCACCAGCACGGAGTCGCCCCCAACCCGCACTTCTGCCCGCTGCGGACTCTCTATCAGCCGCTCGCGTTTGAACAATCCCGCCGCTTCAATTTCGCCAATCTTCCGATTCAGATACGGTTCAACACTTGCGTACATATAATCTTCCCGCTCCTCAGCAATCTTTCACGTTCACCGCAAGACCGGCCAGCGCCGTCTCCTTGTACCGTGATTGCATGTCCAAACCCGTCTGATACATCGTCCGAATCACCTGATCCAGCGACACTTTATGTTCTCCGCTCTCCTGCATCGCCATCCGGCACGCGTTGATCGCCTTTACTGCCCCAATGGCATTCCGTTCGATGCATGGAATCTGCACGAGTCCGCCAATCGGATCGCATGTCATGCCCAGATGATGCTCCATTCCAATCTCGGCCGCATGTTCCACTTCTTCGTTACTTGCGCCCAGCGCGCCCGCTAATCCCGCCGCCGCCATGGAACAGGCCACGCCGACCTCGCCTTGGCATCCAACCTCCGCCCCCGAAATCGAGGCGTTCTCTTTATACAGAATTCCGATCGCGCCCGCGGTCAAAAAATACCGCATCAATCCATCATCCGAACTCTCCGGCAAGAACTCGCGGTAATATCTCGCTATCGCGGGAACCAGTCCGGCGGCGCCATTCGTCGGAGCCGTGACCACGCGCCCACCCGCCGCATTTTCCTCGTTCACCGCCATCGCGAAGACATTCACCCAATCCATGGCGCGCAGAGGGTCATTCGCCGGACGCGATTGAATTTTGTTCAACAGGCGCGGAGCCCGCCTGCGCACCTTTAATCCACCCGGCAGAATACCTTCGGTATGTAATCCGCGCTCGATGGACGCATCCATCACCGACCAAATAAGGTGAATCCGGGCGCGTACTTCGGGCTCACTCCGCAGGGCGCTCTCGTTCCTCAGCATCAACTGCCAAATCGGCAATTGATTCCGTTCCGCTTCCTCCAACAGTTCAGCGCCATTTGAAAATGGATGCGGCACAGGCAACGGTGCGGGTTGCCAATCGGCCGATTCGCCCTCCCGCACGATAAAACCACCGCCCACTGAGTAATAGACTTCGCTCACCAGCACGTCCGCGTCCCGGCCGAACGCCGTAAATTTCATTCCGTTGGGATGGCCGGCCAGAACCATGTCTTCATGGAAGATGAGATCGCGCTCCTCTTCGAACCCGATCGCATGCACGCCGAGGAGCCGCAATGTCTTATCGTTTCGAATTTTGTCGAGATTGGTTTCAATAGCTTCGGGATCTACTCCTTCCGGCTTCTCGCCCGATAAGCCCAACAAGACGGCGCGATCCGTGCCATGCCCGATGCCCGTGAGAGCCAACGAGCCGTACAAGTCTGCGCGCACTCGGCTCACCGCGCTCAAGTGCCCTAGTTCCAGCAACCGTTCCGTAAAGCGCCGCGCCGCTCGCATCGGTCCGACCGTGTGCGAGCTCGAAGGGCCAATTCCGATTTTGAACAGATCGAAGATGCTGGTCTTCATGGACAGCCAGAGGCCGGCGGCTTACGATACATCCGTCCAGTCGAGGATCACCTTCCCTGAGTTCCCCGACCGCATCGCCTCGAAGCCCTTCTGGTAATCGCGATACGAGAAGCGATGCGTAATCACCTGAGTAATATCCAAGCCCGATTCCAGCATGACGGTCATCTTGTACCAGGTCTCGTACATCTCGCGGCCGTAAATGCCTTTGATCGTCAGCATATTGAAGATCACCTGACGCCAGTCAATCGGCATCTCCTTCGCCGGAATTCCGAGCATCGCAATCTTAGCTCCGTGACTCACATTCGCGATCATCTCGCGAAAGGCGGCCGGGGTGCCCGACATTTCCAGCCCAACGTCGAAGCCTTCCTGCATCCCTAGTTGTTGCTGCATCGCGCGAATCGAAGTCTGTCTTGGATCGACCGCGAGCGTTGCCCCCATCTTGCGCGCCAACTCGAGCCTGTACGGGTTCAGGTCCGTCACGGCCACATACCGGGCGCCCGCGTGGCACACCACCGGAATTGCCATAAGCCCGATCGGTCCCGCGCCGGTGATCAGTACATCCTCGCCAAGCACAGGAAAAGATAATGCTGTGTGTACCGCGTTCCCGAATGGATCAAAGATAGCGGCAATTTCGCGGTTGATCTTCGGATCGTGCCGCCAGATATTGCTCATCGGAAGCGCAATGTATTCAGCAAATGCTCCCGGCCTGTTCACGCCTACACCTTGCGTATGCGCGCACAGATGTCGCCGTCCCGCCAAACAGTTGCGGCAACGCCCGCACACCACGTGCCCTTCGCCGCTGACGACTTCACCAGGATGAAAATCGTTCACATTTGCGCCAACTTCGACGATTTCGCCGACGAACTCGTGCCCGATCGCCATCGGTACCGGAATCGTCGTTCGCGCCCATTCGTCCCATTCGTAAATGTGAAGATCGGTCCCGCAAATTCCCGTGTGTGTAACTCGAATGAGAACGTCGTTAATGCCAATTGACGGCTCAGTTATGTCCTCCAACCATAATCCGGGAGCGCCTTGGCTCTTGACTAACGCTTTCATGCCCGGTCCGTTCTATCGTCGCGCTTCATCTATTCGCATGGTAAATCCCCAGCTTTCCTCTTCCGGGGCCTTGTCACTAAATCCGCTCTCGCTCATCTACGAAACGTAAGCTCTTGGACATGCGCTTGATAAGCCTGCGGCACGAGCTTGCGCCCGCTACCGTAAACCTCCTATGAAGGCTCTAACCATCATCCCGGGAAAGGCGAATTCAGCCAGCGTTCAGGACGTTCCAGAGCCGCCTTCCAGCGATGGCTCGATTCTTGTAAAAGCGCTGGAGTTGGGCATCTGCGGTACCGACTTTGAGTTGATCTCCGCCGACTACGGTTGGGCGCCGCCCGGCAGCGACCACCTGATCCTCGGCCACGAGTCGTTTGGGCGTGTAGAGCACGCGCCGGAAGGCAGCGGCTTCAGCAAAGGCGACTTCATCGTCGGCATCGTCCGCCGTCCCGATCCCGTTCCCTGTCTCGCCTGCGCGGTAGCTCAGTGGGATATGTGCCGCAACGGCAAATACACGGAGCGCGGCATAAAAGAGCGCAACGGATTCGGCTCCGAATTTTGGCGCATCGAACCTGAATTCGCTCTCCGCCTCGACCCGAGCCTCGACACGATCGGCGTTCTGATGGAGCCGACCACCATCGTCGCCAAGGCCTGGGATCACATCAGTTGCATCGGCGAACGTGCCAAATGGGAGCCTCGGACTCTGCTCGTCACCGGAGCGGGCCCTGTCGGTCTGCTGGCCGCCCTCCTGGGAAAACAACGAGGCCTAGAAGTTCACGTCCTGGATGTTGTCAAACAGGGTCCCAAGCCCCAATTGGTAAGCGATCTTGGCGGAACCTATCACACTGGCCCGGTGAACAAAATTGGCTTCGCTCCGGACGTCACCATTGAATGCACCGGCGTGGGTGAAGTGATCGTCGAAACGATGACGCATATGGCGAGCGACGGCATTCTGTGTCTGCTGGGTGTCTCTTCCCATAACCAGCAGGAAACGATCGATCTCGGCACAATAAACCGCAACCTCGTGCTGGAGAACTGCGCTATTTTCGGCAGCGTAAATGCCAATCATCGCCACTACGAGTTGGCCGAGCAAGCTCTTCTGAAAGCCGACCGGAAATGGATCTCGCGTCTGATCTCGCGTCGCGTTCCGCTGGCGAACTTTGATGAAGCGCTGAAGCGCCGCCCCGATGACATCAAAGTCGTCATCCAACTTGCTTCCGCATAAGCTTCATACTTTCGTATGGCGCTATTGATCGAAGACTACGCGCTCATCGGGAACAACGCCACTGTCGCCTTGGTGGGACGAAACGGGTCTATCGACTGGCTCGGCTTTCCACGCTTTGATTCGGCCGCGTGTTTCGCTTCCCTGCTCGGATCGAAGCGGAACGGACACTGGAGCATAGCCCCGCAAAGCGAACACCCCAAAGTTACGCGGCGATATCGTCCGGGCACTCTCGTTCTGGAGACCGAATTCAGTACACCCGAAGGTGCGGCTGTTCTGATCGACTGCATGGATCAACGCGGCGAACACCAGGATGTGGCTCGCTTGGTTCGGGGTGTACGCGGCCGCGTAGCGATGCAGACCGAACTCATCTTGCGATTCGACTATGGGCAGGTGATTCCCTGGGTCCGGTCCCTGGACAAGAACCGCATTCAAGCCATCGCAGGCGGCGAGCGCGTAATACTTGAAACGCCCGTCGAGCTGCGCGGCGAAGAGCTGACGACCCGTGCCGAATTCGAGATCCAAGAGGGCCAGGAGATTCCCTTCGTGCTCACCTGGTCCCGCTCCTACACGCCGCCGCCGCATCCGAAAGACGCAAAGGAAATTATCGCGAACGTTACTCATGCCTGGGAGAAATGGTCAAGCAAACACACGCCCAAAGGGCCGTATGCCGAAGCGGTTCTGCGCTCGATCATCACCCTTAAGGCCTTAAGCGATCATCGAACCGGTGGCATCGTGGCGGCCGCGACCACGTCTCTACCCGAAGGTATCGGCGGCATTCGCAACTGGGATTATCGTTTCTGTTGGTTGCGCGATTCAACTTTCACTCTTTACGCGCTGCTCGAAGCCGGTTTCATCGACGAAGCCAAGGCTTGGCGGGATTGGCTTCTCCGCGCGGTGGCGGGAGATCCCGCGCAAATGCAAATCATGTATGGCGTCGCGGGCGAGCGCCGTCTCACCGAGTTTGAACTCGACGGGCTCTCCGGTTATGAAGGCTCAAAACCGGTCCGCATCGGGAACGCCGCCTCGAATCAATTGCAGCTCGATGTCTATGGCGAGGTGATCGATTCGCTGTATCAAGCTCGCAAGAAGGGCCTTGCAAAGATGGAGGAGAGCTGGGATCTGCAAAAAGAACTTGTTGGACATCTCGAAAAGATCTGGCCCGAGCCCGACGACGGTATCTGGGAAATTCGTGGCGGCCGGCGCCACTTTACTTTCTCGAAAGTTATGGCTTGGGTAGCCGTTGATCGGGCCGTTCGAACGATCGAAGAATTCGGCGAGGAGGGTCCCCTGGAGCGCTGGAAGAAGCTTCGTTCGGAGATACACGATGAAGTTTGCCGCCTCGGCTTCAGTCATCATGCCCAGGCGTTTGTTCAGTATTTCGGCAGCACGGAGCTGGATGCGAGCGTGCTCATGATGCCGCTGGTCGGCTTCTTGCCCGCCAGCGATGCGCGGATAACCAGCACTGTTGCCGCTATCGAGAAACACCTCATGCCGGACGGCTTCGTCGCGCGTTACAACACCGGCAGCTCAGTTGATGGATTAAGCGGCAGTGAAGGTGTTTTCCTCGCCTGCAGCTTTTGGCTGGCCGACAACTACCTCATGCAAGGCCGTCAGGACGATGCGCGCAATCTATTCGAACGACTCCTCGCGCTTCGCAATGATGTGGGCCTGCTCTCGGAAGAATACGATCCAAAGGAGCGGCGCCAGCTCGGCAACTTCCCGCAAGCCTTTTCGCACCTAGCGCTCGTCAACACCGCCCATAATCTCTGCGATACAACGAAAGCCGGGCCCGCAAAACATCGCTCGCATCGCACTTAGCCGGAGATCTCACAAACAAGTGGCAAGGGGTCGCCAGTTCTGGCATAACTGAGTTTCGACACTAACTCGAAGTTGGAAGAAAGATTCCTCTCTCCCTGACGTGCGTAGAATCATGGATAGTGCCCTATCGCGTTCTTCTCTCGAAGTATTCGATCGGCGTGGGCGACCGCTTCGCCCACCAAGCGAATGCGCAGCTCAGGGCCTGCATTCTGGCCGCCGACGCGGGCGTGGAGGTGATCCCCGTCTGGAACAAATCGAACCGCGAACATACGATCATCGGCTCCGAACCGTCATCGGCACGGGCTGCCGCCGACGCCGCGGTCCGCGAACTCGACTGGAAGAAGGCCTATTATGTTGACGCCGATCACATTAACGTCAAAACGGTCGCGCGCTTCATCGAGCCCTGCGATTTTTTCACGATTGATGTCGCTGATCTGATCGATCAGCCCGCGGAGGAAGCTGCCGTTCAGAAGTTCGTCGACAAACATCCGGAATTGAGCGGCGAATTAAGCATTCCGGGCGTCAGGGAATCGTTTAAGAGTGAGCGCGATAGAGTCTCACGGATTGCAAGCAAGTATCTTTCCGCTGTCCAGGAGGCGGGTCGCATTTACCGGCACATTGAGGTCAAAAAGGGTAGCGGTAAATTCATTCCTGAGATTTCGATGGACGAGACCGACGCGCCACAAACGCCTCTGGAGCTTCTTGTGATTCTCGCCGCTGTTGCCGATCAGGCGATTCCCATCCAAACGATAGCGCCAAAATTCACCGGCCGATTCAACAAAGGGGTCGATTATCACGGAGATCTTCATAAGTTCGCTCAAGAGTTCTCGGACGATGTCGCTGTCCTGGCATTCGCTGTCAAGCAATATGGGCTGCCCGGGAATCTGAAGCTCAGTATCCACTCGGGCAGTGACAAGTTCGCAATTTATGGTCCGGTGCGAAAAGCTCTGCAAAAATTCGATGCGGGCGTACATTTGAAAACGGCGGGAACCACCTGGCTTGAGGAACTGATCGGCTTGGCCGAAGGCGGAGGCGAGGGATTGGACCTGTCGAAGGAGATCTATGCCGAAGCCTACGCGCATCGAGACGAGCTTTGCGCGCCGTATGCTTCTGTCATCGCGATCGATCCCGCCAAACTGCCTGAACCTGGCGGCGTGAACACATGGTCCTCACAGCAGTTTGTTTCCGCCCTGCGCCATGACCCAAACAACCCGGAATACAACAGCAGCTTCCGGCAACTGCTCCACGTTGGCTTCAAAGTAGCGGCGAAAATGGGCAGCCGCTATCTGAATCTTCTTTCCGAGATGAAAGAAACCGTGGCTAAGAACGTGACAGAAAATCTTTTCGAAAGACATATCAAGCCGCTGTTCATCGGAGCATAGATCGTGTCGCTGAAATTGTTCGATTTGAAGGACCGAGTGGCTGTTGTGATGGGCGGCACATCCGGAATTGGACGAGCTATCGCAATCGCTCTCGCAGAAGCCGGCGCGAATGTTGTTGCCGCTGGTCGCCGTGAGGCGCTGGTGGAGCAAGTCTCGAACGATATCGAAGCAGCCGGGAGAGAGACAATTCGAGCCACCGTAGACGCATCGAACAGAGCATCCGTCGACGCTCTTCGAAACGCGGTTCTTGATCGGTTCGGCAGAGTCGATATTCTCGTCAACTCCGCCGGCCAGATTTTTCGTAAGCCGACCGTCAACATCACCGAAACGGAATGGAACGGCTTGCTGGATGTAAACCTCACAGGCACTTTGCGCAGTTGCCAGAGCTTCTACGATCCACTGGTGGCGAGTGGCCGCGGGAAAGTGGTCAATATTGCCTCCCTGAATTCGTTTGTGAGTTTCTTTGAAGTGACGGCTTATGCTGCATCCAAGGCGGGGGTTCTGGGGCTGACTCGCAGCTTGGCAGTCGAATGGGCGCAAAAGGGCATCAACGTAAATGCCATCGCGCCCGGGGTCTTCCGCACCGAATTGAATTCCCAGCTTCTAGACGGAACTGAGCGCGGCCGGGAACTCCTGACCCGGACTCCCATGAAGCGCTTTGGCAAGATCCCGGAACTCGTCGGCACAGCCCTCTTCCTCGCATCGGATGCAGCCAGTTTCATCACTGGCCAGTGCGTTGCCGTCGACGGCGGTTTCCTGGCCTCCGGCGTGAACATCTAAGCCGAATCAGGCGGTGCTGTGGAGCCTGTCCGTACCGCGCAAGTTGACGAAGTTTTCGAAGTTTGTGCGGAACAAACGCAGGATGCTTTGCCCGATTCGTTCCCGAGTGACGACCCCGCCGTCTTGAACAAGTAACTGGAACGTATTGGTGAGGATAGGCGCGAGCGTCCGGCGCGTGTTCCGCCATTTATAGATCACCTGCTCAAGAACACGCGCGTCCGAATGCTGAGGGATGAAGCTAGTTCCCAGCATTTCAATCCGCTCACGGGTGACTTCCTCGACTACGGAGGGATTGTTAAGAAACCACCAGCAGCCGAACGGCATCAGGTTAGCGAACTTGCGCGCATACACGCACAGCTCGTGCTGATTCTCCCGGCTCAAGACGCTCGTGAGAAATCGATTGTCCGGAAATTGAGCGCACAAATGCTCCAAACTTCGCAGATCGGCCTTTCCGGCTGCATCGCCCGCCAGCTTGATTTTAGGGTTCACCTGGTAACGGACGCCAATCATCACAGACAGAGGAATGTTGTGCTCGCGACACGATGGAATGACAGCTTCTTTAAGAAGCCTGCCACGGACGCTCTCCTCGGGAAATTGAAACGTATCGGGCAAAGAGCATGCCATGTAGACAGGCTTCATGCGGCGGCACCAATCAGCTAGGAAGCGCCGCACCTCCGCAAATGTCGTCCCGCCAAGTTGTCCGTCCGCCTTGTATCCCTTGGCGGCCAATACTTGCCAATGCTGATCCCATTTATTCAGCACCCGGTCCAGGCGCAGAACAGCCCGAAATCGAGAGTCTGGTTCAGCTCCGTCTTCCCAAAGCGCTCCTTCTTCCGGGTCGAGCGGATCGTTCGTCATCACTGCCTCGCTCATCCCGGCCAATTGAAACACGCGCCCAATGTGAGAATCGAGGTCCTGCTCGGAGAAGAATTCGCGAGCCTGCTTTAGACCCGAATCAGTTGCCTGGAATCCAAGCTCGCGCATGACACACACTATGCCGCGAGTGGCTTCTGAAACTGGCATGTTCTCAATGAATAGCGTTCTCCATATAAGATCCGCCTGCTGACGCTTGTTCATGGCCCAATACTGCTCCGGCCGGATCGTCGAAAAGCGGAACACCTCCGCTTCCAGGTAATGGTAGGTAAGAAGTTCATCAATGCCCCAGAGACCAAGTTTGCCCAGCGACGGCATAAAGAGGTGGGTGTGGACATCGATGAAAGGAATGCGCCGAAGCTCTTCTTCGACTACCGTGTAAATCTGGGCCGAGGTGAGCGGCAAGGTCGCGCCCGCGGCAGTGTTTTGCTCAGATTGAGAGGACATGCGATTCATCACCAATATAAGCGCGCACAAGGCGTGTCAACGGAGTTTTTCCGGCTGGCTGCGAGAATCTGGGGGAGCGGGGTGCAATGTCAGTACTCGATTTCTTAGTGGGGCGTCCCATCGCGACCTCGGAAGAGGGAGCGGAGCGGATCGGCGTTGCCAAAGGCGTGCCCGTGTTCGGGCTGGACGCGCTCGGCTCTGCCGCGTACGGTCCCGAGGCTGCACTGACTCTCTTGATTCCGCTCGGCGTCGCGGGCCTGACCTATATCCTGCCTCTCAGCCTCGCGATCATCGTTCTGCTGGCGATTGTCTTCTTCTCTTACCGCCAGACGATAGCCGCATATCCACAGGGCGGAGGATCGTACACTGTAGCTCACCAGAACCTAGGTATCTTCCCCGGCTTGCTTGCCGCATCCGCTCTGCTGATCGACTACACCTTGGACGCAGCGGTCGGCATTTCGGCGGGAATCGGCGCCCTCACTTCCGCCATTCCTTCCTTGCATCCTCACACTCTCTGGCTTTGCCTCGGTGCACTGGTTCTCCTGACATTGGCAAACCTCCGCGGCGTCCGCGAAAACGGCGCGCTTTTCATGTTGCCCACTTACCTGTTCCTCTTGTGTATGTTCATCGCGCTCGGCATTGGCATCGCGAAAGCCATACTCGCCGGAGGAAGCCCTGTGCCAGTCATTGCACCGCCCGTTTCACGTGCAACCGTCGCGGCCATTAGTGCCTGGCTGCTGCTCAAATCGTTTGCAAGCGGCTGCACAGCGCTGACCGGCGTCGAAGCGGTGAGCAACGGAGTCCAGGCATTTCGAGACGATCGAACCAAAAACGCGCGCCGCACGCTCGCCATCATCATCGCCGCTTTGGCCATCATGCTGGCCGGCATTGCCTATCTAGTGAAGGCTTACAAGATAGTTGCTACAGATCCGAACGGAAATCATTATCAAAGCATTCTGTCAATGCTGCTCGCGGCCGTGACGGGCCGCGGATGGTTTTATTACCTGGCAATTGTTTCGATTCTGCTGATCTTGATCTTCTCCGCAAATACCGCCTTCGCTGATTTTCCGCGAGTTTGTCATTTTATTGCGGAAGACGGATTCTTGCCGGTTTCCTTTGCAAATCGAGGGCGAAGGCTGGTGTATTCCGAAGGAATTTTGGTATTGGCCACCATCACTGGCTTGCTGCTGATAGGCTTCGGCGGGATAACGGATCGCCTGATACCGCTCTTTGCCGTTGGCGCGTTTCTTGCCTTCACCATGTCGCAGGCGGGAATGGTCGCTCACTGGCGCAGAGAGCGAGGCCCAGGTGCACGTCATAGCATGCTCATAAACGCGATTGGGGCCCTCGCTACCGGCGTCACCACGCTGATCATCATCGTCGCCAAATTTTCTGAAGGCGCTTGGATCACCGTGTTCGCGATCCCTTCGCTGATCGCCCTGATGTACGCCGTTCGGCGGCATTACGAGAAGCTGGTACGCGAAATAGCTACCCACACACCTATTAAAGAGCGCAAAGAGCTACCGCCCTTAATGGTGGTAACTCTGACTGGTTGGACCCGCGTCGGGAAAGAGGCTTTGCGCGTCGCTATGACTCTCTCGGATCAGATCAAGGTTGTCCATGTCGTCGAGGACAAGGATAAAGACGACCCAAGCCGAACCGCCGACGAAGTATGCGACCGCTGGACGGAACTCGTAGAAAAACCGGCCCGGGAAGCGAATCTGCCAGTACCTGAATTGGTCGTACTCAAATCGCCGTACCGTTTTGTCGTGACGCCGATCGTGGATTACGTCCTGAGGCTTTCAAAAGAAAATCCCGACCGACGCGTCATCACGGTAATCCCTGAACTGATGGAGCGGCGCTGGTATTATTACTTTCTTCACAGCCAGCGAGCCACGCTATTGAAGACTCGTTTACTCATGGAAGGGAACGATCGCGTCAGTGTGCTGAACATCCCCTGGTATTTAGAAAACTAAAGAACCGAATAGCAGAGACCGCATACTGAGATTCTTGGCAGAGTCTTTGAAGACCTGACAGCGACAAAACTTCCGGTTGGGCGCCGCTGCGCCGCCCTCTCTTCCGAAATCGCTGGATTGCATCCATCATTTCGAATCTCGGTAGTTGGATGCAGGATACAGCCGGCACCTGGCTGATGACCGCGCTCACCTCCTCGCCCTTGCTGATTGCGCTGATGCAGACAGCCGCGAGTCTTCCCGTTCTCCTGCTCGGATTCCTTGCCGGCGCAACCGCGGATATCTACGATCGCCGCCGGCTGCTGATGTTCTGGCAAGCCTGGATGCTGGTCGCGGTCGTGATCCTCAGCGTGCTCACGCTATTCGGGGTCATCTCGCCTTGGACTCTGCTTGCCCTTACGTTCTTACTGAACATCGGCGCCGCCATGACGAATCCCGCCTGGCAGGCGATCGTTCCTGAACTGGTTCCGCGCTCCGAATTAGCGGATGCGATCGCAATGAACAGCGCGGGCTACAATTTGGCGCGCGCAGTCGGTCCGGCCCTCGGCGGTTTAGCAGTGGCGGCATTTGCCTCAACCAGCAAAGGCGCTGGTACGGTTTTCTTCGTGAATGCAGTTTCTTTCGTGGCCGTAATCTGGGTCCTTTATGTTTGGCGTCGAACGCCACTGTTCAAGAGCGCGCTGCCGGCCGAGCGCATTGCTGGGCTCCATGAGAGCCGGCCTCCGCTACGCACGCTATGCTCCCGCGCTTCAGGCGGTGCTTGTGCGCGCATTTTCCTTTACCGTGTTCGTAAGCGCGATTTGGGCGCTGTTGGCGGTGGTAGCGCAGCAGGACCTCCATCAAGGCGCGATGGGCTACGGCGTTCTGAACGGCTGCCTGGGAGCGGGCGCGGTTGCCGGCGCCGCTTCTCTCCCCAGCCTTCGACGGAGATTTTCCGCGAGATTCCATTGCCATCGCGGCCAGCGGTGTCTGCGCTTTCACGCTCTTCGTTCTTGCCTTCGCTCGAAACATTCCCACCATTGTCGTCGCTCTGCTCGCCGGTGGTTTCGCTTGGACAAGTACTACATCATCATTCAATGTTTCAGTCCAACTGTCCGTTCCGCCTTGGGTGCAGGCGCGCGCGTTAGGAATCTATCAGACCGTCTTTCAAGGCGGCATGGCGCTCGGCAGCGCTCTTTGGGGCGGACTGGCGGAGCACTTCTCCACTTCGAAATCGCTCATTGTCGCGGCCTGCGGACTGCTGCTCACTCTGCCCGCTCGACACGCCGTTTTCATCTGCTTCGAGGCCAGCCGCCGGATCTGGCCCCTTTCGATCTCAATCGGCCCGCTCCACAGCTCGTGATTGAGCCGCACCCGGAATCCGGTCCGGTGCTCGTCACCATCGAGTATCGAATTCGCGAGGAAGATTATGCGGCGTTCACTCGCGCAATTCACGAAATGCGACAGGTGCGGATGCGGGATGGAGCGATCCGCTGGGGCATTTTCCAGGATGCCGCGCAGCCGGACCGCTTCACCGAGACTTTTGTTGTGGATTCCTGGCTGGAGTTTCTCCGCGTTCGCGAGCGGTTAACCGCATCGGACATTCAAATAAGGAATGAAGTGCGCAGCTTCCATCAAGGCGGCAATCCTCCGGTTGTGTCCTACATGATCTACGCCCGCGAACTGACGCCGCAATCCTAACGGCCCGAGGACGTAGGCCCAGTCGCGTTAAAACGCCGCCGCGCCTGCTTCGGCGACCGCTTGATCCTGCTTGCCCAATCCGCCGCTGACACCGATCGCTCCCACCACCTGGTCGCCACGCTTAAGCGGAATCCCACCCGCGAAGATCATGACGCGGCCCCTGTTCGAAGCGTGAATGCCGAAAAACTGATCGCCGGATTGGCTCAGCTCGGCTAATTCTTTCGTTGAGATATCGAAGGCTCGGGCGGTCCAGGCTTTGTTGATCGAAATGTCTACACTCCCCATCCAGGCCTTATCCATTCGAACATGCGCGACCAGATTTCCGCCCTGGTCAACCACCGCAATGTTCATCGGCTGACCGATTTCTTCCGCCTTCTTTTCGGCTGCCTGAATGATGCGTCTGGCATCTGCCAACGTAATCATGTTTATTCCTCCAGAGGAAATTGTAAGAGATCATTTCAGAGTATAAAGGTAACCGGCAATGTCACGCGCCTCCTGGTGAGTTACCCCCAGGTTCGGCATGACGGTCTTCTCGTCCACGGCTTTGGGATTCTCAATCCAGCGCATCATATTTGACGGCGTGTTTTGTAACACTCCGGCTACGTAGATTCTACTTGCGATACCTGTAAGGGGTGGACCGGCGAGACCGGCGGCTCCCGGAGATTCCGGGAATCACGTGGCACGTGCCGCAACCATGGCGTTCCATCGCCGTTGCGCCCCGGTGAATATCGCCGCCCGTCGTCACCTGCGCGATGTGCTCGGCTTCGTTTCCGCCGCATCCCGATAGTGATAATGCGAATGCGGCAACGACGGAGGCTAGTTTACGATTGCTTTGCACTGGACGCCCTCTCCAAACGCAAATCGCTCTCCTTCAGCCACGCCGCGAAAAGCGCAAGTCCAGCGGCCAGATAAACGATGTTGGCCGGAACCCACATGATCAAGCCGCCGATCTGCTGATCCTCCAGCGGCGTGAGTCCCCAAGCCTGCGTCGTCGCGCTGTAGGCGGCGTACCATATGTGAGGAGCGAAGGTGAGTAGCGCGCCGAGGATGCTGGTGTGTACCGCGGTCGTGAACACATACAATACTCCTGCACCGTAGCTCTTGCGGCCCTGAGCGTAGAACAGCGCCCACCAGAAGAGCAGCGCCGAGAAGAAGAAGCTCAGATGCTGGGCGGTATGCGCTAGCTCGCTTTGCAAAGTCAAATCAAACATTACGGGAGCGTGCCAGATCCAGATTGCCGCCGCATGGAGCCACCAGGCGGCAAACGGATCCGTGAAAGATGTCCAGCAGCGCCGAACAGGCTCCGCCTTCGACCAGCGTCCGACAACCCGTCGCCATTCGAATGGCATTCCCCACAGGAACGTAACCAGCGGGCGCGATAACACGAGCAATGGCGCTGCCACGATCATCAGGATTTCGTGCTGCACCATGTGCGCGGAAAACAGTGCTTCGCCAAGCGGGTGAAGCGGAGAAATCAACGCCAAAGCCAGAGCGCTCCACCCGGACCAGAAGAATACTTGCTGGCGAATATTCGGAGAGCGCCTCACGACGTGAACCTCGCGCGTATAGGAACGCCGGAGATCGCCAGAGGAATCACGACGCCGGGATCGAACTCCCAGGCGGACCATAGGTCGTGTGGCTGGAGCGGCTGTCCAGTGTGCGCCAGCGCCACCGCGGGGCATATGCAAATCACCGCTGCAATCCGCGATCTCTTCATTGACACGCGCCTAGGATGATTTCGGGAATAGATTGGGCCAAAATCACGAGGAAAAACATGGCGCTAAGCAACACGCCGCCAATTGCCATAATCCGGCCGCGAGGAACCGCCCCTCCGCCCTCGCCCGGCCACTCCTGTCCTAACTCCTTCCATTGACGCCAGGACAGCAGACCAGAAGCCGCTGCCAAGACGAGCGCAATGACGGAAACGATATAGAGCGCGAGTTTCGCGTCGAAGGTGCAGGCCCACGGGGCCAATGCGAAATTCGCTTCGAAGCTGAGCAGCCACACAATCGGGCCGGCCAGCACGCCGGTCCAAAGAGCGGCATCGCGGCTCATCGCGCAGTCTCCACCAGGTGCGGACCCCAATAGATCACGATGTAAATCGGAATCCAGATCGCGACGACAAAATACCAGACAATGCTGTCGACATGGATGCCCAAGCGCTCTCGTTCTCCATAGCGGCCGCTGAGGACGATGACCAGAAAAACGGCGGTTTCTACTAAGCCGGCAATGTAATCGAAGCTATGCAGACCCAGGAAGGCCCAAACGAACGAACCGTAAATATCGGCCATCCAATTGAAATTCAGCGAATGCCACTCAATCCACCGCAATGCAAAAAAGACGATTGCAAGAATCAGATTCAGTAGTAGGCCCAATATCATTCCGCGGCGGTCATTTTTCTTGGCCGCTTCGCTGGCCCAGTACGACCCGGCGGCGCTGAGAATGAGCGGTATTAGAGCCAGACTCGGCAGCAATACGCCGGGGAAGCGATCGCCGGGCGGAGGCCACACATCCATTCGCAGCCGAGTATAGAAATAGGTCGCGATCAGGATGGAAAACATCGTCGCTTCGATGACAATCATCGAAACCTGTCCCCACCAGAGTGGCGCCTGGATGGAAATGTTCGAAGGCGGAAGGCTTGAGACGTCGATTGCCTTGGCCGTCGTCATGGTTTAAGCTCCACCGGACGGCGTGGCCAGAACCAGCCAATGAAGGCGAGACCCGTCAGGATCGAACCCCAAGTGAGGTACCAGGCATTAAACACTGATCCAGCAAACCCGATCGTGACGGCAATCGCTGTCAGGAAAGGCCAGATACTGGGAGCCGGCAGCACGTACCGGTGATCGGGCTCCGCATCCATCAACGTAGTCGCCAGAACCTCCCGGCGATCGTTCCTTAATCCCGTCACGATCACTCGATCCTCCGGGGGAACCCACAGCGGATAACGACTTGTCACGGCAGGAAGATATTCGAAGTTGTAATTCTTGGGCGGCGAAGCGGCGGCCCACTCCAGGCTGTCCGCATCAAAGGGATTGTCGCCCGCGATTTTGCCGTTCTTGCGGCTCCAAAGTACGTTCGCGATGAATACGAGTCCGCCGATCGCGATGATGAACGCGCCGATGGTGGCCAGAAAACTCGCCGGGCCCCAGCCCATGTCGGGTGGATACGTGTAGATCCGGCGAGGCATGCCTTTCAAGCCCAGGATGTGCATCGGGAAGAACGTCAGATTGAACCCGATGAAAAGAATCCAGAAGGTCGCCTTGCCCACGGTTTCGTTGATCATGCGGCCCGTCATCTTCGGGAACCAATGGTGAAATCCGCCGAACAAGCGGGAACAACGCGCCGCCGATCAACACGTAGTGAAAATGAGCAACGACGAAGTACGTATCATGTACTTGCAAATCGAGGGGAACCGATGCGAGCACGATCCCGGTGAGTCCGCCGAGAACAAAGATCGCGATGAAGCCGAAGACGAAATACATCGCGGCGGTCATTCGCAGCCGCCCGGTCCAGATGGTCGCGATCCAGCAGAAGATCTGAACGCCGCTTGTTATGCCGATCATCATGCTCGCCGCGGTGAAATACGCTTCACCGATTTGCGGCAAGCCCGTCGCAAACATATGGTGTACCCATAGGCCAAACCCGATAAAGCCGGTGGCAATCAATGAGAGCACCATCGCGGTATATCCGAAAATTTCTCTTCTAGCGCTCGAGATGACGATGGAGGACACCATGCCAAGCGCGGGAATAAAGATGATGTAGACCTCCGGATGTCCAAAGAACCAAAAGACGTGCTGGAACATCAGCGGATCTCCGCCTTCCGCCGGATTCACGAATTGCGTGCTGACGGTCCGATCGGAAAGAAGCATCGAACTTGCAATCATGATCGCCGGCATGGCGAATATGACCATGAAGGACTGAACCAACATCGACCAGCAATACATCGGGATGCGATTCAGGGACATGCCAGGCGCGCGCATTTTGAAAATTGTCCCGATGATCTCCGTCGCGACACACATGGCCGATACCTCCGTGAAGGTGATCATCTGCGCCCAGAAATCGGGTCGCTTGCCCGGCGAAAATTGAGGACCGGAGAGCGGCGTGTAAGCGAACCAGCCGACATCGGGAGCGGAGTTGGAAAATACGCCCCAGTAAAGAAAGAGGCAGCCGCCCAGATACATCCAATAACCGAAAGCGTTGAGGCGTGGAAACGCCACGTTTCTGGTGCCGAGCATAAGCGGGACCAGATAAACTGCCATTCCCTCCATGACCGGCACAGCGAACAGGAACATCATGGTGGTCCCGTGAGTCGTGAAGATTTCGTTGTAACGGTCTGGACCCAGAAAACCGTTGTTGGGAAAGGCCAACTGAATACGCATCAGAAGCGCTTCGATGCCGCCGGCGAGCAGGAAGATAAAGGCCGTTACGATGTATCTCATCCCGATCGCCTGATGCGTTGTGAACGACAGCCATCCGAAAATACCTGGCGGATGACGCCAAACACGTTCCAGACTGCTTAGCTCTTGCGCTTCTTTTTCGGTGTTGAAAACAGGACCTTGAGCCGGATTCATTTCAGACTCTCGAGGTATTGCAATAAAGGTTGGAGATCTTCCGAGTTCACTGCGATGGTGGCCATGTGATTCCCCGGCTTAATGCTTTGTGGGTTCACGATCCAGCCGCCCAGATTCCCCATTGAATTCGGCAGAGTATTCGCCGCCAGTCCATGTCTGCTACCAAAATGTGTCAGATCCGGCGCGTTCTGACCCGCCGCCTGCGTCCCGCTGATCGTGTGACAAAAAATGCAGGCGTTATTCATGAAGACCTGTTGTCCGCGTTGAAGAACCGGGTCCGAAGGGGCCACTGCCGGCTGAAGCTGTTGATTGAACCAGGCCCTGAATTTATCTTCAGGCTCGGCTACCACCCAGAGAATCATGTGGGCGTGCTGTAATCCGCAGAACTCAGCGCATTGCCCGCGAAAAACACCGGGACGGTCAGCCTCGATCCACTCAGTTGTTACGCGTGAAGGTATTAAATCGCGTTTCCCGTGAAGATTGGGCACCCAAAAGCTGTGAATAACGTCCTGCGATGTGCCGCGAATCATCACTGGGCGGCCAACAGGAATATGGATTTCATTCGCTGTGACGAAGACCTGCTGAGGATCGCTGTTCTGATATCGGATTTGCCACCACCATTGCTGACCGGTGACTTCAATTACCATCGGATTTTTTCGATTGGCGAACTCGGAGATGCCTTTTCCGGTGACGATGCTCGACACCAGAAGCACGAAGAGAATGACGACTGTCGCGATAGTGGCGGCCGTGACGACACGCGTCAAGCGCGCTTCCGTCTGCTGAGAAGGGAGGTGAGTGCGCTCCAGCGGTTCCTGCTCAAAGCCTCGATGCCGCTTTGTCAGCGTCCAGGCCGTCAACGCCATGACGATTACAAAAATCGAGCCCAGGACCGCTAAAAAGAACCACCACAGCGTTTCGATCCGGCCCGCCTGTGGACCCGCTGCATCTACCGCAGATTGCTGGTGTCCCGCGCATCCATCCAGGATTGCAAGTGAGACCGCGGAAGTGGCCACCAGCGCGGAGTTCAGGGCTGCGCGTGCGCGTCCGTAGGTCACTTCGTCGCTCCGCTTCCGCGGTCTGGGAGGAGATTTTGCGGATTCGGTTGCAGAGTATCTTCCCGGCTTGCCGTGGCCGATTTCGGCTGCTCGCCATTGAGCGACCGAACATAAGCCACAATTTGCCAGATCTGGTATTCCGGAATTCGTCCGCCCCACGATGGCATGCCGTTCGGCCTACCCTTTACGACAGTGTCGAAAATATTGGCTGGTTCGCCGCCGTAGATCCATTCCTTCTTAATCAGCGGTGGCCCGATACCTCCTCCGCCGTTCGCGTGGCAACCCGAGCAGTTATACCAATTGAAGAGGCGCTGGCCCTCTGAGATGTCGTAAGCGCTGCCGTTATATGGATTCGTTACTACCGTCTCCGGTTGGACGGCTCCTCCGGGACGCAATGTGCTTTCACGCGCCGCATCGCCAAATATCGCCAGCCGCGTCGGAGAAGGTTTGAGGTCGCGATGCTCTCTTTGGCATCCGGTGAAAATGAGCAGAGAACAGCAGATCGCGCTCTTGACCATGCCAGATCTCATGGCAGTTGCGGAACCCCATAATCCGAAAGAAGCCGATGTATTGCGCCAGCTTCGGATTCGAGAATGCCGTCCAGTCTCTGCTTGAACGCCTCATCGCCTTTACGCACGCCCAGCGAAATGTCATACGTGAAGGGCACGGCGAAAAACATCGGCGGCGAGACCGGCGCGATGTCGAGTGGAACATTCGCGATCTTGGCGAAATATCCGGCCGACGGACCCCAGACAATCGCCACATCAATGCTGCCATCCTCCACAGCGTCGATAATCTTTGAGGACGGGTTCTGTTCGCCATATTCGCCAAAGAGATTGAACCCGGTTACGTTCTTAGTAATGCCTCGGTGCGCTAAGGCGTAAGCCGGCGGGGCGTAATCGTCGCCCACAACCTGAATACCGATTCGCCAGTTTCCAAGCCGTGGATCGGCGAGAGAGGCGATATGCAGATCCGCGGCGCGCCGCGAGACAAAGACGTAAGTCGATCGGTAATATGGGCGGCTTGCGGTAACAGAATCGAGCGATGAAGGCACTCCCAGCAGCAGGTCGCAGCGGCCCTGATCAAGCGTGTTCCTAACGTACGACTTTCTTTCAGACCACCACGTGTACTCGACTTTGGCTCCCATTTTCGCGGCAATCAAGTCAGCCAATTTGTTTTCGAAACCCTCGCCGCGCTGATTCGAAAACGGCATGTTGTTCGGGTCGGCGCAAACGCGCAAGGAATCCCGTGCGGCGGCGATAACCGGCAGCGCCAATACGGCGAGAACACTAAGGAAGCGAAAATACATAGAGCATGCCTCCTTTGGTCGTGTACTTGCCAAGATCGGTCATCGCATTAGTAAATCCCAGCGCGCCGGTTCCGTCCACCGTGTTGAGTCCACCAGCAACGACTGCGCCCGACCATCCGCCAACGCCGCACAGAATCGCGACGTATTCCTTCCCATCCGGCCCCTTGTAAATTACCGGTTGGCCTATAATTCCAGAGCCCATTTTGAACTGCCAAAGCGGCTTGCCATTGCGCGCGTCTACCGCCTTAAACCAGCCATCCATCGTTCCGTAAAATGCGATATCGCCCGCGGTTACTACTGTCCCGCTCCAAACCGGGAAGTTCTCCTTGATGCTCCAGACTTCCTTAGCCTTGACGGGATCCCAAGCGGAATAAGCACCGCGGTTACCGCCAGGAGCCGCATACATGCGGACATTCATTCCCACATACGGCGTTCCGGCAATGTAGTTTGCTTGTACGCCCTGGCGTCTCGTAACAAAGGTTGTTATGCGGAATGTAGAGCAAACCGGTCTTCGGCGAAAAGGCCGAGGGCTGCCAGTCTTTACCGCCAGGAGGCGCGGGACACGCATCGCGTATCGTTTTGAAGCCGGTCGCTTTATCCGGATTGAGGATCAATTTTCCGGTTTGCAGATCCACCCGAAAGGTTGTGTTGACGTGAACGAAAGCCTCAGCGGAGAGAACCTGTCCGTTGCTGCGGTCGATGATGTAGAGCCGCCCGTTTCGGTCCGGGTGGGCCAATACCTTTCGCGCTTGGCCGTTGATGTTCAGGTCGAGAAGGATGTTTTCATTCACTCCGTCGTAATCGTGCAGATCGTGCGGATTCATCTGGTACGCCCAGATCGCTTCGCCTGTTTCCGGGCGGCGTGCGAACAACGCAGAGGTCCACTTGTTATCGCCAGGACGTTGCTCCGGATTCCACGGCCCGGGATTTGAGGTGCCGTAATAGATGAGATCGAGATCGGGATCGTAGGAGATCCATGACCATCCCGTTCCACCGCCGATCTTCCATTGATCTCCGGCCCAGGTCTTCACTCCCAGATCTTTCCCTTGTTCGGATTGATAGTAGCGGTTTGAAATTCGGACCGATGAGAACGTCTGAATCCGGACCGGTGGAATAAGCGCGCCAGGCGATCTTGCCGGTATCCGCGTCGACCGCGGTCAGCCAGCCACGCACACCGAATTCACCTCCGCTGTTGCCCACCAGCACCTTGCCTTTAACAACGATCGGCGCCATCGTAATGGACTCACCCAGGTTGATATCGCCCAGCTTGGTGTTCCAGACCTCTTTTCCGGTGTTTGCGTCGACCGCCACCGTATGAACGTCGAGGGTGTTGTAGTAGATCTTGCCGTTGTAGTAGGCAGCTCCGCGGTTTACTACATCGCAACAAGCCACTCCTTGGGAGGCGGGCTCGGGATGCGGCTGATAGACCCATTTCATCGGCGCGCCCGGCTTTGTGAGATCGAGCGCATACAAGTTATTTGGATAGGGGGTCACGATATACATCGTGTTGTTGACAATGAGCGGCGCCGCCTCATGGCCGCTGTGTAAGGCCGGTTGAGAAGGTCCAGGCGAGTTTCAGGCTTCCGACATTTTGACTGTTGATCTGGGTCAGGGTGCTGAATCGCGTGCTGGCGTAATTTTTCGCCGCCATGATCCATTGCCCGTCATCGGCTTGGTTCTGTATCTGAGCGTGTGTCGCGCTGACTAGCAGAAGCAGGGAAGCAAGAGCATATATCATGCTCCTCTTTCGGGGCATAGGCGCTGCTTAATAGACCAACGTAAGTAGCCGCATCGTTTCGTACGCAAGAGTACGGTAAGTCGCGTGGCACTCCGTGCTGAAACATTTTGGGTGCGTTCGGGTCTCGTCTGGCGTGTCTCACGCGTGGGCGGCCGTTCTCGGCCTTCTCATCATCGGGTTTGCGCTTCGCGAAATATTCAAGGATCTGTTCCAGCCAAGCGCGACCGGGGATTTGAGCAGCTCAATCGGAAGAGGGCTGTTTCGAATGGCGCAGACGTGTGCCTTCGACTTTGCGGACGGTCGGTCCTTTGTCGGTACTGGTTGTGATCCTCTGTTGGATACTCCTTCTGGCGTGCGGCTTTGGGCTTGGTTTACTGGGCTGGTTATCCGGACAATTTTCGATTCTCCGCAGCCCCTGAAGACGATTCTCCGCAGCCCCTGAAGACGTGGATCGCGGCTTTCGGACCGTACTCTATTTCTCGCTGGAAACCCTCACAACTCTGGGGCTCGGAGAAATTACTCCAAGGCCGGGCTGGACCCGATGGGCGGTAGATGCTGAAGCTCTGCTCGGACTATCCCTGTTTACCGCGAGCATTTCCTGGTTCGTACTGCTCTACCCGGCGCTGGGCCGTTTGAGAACGCTCGCTCGTCGCGCATCAATTTTGGCAAGAGCAAGTGAGACCACTGGAATCGACGTCGTAGCAGGCGACGTTGAGAGTATGCTTGCGGATTTGACGCTCGATGTCATTCGTACGCGAGTCGATTTCATTCATTTCCCGATCATCTATTACTTCCATGCCGGGCTCCGAACACGCGTCCTTGCCACGCGCTCTCAAACAACTGATCGAATACGCGGACATAGGGACAAAAACAGGACTGTCCGGATCGAGTCCGTTTCGCTGCGGCGGCCTTAAACGCTGCGCTTGCCGATCTGGCAAAGCTGCTTGCGAGCAGGTTCCTTCATATGGACTCCTCCGAAACCAACGCCGTGTTTCGCGCCTACGCCGCAGATCATTTGCAGGAAGCGATTAGAACCTTAAGCGTGGATTCCGAATATCCGTTCCGTGTAGATCCGGCTCGATTTCAGATCCTCCGCTAATGAATGAGTGATGAGAGTGTTTGGACGATAGGCCAATTCGACAACGATCAGCGGCTTGAGATTCGCTCCGCGTAAATAACTCGCGATAGCGGTGTAATCGATATCTCCATCCTGGACCGATTCGAGCCACAGTTTGTTTTTCGAGTTGCGCACGTGAATCTCCGTCACTCGGCGTCCGCCTTCTTTGAGCAGAGTCAGCGGATCCAAACCGGCTTGGTGAACCCAATCGAGATCCATGCAAAGCGTCACGTACTTCGGGTCGGTGTTCTTGAGAATATGACGCCATTCGCGAGCATTGTTCACGAGCTGCGGCGTATGGTGGTGAACACGCAGTTGAAAACCATGCGTGGATAGAGTCCGCCCGGCGCGATTCAGCATTTGCGCCTGAACCTGAAGTTCCTCGTCCGATTTTTCAACTCCTCCCGGCTTGGGATCGGGATTGTTTACGATAGCTTTGCAGCCAAACGGCTGGCAAACCGTCCCGATCTGAAGCGCGGCTTCGATGGTCTGCTCGGCGAGCTTTTGTTCGTGCATCGATCCACCGACGTAGACCGAAGGCATGGAAAGGTGATTCGAAGTAACCGCCTGCACGGCACTGCCGCGGGTATCCGGCGTGAAGAAGGTAGTGTTCAGTTCGATGTTCCGAAACCCCGCATTGCGAGCCATCGCCAAAGCTTCGGGAACAACATCAGCGAGTGGCTTCTTCTGCCGCTCCGCATATTGATTGAAGATGTAAGCTTCGACGGATAGGCGGGAGGAAGCATTCGCGGCAACGGAAACCGTGCCGAGCGCGCCGAGAGTAAACGCACGCCGGGAGAGCGACATCACTTCAGTGTAGGACCCGTCTGCTGCGCCTGAGATACATTGAAGCGGAATGGAGCGAACCAATTGGAGAAAACCAGCAAGATCCGTTGGCTGTTGATCTTCTGGATTTTTGTCGTGAGCGCGATCGCTTACCTGGATCGGGTCAATATCTCGATTGCGGGGCAGTCGATCGCAAAAGAATTTCATCTCAGCAACGTGCAATTGGGCTGGGTATTCAGCGCATTTGTGATTGGCTACGCGATATTTCAGGCTCCCGGGGGAGCGCTGGCGGACAGACTTGGCGCCCGCCGCGTACTGGGGCTAGGCGTCATCTGGTGGGGTGTATTTACCGCACTCGTGACCGCTCTTTCTCCATCGACCGCAGGGTTACTGTTCTGTTTGCTGGCGGTTCGATTTGTCCTCGGAATGGGAGAAGCGGTGGTGTATCCGGCTTCGAACTGTATTGTCGCCGCGTGGATTCCGTCTGCCGAGAGAGGAATCGCGAACGGAATTATTTTTGCGGGAGTGGGCATTGGCGCGGGAGTGACATCGCCGTTGATCACCTACCTTTTGATTCATGCCGGCTGGAGGTCTTCGTTCTGGGTAAGCGCGGCTCTCGGCTTCATCGCGGGCGGGGTCTGGTATGCGATCGCGCGCGATAGGCCGGAAGAACATCCGTGGGTCTCATCCGGCGAGGTGCATCTCATTGAAGCGGGCTTGCCGGAATCCAGCGAGGTGCGGCGCGGCGCGGCGCGATTATCGTGGCGGAGCATTCTCAAGAATCCAAATATCTGGGCGGTGACCTTCAGCTATTTTGCGTATGGTTATGCCGCGTACATCTTCTTCAGTTGGTTCTTCATTTATCTCAGCTCGGTGCGGAAGCTGAACCTCCGTCAGAGCGGTTTCTACACGATGCTTCCCTTCATCGCCATGGCGATCGCCTCGCCGCTGGGGGGTTGGATCAGCGACCGGCTCACCAAGAAATGGGGCGCGCGAGTGGGCAGGTGCTATCTCGCGGCCGCCGCGATTGGGCTCTGCGCGGTTTTCATTGCGCTCGGCACGAGGGCAGAGGACGCGCGTGTGGCGACCGTCATTCTGGCAGGAGGCGCGGGTGCGCTTTATCTGTCACAGAGCTCGTTCTGGTCCGTTTCCGCGGATATCGGGAAGGGTTCCGCAGGGTCGGTGTCGGGATTCATGAACATGGGCGGCCAGTTCGGCGGCGCTTTGACAGCATCGCTCACGCCGATAATCGCTAACCATTTCGGCTGGGGAGTGTCCTTTCTGGTTGCCGCATGTCTCTGCGCGGCAGGCGCGCTCGCCTGGTTGCCGGTACATCCTCAAACAACGGAGAACCACGCGCCGATAGCAGCGACTACGTGACAGCCGCGGCCATGGGTTCGGGTTCATCCTGTAATGTTTTCTGAGCGCCACTCGTTTTAACGAATGACCGCAGCACTTCCGCAACGCTCCAAGCCTGCGCGCAGCAACCGCGCGGGGTAAACGGCGGCTCGGCATCGAAGATTTCGCTGATTTGGCCTACGCAAGCCGAATGCAGCCCGGGTTTGAAACCGTCCAGAAAACCGCGCGCCGTCTCCAAATCTTGCGGATGGACCTTCAACCAAGCATCGATAAATGGGCCGATCAGCCAGCCCCAAACTGTTCCCTGATGATAGGCCGCGTCGCGCGCGCGCAAGTCACCGTCATAGCGGGCCTTGTAATCCGGCTCGCCGGGCGCTAGAGATCGTAACCCGACGGGTGTAAGCAACCGATCTTTGACAACCGAGATAACCTGCTTCCAATGCGTTTTGTCGAGCACCGGATGTTCGAGCGAGATGGCGAAGACCTGGTTAGGCCGGCAGCAAGTGTCGGAACGGCCGTTGTCGCCGTCCACCACATCGTACAAGTAGCCGCCTTTGGCGTACCAGAAACGTTGATTGAACGATCGCTTGGCTTTGGCAGCATGCTCCGCGATACCGGTTGCCTCTTCCTCCCTATTCGTTTGCCGCAGCCAGCCTTCCAATAAGCGAAGAGCGTTGTACCACAGCGCGTTGATCTCGACGGCCTTGCCGCGCCGCGGAGTAACGACCCAATCGTCCACTTTGGCGTCCATCCAGGTGAGTTGATAACCCAACGCGCCTTGCGATAGGAGCCCATCCTTGGGATCGACATGAATATTGAAGCGCGTCCCACGAAGATGATGACCGACGATGTCAAGCAACTTCGGAACCATTTGATCAAGCAGGTGCCTGTCATCCGTCTTCTCGAGATACCTGTTCAGCGCGTGAAAGAACCAGAGAGTCGCATCGGCGGTGTGATAGAGGCCTTGCTTTTTACCTTCAGGAAACATGTTCGGAATAAGGCCATCGCGAATGTAACGGGCGAACGTCCGAAGGATGTAGCTCGCTTCCACTTGGCGGCCTGTCGTAAGCGTCAGACCTTCGAGACTGATCATGGTGTCGCGGCCCCAATCAGTGAACCAGTGATAGCCGGCGATAATACTTCGAATCTCGTCGCCCGCGGCCCGCGCACGCGCTGTATCTTCCTGGCGGCCTACGGGCGTGAAGATAAACTGGTCCGCCGCCCAAACCAGTTCCCGGCACGAAGCATCGCACGCCGCTGGATGCGCTTCAATAAGCAGGCGCCGTTTTCGATCCTGCTCCGCGTCGCAAGCTTGTTGCGGATCGAGAGCCGACATGACGTCCCATGTTTCGGTCGAGGCGACCAGCGTTACCTCGCGACCGGCGCTCACGTCAACCGACAGGTAACCGGGACTCCACAGATCACCGCGCCAGATATAGCCGCGATTGCGCTCGACCTGGTAGGTGACATTGCGAATCCGCTGAGGATCTACCGTCACGGATCCCCCTTTACCGATGAGCGTCAGCCGGAGCGGCGGAAGATCGTTGCTCGCTTTCAATTCGTAGTGGTGATCGCGGACGGTAAATGTGTAGGGCTCCAGCTTGGTATTGACAGGCGCCTCATGTTCGCGCATGTTCACGGCGGGGCGAAGGGTCAGCTTGACCGTTCCTTTAGCATTTAGGACGCGGTAATCGATATAGGTGGTGTTCTGCCGATGCGGGAAGAACAACTCGCTTCTCGATGGTGATGCCCTCAACTTCGTAAGTCCAAACCGGAAGACCCGCATCAAGCCCGAAGTTGGTCAGATAAGGCGGCCCGCCACGATAGTCCCCGCCCTCGGTGATCAGGCCGTTCAGCTTGAACCTGCGACCGTCCGGCATAACGATCTCTTCAAGGATGTCGTTCAACATCATGGTGCGCCCGAGAGGCGCTTGCAGAGCCGAAATCAAATAGCCGTGGAAGACGCGCGTCAATGTGCCGCCAATTGCTCCGGAAGCGTATCCTCCCAAGCCGTTGGTAACCAGCCACTCGGTTTCAGTCAGAGTCTTGAAATCTTCGTCGGTTAAGGGCGTGTTCGGGTTATGAGTAAATATGTTGTTCATCTGCGTTTTTTGCGGCCTTGAACAGCCGGTTTGTCCGCCGCGACGGGATACAAAACAACCGCGGCCTGACCGGGTATTTTCCAGTTCTCGACACTATCCAGGGGCGCGGTTCCGTTGCCACCGTAGGCAGGATCATCAGAGGACCAGAGTTTCTTCCATTCCGTACCTGCCGGCGGGCCAAGCAGCGGTTCCGGCGCCGGATTCAGCGCGAGATCTACACCGAAGTTCACGACAATCAGGCGATCGGTGCGGTAACCGGGTGAAAAGAACCGGATGACGAAAGCCGATGCGGAGAGGACCGCGCCATCCAAGCCATCGGCACCCTGCCGCGAGAGAACCGGATCTTCCCGCCTCAAACGAAGGAGATCACAATGGAGCCGGTACGATCTGAGAGTGCTTATCGACTTCCGAAAAATCAAGCTTACAGCGTTCAAAGGTGTCTTTCGGCGGTAGGGTCAGGAAAGCAATTTTTCATCTCAGGAAGCCGCAGCGACCGCCATTGCTCAAGGAACTCTATTCCGCCCTTCACGGATCTTCTCCCCCAGCTCCGGATAGTGATCCGCAAAGAACAGGAACGGACTAGAGGACCCAAACTCCTGCCCTTCGAAAAGCATCGGCGTTCCGGGTCCCAAGAGGGTCACGTGCCGTCACCGCTCTGAATAGTCCCGGCGAACTCAATTCAGTGATTCGCTGGCCACACGCCGAATTAGCTATCTGGTCGTGGTTTTGGATGAAGGTAACCATGGCCGGACGAGGGAGGCCGAGCGTCGAAGTGCCTCTTCGTTTTTCTTGCCACCGGTACCACTGGCCTTGATACAGATAGCCGTGCTTCATGGACGAGACGAACTCCTGAGGCGTGCCTCGGTAATCGGTATAGTACGCATCGGCTTTGCCGGTCAATGCAACCATCGCGGTGTGATGGTAATCGTCGTTCCACAGCGCATCCAGGCCACAACCGCCCTCCTCGACGGGTTTCAGCAACGTGGTATTTTGCGGTTCGTTTTCTCCCACAAGAAGGACAGAACGATCTCCAGCGGCGCGGCGCGCGGCCTGTGAAATTTCGCCGATCATATGCGGATGCGAACGGTCGTGAATGTCCTGGGTGGCGTCCAGGCGAAGTCCGTCCAGATGAAACTCTCGGATCCAGTAGGAAGCGTTCTCGCGAAAGAACTCGCGCACGGGTCCGCTCTCTTCGCCATCGAAGTTAATCGCGGCGCCCCAGTCGGTCTCATGCTTATCGGTGAAATAGAAGGGCGAATACTTCGCGAGGTAATTGCCGTCGGGGCCGAGATGGTTGTATACGACATCGAGAATAACCGCGAGTCCGAGTGAGTGCGCGCTGTTAACAAAAGAGCGCATGTCATCCGGGCGCCCGTAGAGGGAAGCCGGCGCATAGTGCTGAACACCGTCGTAGCCCCATCCGAATTTCCCTGGAAATTCCGCCACTGGCATGACTTCGATTAGTGTGATGCCGGTATCGCGCAAGTAAGGCAACTTCTCCGCTGCGGATTTCCAAGTTCCACCCGGAGTGAAAGTGCCAAGGTGCAACTCATAGATGACCTGACCCTGCAGTTGGACTCCGCGCCATTTCTGGTCGGTCCAGCGAAAAGCAGATGGATCGATCACCTCGGAGTAGCCGTGCGGCCCAAACGGTTGATAACGCGTCGCCGGATCGGGATAGGGATCTTTGTCACCGTCCAACTGGTATTTGTACCTGACGCCGGCATTGATGGCCTCGCCGAACCCAGAGAAATATCCATCGAGTTCACGCTCGAGCGCGACCGGTTTACAATCGCCCTCGAACACCACGGTCACCGATTTCCGCCGGGGAGCCCATACGTGGAAGTGTGTTCCTTTAGCATTATCTAGGAGATCCGCACCGACGGCCATCCGTCTAGGCGGTAAATACGGCAGTTGCGACATCGTCCCGTCGAAATAAGTGACTTACGCTGTCGCGAGCTGTTTCGAGCCTTTGAAGCCGTAGAAGGCGATGTAGATGTAACACAGGACGGGCAGAATGAATGCGTGGTGTATTCCGATACGATCGGCCAGCGCTCCTTCGAGGACGGGAACGATGGCTCCGCCGACGATGGCGGCAACAAGCAGACCGGACCCTTTGCTGGTCAGTGGTCCTAAACCGGCGATACCCAAGGTGAAGATGCTTGGGAAACATAACGGAGTTGAAGAGGCCAACGAAGATGATTGTCCACATGGCGACAGCGCCGAAGGTGGACATGGAAGTCAGCACCAGCAAGCCGGCCAGAATGGCGACCAGGCCGAGCATGGCCGCCGGCGCGAACTTTCTGCAGAATCGCCGACCCGACAAATCTTCCTACCATGGCCAAACCCCAGTAAAACGAGACGTAGAGAGCCGCTGTTTTCTGCGGCATCGCGCCGATGTCGGGCTGACTGAAATAGTTGACGAGAAAGCTGCCGATGGCGACTTCGGCGCCGACGTACAGGAAAATGGCGACGACACCAAGCATCAGGTGGCGCTGCTTCCAGAGCTTGATGGCAGCTCTGCTGTTGGGATCTTCGATGGCGGTGGTGTCTTCGACGGTCGAGATCACCGGGAGCTTGTAGAATCCGATGGCGATCGCCAACGCTACAAGAACGAGGGTAATCAAGAGATAGGGGAAACGGACAGTTGCGGCCTCATGCAGGCGATAAGCCTGGAGGGCGGCGGGAGGCAATTTCCGTATCTGCTCTATTGCCAAGCGGGGCAGTGCTGAGAATCAGGACACTGCCGAAGTAAGGCGCCACAGTAGTTCCCAGCGAGTTAAAAGCCTGCGTCAGATTCAACCGGCTGGATGCTGTTTCGGGCGGTCCCAAAACGGCAACGTAAGGATTCGCCGAAACCTGCAGCGCCGTCATGCCGATAGCTACGACGACAAACGCCGCCAGGAAAAATGGAAACGCAGGAACGCTGGCGGCAGGAAGAAACAGAAGCGCGCCCACCGCCATGGTGAGGAGGCCGGCGACCATGGTGCGCTTGTAACCGATCCACTCGATGACCTTACCGGACGGCACTGCAAAGACGAAGTATCCGGAGAAAAAGGCGAACTGAACGAACATCGATTCGGCGTAATTCAAATCGAAAATCGCCTTGAGATGCGGAATCAAGATATCGTTCAAGCAGGTAACGAAGCCCCACATAAAGAAGAGAGTCGTCACAATTGCCATGGCGCCGCCGTTGCTGGTTCCGGCACCGGTCGCGCTTATGTTGGTTTTACTTACGTTAGTGATTGCCATCCAAAACAACCTCGGGCAAGTTTGCCTGTTTCAATTGGACGTTGAGCGCGGGCAAATCGCGAGACTTCAGATCCCGCCAACGCGGCATTAATTTAGCAAGCGCCTGACGCCGATCGGAAACGGCGGAAATTTCCGCCGCAGTCGGAGTGACGTCCGCTTCCTGGAGAGTCTGCATCAGCGCGCCGAGCTGCCCATTCACCAGATTGAGAGTGTCGGTAGCAGGCGCAGCGCCTCGGCCGCCGAAGCGCCCGGTGGGGGCTCCCTCCAAAGCGAGAGCTTTCTTGTCGAAAGCTTCAATTGCTTCGGCGGACGCCCCTTGCGGTGATTGTTTCTTGATCTCAGCGAGTTGAGACCGCAACGACGCGAGCTGCGATGCGGCGATAGTGCTTGCCGATAGATCGTCATAGATCTGTTTCGACAGAGCAAATTGCTGAAGCAGGCCCGCCGCGGGAGTGAGCACACGCGGATCCATTTTTACGATCAAAGGTTGGCTGTAGGTTTTCCCGTCGGCCGTGAGCTTGACGGTATAGCTGCCTGGCATCACCCAGGGTGCGATCACGGCCGGCGCGGTGTCGTGAAACACGGCTTGCATGGGGTACTCGCCACGACCGTGCTCCGGCAACGAAGGATAATGCATATCCCAGAGGAAACGGTGCATTCCAGCCTCATCAGATAGATGCTCAGGAGGGCGAACCCAGTATTTCGGAATATCGAGCATCGGATTGACTTCGGGGATCGGATCAGTACTGGAGTAGCGGCGAACCAGTTTGCCAGAGCTATCGAGAATCTCGAGCGTCACCGGCCCGGACGTTGAGGAATCGAGATAGTAGTCGATGATGGCCCCATCGGGCGGATTCTGACCGGCCGGCTCATCGGGCGGAATCGGAGTGTCGGTATTGGTGTCCCAACGGACCCGCAGAGCGGTTTCGGGTTTGAACAGATAAGCGGACGAGGAAGCAACCGAAGGGTCGGCCTGGCGCAGGGGCGTGATGTCATCCAGAATCCAGAAACCGCGGCCATGCGTGGCGGCAACGAGATCGTCATTCTTCACGATCACATCGCGGACGGAAGTGGCGGGCATATTCAGCCGTAGAGATTGCCAGTGATCGCCGTCATCGAACGAGACATAGACCTGGTCTTCGGTTCCGGCGAACAGCAGGCCTTTTTGCTTCGGATCCTCGCGCACGGCATTCACGTCGGCACCGTCCGGCAGGCCATTGACGATTTCGGTCCAAGTCTTGCCGCCATCGTGCGTGCGGTAGACGTGCGGGTGCAGATCATCGAGACGGAAGGTGTTGATGGCGGCGTAGGCAGTATCACGGTCGAAATGGCCCGCATCAATTACGGAGACTTTGGCCCAGGGAGTCAGTGACGGCGGCGTCACATTTTTCCAATGCAGGCCACCATCGGTGGTGATTTGGATCAGTCCGTCGTCGGTACCAGCCCAGATGCGAGCGGCATCAAGCGGGGACGGGGCAAGGGCATAGATGACGCCGCGCTGTTCCGGTTTCGCGGAGGGATCCTCCCGATACTTGCCGACACTGGCCGGAACTTCCCAGGTCTTGCGGGTCAGATCCGGGCTGATTTCGCGCCAGGTCTTGCCGCCGTTGCGGGTTTCCCAGACGGTGTTCGCTCCAAAGTAAAGAATGTGCGGATCAACAGGCGAGAATGCGAGCGGCGCAGTTCGCAGCATGCGGTATTTTGCCGAACGAACTGGGATGGGTCCGATATTGGCGGTCTGACCGGTGCGGCGATCATAGCGCGTGACCTTTCCGCCATAGACAAGATCCGGATCGAGGGGATCGGGCACGGCGTAGCCATATTCTTCGACGCCAACGGGATGCCAATCGCGGAAGGTAATCTCGCCATCATTGCCACGAGATTTCACGCAAGCGGAGCCGCTCTCCTGCTGCCCGCTGCAGACCCGGTAGGGAAACGAATTATCCGCGTTGGCGTGATACATCTGAGCGGTCGGTTGGTTGAACCACGAACTCCAGGTGCGGCCGCCGTTGACTGTAACGATGGCGCCCTGATCGCTGACAATCAGGATGATTTCGGAGTTGTTCGGATTGATCCAGATGCTTTGATAATCATCTCCCCCGGGCGCACCGCGTATACCAGTCCAGGTTTTACCGCCGTCGATGGATTTCCAGGTAACGACACTGGCACTGTAGACGATATCCGGATTCTTCGGATCGACAGCGGGGACAGGAGCATCGCCCCCACCAATGCGCGCGGCAGGACGTGGATCCGTGGTGATTTGAGACCAGGTGCTTCCTGCGTCATCAGAACGATAGATGCCGAGTGCTCGCTGAATGGCAACTGCGGCGTAGAGCCGATTGGGGTCACTGGGGGCAATCGCAAGGTTCGCCTGAACCACGCCGCCGGGCGGGAGGCCTTGCGTGAGCTGATTCCAGGTGCTGCCGCCGTCAGTGGATTTGAAAATGCCGCCATTTGTGCCGCCCCAGGCCGCGTTCTCCCAGGGGCCCTGGCGGGCTTCCCACAGGCAGGCATACACGACGTCGGGATTGGCGGGATCCAATTCCACGTCATTGGCTCCGGTGTTCTCATCCTTATAGAGAACCTTTTGGAAAGTCTGGCCGCCGTCGGTAGAGCGGAACACGCCGCGCTCTTCGTTGGGTCCATAGGGATGGCCGAGCACGGCGACAAACAACCGGTTCGGGTCGCGCGGATCGACTGCAATGTGGGGAATTTGCTGGCCGTTGCGCAGCCCGAGATGAGTCCAAGTTCGACCGGCATCTGTGGATTTGTATATCCCGTCTCCGGTGGAGAGATCGGGGCGCTGCAGGCCTTCGCCACTTCCGACATAGATGATGTCAGGATTCGAGGCAGCAACAGCAATTGCGCCGATCGAACCCGTGGGCTCATGATCGAAGATTGGATCCCAGGTGCGGCCGTAATCGGTGGTCTTCCAGACGCCTCCGTTGACTGCGCCGATATAGAAGACGTTCGGCTGGCTGGCAACTCCGGAGAGCGCGCGCGTGCGGCCGCCGCGATAGGGGCCAATTTCACGCCAGCGCATGTCGCTGAAGAGCTTGGAGCCGTCACTTTGGGCCAGCAGAAGCGGCGCGAACAGAATAGCGCCGGCGAGCGAGGCTGCGGCGATACTCCGCGATTTTGTCATTCGTTTCCCCTTCGAGGAAATGGTTTGGAGCAGCTTGCAACGGGGGACAATCGCAGAACGAAAGGGCCGTGGCAACTGTTTTCAATGGTAGCCGAAGGGGCGAAAGACAGGAACGTCAGAAGACAGGAGTCAGGAGTCGGAAACCTCAGGCGGCGGCTTTTTCGGCTCCTTTGAAGGCCATATTCTGCAAATGTTGATGGTCGACTTTGGCTTGGGCGAGCAGAACGGCCCATTTGTGCCGCTCCTCCTGCCTGTTTTCGCGGGCTTCGCGGCGGGTTTGATCGGCCTGTTTGTGCTGCTGCGAAACAAAGCCAATTTGCTCTCTGCGCTTTTGCGCTCTTAGCTTTAGCAGGTCATTCAGGCATTTGTGGAAACCGCGGTCGTGGGTGGTTTGGTAGCGCAGGTAGAGCGCCAACTGTTTTTCGTCAACCCCCGATTCATCGAAGCAAAGCTGCTGGAGATTGAGCGCGCGCTGGGCCAGCCAGTAGTGCTGGGCCATGCCCTCGATGAGTAAGTGTTCGGTCGGAGTCGAGGGATGGTGCTCGTGCTGGAGACCGTGGAAGAGTTCTTTGAATTCGTTTTCGTTTTCGTGCGGCAGGATGAGGAAGCGGCCGGCGAGGCCATGGCGGAAAGCGTTGAGGGAGACGGTTTGCTTGCCCTCCGGACTCGTGGCGCCGGTGCAGAGTTGGGAATTGGCGCGCGGTTGCGCGGAGTTGGGCGGGAGAAGACGGTATGGGTCGCCGACGCTTCCGGCTCGGTGTCAAGTTGTGTGCGAGAGGGGAGGCTGGCGGGGGAAACGGGTTGCGATGGAGGTCGCGGGAGGAGTCGGGCTCGGCGATCAGTTCCGGGGAGAATTCGTCGTAAATTTCCGGACTGGGGTCGCCAATGAGATCGGCAGAGTGCGTCTTGGCTTCTTCACAGTCGCGGTTCCGTTGGAGTGCTTTTTCGGCTTTGTAAGCCAGTTTTCTGGCCTTATGTTCCTGCGCGCGCCGGATGGATCGAGGGGACATGGGGGCTTCTCCTTACGCACGAAAATACACTGCCGGGCGTTCTCCGTACGTCGAAAATTCCGGGTAAGCTCTTGTGTGCTTTGGAGAAAGAGGTTTTGAAATTTTTGTGATCGCATGATAGCCACCATAGGTCTGCGTATACTGGTCGCCATGAATTTTGCGCTTTCGCGTTCTTCGGAAAAGCCGAGCGGGATCGAATTGTGACGTGTGATGTAACTGCTGAATCGGTAGACGGCCTGATTTCGTAAAACTTCTGTCAGGAACTATTCTTCTTGACATTTCTTATGCTAAGTACTAAGTAATTAGTGTGAGACCTAAAAGCGCAACACTAACCGACCAGGAGCTGGAGATCATGAAGGCGGTCTGGGAGGAAGACAGCGTTACCGTTCGGGACGTTTACGAAGCGCTACGGGTGAAGCGCAAGATCGCCTACACAACCGTGATGACCATGATGAATATCCTCGAGCAGAAGGGTCATCTAGTGAAGTCGAATGGCGAACGAGCGTACGTGTACCGCTCGGCACGCTCGCGCAATAAAGTTCTGCGCGGAATGGTGAGGGAGTTCGTGAATCGAGTTTTCAACGGGTCGGCGGAACCTCTGCTGCTGCACCTGGCTGAAGATAAGAAGCTTTCCGGAAAAGATCTGGACGAGATCCGGGGCATGATCCGCAAAGCGCTCCGAAAGAAGGATCCCGAATGACCGCTCTGGTGCTGCGAAATCTGTTGGCCTATAGCGGCCAGCTTGCCGTTCTGATCGCAGCCGGTGGGTTATTGCTATGGGTACTGAAGCTTCAGGCGCCTATACGCCTGCGCTGTCTTCAGCTCCTGTTGGGCTGCTGCGTTTTGCTTCCGCTTATTCAGCCTTGGCAGTTGCCGAGAGCGGTTTCGGGGGGCGATGTATCGGTGCAGACATTCACGCTTGGCACATCCGCCGCTTCCGACGGGCGGCATTGGTTTCCAGGGCTGCCACAGCTTGTAATCGGGATCATCGCCGCGGGTATCGTGATTCGGCTGGGTTTCGTCCTGCTCGGGCTGTACCGGCTCAGCCGCTATCGCAAGATGGCTACATTCGAGCCAAAGGCGTTCTCGCGAGAGAAGGAGCGGGTTGGCACATGGCCGGATGTTTACGTCTCGGGAGAAGTGAACGGGCCGGTGACGTTCGGCTTCCTCCGTCCGGCGATTCTAGTGCCATCGCGCTGGATAAGTGACGAGACAGTTGCTCTCCATGAACTGATTCACGTTCTCCGGCGGGATTGGAGTTTTACTCTTTTCGAGGAATTGTTCCGCGCTCTGCTCTGGTTTCATCCCGCTGTGTGGTGGCTGATTGGACAGATTCAACTCGCGCGCGAGGAGGCGGTCGATCAAACCGCTATCGAATTCACACAATCCCGCGAGCAGTATCTGGCGACGCTGCTTGCCATGGCGGAAGCGCGCGCCGATATCGGTCTGGCCCACGCTCCGCTGTTTCTCAAAAAGCGGCACCTGAGACAACGCGTTGTCGCAGTTATTCAAGAGGTGAGTATGTCGAAACTTCGAATCAGATCGTCGCTGGCTGGTTTTGCGGCGCTGGTGGCGATTACGGGCTGGATGGGGATGCGGGCTCTGCCCTTGCAAGCCGCGCCACAATCCGTTTCCGATGCGCCGGGTGTAACGGTGCAGGTGGATGAAACAAAGATTTTGCACCGAGCGTCCGTGCAGTACCCGAAAGATGCGCTGGCGAACGGCATTCAAGGGACGGTGATCCTGGACGCCACGCTGGACAAAAAGGGCGAAGTGACAGACGCGAAAGTCGAGAGCGGTCCGCAGGAACTGCGCGCGGCGGCTCTGGAATCGGTGCTGCAATGGCATTTCAACCCCGATGTGCAGGCGTCTCCGGCGCAGATTGAGATTGATTTCACGCTGCCGCCCCAGAGCACACCGGATGCAATTCAACCGACGCTGTTTCCAGCTCCGCCAGGAATGGGCAAAGTTCGGGAGATCGATGTGAGCAGGGTTCCGGAATCGATGCGAGGCAAGGTTTTGGCGGCTCTCCCGGTACACGAAGGAGACGAGCTGACGCCGCAGATTCTGGCGCAAAGTCTGACAGCAGTGCAAGCCGTGGACGAGCATTTACGGTTCACCTTCGGACCGGCAAACGACGGAAGCGGATCGGTGCTACGGGTCGAATTGCCTAACTCGCCTGGCACATTTCGGGCGCCCGGAAAGGCGATACGAATCGGCAGGAGCGTTGCCGAAGCCAATCTGATTCATAGGGTAGCGCCGGTTTATCCTGCACTGGCGAAGGCGGCCGGGGTTCAGGGATCGGTGGAATTTAGGGTGACGATCGGCAAAGACGGTCACGTCGAGAATATCGAACTGATGCGCGGACACCCACTGCTGGTGAACGCCGCTAAGGACGCTTTGATGCAATGGGTCTACCGACCGACGCTGCTGAACGGCCAACCGGTGGCCGTTCAAACGGAGATCGCCGTGGCGTTCACACTATCATCGGAGTAGGCTTACTGGATTTTGATCGAGAGCAGATCACAAAGGGCAAGATAGCTATCGATCCAAGCTTGCGCTTTGATATCTCCCCGCAGGGCGCGTTTGCGAGTGCGCTGATATAAGCCGGCCTGAATGGCATAGACGTAATTCTGCGCCGACCACATGTTCACAGGGAAAGGCATCTGGTTGACGATTTTGAGAGCTTTCCGCAGATCGTTCAGTTTATCGAGGTTGATGGGATCAGCGGCAAAGCGTCCGGCCAGAGCCTCTATTTTGCGGCGCAGAAGAAATTCGACAGTAGTCTTGTCGAGGCTGATGTTACTTTCCTGAGCTTCACGCAGAAGACCGCGGATGCGCTCGCCATCCAGTTCCTCACTGGTGCAGGCGCGGCGCAAGAGGCTGTTGATGGCGTATTCGACAGCGGCGGTGAATTCGCGGGGCATGGGAGTGCCTAGGCTGGTGATGAAGCGCATCAGCGCCGCGTGGTCTTCGTAGAGCTGAAGATAAGCAGCTTCTGCTTCGGCGATAGTGGCCGAGAGGATGGTGCGGACGATGCGCCTCTGCTCGTCGCGGAAGAGCGAGCGCAGCGAATAGGTCCGATCGCCGAAACGCCTGTCGAGGAGCCGAACCACTTCCGGAATGTCGACGCGGGCGAAGGAATCGCCGATGGACTCGAGCATGTCCGGGTAGTTAGGCATATTGGCAGCTTTCTGGACACCACCCGCGACGTTGTGGTCTCCGAAATGGACTACCCAGAAAGCGAGCACCTCGGATTCTTGCGTCACCTTCGACGTGAAACGCGCCTGCCCGAGAGCCATGCGGAGACGGCCCGCATCGGCCGTGTGATAGTCGAGGCGAGTCACAACATACGAAAAGATATCGGTGCGCTCGGTGTACGGGGCGAACAGGGAACTGATGGAATAATGAGCGCCCACCTTCTCCAGATCCACAATGGAGGGTCTGACGTAGCGGGTGTAGATTTTTGCGCCATCCCCGTACTCGGGAAGATTACTCTTTGCTTCGGCGAGTTTTTCCAGAAACTGCGCCTCGATGGCCTCTCCGAAGAGTTGCTCGGCGAGCTGAACGACGCGTCCGGCGTACTCGATCACCTGAACGGTTTCAATACCGGAGAGCTCATCGAAGAACCAGCCGCAACTGGTGTACATGAGCATGGCATGGCGCTGCAACTCCATCAGCTTCCAAACGATCACCTGCTCATTGCTTTTCAGGTCGCGCAAAAAATGCTCCTGGCCAAAGCGCTCGCGCACCTCGGGGGAGCGATCCAGAACGACCGCGATGTAGCCGTCGCGCGCCGCCCAAGGATCGCGGAGCAGTGTTCCGCCGAGTTGTTCGAATTTCGCCGCGACTAAATCGCGCAGCCAATCGAGCGCAGCTCGAAGAGGCTTGCGCCATTCCTGGTTCCAGCCCAGGCGGCCGGCGTTGCAGCCGCAGTTGCTACGCCAGCGCTCTATGCCGTGAATGCAACTCCAGGATGTGTTCTCGTGAATCTGCGCTTCCCAGGCCGGCGGGTTATTTTGCAGGAACTCGCCGTAGTTGGTGATCTTGGCGAGCTTCTTGGATTCGATGTAGTCGAGCGCATAGGCGAGCGCCATTTCGCCATGCTTGTGGTGATGGCCATAGGTCTCGCCGTCGGTGGCGATGTGCATCATCTGCGGCCACGTGCGGCTATCGGAGAAGCCGTTTAGGAATCGAGTGGCGAACTTCTCGCCGTTATTGAGCAGTTGCTCGAAGGCGACGGCCTGTGAGATGGGGCCGTCATAGAAGAAAAGGGTGATCGATTTACCGCTGGGCGTCTTGAAAAAATAGGCACGGGTGGGATCGATTTTGGCTCCGTCCATCGTCCTGCCAATCGCCGCCACTAAGAGGACGAATGGACTTCGCCTGATGAGGCGCGAGGATGGCGAATGAGAGACCGGCTTGCGCCATCAGATCGAGCGATTCCAGATCGACGGCGGTTTCGGGCAGCCACATGCCTTCGGGCAAACGTCCGAAGCGGCTGACGAAATCTTCGAAGCCCCAGCGGATCTGGGTCTTTTTATCGCGGCTGTTGGCGAGAGGCATGATCATGTGGTTATAAGCCTGCGCCAGGGCCGATCCGTGACCAGAGAAATGCTTTTGGCTCTGGCGGTCGGCATCAATCAAGCCGCGATAGATATCGGGAGAGTGTTCGGCCGCCCAGGAGAGCAGGGTAGGTCCGAAGTTGAAACTTATTTTGGAATAGTTGTTGACGATGCGCGTGATGCGCCGCTCATCGTCAAGAATGCGGGCCGCCAGATTGGGCGCGTAGCATTCGGCCGCGATACGCTCATTCCAATCGTGATAAGGGTAAGCGGAATCTTGCAGCTCTATCTGCTCAAGCCAAGGGTTCTCGCGCGGAGGCTGATAGAAGTGGCAATGAATACAGAGATATCGCGGAGCAGACACTGACTGAGGAGACCTCGCAAAGATAAATAGACGTGCGCGTTATCGCAAAAGAGCGCAGTTTTTCGAATAGCATCAGCTTGCAGGCAGCGAAATGGTGAAGACGGCGCCATTCGCTTTTTCGCGGTTGGCCGCCGTGACGCGGCCTGAATATTTTTTAACGATGGCTGCGACGATGTGGAGGCCTAAGCCGGAACGCTTGCTTCCATTCGTTTTGGTGGAGACATTGGGGCGAAAGACGCGAGGCAGAATTTCGGCGGGAATACCAGGGCCGTTATCGGAGATGGTGATGGACAGATCTTCCTGACCGCGCTCGGCAACAATGTCGATGCGGCCGGGTTTGTGCATGATCTGGGCGGCGTTGAGAAAGAGATTCGCGAAGACGCGCTCCCAATCCTTGGCGGAGCCGGGAAGGCGGACTTCGGGCGGAATCTGCCGCACGAATCTCATGCGAGGCTTGCGGGCGGCGGTGGAGTAATCGGTGACCGACTGAATGGCATCGTCGACGATAGCCGCAAGATTCGGAGCGGTGTCGGGGAAAGCGCCCACCAGGCGTTTGCCGCGGTTGACGCTGCGACGGAGGGTGGCTGAGAGCGATTTCCAGCGGCGGTCGGAGTTCAGCAATTCCGCGGCTTCGGTGATGGTCTCAAAAATGTTATTGAGATCGTGAATGAGATCTTCGTAGCTGAGATCGGTTTCGACGAGGTCTTCCATGGCCATTATTGGGCGAGCGCGCGGAGCGTAATATAAAACTCCGGGAAAGAGACGGAGGCGGCTTCCGCGCCTTCAATCGTACACGGCGAATCGGCGACAAGGGCGGCGATGGAAAATGCCATGGCGATGCGGTGATCGCCGCAGGAGTCGATTTCGGCGGCATGAAGCTGCTGACGCCCTGGAATTTCAAGCCCGTCGGCAGTAGCTGTTACGACCGCGCCCATGCGTCGCAAATTGCGGGCAATTGTTTCGATGCGATCCGTCTCTTTGACACGCAGCTCGGCGGCGTCGCGAACGATCAAGCCTTCCTCGCTGAGCGCGCCGAGTATGGCGAGAACCGGAATTTCATCGATGACAGCGGCGGTCATGGCGCCCTCGATCACCCCACCTTTGATAGGCGAGCTTTGCACCTGAAGATTGCCGATCAATTCTCCGTTCACCTGCTCGATATGCAAGAGCTTGAGCCGTGCGCCCATTCCGCCCAGCAGGTCCAGGAGAGCGGTGCGCGTGGGATTCAAGCCGATGTTGGTGAGAATGATGTCGGAACCGGGAACGATGAGAGCGGCGACGATAAAAAAAGCGGCGGACGAGATGTCACCGGGGACGATGAGGGTTTTGCCAGTGAGATCGGCGCCGGGCTGGAGGCGGACGAGCCGGCGCGCGATTGCGACATCGGCGCCAAATTCGCGCAAAGCGATCTCGGTGTGATCGCGGGTTGCGATGGGCTCGCGAACGACGGTCTCGCCGTCGGCGAAGAGACCGGCTAACAGAACGCAGCTCTTGACCTGGGCGCTGGCGACGGGGAGGGTGTAATCGATAGCGCGAAGCTGGGCACCTCGAATCGTTAACGGCGGAAACTGACCGTCTGTCGCTTCTATGCGCGCGCCCATCTGACTGAGCGGCGCCATGATGCGGCGCATGGGCCGTTTGGCGAGCGACTCGTCGCCGGCGATACGAGTGGTGAATGGCTGGCCGGCGAGAATGCCCGAGAGCATGCGGATGGTTGAACCCGAATTTCCAGCATCGAGGGGGACGGCGGGCGGCAGGAGACGAGCTTTGCCCTTGCCGTGAATGGTCAGGAGCCTACGACCGTCCTCTTCGCCGAACTCGTGATCGATTCCCATGGCGCGCATGCAAGACAAGGTGGAGTTGCAATCGGCACCGGTCGAATAGTTGTAGATGCGGGAGTCGCCCTGCGCGATGGAGGCGAGCATAGCGTATCGATGGGAGATGGACTTGTCCCCGGGAACAGTAGCGACGCCATGGAGAGCTGACGCGGGCGAGACTTGCTCGGTCATCGAATCCCAATTGTAACGTTGGTGTTACTGAAACGTCACCGTTGCCCGGGCGCGGGCGCCGGAGACTGTGATAAAACCTCAGATCATGATCAATCGGCGGCAGTGGATAGCAGGATCGGCGGCAATGGCGGCCTCGGTAGGTTCGCTGAGAGCGAGCCAGGGTGGGGGCGCGAAGAAGCCGGTGGTGATCTCGAGCGCGAACGGGCGGGCCGCTTGCGCGAAGGCGAACGAAATGATTCGCGGCGGGGCGGACACGCTTGACGCGGTGATTGCGGGCGTGAACATTGTCGAGCTGGATCCGAATGACACGTCGGTGGGCTATGGCGGGCTGCCGAATGAAGACGGCGTAGTGGAACTGGACTCGTGCGTGATGCACGGACCGACGAAGCGGGCCGGATCAGTCGGCGCGATTCAGGGAATCAAGACGCCTTCGAAAATCGCGAAGCTGGTGATGGACCAGACGTCGCACGTGATGATCGTGGGAGAGGGAGCGCTGCGATTCGCCGAAGCACACGGATATCAAAAAGAAGATCTGCTGACCGAGAAGGCGCGAACGGCTTGGCTGGTTTGGAAGGAGTCGCTGCGCGCGCCACACGGATTCAACAACTGGGTTTCGATGGACCAAAACCTGGAGCAGGAGACAACGAACGCACCGATGAAGCAGCTTCGGAGTCGCTTTCCGCAGGTGGACGAGGAGACGCTAGCGTGGGCCTGGGACATGGCCGTACATCCCACATATGGAACGATCAACTGCCTGGGGCTGAACGAAAAAGGCGAGCTGTCGGGCGTGACGACGACGAGCGGGCTGGCCTGGAAGATTCCGGGGCGCGTGGGTGATTCGCCGATTATCGGCGCGGGTCTGTATGTGGATCAGGAGGTCGGCGGAGCCGGATCGACGGGAGTGGGAGAGCTCAATATCCGCATCGTGGGCGGGCATACCGTAGTCGAGAGCATGCGACGCGGCCTGTCGCCGAAAGATGCGGTTCTGGAAGCATTGAAGCGGGTTTCGAAGCTGTACAACGACGATAAGAAATTGTTGGATCAACTCGACATCGAGTTCTACGCGCTACGCGCGGATGGCGAACACGCGGCAGGCTCGCTCTGGGGCAGTCACCGGAGTTACAAGATGTACTCGGTGAACGATGGTGGCGAGAGCCGGCACGAGCCCTGCGTCTTCCTGTACGGAAGAGAGGGGTAGGGGCTAGCTGCGGAAGCCGAGCTTTTCGCCTTCGAAGCGCTTGTCCTTGCCAGATTCCCGGACAACAGCGAACAACATCACAACTACTTGGGCGGTGAGGAGGATTAACCAGAAGCTCATGCCCTTAGAAAAGCACGCGGGTTGCCGCGTGGGATGACCACGCAAGTCATTGATAATCATGGGGATCTATGTTGACGTGTTCCGGTTTAGAGCGTAGCGGCAGTTCCACATTGAAACACCAGCTCCGATCTGGAACTCACGCGGGATAACCGGGACTGGCTTGGAGTTCCCGGATCTGGTCTAAATGCCGAAGCGGATGCACAATCAGCAAAGCCAGACATTCCTGGCCAGTGATTTGGCCGACAGCATGATTCACCAAGCGAGCCCGCAGGTCATCCTGGCAATCTCGAACGAAGGTGATCGTGCGGTCGCGGTTTGAGGCAAACTGCCGAACCGCATCGGAAAGCGACGGGTAACGACCTCTCGGCCGGACACGCTCGGGCGCTTCCGATCGATTGGTGCGATCCAGGCCGGTTCGTTCGAGAATCTCGTTTTCGCGACCAAAGCGCGGCTGGTCGAGAGGCTCGAAATAAGTCGTGATCAGACGATACATACCGTGCTCAGTCACGGCGACATGCTCGGCGATGCCGGCGATGGACCAGCGATCAGAGGATGGCGTGAAGTGGGCCTGCGCCTCCGAGACTTGGGCGAGAGAAGCCGTAAAGGTGTCACGAGACGCGAGTAACCGGCCTAGCAGAAAGGCTTTTTCGGCGGCATCCATATCAGGCTTCGCGCAAGAGAGCGACAACGTCATCGACCGTGATTACGCCAATGAGACGCTGTTCGTCGTCCAGCACCGGCAGGGTGAGTAGATTGTATTTGTCGAACATTTCCGTCACGCGATCCTGCTTCTCTTGCGACTGAACGGATAGGAGTGGATCGGCGGCCAGTTCTTTGAGCGGCGTATCGCCGGATGCGAACAGCAACTTCGCGAGTGGAACACTATAGCGGAGGCGGTGCGCGTCATCAACGAGAAAGATGGTGTGCAGGTCTTCTATAACCTCTTCGCTCTTCTTGAGCTCGGCCATAGCGTTCTGGACCGTGGCGTTTTCGGGAAGAGCGAGGTAGCCGGTGTCCATGATGCCTCCGGCGGTGTCATCGCTGAAATCGCGCAGCTCCTCGACTTCCTCCTTGTCTTCCGGTTCCATCTCGTCGAGGATTTCTTCGGAGCGCTCTTCCTCCAGTTCGTTCAGGAGATCGGCCGCTTCCGAGGGTTCCATCTCTTCCAGGATGTCGGCCGCTTTATCGGCTTCGAGAGATTCGATGATCTTGGTTTGCAGATCGGGATCGACTTCGGTGAGCAGCTCGGCCGCATCTTCTGAATTCATGTTGTTGAAGATCGCGGCGCGATCTTCGTGGCCGAGGTTCTCGACAATATCGGCTAGATCGGCGGGATGCATGTCCTCGAGAAGCTTGTTAGAGATGTTCAGACGGACGCGGCGCTGGGGATCGGCTTCGAGGATGTTGCAGAATTCCCATCGGATGGAGTGAGCGGGAATGTTTTTCTGAATTTTCCGCACTGTTTCGGGAGAGACGATGCCGCGCAGCAGCCGGCGAACGATGGAGCGAACGCCGATGTCGACTTCGAGCAAATGAAGGACGTCGCTGGAATTTTCACATTCCTTGAGGAAAGTAATGTCGTTCACGCGGACGACTTTGCGGCCCTGCGCGTCTATGATCTGCTGATCGAGAAGATCGCGGACCATGCGGAGCATGTATTCGTCTGAATGATAGGGAGTGAGGCGTTCATCTTTGAGGCAGATGCCATCTGGATTGATGGTTTTGATCTGGTCGTAGCGAATACTGAACCACGCGGGACCCGCACCGACCAGATAACGGTCCAAGCGGACGGGATCAATGAGTGGAACGAGGGCGGCGTCTCTGAGGGCGCCGATATGCCGACCCTTCAGGTCGAAGACCTTCGTGCCCAGCAGCTCCGAAAGGTAGAGAATCTCTTCCGCCATGCTCGTTGGGGCGCGTACGAGCGTGCGCCGCAGTCCTATGTTGAGAATAACCGGGTGAAGGCGCGTACTACACTCTTGTTTGTCCGAGAGTTCCTTTTCGGCCGTTGCTGTGAGCACCTTTAGCCATCTCGAAAAGCCGGCGAAGCTTGAAAGATCGGCCAGCGGGCGGCCGAAATTGAGTGCGCGGCGTTTCTTCGCGCGAACCGGCATTCTCTCGAAGGCGCATCCGAATTACGAGTTCCGGCAGGGACAGCTCGAGATGGCGGAGGCGATTGAGTCGGCGCTGGCGGAGCGGCATCACCTGATTGTGGAAGCGGGAACTGGTACGGGCAAGACGCTGGCGTATTTGATTCCAGCCCTGCTTTCGGGCAAGCGGGTGGTTATCTCGACGGGAACGAAGACGCTGCAGGAGCAGCTCTTCTTTAAAGATCTGCCTTTCCTGCAGTCTCTCTTCGATCATCGGCTTTCGGTTTGCTACATGAAAGGGCGCGCCAATTATTTATGCCGCCAAAAAGTGTATGACGCCGAGAGGGAGCCGGTGCTGACGGGCCTTGAGGAAACACGAGAGTTTCGCATCATTCGCGATTGGGAGAGAAGCACGGAAACGGGCGATCGCAGTGAACTGCGCGAGCTGAGCGAGAGCAGCAGCACGTGGTGGAAGCTGGATGCGCGCAGCGAGTATTGTGCCGGGCAGAAGTGCAAGCAGTTTGAGCGTTGCTTTATCACGGAGATGCATCGCCGGGCGGCGGAGAGCGACATCATCATCGTCAACCATCATCTATTTTTTGCCGATCTGGCGGTGCGCGACGAGCCATTCGCGAGCATTCTGCCGGAATATTCAGCAGTAGTTTTTGACGAGGCTCACGAAGTAGAAGACGTGGCGGGGCAGTACTTCGGAATCAGCGTGAGCAATCTGCAGATTCAGGAAGTAGTAAAAGACGTGGCGGCGGTGTCGCGGCGGAAGCTGTTCGCCACGCCGGAATTGGATAGGGCACTGGTTCAACTGGGCGATCGCGCTAATGCATTTTTCGCGTTGTTTCCGGAAGAAGGGCGGCACGGATTTCGCGGCCAGAACGCTTTCCTCGAAGCAAACGAGTCTGTGTACGGAGAGCTGCTATTTGCGCTGGATACGCTGTCGACGCGTTTGGAACTGGTGCAGGGCGCTATCGAAGATACATTGCCGTTAGTGCGGCGGGCGAGACTGATCCAGCAAGGTTTGAAGTTCTGGATGGAGTCCGGCGATGCGCGGTATGTGTATTGGGTGGAGCGGCGAGGACGCGGCAGTTATTTACAAGCGACGCCCATCGATGTAGCGCCGATTCTGGCGGAGCGATTATTCGGGCGCGCGGATGCAGTGGTGCTGACTTCGGCGACTTTGTCGGTGGCGGGTGGGTTCGAATTTACGCAGGGCCGGTTAGGACTGGAGAATGCGCGAACGCTGCTAATCGAGAGCCCTTACGATTACCGTAAACAGGTGGTGCTGTATGTTCCGCCGCATTTGCCGGACCCTCGGCAGCCTGATTTCACGCGGCGGGCGGCGGACGAAATTGAGAACATAATCGAGGCTTCGCGCGGGCGGGCGTTCGTTCTATTTACGAGCTATCAGCAGATGCGGCAGACGCACGAGCTGCTACGGAAGCGGCTGGAATATCCGCTGTTGATGCAGGGGGATGCTCCGAAGAACGCGCTAATGGAGGCGTTTCGCGGGACGCCAAACGCGGTTCTCTTTGGGACTTCGAGTTTCTGGCAAGGCGTGGATGTGCAGGGAGAGCAGTTGAGCTGCGTGATTATCGACCGGCTGCCATTCGCGGTACCGACGGATCCGGTGGTATCGGCGCGAGCGGACGCAATCCGGCAAAGCGGCGGTAAGCCCTTTTACGACTATCAGATTCCGCAAGCCGCGCTGGCATTGAAGCAGGGGTTCGGAAGATTGATCCGGGGAACGGCAGATCGAGGAGTGCTGGTGCTGCTGGATAATAGGATCAGCAAGCTTCCCTACGGGCGCGTGTTCTTCGAGAGCTTGCCCCCGTACCGTTTCACGACGCGGTTAAAGGATATTCAAGACTTTTTTCATGTTTGAGATCTGTGTCGAACACACATTTGCGGCGGGACACGCACTTCGTAATTACCGCGGAAAGTGTGAGAACGTACACGGACACAACTATCGAGTGCAGGTGGCGATAGAGGGCCCGGAGCTGGACGAGAATGGGCTTTTGTACGATTTTGCCGAGCTGAAACGGCGGCTACGCGCCACGAGCGAGTATCTCGATCACCAGTTCATCAACGATCTGAAACCGTTCGACGAGCTTAATCCGTCGGCGGAGAACATCGCGAAGTTTTTTTATGGGGAGATCCAGAAGGATCTGCGGGCCGCGGCGATCGCGTATGTGCGGGTATGGGAGACGGATACGTCGAGCGCCGTCTATCGACCCTAGTTCCTTGACCCGCAGGACACCGGTTCAGCGACCGAAAAACTCGGCATTTTTTTGAGCGAAATCGGCCCATTTTTCGGGCAGATCATCGAGAGCAAAAATGGCGGAAACGGGGCAGACGGGGACACACGCGCCGCAGTCGATGCATTCGACAGGGTCAATGAACAGCATCTCTTCGCTTTCGAATTTAGTTTCGTCTTTCTTAGGGTGAATGCAATCGACGGGGCAAGCATCGATGCAGGCGCTGTCCTTGGTTCCTATGCAGGGTTCGGCAATTACGTAAGCCATCTTAATTCCGACTGAGACTAGTCCTCAAATTCTAGGAGTAGCACACCGTTTGTCCAACAAACAATTTGCACTCAGCGAGTGGTCAGAATCGGCAAGTTAACGGCGAATACGGCTCCGCCCGATAGAATGACGATGATGACTGCGAGAGTGCGCAAAGCGGTATTTCCGGCGGCGGGCTTGGGAACGAGATTTTTGCCAGCGACGAAAGCTCAACCGAAGGAAATGCTGCCGGTAGTGGATAAACCGCTGATCCAATATGGCGTTGAAGAGGCAATGCACTCCGGGATACAGAACATCATTATCGTGACAGGGCGCGGCAAATCATCCATCGAGGATCACTTCGATGTGAGTTTCGAGCTGGAGCAATTGCTGGAGTCGAAGAATAAGACCGAGATGCTCTCGATGGTACGGGACATTTCCGACATGATCGACGTTTCGTACGTGCGCCAGAAGGAGGCTTTGGGGCTGGGGCACGCAGTATTGCGAGCGAAGGAACTGGTAGGCAACGAACCATTCGCCGTGGTGCTCTCCGACGACATCATCGCTGCGGAAACGCCGTGCGTCCGCCAATTGCTGGACATCTATGAATACTACGGGGCTTCGGTGCTGGCTTTGATGGAGGTACCGAAGGAGCAGATTTCGGCATACGGGGTGGTGGATGCCGAACTGGTGGCGGACAACGGGCGGCAAAACCGCTTATTCCGCATTCGCAATATGGTGGAAAAACCGAAGCCGGCCGACGCGCCGTCCAATCTAGCGATCATTGGCCGATACATTCTCACGCCAGAGATCTTTCAATGCATCGAATCCATTGAACCGGGGAGCGGCGGCGAGATTCAGCTCACGGACGCATTGAAGTACATGTTACGCAGCAGGCCGATCTACGGACTGAAATTTGAAGGAACGCGCTACGACGCGGGGGATAAGCTGGGGTTCCTCAGAGCCACGGTGGAATTCGCGTTGAACCGGCACGATCTCGGCGCGCAGTTTCGGGAGTATTTGAAGAGTTTGTGCATTTGCTAGATCAAGCGTTCCGAATAGCGGGGGTGCTGGCGCTGCTTGCCGCGAGCGTGTTCGCACAGGAGGCCAGTTCCATTCCGCCCGACTACGGGCAGCCACCCACGCCCAAAGTTGTCGCGTACGTCATCAGCGCTTTACAGCATGGCGATCTGGAAGCGGCCTCGGCCATGGTGGGACAGTACCGGCGGCTGTATGGCGACACTCCCGAGGCGCTTGACGCGTTTTCCTGGCTGGCAAGGGGCGAGCTGGGAGCAGGCAATCCTCAACAAGCGCTGAGCGATGCCGAGGAGATAGAACGAGTGAGCCAGAGCCGCGCTCGCGACCAGAAAACTGGATGCCGAGCCTTACCTGCCGATCGCGTTGGGAGCAGCCTACGAGGTGCAAGCAGAGGCGCTGTTTGAACAGCACAAACAGGCGGAGGCTTTGCATTTGCTTCGCGCTGGTATCGCAGACATGGCGAGGAACTTCGCTGGTCGATCGGCTGGAAAAGACGATGAACCTGCTGACGCTCGAAGGTAAACCTGTGCCAGTGCTGCGCGAAAGCGAATGGATCGGAACCCAGCCGCAGCCGGAGAATTCCTGGCGCGGCAAAGTCGTGCTGCTCTTCTTTTGGGCGCACTGGTGCTCCGACTGTAAAGCAGAGGAGCCGATTATCGCGAATCTTGCGAGTGAGTTCGCCTCGAAGGGCTTCCTAGTGGTCGCTCCTACGCGCCTCTACGGGTACACGGCGCAAGAAGAACATGCGGCACCCGCTACCGAACTACCGTTCGTGAAGAAAGTTTTCGAGAAATACTATTCGGGTATTCCGAAGGTGCAAGTGCCGGTGGACACCACGAATTTCCAACGCTTCGGCGCCAGCACCACGCCGACTATCGTGCTGGTGGATCGACAAGGAATTGTGAGACTGTATCATCCGGGCGCCATGTCGGAAGCAAGTCTGCGGGGCGCAGTTGAGAAGCTGCTCACCGCCAACGCGAACACGGCGGCGCAGGCGACCCGATCGCGTCTAGGGGATAATTTTTAGCATGAAATTCAGAATGCTGCTTTCGCTGGCACTGCTCGGAATTGCTACGACTCTGCTGGCGGAGAAGACGGAAACAACGATCAGAGTTGTCGTGAAGAATCAGTACGACAAGCCCGTTGAGAACGCCGCAGTGATTCTGGATTTCCTCGGCTCGCATCAAGTCACGAAGTTGGGGAAGCGAAAGCCGATCCACTGGGAAGTGAAAACAAACCAGGAGGGAGTTGCGCATTTTCCGCCTGTTCCGGAAGGAACGGTGCAGTTGCAGGTGATCAACAGCCGATACCAAACTTACGGGAAGAAGCTGGATGTCGAAGGCGAGGAGAAGACGATCGATATCACACTGAATCCGCCGCAGAAGCAGTACAGCGCACATCCGCCATTAAAGCCGGCGAATCCTCCTCCACCGCAGGATTGATGAAGCTGCGCCCTGAGCGCGACCCACCCTGTTAATCATCTTTGGCGAGAGTTAGAAATCGCCCGCAGCATACCCATAAATGTTCTTGCTTAGCGAGGGCATATCGGCTTATATTGTTATCGGTAATCGAGGACATGAGCGGATGAGTAAACCTTCCGACCTGGTTCAAGGTACGTTGGATCTGCTTCTGCTCAAGATACTGGCGCTGGAGCCGATGCATGGCTGGGCAATCAGCCAACGTCTGAACCAGGTCTCAGGCGAAGTGTTGCGAGTCAGCGACGGCTCGCTCTATCCTGCGCTTCACAAGTTAGAGCAGGAGGGGTGGATTACGGCCGAGTGGAAGACGAGCGATCTGGGACGCCGCGCGAAATTCTACTCGCTCACCCGGCTTGGACGACGTCACCTTGAACAAGAGGCGGCCAACTGGGAGCGGCTGTCCGGGGCGATCACTTCCGTTGTGCGCCTGAAGGAGGCTTGAGGATGCGCCTGGAGCATTGGTTCTACACAATTCCGCTTCGATTGCGCTCGCTCTTCCGCCGTAACCAGATTGAACAGGAGCTGGACGAGGAACTTCAGGTCCATCTCGAACAACGAATCCAGGAAGGAATCGCTATGGGCAAAACGCCCGACGGGGCCCGCTACGCCGCGCTCCGCGGAATGGAGGGGATGGAGCAACGAAAGGAGGAGTGCCGCGATGCGCGCCGGGTCCGCTGGCTTGAAGACTTGGCGCAGGATGCACGGTACGCTGCCCGTACCTTGGCCAAGGCGCCTGGATTTACGGTAGTCGCTGCCCTGGTACTGGCCCTCGGCATCGGCGCGAACACGGCCGTTTTCACGATCGTCAACGGCGTTCTGCTGCGGCCGCTCCCTTTCCCGAGAGCCGGACCGCTATTCCTGATTTCTTACAAGCCGAAACAATTTGTTGTTCGATCCCGGCCCTGTCACGGTCGGACCGCGAGCTATCTCGAGTTTCGCAAGCACAGACCACGGTTTTGAAAATCTCTTCGCGGTAGGGGGAAAGAGGGTCACATTCACAGGGAGCGGAGATCCAGTGGTGCTGACGGCCTCCACAGTTACTCCGGATTTCCTGCGAGTGTTGCGTGTACATCCTGCGACCGGCAGCGCGTTTCTTCCCGAGGGACACGAGGACACGAACGTCGTGCTACTGAGCGACCGGCTCTGGCACCGCCGTTTTGGCGGAGATCCCAGATAGTCGGGAAACCTATCACGCTCGACGGCATCAGCTACGCGGTTAGCGGGATTATGCCGCCGAGGTTCACATTTCAGAATGCGGAGCTGTGGATACGAATGGAGATCAGGCTAGATCCGAACAACTCGTTCTTTCTTCCGGTTATAGGCAGGCTGAAACCGGGAGTTTCGCCGCAGCAGGCCCAAGCGGAGCTGCAGGCCTTTGACGCCAGACAACCGCTTGATAAAGGAGAGACCTGGAAAGGTTTCGACGCTGCGCATCCTTCCTCTTAAGGAACTGTTTGTCGCCGACGCGCGAAAGCTGCTGTTGATTTTCGCTGGGGCTGTCGCGTTTGTTTTTCTGATTGCTTGTGCGAATTTTGCAAATCTATTGCTCATTCGAGGAGCTTCGCGCCAGCCGGAGATCGCGGTTCGGGCGGCTTTGGGGGCGAGCCGGTCGCGGTTGATCCGTCAACTGCTCTCCGAGAGCACCCTGCTTTCATTGGTGGGCGGAATTCTCGGTGTTCTGCTTTCAGTCGCGGGTGCGCGAGCACTGTTGGCGCTTCTGCCGTCGGGAAAAATTCCCCGGGCCGGTGAAGTTCATCTTGACGGCTGGGTCCTTGCGTTCACCTTCTGCCTCTCCTTGATGACGGGCCTTGTTTTCGGCCTTGCGCCTGCCCTACAGGCAACCCGGCGCGAGTTGCGGGAAGGGATCATGCGAGGGAGGGCGAAACCTTATGGTGCGGCATGAAAGGCTTCTTGGGGCTCTGGTAACGGCTGAAATTGCCCTCGCAGTTGTTCTGCTTACGGGCGCCGGTCTGCTGGTGAAAAGCTTTCTTCGAATGCGTTCGGTAAATCCGGGTTTTCGGTCGGCGAACATCCTCACGGCAACGATCGATTTACCGAGCGCGCGCTATCGGACTGCCCCGCAGATGCGGGCACTCGATGCGCGCGTTCTGTCAGGCCTTTCGTTGCTTCCTGGAGCTAAATCTGTTGCCGCAGTCAGTTTCTTGCCTTTCGGATGGGTCGTTCGCGGAGATTTTCAACTCGAAGGCGGGCGGCGCCTGCCCGAAGACTATCGCGTGGACAAGCCGGTGATTAGTCCGGGCTACTTCCGCACGATGGGTATTCGCTTGCTCAGCGGCCGAGCGTTCAGCGAACGTGATAATTCGATTGCACCCGGCGTAGTGATTATCAGCGAATCTGTCGCGCGCCAGCTCTGGCCCGGCGGGGACGCTATCGGCAAGCGAATTTCTATGGAAGACCATCCCAAACCGGGAGACTGGCTCGCGATCATTGGCATTGTTAGCGATGTGAGACAGGAGAGCTTGACGAAAAAACCAGGTGCCGCGGTCTATCTGCCATATCAACAGGTGAAACTGCCGGGCTTTCTTGACCACATGAGTTTCTTGGTCCAAACAAGCGATAGTCCAACAGCCATGGCTTCGGGGATGCGTACTGTGATACGCAAGGTGGACCAGGACTTGCCTACCCAGTCGATCGAAACGATGGAGACCATTATTGCGGATACAATGACGGAGCCACGATCGCAGACTCGCTTGCTTACCATCTTTTCAATGATGGCGCTGTTGCTCGCCGCCGTCGGTATCTATGGGGTGCTCGCTAGCTCGGTAGCCGAACGCACACATGAGATCGGAATTCGGATGGCTATGGGTGCGCAGGGAAAAGACGTCCTCTGGATAGTGCTGCGGCGCACGTTGGCGCTGGCCGGGGGAGGCGTGGCCATCGGCACACTGGGTGCGTTGGCGGTTACTCGCGTACTTGCAAAGTTCCTGTTCGAGGTCACGCCGACTGATCCTTCTACGTTTCTCGCGGTAACCGGAATTCTGGTGATTGTGGCGCTGCTTTCCGCGTGGATACCCGCCCAACGCGCGACGAGAGTGTATCCGCTGGTGGCTTTGCGACACGAATAGTTCATAGCGCTTTCTGCGGCACAGGGCCGATGAGCAATCGGCCGACAGGTTACTTCGTGAACGGATATTTGCCGTGTGCCTCGAGAGCTATGGCTTCAATCTCGATGTGAACGTCTCGGGGCAGGCGAGCGACTTCGACCGTGGTGCGCGCGGGCGGATTCGCGCTGAAGAAGCTGCCGTAGGCCTGATTCATGCGGCCAAAATCGCCCATGTTCTTCAGAAACACCGTCGTTTTCACAACGTCAGCGAGCGACAGCCCGGCAGCTTCGAGGACCAGTTTCAGATTTTCCAGCACGCGCGAAGTCTGTTCCTCAATGGAGCCGGTGACGAGTTCGTTGGTGTCGGGATTGAGCGGGATCTGTCCGCTAAGGAAAACAAATCCATTCGCTCGAATGGCAGGCGAATAGGGTCCTGCCGCTTTCGGCTTCTCGGGTGTGATGGTCTCTTTCATCTTGAACTATTTTGCACTTTGCCGTGCTACGGCAATCCCCGGCTTGCTCCGATTTCGAGCGTCAGACCTGAGTTGCCGTCAACGCTGGCCGTGATTGCTGTGAAATCGGTGATAGTGTCACAGTTCAAAGTAGCCGATCCGAAGGTGGTCGTGATGCCCAATACGCGAATGCCGCAGTTACGGCCGGCTTCCAATCCCGCCGGAGTGTCTTCGATTACCAGACAGCGCTCGGGCTGCACACGCAATTGTTTAACGGCGAGAAGATAGCCCTCGGGATCGGGCTTACCGCGATTGACGTCATCCGAACAGATAAGTACCCGCGGGGTGGGCAACCCGGCACACGCGAAGCGCATCTGGGCAACGACGCGACTGGCCGAGGTGACGACCGCCCAGCGATCTGCTGGAAGCGAAGAGAGCAGTTGAAGCGCGCCGGAAATCGCAAAAATGCCGTCACGATATTCCAGCTCTTTCTGATCGAGGCGCTTGGCTTCGTCTTCGACAGATAAACGCGGCATCAGTTCACGGACAACGTCGAGGTTTCGACGCCCGTGACCTAGGGTGATGACGTAATCGGGAGACAGGTTGTGCCGTGTGGCCCAGTTACGCAGGAGCTGTTCACAGGCGAGCGTTGAATCGATGAGCGTGCCGTCCATATCGAACAAGACCGCATCGCATTTGATAATCACAGTCCGATAGTCCCCGTCTCGTCAGGCGGCCGAGCTCCCGCAATAGCGCGCCGCCTCACAAGGGCCAAAATCGCGCCGACGCAGAGCCAGATAAACCCGACAAGGCGGGCCTGCCACCGCAAACTGGACCAGATGTAGAGGCATACAGCGCATCCCGCGAGCGGAAGCACCAGGTAGGTCCAGCTACGGTTTCTCCCTCTAACGAAGTAGTGCATGAAAGCTGCCAGGTTCACGCCGGTAAACGCGAGGAATGCACCGAAATTCAACAATTCAGCGCCGAGCTGATAGCTGATTGAAAGCGCCCCGACCAGGGCAATGGCACCGCTGAACAGAACGTTGTAGCTCGGGATATTCGTTTTCCTGTCGATATGGCCGAAGAATCTGGAGGGGAGGGCATTGTCACGTCCCATCCCATACAACAGGCGCGCCGAACCCAACTGGGACCCCATGCCGGATCCAATCGTCGCGATCAGTAGAGTCGCGTTCACGATATGAAACAAAACGAGACCTCCAGCGCGACCGGCGATGAAGCTGTACGCAGTGTCGAGGTCTGGATAGTGCTGGAAGTTTGGCCAAACGAGCTGTCCGACGTATACCTCGACACCGGAGAATATGCCAGTCGCAAGGCAAACCAGAACAGTAGCTCGCAGAATGTTTCTCCGCGGATTCACAACTTCTTCCGACAGTGTGGAGATACTGTCGAATCCGATGTACGTAAGTGACGCGATCGACGTGCCTGTCAAAACAGCCGAAAGGGAAAATGTGGCAGGATCGTAAAACGGCTTGGTGAAATAAGCCGTGCCCAACGGCCCGAGGCCGGCCAGGTAGCGGATGAAGCAGATGAGCATGAACACGACAACAACCGACATCCCGATGGCGAGCCAGCGATTGATGCCTGCCGATGTTTCCACGCCGCGCAGATTCAGCCAGGTAAACAGAGCCGCGAAAAACAACGCCCACACCGCGTAAGGCACTGGAACAATATTCACGGCCGCTTTGCTGCACCAAATAGTGCAGATCAGCGGGTTCAAGAGGTAATCGAGAATGATTCCCCACCCTGTGAGATAGCCGGCGAAGTTTCCGAATTCACCGCGAACATACGCGTAGGCGGACCCGGCACTTGGATATACGCGCGCCATCCGGCCATAACTGACGGCCGTCAGCAGCATCGCAATCATCGCGATCAGGATGGTGGTGACTACGTGCCCCCGCGCAACCTGCGATACGACTCCATATAGAGGCATGGGCGCGGTGGGCTGGATCACGATCAGTCCGTAGAAGACCAGATCCCATAGCGTTAGCGATCGTCTTAATGCCGCGCCGGATTGTTCGATCCTTTTAGCTTCCGCCATCCGCTTTTACTGAAAGACGAGCTTCCTTATCAAATTTTCAGCGGCGAACCGTAGCGATATTCGAATAAGCCGACATGCCCGCGTGGTTCCCTGCCCGAACGCGATATGATATCGACCCCTGGGTCTTGTCAGCATTAGTATCTGAAAAGGAAGTGGCAGGTGCGTCAAGCTTGGACAGTGGCCGCCAAGCGCGATTCGAACCAACGCGGCGCTCGACCGATACGAATTCTGGATTGCCGCCGTGCGAGCGCCAGCTAATCTGCATTCCATCGCTTCTCTCGTGAACATTCAAATCACTGGGCGCTTCGGGCAGTTCCGGCCAGTCGAAAAAGCTTCGGTCGGCAATGGCCATAACGGTATCGGTCAGAGGCATTTGCTCCAGCGTCCCTTCGCCGTTCGTCCATCGAATCCCGCTTAGCTTGCCGGAGCTTACGTCGACCAGAACGGGGTCCTTTATCCCCGAATCAGTGATTCGCAGGGTCGCTTGCCGCACTGGGAACTGATTGCCGGGGTGGCTGAGAATGGGTAACCAATAGGCCACGATTGCCTTGCCGCTTCGAGAGCGGAATGCGTAGGCAACCGGCCGATCTGCGCCAGCGGATGGTGGGTCGACGCTCACCTCGATGGACGGGTCGGGCTGCGTGTCGGAAAACAGAGAGTTCGTGTTCTGCAGGGCTGAGAATACGGGCCGCGCGGTGAAATCGTCTGCCTTGAACTTGAGTCCGTGAAGCATTCCGAAATCGTCCATCTCATTCCCGTCCGTGGCGCCAACCAGAAGCCAGACAAATGTGCGAACTCCAGTCGCGCGATCGGTGATCAAGCCGCGCGGAATATATTTCGCTTGAACAGTTTCATCGGAGCCCGTCCAGGACGGAATGCCGTCGTTGAATTCGTCGTCCCAGAACACGAGATCCTTCCGAATACCTGGATAACCGCGGACGATGTCCCGCAACGGTTTCGACGAGGCGTTTGTGTCGCCATCCTTGTGAACCGCTTCCGGGTTCAGATTGTGGCCGTAGCCCGGATAATTGTGATACGCGAAGACGTCGATGTCAGAAGCGCAATCACAAGCATCGAGGGCGCCTTTGGCGAACTCGGTTTCCGCGCCGGCGAGCCCGCCGAAAACGACTTTTGCCTTCGGATCGGTCCGGTGGATTACCGGTGCCGATGCCTTGAATAATCTGCCGTATTCCTCCGGATTCGGCGTCGGATTCCAATAGTCGATGTTCGGTTCGTTCCAGATCTCGTAATATTCAACGCGGCCGCGAAAGTGATTCACCATCCAGGCAACATACTTCGTGAATGCTTGTATTTGTTCGCCTGTTTTCGGTGGCCAGAAGACTGAGTACAAACTCCGATCGGGATTATGGAAGCTGCCCGGTTCTGGAGTGACAGATTGCGGGGTACGGCCCGCCGGAGACGTATACAGCGGATTTCCATAGAGCAGTTGGATTTCGATATGGACGCCATTCTCCACCAGAGAGTTCACGTAGTCGTCCAGCTCGGGGACGACGGAATATTCGCCACGCTTGCGTTCGACCCATTCCCAACTGGTATAGTCGGAGCTGTTTTCGTATTGACCAATACGGATAAAGTTCACGCCGGCATCAAACATGCGAGTCCACCACCAGCGATTCCAGGGGATGAACGGATTCCGAGGGAGATCCGAATTAATGCCGAACCCATCCTGTATCTGGCTTGAGCGCCGCGGAACTAGGTGATCCGGCAGATCCTTATCTGCCGCCGGCACTGTTCCGATGGGGACTAGAAGACAGGCGGCCATAGCAAGCTTGTTGCATCTCATTGCGCGGAGAACCTCTTTCCTGTGTGCTTTTCGATGGCATCCAGATCGAGAGTAATGCCGAGTCCAGGAGCGTCCGGTATCGCCAGATAACCTTCGGGATCGAGTTTCCATTTGCTCTGCACAATGTCGTCGATGAACGGAGACCCTGTCAGGTATTCAACCAAGTCGGTATGTTTCGCCGCGGATGCTAGTTGCAAATCGGCAGCGAGCCCAAATGCGGTGTTCCACCCATGTGGGATGAAGCGGACGCCGTTCTCCTCCGCCATCCAGCAAATCCTGCGCTCCTCGGAGATGCCTCCCACTTTTGTGACATCCGGCTGAACAATATCGAAAGCGCGGGCGTGCAGCCAGGGCGCGAACGATTGCCGGCGCGTCAACACCTCACCGCCAGCGATCGAGATCGGCGATTTCTTTCTGAGGAGCACGTAATCCGGCAAATTGTCCGGCGGAAGGGGCTCTTCAAACCAATAGATACCGTAGTCCCGCAGCATTTCCGCCGTTCTTGCGGCCCACTTATAGCCGTGTGGCCACAACGCGTTGCTGGCACCCGCGTCCACCATCAGCATCGCTTCCGTGCCCACTGCGTCGCGCGCGGCTCGAACGATCTCTTCATCTTTTCTGTCGCTCTCGCGGCCAAACGGACCCCAGCCAATTTTAAAGGCTTTGAACCCCTGTTGCCGCACAGAGTTGAGATGTTCAGAGAGGGGCCCCGGTTCGCACATGAGCAGAGAAGCGTAAGGACGAACACGATTCCTGTATCGGCCTCCCAGCAGCCTGCCGGCCGGTTGACCAGTGACCTTGCCGAGAATGTCCCACAACGCGATATCAATGCCGCTGATCGTGTGGGTGATACTGCCGCCTCGCCCCAGCCAGAATGTGTTGGCGTGCAGTTTTTCGCTGACGCGTTCCGGCTCGAGCGCATTTTCTCCCTTGTACAAGGGTTCCAGAACCTCCAGCGCTGCTTGCACGAGAGCGTCATTGGAGAACACCGAACCCCAACCCGTGACCCCATCATCCGTATAAACGGCCATAAGGGTGTGAACACAGTCCCCGGGCTTGATCTCGTTCGCCCAACCGCCCTCGGGCGTGCCGCCGCGCAAACCAACGGCTTCGATACGGACAATCCTCATACGCTCCTATGATCGGACGCTATTTACAAACTAAGCCGTGGTAATCGGTAGCTCCAATGAGCTCAAGTACCGAGCTTCGACGCGTTTCACGAAGCAGATGATCGAGCTGATGGGCTATCAATACCGGCGCACGGGGATCGACGAAAGTAGCGGTGCCTACCTGAACGGCGGAAGCGCCGGCCATAAGGAACTCGGCGGCGTCTGACCCGGTAGCGATGCCACCGATGCCGATGACGGGGATTTTGACGGCTCGCGCGGCTTCATAGACGAGGCGCAAGGCAAGCGGCTTGATGGCCGGTCCCGAGAGGCCACCGAATCCCGCGCCAAGGCGAGGCTTGCGGGTTTTTACGTTAATGGCCAAGGAAATGAACGTGTTGGTTAAGGAGATTGCATCCGCGCCTGAGTCTTCGGCGGCTTTGGCAAACGGCTCAATGGCGGCCACGTTCGGCGAGAGCTTCACGACGACCGGACGCCGGGCGATGGCACGCACGCGCGTGACAAGATCCGAGAGCAGTGCCGGGTCGCTGGAGAAGAAGATTCCGCCGTGCTTTGTATTGGGACAGGAGACGTTCAGTTCGTATCCGGCGATTCCTTCGGCGTCTTCGAGAGCGCGAATGACTTCTTGGTAATCTTCCGCCGCATACCCGAAAACATTCGCGAATACCGGAACGGAGTAACGGCGAAGCTTCGGCAGCTTACTGCGAATGAATTCGGTGACTCCGACATTCTGGAGGCCGACCGAGTTGATCATTCCGCCAGGCGTGTGCCAAAGGCGCGGGGCGGGATTGCCGACGATGGGCTCGCGCGAGAGCCCCTTGGTGACGAGGCCCCCGAGCTTATTGAGATTGAGGATCTTCTCAAATTCAATCCCGTAACCAAAGGTTCCGGAGGCGGCCAAAACCGGGTTCTTGAGGGCGATCCCGCAGAGTGAGGTCGCGAGCCGCTCGTCGGACATTTACTGTCGTGCCGCGCAGACAGGCTCGATGGCGGCGAGGCGCGCCGCCACGTCGCGAATCAGAGCCCAGGTCTCGCGCACATCCTGTTCGGTGGTCTGGAAATTGCCGATCGCAAACCGAAGCACAAAAGTCCCGTTCAGAACCGTTTGAGAAAGAAACGCTTTACCGGAAGCATTTACGTCCGCGAGAATCTTCTTGTTCATTTGATCATCGCCACAGTAACGGAAGCAGACAAGAGAAAAAGGTACAGGCGCGCAAAGCTCAAAGGCTTGGTCCTGTTCGACTAAGGACTTCAGCACCTGGGCGAGCCGAAGAGACTCGCGCAGCATGGCGACGATCCCTTGACGGCCGTAATAGCGGAACACGTACCAGAGCTTCAGAGCGCGGAAACGGCGCCCAAGCTGAACGCCGTAATCGTTGTAATTAATGACGTGTTCGTCTTCGGCGGTGCGAAGATATTCGACGCCAAGCGCCGAGGCACGACGCAGGATATCGGGATAACGAGTGTAGAGAACGCTGCAATCGATGCTCACATACAGCCACTTATGCGGATTCAAAGTAAGCGAGTGCGCGCGCGCGGCTCCGTCAAGAACGTGGCGCATCTCGGGGACAACGGCCGCCGATCCACCGTAAGCGCCATCGACGTGCAACCAGACCTTGTAGCGTTCGGCGATCTCCGCGATGGCGGGGACCGGGTCAATGGCAGTGGTGGATGTCGAGCCGACGGAGGCGACAACGCAGCACGGGCGTTTACCGGCGGCGAGATCGGCTCGAATTGCCCGTTCGAGCAGATCGGCTCGCATTCGGAATTCGCTGTCAACCGGGATTTTGCGGACATTCTCTTGACCGAAGCCGAGCGTGATGGCCGCCTTCTCCGCGGAAGAGTGGGTGTGCTGGCAAACGTAAACGATCAAGCCCGGACGCATGCCCTTGGTCCGGCATTCGGGGTCGATGTACTCGCGGGCAGCGCCGATCGCCTGGAGGACGGCTACGGACGCGGTGTCATAGATGATGCCGAAAAATGAATCGTCCAGCCCGAGCCACTGCCGCAGCCAGGCGAGCGTGACCTGTTCCAACTCCGTGGCCGCCGGCGAGGACTTCCAGAGCATGGCATTGACATTCAGCGTGGCCGCCAGAAAATCAGCAAGGATCGATGGAGGGGTGGACGAGACGGAGAACCAAGCAAAAAATCGGGGGTGATTCCATAGGGTTAAAGCGGGAAAGATGGTCGATCGAAAATCGGAAAAGATGGCGGCGAGCGATTCTCCCGCTTCAGGCGCTTCCCGAGGAAGCCTCGCGGCAAGTTCGCCAGGCGCGATGGCCGGAGCGACGGGAAAGTCGCGCACATTTTCGAAGTAGCGGGCGATCCACTCTGAGTGCTGCCGCGCCGCTTCCAGAAATTGGTCAGGCGACAGCACCGGAAGCGTGGATTCGGACGCGGGCTGCTTGTCGGTCACACTCCTAAGTTCGCACGGCGGCTCCGTTTTCGCATTCCGCGAGAACGGGCGGGAGCCAGCCGCGAAGCCACTGATGAAAGGCGATCACGTCGGCTGACATATCGTCATCAAATGGAACCGCAAGCTGATTTAAGCTCCATCCGCGAGCGACGGCAGCCTGCTTGATCGCGACAGTAGCAGGAAATCGATCAACAAATTCGACAAACTCCTGCAGTCGCCCGTTCAAACGGTCTGCTTTGCCAATATCGCCGTTTAGAACAGCCCGTTCCAAGCCCACTAGCAGCTCGGGAATGGCGGCGGCGATACCGGAGACGATTCCGTCACAGCCGGAGCGGCGTTCTTGCAGATAAAGCGCCTCGCTACCGACCAAAAATTGAAAGCGCACGGTGCTCTTTAGTTTCTGGAGACCGTTAAACATCGAGGAATCCAGGCTCGAATCTTTTATGCCTGCGAATGCCCCGGAACTCAGGAACTCCGTGGCGAGCTGGACTGAAATAGGATGCGTGAACGACGGCAGATTATAGAGGTAGAGGGGGATTGGCGCTTCAGCTAGCCGGACAAAATCTTCATAAAATCGACGGATCTGATCGTCCGGATAGCGATAAAAATACGGGGGCATGAGCAGCAGACCAGAGGCACCGGCTTGGGTAGCGTTTTCCGCGAGATCGATGGCCCCGGCAAGAGTGGAATGCGAAACGTTCACCAGTACGGGAACCCGGCTGCGCCGAATGGCCAAGCTGACCACCCGCATCCGCTCGGCCACTTCAAAATGAACGAACTCGCCGGTTGAGCCGAAGAGTACGAGGCCGTTAACGCCCGACTGAACGACGGTGTCGAGATAGTCCAGAAGTATGGCGCCGTCGGCTTCTATTGAATTCGGACGTCGAGGAGTGGCAAGGGCGGCGTAGACTCCGGTCGCCGCAGCGGGTTGCTGGTCTGTGGGCATAAGGCAGGCGTCAGTGCAGCCATACCCCACCTCCTCCGTGAAGAAAAGAGACTGCCCTGTCTTAAGATCTTACTGCTTAGAGGCAGGTTGATTGAAGGCCGTCGAGGCTGAATTTTGCAGATGACGCTGGATGGCGAGATCGACAAGCTCGCGGGGATCGACCAAATGCTGGGGCCGGAAGTGCTGAGTGGACCACTGACATCCCTGTTCGAGCTGGATGCCCAGAAAATATCCACCATCTCGGAAAACGCAATAGCGGACCGTCCCCACAAGCTTGCCATCGCCATAGTTCACAGCAACATACGTGCCGGATACGATCGCGTTTTCGACTTGGAGACAAATTCCGGAAAGGGAAATATCTTCCAGATTGGCAACCCGGCGGCATTGCATGCCCGAACCATCGCTCCAGATCACCTCTACCAGGTCCGCGCAGAGAAGTCGCGCATCGATTCGCCGTTCTTGAGTATCTTGCATACCTGACTAATCGGCAGTTTGGGCTGTGGATAGGATGAGATTGTCCTGCCCTGGTACTAAGGTGTTTTCTGGAAAGTACCAGAGCAGATCCGCATTTGCTTCAACGAGCCTGTAAATGGACCCGTATCCCAGCACAACGTCCCAAAAAAAGACGCCCGACACGAGGCTTGGCGTGGTGCTGCGGGTGCTGTTCTTCGTAGCGTCCGTGATAGTGGGCCTACGGCTTTTTACTCTTTCCCTGTACGCGTTATTCGGAGTAATCGTCGCGGGTACGGTGGGCCTATGCGCGGCCGGCTTAATAGCTAACCTGCTGACGATGCGAATCTTCGACAGGCGGCCGTTGACCGACATAGGGCTGCGCGGCGGGTCAGCGTCAGCGCGGAATTTCATCCTGGGCGTGTTTTATGGAGGAGGCGCGGCGGCGCTCATGTTAAGTGCGCCTCTTCTGGCCGGAACGGGCCACTTAGTGCGGCGCGCGGATAGCACCTTCGCATGGCCGAGCCTGATCTTTTATCTTGCTGCGATCTGGTTGGGCGCGGCTGGGGAAGAGATGATCTTTCGCGGCTATGCCTTCCAGCTTTTGGTCGAAAAAATTGGTGCGTACGCCACGGTTCTGCCGGTCGGAGTTATCTTCGGCCTGGCACACTCCTCGAATCCGAATGCGTCCGGATTGGGTGTGGTCAACACCATTATCTGGGGTATCCTGCTTGGCTATGCTTTCTTGCGCAGTCGCGATCTTTGGCTTCCTATAGGGCTGCATTATGGTTGGAACGCGGTTCTGCCGCTATTCGGAGTGAATTTGAGCGGGCTTACAATCGATGTGACGAGGTATTTCTACAAATGGGATCTCTTGCCCTTGTGGAGTGGGGGGGCGTACGGGCCGGAGGGAGGTCTCTTAGCAACGGTCTTCACGGTGGGGCTCTTCTTTGCACTCGTGAAAGCACCGGTAAAATCCCAGCCGGCGGCCATCGCACTCACGCTAAACGAAACTTTGTAGCCGCGGGAGCGGTGGGTTTTGCACTGCTTTTTTTCTGCCAAACTGTCAAAGCGGACAAGTTGAGCTTCGACGAGCGGATGGAGATCGAACGCGGGTTGACGGCCGAGTTCGCAACCGCCAAGATAATTCTGCCGCGATCGAAGAAAGCGCTGGTGTTTCACAGTAACGGGCAGTACGACAAGGGGAGCTGGGACGACGCACTGCGAGAAGGCGGACCGGCCGCGCGGTTCGGAGACGAGATTCAGATTACGCGGGTGCAGATCGAATCCAACAAAATCCTTCTAGAGATCAATGGCGGGACGAAAAGCGGCGGCCACTGGTACGACCATGTACAAGTGGGAATCGGAGGGACAAGCCCGATTGCGACCAACCAAAACGGCAACCAGGGGGCGAATGGATCGCACATCGCACTCGTGTTTCCGGGAAGCGTGCCCTCTTTGAAGGCCGCGGATATCCGGCAGATGCTGTCGCCGATTTTCGATTTTGAAAAGCATTCGGCGGCCGAGCAGTACATGGACACGCTTCCCGAGCCGATCAAGAAAGCGATCAAAGCGCAGCAGGCGGTGCAAGGAATGAATCAAGACCAGGTCTTGCTGGCGCTCGGCAAGCCCCGCAGCAAGAGCCGCGAGACCAATGCCGATGGTGACGAGATCGAGGACTGGATCTACGGCGATCCGCCCGGCAAGATGACGTTCGTACGGTTCAACGAGGGAAAGGTCATCAGGGTGGAGGATTCGTACGCGAACATCGGAGGAACAACGGCACCGCCGCTGCCACCGCCGAGATAGAATTGGCAAACTTTGGAGGGTTACTTCCCTCTCTGCGGGCCCGAAACATAACGCTCCGTAGAATAGAGGAATATGCCAATCAAAGTGGGTATTAACGGCTTTGGCCGTATCGGGCGAAATGTCGTCCGGGCAGGTCTGCATAATCCCAAAATAGAATTTGTCGCGGCGAACGATCTGACCGACACGAAGACGCTCGCGCATTTATTGAAGTACGATTCGATCCTTGGACAATTGAGCGACGACGTTAAGGCGGACGGTGAAGATATTGTCGTCGCAGGAAAGAGGATCAAAATATTCGCGATCAGGGACCCCGCAGAGATCGACTGGCCGAGTTTAGGCGTCGAAGTTGTAGTCGAATCCACAGGCAGGTTTACAGACGCGAACCAGGCGAAGAAGCACCTGCGCGGCTCGGTGAAAAAGGTGATCATCTCGGCTCCCGCGAAGAACGAGGATGTGACGATCGTGCTCGGGGTGAATGATGAGATGTACGATCCCAAGAAGCACAACATCATCTCGAACGCCTCGTGTACGACCAATTGCCTTGCGCCGGTTGTCAAGGTTCTGAATGATACGTTCGGCATTGAGAAGGGAACGATGACGACGGTTCATAGCTATACGAACGATCAGAACGTGCTGGATTTTCCACACTCGGATCTGCGGCGCGCGCGGGCGGCTGCTTTGAACATCATCCCGAGTTCGACCGGGGCGGCGAAAGCAATTGGTCTCGTTGTTCCGCAGCTCAATGGTAAGTTGGACGGCTATGCGCTGCGGGTGCCCACGCCGAACGTTTCGATTGTCGATCTGTCAGCGGTTTTGAAGAGGAACACCACGACGAAAGAGGTCAACGGCGCACTTCAAAAAGCAGCCGAAGGGCCACTTAAGGGGAAACTCGCATACACGGAGGATCCGCTCGTTTCGAGCGACTTGCTTCGCAACCCGAACAGCTCGATCGTGGATTCCGAGTTGACCAAGGTTCTAGACGGAAACCTGGTAAAGGTGGTGGCATGGTACGACAACGAGTGGGGCTACTCGAATCGCGTCGTGGATTTGGTTGTCTTTCTCGGAGAAAAGGGGCTGAGCTAAGCGAGATTAGCTTTTAATGGTTCTGACCACCGCGTCCGTGAATTCTTCCGTGGATGCGGTGCCTCCCACATCTCCGGTCAGATACTTCCCTTCCCGGTAAACGGCTTCCACTGCGTTCTGCAGTTTGTGAGCGCCTTCTTTTTCGCCGAGGTGAAGCAACAGCATCACCGACGAGAGCATCAGGGCGGTGGGATTGGCTTTTCCCTGCCCCGCTATATCGGGCGCGCTGCCGTGAACAGCTTCAAATACGGCGTGTGTCTCGCCCATGTTCGCGCCCGGAACGATGCCTAGGCCGCCCACCAGCCCCGCGGCGAGATCGGAAACGATATCGCCGTACAGATTCGGCAACAGGAGAATATCGAAAATTTCGGGACGCATGACGAGCTGCATGGAGGCGTTGTCCACAATCAGCTCTTTGTACTGAATCTCGGGAAACTGTTTGGCAACCTCGCGGCAACAGCGTAAGAAGAGCCCGTCAGCCAGTTTCATGATGTTGGCTTTGTGTATAGCGGTCACTTGGCGACGCCGATTGGTTTGCGCATAGTTGAAGGCGTAACGTGCAATACGCTCCGAGGCGGTGCGCGTGATAACTTTCAGACTCGTTACTACATCCTTGACGATTTCGTGTTCCAGGCCGGAGTAAAGATCCTCCGTATTCTCGCGGAAAATTACCATGTCGATCCGGACGTCAGCAAAGCGCGTCCTAATGCCCGGAAGGGTGCGAACCGGCCTGACATTGGCGAAGAGGTCGAGGGTTTTCCGAAGCGCTACGTTGACGCTCTGAAAACCGCCTGCGACGGGCGTTGTCACGGGCCCTTTCAGCCCGACATGCGTTTCGTTCAGCGAATCGAGCAAGTACTGCGGAAGCGTTTTGCCCGATTCAAGAATGATGGCCTCATTCAACTCAGCACGGCGCCAGCAAATGTCCACGCCGGTTGCTTCAACGGAGCGCACCGCTGCTTGCGCGACTTCAGGGCCGATACCATCGCCCGGGATCAGAGTGCAGTAGTGGGGCACGCTTTGATTCTATTCGTGAAAGCCATTGGAATGAGATGACTATTGTTGTTGCAGATACGCTCGCCAACATCGTCGTATAGTTGTGATTCGAAAGCTCTGTGTTGCTCTCACTCTGTTTTCAGCATTCGTCCAGGCCGGTGGCGCAGCACCGGGTGTGCCAGCCGATCCACTCAATCGGCTGAATCCGCGCTCGACCGTTACTGCATTTCTGCAAGCGTGTCATCAGAACGATTACAACAAGGCCGCGCAGTATCTCGATTTGAGTCGCATACCGGAAAGGCAGAGAGCGCAGCAAGGGCCAACCCTCGCCAAAGATATCGAGTCTCTTCTGAACTCGGCCAGCAGCTTTGACGCGCTGCAGTTGAGTCAGGATCCACAGGGCAATCCGGGAGACGATCCCGATCCAGCGATTGAGCACGTCACCACCGTTACCAGTAACGACCAGCAGTTTATGATCGAACTGCACCGAAACCAGCCTGCGAGTGGGCCTGCCATTTGGGTATTTTCGGCAAACACGGTCGCGAAAGTTCCGCAGTTAGTGCCGGTGCCGAGCACGGAATCCAGAATTGAAGCGCGCCTTCCGCGATTCCTTGTCGCGCGGCGATTGCTGGAAACTCCCCTCTGGAAATGGATCGCCTTGCTGTTGGCTGCGCTGATCTTGTTTGCGATCTTCCGTATGTTCGTGCATCTCTTCAATGCTCTCCTGCAATCGCTGAGTTCGCGCTTTCGAAGAACCAGCGGTATTGCATGGGTGCGGGCGATCGTCGATCCCGCGCTGGTGCTGTTGACGATTCTCCTGTTTCGCATCTTCGAAGAGATGATTGCGCCGGCGGCACTGGCCCGGCTGTATATAGGCCGTGCGCTGCTATTGGTTGTCGTTGGCTCCTTCGCGTGGGGCTTAATCAATCTTCTGGACTACCTCATCGTACGGATCGACCGCAGACTGAACCACCGTCAGCGCGTCGTCTCGAATTCGATCATCTATCTTGGCAGACGCACTCTGAAAGCTGTCATCTCGATTTTTGCCGCGATCCTCATTCTGGATAACTGGGGTTTCAACATGACAACAATCATCGCCGGCCTTGGTGTCGGCGGGATTGCTGTCGCCCTCGCCGCACAGCAGACAATCGCCAATGTTTTTGGCGGAGTTTCGGTTATTGGGGACGCTCCGGTAATGGTGGGAGATTTCGGCAATTTCGGCGGAGTGATCGGAACCGTAGAAGATATCGGTCTACGCTCGGCGAGGGTTCGCACGCTGAATCGAACCGTGATGAGTATTCCCAACTCCGCGTTTGCCGGAATGAATCTCGAAAACTATGCCGTTAGGGACAAGATTCTTTTCAACCCGAGTTTCACGATCAAGCGAGCAACATCGAAGGACCAGATCCGGCAACTCATAAAGGGCCTTCGCGACATGCTGGAGAAAAACAAGCAGGTCGAAATTGGTCCAACGCCCGTTCGCATCAGCGCCTTTTCAGCCGCTTCGTTCACGGTTGAGATATTCGCGTATGTTCTGACTCCAGACATAGATGAATACTACAAGCATCAGGCAGACCTCTATCTGGCCATCGATGAAGTGGTTGCTTCGTTGGGTGTTGAGTTGGCGTGAGCAACTCATGCAGAACGGTATAACCGGCGTTATACTTGAGTTATGAAAACTGCGATCTCTGTGCCGGACGATATTTTCCGCCGCGCTGAAGCCGCCGCCCGCCGTCTCCGTCTTTCGCGAAGTAAGCTCTATACCACCGCGATCGCCGAGTTTCTCGATAGCCAAAAAGCAGGTGTTGTTACGGATCGGCTGAATGAAATCTACACGCGGCAGCCTGCCAAGCTTGGTGAAGCACTGCACCGCGCTCAACTGAAGACAATCGAGAAGGATTCCTGGTAGCTGGAATGGATGACGTCCAGCGGGGCGAGATTTGGTGGGCCGATCTTCCTCAGCCACGACGCTCAACCGAGGTTCGAGCGATCAGTGCTCGTGATCAGGCAAAATACTGCGATCTCTTGTGCATCAGACGATCATCGTTTCCGGGATCTCCAGTTCAGGAAAAGCCGCACATGCGCCGCCGTCTCCGTACTTCCTTACTACGCGGAGTAAGCTCTTTGCCTTCGCGAATAACGGAGTTCCTCGATAGCCAAAAAGTAGCTATAGTTACGTTTCGGCTGAGATCACTTCTATCACTGGAGCTTCTCGATAGCCAAAAGGCAGCTGTTGATAAGGATCAGCTGAATGAAATCTACATGCGGCAGCCTGCGAAGCTTTTTGAAACACTGCTCCGCGCTGTACTGAAGACAATCGAGAAGGATCCCAGGTGGCTGGCATCGATCACTTCCAGCGGGTTTGCGAGATTTGGTACCCTTTGGACGCAAGAGATTGGGAATTTAAATTGTCTGAAAAAGTACGTTACCGGATCGGTGCTGATCGAGAAGCGAGGCGATATTCACAATGCTTATAATTTCGATCCCACCGAACCGGGGTTTCGGCGACCAGTGCTCGTGGTCCAGGCAGATTCCTTCAATCGCAGCCAGCGATTCAGACGGGCAATCCATCGTTGCCGTGGTCACCAGTAACCTCAAGTTAGCCGATGCGCCGGGTGAACAACTTGCTTCCGGCGCGTTCCTCTGGGCTTCCTCGTGACTCGGTGGTGAATGTCTCCGCAAATCTTAACCCTCGACAGAGTATTCCTAACCGAGCATGCCGGAACGCTTCCAGTGCGCCTGCGAGGCTCGGTAGACGCTGGCTTGCGGCTCGTCCTGCAGCTTTAGCGCAAATATTCCGGCCCGATCTGTTTGCAAAAATATTGATTTATGCCAAAGATCGAGCGCGCTCTGTTGAGCGTAACGGACAAGACCGGTATCGTCGATTTTGCCGGGCGATTGCATGGTATGGGCGTGGAACTGATCTCGACTGGCGGAACGGCCAAGCTACTTCGGGATAATCAGATCCCGGTTCGCGAAGTGGCCGACATCACTGGCTTTCCCGAAATGCTGGACGGCCGCGTTAAGACATTACATCCGCGCATTGCGGGCGGCATTCTGGCGGTCCGCTCGAATCCGGCGCACATGCGGTCGCTGGCAGCACATGAGATTCCAGCGATTCAGATGGTGGTGGTGAACCTTTATCAATTCGAAAAGTTTGCGGATAAACCAGACGTTACGCGCGAAGAATTGATCGAAAATATCGATATTGGAGGCCCGACGATGATCCGCGCGGCGGCCAAGAATTTCCAGGATGTCGCGGTCGTGGTTTCGCCGTCACAATATGGCCAGATCCTCGATGAGATGACAAGCAATGGAAGCGCTCTTGCCCCGGCAACTCACTGGAAGCTGGCGCAGGAAGCCTTTACGCACACAGCGGCGTACGATTCGGCCATCTCCAAGCGCCTGGCGCAGGTCAATGCCGAAGGCCAAACGATACCGGAAGAGCTGCCGGAGCGGCTTTCCGTTTCAGCTCTGCGAGTGGCGAGCCTGCGCTATGGAGAGAATGCGCATCAGCAAGCAGCCCTTTATGCGCTGGGTCAGACGGGCATCGCGGCCGCAGAGCAACTGCACGGGAAAGAACTTTCGTACAACAATCTGGTGGATTTGGATGCGGCCTGGCAGTTGATTCAGGAGTTCGAGGGCCCGGCCGCGGCGATTATCAAGCACACCAATCCATGTGGTTGCGCGGAGCAGACGAGACTGGCCGAAGCATATCGGAAGGCGCTCGAAGCGGATCCTGTTTCAGCGTTTGGCGGAGTGCTCGCCTTCAACCGCGAATTGGATGAGGAGACAGCAACGGAGGTCTCCCGCCTGTTTGTGGAAGCGATTGTGGCTCCGGCATTCTCCGAGACCGCGCTGGGCATACTGCGAGCGAAAAAGAATGTGCGACTGGTTCGTGTTAAGCCGCTCGATAAGCCGGAGCTTGTGATTAAATCCATCTCAGGCGGCCTGCTAGCGCAAACGCCGGATAATGTGACGGTCGACAGCTCGGCGCTCAAGGTGAAGACGGAGCGGCGGCCTACTCCCGACGAGATGGAAGGTCTGCTTTTCGGGTGGAAGGTTTGCAAGCACGTGAAATCGAATGCGATCGTGTTTGCGCGCGCGGGGCAAACGGTAAGCGTCGGCGCAGGGCAAATGAGCCGGGTGGATAGCGTCAAGGTCGCCGCAATGAAAACAGTTCTGCCGCTCGAAGGGACGGTGCTGGCTTCGGACGCCTTCTTTCCATTTCCCGATGGCTTGGAAGAAGGCGCCAAGCACGGGATCACGGCTTTATTCAGCCAGGCGGATCAGTGCGGGACGAGGAGGTAATCGCCGCGGCCAACCGGCTGAACCTGGCAATGGTATTCACGGGCATACGGCATTTTCGCCATTAGCGAACCGGCCGCTGGCCTATGCGGGCGGTTCTGATCTAATTCCTGACTGCTAGCGCTGAACTCCAGTCGGCTGGAAGCGTGCCGGACTGCAACAATTGGCCCTTCTCCAGATGACGTATGGTGGCCGCGAATTTCGCGGCGTGCGGGTCGTGCGTGACCATGATGATGGTTTTACCGAACTCGCGGTTTAAGCGAGTCAGCATAGTAAGCACATCTTCGGCGGAAGCGGCATCCAGATTACCGGTGGGCTCATCGGCAAGGATGAGATCGGGATCCGTTACGATGGCGCGTGCGATGGCAACACGCTGCTCCTGGCCACCGGAGAGCTGTTTCGGCAGGTGGTCCAAACGGTCACCTAAACCCACCAGGTTGAGGGCAGTTTGGGCGTGCGCCAGCCGATCTTTCTTGCCCAGCTTGGTCAGCTTTAACGGCAGCTCAACATTTTCCAAAGCCGTGAGTACGGGAATCAGGTTGAAGGATTGAAAGATGAACCCGATATGTTCGTTTCGCCAGTGCGCAATCTGCTTGTCCGAAAGCTGACGCAGGTTGGCTCCGAGGACCTCAATGTTGCCGTCGGTCGGTTTGTCCATGGCCGCGATCAGGTGCAGAAGAGTTGACTTGCCGGAGCCGGAAGGGCCCATGAGCGCCATGAAATCGCCGCGATCGATCTCGATATCCACTTCATCGAGCGCCATCACGTGGAACTCATCCCGAACGTACTCTTTGCTCAATTTGCTTGTCTTGACAACTGCCTCACTCACCTGTTTCATCCTCCTGTGTACTACGGCGTGCCGCCGTTAGGATTGCTTTACTTCTACCCGATCTCCGTCTTTCAAGTTGGCTGGAGGATTCAAGATCAGATCCTCACCGCCAATAAGGCCGCTGTCAACCAACACGCCTTTATCCGAAGTTCCAGAGGTGGTCACGGGCCGTTTCCGCGCCCGGCCGTTCATAACCACAAATACGGCTCCGTTCTGAACCGCAGTCGCCGGAACGACGATTACCCGTTTGGCCGAGGTGGCCGTTTGCGCGGGGGCGTCGTTATAAAAGACAGTTGTGGCGTTCATGTCCGGGCGTAAATAGCCATCAGGATTCTCTACCCGAACCTTCACCTGAACGGTAGCCTTGGCGCGGTCCGCTTCCGGCGAAACCTGTTCGATGTAGCCCTGGTATTTGCGATCCGGGTAGGCATCCGTGGTAATTGTGCCCTTCTGACGGTCAGCCAGCTTCGCCAGATCGTTCTGGCTAATGTCGAGTTCCACCTGCAAATCTTTCAAATCGGCCATGGTCACGATGTAACCCTTCGCGCCTTTATCGCCGACAAATCCGGTGGTGATGAATTCGCCTTTTTCAACATTGCGGTCGAGGATGGTTCCGGTAACCGGCGCTTTGATAACTGTATTGTCGAGCTGATCTTGAGCGTAGGCCAACGCGCCGCGAGCCTGCTCTATCTGCCCCTTGATTTGATCGATCTCCTCTTTGCGCGGCCCTAATACGGCCAGATCGAGAGTCCTCTGAAGGCTGGCTACTTTGGAGACATCGCCGTCATACTTGGCTTTGGCATCGTCGAGCGCCTGTTTCGCCATTACGCCCTCGGAAACAAGCTGGCTGGTCCGGTCTAAAGTGGCTTTTGAATCGGCCAGATCCGCCTTGGCCTGATCGACATCAGCACGCGCCTTCTGAATCTCCTCCGGACGCGAGCCATGCTCATCCTCGGCCAGTTTCGCCTCTAAATTTGCCAGTTGCCCCTGCTGCTGCAAGACTTGGGCGCGGTATTCGTCGTCTTCCAATCGCACCAGAACCTGGCCAGCCTGGACTTTATCGCCTTTATCGACACCGATCCACGCGACGCGGCCATTTACTTTCGACGCGACTTCGATTTTATGAGCTGCAATGATGTAACCCGTCGCAGTCAGTACGACCTGCTCTCCGGCCGAGGAGGTGGTCATCGGCGACTGCACTTGCATCGTTTGCACCGGCGTGGCCGCATTCAGTTTTTTGACAGCGAATACCGCGCCTACCGCTGCCAGCGCAATCACAACAGCGATAACGATCAGCTTGCCAATGGCCTTTGGTTCGCGCTCCCGCCTGGCCGAGCGATCTATCCGTAAGTTTTTGAGCTCCGTTTCCATTCCCAATCCGAATTCGCCTAGATTTCGCGAAGCGCCGTCAGGATCTCCTTGCGGGCCGCCTGCCGTGCCGGCAGAAGGCCTCCAACAGCTCCGAGAAGCAGCGAGAAAATTATGCCAATGGCCATCACATCGGGCCCCACACGGAAGTTGAAACTGGTTTCACTGAAGGTTACGAAATTCCCCAGGCCCGTGGTCACGTTATTCAACGGCAGCACCAGGATGCAGGCAAGAATGCCTCCGGCGAGCGACAGGAGGAGAGATTCGAAGAAGAAGCTCAGCAGAATGCTACCTCGCGGAAAGCCGAGTATGCGGAGCGTTCCGATTTCTTTCGCCCTTCTCGCCACAGCGGCGTACATTGTGTTCATCGCGGCGAAACAGCTTCCGACAGCCATGATGATGCAGACGAAGTAGCCCAGAAACTGCACTGGCTTCGCTGAAACGGTTTGATTGTCGTAATACTCTTTCTCGCTCATCACGGTTACATTCAGGCGGCGATCGGCTTCGAGCGATTTGATCAGCGCAGCCGCAGTCACTTCGTCGGTCGCCTGCAACAGAGCGGAGCTATAGGTATCTTGGCGGTTGAAGTCGGACGCGACCTCGACCCCATCCCCAAAGATTTCGCTATTGACTGCACTGTCTCCGGCGTCCATCACGCCCACAACGGTCCACAGACCTCGGCCGAATCTAAGTTGTTTGCCCATGCGGGCATTCGGATAACGCTTAGCGATGTCCTTCCCGACGGTGACTTCGCGCGCGGCTGGATTGAACCATCGCCCATCGATGATCTTCAAATGGCGCATCTGGATGCCGCGCTGAGATATTCCGCGTAGCGTCACATTCGAACCCTCGGCGTTTTCGACGCTCGGGAGATTGATAACCGAGACGACCTCAAGAGAGGCGAGCGGCTGGCCGTCGGAGCCAGTCGCGATGCCCGGATACGCCTTGATGATCTGGAACTGCTGCTGGGTCAGCAGGCTGGTCAATTCAGCGTTTCCGCCCTTGCGCATCACGAGCACGTGAAGCGGGTTCGCAGTGGAGGCGAACGCTCGCTCGAGCCCGGAGACGAGACCGAGTACGGCCAACAAGACGGCAACCGTCATGGCGATGCCGGCCGCTGTCATGAGCGTAGTGGTCTTGCGCACGATCAAATTGCGAATGTTGTAGCTGAGTGGAATGGCCATGATTACCTATCCGCTATAACGAAGCGAGTCCAAGATGTTTGTCCGTGCCGCGTTCCATGCTGGAAAGAACGAGCTGATAATCCCGATCAAAACCGCCACCCCGAGCGCGAAGAGCGCAGTAAACGGAGTAATGGACAATCCGTGTAATTGAGGCATGAATGCCGCGGCCGCCCTGCCTACTACCACCGTAAGAAGAGAGGCGAGGAGCAGCCCGACGATTCCGCCGATCAAGGCGATGGTGATCGCCTCGCCGATGATGATTCCGAGGATCGTATCGTTGTTGAAACCAAGGGTCTTCAACACACCTACTTCTTTAATCCGCTCGCGGACCGACATCGCCATCGTGTTGCCCGACACCAGCAGAATCGTGAAGGTGACCGCGGCGCAGATGCTCAACAAGAAGAGCTTGATGTTTCCGATGAAAGAGACAAAGCTGAGCGCGAACTGGGCCTCAGATTCGGTCTTGGTGGGATACGAAGACTCTCTTGTCATTGTATCCACCGCTTGCGCGATCCGCGGCACGTCCTCCGGACTGTCCGCCAGAACCGCTAGCGTGCTGATGAAGTTCCGGCGGCCGAGGGGTAAAGCATCTCGAAGGTAGTCGTAATTGAAAAACAGGGTGTCTAGAGCATCGGGATCGTCGAATATGCCGACAACTTTCAGCTCCAGGTTTACCGGATAAATGTCCCCCACAATGGTGAGGCGATCGCCCACATGGAAGTTCAATTTTTCGGCGAGATCGCGAGATATTACACAGCCCGTGCGATCGTTAATGAACGCCTGCCGCTGATCGTCCGGCATCTCCATTTGCGTTCGGATGCGCAGGAACGGCTTCGGCTCGACGCCCAGGCGCGCAAAGAAATTCTTCGAATCCCGGCTGTCTTTGTAGGCGCCTCCGAACCAATTCCATACGGAGATCTCCTGCACGCCGGGGAGCCTGCGAACTTTATCTTCATACGCCACAGGGAGTGGTTGAGCAAGCGAAATTTTGTTTCTTACCACCAGGCGCAAGGCCTGGCCGGGCGTCTCCTGGTTGAAGAACAACGCGTGATACATCGCGATCAGAACGCCAAGAAGGCAGAGGGAAACCGCGATACTGGAAATAGTCAAAATACTGCGCCTGCGGTTTCGCAAGCTGTTTTTGAATGCCAAAGAAAAGTATCTAAACAAAACTCGCCCCCTTCCGGTAGCGTACCGTAGTAATGCCAGCCGGGACCTCGCCATGCCGAACGCTCGGAACTTTCGGATGCAGGGTCTGAAAAAAGATACGAACGGCTGCTGGATCAGGTTCGAGGCAATCGGCGAATGACGTGGTCGGACGTGGACGCGCGTTTTATGCGACGGGCAATCGAGCTTGCGCGGACGGCTGAAGAGGCCGGAGAGGTCCCGGTGGGAGCCGTTGTTGCGTTTGACGGCGGCTTAATCGGCGAGGGTTGGAATCGGCCGATCTCTTCAGGCGACCCCGTTTCGCACGCGGAGATCGAGGCGATACGGGCGGCCGCGCGTTCGATTGGTAACTACCGGCTGCCGGACACCACTTTATACGTAACGATTGAGCCTTGCGTTATGTGCGCCGGCGCGATTGTGATTGCGCGCGTGGAGCGACTGGTCTTCGGAGCGAGGGATATTCGTTTTGGAGGGATCCGGAGCAAATTCAGATTGGCCGACTCGGATTTGCTGAATCACCGCGTGCGGATTGAAGAAGGGCTGCTCGCGATCGAATCGGGAGAACTGCTTTCCAGATTTTTTCGCCAGCAGCGTATTTTACAGGATGGATAGAAAAAGAAAATAATCGAGAGCCGGTCGCCGCCAGACAATCCGGCTCTTTAGCATGTTGGTTTGGAACCTTAGGCAGCCTTTTTCACTGGAAATTTCAACACCGGCCGCCGCTTAGGAGGAGCTTCGGTTTCCACCGGGAACGGGGTCACCAGCGTCGCAACTACGGGCTCGTGCCGGCCAGTTCCGTTAAAGTACTCATCCAAGGGGAAGAGCGGGTGCGGTTGGAGTTCCCGGAAGGTTCGCCCGAGCTTTTGCTCAATTCGATACACTTCGTGAAAAAATGTTCCGCGGTCCAGCTCCAATCTCCGACAGCATAAATTCCAGTCGGCTCCCAACAGGAAGTGAAATCTGAAAATCTTGAATTGAAGATCATTCAACGCACGCCGGGCGACGAGGCAGAAATCGGCGATATACTCCTCGTTTTTCATACCCCAAACCGATTTGCGCTGGCGTCCGGGATTGGCCTCCAACGAGACGCGACTCACATATTTCTCTTTCAAGGCGCAAAGCCGAAACCGCGCATGGCAAGCGCGGAAGATGGCCCGAAACACGCAATTACAAGGAGTCGACGCCCCTGAACGCCCGGGTCGAAGACCAAGGCCGTAGCAATACGTGCAAGACTGCTGAGCTAAGGCTAACGTTTCTGAACGAGTCCACTGCATTCTTTATTTCTTTCCCTCCAATCACCCGCTTTCGCGGGTGTGGCGGCGTTTGTTTATGAAACCAACGATATGGTACTTTCCCGTCGTGTATAAAAAATAGTGTATTTTTTCTACGGAATTCTCCGTTGGTTTTCCACTGTTTTGTCACAAGACCAAGAACTCCAAGTGTTTGCGAGAAATTAGGGCTAAATCCGCGACCATGTAAAATTGCTTAAATTTTGCGACACTAGAGGCACCCTATTTCAACGTGAAATCAGTACTAAAGCAAGAAAGCCTTTCCTTTGAGCTACTTTTAGGAAGGCTTCGGGCCCATGTAAATGGCCGTATTCAGAACGGTGAATGCACGGAACGGGCCATGGCGCGCATTCTGGGGATTTCCCAGCCTCAGGTCCACAACGTATTGAAAGGCGTAAGAAGATTGCAGCCTCAATTCGCCGACCGATTTATGGAAAAGTTCGGAGTTTCCCTTCTCGATCTCTTGCTAGATTCCGAGCTATTGGGTGGCTCTAAGGCGCGCAATGGGCACTCGAGTCACTCGCCGGACAGTCACCCCACGCCTCGCAAGCCAGCCGCACGTGAGTTATCCGAGCGGCGAAACCGCGAAAGAGCCGGCTAGGGTCGGCTCACCCCATCATTAACCGTAAGCTCCGACTCCCTCTCCATCGGGTAAATCCGATACCGGCAGTATCCATTTCGCGAGAGGCGATCTTCGCTCTTTGTGCCGATTTGGACCCTTAATCCCGATACGAAACAAGAAACAGCAACTTGGCTGTTTCGGAATAGAAGTCAAGAGCTGGAAACACCTACGCCGACGAGCCGACGGCGCTGTAGATTTCCCTGTAAGCACCTCATTTAACTAATCTTATTAGCTTTACAGAGCCGCACTGTCAGAGCTGGTGGACGGGGTGCGTTTCTCCGGACGAGCCTGAACGCACGATGCGTTTGGCCCGGGAGAAACCATGAACGCCGCCACGAAACCTGCTCTTTCGAAATCCGCAGAATCCGAAGATCATTCCCGCAGAGATCAACTGATTTTGGAACATTTGTCCATCGTTTCCGGAATAGCCAGCCATGTACAGAAGTCTGTTCCTGTGCATATCGAACTAGATGACTTGATTCACGCGGGAACCATGGGTCTTTTCGACGCTGCGACCAAATATCGCGAGGATAAAGAGGTGACTTTCGCTACTTATGCCAAGCACCGCATCCGAGGCGCGATCCTCGATTATCTGCGGCAGATGGACTGGGCGTCGCGGGATTTGAGGAAGCGGCACCGGCAACTGGAGACGGTTACCAAGGAATTGAAGGCCAAGCTGAATCGCGATCCAACGGAAACCGAGCTTGCACAAGCGATGGGCCTATCGCCGCGGCAGTGGAAATCGCTTCAGGTAGACCTGCGATCGCTCGGCAAGGGCGTGACCTCGTTGGATGCCGGTGACGATTCTGATCAGCCGAATTTCGAGATTCCCAGTGCTCCCGCGCAGGCTCCGGATCGGCTCTTCGCACGCGCTGAGCTGCGCGACCGCCTGAATAGCGTAATGAACATCCTGCCGGCCCGGCAGCGCAAGGTAGTGAACCTTTATTACATCGGAGACTACACGATGCGTGAAATCGGCGGGATGTTGGGGGTGAACGAAAGCCGCATCTCCCAAATTCACCGCTCGGCACTGGAGCGGATGCAAGTAGCGCTCGAACAGAACGGGATCCACTCCGCTGCCGCGTACTGAGACGTAACGCTAACCCCCCGGGCTGAAGCCCCCCTGCGGAACTTCGGGAGGTAAAAACCGGGCCTAATGGATGGACAAGCGGTACGGCAGAATGCGAAGCATCCCTCCGCGTAAGAAGGCGGCACCGGGCAGAGTGGGCAAGACCTTGCGGATTCTGGTTTCGGCCGCGGCATCTTCAACCGCTTGCGGAGAGGACTGCGTCAGAACCTCGAACAAAGTCTTCCGAGGCGGATAGAGCACCAGATTCGTTTGGCCGTTTGGTGGGAGATTGGCTTTCTTGCGAATGAGCGCGACCGCCTGGTCCAGACCGCCGAGGTCATCGACCAATCCGTTCTGCCGGGCCTGCTCACCCATCCAGACGCGGCCCTGAGCGAGTTGATCGATCTGATCGTAACTCTTTCGCCTCGCCCCGGCAACCTTCGAGACGAACTGCTGATAGGTTGTCTGGATCATTTCGTGCAGCTTTTCTTTGGCGGCGTCCGAAAGCGGCTGGCTCTCCGAATCCATATCCGCCATCCTGCCCCGGGTGAGGATATCCTCCTGGATGCCGAGCTTGTCGTAAAGGCCGTGGAAATTAGGCCGCACGTATAAAACACCAATCGAGCCGGTGATCGTGTCCGGATAGGCCACTATCGAATCACCCGTCATGGACATGAAATAGCCGCCCGAAGCAGCCACATCCGACATCGAAATAACAAATGGTTTTGCATGGCTAAGCAGCTTCAGCTCATGCAGGATGTCATCGGAAGCCACGGCATCCCCGCCCGGTGAATCGATACGCAGAACGACGCCTTTGATGCTGCGGTCATTTCTGAGCTGCTCGACAAGCTTTTTAAATCCCCCGGAGGAGATGAGCGTTGGTCCTCCGAAGCCGTTGTTCGGGTTACCCGAAACAATATCTCCTTCGCCTACCAACAGCGCTATCCGGTCACCCTGACCCGGTGCGGCATGGAAATAAGTCTTTAGGGAGAGTTTGTTAAGGGTACTAATTCCCGTTCGCTTCTCCAGATCGCCATAGACCTCGTCTTCGTAACCGAGCTGGTCTATCAGCCCGGCGGCTTTGGCTTGGGCGGCCTCAAACGGTCCGCTGTCCACCAGGCTTCGAACCTCATCCGCCGTTTTGTGACGGGCTTGGCCGACCGTTGAACAAAAATCGCCATAGATCTGATCAAGAACCTGGTTTAATACCTCGCGAGTTTCAGGGGACATGCCGGTCTTAGTGAAAATGTCGCCCGCATCTTTGAACCGCCCGATATGGTCTACCTGCACCTGAATACCGAGTTTGTCGAGAGTGCCTTTGAAGTACATCTCCTCCAGGAGAAAACCCTTAGTTTCCAGCGAGTCGTCGGGAGAGAGGAAGATTTTGTCGGCCGCCGAAGCCAAATAATACTCATGCGATCCGGGAGACTGCAGGAATGCGTACACGGGCTTACCTGATCTCTTGAAATTGAGAATGTCCTGGTGAAGTTCTTCCAACTTGCCCCACCCCGTCAAAAGACCGCGCGGTTGAAGAACGACAGCTTTAATGCGGCTATCTTTCTCGGCTTGATGAAGGGATGTCCAAACATCCCTGATGGTCGGCGGGCTCTGGGATTCGATGAACGGGATTGGAATATCGACAGGCGCGGCTTCGGGAATGTCGCCGGTCATTTCCAGAACGAGGACAGAATTGCTTGCGACAGCCGGTTGCTTGCTCTCGAAAATGCGCCCGATGGCGAAAACAATCACGAACCCGCCGACAAATGTGACGACGATACCGACTAGCACTCCCAAAACGAATTTCCACATAGACCGAGCAACCGCTCCCAAGTGAAGAGTAGCAAGCCCGGCCAGATGAAAACAGAGCGTGTTAGCGAGTCACTGGAACAGAAACGAGGCCGTTGCGGGCGGCGTATTCGATCAGGCTAGCGCGATTGTGAATGTCGAGCTTACGCATGAGGTTCAGCTTGTGCGCTTCCACAGTCTTGATGCTCAGGCCGAGTTCGGCAGCGACATCGCGGACGGTTCGCCCGTCAGCCAGTAGCCGAACGACTTCCTGCTCTCGGGCGGTGAGAACGGAACCCCTCTGGGGGGGATTGGAGGCCGCCAGCGCCTGCAAATCGGCAATAGCCGGTGAGATCGTCATAGTACTCCTGTCCTCAGCGGATATCACCCGCCGAACGCCTGCCAACAATTGCGCCGGCGTGCTGCTCCGGAGCATGTAGCCCCGGGCTCCAGCGGCAATAGCCGTTTCAAGCTGCTGCTCCCCATCCTTATCGGTCAGGAATAGCAGAGCTGTTTGCGCAGCTTCTCTTTGCCTGATTGCCAGGAGTGATTGCTGGGTGGCTGATTCGAGCAGAGCCAAATCCATCAGCATCACATCGGGTTTCAGAAGCCCGCTCTTGGCGAGGGCATCGGGGAAATCTGCTGCCTCTTCCACTACCTCCAGGTCCGGTTCCGCCGAAAACAGGGCGCGTAATCCGCGCCGGAACAAGAGCTGGGGATCGGCAATCAAAACTGTGCTGAGTCTTTTACCACGTCGCAAAGCGGTTTCTTCCAGTCACTTACGCTTATCGGCGTTAGATTTGGAAATACGAGAGAAGTCTTAGGTGGGTTTTTTAGGCTTCGCTTTTGGCAGCGCGAGGCGGAGGACCGCTGATCCGGCCAGCGTTCTCGAGCAGCTCGACCGTACCACGGTCCGCAGTCTCCTTAGCCCGATCGAGGGCGGTGCGTCCAAAACGATCTTTCAGGTTGCGATCGGCACCGTGCTCCAGAAGCGTTTCTACCGCTTTCACACGGCTCATCGACGCGGCCAGCATCAACGGCGTGGCACTGGCATCGCGGTCTAAAGCATCGATGCGCGCACCTCGATTGAGGAGCAGTGTAATAACCTCCACATTTCCTCCGAGAGCAGCATCGTGCAAGGGGGTGCCGCCGACGGCATTCCTGCCTTCGATCTTTGCGCCGTTATCGAGCAGCAATTCCACCAATCTCAGGTGTCCCTTCAGCGCGGCGTCATTCAGGTAAGTGGAGCCGCTGGCCGTCGGACGGTTTATGTCGAAGCCGCCATCGATCAACAGCTTCGCGAGTACCGTGTGACCGCGAAGAACGGCGGACTGCATGGCGCTTTCAGCTTCGGTTTCGAGCGAGGGCATCGATTGTGCCTGATGAAGAAGCGCGGCAATCACGTTTTCGTTCTTATAGGCGAGCGCCAGATCAAGGGGAGTCAGGCCATATCGATCTCGCGCCAATGGATCGGCCCCGGCCTGGATCAGCGGTGGAATCAGGTTGGCGAATCCTTTTACGCACGCCTCTTGCATGGGTCCGCGGCCATCCAGAACGTGGACACGGCTCGCATCAGCCCCGGCGGAGAGAAGCAACCGGAGCACTTCGAGCCGATCGTTCAAGGTTGCCTCGTCTAAAGGCGTACTCGCCGTTTGATCGACCGCAGCCAAATCCGCGTGAGCCGTCAGCAGGCGCTTCACTATCTGAGGATTACCTCGTGCGCACGCCAGGTGCAGAATCGTCTGGCCCGAGGCATACCGGAGATCCAGACGCGCGCCTCTAACGACCAACAAATCGACCACATTGGCGTGATCGGCATGCACGGCATACCACAGAGCCGTACCTGCTGTCTCGTCATTTCGAGCGTTTACATCCGCTCCGTGGTCCAAGAGCAGAGTCAAAACTTCGGTATTGCCAATCCAAGCGGCATCGAAGATTGGTGGGTTACTCAGCGCGTCACGGGCATTCGCGTCGATGCCGGACCCGAGGAGGCGCTGCAACTCCTGAATGTCACCGGCGCGAACGGCGGCATGAAGCAGCTCTCCGGGTGTTCCAGGTAATCGATTGGAGGAGGAGTGTTGAAGGGCGGTGTTTTGCCGAACGCCGGAACCCGGCGCGGAAATTGGAGCAAACAGCAGCAAGCCCAGTACGACAATGAACTGGGACATGGCCACAGCGTACCACTAAAACGGAGGGCTCCCGGTTCGAGGGTGCCCTTTCAGCGATGACCTACTCCTGTTTAGCTGTGACGGTGCTGCCCACCGGATGTGTCTCGCCGGCGGTGTGCTTATCCAGCATTTTCTGAAACTCAGGCTTGCCGATAGCGCCGACCTTCTGCTCCACGATCTGGCCGCTCTTGAACAGCAACAAGGTCGGAATACCGCGGATGCCATACCGGGATGCGGTGTGTATGTTCGAATCGACGTCCAGCTTGCCCACTTTCACTTTCCCGGCGTACTCGTTCGCGACCTGGTCGACGGTCGGGCCCATCATGCGGCAGGGTCCACACCACTCTGCCCAAAAATCCACCAGCACGGGGACCTCGGAATTCAGCACGTCTTTGTCAAAGCTATCGTCAGTGAAGGTCAGTGTGTTGTCGCCTGCCATTTAAATCTCCTATAAATTGATGAAAGATATCCCAACTTCGATTCAGCGGGGATGTACTCACCCATGAACAGCTTACAAGGCCGCGGGGGGCGGCCGGGTAGGCTACACTGAGGGGCAGATATCGCCAGTTTTGTAAGGGTTATCTTGATCTTTCGCCCCTTTGTTTTTCTCTTTTCCATTCTCCTTCCCGGTTGTGGCCTGAACGCCGCCGTGGCGGGTCAGGCTAAACCCGTACAGCCGCCTCATGTCCCTATTCAGCACGACACCGGCGAGAACCAGTTCAGCGTAAGCCTGACCCTGTTTTCGACGTTAGCCGCCATCAACACGGCGGGCTACGACGCGGGCATGGATTCGCCGCTGAATGAGGAATACAAGGTCCGGACGCAGCTCCGTGACGAACTGAGTAAGCGGAAAATTGCGTGTCTGCCAGAACTGAGGAGCTTCTATGAACAGCACAAAAAGGGCTCGGACACGGCTGACCTGGGCCAGTACATTTCTTTTGCGTTGATAGCCGGAGACGCTCCCAATTTTGCATTGCCCGCCGGCGAGGTTCCGCCCGACGTGGAGCCCTTGAGAGGGTTCAGCGAGCTGCTGGCGCGCTTCTATAAAGAAGCCAATCTGGAGGATCTGTGGAACCGTTCCCAAGCGGCCTACGCCAGTGCGATGCTGCATTATCAGGACGCGGTGATCGGTACCCTGTTTGAGGCAAACGGCTATCTCCGCAATCCTTCCGGTTATCTCGGTAGGAGATTTCAGATCTACCTCGATCTGCTAGGAGCGCCGGACCAAGTCCAGGTCCGCAGCTATCGCGATGATTACTATGTGGTCATTACGCCCACTAGCACGCCCGTTGTGGACGATATACGGGACGCCTACCTCGCTTATCTGCTGGATCCGTTGACTTTCAAATACACGGAGATCATCAAGGAGAAAAAGCCGCTGCAGAAATTTGCGGAGGAAGCCCCAGCACTCGATTTGGCCTACAAGGACAATTTTTCGCTGCTGATCACCAAGTGTTTGATTAAAGCGATCGATAGCCGTCTGATGCATGCCAGCGCAGAGCAGAAACAAGCTTTTGTTCACGAGGCGGTCCGCGAAGGGTTCGTGCTCACGGCAGCGTTTGCGGAGCTATTACCCGCGTACGAGAAGCAGCCCGATGGTTTTCGTACGTATTATCCAGATCTCATCGCGGCAGTTGATGTACATAGGGAGCAGAAGCGTCTTAAGGATGTGCAGTTCGCCGAAACGATCCCGCAGAAAGTAATCGCGCCGCCCAGCGGCCGGCAGGTGGACCCGGCGGAAGCTTCGCTTGAATCGGCAGAGGGGTTCTATGAACAGGCCGATTACGATAGCGCACTGAAAATATTCAAGAAAGTTCTGGAGCAGACTTCCGACAGGAGCATGCAGGGCCGAGCCTACTATGGTCTTGCGCGAATTGCTGTCCGACAGAACAAGAAAGATGAGGCGGTCGAGTTTTTTCAGCGGACCGCGGACGCTAATCCCAATGCGGCGATCACCGCTTGGGCACACGTGTATTTAGGCAGGCTTGCCGTGGCGGCGGGAGATCCGGATAAGGCTACGGCCCAGTTCAAACTGGCACTTGCCATTGATGGAGCTTCCGCCATGGCGCGCGAGGCTGCCGAGAAAGCCTTGCAGAGTACTTCTTCAGGAGAAAAACAGCAATGAGATCGCGATTTGCCCTATTCTCGGCCGCGCTGGTTTTGGCGGCCATGCCACTTTTCGCGCAAGCTACCGCGCCAGCTACCCAAGAGAAGCAGCCGCGTCCGAAATCTCAAAAGGAAGTCGACGCACTCAAGAAGGTTCAGGCCGATGTAGCCGCTCAGAATTGGAGTCAGGAAATTCAGGACATCAACTCCGTTCTGGAAAATTTCGCGGACACCGACTACAAGGCGATGCTCCTGAATATGGCCATGGAAGCAGCCGAGAAGCAGGGAGACTACGGCCAAACAGTCGCGTACGGTGATCAGATACTCCAGAGCGATCCCAATGACGTCACCGCCCGCGTGTCGCTTGCACAGGCAATTGCCCGTCACATCCGTGAAAATGATCTAGACAAAGATCAATCCATAAAGAAGGTTCAGGACTACGCGAATAAGGCTTTAGAACTGCTGAAGAACAATCCTCCAGCGCCTCCAGGTGTGCCGGCGGACCAGTGGGGTCCGTACCAGAAGCAACTGGAAGGCGAGGCCCACGATGCTTTAGGGACAGCGAACGATTTGGGGAAGAACTATCCGGCGGCTGTTACCGAGTACCAGGCTGCCTACACGGCGTTTCCTAACGCGATCATTCTGACGCACGTTGCGAAAGCGTATCTCGACAATAAACAGTACGACGACGCGATCTCGACGGACGACAAGGTTCTGGCCGATAACAGCGCGTCGGCTCAGATAAAGCAGCTCGCGCAACAGCAGAAGGATGCCGCCACCAAGATGAAGGGCACCAAGTAAGCTACCTCTGCAATGAGGCCCGCGCTCGAAGCGCTCGAAGACAGGATCGGATATCGGTTTCGGGATCGCGATATTCTTCTGCGAGCCCTCACCCACCGTTCCTGGCTTTCTGAACGGGGGTCTCCGATGCCGGAGAGCGGCGACAACGAACAGCTCGAGTTTTTGGGAGATTCCGTCCTGGGATTCGTTGTCAGCGAAGCACTCGTCTTGAGGCATCCGGTGGCTCGGGAAGGGCAGCTCTCGCAGTGGAAAGCCCACCTGGTCAGTTCCACTCACCTGCATACGTGCGCCGTATCCCTTGGTTTGGGCGAGTTTCTTCTGCTTGGTAAAGGGGAGGACCGGAATGGCGGGCGCCAGCGCAAGACTGTACTGGCCAACGCCTTTGAAGCGCTCATCGCCGCCATGCTGATAGATGGGGGCGTGGAAGTCGCTCGCAAATTCCTTGAAGATCATGTCCTTCAAGGCGTGAACAGCATTGAGGACGTGAAATCGATGGGCCTTCTGAATCACAAGAGCGTGCTGCAGGAACGCACCCAAGCGATGGGCCTACCAACTCCTCGCTATTACACCGTGGAAACCAGCGGACCGGAACACGCCAAGGTTTTTACGGTGGAAGTGAAGGTGGGCGATCGATTCGCCACCCGCGCTAGCGGAACATCCAAAAAAGACGCTAGTCAGCAGGCGGCCGAACGCCTGATACAACAACTCGCGGAATCCGGATGAGGGCTCTGATTCGGTATTGCTGCCGGGGCGCTACGAATGCCCTTCGCGGCCGTTCAACAGGTCGACAATCGCGGCCAGTTCGCGACGTAGATCCTGGAAGAAGGCGGGAGGAGTGGTAAATAGCTCAGCCTGCGTGCGGTGAGTTCGCGCACTCACGCTTTCGCGTTTCGGCTTTGCTTCCAGAATTTTTCTGGCGCCTTCAATGGTGAAGCGCTTCTCATAAAGCAGCCGTTTGATTTCGAGCACCAGCTCGACATCTTTGCGCCGGTACAGCCGATGTCCCGAGCCGGACTTCTTCGGCCCCAGACCGGTAAACTCCGATTCCCAGAAGCGCAGGACGTACGGCTTGATCCCTGCAAGCTTGGCCACTTCCCCGATCCGGAAATACAGCTTATCTGGAATTTCTGGGTCGGACGCAGCCTTGGGAGCCAAATCTTCCATCACGACTGTTCAGTCTGAAGCAATTGTATCGGAAGCCGAAAGCTTCAGCAGAGAAGCTGAAACGCTCGACGGGAGCAAGATCCCGTTTGTCACTGGACTTCGAGCGTAACGGTCACAGCCGCGTGAATGTCCAGACTGCCGGCTTCGACCGGCGTTGCCACGCCCGCGTTCCGGTCACTCACGAGCGCCATCGGAATCGGACGAATAGGCGACGTCTCCCGCGGCTCCGCTGAAAGTAATCCGGTGACTCGAAGGTTAAGCGCCCTGGCGACGGCTTCGGCATTGGCGCGAGCTTTTATGGCCGCTTCCGCCAGGGCCTGCGCGTACACGGCCGAGCTGTCGCGGAGAGTGAAGGAGATGGAACTGACGTTGTTAGCTCCCGAAGCAGTGGCCGCGTCGATCAGTTTCCCCGTTTGAGATAAATCGTCCAGTGTGACTAGAACGGTATTGCTGGCGTCGTAGTGAGTTAAGCGGGGCGGCTGATTGGGCGTGTAGTCGTATTGGGGATTCAGACTGTAGCCGATCGTTTTGACCTCTCCGCGTCCACTGACGATTGCTTTCAGCGATGCCAGAACGTTCGCCGTTTGCGATGCGTTCTGTGCCGCCGCCGTCTGAGCCGCCGGAGCCCGCGTACTCACACCAATCGAAATCTGCACCCGATCCGGCTTGGCCTGAACAGTCGCGTCTCCCGACGCGCGCACAAAGTGAACTTTCGAGAGATCCTGAGACAACAGCGCGCAGGGCACCAACAGGAGACAGAGCGAGAGGCGATGATGCATGACTATCCGATTAGCATGACGAACGAAGCCACAGGGTCGTGGAGACTCTGTCCCAGGACGGGTTCCCGGCCATTCTGAAACGTAAGTACGTCTACGACGATCTTCATTGACAAGAGGGGTATCACTATATCGACTACGGGCCGCAGAGTGCTTCGTTGGATTCTGGCGATTGGCTTTGCATTGGTTGTCGCGGCGATTCTTTTCATTAGCTGGTACGTGAAAACGCTCGCTCCTCGCGTGAAGCAGCGCGTCGTCAGCGCGCTTCAGGACCGCTTCGATGCCGATGTGACGCTGAAATCTCTGCAGCTTTCGCTTTTTCCACATCCGAAAGCCGTTGGTGAAGAGCTATTGATCCGGCACAAGGGATGGAACGATCCGCATCCGCTGCTGTATGTTCACCGCTTCAGCGCGGAAACGGATTTCTGGACGCTTATCGACCGCAACAACCACGTGATCTCCGCCCGCTTAGATGGCTTGGCGATTTACATCCCCGCGCGCGGCCGCGCCTCACTGAAAGATAGCTTCGAGGACAATCACGAAGTCGCAAGCAACGAGCCGGGCCAGGACCAAACGCATCTCAGGTTCCTGATCGACACTATTACCGCGGATCAGACGCTGCTGGAAATTGAACCCAAAGTCGCGGGCAAAGATCCGCTCGATTATGATATTCGAAAACTGACGATGCATCCAGTAGGTCCCGAACAAGCGATGTCCTTTCGGGCTACGCTTATCAATGCCAAACCACCCGGTGTTATAGAAAGCAACGGCAGTTTCGGGCCGTGGCAGAAAGACGATCCGCGCTCGACGGCGGTAGGCGGCAGTTATATTTTTCAGAATGCAGATCTGGGCGTATTCAAAGGTATCGCCGGAACGCTCGCCTCGACGGGCAATTATGGCGGCGTGCTGCAGCACATCGAAGTAAACGGGACCACCGATGTCCCGAACTTTGCGCTCAAACGGGGAGGCGCCGCGGTCCACCTGACGACGACGTTTCACTCTATTGTTAACGGCACCGACGGCGATACGCTGCTGGAACCGGTTGACGCGAGATTCCTCCACTCAGAGTTCATTTGCCGGGGCGGTGTTGTGCATAAGCCTGGCGAGCCGGGTAAGACCGTTTCGCTGGACGCAACCGCGCCTCATGCCCGCATCGAAGATATTCTCAAGCTCATTATGGGCGGAACACCAGTGGTAAGCGGAGCCGTCGATTTCGCTAGTAAAATCATGATCCCTCCGGGCTCCGGAACCGTTCTCGAGAAGCTGAAGCTGAATGGGCGTTTCGCTCTTGTTTCCGCGAAATTCACAAGCCGTGAAGCCGCGCGCCGATTGCTCACACTCAGCGACCGGGCTCGCGGAATCAGCAAGAGCGAAGAGGAAGAGGGCCAGGGACCCGACGTGGTCGCATCGAACTTGAGTGGCCGGTTCACTCTGGCCGGCAGCACGGCGCGATTCTCACAACTTTCCTTTCAAGTTCCGGGGGCGCTGATCCGGTTAAGCGGCTCGTATGGCGTGGAGTCCGAAAAAATAGACATGAGCGGCACATTCCGGATGCAGGCGACTTTGTCCCAAACGCAATCGGGAATCAAGCAATTGCTTCTAATGCCCTTCAACAAGTTATTCGAGAAAAATGGCGCCGGGTTTGAGGCGCCGATCACGATCACCGGAACGAGAGGTCACCCGGAGGTCGGCATCTCGGCACTTCACCACCATTTCACAGTGCATTAAGATCGTCAGAAGACAAGACTATGAAAATACTGTTACCCGCTATCGTCGCGCTATCGACCCTTCTTGTGCTCGCAGCCGGAGTTACGGCGCAATCGGCAAGAGGCGGCAAACAATCGTTCGGCAAAACTCCCGAAGGCAAAGAAGTTTTTCTTTATACGTTGAGAAACGCGTCGGGTATGCAGGTGAAGATCACCAATTTCGGCGGCCGTATCACTTCCGTCGAGGTTCCCGACCGCGACAAAAAAATGGGTGACGTGGTACTCGGATTCGATGATGTGAGCGGTTACACGTCAAAGGGCGCCGCGACCGCTTACTTCGGGGCGCTCATCGGCCGTTATGCCAACCGCCTGGCCGGCGGAACCTTTACCCTGAACGGCCGGACTTATCACATCCCGACCAACGACAATGGCAAGAACTCTCTTCATGGCGGAAATCATGGATTTGACAGCAGAATCTGGGACGTAAAGGAAGCGTCCGCCAAGGCGCTGGAACTACACTATCTCAGCCCAAACGGAGAGGAAGGCTTCCCCGGAAACGTGAATGTCACCGTGCACTATTCGCTCGATGACAGGAATGGACTGCGCATCGATTACACGGCAACGACGGACAAAGACACGGTTGTAAATCTCACCAATCATTCCTATTTCAATCTCGAAGGACCGGGCAGCCCGACCGCTCTCGATCACACTCTCAAGCTGGATGCGAACCGCTACACGCCGGTCAATGCAAACCTGATTCCGACCGGCGCTATAGAGCCGGTCGCCGGCACGCCTTTGGACTTCCGCACTGCGACCGAAATCGGCGCTCGCATCAATGATAATTTCGAGCAGTTGAAGTTAGGCAAGGGATACGATCACAATTTCGTCCTGAATCATCCAGGAGACTTATCGGCGGTTGCCGCTCGCGTTCAAGACCCGAAAACCGGACGCGTGCTGGAAGTTTTCACGACGCAGCCTGGGATTCAGTTCTATACAGGTAACTTTCTGGACGGAACCGTGCACGGGATCGGCGGAACATATGCTTACCGTTCGGCGTTGTGCCTGGAAACGCAGCATTTTCCCGATTCTCCGAATCACTCGAATTTCCCGAGCACCGAACTGCACCCCGGACAGACTTTCCACAGCACGACCATTTACCGCTTTTCGACTAAGTGACCCTCTATTTGTTGAGACGGCGCAGAGTCAATGTATCGGGCCGGAGAGTGGCGTTGCGCAGCTTCTTCCAATCGTCCGTCACATGAATCAATTTACCGGTGATGTGGTTCGACTGCTCGGAGGCCAGGAAAGCGGCCTGCTGCAGTTGCAGATCGGGCGAAACACCGCCAGTGCGCCTGGTCTCCTTCGCCCGATTTACAACTGACTGTTCGACGCGGTTCTCGGCGCGAATGATCTCGTCGGTGAAATTGGTATATGCTGCGCCGGGATCGAGGCAATTCACCTGTACATTATGTTCGGAAAATTCAGCCGCCAACGATTCCACGAAGCGGACAACCGCGGTTTTGGAGGTTGTGTATGCCGAAAAGTTCACATTGGGCGCGACATCACTTTCGCAAGCCAGCACAATGATTTTGCCTGCGCGCTTATCTAGCATGGATGGCAGCACGGCCCGGCATGAATGTACAACGCCCAGCAGATTGATCTGAATCGTCTCAGTCCACGTTTTCAGCGGTGTTTCCAGAAAGGAATTGAGTGGACCCGGTGTAGCGGCTGCGCAGATCAGAATATCGATTGCGCCTCCGAATACCACGCGCACCCGGTCCACCGCGAGCGTAAGTTGTTCCGGATCGGTAACGTCCGCGCGGATGCGAAGCGCACTACCGGCTGTCTGCTCGATTTCGATATGTGCCAAGTCGAGCTCGGCTTTACTGCGGCCCAGCAAGGCGATGCGAGCGCCAAGCCGCGCAAAACCGAGAGCCAGCCGCTTACCGATTCCGCGACCAGCTCCCGTGATCAGGATGTTCTTGTTCTTAAATTCGCCCGCAGGAGAGCCCACTTTCCCTTCGCCCTTTACCGGGCCGAGTTTTGGATCCCGTCCCGACTAAAGGGTAAAACATCCAGGTCATTAGCGCCGCAAGAACTTAAAGGCAATGTCACGGCCATAGCTGGAAAAAGCCAGCGAGATCCAAAACAGAGCGAACGGCTCGAGCACACGCGCCTGCGTGAGGGGGCCGGCATCCAAGGGTTCGAAGCCAAGGTCGGAAATCAGAGTCTTTACGGTTTCTTTGGCCATCGCGTCGTCACCACAGTAGGGAAGGACAACCCGATCAGAGCCGAAGGACGGGTCGGCCATGATGTTGGCGCCGACCGTGTTGAATGCCTTGACGACCTTCGCACCGGAGGCCCACTGCGCGACGTGCTCCGCAGCAGACGTGTTAGTGCCCAGATCGAGACCGGAGAGATCGGGGAGCAGGGGGTTGATCGCATCTATCAGCACTTTTCCGCTCAGGTTACCGGCGCTTACGATCGCCCCTTGGGCAGCGGGCCAGGGCGTAGCGAGCAGAACTAAGCCGCTCCCAGCAACCGCCTCGGGGACCGAAGCCGCGGTGGCGTTGCGTCCGGCCTTGGTCAGAAGCTGCTTCATTTCGGCGGATTCAGGATTCCGAGAGCTGAAGACCACGGAGTGGCCGGCCTGGGCCCAACGTGAGCCGAGCGTCCCTCCCACATTTCCAGATCCGATGACAGCGATTTTCATATCGATCGTTCCCTATTCTTTACGTAACGCTACGCACAGCAATGAGATTGAGAATGGGTTCTTGAGGATTCATTGATCATCTCGATTCCGATCCTGATTGCCTCACTGCGGCATTCGACCTGGCTATCAGTAACCACGTGCCATACGGGATAATGCTGGGCCTGCAGAAATCAGGGTGCTGTCCGGACATGTGCGTCGATTCGCGCTGATACCGGACCCGAACTTAAGTCGTTCGCCGTTGAGCTTCGCCGATCTGAGGCGGCGCGACGTCCTGAGCGTTCCTGTGGGGCCGAGGGAGACTCAGCAAGTGGACCTCGGATTATTCTCCAATCGGTGATCGTAGAATTACGGGGCAGTTTGTTCGATACTGTTCCAATGGAGTCGATTTCCCCGGACGTGCGGCAAGCGCTACGGATGATGCGGAAAAGCCCGGGGTTTACGGCTGTGGCGATTGCGGCACTTGCACTGGGCATTGGAGCGAATACGGGAATCTTCAGCGTGGTGGATGAGGTTCTGCTGCAGCCCCTACCGTATCCAGAGCCAGATCGGCTGGTAAAGCTTACGCGGACATTTCCACAAGGTAATGAAGATGCGATCTCGATTCCCAAGTACATGGCGTGGCGGGATAACAATGTCTTTTCCGCGATGACGCTCTATGACCAGAGCAGCCCCGGCTTTAATCTATCTACCAGCGACCCACCGGAACAGGTCAAAGGGGTCCACGTTTCGGCGGATTACTTCAAGGTGTTTGGAATTAATCCGGCGATGGGACGAAGTTTCACGCCGTCGGAAGATTCTCCGAACGGGGCGAAAGCGGCGATCATTGCGTACAGTCTCTGGAAATCGCGTTTTGCCGGCGACCCGCGAATCCTGGGGAAGACGATTGTTCTGAACGGGAATCCGTACACGGTGGTGGGACTGATGCCGCGCAACTTTGTGGCGGACCCGCCGGCCGACGTTTGGATTCCGCTGCAGGCGGATCCGAACAGTACGAATCAAGTTCATTATCTTTCCGCAGCGGCGCGGTTGAAACCCGGAGTATCGATTGAGCAAGCAAGAGCGGAGATGAAATTGGCCGGAGAACGATTCCGGCGTATGAACCCAAAATGGATGAACAAGGGTGAGAGCGTAGCCGTGATATCGATGCGGGAAGCGATGGTGCGGGACGTCAAGACGGCGCTGCTGGTTCTGGTGGGAGCGGTAGCCTTCGTTCTATTGATCGCCTGCGCGAATGTCGCCAACCTGCTGCTGGCGCGCGGGGCCAGCCGCCAGAAGGAACTTGCAATACGAGCGGCGGTGGGAGCGAGCCGCTGGCGGGTGGTAAGACAGTTGCTCACCGAGAGCATACTTCTTTCCGGACTGGGAGGAATTTTTGGTTTTATCCTTGGTGCCTGGGGCGTTCGGAGTTTGCTGCTGCTGGTGCCGGGCAATATTCCGCGGCTGACTGATCCCGAACATGTGCAAGGCCTCCTTACTCTGATCGATTGGCGGATCGCGGCATTCACGATCGCCGTGTCGTTCCTGACGGGAATCGTGTTTGGGCTGTTTCCGGCGTTGCAGATATCGAACCCGGACTTGGCCGGAGTTCTGAAAGAGGCGAGCGGCCGGTCGGGCACGGGCAGGAAGCAGAACCGGTTGCGCAAGACGCTGGTGGGGGCGGAGATGGCGTTGGCGCTGGTGCTGCTGGTTTCCGCTGCGCTGTTGATCCGGACCTTTGTCGGACTGAGCCAGGCGAATCCCGGGATAGACGCCCATAATGTTTTGACGCTTCAAACCTCGCTGGGCGGTGGCCACTACGCGAACACAGCGAAAGTGGAAAACCTGGTTGTGCAGGTGGTTCGCGGGCTGGAATCGGTTCCCGGAATACGGGCAGCAGCGGCAACGGTTGTTCTTCCCACGACCTCGGGTATCGACATGCCCTTCATCATTGCCGGCAAAGCTCTCAAATCGGGCCAGATGTATAACGGCGACGAACAGTGGCGCTTCGTATCGCCGCATTACTTCGCCGTGTTCAAAATTCCGTTGCTGCGCGGGCGCGCCCTCAATGAGAGAGACCTTGCGAATTCAGCGAGAGTGGTGGTCATTAACCAGGCAATGGCGAAAAAATATTGGCCGAATGAAAATCCGGTGGGCCAAGTCATTACGATTGGTAAGGGCCTGGGACCCCAGTTTGAGGAGCCCCCGCGCGAAATCGTCGGCGTGGTCGGGAATGTGCGGGAATCGAGTCTGGGGGAAGCGGATGTCCCCGTGATGTACGTACCGCATAGCCAAATCTCGGAGGCGCTGACTCAATTGGCGAATAGCGTCATTCCGTTGTCGTGGTGCATCCGGTCATCCATGGACCCGAATTCGCTACGATCTGTCGTGCAGAAGCAGTTCGCGGCACTCGACCCGCTGCTGCCTTTGTCGGAAGTGAAGACGATGCCGGAGATTCTGGCGGCGGGAACGGCCCGCCAGGATTTCAACATGCTGCTGCTAAGTATTTTTGCGGCGATTGCGTTGGTTTTGGCCGCGATTGGAATTTACGGGTTGATGTCCTACTCCGTGGAGCAGCAGACGCAGGAGTTCGGGATTCGCATGGCGCTGGGTGCGAACAGACCACAATTGCTGAAGCTGGTGATACGGCAAGGCATGCTTCCTGTGCTCATCGGAATCGCGGTTGGCATGGCGCTTGCGTTTGCGGCGACGCGTGCCCTAGTGAGCCTACTGTATGCCGTGAGGCCAGCCGATCCGTTGAGTTTCGGATCGGTGGCTTTGGTGCTGCTTGCGGTGGCACTATTCGCGACGTATGTTCCGGCCAGGCGCGCGACCAAAATCGACCCGGCGATGGCGCTGCGGCAGGAATGAAAGTAACTTTATGCCGCAGAGCGGCGAAGTATTGATTGAGTTCGCCCGCGTCTGTCGCTATAGATAGTGACTGGCACCGGGTGGAATGAACGATCGACCAATTAGGCCAGAGAGGGATCTTGAGGGGCTGATGGAGGCCTACCAGAATGGCGACCGGCAGGCGGCGAATCAGTTAATCGAGAGTCTGAGCCCGGCGCTTCACCGCTTCTTTGCGCTGCATACAGGGGATCGCCGCCACGCCGACGACATTCTGCAGGATGCCTGGCTGCGCATCCACAAAGCGCGCCACACGTATCGCCCGGGCGAGCCGCTGCTGCCATGGATCTACGCGATTGCACGGCACGTTAAGGTGGATGCTTTTCGAAGGCGTCGGCCCGAGCTGTGGGAGCAGGCGCTCGAATCGATACCGGAACCTGTGGTGGCGCCGTTCGAAGGCAAAGGCGATCTGCCGGATATCGACAGCCTATTGGCGCAGCTTCCGGCGAGCCAGCGCGAGGTTATCGCGATGCTGAAGGTTTCGGGATTGAGTCTGGAAGAAGTGGCCCGGGCAACATCATCGAGCGTAGGCGCGGTAAAGCAGAAAGCGCACCGGGCCTATGAGAAGCTGCGCGTTTCGCTGGTGGATCTTAGACCGCAGACGACGCGGAAGGCGGGTGCGTTGTGACCCGACGCGAAGTGGATGAGAGGCTGATCGCACTAGGGCCCGAGGCAGTAGATCCGGCGGTTCTGGAACGAATTCAAGCTCCTCTGCGCGCGCCCATAACACGCGTGCGTCCACTGGCTCCGGCCGGAGTATTCGCCGCGGGATTGCTGATTATTTTCGCCGCGGTTGCGATAGCGGACAGCGTATGGTTCGGCCGCACCGGATTATCGGTGCTGACGAACACCCAGCGATTCATCATTTTCGGGGTATTGATAGCGCTGGCTGTGCTGGCCGCAGTGGCGGTTGCGCGCGATATGAGGCCAGGCGCACGAAGCATCAGAGGCGGCGTGTTGCTGGGAGTAGCGTTTATCGCGCTGGAAGCCGTGTTCTTTTCGCTGTTTCACGACTACAGCACTGAAGATTTCATGGGCTTTGGCCTGCGTTGTTTTCAATCGGGACTGCTATGCGCGGTTCCGACAGCCTTGCTCGTGTGGCTAACGGTCAGACGGGGGTATGTAGTGGCGCCCGTCTCAACAGGCGCCGCAGTTGGGGCGATCGCCGGCTTGACGGGAGTGGCTGCACAGGAACTTTACTGCCCCGTTCTGACTGTCCCCCATGTAGCGGTATGGCACTGCGCGGTGCTGGTGGTGAGTGTGGCGGCGGGCGCGCTTATCGGGTGGATTGCGAATTCAGTGCGAATACCACGTTCTTAGATTCGCCTTGAACAAGGAAGCGTGTCAGGTATCGACGGCCTGCATCAGCCCCCTGATATAGCCAAATGCAAAAGCGAAGGCTTGCTTGCCCGCCTCATCACCCACAATCACCGGGACGTGGTCGGGCATCAGCATTCCGTCGTAGGCCACTTCCTTGTAGGCACGGAGACAAGAAAGCATGTGAACGTCACCACAGTCCGGGAAAGTTTCCTGGAAATCCAGAAAGTGGCCGTGAATGTTGCGAAAGTGGACGTTGAATATTTTCTTGCGAGAGCCGAAGTAGCGGATCACGTCGACGATTTCGCGGTTCGGATGACGAAGCATTTCGGTCACCGTTCCCTGACAGAAGTTCAGACCGTGAAAGGGGCTCGGGTGGATGTCGATAAACCGCTTCAAGCCATTAACACTCCCGAGGACTCGATCGACGCCGCGGTATCCCCTACCCGCGGGCATCAGCCGGATCGTGCGGGTGGCAGGCGAGCTTAATTTTGTACTCCGTTGCAACGGGTACGACGCGATCCAGGAAATATGTAATGCGCTCCCAAGCGAGATCCGCCGGGACAAGACTCGCTTCAGTTGGAATCGCATCCTGCTTCAGATCCGCATAGCGGAAGGTGCTATAGCTTGCTCCGCCGCGCCCGGGCGTGCGCTCTGTGCGCGGCACGCCCAAGATATTCATGTTGTACTTGACCATCGGGATACCGGCCCGCGAGCAGTTTTGCAGCATTTTGCAGATATCGTCGATGTCCCTGTCGCGCCCCGGACTGCGGCCCAGCATAATGTCGGGCATCTCAGAACGCTCGATTGGGCTGGAGCTTAGGGGCAGAGGCACGGCCGCGAGCGTCACGCCGAAAGATTCGACGCGTTCGCGCAATCGAATCAAACCTTCTTCCGACCAGTTGTCATCGTAACGAGGAGAGGGGAGCCTCGCGCAAATGTGCGAAACGCCCAATGCCGCCATGACGCGGAGCGTTGCATCGCTTGAATCGTGTTGAGTGCCCAGCTTCATCCGTCCGGGTGCGCTTTGCGGGGACGACTGTAGCCGGCTGAGGCCTGCAACGGTCATAGCGGCGGTTTGCGTGAAGTGTCTGCGATTCATTTTGTCTTTTCTGTTTCTATTGAGCTATGCCCGCCAGCGCTTGAACAGTCTGAAAGGTATCGGACTCGCCGGCGAGCTTGTCGGGGCGGTAGCGCTTCACACGGGCAAATCGCAAAGCAAGACCGCTTTCATAGCGCGAGCTGACCTGGATCTCATTAAAAGCGATTTCGACGACAAGTTTCGGCTCGACATAAACGGTGTAGCTATCTCGGGCGACTTCGATTTTAAGGAGCTCCCGAGTCTGCCAGGCGAGCATCTCGTCAGTGAGCCCTTTGAATGTTTTGCCAAGCATTGCGAATCCACCCTTGGCGGTATCACGGGCGCCGAGATGCAGATTACTCAACCAGCCGTGGCGGCGGCCGTTACCCCATTCGGCGGCAAGGATCACCAGGTCCAGCGTTCGCGCACGTTTGATTTTGAGCCAGCTTTGACGGCGCGCTCCGGCCGCGTAGGCAGCGTCGCGCGATTTTGCCATGACGCCCTCGTGCCCGCTCATTAAAGCCCGTCGGAGGAATTCATCCGCCTTCGCAGGCTCGCCGGTGGTGAGGTGCGGAACGATATGCGCCGCAGGAACCAGCGCGCTTAGCTCGGCGAACCGTTTGCTTTGCGATTCGTCAACGAGCGGATCGCCGTCTTCGTAAAGCAGATCAAACCAGAAGGGCGTCATCGGCAACTCGCTCAGCATCTGTTCGACATTGAGCTTGCGCCCAAAGCGCCGCATGGAAATCTGGAACGGCTGCGGGCGGCCCTCGGCATCCATGCTGAGAACTTCACCATCAAGGATGAGGTCTCGCGCCGGGAGAGCACGAACGGCATCGGCTATTTCGGGAATCGCCGCCGTGACATCATTCGCACCGCGAGAAAAGATGCGCACTTCGTTGCCGGACTTGTGCGCCTGAACACGGGCGCCGTCAAATTTGTACTCGAAGGCGGCTTCGCCCAGTTCGTCGATCGCGTCACCGACATCTTCCGCGGTCTGGGCCAGCATCGGCTGAACGGGACGGAAGAGCTGCACGTCAAAGTGAGTGAGACCGGCCTCGCCTTGCGCCATAAGCGGCCGGGCAACGGCTGCGGCTCCGCCTGCCATCATGGCGGCGCGACGGACGCGATCCGCCGTTACGCCACTTGCTTTGGCGAGTCCTTCGAACATGATGCCTTCGAGCGCGCCTTGACGAATCTCACCTACCAGGAGACCGGATAAGAACTGCTGTTCTTGACGAGTTGCGCGGGCGAGCAGGCTACTGAGGAGATCGCGGCGGGATTGCTCGGAACCGGAGCCTTGTACGGCGGCGATCTGCGAAAGGACGCGATCCACTTCGCTGATTTCGAGGCTCGGCTCGAGGGCAGGAGCGGGCAAAGCGTCGCGCAGCGTAGCGTAACCGATGCCGATGCGGCCCTGCCGGGTAGCACCGGACAAAAACGAGACCGCCATTTCAACTTCTTCCGGAGTGAGCCGGCGTAACAGCGTCCGCGAGCAGATCGGTTTTTTCGAGGCGCTTCCTGGTACTGGCAATACGGCGTGAGGTCTCGACAATATCCGCAAATAACATGCGTCTTGGAAAGGGCTAACGTTAGCCGCTGGTCAATTCGTCCTGTGGATATACGCGCGCGAGGACATTTCGGACTTTCGGATTGGCCTCGCGGATCCCTTCTTCCACGCGTTCGGCGATGGCGTGCGCTTCAGCAACGGACAAATTGGGATCGATTCCTATGTGCAGACCGACGATAAATTCGGATCGAACACGGGCGACCAGGCACTCACCGAGACCGAGAACACCGGCAATGCGGGCAGCAGCACCGCGGGCCTGATCTTCCACCTGTTCCATGGAAGCGGGAGCGCGGCGCTCCCCGGCAGCACGCATTTGAAGCAGATGAAGCGGAAGCTTGCGAACGGCCACGCTTCGCCCCGGCAAAATGTTGTACCAAAGGAAAGGCGCGCTGTAGGGCCTGGAATTAGGGACGCCGTGCGCGCCGTAGCGAGTGAGAATCTCACGCGCCTCCTCCAGCGGATCGAGGTGTGGGTTGGCACCTTCGCCGCCCACGCGCTGCGCCACCTGCAGAGCGGTTTCGGGATCGGCGTCATCCACGTCGAAGACCTTCACTTCATCGTAGCCAGGCCTTTCCGTTCCGTGCCCGGACATAGTCTTAATCAGCTCAGGGAGAGTGAGACACTTAGCCTGCCAGGCCGAGCGGGGGCGTCCCGGGTCGGCGTTCCGCTTGAGCTCTGAAGCGCCGCAATGGAAGCAGTAGAAGCGGCCGAGGCGGTCAATATTTTCAAAGGCCCAAGCGATATCCCCGAGTCGCGCAGGTGACAGCCCGGAAGCGCTCCAGCGCATGAAAATGTAGGCTCTACCAGGACGTTTCGGCATAGCTCAGCAATTGGGGAGGCGAGGCAAACCGTTCATTGGCGGAACTGCTCATCGACTTCGACGCGATAGCCGGCGGCGAGCGCATTCGTCTCGTTCGCCATTCCCACGACCGCCAGCAGTTCGCCAAGCATTTCGTCCGTCATTCCTTTTTTCCGCGCGGATGCGGAATGAGAAGCCATGCAGTACTGGCACTGATTGGTAGCGCTTACGGCAAGATAAATCAATTCCTTGGCTAGCGGGTCAAGCGCGCCCGGCGCCATCACTTGCTTGATACTCTCCCAGGTGCGGCGCAGCGTCGCCGGATGGCGAGCGAGCGCTTTCCAGAAATTATTGATCGAGTCGGCTTTGCGAGTCGCCATGATGTCGTCATAGACGTTGCGGACATCGGGGCTGGCGTCGTTATATTCGATCAAAGCTGACATCGACTCTTCTCCTGTTGATCTCATGATTTCCCAATTAAGATGCCGGCGATAAAAACAAGCACTCCACCCAGCACAACCTGCAGCGCGGCACGCAGCAACGGAGTATCCATGAAGTGCTGGCGGATCCAACTGATCACGGCTAGCTCAACGGCAACCACGATAACGGCAACGCCGGTGGCCACGCGGAAATCGGAAATGAGGTAGGGAAGAGTATGCCCGATGCCGCCGGCAGTAGTCATCACGCCCGTCACTGCGCCGCGAATGAGCGGACGGCCGCGGCCGGTGAGCGAACCATCGTCGGAAAGGCCCTCGGCGAATGCCATGGATATCCCCGCGCCTACCGATGCAGCCAAGCCGACCACAAATGCGTCATGTGTTTTTTGGGTCGCGAAGGCAGCGGCGAATAGGGGAGCAAGGGTCGAGACCGAGCCGTCCATCAACCCGGCCAAGCCAGGCTGAACAAACTGCAGCACGAATACCCGGCGGGATGCTTCGGTTTCGGTGCTTCTCACATCGGGAGTGAGGCGGGCTCTGCCGATCGATTCAGCGGCGGCACTGTGCTTTACTTCGGCTTCAGCCAAGTCGCCTAGAAGCTGTCGCGTGGATGCGTCAGTGGTTCGTTGTATAGCGAGCTCATAGAACCGGCGGGTTTCGGATTCCATGGATTCGATTGAGCGCTGAACGGCATTCGGGCCGATCGGGCCAATCAGCCAGAGGGGGGGCCGCGAAACGAACCCCTTCACGTCCTGCCTGCGAATGAGCGGAATGTGTTCGCCGAAGCGCGACCTATAGAGTTCGATTAGACTGGTGCGATGCTCGGACTCCTCCTCCTGCATCTCCTCAAGCATTTTGGCCGTTTCCGGATAATTCTCACGGAGGCCCTCCGCGAATTCTTCGTAAATACGGCCATCTTCTTCCTCAAGAGAGACGGCCAACGCCAGAATTTCGCGTTCGGACAGATCTTTGAAGTTTTTTGCCATGGCGAGGTGAGCTGCGCGGGTTCAAGCCGCGGGCGGATTTCCGCCGCTTCGCTATCTTATCGCTCCGCCCGCTTCCAGCCGTCCAAAGCAAGGCGTGTTCCATTGTTACTAAACGACAATAGAAGTAGCTTCTCCCTTACATGTTGGATCGCATCACCGTGCATGGCGCTCGCCAGCACAATCTGAAGAATGTCAATGTCGAGATTCCACGGAACACGTTCACCGTAATCACCGGATTGAGCGGCTCCGGGAAGAGCTCGCTGGCATTCGACACAATCTACGCCGAAGGGCAGCGCCGGTATGTCGAGACGCTGTCGCCATATGCGCGGCAGTTCCTGGATCAGATGGAGCGGCCGGACGTGGATTCGATCGACGGGTTGAGTCCGGCCATTTCGATCGAGCAAAAGACTACTTCGCGGAGTCCTCGATCGACGGTCGGGACCGTCACTGAGATCTACGACTATCTGCGGCTGCTGTTCGCCTCGGCCGGCGTTCCGCATTGCCCGGTTTGCGGTGCGGAAATCGCGAAGCAATCGCCGGCGCAGATCCTGAACCAGGTGTTCTCGTTGCATCAGAGCGAGCGAATCATGATTCTGGCGCCTATCGCTCGGGGTCGCAAAGGCGAGTACAAGAAAGAGCTGGAGGCGATCGCTAAAGGAGGGTTCCGGGCGAGGATTGACGGCGAGCTGAAGACGTTGGACGAACCGGTCAAGCTCGATAAGAAGAGGAATCACACGATCGACGTGGTGATCGACCGGCTAGTGGTGAAGCGAGGAATTGAGCAGCGGCTGGAGAGTTCTATTCAGACCGCGCTCAAATGGGCCGGCGGTTTGGTTCTAATAGCAGTGATCAACGGGCCTGAGCGGCTCTATTCGGAGAAGTTGGCTTGTCCGAACGATGGCACCAGCATTCCTGAATTAGAGCCTAGATCGTTCTCGTTCAATAGCCCGTATGGCGCATGCGAAATTTGCAATGGCATCGGAAGCACGTGGGCCTTCGATCCAGTGAAAGTTGTCTGTGATCCATCGAAGCCGCTGCTTGATGGAGGTTTGGGACCGGGATCGAGTTCGTCCTATATGAGCTCGGCGGTTATCGACGCGGCTGAAACGCTCGGTATCGATCTGTCGATTCCCTTTGAGGATTTGCCAAAGAGGACTCGTAAATTGCTGCTCTACGGCAATACGCAGTTCGCGGGAGTTCTTAAGATTCTGGACGAGAGCTACGCGCGGGCCAGTGAAGGATACCGCGAGTGGCTAATGGATTACATGTCGCCGACTACCTGTCCCGCTTGCCGGGGACAGCGGCTCAAACCGGCCAGCCTGGCGGTTCGCGTGAAAGGCATGTCTATTGCGGATTTCACTGGCATGCCAATCGCGCGAGCGCTGCCGCTGATTAAGAGTTGGAAATTCACAGAGCGCGAACTGCAGGTTGTGGGCCGGGTGGTGGAGGAGATTCACAACCGCCTGGAGTTTCTGTGCGCCGTGGGTCTGGATTATTTGAGCCTGGACCGATCGTCGGCGACTCTCTCGGGTGGGGAAGCGCAGCGAATTCGGCTTGCGACGCAGATTGGCTCGAAGCTGCGCGGGGTGCTTTACGTGTTAGATGAACCCTCGATAGGGCTGCATCCGCGCGATAACGGGCGATTGCTGGATACGTTGCATCACTTGCGGGATTTAGGCAATACGGTGCTGGTCGTAGAGCACGACGCGGAGACGATCGAACGCGCCGACTACGTAATCGATCTCGGGCCGCGGGCAGGGAGACTGGGGGGCGAGCTGATCGCGCAAGGCAGTCCAGCGCAGATTATGAGCGCGCAGCAATCGCTCACGGGCGAGTATCTTTCGGGCCAGATAGAGATTGCCACTCCTCCCGTGCGGCGAAGCGGTAATGGCCTGAAGGTTAGTTTGCGGGGCGCGCGCGAGCACAATCTGAAGAACCTGACTATCGATTTCCCGCTCGGCACCTTCACGGTGGTGACAGGGGTTTCCGGCAGCGGTAAATCCACGCTAGTGCACGACATTCTGTACCGAGCATTATCCAAGGAGGTGTATGGATCGAGCGGTCAGCCGGGCGCGCACGATGCGATTACCGGCCTGGAGAACATCGATAAAGTGATCGAGATCGACCAATCGCCCATTGGCCGAACGCCGCGTTCAAATCCCGCCACTTACACCGGGCTTTTCACACCGATTCGCGAGCTGTATGCAATGCTGCCGGAATCGCGCGAACGAGGTTACAAAGCGGGGCGGTTCAGCTTTAATGTGAAAGGCGGCCGATGTGAAGCATGCCAGGGCGACGGACTGAAGCGCATCGAGATGAACTTCCTGCCGGACGTTTACGTCACTTGCGATGTGTGCCGGGGCAGGCGTTACAACTTGGAAACTCTGCAGGTCAAGTATAAAGGGAAAAGTATTGCGGATCTGCTGGAATCGACAGTGGATGAAGCGCTGGAACTACTCGCAAATATCCCGCATGCGCACGCCAAGCTGAAGACTTTGACGGAAGTCGGGTTAGGTTATCTGCACCTGGGACAATCTTCGACCACGCTGTCAGGTGGCGAAGCCCAGCGAATCAAATTAGCGAAGGAGCTGAGCAAGCGGCAGACGGGCCGGACTTTCTATCTGCTCGACGAACCGACGACCGGTCTGCATTTCGAGGATGTCCGGCACCTGTTGGAGGTGCTGCAGCGCTTAGTGGATTTTGGCAATACAGTACTGGTGATTGAACATCATCTGGACGTGATCAAGAGCGCGGATTACGTGATCGATATGGGACCGGAGGGCGGCGAGGAAGGCGGCCACATCGTCGCAACCGGTACGCCTGAAGAGGTGATGCGGGATCGCCAAAGCCACACGGCCGCGGCTCTGCGGAAGATAATGAAGGCGAACCAATGAAGGCAAGTCATGGAGCCTGACCGCATCGACATACCGCCTGTGGAACCGGCGGTCGAGACAGCACCGGTCACGCCCGCACGAGAGCCGTTTTGGGGATATGCGGATCTTGGGTTGGTTCTGCTGCTGATCGCTTTCGGGCTGTTACTGCTGATCGTAATCGACGGAATCATAGAAGTTGCCGACCCTCGTTTGAGATCGGACTACATCCCTCTTGTTTTGCCTACAAACATGGCGGCGTATGTGGTTGTGTATTTGGCGTTAAAGCTAGTTTTTGGATCGCGCTATGGAGCGCCGGTGTTTTCTTCATTGGGCTGGCTGCGCACAGGGTTGAATTTGGTCCTGGTGGGGACTGGAGGCGTGGCGCTGGCATTCGCCTTATCTGCGATTGGATCGTTAATCCACACGCCCAAAGTGGAAACGCCGTTCGAAGCGCTGACCAATAGTCCGTTCTCGTTTGCATTTCTTGCGGTCACCGCAGTGGTGATTGCTCCCGTTTTTGAAGAGCTTTTCTTTCGCGGGCTCATCCAGCCTTTACTTTGCCGAAGCGTCGGCGTGGTGGCAGGGATCGGGATCACGGCAGCGCTGTTCGGCGCGTTGCACGCTCCCGAATATTCGGAGCAGTGGCAGTATGCGTTTTCCGTTTTGTTGGCGGGCATCGCCTTCGGCGTGATGCGGGAACGAACGAAATCGATAATTCCCGGCACCGTAATGCACGGATGCTTCAATGCTGTCTCGGTAGTGGCATTAGCTGTTGAGAAATTCCATAAAGGCTGAATGAGCGAATCCGCGGTTCTTACACAAAGCGCAATCGAAACCATCGAGTGGACGCCGGAAGGCGTGGTCATGATTGACCAGACGCGGCTTCCGCGCGAAACCTCGTTCGTCACCTGCCGTACGTACGCTGAAGTCGCCGACGCAATTCGTACGATGATTATTCGTGGCGCACCGGCGATTGGGGTGGCCGCCGCTATGGGCGTAGCGCTCGGGGCGCTCCATTCGAACGATTTAGAAGCCGACATGCCAGTCATCTGCGAAACGCTCGCGAAGACCCGGCCCACGGCGGTGAATCTTTTTTGGGCGATCAGGCGGATGAAGAAAGTCTACGAGTCCGCGCAGCACATGCCGCTCGATCAAATCCGGAAAAGGCTGATTGCGGAGGCGCAGAAAATTCGGGAAGAAGATATCGCGATTAATGAAGCGATCGGACGCAATGGCGCGCCACTTGTACCTGATGGCAAAACAGTGCTAACGCATTGCAATGCCGGTGCCCTGGCGACAGCCGGATTCGGTACTGCGCTCGGCGTGATTCGGGCGGCGGTGCGGATGGGCAAGACGATCGATGTATTTGCGGACGAAACACGACCGTTTCTGCAAGGAGCACGGCTCACAGCCTGGGAACTGCAGCGCGACCGAATTCCGACAACGCTCATTACCGACAATATGGCGGGGCACTTCCTGAAGAGCGGCCGGATCGGGTGCGTGGTGGTGGGCGCGGACCGGATTGCCGCAAACGGCGATGTCGCGAATAAGATCGGCACATACAGTGTGGCCGTGCTAGCAAGAGAAAACGGCGTGCCGTTTTATGTGGCAGCTCCGATCTCGACTCTCGATCTGACGCTCGCTTCGGGAGATCAGATTCCGATCGAAGAACGCGCGGGAAAAGAGGTGACTCACCTGCAAGACGTCGCCATAGCGCCGGAGGGGATCGGCGTGGCGAATCCCGCATTCGACGTGACGCCGAATCGCTATGTGTCCGCGATCATAACCGAGCGGGGCGTAGCGCGAGCACCGTATTGCGAGACTTTGCGAACATTCTGCGAACCGATCAGATAATCTCGGCACGCACCCCAGAATCCGGCGAGCGTAAGGCGCATAGCCGGGCGATAATGTTCGGTTCGTGATCAGCCGGATCGTCCCCAGAACTATTAAATCTGGCCTACATACCCCTTAACCGCTGTTATCCTTTAAGTTGCGTCTTAGCTCCTCTGCGCTCTTGCTCGCGCCCGCGTCTCTAGCAGTTGCCATTGCGGTTCTGATTCCACCGAGGCAGCTTCTGGCTGGGACAACTCCTTCCTTGGTGAGTATTCTCAAAAGCGAATTGGACCGGGAATTCGCCATAATGAAAACGAAGGCCGATCCCGCTCCTTACTACATCGCTTATGAAGTGACAGAGGAGCAGGCGGATTCGGCCTCGGCATCTCTGGGCGCGTTAGTGAATCAGCTCCATGCGCGTTCGCGGGGATTGGACACGACAATCCGGATCGGATCACCGAAGTTCGACAACTACCATCCTTATAAAGGAACGCCGATCCGTTTTACTGTTTCTCGACGGTTGAGTTTGGGTGACGACGCGAATGAAATCAAGCGCGCGGCGTGGGAAGAGTCCGATCGCGTGTACCGTCTGGCGTCGAGACGATTCCTGCAGCTCAAGACGGATGAGCAATTGATTGCGGCCCAGACTGAACAGGATGCCGACTTTTCAGTGGAACCCGCAGCCACTTATTCGCAGTTGCCGGAGGTTTATTCCTACGACATGAACGCGTGGGCCCAAAAACTGCGCCGGTGGTCGGCCGAATTCAAAGGACATTCTCAAATCCTCGTTTCAGCCATTGGGTTCCGAGCCCAGCGTGAAACCAGAACGTTGGTGAATACGGAAGGGACTGCGATTCAGCAAGGAAGCGATCTATTCCGCATCGAGATCAATGCCGCGGCGCTGGCGCCGGACGGGATGGATGTACAAGATTTCGCCAGTTTTGAAGCGGCAGACCCCACTCAGCTACCCACCGAAGATGTGGTTCAGAGCAGAGTACGGGAGGTGGCTTCAAAGGTAGATGCTTTGGTGAATGCCCCCCCCGCGGAGCCGATTGTCTGTCCGGCGATCCTTTCGGGCCGGGCGTCGGCAGTATTCTTTCACGAAATCTTTGGGCATCGCGTGGAAGGACACCGGCAGAAGGACATTACGGAAGACCAGACGTTTACAAAGATGCTTGGTCAGAAAGTTCTGCCGAGCTTCATCAGCATCGACTTCGATCCCACCAAGCGAACGTATAACGGCTCCGATCTGATCGGCAATTACGAGTATGACGATGAGGGCGTGAAGGCGCGCCCAGTACGAGTGGTGGAAGATGGCGTTTTAAGAACCTTTTTACTTTCGCGCTCGCCAGTAGGCGAGTTCGTCCATTCGAACGGCCATGGAAGGCGGCAAGCGGGATTTGAGGTGGTTGCGCGGCAGTCGAATCTAATCGTTGAATCTTCCAGGCGGCTTTCCGATGCCGATCTTCGCGCGCAGCTCATTGCGGAAATCAAACAGCAGGATAAGCCGTACGGGCTTTATTTCGAAGATGTCGCCAGTGGGTACACGACTACGGGACGGAACGGCACGCAAGCCTTCAAGGTAGTTCCGCTGGTGGTCTATCGCGTGTACGCCGACGGGCGGCCGGACGAATTGATTCGAGGAGTCGATATTGTTGGCACGCCGCTGGCGAGCTTTCAGAAAATTCTCGCCACATCCGAACGAGTGGAAGTGTTCAATGGCTACTGCGGCGCGGAATCGGGAAGCATTCCGGTGTCAGCAGTATCGCCGGCGATTCTGGTTTCGGAGATTGAGACCCAGAAAAAGCAGAACGCTCAGCGGAAGACGCCGTTGCTGGCGCGTCCGGAGGCTGAATGAAAGCGATAGCCCGGCTAGCATCCGGCGGCTTGGTTTTGATGACGGCAATTTTCGCGATGAGCGCGGCCGGATCTGGATCAGCAGATTCGCGGCGATGCCCAACTGCGCGCGATGAGAGACGAACTGGCCCGTTCGAAGACACTGCAGCTCAACAGCCTGGACAAGCCATATTTCATTCAATACGCGATCGGCGATTCGGATCAACTATACGTGAAGGCCAGCCTGGGAGGCCTGATCGCTTCTGAGCGCGCCCATCTGCGCTCGCCGCAAATCACGGTGCGGGTCGGCAGCCCGGATTTCGACAATACGAATTCGGTTTACAGCGGGACCTCGCGTCTCGGGCTGCTGCCCACCGACGATAGCTATTCTGTGATGCGCACAGATTTCTGGCTCACCACGGATTCTTTGTATAAGGTCGCGGTGGATCAGATTACCAGGAAGCGGAACGCTTTGCGGGAAATCGGCGACGTGGATAAGACTCCCGATCTGGCGCCCGTGAAACCGGTCCAGGTACTCCAGTTAGCAGGCACGCTGAACATCGTTCAAAAGGATTGGGAAGATCTACTGAGAGAGGTCTCGAATCGCTTCGCATCCCACCCAAACGTGATCGGCTCGAACGTGCAGCTTCGGGCGATTTACTCCATGTATCGGCTCGTCAATACCGAGGGCGCCATTGTGCGGATTCCGCAGGAGCTGAGTGAGGTGGCCATCCGCGCCACGGCAGTAGCTGAGGACGGAAGCCGCGTCTGGAATCACCAGTTCGCCACTGTTTTGACGGCTTCGGAGCTGCCGAAGGAGGCCGAGATCGCGAAGGCCGCGGATGAAGTGGCTAGCGAAACAGAAGCGCTAGCCAAAGCCCCGCGAGGGGATGATTACAGCGGGCCCATTCTTTTCGAGCAGGAGGCGGCAGCCGAGCTCATGGCGCAAACACTGACCGATGCAGTACAGCTGCAAAGGAAGCCGATTGCCCCGCCGGGGAATGCGCCGCAGATCCTGGAGAGCGTCTGGTCCTCGCGGTTGGGCTCGAAAGTAACGCCAGACTGGCTGTCGATTTCGGACGATCCGGGCCAGGAAAAGATGGACGGAACCGTTCTCGCCGGCCATTACCAGGTGGATGATGAGGGCGTGCCTGCACAGAAGGTAGTACTCGTGGAAAAGGGAACGCTGAAGGGCTTTCTTTTCAGCCGTGAGCCGGTCGGCAGTTTCAGGAACTCAAACGGACATGGCCGTCTGCCTGGCGCTTTTGGCGCGGAGGAGCCGGCCATCGGCAATCTGTTTGTCCATGCGGATCAGGCCGTTTCAGAAGTACAACTAAAGGCTAAGTTGATCGGCATGGTGAAAACGGCGGGCCTCAAGTACGGGATGATTATCAAGCGGATCGACTTTCCCTCGACGGCGAATTACGAAGAGCTGCAGAGTTTCGCCAGGCAAATTCAAAAAAGCGGCTACGCGAGAACGCTCTCGCCACCACTGCTGGCATATCGGGTTTACCCGGACGGGCGCGAGGAATTAGTTCGAGGACTGCGCTTTCGCGAGTTCAGCGCTAAGGATCTGCGCGATATTGAAGCCGCAGCCGACCATCCGTACGTCTTTAATTACGTGAATAACGGAACCAGCGTGGACCTCGCGGACAGCGGCACTGACGCGACCACTTCCGCAGTCGTGTGTCCCTCGCTGCTGTTCGATAGTGTGGACTTGGTGCGTGCGGAAGACGACCCAGGGAAGCAGCCCATCGTTCCAGCTCCCGTGCTGATCCAATAGTCGGTTCGATGCGCATCATCAGCAGGGCGATCTTTCGAGAAGTTTTCACCAGCGCTACACTCGGAACTCTGCTTTTCATCTTCGTTCTGTTTCTGCGGACGATTGAGCGATTATCCGCGCTCCTGGTTAAGACATCGGCTCCCGGGCATGTGATCGCAAAGCTACTTCTCTACGCCCTGCCGTCGACGATTCCCTTCGCGTTGCCCTTAGGAGTGCTGGTCGGTATATTGATCGGCTTGAGCCGAATGTCGGGGGACAGCGAGATCACGGCGATGCGCGCTGCCGGGATTTCGAGCATTTCCGTGGCACGGCCGGTCCTCCTGTTCGCCTCCTGCGCCTTGGTCGCGACCGCAATGGCTTCGCTGTGGCTGACGCCCTTGTCGCTGCGGCTGGAATCCAAAGTGGCCCAGAATTTTGCCGCGGCCCAGCTTACGGGAGCAATAGAATCGCGGATCTTCGACGAGCAGTTCCCAGACACCGTTCTTTACGTCGGCAACGTTCAGACGTTGGCAAAGCAGATCGTCTGGCATGACGTGTTCATCGCGGACACGACGCCTCCGGATGAATTGCAGCATGAGGGAAAGGACCGCGGCGCGGGACCGCGCGTAATGGTCGCGCAGGAAGCGATTCCGCACGCAGACCCCGCCAATGACCGCATTATTCTCGACATGAAGAACTTCCGGTCGACGGAACGCGACAAGGAGGGGAAGGTCATCACAACGACCGCCCCCGCGCAGGTGGAGGCGCTGCAAGCTCAAAAGCAGGAAGAACTACAGATTAACAAGACCGTCCAAGAAATGGACACGGGCCCGCTGTATAAGCTCGTGTACCAGCATCCCGGGCAATCACGCTCAGACCGCGTGGAAGCGGCTATCGAGCTGCATCAACGCTTTGCCCTGCCATTGGCTTGTCTCCTGCTCGCGCTGGTCGGCATTCCGCTCGGCATATCATCGCGCAAAGGCGGGAAATCGGCGGCGTTCGTAATGACAGTTGTCCTCGCGTTCCTCTATTACCTTGGCTTCATAACGCTGATCGGGCTCGCTAAGAAAGGCAGCCTGCCTGTTCCGATTGCAGTCTGGACGCCGGATGTCGTGTTCGCGATCATCGGCGCAGTGCTGCTCTCTCGCCTGGAAAAACCCGGCGATCAGGATCTGGTGGCGTACCTGAAGGCCTGGGCGATGTACCTCGGAGTCGCCGTCAAACGGATGCAGCCCGTTCCGGGCCGGCAGATTCGGATTGGGGGAATCCGCAGACTCGGTATACGGCCCATGTTGGTGGATCGTTATGTCCTCAGCGGCTTCGTTTTCTATTTCGCTGTTTTGCTGGTCGCTCTGGTGTCTCTGATTGAGGTGTTCACATTTTTCGAACTGCTCGGCGACATGATCAAGAACGATATCCCGATGTCGACCATGATCGATTATCTATATCACCTGGCCCCGAGCCTGATTTATCAACTCACACCTATCGGCACGCTGGTTGCCTCGCTCATCTGCTTTGGCATTTTGACCAAATACAATGAGGTCACTGCGTTTAAGGCAGGGGGAGTCAGCGTTCATCGCCTGGCAGCACCGGTGCTGGTGGTCAGCTTCGGAATCAGCGCTCTCCTTTTCGCGTTCGATCATTACTACATTCCCGAAGCCAACCGCCGGCAGGAGATGCTGCGCGCTCAAATCAAAAACAAGCCGGTAGCGACGTATTTGCGAGCGGACCGGCAATGGGTGTACGGGCAGGGTCCGCGGATTTATAACTACAGTTTCCTAGATCCCAATAGGGCCGTGATGTCGAATGTGAACGTGTACGAACTGGATCCGAGGACATTCCGGGTCGTGCATCAAATTTCCGCGGATCGTGCGCGGTGGGACCCCGAGCACCATACGTGGATCTTCCACAATGGAATGAGCCAGACGGTGGTGAACGATTTCGATACCTACAAGGTCTTCCACGGCGCCGCCTCTTTCGCTGAGTTGACTGAACCTCCCTCCTGGTTTGTGAAAGAAGAGAAAGAGTACAAGGAGATGAATTTCCAGGAGCTCGCCAGATATATCCGGGAGTTGCAGGCGACCGGTATCGATACAACGCCGCTACGAGTCCAGTATTACAAGAAATTCGCTGTACCATTGTTTGCGTTGATCATGGCGATCCTTAGCATCCCGTTTGCATTTATAGCGGGGAATCGGGGAGCTATGACAGGCGTCGGCATCAGCTTCGGAATCGCGATTGCCTACTGGACGATTGGGACCGTCTTCGATCAGATTGGCGATCTGAATCAGCTTCCTGCCATGATGGCGGCGTGGTCACCAGACGTCATTTTCTCGCTGGCCGGACTGTATTTCATGGCGCGCATGAAAACTTGACCGCGTCCTATAAATGAATACGCCCGTCTCCATCACCACGAGTCAGGTGCATTTTCTCAAAGTCCGGATCGACCCCTTTGATGAGTTCGGCAAGTCTGGGCGACATCGCCAGAACGTAATTGGAGGGTCCATTGCCGAAACCTGAAGCATCCAAAGCGGATAGCCACTTAGAATGCGTGTGATTGCAAACGATCAGGTCTGCCCCGGCCTCCCGCATCGTGCGAACAGCCGATCTGATCAGAGCCTCCTCGTCTCCAGGCACGCAGATCGCATCGATCAGTGTTCCCACGTGCATGTTACCGAAATACTTGTTACCGCGCATTTGTGTCGCCTGCATCACCGCCCACCCACGTGTTCGTCCATTCGCATCCTCAAAGCGTCGGGCTATCATTCCGGGCCAATTCAAATCGTGAAAGGACGGCAATGTTCGCCGGTCGCGAATTCCGGCGAACGAGCATTCGTTTCGATATGCGTTCCAGACCGGTTCGGTCCACTCTCCCCATTCCGAAACGCTTTCTGACCTTAATTGTCGGCGGTCGCCTCGCCCCTTCAGAGATCGACACGCTTGTAAAGCTCGAATTCCCGACATATCCCAAGCCCGTCCATGCCGCCGCGTTCGCCGCTGCCGCGCGAGCTTTCGTCCTATGCAACGGTTGAATCTCCTGGAGAAATTTCGAGGAGCGCACGATATAAAACTTAAACGGCACAAGCGCCACTCGCCAGTTCATCGCAGCCAGCAGTCTGGCAAATTGCGCTTCCACATTCCCCATTCCCACAGCAAACAAGAAAGGCCGCTTCTTGGCTAGAAGTTTCAACATCCGGCCCGCCACTGTTGCGTATTTCCTGTCGACCAAACCCTCCGAAATCGGCATTTGAATGTTGGCAACCCATTGCCGCTGAGTCGCTACTTCGAACTGCTGCTCTTGAAGAAGAAATCCGCCACGGACTTCGTCTCCTTCCAAAGCCACAAATTGCCGTTTGGTGAATGGAACATCGGGAAGGATGTCGAGCGAATCACCAATCCTCTTCCTCGGTTCGTCCGGCATCAGGTATCCGGTTTGCACATTCCCTTCGCGCAAGCGGGAATTCAATCGTTTTACGCTATCCGCATGCTCCGGCGCGTATAACTCGATCCGCAACGACATCAGTTACTCGGAGCCATGTCGCAATTTGTGCAGCAGCCATCGGCGTTCGAGCGCGCTTCTCTCGCGCGGCTTAATCACAGCATCTTTCTTCTGATCGAGCAAGTAGTCGAGAATCTCCCCAATCGGCGCAAACCAGCCATTTTTTTTCGCTAAACGTCGCATGAGCGCTTCGAATTGAGGATTGATCCGGCCATTCTCGTGAAATCCGTGCGCGAAATGGACATACAGAATGCCCGCTCCGCTTTCTTCTTCCAACCGATCTTGATTCGCTTCAGTAATTCGCAGAAGGCATGATCGGCCATTCGCGCCTTCACTCGACGCGTACCAGTAATTCACATATTCCCGGTCCGGATCGTGATAGGGCATCAACGGGCACTCTTTCAGCGTATTGAGATCGCCGAAAACGAAGTTGCGGCAGTACTTGATCCGCTCTCTTGCCATGTCTCCCCAAAACAGCGGATTGCCTGGTTTGTGCCCTCCCGAAGCATTCCGGTTGCCCCCGCGGGTAATCAGGTTGTACGCAGCCCGTTGAATGCCGGTGAGCCGGTCTTCCCCCCAGTACAGCGCTTCTTGCGAGTAGTAATGGTTCGACATCGTTTTCGGGGGCCCCCCAAAGAACTCTGCGAATCGGTCCAGCCCCGCGCGAACTTGCTCACGATTTGACGTATGCGAGGTGGCGTTGTGGAACCCTATCTCGAATCCGTGCCGCTGTAAGTCCATCATCCATTGAACGTATTCTGGATTTGCGCAGGTTTCTCCAATATCGGACCGGAGCTTCGGGTCTGCCGGGTTCGGCCATACGCCGATGGTCGTTTTTAACCCGAGATCCGCGAGAAGAGAATAAATAGCCTTGCTGGTTTCGAGCGTTTGCGAATCAGGATCGTCGAATATAGAAAACGCGAAGCGTTTCCCGTCAGGCCAGCGCAAGTTGCTTCCGCAAATACGAGAGGATTTGAGAAAAGGAAGCGGCCGATTCCAGATCTAGCTCCACCGCGAATTCCTCCTCGACAAGCGTAGCCAACTGAACCGTCGCGACCGAATCCCACTGCTCCAGCGCTCCGGGCGTTGCGGAAAGAATTTGCGCCTCATTTAGATTCGGGAAGACCGCTTTGAAGCACTGCTTCAGCTTCTCTTCGGTGTGATCTGTTTGGCCCACGGATCTTATGGTAAAGCATCGGACATTGGGTTTCAAAACGCTCGCGGGAGAGAGCAATCCCCGGCCCTACATCCGGCAGGGAATCGAAAAAGACTTCAAGCAAGTCTCGCGATGGCCCATTGCGTGCCGTCTCCCTATAACGAATCGTCACCTCCGTAGCGTGAAAAATGTCGAAAAGAGATCGCAAGCACTGATACTCAATGCGCCGCGAAAAGGCCCGGCACGAGATCACCCAATCTTCCAAATCAACCCATCCATCCCTTGCCACACCTGCCATGACCGCAATTTTGCCAAGCGGTCCGAACCGGTCTTCGTAAGCGACGGAAAGCACGAAGCTTCCCAGCCGTTCCCCGCGACTGATCCACGCATCCCACGTGTATCGAGATCCATTGATGTTGAACTGATTTGTCTTATTAATCAATTCAAAAGCACGACGATCTTCCCTGCCCGCATCGGCAATCGTCACCGTCGCATCCAAAGAGCGCAAGAACTCTTCCGGATCGATCCGCGCCGCCTCATTTTGAAAAACTTCAGCCCGCTGCAAGCTCTCGCGCCGGATCTTATCTTCCTCGTTCGCCGATTCTCGCCCGAACTCGTCTCGCAACCATCTCAGCAATTGCAAAGCGGCAGCGGCATTTTCCTTTGGGAACCGAATGCACTCCATTTCGGGGAAAGCGCTCCGCACCTCGGCGAGTTCCAGTTCACTGTCATCAATGAATACGACGTTCGCCGCCCCTATATTCCAAGCTTTGAGAATGCGCGCGACCGATTCCGATTTCGCCCCCCAATGGACGTCCACCGGGAAGAGAGCTTTGCCTGCGACCAGCAGGTCTTCCCGCGCCAAAGCTTCTCTTGCCACATCAGGGTCGTTTTTCGAAGCAATCGCGATCAAGATTCCAGTTTCGGCAAGCGAGGCAAGCAATTGCTGGTACAGTCCATGAGCTTGGGTCCCATGTTCTAGTGTCCACGTTACCTCTGAAACGCCCACTTCTCCCACAATGCCGGCCCAAAATGTGTCATCGAGATCGCTGATAATGCCTTTTCGGCGAGGGGTTGGCAGTAGGATCGAACTCGCGATCGACGCGAGCGCATCCGCGTGAGCTATCGTATAGGGGAATCCGCTCGCAAGATCGGATTTCACGTCCCATCGCTCACGCATCGGCGATATTTCCGCTAGTGCATCGCGATGAAGTACACGCAAATTGGTTTGGCCGGAAGCCCAAGAAGCCAGTTCCGCAATTATCCGCAGAAGCTGACTCTCATGGGCGCTCAAAACCGTCGTGTGCGTCTTGAAAACGGGTGGAAGCGGCAGAGTCGGAAACGATAAAACGGCTGTCGCGGAAACAGGTATGGCGCTTAAACCTTTTTTCAACCCGCGCACAAAAGTTTTTGAACTTTCCACAATATCGCTTATTTCATTCGATCCCCAGCCTCCGAGCGATCGAATCCCCAGCCGTGGATCGAAATCGAACCATTCGAGCGCAACGAATATATTCGCCGCGTTCTGTTCCCTGGCTAATTGGACGTTATGGAGAAGGCTTCCATAAATCCCGTGCCGAACCTCAATTCGTCGCTGAGGAAGAGTTTGCCCCAAATGTGCAACTAGGAACGTCTCCAAGTGAAGCGGCGAAAAGCTGCAGCTCAAAAGTAGTTCATATGGTTCGCCCTCTACCTGGGCCGCTCCGTTCGCGCGGGTCAGGGCTTCCAGGAGCTTCATCTCTTCGTATTATCGAGTGTCGGCTTGCGAAGATACATTTCGTAAGAGCCGAAGCTCGCCTTTGGCTCGTACGCCGTAGCCAGCTCGCGCCGGGACCAGTCCCAAGCTCGTTGCGTAGCAGGAGACGGCCCGCAGGAAGTGTGCATCACATATATTTTCGGCTGGATTCCCGATGCGTATCCGAGGTAGCAATCGTCGATAAGGGGCCAGTGAAAGCCAAGATCGAACCCGAGTTCAGAAGGACCCATGATTATGTCATGTGGCCGGGAGGCGTGGCGGATCCACGCAATCGCCGGCCTGTATACGTGTTGATAGTCGTCTCGGCGAATTTTATAGCCAAAACCTCCGGCTGTGGCCGAGACAAAGCCTAGCAGAAGTCCACAAGCAACCACTCGCGCAAAACCGGCCCGTGACCATGTGTCATAAACCCACAGCGCGCCACAGGCTGACAGAATGGGAGTCGAATAGATCATGTACTGCGGAAATTTCTGATTGTCGATTACCGCCACGCCTGATGTAACCGGTAATTGCCAACAGGACCAGCACTCGAGCTAGTGGATCGGAACGTAGCCGTCTAGTCGCGATGAGGGCGATCAGTCCAGCAACTCCGAAAAGAAGAGCAAACGCGCGCAAAAAAGCGATGCTAAAAATATTGGCGAAGTAAAAACTGAAATAGCGCTGGTATAAATCGTTCCCAACGTTCGCGAAAAGAGAGGAGACGGTGGCGACGCGAAACCCCTCGGCTTTCGCTTGAGCTCGAAATATTTGCGGAGCTTGAGCAACGTACATCCCGTAGAGGATTGCCCCCAGGCAATACGGTATGACGCTGAGCAGAATCACGCGCCATTTCAGCCGGCGCCAATCGTAAAGCATTACCAAAGCTAGAAACAAGCTGGTAAGCGCGCCCATGGGATGGCAGAAGAAAGAGGCCGCACCAAAGACGCCAGCCAGCAGAAATGCCAAAGTTTCATGCGAGTTTCGGAGGCAGACGTAGGCGGCAAGGGCAGCTTGGCCCAGCGCCGCACACATCATTTCCATGCGACCGTTGGACGCCGCGCCTACACAGGAGTAGTCCAGCGCCACTACCGAAGCCACGATAAGCGCTACCGTCGTATTCCGGCTCATGCCGCGGACGAACAAGAACCAGCAAACGATATAAACACAGCCCCAGACGACAGAAAAGAGTCTCATGCATTCGACAGTTGCCGCAGTGATTCGGAACCAGGCGCCAAGCGATACCAAATACAGTGGAAACTGCCAATACATGTACTGATTTATTGCCGGAAGGTCCAAATGGCTATGGGGGGCCAAAACCGAATTTCGTAGGTACCCCGAGTTTCCAAAATTTACAGCGACATCGGCCAAGACTCCCTCGTCCCACCACGGCCCGCGGGTAAATGAAAACGCAATGCTTAATACGAGAAAGAGAAGGATCGCGCTGAACGCCGCAATCCAGATGAGCGGAGGAACCCGTCGGTTGGCCACCGGGTGCTCGCCGAGAGCAGCGTCGTTCGATGCCGTTGAGCGAGACAACACGGAGATTTTCGACTGGTGCGCCCGGACAGATTCGAACTGCCGACCTTCTGGTTCGTAGCCAGACGCTCTATCCAACTGAGCTACGGGCGCGACAGAGCCAGTATAACAGCGGATCGGCCTGCGGCCGACGCGCCGCCCGAACTAGCCGGGCTTTTGGGCAGACTGCTCCAGACGCAGACTGGAAACGCAGTTTCGGCCGCGCGCTTTCGCCTGATATAGTGCCTCATCCGCGACGCGAACGAAAATGTCCGGGCTGCGTTCGGACCCGTCGGAAACTGTCACCCCGAAGCTGGCGGAAACGCTCACCTCGGTTCCGTCGGCGATCATCGTGGTTGAATGGAGCATTTCGCGCATGCGCTCCGCTTGATTGGTTGCCTGTTCGAGTTCGCAGTTCGGCAATACGACGAGGAATTCCTCGCCTCCATAGCGGCCCACCTGATCGTAGGGCCGCATGTGCTGCCGCAAACGCGCTGCAGTCTCGCGGAGAACCGCGTCACCGGCGAAGTGACCATAGCTGTCGTTGATCTTTTTGAAATGATCGATATCCAATAGAGCGATGCCCACCGTACGCCGATCGCGGTGACAGCGAGCCAGTTCCTGCTCCAGCACAGTCCCGATCGCCGACCGATTCGGCAGCATCGTGAGCAGGTCTTTATTTGCCCTTTCCCGCAGTTCCTCACGCGCGTTCAGAATTCGCATCTGCAGATCGATAATGCGCTTACCCGCTCGCAGCCGCACTTGCAGTTCCTGCTGATCGAAGGGCTTAATCACGTAATCGTCGGCACCGGCCTCCAGGCCTTCGACCGTTTCACTTTTGGTGTTCTTGGAAGTGAGCAGCAGGATGTAAGTGTCAGGTTCCCGATGGGTTTCCCTGACTTTCCGGCAGACTTCCGGACCCGTCATGTGGGGCATCACCCAATCCAGGATCGCCAAAGGCGGGGGATCCGGCTGAGCCAGGATATTCCACGCTTCCGCGCCGTTTTCCGCGGTAAGGACATCATAGCCCCACTTCTTCAGTGTGCTGCGCAGCATTGCCCGTGATGGTGCGCTGTCGTCAGCTATCAATACCTTCATCTTCGGCCCAGCTTGCCTCGCCTATCCACCTATATCGTCTGCTAGAGCTGAAATGATTAGCCTCGTCACAGTTAAGATGTACGATCAGCCGAAAACCAGGACCATCACTGGCATCTCTGGAAACTCAAGAAAACAACCCGTTTCTTTTACTATGGGGCGCGCGTGTCGCACCGTCAATAGCAGTAAAGATGAGGGCCTTCAGGAACTTCTGACCCGTTGTCATCCTATATCATGGGTTTGCCGCTCGATTCTCTGCATGATGCGAAGCGAGTGAAGGAGCTTGGATGAACAATTCTGTACTTGTGCCTATGGTGGTTGAGCAGACGTCGCGAGGCGAACGTGCCTACGACATCTACTCCCGGCTGCTGAAGGAGAATATCATTTTCCTGGGCACACCAATCGACGATAATGTCGCCAATTTGATCATGGCTCAGATGCTATTTCTGGCCGCGGAGGACCCCGAACGGGACATTTCTCTTTACATCAATTCTCCCGGAGGATCGATCACGGCAGGTCTCGCGATATTAGACACGATGCGACTGATTGAACCCGATATCGTTACTTACTGCCTGGGCCAGGCGGCTTCCATGGCCGCGGTTCTGCTGGCCTGCGGAACCAAGGGTAAGCGATTCAGCCTGCCCCATTCGCGAATCCTCATTCATCAGCCGTCGATGAGCGGATTGGGGGGCCAAGCCGCTGACATCGACATCTATGCGCGCGAGATTCTGCGCATGAGGCAATCATTGAACGAGATTCTGGCGGATGCGACCGGTCAGCCTGTAGACAAGATATCCCGGGATGTCGATCGGGATTATATACTCGAGCCCGAGGCAGCGCTCGAATATGGCATGATTGACCGCGTAATAAGCAATCGCGCCATCACGCCAGTTCCCACCCGTTAATCTAAAGTCGACCAACCGCCTGATTCTGAATCGGTTAGAAGGCATCCCGCCTCTCAGGATAACCCTGCCGGATGCCTCTTCCACCAGGACAATGCTGACCAGGACGGCGAATCGAGACTCCGCGGGCATGATACGCACTACCAGGTTTGGGAGTCAAACTACTGTATTTGGAAGTAGGACGGGCAGTTTAAGCTTGACCCGGCGTTCCAGGCTGGGTTAGAGTGATGGTTCTGTTACCAATTGGCTGAACCATAAATTTTGCTTATCGAATAATGCTACAACGATCACTTCCCGTCCTGGCTGGGTTCGTTTTTTTAGCGGCAACTTCGTTTGGAAATGTGCGAGCCGCGATTGCGCCTGGCTCCGCGTCCGCCGGGATCTCCCCCAGCGCACCGGACAGCCCATCGAACGGGACGCCTGTCCTAGCGAGCGCTGGATCTCCGTCGGATGCATCCTCGGTCAGTGACGATTCCCCGGTTCACTCCCGCGAGGCCGACGAACAACTGGGCCGGGCAGACGCGCACCTCAACACGGGCCGACAACTATACTTCCAAGGAAATCTGGACGGCGCCCGACGCGAGTTTGATTTGGCAGTGGACGCGCTTCTGAGCGCTCCGGACAATCTGCCGGATCACCGGCGAATTGAACGGCGATTGGACGAGATCTGTGATCTGGTGTATCGCTTCGATATTGAGAAGCTGGGCGCGGGGCGCAAAGACGACGATGTGGTGGCATTTGATGAGGCGCCCATCGACGAAATCAGCCACATGACCTTTCCGATTGATCAGAAACTCGCCCCGAAATTAAAAAGCGAGTTGAACCAAACCAGCTCAGGGATTCCGCTGGACCTTTCCGACCCTGTTCTCAGCTATGTCCACTATTTCTCGACGGACCGCGGACGGCAGGTTCTGCTTGCAGGTTTGCGCCGTGCGGGCCGCTACAAACCCCTCATCGAGAAGATTTTTGCGGAGGAAGGCGTTCCGCAGGAATTGGTCTACCTGGCGCAAGCCGAGTCCGGGTTCTTACCTCGGGCTATTTCAAGAAAGAGCGCGGCAGGTATGTGGCAGTTCATGGCCGGAACAGGAGCCCGTTACGATCTCGTGCACACGTCGGTTTTCGATGAACGCTTCGATCCGGAGAAGGCCACGCGAGCAGCGGCGCATTTGTTAAAAGACCTTCACGCGCACTATGGAGATTGGTATTTGGCCATGGCGGCTTACAACTGTGGGTCAGTGGATCGTGCGATTGAGCGGACCGGCTACGATGACTTTTGGGAACTCCTCAAGCGCCACGCCCTTCCTAAGGAAACCGCAAACTACGTACCGATTATCGTGGCGATGACCATCATGGCCAAGAATCCTCAGGATTATGGACTTGAGAATATCGAAACGGACGCGCCAATTGAATACGATTCCATCCCGCTCGCCGCATCGACCAGTCTGAATCTGATAGCCGATGCGACGATGCAGCCGCTTTCGGTGATTCGCGATCTGAATCCATCTCTGCTAAGGGCCGTGGCCCCGGCCGGGTTTTCGGTCCATGTGCCGAAAGGAGCGAGGGCAACAGCGGAAGCGGCGCTTGACATTGTACCCCCGGGGAACCGGAACGCTTGGCGTCTGCACCACGTCGAGTCTGGTGACACGCTGGAAGCCATTGCGAGGTCATTTCACTTAACGCCCGATAGAATAGTTGCGGTAAACCGCGCAGCCGACTCCTTGGAAGCCGGCGACGTTTTGCTCATCCCCGTCGTTTATCACGAAGAGAAGCAAACCGTACGATTGGGCAAGTTAGCTCACAGCAGGGCGCATCTGGCGCGACCTCTCCCAGCCAAGCCTTCAAGAATTCGCAGCGAGGCACATGTGACAGCATCGCGGCACGTACCATCGCAGATCCTGCATCGAAAAGCCGCGATCCGAACTGCGAGCTTGGAATAGCATCGAATTCGACAACGATTCGTCGACCCGGGGAGCAGGTTCCCGGGTCGCTTTCGTTTATGGGACTTGCGCTCGCGCGCTAGTTTGTGAAATTATTTTGCTTCTCGCATCATCTCGATGCATAGTAAGTATTGCGAAAGGAGGAGTGCGTGAATTTAAGATACTGGCTCAGACCAGAAGAAGAGGACGACGATTTCGACTACGAAGATGAACACGTCGAACTGGAGTCCGATAAAGACGAATACGACGAGGAAGATGAGGAAGAGGACGAAGAAGAGTTAGCCGAGGGACAGGGCAAGAAAGCTGTTGGGACCTCTCACAAGGCCCAGCCTTCCCAGCCAGAAGGTCAATCCGCCGGGGGGGATGGAGGCGGCGAAGAACGTGGAAGCCTGCCCGGGAAAGGCGTGAGAGCCGCGGAAGACGAGAATACGGCACAAGAGAGCCGGCCGGCGAAGAAAACCGCAGCCCGGAAGGCCCCTTCAACAAAGAAGGCCACTCCGGCCGCGGGCCCGGACACAAAAGCCAGCGCGCCCGCACAGAAAGTGGCCGCGCAATCGGGCGGCGGTGGAACGGGCCCCAAAAAAACTGCGCCGAACAAGAAGACTCCCACTAAGAAAAGAAGCGCGGGAACCAAGAGCGCGGCACGCACGGGAACCAAGCGGGCCCCTGCGAAAGCTGCGAAGAAAGCAGCGAAAAAAGCCCCCGTAAAGAAAACAGCTCAGAAAAAGGCCGCGCCTAAAAAGACCGCGAAGAAAGTTGCCTCAAAGTCGCCCACAAAGAAGAAGAGCGCAAGTAAAAAGGCTACGAGCAAGAAGAGCGCGAGCAAGAAGACGGGCCGAAGAAGATAAGCAACTGGGCCGGACGACAGCACGCCCGGCCTGGTGATACTCGGCTATTTAGGGCTCTTACGCACGGCGGAGCGGCAGCGTTCGAACAAATCCAACAGAGCATCCGAGTATTCTTCTACCGAGCGAGGTCCTTTCCCTCCGAATCCCGCAACAGGTGTGCCTTTGCCGTAGCCCGTTGTCACGGCAATAAACTTCATCAGTTCCAGTGCGATCTCGTCCGGGCCCTTCTGCGCATGGTTCTCGGAAGTCTCTTCAGCCATTTGTTGCTTTCGCTCCTTGTATTTAGAAGAAGTGGTACTAGCCTGATTCTCTCATCCGCTCTCGCCAGATGCCTATTCGTGCGCTAAAACTGATCCGCAAAATGAGAGGAGGAGCGCAAGCTCATCTGATTCAGGGCGAAGATCGCGAGTTCTACGTTGTCAAGTTCACGAATAATCCTCAACACCGCCGGATTCTGATTAACGAATGGCTGGCATGCGCCTTTCTTCGCTATCTGCAAATCTTCGTTCCCGATACGATCTTGATCGAACTCACTCCTGAATTTATCGATGACTCGCCAGAGCTGTATCTCTCGATTGGATCGCGGCGCGAGCCGGTTCTCTCCGGCATTCATTTCGGCTCGCGATTAGCAGTCCACCCGGATCGGGTCGCGGTTTTCGATTTCCTGCCGGACAAGCTGCTCGGAAAACTCGAGAACCGGGTAGACTTCCTGGGAATGCTGGTCTTCGATAAATGGGTCGGAAATGCCGATTCGAGGCAGGCCGTTTTTTTTCGCGCGCGCGCAAAGCACTGGACTCCCTTGAAGGGCGAAACACCACCCCGAATCGGCTTCTTCGCTCAGATGATCGATCACGGGTTCGCGTTTAACGGGCCACATTGGGAGTTTCAGGAGTCGCCGTTACAAGGTTTGTATTTCAGAACATCCGTTTATGACGAAGTGCGCTCGCTCGATTCCTTTCAGCCATGGCTCGACATGGTGCAACATTTCCCGGTGGAGGTTGTCGACTCAGCCTGGAAGGAGATTCCCCGGCACTGGCTTAGCAATGACGAGGAGGCGCTGGAGCGGATGCTGGAGATGCTGCTGAAGCGGCGGGCGCGCGTATCCGCTCTCCTGCTTGAGCTGCAGCAGAAACGCGCTACTGCCTTTGCAAATTGGCGTTGATACCTGAGGCGAGAAGGTGCGCAGTGATTGGCGCCAAGAGGATTCCATTTCGGAAGTGGCCATAGGCGAGGTGTAGCCGGCCGGAGTGCCAGGGACCGATTTGCAGGCCGTGACCGCCAGGCCGGAAACCCACCCATGCTTCCGAGGAGGTAGTCTCGTTCAAGTGCGGTAAAACAAAGGCCGCCTGCGAGGCCAGATCAGCGACCACTTCACGTTGAATACTTCGGTCGAATCCGACATGCTCAACTGAAGCGCCGGCGATCAACAGACCATTGGCACGTTGGAGCAAGTACGTGTGACCATGCCGCAGAATCGTATTGCAGGTCTGTTCCGGCTGGCGATATCCAATGAGGTGGCCCTTGATCGGCTCCGCCTCGGGAAGCGGCGGAACACCGGCGATCCGGATGGAGTTGCTCCAGGCTCCGGCAGCAATGACAAGAACACGGACACTTTGCGGTCCAGTTTCGGTCTCGATTCTCACGTGATCTTCATTCACCGTTGCGGCAGTAACCGCGCACTTCGGAAAAAATTTCGCGCCGGCCCGAAGGCACGCGGTCTGCAGAGCGGCAGTGACATCCCGTGGATCAACGATAGCGTCACCCGGGAAGAAGACACCTCCAGCGAGGCTCTCGGTTCGAACTCTGGGCCAAAAAGCTTGTATTTGCGCCGCAGGCACGGCTCTGGATTCGATTCCGAGAGGGCCTTGCGATGCGGCGCGCTCTTTCAGACTGACTAGTTCCCCGGCGGAATAGGCCAGATCTAGAGCTCCGCATTCCTGGTAGTCAATGGTCCGATCGGAAACGCTCTCCAATTCGCGAATGAATGCGGGATACTCACGGCGGGATTCGATCGCGAGCGTCGCCAGGCGCGATGCCCGATCGACTTCGCCGCCAGGAGAGAGCATTCCGGCGCCAGCCCAACTCGCCTCGCGCCCAATCTCACCCTTATCGAAAAGGGTAACGCTCCAGCCCTGTTGCGAAAGCCTCCACGCGATGGCAAGGCCAACGATTCCACCACCGGCGACCGCAACAGAATTCTTGCGGATGCGCGAACCCAGCGGGCTCACGCCGATGCCGGTTCCTCGAGGCGCTCCCGTTCGCTACTCGCACGTCTAACCACTTCTAGGAACGCCTTCGCAGCATGGCTCAGAGCGCGCCTGGCCGGATACACGAGCCGAATTTTGCGCTCGACATTCAGCTCTTTCACGCGAATTTCGCGTAACAGGCCCTGCGTTAATTCCTGATCGACGCACATCCTCGGCACGAACGCGACGCCCTCATTGTCCTGGACCAAGCGGCGAATCGTCTCGATAGTGGGCATCTCGACATCCATGTTCAGCGGAACCCTGTGCCGCTGGAATTCCCGGAGCACTGTCTCGCGATAGGGCGAGATTACATTGTGCGCAATGAAGGTCTCCATATCGAGCTCGGTAATCGAGATATCCGTTCTGCTCGCGAAGCGGTGCTTCGGTGAAACGATAAGCGTCAGGCGATCGCTGTAGATGACCTCCGATAAAACGTGATCGTCTCCGGGCTCGTAACTGATGACGCCTAATTCTAGCTCGCCGTCCAGCAACTGCGATGGAATCTTGCTCGATTCGGAGCGGCGCACCTGTACTTTCACTTTCGGGAACAGACGGCGGTACTGCTCAATGTGCTGAATCAGATAAAGCGAGGTTGATTCATTCGCGCCGATGGCGAGACGTCCCGCGTAATTATCTTTGAGCTCACGAAGCGCGTTTTCCATTTCCGATTCAAGGTTCTGAAAGCGTCGCGCGTATTCCAGAACGACGCGTCCCGCGTCCGTGAGAAGAAGTTCACGACCCGAACGATCAATTAACTTCTCTTTCAGATCGCTTTCCAACCGTTGGATCGCGATGGAAATTGCAGGCTGGGTACGTAACAGCTTTTCGCCCGCACGGGAAAAACTGCGTTCCGTAGCAACTGTAAGAAAGACCTTTAGAGGATATAGTTCCATTACGCCCCTCCGACCCAAGGCGTTTATGTCATCATTGTAGCTAATAGTTGCCGCTAAAACTATAAATTTGCATAATCGTAGTCATTAATTTAGGATGGTGGAAGTTAAGCATCCTAAAGGAGAACCCGCTTGAGCCGAGTCTACATCTTTGACACTACCCTGCGTGACGGGGAACAGTCTCCAGGGTGTAGTATGACCACCCCCGAGAAATTGGAGATGGCAACAGCGCTGGTCGATCTCGGAGTAGACATCCTGGAAGCTGGCTTTCCAATCGCGTCCGAGGGCGATTTCGATGCTGTGGATGCGGTGAGCCGCCGCTTTCCCTGGGTCCAAGTCGCGGCATTGGCGCGGTCATGCACTCTGGATGTGGAGCGTGCGGCGGAAGCTCTGCGCCACGCGAAGCGGCCCCGGATTCATACATTTCTTGCGACTAGCGATATTCACCTGAGACACAAGCTGCGAAAATCCCGGCAGCAAGTATTGGACGATGCAGTTGCCGCAGTGGCGCTGGCGCGCAGCTATACAGACGATGTCGAGTTTTCCGCCGAGGACGCGACGCGAACCGATATTGAATATCTCGAAACGATCTGCAAGGCCGTAGTCGAGGCTGGCGCCCGCACGGTGAATCTTCCCGATACCGTTGGATTTTCCGTTCCTAACGAGTACGGAACGCTTATTGGACGAATCGTGACCCTACTCGGGGACCGCGCGGTGGTGAGCGTGCATTGCCACGACGATCTGGGCTTGGCTGTGGCGAACTCGTTAGCGGCCATTGAAGCCGGCGCGCGACAGGTGGAGTGCACCATCAACGGCATTGGCGAGCGAGCCGGTAACGCCGCGCTGGAAGAGATCGTGATGGCAATCAAGACTCGCCACGACTGTTTGCCATTTGAGACTAAGATTCACAGCGAAAAACTTTTCCCTGCGAGCCAGAAGCTCACGCAATTCATCAGCTTCGGCCCCCAGCCGAACAAGGCGATTGTTGGCGAGAATGCTTTTGCGCATGAGGCGGGCATTCACCAGGATGGATATTTGAAAAATCCGCTAACATATGAAATCGTATCCCCGGCGAGCGTAGGGGTGCCCGAGACACGGTTGGTGCTGGGTAAGCACAGTGGCCGGCATGCGTTGCACAAACGCGCGGAAGACCTTGGGTATCAGCTTTCGCACGAGGAACTGGACGAGTTTTACCAGCTATTTACGCACGCGGCGGACAACAAGAAGGGCCTGCGGAACGACGAAATCGCGTTATTGATCGAGTCGGTAATTGGCGGCCGGACACGCGCCACGGATCTCGCCGTGCCGGTCACCGCCGCTCAATAATTCATGCGGCTGAACGTTCTTCTTTTGCCGGGAGATGGAATCGGCGTAGAAGTTATTCGAGAAGCTTCGAAGGTGCTGGCTCAGGTTGCCGATTCCTTTGGGCACGAACTCGCGCTTAGCCAAGGCCTGCTGGGCGGAATCGCCATACATAAGACTGGCAGCCCTTTCCCCGCCGAAACGCGCGATTTAGCCCTAAACGCGGATGCTACTCTACTCGGTGCGGTGGGCCTCCCGGAGTTCGACAACGCTCCTCCCGACAAGCGCCCCGAAAGGGGCCTGCTTGGAATTCGGAAGGCATTGGGTGTATATGCGAACCTACGGCCAGTGCGGAGTTATCGCGCACTGATCAACTCGTCTCCGCTAAAGAACGAGCTGGTGGACGGTACGGACATGATTATCGTTCGTGAGCTCACAGGCGGCTTGTATTACGGAACACCCAGAGGGATTTCCGGAACAGGAGCCAGCGAGCGCGCTGTAAACACAATGGCGTACACAAGGCCAGAGATCGAGCGTGTAGCGCACATGGCCTTTCAGCTTGCGAGCAAGCGCCGGAAAAAAGTGACCAGCGTTGATAAATCGAACGTTCTGGAAAACTCGCAGCTTTGGCGGCGTGTCGTGACGGAAGTAGCCGTGGGCTATCCCAATGTAGCGCTTGATCACATTTTGGTTGATAACTGCGCAATGCAGTTGGTTTTGAATCCGAAACGCTTCGACATCGTGTTAACAGAAAACCTGTTTGGCGATATCTTGAGCGACGAGGGAGCGGTCTTGGCGGGCTCCATTGGAATGCTCGCGTCAGCATCCATTGGCGACAAACGGCCATCCGGCGCGTGGGCGGGATTGTATGAGCCGGTTCACGGTTCAGCACCCGACATCGCCGGACAAAACAGGGCCAATCCTCTGGGTGCGATCGGATCGGCAGCCGCAATGCTCGAGTACAGTTTTGGTTTGGCAGACGAGGCCCACGTGGTCCACAACGCTATCGAGGAAGTCTTGGACAGCGGAAGAGTGACGGCGGATCTGAAGCCGGCAGCCAAACCCGCAACTACAAGCGAAGTAGGCGACGCAATTTGCAAATTGCTCTCGGTTAGAGTCGCTTCCGCATAATTTCACATCTCTATTCAGGGAGCGGCAGTAAGACCGCCCACCAGGCGAGTCAGGGAATCAGGCATATGTCACACGAAAATGGCGGGGAACCGAACCCGCGCACGATTATCGAAAAGGTCTGGGATAGCCACGTGGTGGCTGAGCAGGAAGCAGCCCCCACCCTGCTATACATCGATCTCCATCTAGTTCACGAAGTGACCTCCCCGCAAGCTTTTTCAGGATTGCGCGAGCGCGGACTGAAGGTACGCAGGCCGGACTTGACCCTCGGCACTACCGATCACAGCATTCCGACGTACGATCGCAATCTGCCGATTCTGGATAAGGTGGCTGAGGCGCAAATCACTCAATTTGAAAAGAACTGCCGTGATTTTGGGATTCCTTTTTTTGGCCCGCATAGCCAGAAGCAGGGAATCGTTCACATCATCGGCCCCGAGCAGGGCTTAACTCAACCGGGAATGACTGTGGTCTGCGGCGACAGCCACACCGCAACTCATGGAGCATTCGGTGCGCTGGCGTTCGGGATAGGCACCAGCCAGGTGGAGCATGTTCTGGCTTCGCAATGCCTGCTGCAAACGCGTTCCAAGACCTACGAGGTCCGAGTGGAAGGCACGCTTAAGCAAGGTGTAGGCGCGAAGGATATCATCTTGAGCCTGATCTCTCGAATTGGGATCGGCGGTGGAAACGGGTGCGTGCTCGAATACGCAGGCCCGGCGATCCGCTCGCTTTCCATGGAAGAGCGGATGACGGTCTGCAATATGTCGATCGAAGGTGGCGCGCGCGCCGGACTCATCGCGCCCGATGACACCACCTACCAATACATCGCAGGACGGCCGTATGCGCCAAAGGGAGCAGACTGGGATCGCGCGCTTGGTGTGTGGCGCACGCTTCCAACCGATCCGGGTGCCTCATACGACAAGCGAATTGACATTGATGCGAGCTCGCTCGAGCCCATGATCACATTCGGGACCAATCCCGGGATGGGCATTCCGATTACCTCGCCGGTGCCCGACCCAACTTCGTTAAGTGATCCCCTGGAGCGCGATTCACTCAGCAAGGCTCTGCGCTACATGGATTTGCCATCGGGAAAGCCGCTGCTCGGCCACCCCGTGAACGTCGTCTTTATCGGAAGCTGTACGAACTCGCGAATCTCCGATCTTCGGGCGGCCGCGCAGATTCTCAAAGGCCGAAAGGTGAGCCCAAATGTTCGGGTTATGGTGGTGCCTGGCTCTCAACAGGTGAAACAGCAGGCGCAGGCCGAGGGCCTGGATCGAATCTTTAGAGAAGCGGGAGCGGATTGGCGCGAAGCCGGATGCTCCATGTGTATTGCCATGAATGGCGATCAGTTAGCGCCAGGCGAATACAGTGTCTCCACCAGCAATCGCAATTTCGAAGGGCGGCAGGGAAAAGGCGGGAGAACCTTTCTGGCTAGTCCGCTTACTGCAGCGGCCAGCGCGATCACTGGCGTTGTGACGGATGTAAGGACATTCTTGTAGAGAGCACCTTATGAACAAATTTACGCCGTTCACGAGCCGGCTGGCGCCCCTGCCAATCGACAATATCGATACCGATCAGATCATTCCCGCGCGCTTCCTGAAGACCATCTCGAAGATGGGTCTAGGCGACCAGCTCTTTTATGACTGGCGCTACGATGCCGAAGGTGAGCCGCGACCGGATTTTATCCTCAACAGGCCGGAGGGACACTCAGCGCAGGTCTTGCTGGCGGGTGACAATTTCGGCTGTGGCAGCTCGCGCGAGCATGCGCCGTGGGCGCTGATGCAGTACGGTTTTAGAGCGGTCATTAGTACCTCCTTTGCCGACATCTTTCGCGGCAATGCGGTGAAGAATTCTTTACTGCCGATAGTCGTTCCCGCCGATGCGCTTAAGAAGCTATTTGTCGCTGTAGCCGGTGACCTCGGAACCACTGTGACGGTCGACCTCGCGGATCAGACACTCACGCTGCCGGATGGGTCTCGCGTGAAGTTTCCAATCGACCAGTTCGCGAAGCAATGCATGCTGGAGGGCGTGGACGAGCTCGGTTACATCCTGAAGCAGGAAGCGGCCATCGCTAAGTACGAGGCGGGAAGAGTTCTTACGGTAAATACGCTAGCTTGAGAGCCAGATCCAAAGCACCCGACTTATGGAATACACAAATCTCGGAAATACGGGATTAAAAGTCTCGCGTCTGTGCCTGGGCTGCATGACCTATGGCACCAACCAGTGGCGCGACTGGGTGCTCAATGAAGACAAGAGCCGTCCCTTCATCAAGCGCGCCGTGGAAGCGGGAATCAACTTCTTCGACACCGCAAACATGTATTCCGATGGCGTGAGTGAAGAGATCTTGGGACGCGCGCTTCGGGATTTCACCAACCGCGATGCGGCCGTCATCGCAACTAAGGTATTCAACCCAATGCGTCCCGACCCGAACGGTCGCGGCTTATCCCGTAAGGCGATCTTGACCGAGATCGACCACAGCCTACGACGCCTTGGCACCGATTACGTCGACTTGTACCAGATTCATCGTTGGGATTACTCGACACCTGTCGAAGAGACCATGGAGGCTCTTCACGACGTTGTGAAGGCGGGAAAGGCGCGCTATGTTGGAGCTTCGTCGATGTTCGCGTGGCAATTTTCTAAGTCCCTCTATGTATCTGAGCTACGAGGTTGGACGCGGTTCGTTTCCATGCAGAATCATTACAACCTGATTTACCGCGAAGAGGAACGCGAGATGATTCCTCTCTGCCTCGAGGGTGGCATCGGCCTGATTCCCTGGTCTCCGCTGGCGCGTGGTTTTCTTGCCGGGAATCGCAGCAAGAACGGTGGAGAGACGTCTCGCGCAAAATCGGACGAGTACGCAAAGCAGATGTATTATCAGAACGACGACTTTTCGGTCGCCGATCGCCTTTCTGAAGTTGCTCAAGCCCGAGGCTTATCGAATATGCAGGTGGCGCTCGGCTGGATTCTTTCGAAGCCGGGAATCACTGCGCCTATAATCGGCGCAAGTAAGCCCCACCATCTGGAAGAGGCGCTCGCGGCAGTATCCCTAAAACTGTCAGCTGATGAGATAAAAAAGCTTGAGGAGTGTTACCGCCCACACCGGATTCTCGGTCACTCCTGATTCCAAAACCCGGGGCGCTCGCCGGAGCAGGTTGAGGCGGCGCCTGGAATCGGGTCGCGCCATAGCACGACCGCATAACCGAATACAACACGATCGACGACAAATACGCGCGGGTAATTACCGAAGAACTTATCCCGGTGCTGTACAAGGAGTACGGCAGTTCAAAGGATCCGGAGCTGCCAAGCGGCATTTGAATATTTAATGTTTCTGCCGTGATCGGACTTCGAGGTGTAAGCCGCAGGCCCAGTTTGCTCCTCAACCGTGATGAATACCGGCTCATTACTCAACACTCCAATAAATCGAGTAGCGCTCCTCCGGGACGCGGTTGAACGGAACCAGAGTTATATCTTTCTCCTGACCGGCGGTGCGGAAGGTGAGCGACTCGCCTGAGACCGGCCTGATCCAGGAATCCAGGTTTTGGCTGGATGGGCGGAACTGGGGAACAGTCAGGGGATGCTTCCGAATATCGGGCCCTAATGGGCCGACGATCATCTGCGGATTCAAATCGTCCGATCCTAATTTCCCGGCGAGAACCAGTGGGCCATAGAGCAGGGCCTGGGTAGTGGGTTCGTCCGGCATGGCTTCTGTGTAGAGATACATCGGGAGATTGAGCTCGATGCGATCGCCGTGTTTCCATGTGCGGGCCACCGTAAGGTAGCTGCCGGGACTCGGGACGATAGGGAATCGTTCGGCGTTGATGCTGAGCGAAGCGTTTGTCCCGACCCAATGCGGAATGCGGATGTGCAAGGGCATGTGCACAGGAGCCGCACTCTCAATCACGAGAACGGTTTGGGGCGATTCGGGGAACTCAGTTTCTTGACGCAGCCGGACGCCTTTGTCCTCCCAGTGCAACTCGGAAGGAATGAACAAATTCACATAAATGCCGTCGCCATCGTGAAAGTAGATGCTGTTGTTCAGCTTTGAAAACTCTTCCACACCCGTTCCGTTGCAGCACCAGAACGAATCGTTTTCGGTGCCGAACGTTCTCCAGGCGGCGGGAACGATGGACAAGTAGTATTGGGTGTGCCCGTTTTCCAGGTTGATGGCGCCCAGCCGGTGGTTGTACAGCGTTCGCTCGTAGTAGTCGAAATAGCGCGGGTCGGCGGTCCAGCGATACAGGTGACGGGTGAGCTTCAACATGTTGTACGAGCAGCAGCACTCGGTGGTATCGGCGGTGAGTTTCAGTTCGGCACCGAGGCGGCGCGGCTCGACAAGCCATGCTTCGCCATTACTGGTCCCGCCGGTCACGTAGGCGCGTGCGGTGGTCACTTCGTACCAGAAGAAATCGGCGACATCGTGGAAACGCTCGTCCCCGCTAATTTCGTAGCGCCGGGCTGCGCCTATCACTTGCGGAATATGCGTATTGACATGCAAGCCGCGGAGCTCATCACGCCGCAGGCCGAGCGGGTTGAAGAACCACTTCTTGGTGAAGCGGTCGCCTGTTTGCGCGTAACGATCATCACCCGTCAGGGCGGCTAAATTGTAGAGCACTTCGTTCATGCCGCCGTACTCGGTGTTGAGGATGTCCTGCATGTGCGGTTCGGGAATTGGGGCAGTCCAATGATCCGCCCAGTCGGCCATGCCCTTGAGCACCTCGAGCGCCTGCTGGTTGCCACAATGCTCGTGCGAGTCGTACATTCCGGCCATGATCTTATGAATCGTGTAGAAAGGCGCCCAAACTTTTTCGCGCTTGTTTAAACGATCAAAGAACTCAAGCGGGAATGCACTGAGGTAACCGTCACCGAGCTTGTCCTGGCACTTTGCTAACTCGGCGATGATGTACTCGCCCTTTTCTTTGATGGCCTTGTCACCGGTTGACGAATACATGAGCGCGCAGGCCGAGAGGTAATGACCGACGAAGTGGCCGCGCAACTCGCAATCGGGCTTTTCCCAACCGCCTAGCGGTTGCGAGGAGGAAGGCAGACCGGCATTGACCCGGAAGTTGTGCAGCAGCCGATCCGCATCAAGCCGCTTGAGAAAGGCGAGGTTGGCCTCCTGGGCGTCTTTGAACTGGCTTGGACCGAGACGGAGTTCCGCCATCCGGAACGCCTCCACCTTGGGAGCAATAATGTTGCGGGTGAAAACGATGCTTTCGCCGAAGGGCGGTTCTTCATCGCGCATGGAGCGCTTGTGAGGCAGGCTGGTATTCTGCGCAGCGGCGTTCGCATTTTGCGGCGTCTTCTTGAGAGCATCTTTGGCAACTGTTTTCGGCGGCTGCTGTGCAAGTGCCGGGGCCGCGGTCGCGGCAGTCGTGAGCGCGAGGGCAAATTTTCGCCGGCTTAGATCGGGTGAGTGTTGCTTGGGCACAAAGATTTCCTTACGGTTGCGGTTCTGAAACTAAAGATAAACGCATCGGCTGCTTACGCTTCCAGCTCGGTTTCTAGTGTGTCATGGGCCGGGAGAAGTGACGTGATTAAATTCACCATTAGCACGTATCTCAATGATGCGGCGCCCGGTCCGAACATCGACATTATCCGGATGTATACAATCAGGGACACGATGGGGCCTTTTGGGTTTCTAAGCGCATTTACTGTAGCCGCATGTGCGTTGGCGCTTCCTCTGCCGGCGGCCGACCAGGCGGTCGCGGTTAACGCATCAGCCGATCTCCAACCGCTTCCGAGCGAGATGCGCACGCCGATCGAAAGATACATAGCGGATCAGACCACGCTGACGCGGTTCGACTCTACTCCGCTTTCAGAAGCCGTGCGTGACCGCATGCTTGCTTTGTATAGCGAATGGCAAAAACATCTGGAGTCCATTCCTTTCGACGGCATGAGCCAAAGCGGAAAGATCGACTATCTTCTGTTTCAGAACCAGCTCAGGCATGAGCAGCGCATGCTCGAAATGCAGCAGAAGGAGATAGCGGAAGCGGAACCGCTGGTACCGTTTGCCCCGACCATTGCAAAACTCGCGGAAGATCTTCGCTGCCTGCGTTTCATCGGCGCACCGGAAGCCGCTAAGACTTTGCACGCCTTGAATGCGCAACTTGATGATCTCAGGAAATCGCTTGATAAGGTGAACTGCTCGCGATCTGTGGCGAACCGCGCGGCTAACGAAGTGGAGCAATTAAAAGGCGAGTTGAAGCAATGGTTCGAGTTCTACAACGGCTATGATCCCTTGTTTAGCTGGTGGGTGCCGGAGACCTACAAACAGCTTGACGCGAATCTGCAGGCATATGCCGTGGAGGTGCGCGAAAAGAAGGCCGGCATCAAACCGGGAGATACGACGACGATTATTGGAGATCCGATCGGGCGGGAACAACTGATCAAGGAACTCCAATACGAAATGATCGCGTACACGCCGGAGGAACTGCTGGCGTTGGGAAACCAGGAGTTCGCCTGGTGTGAAAACGAGATGAAGCGCGCTTCTCGGGATATGGGGTTTGGAGACGATTGGCACAAGGCGCTGGAGAAGGTGAAATCAGATTACGTGCCGCCAGGCGAGCAGCCCCAGATGATCCGGGGGCTCGCGCTGGAGGCCATAGACTTCGTCGAGAAGCATGACTTGGTAACAGTGCCCGAACTAGCCCGTGAGACTTGGCGGATGGACATGATGACGCCAAAGCGCCAACTGATCAACCCGTTTTTCACCGGCGGCGATGTTTTGAGCGTTTCGTATCCGACGGACACCATGACGTACGAGCAGAAGATGATGAGCATGCGTGGAAACAATATTCCCTTCGCGCGAGCCACCGTCTTCCACGAATTGATTCCGGGCCACGAGCTGCAAGGCTTCTACGCGCGCCGGTACCGGACGTGGCGCCGGCCGTTCACAACTCCGTTTTACGTGGAAGGTTGGTCCCTTTATTGGGAGATGTTGCTTTGGGATATGGATTTCGCCAAGACTCCGGAGGAGCGAATCGGAATGTTGTTCTGGCGCATGCACCGGGCGGCGCGGATCATATTCTCGCTCAATTTCCATCTTGGGAAATGGACGCCGCAGGAATGCGTCGATTTTCTTGTGAACAGGGTGGGGCACGAGCGGGACAACGCCACGGCGGAGGTACGGCGATCATTCCTTGGACAAGACAGACCGCTGTATCAGGCTGCGTATATGCTGGGCGGTTTGCAACTGCGGAGCCTGCGGAGGGAACTGGTCGATTCCGGCAAAATGACAAACCGCCAGTTCCATGATGCGGTGTTGAAAGAGAACGCCATTCCCATTGAGATGGTAAAGGCCGACTTGCTGAACGAGAAGCTGACGCGCGATTTCAAGCCGGCGTGGCACTTCTATGGTGAGATCCGGGTTGTTCCGAGCTCAACGGCCAAGTAATTTTCTCGCCGCGGCGTAGCGCGAGGTTACCAATGTGTCCGGCGCGAGCGCAAGCCACGCCAGCTTCAACAGGCGCGTTCGGCTCCTTGCGGTTCCGCACGCAATCGAAAAAGTTGCGCATGTGGTCGATGGTGCCATCCTCGAAACTGCGCTCGCTCAGAGTCGGATTCTCGCGCACGCCTTCGCGGTAAACCTGGAAGCCGCCGCGATTAATTTTCAAGGTCGCCTTAGTGCCGCGAAATTCGAGGCCGCCGTCATCAATGGAAGACACCATGGTGCCTTCATAGCCGACTTCGAAGCCAGGATATCGGAAGGCAGATTGAATGGTATCGGGGCAGTCCCATTCCTCGAAGTAATAGCGGTCGCCCATGGTCTGCGCGACACTTGGCTCCGGCGTTTTCATGGCCCACTGCACGACATCTATCCAATGGGCGAACAGGTCTGTCATTGCGCCACCGCCGAAATTCCAGAACCAACGCCAATTGGCGAATTTTTCCTGAGTGAAGGGTTGATCCGGAGCGGAGCCAAGCCAGCGCTTCCAATCGAGCAGTGCCGGATCAGCGGGTTTCTTGAGCCAGAGATTGTAATTCTGATACCAATAGGTGCGAACCTGCGTGATACGTCCCAGGCTGCCGCCCTGGATGAGATCGACGGCGCTCTGGAAATGCACCCAGCTCCTTTGCTGCATGCCGCATTGCAACACGCGATTGGAAGAACGAACGGCGTGAATGAGCGGCTCCGCCTCTTCAAGCGTGTGCGTGACGGGCTTTTCCAGGTAAACATCCTTGCCGGCGGCCAACGCGTCGCGGGCAATACGGACGTGCCAATGATCGGGAACGGCGATGATGACAGCGTCGACATCCGGTTTGGCAAGCACCTCCTGGTAATCAAGATGCGTGGTCGCCTCATTTCCGGATCTTTCGAGGAACTCTTCGCGGCGCGGCTCATATACGTCGCAGACGGCGACGAGCTGATACCCACCCGCCTTATCCGCCGAGCCGATCAGGGTTCCCATGCGTCCACCGCACCCGATAGCCCCGACGCGGATCAGATCGTTCGCGCCGACCGCGCGCGTGGCGGCGAGGGCCGTAAGTCCGCTGGCCATCAAGAAAGCGCGTCTGTTGGTTTTCATGGTTGATTGGTATATTACTGCACCGGCTCTGTCGTGAACACGAACGGAACAGTCTCGCTGCTCCGGATTGGGCCAGTCGTAGCTTCCGGATTAACCAGCAGAACTCGATCATTGCAGCGTCGCGCAGCCAGTTTCATCTAATAAACGTGCCTAGAAATCCTGTGCAGGACCGATCTCAAAGAATGATGAAGGACGCAGGGCGAGTCGCCCTTACCTTTGTTGCCGGACTGGTGGTTGTTTTCGGGGGCGCTCTGACCTACTCAAGGGCCCATGGGAGCAGAGTACCAGTCGAGGCATCCAGGCGCGCTCATGTCGAAGAGCCCAAATCCGCAGCAAACACCGCGGTGAGCGGCCCCTCATTACCCATGTTGAAGGAGCGGCAGTTGGAGAATTCGAGCGAAGACACGACGGCTTCAAACGCTAATCCGCCAACGGATCATATCCTGGGTTCCCGTTTTCTGGGCTCCCGTTCCAGGCCGGACTCGAACTCGATGACCACGCCGAGCACGACAGTAGCGGTGCAAGTTGCAAAGCGTGAGCTGGGAGCTCCAATGCCCTCATCCGGTTCAACTCTGACGAGCTTCCCATCGATTCAAGAGCGCATCCCCGTTGCTATGCCCCGCATTGACAACGCAGAAATCTCGGCGCCTTCGCCACAGGCTGTACCTACACAGACGCAAGCTGTACCTATACGGCCGGTGCTGCCGAAGCTCGACTCCGTAGCGGCCCACGATCAGCGGTACACGCCTGAGCAGCAGCAGGTTGAGTACAGGCCCGCAGAGCAGCCTCACCGGATTACCGGCGCTATCACGGGCAGTTCAGCCGCTATTACGGGCGCTGACCCGCAGTTCAGTCCCAAACCTGCCCCATTCGACCCTCCCCCATCCGTGCCTCGCACGAGGGTCACCACGGTCCAGCCGGGTACCACGCTCGCAGTGCGGGTCTCCGAAACTCTGTCCAGTGACCGCAACCGCACAGGGAATACGTTTCCGGCGACACTCGCTTCACCTCTGGTTGTCAACGGCTTTGTTGTAGCCAGAGGAGGTTCAACGGTTCTCGGCCGTGTCGTCAACGCGCGCAGAGCGCCCGTGATCGGCGGCAGGTCAGAGTTGACGTTGGCATTGACTAACATCACCACCGCGGATGGGAACCTGGTCAGAATCGACACGAGTACGTGGGACGAGAGAGGCGCTCACAGTAGTATCGTGAACACTGCCAAAATGGCGACCGGAGCAGCCGTGGGAGCGGTTGTTGGGGCTGTCACGGGTGCAGCGGAAGGCGCAGGCCTCACTTCGGCCCTGCAAAATGGGGATCGAACAGATGGATTTATGGCGACGAAGAGAACGGTCGTACTTCCGGCAGGAACGGAGATCGTGTTCAGCCTTGCGACCCCGCTTACCACGACAGAAAAATTGATCCCTGGGGCTGAGTAAGGACGGACTACCGCGTTTTCGCAGTCAGATTCAATCGGCTCGTCTCGACCTGAAACCGCCATATATCAAATACGCACCGATGATGAGGGTAATCACGATGTACGGATAGAAAAGCTGTTCGAAGTGGAGCATTCCGAAAAGCGCCACGATTGTCTCTGGCGAGAGAAACAAGAGGAGTAAGCCACGGATCAGAGTTATCCAACTGATGAGGGTGACGACGATTGGCAGCGCGCCGCCGGACCAGACGTTGTGACTGAGAACCAGTGCGACACCAGTGATCAGAAACACCATACCGAGGATGAACAGTAGCGCTGGCGTGTGAACGAGCGCCGTTAGGGCCTCCACAGTCGATAACTTGTGCGTAAGCAGAGCTAGCGCGATAAGGGCGAGGGAGATTCCGATCAGCCTGCTTAGAAATGTCGTTACTGGTGCCATTGAGAACCTCCAGGATAATCAAAGATCGATCTGTGATGTAGGGTAAACATGTTAGAGCTGTAAGTCAAACGCCGCGAGTCCATTTCCCTTACACTGCCCGGATGTAGCATCGGAAAATCCTTGCTTCCTCAAGCATTAGCCGCGGCTACTATCCATTCGTGTCCTCCTCATGCAGGTCTGAGCTCTTTCCGCTGAACAATTCCGGAATTAAAGACTTTGCCCCAAAATGCCGATGAGTCTGTGCCGAGGAACATCATCGTTGAAATCAGCTCAGGAGTATAGAAACTGATGCCCGGAGAAGCGGCAGCAGAGGGACGCGCATCGAGCTCGGGCGAAAAGCTGAGCGGGTTGCAGAAAGCCGCTATCGTATTGATAGCGTTGGGCCCCAACCAGAGCGCGGGCATTCTCAAACACATTCCCGAAGAGGACGCGAACAAAGTGGCCAAAGCAGTCGCACGCTGCGAAACGGCATCAGCGGAGCACGTCCAGCAGGCCTTGGAAGAGTTCGATCAGTACGCGACCTCGCACCACCTGATGATTAAGGGCGGCCTGGATTATGCGCACAAACTCTTGCTGGACGCTTACGGCCCCGAAGCAGCCGTTCGCCTGATCGACCGCTTGACTAAGTCGATGAAGAGCGATGCCGCCACGTTCGAGAATTTTCGCAAGGTCGATCCGCAGCAACTCGCGAAGTTCATTCAGGACGAGCATCCGCAGACCATCGCGCTCATCCTTTCGAACCTGGATGCTTCCCAGGCGGCCACCCTGATCAGCTCACTCCCCGTGGAAACACGCACAGATGTTGCCATGAGAATGGCCGATCTTGACCAGATTTCACCAGAGATTGTTCGCAATATCGCTTCCGTGATCGATCAGAAGCTGCAGAGCCTGGGCGAACTCAGCCGTGAAGCCGTGGGCGGAGTTCGGGCGGTAGCGAACATGTTCAACCGCCTGGATCCGACCACATGTACCCAGCTCTTAGAAGGCGTGGAGACAGAGAACGCTCCGCTATTCGAGAACATTCGGCGATTTATGTTCGTCTTTCGGGATCTGGAAGATCTCGATGTAAATTCAATCAGAACTCTGATCAGCAAAGTGGAGCGCAACACCCTGCTGACCGCTCTTAAAGGCGCCAACGAGTCGCTACGACAAAAATTCCTGCAGACGCAATCCAATCGGGGAGCGGAAATGATGAGCGAAGATCTTTCCAGCCTTGGTCCGGTGAAGTTGAGGGATGTAGACGCCGCGCAGCAGAACATCATCGGAGTCGCCCGTGAACTCGAGAAAGAGGGCGTGATCAGTCTGAAGAACTCACCCAATGAACAGTATGTGTACTGACGATGTGTTTAGCTCATGAGAACTGAAGTGCTTACGGCCGCATCGCAAGAAGACGAGCGGGCCGGCACCGCTCTTGAAGATTTCCTGGCGATAGAGGATATTCCGCTTACTCTTTGTGCGGAGTTGGACCGGCGTACGATCCGCTTTCGCGAGCTGTTGGATTTGGGAGCGGGAAGCGTGGTAGCTTTTCCTCGGCCAACCGGCGAAAACGTGGATTTGTACGTCGAGGAGGTACTCATGGGAACGGGAGAGATTTTGATCGTGGATTCCACACTTGCCGTACGCGTGTCCGATATACGCGACCGGAGCGGCTCGCGAGTTCCTGGCGACGGGAACACGGAAGTTCCGAAATAGACACTGAAGCGGAGTTCAAACGTAATGAGCGACACCTCCAGCCAGCAGCCTTCTAACGAAGTATCGGATTCACCCGACGAAGCGCGAGAATCCCAAGTACTTACGGACGGTTCCACTGAAGCGGCTATCGCTCCATTCGTGCGGGCGGCTTCCGAGGAACAGCCGCTTACACCGATGCTCGAGCGATTGATGGATCTGGAACTACCGCTTTCCATCGCTATAGGGCGCTCGTCACTGCCGATCCGGGACGTGCTCAAGATGACGCCAGGATCGCTGATCGAGCTGGATCGCAGAATCGGCGAATCCGTCGATCTGGTTGTTCACGGAACAACCGTCGCGAAAGGGGAGGTTGTCTCAGTTAAAGGCAACTACGGCGTCCGGATCAAAGAGATCATCAGCCGCCAAGACAGAATGGCGTTGCACGGACGAGATTAGATCGCCGCTGGCGCATCACGGGCACGGAATATAGTGAAGAGCGAATTATCACAACAAGAGATCGACGCTGTCCTCCAAAGTACCGCCGAGCCAGCTCCGCGGAAAGCGTCGGATGTAGCGGACTTCGACTTCGGACACCTGGATCGAATTCCGAAATCGCAGGTACGCGCGATTCACTTGCTGCACGAGAATTTTGTTCGTAATCTGTCTTCCAGCCTTTCCGCTTACCTGCGATCCTATGTTGCTCTAAACTTGGCGAGCCTGGAACAGGTCTCTTACTCAGAGTTTGTCGAGGGAGTGTCTTCGCCAACATGCATTGCTTACGTCGGCTTGCATCCCTACGATGGCACCCTTGTACTCGAAATGAACACGGGCCTGATGTTTGCTTTCCTCGAGCTGTTACTTGGGAGCAAAGGCCGCGCCGCGCCGATGGTTCAACGCAAGATCACGGAAATTGAAAAGAATTTGCTGCAGACTCTCCTGCGAGTGATTCTCCGGGACTTGGCAGAAGCGTGGAAAACGGTGACCGAGATTGCATTTACGGTCCAGTCCCTGGCAAGCGAACCGCAATCACTGCATGTCCTCGCGCCGGCCGAGGCCGTGATTGTGATCGCTATTGAAGTACACATCGGCTCGACGACGGGGTTGATGAATCTGGCCATCCCATCGATTTTCATCAAGAGGCTTCGCCACAAATTTGACGACGTGCGGCAGGTGCGCCGCGTTGAATCGACTGTGGGCGACCAGGCTCACGTAGGGCGGCTGTTACAGGACGCCTCCGTAACATTCGAGGCCCGTATCATCGCTGGAACGATACGCACTGAGACTCTCCTCGGCTTGGAGGTCGCGGATGTCCTGGTTCTCGACCATGCCTTGGAACACCCGGTAGCCGGGTTCTTGAACGGCTGCGATAAATGGCTAGGCCGTATTGTGCCGAGCGGCGACAAACTTGCGTTTCGGTTAGAAGAACCGAGCAAGAGGGCAGCAACAGCTCGTCTCTGATTCTGAAACGGCGGCTGTGTCAACCCACCCGGTTCAGCAGAGTTCCGATGGGCGGAATCGTTATCCGGATCTCGTCGCCAGCCAGTAGAGTAAACGAGTCCGGCGGAACAATGCCCGTGCCGGTTAACAGAAAACAGCCCACCGGAAAACTGTTGTTCCGAAACAGGAACGCGACTAACTCTTTTGGCTCCCGCTTTAGACATTCGAGCGTGGTCGAGGCGGAGAACTCAGTTTGGCTCGCACGCGAAATATCTAGCCGAATCTCCGTGTCCTTCGGCAGTGGCTCATCCGATAACAGAATGCACGGGCCAAGCGCGCAGCTTCGGTCATAAACCTTCGCCTGGGGCAAGTACAGCGGATTTTCCCCCTCGATATCGCGTGAGCTCATGTCGTTGCCGATGGTATAGCCAACGATTTTCGCTCCCGGCGTCACCAGCAGGGTCAACTCCGGCTCGGGAACCGACCATTTGGAGTCGCTCCGAAGAGAGACGGTTCCAGTGGGTCCTACCACGCGGTGCGGAGTTGCCTTGAAGAAGAGCTCCGGTCGAGGGGCGCTGTAGACGCGATCGTAAAAATCTCCTCCGCCGGCCGATTTGGATTCCTCCATGCGGGCATCCCGACTGCGAAAATATGTAACGCCCGCGGCCCAGACTTCCTGATTGCCTATCGGCGCAAGCGCATCCCGTGTAGCGGCTGAGTCTACTTCGTTCAGCACAGATAGCGCAGTGTGGAAATAGTCCAGGATCTCGTCTCGCATCAACAGGGCGTCCCATTCGCCAATGCCGCGCAAAGGGCCTTCGAAAAACCGGCCATCGTGCTCCACGATAAATCCGGCTCGCATGCGGAAGAGTTTCATCGTCTACCACTGAAGCACATGCCGGAGAGTGCGAAATAAAAGCGGACCGTCACCGCCGATACATAGACCGCCGCATTGCCGATTTCATATTCGGACGCGAATGCTCCTATAATGTCCGCATGACTGCCCGCAGCATGCGTTTGACGCGTCGCCAGTGGACTGCTCTCGCCTTGGCATCTCCCGTTATCGCGCAGGTCACCTCTAAGAATCCTCCCCAAGGCGCGCCCGCTCCGCCGCAACCTCCCGCTACGCCGCAGGAACGCAGGCAGAAGGCGTTCGCCGATATCCGCTCAGCGGGTGAACGGCTTTCGAAGGTTGAGCTGCCCATGAACATCGAACCCGCTTTCGCTTTCCGCGCCCTCTACTAATGCGCGCTCCGATGCACAAGCCCTCCAATGGATAAGCCAAAGCTGGATGAATCCACCCTTCCCTTCGCCTCTATTCCCGAACTGAACAGGGCGTTGCAAAGCCGCGCGATCTCGTCGGTCGAACTTACAAAGTTTTTCTCCAAGCGGCTGGAGACATTGGGTCCTCTCTACAACGCGGTCGCCTGCATGATCGGCAAGGAAGCTCATAACAGCGCCAAGGATGCGGATTACGATCTAAAACGCGAACGCTATCGCGGCTCGCTGCAAGGCATACCCTACGGCGCGAAAGATCTCCTCGCGTTCGCCAATTACCCCACCACCTGGGGCGCGAAGCCTTACGCCGATCAAGTGTTCGATTACAGCGCTACCGCCATCGAGAAGCTCGGCAAACAGCAGGCCATCCTTATCGCTAAGCTCTCGATGGTAGAACTTGCGGGCGGCGGCGGATATAGTTCAGCGTCCGCTTCTCTCCAAGGTCCGGGTCTGAATCCCTGGAATAAGGTCTATTGGTCGGGCGGTTCTTCCAGCGGGTCGGGTGCATCGGTAGCCGCAGGTCTGGTGCCCTACGCGTTGGGCTCCGAAACATCCGGCTCTATTTTGACTCCCGCTTGTTTCTGCGGCATCACCGGCCTGCGCCCCACGTATGGTTTGGTCAGCCGCCACGGCGCAATGGCGCTTTCCTGGACGCTGGACAAAATCGGCATTCTGGCTCGCTCGGCGGAGGACTGCGGCCTGGTTCTGCAAACCATCGCCGGCGGCGATAGCGATGATCCCGGTTCCGCTCGCAAAAACTTTTACTATGTGCCGCAGTATTACCGGGACTTCCAAGATCTCAAAGTCGGCTATGCGGAAGTTGATTTCAATGAATGGCCCGATGAACCTCTTCGGCCCGCTTTTCAAGCTGCCCTAGCCGCATTCAAGTCAATTGGTTCGCAGATGGTGGAAACGAAACTGCCTGACTTTCCCTATGGCCCGGTAATCGGGACGATTATCGATTCCGAGGCCGCATCTATTTTCGAACCGCTCGTCCGCAGCGGTGGTGTAGATCAATTGGCCGATCAGAGCCAAATCGATGGGATTCGCGCGTCGCTGACCTATTTAGCGATCGATTACCTGAAGGCGATGCGGATTCGTACGCAGATCCAGGATTCATTCCGTGACCTCTTCTCTCAAATTGACCTGCTGATCGCCCCCACTCGCTGGAGTCTCCCCGACCGGGCCGATGTGCCGTTTCCCGAGACTCCACCTAAGCGGCCCGATACTAAGGGCGTCGGCGCGGGACTGGTACAAGCGACAAATCTGTGCGGTTTACCGGCTCTCACAATTCCTTGCGGTTACGTGAACGGACTTCCCATCGGATTGCAGATGATTGGGCCTCCCTTCCTGGAAGATCGCGTCCTGGCCTATGGACGCGAGTTTCAGAGCCGCACAGACTTTCATAAGCAGCACCCGCCTGTGCCGGTGTAACCTAATCGCTCGCTTGAATAAACGGCCTTGCGATGGACTTTCTCTACGCCGTGAAAAGCTGGAGAGTGCTCACAATCGCCATCGCAAACAGCGAGGCCAGGAACGCCAACACGACACTGGGCCGCTTCCATGCCGGAAGTATCGCGTGAATAGCTAGAAAGATAAAGGTACCCGAAATCACCGCCAACACACCGGCTGTCCACCATGGTCCGAAGGCCACTATCCCCGACCGGTCAGCCTTCGGCTCGATCCACGCGCCCGCTAGCGTAACCGCCTCTACCGCGACGCACACCAGAGTCGTTCTCCATAGCGGCGAGGATAGGTGACGCGCCGCCCATCCCAAAGCCGCGCCTTCTGGAATTTTGTGCAGTGCCAATCCGATTGGCACCGCGATATCCGTGAGCGGCTGCGTCGCCAAGGCCCGCACGCTCCAGCCATCCACGAAGCTGTGCGCCGCGGTGGCAAACAACAACGGCACGATGACGCCCTGTCGTGGAGAATGTCCGGTGTGAATCAGCAATCGGTCTAGCCCCGCAATCGCGACGCAAGCGACAGCCGTTGCCACGAGCGACGGCCATCCCGCCAAAGCCTTCATTTCCGGTACCAGCCAGAACACTGCGATTCCGAATAGCATGCCGCCGCCCGCCGCAGCCAAGTGGCCGGAGAGCTTTTGCGACCGAGAGAGGAAAATTCCCGCGAGTACCCCGGCCCAGGCCAGCGCAGTCAAGAGCCAGGCCGCAGCCATTTACTGACCAGTCACTTTGATCACGAAGTACACGAACCGCTTCCCTTTATCGAGCAGCACTTGATGCGGTACTCCAGCCGGAATCTGAACAATATCTCCCGCATTCAGCGTGTGCCGTTCGCCGCCTTCTATTGAGACGCCGCGTATCTCTCCGGGCTTCTCGGTGTGGCCATTGACAATCTTCCCGCCGCTCAAGAGCGTCGCACCTCCACGTTCAACTACGAAGACATCGGCTTCGTGCTCGTGCAGTTCTGCCGACCCGGTCTGCTCCCGGGCGGCAAGTAGAAAATAGTGATTGCCGAAACGGGGCAAGGACTCGGCGGTAAACGGCAGGTGTTTGTCGAGCAGCTTATCGCTCTTCGCTTGGATCTCGTTCGCCGAAAAGATGGTGATTCCGGGTTGGGCGGCAAAGGCCAGGTTCACCACCAGAAACAACGCTGCTGGAACTAGTTTCATTCTTGCTCCAGTATCCATCGGAGCGAAAGCGGGTTGGTGGTTCGGCGAGCCCCGCAACAGCCCTCGAGATCACGATAGGCCGCTGCGTTTTCTAAAACTTATTCGGGATGCTGCGCGAGCGAAAGGCGAGTTTAGCAGCCTGCCAGGCTTGGGAGTGCCGTTGCATGAAGTGCCGCGTTGCCAAATCTGACAGATAATTTCCTCCGCGACCGGTTCAGTGAAATGATACGGATCGTGGAAATTTTTCCGGTCCTCAGTAAGAGCATTGCGGTAATCAAAGTCATAAGTGGACCCTAACTCGGCTAATTCGGTCTTGAATCTCGCGTAGTAATCTTGAAGATCGAAATCGTCAACCCTGCGCTGCAGGTCGACATGGGTCGGAAAGATAATGAACCCAAGTTTAATACCGTTCTTTACGCAGTAATCCGAGATTTCCTTCAGCTCTCGATGATAAATCCTTGGATAAACATACCGGGTGTACCAGTTCGCCGTTAGCGGTCCCACTTCTTCGTTCCAGAATTGCTCGGGAGTGCCCTGCGGAACGCCGATCCCGGGATCTCTCTTATCGAAGGTGTAAAAAAGGTTGTAAGCCGCGCATTTGACCACTGTCCGGTTCGTAAAGTAGAGCAGCGGGTTCTTACGGATCGAAGTGAAGGCTTCTGTTCGGGTCGTGTAGTTGTAATCGTTATACATGTGGAAGCCTAGCCCAATCCAGACCTCGCGCAGGTGCGTCACCGAATTCGCGAACCAGAAGGTCTGGATCACTTCGTTCAGGCTCGCGCCCCCATAAGCCATGTTTGCGAACGGCCGACCGGCAACTCTGCTGACATCATCTTCTTGAAGTTCGGCCATCCGCGAATCACCAAGAAGAAGATTCGGCCGAGGGTCGCGCTGAAACTCGATCATCTTCCACAAGCACGGATTCAGGCGAACTGAGGTTTCAAGCTTGACCTTCAGCGGAATCTCGCGATCAAGCCGGAAATAGTCGAAGGGATCGATCACGGCGATCGCCGCAGCATACACGACTAGCGGGAGCATTAGAACCGCGATGCGCAGCGCTAACCGCCGGACTGCCCGATATTCAGAACTGGAAATAGATAAACTCCTGTGAATTATTAAATGCACCGAAGAACACCACCGCAAGCACTCCGGCGTAGTAAACTGCCCACCGCGTCCAAACGGGGCGTTGCTTTAAGAATTCGCCGAGCTGGACCCGTTGCTGTAAAGTCTCAATGGCGACAAGCAGGCAAATTGAACAAATAGCAATTAGAAATTCAGTCTTATCCAGGCGCATGATCACGTTTACTTTTACGAACGCCAGGTTCCGGATCTGCGAGCCCAAGTGTGTTAGACCAACTCCCAGATGCGAGGCTATGTAGAGAGCGGAGCCAATTGTTTTCGCCCGAAAAAAGATCCACGCAAAGCTGATCAGGGTGAAGGTGAGAGCAATCCGAAGGACGCGGTAAGCGCCAGCCAGCACGGGAGGCTTCGCCGGCTCCGCACTGAGGCGGCTCAGTCTGTTTCCAATTATCCGCTCTCCAATGAGGTAAACGCCGTTTAATCCACCCCAAATGACGTACGTCCAACTCGCTCCATGCCACAGTCCGCTGATCACAAACGTGATCATCAGGTTCAAATACATTCTCGGTATCGCGGTGCGGCTTCCGCCGAGAGGGATGTACAGGTAGTCGCGAAACCAAGTGGACAATGAGATATGCCATCGCCGCCAAAATTCCGAAATGGACGCGCTGAGATAGGGCCGGTCGAAATTTTTCATCAGGTCGAAACCCATGACCTTCGCCGCGCCAATTGCGATATCTGAATACCCCGAGAAATCGCAGTAAATCTGAAAACCAAACAAGACCGTGGCGATGATAAGCGATATTCCAGGGTATTGTTGCGGATGAGAGTAGACCTGATCGACAAAGGGCGAGATGCGGTCCGCGATTACCACCTTTTTTAGCAAGCCCCAAAGCATCAGCTTGAGCCCATCGGTCACGCGCTCATAGTTGAGTGAATGGTGTTCGTGGAACTGATGCAGCAGGTTCTGCGGACGTTCGATAGGCCCTGCCACAAGCTGCGGATAAAACATGACGTAGAGCGCGAAGAAGCCGAGTTTTCGCTCCGCTTGTTGGCGTCCTCGATACACCTCAACCGTGTAGCTCAGCGATTGGAAAGTATGAAATGACAGGCCAATCGGCAGCAGAATTCCTAGATCCGGAATCGGATAATGGACATTAAATACGCCGGCAACATAACGGAAATTATGATTGAGGAAATTAAAATATTTAAAAAACGCGAGAACACCCACGTTTGCGAAAATGCTCATCAGTAGATAAGCCTTCCGTCTGCTTCCGGAGGCGTTCTCGATGAGAATTCCCGCCGCGTAATCCACCCCGATCGTGAAGGCCAGGATAAGAATGTAGGCGGCCTTGAAAAACATGTAAAAGTAGCAGCTCGCCGCGAGAAGCCAGAACCAGCGGTAACGGCCCGGGAGCAAGAAGTAGCCCACGGTGACCATCGGGAAGAAAAACAGGAACTGGACAGAGTTGAAAAGCATTTAGATGTGGATTACTGTGCGGCCGAAGTGTAGTCCCCAAGGCTCTAACGTGCCATCTACTCTTGAGTGCTGAAGAATTATCTGACGTCTCCAAGAATTCCAAGTACCCCACGCTCCAACGTGCGGTCTACTCTTGACGGTTATCAGACCGACAGGCGATTAGCAACGATTCCGGGGCTGAACCGCCGGTTGACGGTACTAAGGACTATTGGGACTATCCGAGCCTCTAGCAGTTATTCAGTAGAGCTTGGCCTATCGTTCTTTGGTGGGCCCTGTAGGATTTGAACCTACGACCAAAGGATTATGAGTCCTCTGCTCTAACCGCTGAGCTAAGGGCCCGCATGGGCTAGGATACCAGCGGCGCGGCCTTTCGACCACTGCTAAAGAGACACCGCGGCGAAGCCGCTGCAGCACACCTCTGTTTTCGGGTACGTCAGTTTCTCTAGAACAAATGGCCTAGCTTTTCTCGCTTCGTCCGCAAGTAATCCGCAGTTGTTTCGAGCGGCGGCACGATAATCGGCGCCCGTTCCACTACCGTGATACCCGCCTGTTCAAGAGCTGCTACCTTCTGAGGATTGTTTGAAAGCAGTCGAACTTCCTTGATTCCGAAATGTTGCAAGATGGCTGCCGGCAAAGCGTAATCACGAAGATCTGCCTCGAATCCGAGTTTCTCGTTCGCCTCTACGGTGTCTAAGCCTTCGTCCTGAAGCTCATAGGCTCGGAGTTTATTCAACAATCCGATCCCCCGCCCTTCCTGATGCTCATAAATAAGCAGCCCGCGTCCTTCGGCCACAATCTGGTCCAGCGCCAATTCCAGTTGCGAACGGCAATCGCAGCGCAGACTGTGAAACACATCGCCGGTCAGGCATTGCGAATGGATCCGCACCAACACCGGTCCCGGTGCAGGAGACAAATCCCCCGCCTTTAAAGCAACGGCTTCTTCGATCTCGTTGCCGCGCAATCCCTCAAAGCCGTAGATCCGGAACCGCCCGAAACGGCTCGGGAAATCGGCTTCGGCCACTTTTTGGAGCTTGAAATCTCGCGATGAGTTGGTCACTTGAATTCGCGCACACGGACAGCGGACAGTACGGTCGCGTAAGCTCCATTGTCGCTCTTTCGCCGGCAAAGAGGCTCCCATGCATCAGTGCGTGCAATGGTCTTGTGACACGCTGTCCCAAATTCTCCAGTACGATGAAAGAGAAGTCACTGATCATGACCATCGACGAAAGACTTCAAGCGCTCACCCACAGCGTGGAACTGCTCGCCCAGATGCACCAGGACAAAGAACGGAAATATGAACGGCGCTTGGCCCATATCGAATCTCTCATCGAGCGCGCGGTCACGGTCTCAGAGACCTGGACGGCCATCGGAGCCGATCGCAGACGCTGGTTAAACGGACTCGAAGGCTGAGCCGACCTCCCCTTAATGCTCAACCTGCAGCAGCTTGCGGCTCTCCTTATTAAGGTCGCGGTCTCTGCTTCCATTGCGAGCATCTTTATGCGCTTTGCGCGCATTCAGAAGATTCTGTTACGCGATGAGCGATCGGTCGCAGAGCGTCTGCAACTTGCCTTCATCTTCTCGGTGCTGTTTGCGGCCAGCGCCGAAGTCCGCATTCTCAGCCATGGTTATTACCCGGCCATCGACCTGGCCATGGAGGGCGCGATCATCGCCGGAATTCTCGGTGGTTACGTCAGCGGCCTTGTTACCGGCCTGTGCGTTTCTCTTCCCGATATGTTTACCGGTCATCTGATGTCAATGCCGTTGTTTGCCGCGGCCGGAATCATCGGTGCTCTTATGCACGACCTTGCGCCTCGCCGCGAGGACATTTGGTACTTTTCCCCTTTCGTCGACCTCAATCTGTACCGTTTCTTCGGCCAGGTGCTTCGCTGGAATCGCACTCCCGTGCAACGGCGGGTTGTCGAACTAGCTACCTTCAACGTCCTGTGCAACGCCCTTGTGGTGATCGCTGAGTTCTTCCGCTGGGGCATTCACAGCATCTTCGATCGCCACGGAACATTTTTTCTGTTTGACCGCGCGTTGCTAACACCCAAGCTTTTCATCGCCTCCGCCGCGACAACGTTGTTTGCTGTTTCTTTGCCGCTTCGCATCTGGAGCAGCTTTCGTGCCGAACGCCAGCTTGAGGCTCAACGCGCGCGCCTGATAGAAGCACAGTTGGCCGCTCTGACGAACCAGATCAATCCGCATTTTCTTTTCAACACTTTGAACTCCGTCTCGACGCTGATTCGCATCGATCCCGATCGCGCTCGCAGCATGATCTACAAACTCTCGAATATCTTGCGCAAGCTGCTGAGGAAAACCGAGAACTTCACCCCCCTCCGCGAAGAACTGGCGTTCCTCGACGATTATCTGGCTATCGAGATGGTCCGTTTCGGCGACAAGCTGCGCTTCTACAAAGAAATCGACGAGAACACTCTGGATCGCCTGGTGCCCAGCATGATCCTTCAGCCGATCATCGAAAACTCGATCAAGCACGGCCTTGCGAAGAAAGTGGAAGGCGGCATGGTGCGGGTCCGAACCTGGCTGGATGGAACCCGCCTCAACATCCTGGTAGAAGACGATGGAATTGGCATACCAGATTCGAAGCTCGCCTCGTTGTTTGAATCCGGTATCGGCGTCAGTAACGTAAACGAACGTCTTCGCGTGCTTTTCGGGCAGCGTTATCGTTTGGTGATCGACAGTACTTTAGGGCAGGGCACCCAAACACTGATCGAAATCCCCGAGTTGGAAGCGCAGTTATCAGAACCGTCCACCAAGACTCTGGCGGCTCGCTGAAACTGGTTTCTGCGCCCCGCCGCACGTCAGGGCTCGATCGCTAAGGCGCTGCTACGGTTCATGCCTTCAGCTTTCGATATACTCACGTACACACACGGCTACAGCTGCAACCACGTCGCGAAGCATAGCCGTTGGCTAGCAATGAGATCGAGTGTCTGCGTTTTCGTCCTGCTTTTTCTCGCCCGTGTTCCCGGGTTCGGTGCGACAACACCGGCGATAGACTTTGACCGCCAGGTCAGGCCGATTCTTTCCGATAACTGTTTCGCCTGCCACGGTCCGGACGAGAAGCACCGGATGGTGGGTCTCCATTTCGACACCAAAGAAGGCGCTTTCGGCAAAGCAGGCGTAATCGTGCCCGGCGATTCCGCGCACAGCAAGATGTATCTGAAAATCAGCAACCCGAATGAGGCCATGCGAATGCCTCCCACCTATTCGGGCCGCAAGCTTACTCCGGCGCAGATCGAAACCATTAAGACCTGGATCGATCAAGGGGCCAAGTGGGAATCACATTGGGCCTACATTCCGCCTAAACGTCCGGACCTCCCCGCCGTAAAAGACGAGCATTGGGCGCGCACCCCGATTGATCGATTTGTTCTGGCCAAGCTCGAGCAGCAGGGATTGCATCCCTCGCCCGAGGCGGATAAGGAGATCCTTCTTCGGCGGGTGACATTCGATCTGATTGGCTTACCGCCAACTCCTGCGGAGCTGAAGGCGTTCCTCGCGGATGAATCGCCGAATGCTTATGAAAAAGTGGTGGACCGTCTGCTTGCATCGCCGCACTATGGCGAGCGCATGGCGATGCAGTGGCTCGATTTTGCGCGTTACGCGGATACCCACGGTTATCACATCGATAGCGCGCGCGAGATGTGGCCGTGGCGCGATTGGGTCATTGGGGCCTTCAATCGCAATATGCCGTACGACGAGTTCACCGTGGACCAGATTGCGGGAGATATGCTGCCGCACGCCACTCAAGCGCAGATCATCGCCACCGGTTTCAACCGCAACCACATGATCAATTTCGAAGGCGGCGCGATTCCGGAAGAGTACCAGAACGAATACATCGTAGACCGGATCGAGGCGACCTCAACGACCTGGCTGGGGGTGACGCTTGGGTGCGCGCGCTGCCACGACCATAAGTACGACCCGTTCACGCAAAAGGAGTTCTATAGTTTCGGCGCATTCTTCAACAGCATTCCGGAAGAGGGACTGGATGGATATAAGGGCAATGCCAAGCCCTTTCTTCAGTTGCCGGACAAAAAAGAAACCGAGATGAAGCAGCTCCTGCTGGACGCGATCAAGAAGCAGGACGAGAAGATAGCGGTGGCGCAGAATGCGTGGGAGCAGGAAGAGCGCTCGACCGCCGTTTCGGATGCGACCGTGGGCCTTACCGATGAATACGGGTTCGAGGATTCTCTTTCGAACCGTCTTCGGGCGGATGCGGCGGGGAAGGTCCTCGCCGGGAAATTGAGCTATACGGAGGGACGGCTGGGCAGGGCCGCGGATTTCGATGAAGAGCCGCATGTGTCATTTGGCCCAGTGGGAGCGTTCGATTCAGATCAGCCGTTCACGATGGCGTTTTGGATCAAAGCGGACGGGCCGTCCGGAATGGCGGTGCTGCAGCGCTTCGCAAAATCGCCGAAAGAGGGCGCCGGTTACGAAATTGCGCTCGATTACTGCCAGAAAAAGGCTTGCAGCGTGATCGTTCGGCTCAGAAATGATGGCCCATCGTCCGGCATCGAAGTGAAATCGACCGCTGGCGTGGCACTGGAAGGATGGAGTCATGTGGCGATCGCCTATGACGGATCTGCCAAAGCGAAAGGAATTCAGATCTATATCGATGGCCAGAGCGTCGCGACGGAGATCGTCCGCGACAAGCTTCCAGCAGCATCGTTTGGGGACGGCGACCTGCAGACGGGCAATAAAAATTGGGGCACGCCCTTCAAGGGGCAACTGGCGGATCTGCGCTTCTATAACCGCCGCCTTTACGCGAATGAAGCTCTTGAAATGGGGCTGCTAAATCCATTGCATAGCGTCTTGGCGATTCCGGTTCAACGCCGCTCGGACGATCAAAAGAAATGGGTGCGAACCTATTTCCTGGCCGAAGTAGCAAACGCGTCCGAAAAGCAGCTCAACACCGATTACGAAACGCTGAATCGCGGTCTCGACCAGCTCAATCGCGAGATTCCTTCCACGATGATCATGTCGGAAATGGAGAAGTCGAGGGACACGTTCGTATTGCTCCGAGGCGATTATCGGAATCGCGCTGACAAGGTTGAGCCGAATACTCCGGCCGTTTTACCCCCGTTGCCTCGCGATGCGCCACGGAACAGGCTTACGCTGGCCAAGTGGCTGGTGGATCCGGGCAATCCGCTGACCGCGCGCGTTGCCGTGAATTATTTTTGGCAGATGTATTTCGGCATAGGGATCGTGAAGACGAGCGGGGACTTCGGCTCTCAAGGCGATCCGCCGAGCAACCAGGATCTACTCGATTGGCTCGCGACCGAATTCGTTCGAACACATTGGGACGTCAAGGCGATGCAGCGGTTGATTGTGACGTCGGCGGTCTATCGCCAAGCTTCGGCGGTCTCCCCGGAGCTGCTGGAAAGAGATCCGGAGAACCGCTTGCTGGCGCATGGCCCGCGTTTTCGGTTGCCGGCCGAGATGATTCGCGATAATGCGCTGGCGATCAGTGGCTTGCTGAATGACAAAATCGGCGGACCCAGCGTGCTGCCCTATCAACCCAAAGGGCTATGGGAAGAGATGGCGTTCGGCGGCGACTTCTCCGCTCAGACCTACGTTCAGGGCCATGGAGAAGACCTGTATCGCCGTAGCATGTACACGTTTTGGAAGCGCTCGGTTCCCTATCCGACGCTGAACACTTTCGATGCGCCGGACCGGGAGAAATGCACCGCCAAACGAACACTGACGAATACGCCGCTTCAGGCGCTTGTGCTCATGAATGATCCGACCTACGTGGAAGCCGCGCGCGCTCTGGCGCAACGGGATTTGAAGGAAGCCGCGCCTGACGAGAACTCGCGCGTGCGTTACGTATTCCGGCTGGCTACGGACCGCGATCCCACTCCACAAGAGCTCGGGATACTCGACAAGCTGTATCAAAAAGAAGCCCAGCATTATTCCGCGGACAAGAAATCCGCCGATAAGCTGCTGGCGATTGGAGAATCGAAGCCGGACGCCCATATCCAGCCGTCCGAGCTTGCCGCCTGGACGCTGGTGACAAGCGCGATTCTCAACCTGGACGAAACGATTACCAAGAACTGAGGCAGAAATATGGACCCGATTCTAGAGCACAACCTAAATCTGACGCGGAGACAACTTTTCGGCCGCGCCAGCACTGGGATCGGCGTGGCCGCGCTGGCATCGCTGCTTAACCCAAAGCTGCTGATGGCCGACGCAACTCACACCGAATTTGCGCCTGGTACTGCGGCGAAATTTGGTGGGCTTGCTGACCTGCCGCATTTTGCCCCGACAGCGAAACGCGTGATTTTCTTGCATCAATCCGGCGCGCCATCGCAGATCGATCTCTTCGATTACAAGCCGAAGCTGAATGCAATGGCTGGTAGCGAGCTGCCGGATTCCATTCGGAAAGGCCAGCGGATCACCGGAATGACCTCGGGGCAGAATTCCCTGCCCGTCGCGCCGTCAATCTTCAAGTTTAATCGCGCGGGCGAAAATGGCAGCTGGATCAGTGAACTGCTGCCGCATACGGCGAAAGTTATCGACGACATCACGATCGTCAAAACGGTCAACACTGACGCTATTAATCATGACCCGGCGATTACGTTCATACAGACCGGCTTCATGCAACCGGGCCGGCCAAGCCTGGGCTCCTGGGTGACGTATGGGCTGGGCAGCGAGAATGAGAACCTTCCAGCTTTCGTCGTGCTCATTTCGCAAGCCAATGCGCTGAACCGCGATCAACCGCTGTTCACCAGGTTGTGGTCGAGCGGGTTCATGCCATCCAAGTATCAAGGCGTGCGGTTTCGCGCGTCGGGCGATCCGGTCTTGTTCCTGGCGAATCCGGAAGGCGTCGATGCCGAAACGCGCCGCGCAATGCTCGACAGCGTGACCGAGCTGAACAAAATTACGGAGCAATCATATGGTGACCCGGAGATCGGCGCGCGTATTTCCCAGTACGAAATGGCGTACCGGATGCAGACGTCCGTGCCCGATTTGACGGATCTATCGAAAGAGCGCGAGAGTACGTTCCAACTGTACGGCGCCGATTCACGAAAGCCCGGCACTTACGCGGCGAACTGCCTGATGGCGCGGCGGCTGACGGAACGCGGTGTGCGGTTTGTGCAGCTTTATCATCGCGGCTGGGATCAGCATAATGACCTACCCCGCGACCTGGCGTTGCAGTGCAAGGGCACCGATCAGGCTTCGGCGGCGCTCATCACCGATCTGAAACAGCGCGGCTTGCTGGATGACACGCTGGTCATCTGGGGCGGAGAATTTGGCCGAACTGTTTACTGCCAGGGGCACCTCACCGAGACCAACTATGGCCGCGATCATCACCCGCGCTGCTATGCCATGTGGTTTGCCGGTGGTGGCGTCAAGCGCGGATTCGTGCTCGGGGAAACGGACGATTTTTCCTACAACGTGGTGTCCGATCCGGTACCGATTCACGATATCCAAGCGACGGTCCTGCATTGCCTGGGCATCGATCACACCCGGCTCACTTTCAAATTCCAGGGACGCCACTTCCGGCTAACTGACATCGCCGGAAACGTGACCAAACAAATGCTGGCATGACCGCTTAATCCAGAAACAGAATATACGCTGGAGTTCCGACAGCCGTGTACTGTCCAGTGAATGCCAGCGCGCCGGTTTCTTTGTTCACGCGGAAGCAGGTGACAGCGTCGCTTCTTTGATTACAGGAATAGAGAAATCTTCCGGTTGGATCGATCGTGAAACTGCGCGGATAATCGCCTCTAGTCCATTCCTCTCCGCGCCAGGTAAGTCTTCCCGCGGTATCGATGGAAAAGAACGCGACGGTGTCATGCAGGCGGTTCGCAGCATAAAGAAAACGGCCGTCGCGGGACACCACAACTTCCGAAGTGAAGTTCGTGCCCGCAAACCCTTCGGGCAGAGTTGACAGAGTTTGTTTCGCGTGCAGAATCCCGCCGGTGTAATCAAATACGACGATGGTCGAACTCTCTTCCTGGAGTGAATAGAGCCAGCGTCCGTTGGGATGAAAGACAAAATGGCGCGGACCATCTCCGGGCGGGAGTGAGACCCACGGAGGGCTGTTGGGCGTAAGCCTGCCCCCATCGGCATTGAAATGCCAGACGTAAATCCGATCCAATCCCAAGTCCGACGAGAGCACAAACCGGCCGGATGGATCGGACTGAATCATATGCGCGTGAGGACGCTCGTGCCCGCTGATGGCGAAGCTCCCCGGCGGTGCATCGGTTGCTTGTGCCGCTGTGGGAGAACCTTCATCGGGTTTAACGTCGGTCGCATGGCCGAGCTGTCCATTCCCTTCGATCGGCAGGACGGCGACGGTCCCTCCGGCGTAATTGGCAACGAAAACGAAGCGGCCGGAAGGATGCACGCTCAAGTGGGCGGGCCCGGCCCCTTCGGAGCTGACGGTGTTAAGGAGAGTCAATTTGCCCGTAGATCCGTCGACCGACCAGGCGCTGACCGAGGCATCGAAACTGGCCATCTCGTTCGCGGAATAGAGATATTTCTTGTTAGGATTGAATGCCAGCCAGGAGGGGTTGGCGTTGGTGGGGAATAACTCGCGTGGTGTCAGCGCTCCGGTTTCCCGATTCATTTCATAGAGATAAATGCCACGGCCATGTCCGACACTGCCCTCCGGCCCCTGCGGCGAGCTATAACTTCCGATATAAGCTAAGGCGGGCGGCGCGTCTTGAGCGGCAAACAAAGTCTGGCCCAGGGCGAAAGCGCCACAGGCACCCACGAAGAGATCGCGGCGAGAAATTTCGCTTCCCACGCCGACGAGCTTAGCGTAGTAACCCGTTTCTATGTCACCCTCGTTAAGGATAATTAGCGTCCAAATGGGCAACTTTCGTTACGGCTCTAACGTCGAAGGTGCTATTGGTCCGAAAGGCAGATTTGTGAAAAGGTTTGAATTAAGGCGCGTGGTGTTTGTGATGGCCGCGCTTTCTGCGCTCGCAATTGGAACGAACGTGCAAGCGGCGCAAAGGATACACGGAGCCGTGGAGGACGGAAGCACGTTCACGCTGGCGGGGAATACCCACCCGATGGTGCTGAGGGCGCGAGATGTTGGTCCCGCCGATCCCTCGCTTTCAATCCCTCACATTACGATTCACCTGGCGATGACCTCCGGGCAGCAAGCCGACCTCGAACGCCTGCTAGAGGCGCAGCAAACGCGCGGTAATAAGGAGTATCACAAGTGGCTTACGCCGGAGGAATACGCGAGCCGCTTCGGAGTCAGCCAGAGCGATATTCAAAAGCTCACGTCCTGGCTACAGGATCTCGGATTCTCGGATATCGAAGCGGCGCGAAGCCGGAATGCTATCAGCTTCTCGGGGACGGCGGCGCAGGTTCAGGCAGCCTTTCAAACTCCCATTCATCAATATCAACTGGATGGCGAGCGGCACTATGCGAATTCGAGCGATCCGGTTTTGCCGAAGCCGCTGGCCGGCGTAATCGAGGGGATCCGCGGGCTCAACGATTTTCATCCTAAGCCGCACCTGATTCGCTCACGCGCCACTATCCACCCTCATTTCACGTCCAGCATCAGCGGGAATCACTTTCTGACTCCGGACGATTTCGCCACTATCTACGATGTGCAGTCGCTCTATGGCAGCGGCGTTGACGGCACGGGGCAGAAGATCGCCGTCGCGGGACAAAGCGACATCACCTTATCCGATATAGCTGCCTTCCGCTCCGCGGCAGGGCTTCCACCAAATCCTCCCACGGTTGTGCTCACGGGTACCGATCCCGGCACTAACTCGGGCGACGAGAGCGAGGCGGACCTAGACATCGAATGGTCCGGCGCAATTGCGCGCAATGCCAGCATCATTTACGTGAACTCGAAGGATGCTTTCACTTCGGCTATCTACGCGGCCACCAATAACGTTGCGCCAGTGCTGGTGCTCACGTACGGGGCTTGTGAATCGCAGATCGGCGGCACGGAGATTAATTCTCTGAACAGTACCTTTCAGCAGGCGAACGCCCAGGGAATGACGGTTCTGGTGGCGTCGGGCGATGATGGCGCAGCCGACTGCGATGAGCCTAACGATCCGAATGCGCCGGCGGAATCAGTAGCGACGAAGGGGCTCGCAGTGGATTTCCCGGCCAGTAGTCCCTATGTAACAGGAGTGGGCGGAACGGAGTTGAACGACTGCACCGGGAACTATTGGAACGCGACTAACGACAGCTACGGCGGGTCTGCCGTGTCTTACATCCCGGAAGTGGCTTGGAACGATTCGACTACGCCGGCTGTAGCGTGCGGCCAGGCGGCCGGGGTTCTGTCGGCCAGCGGCGGGGGAAAGAGCACCACTATCAGCAAGCCATCGTGGCAGCGTGGCACGGGTGTTCCGAACGATGGATTCCGCGATGTGCCTGATGTAGCCTTTGCCGCGTCGCCGCAATACGACGGCTATCTGGAATGCTCCGGCGACGGGGCGGACGCAGGCCTCCCTGACTGCACCAACGGCTTTCGCAACAGCAAGACCGACCTGGATGTGATCGGCGGGACATCGGCGGCGGTGCCCGGCTTTGCCGGTATAGTGGCGCTTCTCAACCAGAAGATGGCTAGCAGCCAGGGAAACATCAACCAGACTCTCTATAACGTCGCGTCGTATTCCGCGGACGCGTTTCACGACGTCACAGCAGGCAGCAACCAGGTTCCCTGTAAGGCGAACTCGCCCGATTGCCCAGCGGCAGGCGGCGTTCTAGGGTACACGGCCGGCCCTGGATATGACCAGGTAACGGGCCTCGGATCAGCGGATGCCAATAATCTGATTCGCGAATGGACGTCGGATTTCCAGGTTGCCGTGAATCCCACCAGCCTCAATGTGAACGCGAGCAGCTCGGGGACCGCCACTGTTCAGGTCACGCCCGTAAATGATTTTGCCGGGACGGTAGCATTTTCCTGCACTGTGGCGAGCAGCCTGGCGAACGTTACCTGTTCCGTACCCGGGACCGTTTCTTCGTCTGGTACGGTGACTGTCACGGTCACGGCAGGCGGAGCGGCTATGGCGCCTCCCATCTTGCGTTGGGGAGGGTTCCGGATGCGCCCCGCGATGATTGCTACGCTCGCGGTCGCTCTGCTTTCAATACTCGCGCTCCTGATTGCACGCCCGAAGAGGCGGCTCCAATTCGCCGGGCTGGCATTCTCCGTGATGTGCTTGGCAGTGGCTGCAAGCTGCGGTAACGGCAGCAGCTCAACCACCTCGGAATCCGTTCAACCGATTGCCGAAAGCGGGTCAATTACGATCACAGCCACCGCCGGAGTGTTGAGCCACAGCACAACGCTGTCGGTCAGCGTGCAGTAAGAGTCTCAAATCTAAATCCGATTCTGGCGGGAACTCGCTTTCCTGGGGCTGCGTCCAACCCGCGATATACTTAGCTGGTTTCAGGGGTTTAGTTTGAGAACTGCGGCGCTATCTCTATCTTTTTTCGCTCTTTCCGCCCTCACTCTTAGGGCACAAACTTTCGTCAACGGACAGGCCGCGCGGGCGGTTATCGGCCAGACGACATTTTCCGGGGTTGGCACACCGAGCCAGCAGATCGTGGGCGGCGTTAGCGGCCTGGCGTATGCCAATGGCCAGCTCTTTGTCGCGGATTCGAACCTGCTATCCGCCGCTCCCATAGATAACCGGGTCCTGGTGTTCGGTACCGCGGAAATTCCAGCGCCACACACCGACCTGACCAGGAGCTCGTCCAACTCCCTGTGCCAGTTGTGCGGCTACTTTGCGCTTAACGTCCTCGGCCAGCCGAATTACACCTCGACCAGTCTGCAAGCGGTGAGCAATCAGACGATGAACGTCCCCACAGGAGTTGCCACTGACGGGAACATCCTGGCGGTATCGGACACAGATAACAATCGAGTGCTTATCTGGAGATCGATTCCGGTATCGATCAACCAGCCGGCCGATCTCGTGCTCGGACAGCCGGATTTCACGACGCATAATTTGCTGACATCCCCGACAGCCAGCTCGTTGAGAGGGCCGCAGGGCCTCTGGATCCAAAACGGAAAGCTTTTCGTGGCGGATACGCAGAATAATCGAATTTTGATCTGGAACAGCATTCCTACGAGCAACAATCAGCCTGCGGATCTGGTCCTGGGGCAGTCTGGTTTCAATTTTGCGGCCTCCTGCGCCGCCAACCAGGCAGCGGCGGCGAACACCCTATGCAATCCGGTCTCGGTGACTTCGGACGGCACACGGCTTTTCGTTGCAGATTTCGGCTTCAATCGGGTGCTGATCTGGAATTCCATTCCCACATCCAACGACGCGCCAGCCAACGTCGCTATAGGGCAGACGGATCTGACGGGCAGGGCAGCGAATAACTACCAGTCGGGCTTGTGCGGGTCCAACGCCACCGGACCCATCGGTCAGTGCGTGGCTTCGCTGAATTTTCCGACCTATGCTCTTTCGGACGGAACAAGACTCTTTGTTGCCGATGGCGGCAATGACCGGATTTTGATCTTCAATACGATTCCGACCACTAGCGGCGCATCGGCCGACGTCGTGCTCGGACAGCCCGACTTCACCAGTGATGTTGAGACCAGCCAATCGCAGACTATTATCAGCACCGCTGTCGACAATACGGGAGCCGTTGATATCACTCCCAGTCCGCAGGCGCTGGCTTACGACGGAACAAACCTGTATGTGACGGACCCGTTCAATGCTCGCGTGCTTGTGTTTACGCCCGGCGATACGCCGCTGCCTGACAACTCGGTGGTGAATGCGGCCAGCGAAATTATCCGGCAGGAGGGTGTTGTCGCTTTGGCTTTGCCCGGCAGTATCGTCGCGGGCGACACCGTGACAATCACAATCAACGGGACTGCATACGTGTACACGCTCACGAGCTCGGATACGCTCGATACCATTGCACAAGCGTTGGTCGGCAAGATCAACGCGAATGGCGGCGATCCGAACGTTACGGCTATTTTTGCCGGTGCAGGCACAGGATCGGTTTATCTCAGCTCCAAGCAGACGAATCTCGCCTTTGACAGCATCTCGCTGGCTGCGGCAACCTCCGACTCCGTCAACATTACGGCCACAGCTTCGGGGAGCTATTTATCAGCGGGAACCGCCGGGACGGCCGCTCCGGGCACAGTGGTCGAAATCGATGCTGCCCCCGGCACCACTCTGGCGGACTCACCCAGCACTATCAACGCGAATTTTACCGGTATACTTGCCAAGACTTTGGGCGGGGTTCAAGTCTTCATGGATGGGATCGCTACGCCCATCTGGAGTGTGTCGGCGACTAAAATCGTCTGCCAAGTGCCTTACAGCTTCACCGATCGAAACAGCACGAGCGTGTATGTTCGGACGGTTCACAGCGATGGGAGCATTACAGTAACGAACGCGACCCCGGTCTATATCGCGGCAGCGAATCCCGGTATCTTCAGCGCGCCTTCTTCTCCGAATCAACCCCGGCCATGGCCGGCAACTGGCGCATTTCATCAACCTGGTAATCCAACGGCAGTCGTTTCCGTAGACGGAACCGCGACAGCCGGAAATACCGCGACGATAACCATCGGCGGAAAGGGTTACAGCTATACAGAGGTAAGCGGCGACACCCTCACTAGCGTGGTGAACGGCCTGATTGCGGCTATCAACGGCGGGAATGATCCCAACGTCACTGCGTCCGCCGGGGCGGCTTTCAACCGCGTGGTGTTAACTGCTCGCCAGAGCGGAGCCGCCGGAACGGGGATTTCGATCGCGGCCAGCTCAAGCAGCGGGGCCACCGTGACCATGACAGCTTATACGAGCACAACTTGCTGCGCTGTGACCCCGAACTCGCCGATTTCGGCATCGAATCCCGCGGGCCTCGGAGAACTGATTACGGTGAGCGCCGCCGGGCTTGGCATCTTGCTCGACACCGCCCAGCAGACAGACCAACGGGCGGGCTTCCCCTACGCGGGCCCTCAGCCGAACACGGCCCTGGCGTCCGTCAATGCAACTATGGGCGGTTCAACGGCCCAGGTGATCGGAGCCGGTCTGCCGCCGGGCTCTTACGGCGTGTACCAAGTACAAATGGTCGTGCCGACATCGCTGTCCGCCAACAATGCGACCCAAGTCTATATTGCGCAGAATGCGTTCGTCAGCAACATCGCCACGATTGCGGTCGGCACTCCCCTCGCCGTCGCTCCGGTTCAGGGTACCTCGGCGGTTTTGATAAGCATCGATAATCCGAGCTCGCAAAGCCCTGCGTTCAGCGGCATGTCTCCCGTCGGAGGCTGGGCGGTGGACCGAAACGCAGCCGTCGCGAGCGTGGATGTCGGAGTTGATGGAGTTTCGGTAGGAACGGCGCAATACGGCTATGGCCGGCCGGACGTCTGCGCAGCCGTCGGTGCGGTCCCGGGCTGTCCCGGCGTTGGCTGGAATTACCTACTGGATACGACTCAGTTCGCCGATGGAAAGCACCAGCTTCAGATTACTGCGACCGGCGCGGACGGTGCGCGAGCGACTTCCTCACAAACCTTTACAACTTCGAATTACGGCGCCGCTCAAGCCACCAAACTCTTTATAGATCAGCCGGGATACCAAGGCAGTCCCGTACAGGGGATGGCGAATTTCTCAGGCTGGGCCATCAACGATAATGCTCCGATTGCCAATGTGGTTCTCTCAATCGACGGCAAATCGATCGGCGGTGTGAACTACGGAAATACCCGTCCCGATGTTTGCGCCGTCTATCCGAATCGCGCCGGGTGTCCGAATGTCGGCTGGACCTATCTTCTCGATACGACGACGCTTGCAAACGGGCCGCACACTCTTGCAGTTCGAGCGAACGCCACGAATGGCCAGTACGCAATTCAGGGCGCTTCGTTTACGGTTGCAAACTGGACCACCGGAAACAACCCGGTACTTATCTCGATCGATTCACCGAGCGCCAATAGCGGTCCCTTCAGCGGGATGGCGGCATTTGGAGGCTGGGCCCTCGACAACAACTCCGCTATTGGAAGCGTAGGGGTGACTGTCGATGGCGTTCCCTACGGGGATGCCGCGTATGGATTCGGTCGACCCGATGTTTGCGCGGTTTTCCCCAATCGGCCGGGCTGTCCGAATGTCGGCTGGAATTTCCTGATCGATACAACGGAGTTGGGAGACGGCACGCATACGCTCGGCATTACAGGTAATCCAGTGATTGGTCAGTCGTATACCGCGACGATGCAGTTCAAAGTAGCCAACATGGCAACGGCGAACGACTCGACCAGAGTGGCGATCGATCGCCCGAGTTCGCAGAGCCCGGCATTCAGCGGAATAGCCTCGTTCGGCGGGTGGGCGATCAATGATGGCACGGCGATTACTAATGTTCAGGTGTCTATAGACGGGCAATTGAAGGCGAATGCGAACTATGGAGGAAACCGCCCTGACGTGTGCGTGGTATACCCCAATCGCCCCGGCTGCCCAAGTGTGGGATGGGACTATGCGTTCGATACGACTCAGCTTACAAACGGCATGCACACGGTCGAGATCACTGCCACTTCGGCTTCGGGCCAGCGCGCGACGGCGAGTGCTGCGTTCACAATTTCAAATGCGGTAAATTCCGGTCCGACGATTGTCACGATCGCACAGCCAAATACTACGAGCCTTCCCTACGCTGGTATAGCCAGGTTCTCCGGCTCGGCGATGAATCAGAACGGAAACGCGATAACCGGCGTTTCAGTCACGATTAATGGCGTGCCTTATGGGACGGCCACGCTGACTTCAGGTACTTGGTCCTACTTGCTGGATACGACGCAGCTTCCAGACGGTACGTATACGCTCGGCGTAACTGCGACAGCCGCTGGCGGATCGCAGGCGATCGGGTCCGCGACCTTTTCAATCGCCAACTGGTCGACAGGAAATCCGATGCATGTTCATATCGATACTCCGACCGCGAGTAGCGCACCGCTTTCCGGATTTGCGCATTTCGCAGGGTGGGCCGTCGACGATAATGGGCCTGTCACCGCGGTCTTTATTGCGATCGATGGGATTCCCTTCGGTGCGGCCGGCTACGGTGGCACTGCTCGTCCCGACGTTTGCGCCGCACTTCCTGGGCGCGCGGGCTGCCCCAATGTCGGCTGGGATGCCGAAATCGATACAACCTTGCTTTCAAATGGAAGTCATACCTTATCAGTGACCGCCACGACTCCGAACGGTCAAAGCTCGACGACCACCGGGACATTCACCGTTCAGAATTAAAGGGAACGGCATTATCAACGGTCTGGCGAACCGCGGGCCTTTGTTATTCTGAGGGTTCCATCGGTTTCGCGGACCCGCAGAATGTGTACCGAGGTTCGTGCCGGCAAGCCCTCATGTACATCAAGAAACAACGCCTCCTCACGCCGGGTCCAACACCTCTCCTGCCCTCGGCACTTCACGCCATGATGGGCGCGGATATCCATCATCGGACAGAAGACTTCCGCACTCTTTACAAACAGGTTCTATCAGATCTGAAAGAGGTCCTTGGTACTAAGAACGACGTGCTCGTATTGGTAGCGTCCGGCTCGGGAGGCTTGGAAGCAGCTACACAAAATTTCTTTTCCCCGGGCGACGAGGTGTTAGTTTGTTCGGCCGGAAAGTTTGGCGAGCGTTGGGTGGAGATCATGACCGCCTGGGGTATGAAGGCAACCGTTCTGAAAGCCCCGTACGGCGATGTTGTGCGGCCCGAAACCTTGGAACAGGCTTTGGCGAGAAATAAGAATTTCAGGGGAGTGTTCGTACAGGCTTCCGAAACCTCAACCGGAGCACAGCACGACGTGAAATCGATGGGGCTGGCGGTTAAGAAAACCGAGGCGATTTTCGTGGTGGACGCAATTACGGGAATCGGCACCATGCCTCTCGAAATCGACGCTTGGGGCCTCGATGTGGTCATTGGCGGTTCACAGAAGGCATTCATGATCCCGCCGGGACTGGCTTTTCTCTCGATTAGCCCGAAGGCGTGGGCCTTTGCGGATACGGCCAAGGCTCCTCGCTTTTATTTCGATCTAAAGAGGGAAAGGAAGAGCGCCGCGAACGGCGAGTCCGCGTGGACTCCCAACACAGCTCTGCTGCTGGCGTTTGCCGAGGCTTTGAAATACATCAAATCCATCGGGATGGACAAGCTAGTGGAGAATGCGCAGTTACTCGCGAAGGCAACCCGCCAAGCTGTGCAGGAACTCGGCTTACAACTCTTCGCGTCATCGCCGGGGTCGTCGGTCACCGCCGTTCGCCCTCCCGCCGGCATGGATTCCGGTTTGGTCGTCAAGGAGTTTCGAAATCGGTTCAACGCGATTATCACCAATGGACAAGGATCTATGAAGGGCCAGATCTTCCGGCTAGCCCACCTTGGCTATTTCGATTTTCACGATCTGTTCGCGATTATGGCTGAACTGGAGCTCATTCTTGTCGCGAACGGTCACGCTGTACGTTTCGGGTCCGGCGTGGCGGCGGTCCAGAGGGTGTATGCGGAAGCCGCGCTGCCGAAAGCGGTTCAGGCGGAACGCGAGCTGGCACTGACTTAATTTGTTCAGCGATGAAGATACTTGTTGCAGAACCGCTGGCGCCGGCGGCGATAGAGCTGTTGCGCGCCGAGTCCGATTGGAACGTAATACTAGCGGATCCGAAAAGCTATGAAGCGCATCTGAGCGACTGTGACGCACTGCTGGTGCGTAGCGCGGTCAAGGTCACCAGGGACGTGCTCGCGCAAGCTCCCAAACTGCGCGCGATCGGACGTGCCGGCGTGGGGGTCGACAACGTCGATCTGTCAGCGGCGACAGAAGCCGGAGTGCTGGTGATGAATACGCCCGGGGGCAACGCGGTGTCCGTGGCCGAGCACACCCTGGCACTGATGCTGTCGATGGCGCGATCGGTTCCGCAGGCCAGCAGCTCGACCAAATCGGGGAAGTGGGAAAAGAAGAAATTCCTCGGAAATGAGCTGCGCGGCAAGACTCTTGGAGTAGTTGGGCTGGGCAGCATCGGGCGCGAGGTGGTCAGGCGCGCGAAGCCGTTTGAAATGCGGATTGTCGGGCACGACCCCTATGTGAGTTCTCAATCGGCGCAAGACGCGGGCGTCGAGCTGGTCAGTCTCGCCGAGTTGTATAAGCAGAGCGACTACATTACCCTGCACGTCTCGCTGACGGCGGAAACCAACCACATGCTGAACGCAGGGGCGTTTTCGCAAATGAAAACGGGTGTTCGGATCGTGAACTGCGCGCGGGGCGAACTGATTGACACTGACGCTCTGCAGCGCGCGATCGAGAGCGGCCCGGTTGCGGGCGCTGCGCTGGACGTATTCGAGAAAGAGCCGCCCGTAGAAATGCCTTTGCTCCAGATGGAAACCGTTGTCGCCACCCCTCACATTGCAGGCTCGACAGAAGAGGCGCAGGAAATCGTTGGGACCAGAATCGTCGAGCAATTGATTGAGTACTTGAAGGGCGGCGTCGCTCTGAATGCGGTAAATATGCCCGCGATGACCGCGGAGCAGTACCGGGCGCTTGGACCATACGCGGATCTGACTGAGAAACTAGGCTTGTTTTTGAGCCACATCTCGACGGGTAATCCGCACACGATTCGTTTCGTCTATTTCGGCCGTTTGGCGGACAACAATACCCAACTCTTGCGGAATGCCGGCCTGGCAGGAATCCTGAGCCGCTCGTTAGAGCATCGGGCAAATGTTGTGAACTCCATGCAGATTGCAACTCAGCGTGGATTTCGGGTTATTGAGCAGCGCGAGCCGGGACACGCGCACATGGATTCCATTCGCATCGAAATTGAATCGGATGCCGGTTCGGTTTCCGCGGTCGGCGCAGTGGTCCTCAACAAACCCCGCATGCTGCAGGTAGAAGGAATTTCGTGCGAGGCGACGCTCGACGGCAATTTGATGTATTCCAAAAACGAGGACGTGCCGGGAGTGATTGGGTTCATTGGGACGGTTCTCGGAAAGAATGGGACCAATATCGCTAACTTTGCGTTGGGGCGCGGAGATTCCGGTTCGCACCCGTCCGCCAACATGCCCCTGATGGCGATCTCTATTATCGAGACCGATGAGCCTGTGCCCGACTCTGTCATTTCTCAACTGTTCGAGAACCGCGCTATTAAGTTCGTTCGACGCGTGAAACTGAATCGCGACTAGGCTACGCCCGGCAGATCTGAGTGCCCCTCAGGTCGTGCGCTACACGTTAGCATAAGGTTGTGTTGAAGCTCAGAACTGCCAGTCTGCTGCTCGTATTTGCAGGTCTTGTCCATGCTGAAGTCCATTCGCTGACGCTCCAGCAAGCACTGGAGATTGCCGCCCGGCAGAACCCCGACGTTGCCCTGGCCCGGCTCGATGCGCAGAGGGCCGAGCAAGGAATCAAAGTTGCGCAGGATCCTTTCCATCCACACGTATACGCAGGAAGCGGCCTCGCCTACACCTACGGTTATCCCAACAGCATCGAAGGCAACGCCCCCAGCCTGTTCGAAGTAAGAACCGATGAGGCGCTTTACAACCGGCCGAAAAGTTATCAGTTGGCGGCCGCTCGCGAGGCGGCGCACGGCTCGGACTACGGCGCACAGGCTAAAGCGGATGAGGTTGCTTATCAAGCCGCGGACCTGTTCTTGACCGCCAGTCAAACCGAACGCGAGAGCAATACAATTTCGAGCCAGTTGCCGAGCTTGCAAAAGGTTGTAGAAGCAACAGAGGCGGCGGTGAATGAAGGCAGTCAGTTGCCGCTTGAACTGAAGCGCGCGCAAGTGAATTTGGCGATATCGCAGGAGCGGATTGGCTCTGACCGGCTCGACGAAGATTATTACGAAATGATGCTGGCGGTAGCGTTGGGGTTTCCCGCAACTGATCGGGTGAAGCCGCTTGATTCCGATCTGCCAAGCGCCGTGGCGCCTCCTTCGGAGCAGGAGGCCGCCGACATGGCGCTGCGAAACAACCGTGAGCTGCGACAGATGCAATCGAATGTGCTCGCCAAACAATTGGATCTACGGTCCTACAAAGCGGCACGCCTGCCTCAAATCGATCTCGTAGCTCAATATGCACTCTTTGCGAAATACAATTACGCGCAGTATTTTCAAAAGTTTCAGGCGAATAACTTTCAACTCGGCGCGTCGATCACGATTCCATTGCTGATCGGCTCGGCTTCACGCGGACTTTCCGAACAGGCCTACACCGACATGGCGAAACTGCGGATCCAAATGGATCAGGTGCGTAATCGCATCCTCACCGATACCCGCCGCAGCTATGAGCAATGGCAGAAGGCGGAGAGTATTCGCAATCTATACCGCATGCAACTCGATCTGGCGCGCGAAGAATTGACGGTTCTCTTGGCTCAAAACGGCGAGGGCCGCATTTCCATGAGTCAGGTGGAGCAGGGACGCCTGGAAGAAAGCAACAAATGGATTGCGCTATACGATGCGGAGGCGCAAGTCACTCGCGCGAAGCTTGCTATTCTGCGCCAGATGGGAACGCTAATGGCGACGGTACGGGAGGCCGGCGCAACACGCAAACCATAATGTCTATCGCACCTGAACTCACTCCATCCGAGACGCCGGCGCAAGATTCGCCGGCAATAGAAATTCGCGATCTTCACAAAGTCTATGGTGGACTGCATCCGTATAGTGGATTCCACGCCGTCGACGGCTTGACGGTAACGGTCCCACAGAAGTGCTTCTTCGGTTTCCTCGGACCCAATGGGGCGGGAAAGACAACCACCATCAAAATCCTTATGGGCCTTGCTCAGCCGGACGGAGGATCTGTGCGAGTGCTCGGAATGAGCATGCCCGAACAATCTTTAGAGATTCGGAAGCAAATCGGGCTGGTTCCGGACGACTCGCTTCTGTTCGACTATCTCACCGGGGCCGAGTATCTGGAGTTTGTGGCCCGCTTATACGGCCTGCCGCGCGCGCTGGCACGGGAGCGAAGCCGCGAGCTACTGGATCTATTTCAGCTCAATGAAAACAGGAAGAAGCTGATCGGCGAGTATTCCAAGGGGATGCGCAAGCGGGTAGCTATGGCTGCGGCGCTGATCCACCGTCCGCGTCTGTACCTGATGGATGAGCCCTTCGAAGGCGTGGACGCGGTGGGCGCCAGACTCATGAAGGACATTCTGCTGGAGCAGGTACGCAGAGGAGCGACTGTGTTCCTGACGTCTCACGTACTGGAAGTAGTGGAACGGCTATGCGACGAGGTGGCCATAATCAACCGCGGAAAGGTGGTCGCGCAAGGCACCGTCTCTGAATTGCGCCAGCGGGACGCAACCGGGGTGACGACATTAGAAGACATCTTCGTGAATATCATCGGAGCCGAGCGGTACACAGATAAGCTCGATTGGCTGTAACCGAACGATGCAACAGATACTTGCTATTTTCTGGGCGCAGTTCCGCATTACCCGCAACCATCTTCCGCGCACGAGCGCCGGTAGCATAGCTGTTTCGCTGCTTTCTCTGCTGTGGTATGGCCTTTACATTGGATTGGCAATTGTGGCTGCTATTCGGCTTCCCAGTGTGCCGATCCCGGAGTTGCGCAAATGGCTTTCCCTCGGACTGCTGGGCGTTTTTTTGTTCTGGCAGATTTTTCCGCTCTTCACGCTGAGCAGCGGCTGGTCTCTTCAGTTGAACAAAATCCGCGCCTATCCGGTTCGCGATTCAGCGCTATTTGGAATCGAAGTTCTGCTGCGCGTGACTAGCGCTCCGGAAATGATCATCGTCTTAGGTGGAGCATTCGCCGGACTGATTCGCCACCCGCTTATCCCCCTTTGTGCTCCGTTCCTTTTATTTCTGTATATCCCGTTCAACTTGTTCCTGCAGCTTGCTATTCGCGATATGGTGCTCTTCGCATTTCAGAGGAACCGGTTCCGCGAGCTGTTCGCAATTGTGGTAATCTGCCTTGCCATTCTGCCTCAATTTCTGGCCCGGACTCCGATGGGTCGCAGAATGACACCCTATTTCTTCGCAACCGCTCAAGCCAGCCTGACGCCCTGGCACGCGGTCAGCTCAATGGCCTTGGGTTCTCTTTCACCGCTCCAGATTGCGGTGATTGCGATCTGGATTTGCGCAGCGTACGGTTTCGCTCGGTGGCAATTTCAAAGAGGGCTTCGCGCGGACGACAGCTTCCGTGTGGGAAACGCCGCTATCGAGCCCAGCCGCACCGGCAAACCGCTGCGAATGCGTCTGACCGAATGGCCGGGGCAGTTCTTTAGAGACCCGCTGGGGGCATTGCTGCAAAAAGAGCTGCAATCACTGGTTCGCATGCCGCGATTTCGCGTGCTGTTCGGGATGGCGTGCGTGTTCGGCGTTGTGGTGTTCTTTCCATTAGATATTCAACAGGCATCTCACCACGGTGCCGGATTTATACGCAATAACTTCTTGCCGATTGTGAATCTTTATGGATTGCTACTCCTCAGCGACGTGCTGCTGCTCAACATCTTTGGCATGGATCGGCGCGCGGCTCAAATCTACTTCATCGTACCCGTCCCTTTGAGAGTCGCTGTGCGGGCGAAAAACGCTGCGGCGGTAATTTTCATTGCGATACAGACGGGCGCCGTTTTGCTTCTAACGACAATTTTTCGAGTCTATATCAGCCCGCTGGGTATCGCGGCTGGAATCGCGGCTTCGGCCGTAGTAGCGGTCTACCTGATCGCTGTTGGCAATTTTACTTCTGTGACGATGGCTCGTCCGGTAGATCCCACACAGACGTTTAAGAAGCAGGCGGGAGCGAAAATGCAACTCTGGTTGCTGGCATGCGGAGTGGGGATGTATACGCTGGTCGGTTTTGCCTTTCTCGCCCAATGGGCCTTGCGGAGCGACGCAGCGCTGTTGGGAATCCTGCTGCTCGAGTTCGTTATCGGACTCATCGTCTACAAAATTGCCACGGATTCCGCGATTGAACATGGCCTGCGCGGTCGTGAGCAACTGGTTGAGACTCTATCGAAGGGCGTATCGCCCATCAGCGCCGGATAAATCGCGGGCAGGCAAGATATCACGCGAGCAGCTTGTGCACTTCGCGTTCGATGGCATCGCGGACCGCCTCTTGAGCGGCATCGTCGCGATATTGCTGCCGGGGCCAGAAGAAGCCGCGCAACCCGTCCTTCCGGCGCCGAGGGACTACGTGTACATGCAGATGCGGAACTGTCTGGCTCACGCGGTTATTGATTGCGATAAACGTACCTTCGGCATCTACCGCGCTCTCAACAGCGCGCGCGATCAGTTGGGTTGCCTCCATCAGTGGAGCATTCAGTTTTGACGGGATATCGAGGAAGGTGACGTAATGCTCCCGCGGGCAGAGCAGAACGTGACCTGGAAATAGGGGATTGGTATCGAGAAACGCGATCAGTTCATCGTTCTCATAGACCATAGAAGCTGGTTGAATCCGGTTCGCTATCTTGCAGAAGATACACGAAGAGGTCTCCACAACCTGATAGAGCTACTTCCCCGGGCTGCCCGTTTCCTGCTTTGTTTCGATCACGATCCAAACGCCATCGTGCAGTTTGGCGAGCGAAACGGTATATAGGCCATCCTGTGTTTGAACGGTGACTCTTCCCAATCGCGTAGCCGTGTTCTGTGGCAGCAGCTTGGTTTTTGTCATGCAACTGCTGGTTGCATTGCAGTGCAGACTGGCCATGGCAACTTCCGGAGCCTCGAGATGCCCAGGCATGTGTCCACCACCGGCCAGGGTGCTGATTATGTCTTCCGGTTTGACATCCTTAAGATCCGAGATCCTCCAAACATCGCTCATTTTTGTGACCGTAACGGGTCCCACAAACCAAGCCGTCACGGGGACGCCTTCCATCACCATGATTCGCTCTTCTTCTACGAACACCTGCGCGGAATCGGACGGCGCGCCGGGTATGGCATGGCTCTGAAGCAAACTCAAGTGGGCTAGTCCGCGATAGCCCGCGAGAAATTCCTCGAAGGTCATCTGACCCCGCAATGTGGGTGCCAAAGTCTGGTAAGCGTCCTGCAGCGGCCCCGGACCTTCGCCGATGGTCCCGAATTCCTTCAGGTGAGCTTGATCCGATCCATCATCCACAATCTGATACCACGCGCGGACGGCATCTTCCGCCGGGTTGCCGGGCGGCGTCTGGCCGGTCGCCGTGAAACAAGCGATCCCGAAAACCAGCAGGGCTGCTCCGAAACTGTTTCCAGCGAATCTATTGCGGCAACGGCGCCGGTTCAATGCGTCCCACCCTGTTGACTTCCACTTGAAGATCGCCGTTCCGGTCGATCTCGAAGGCCGAGGCGAACTTCGCACCCCAGGCGATCTCATCGAACCTGTATGAGTATCGGGCATGAACTGTTTGTCCGAAGGTATCATCAAACGCCTTCATCATGATTAACAGCTCCGCCTGTAAGCGTTCTAAATCCCCGGCTGTTTTCCCGGAAAGAGGGCTGCTCGCGTCAATTGGATGAACAACGGTCCAGGTTAACGGAAGAAACAGAACCCGATCTCGCTCGAGCTCCAGTTGTACATATTTACGCTGTAGTTTACCGTCGTTCGACTCGACTGTCATAAGCAGCATGCGCGCTTCCACATCGATCAGGTTATTTGAACGCCGGTTTACGACACGAAATTGCAGGCTGGTTCCACCACCGTAAGGCGCGATGAGCATCGATTCGCTGAACCCGAAACGGGCCGAAGGTCGTGAAAATCGTCCGAAGAGCAGACCCGTCGCGATAGCAAATGCCATTAGGCCCACAAAAGCTTCGATAATGGCGACAGTGTTCGCCAGAGTGCCCTCTGGGTACATGTTTCCGTAGCCGACGGTTGTCAGGGTGTGAGCACTGAAGAAGAATACATTCAGGAAGCTGCCGGCAGGAGTCGCAGCCTGCGAGTTCTTGATGTACTCGGTTCCGACCAGTGAATAGATGCCTGCGAATGCGGTGTTGACGATCGCGAACGCAATTGCGATCAACAACAGAAAAAGCGGCCACGATGCATTGATCAGAAACAAGTAGAGATGCACATCGCGCCAAGTCAATCCGGTCCGCTGGACGTTGAACTTACCGTCTTTGTTAATAACGCGTTTGAGGACGCCGGCGTACTGCTGCGTCAGTCCGGGGTCGTAGGTCGGTTTGTTCATTGGCGCGGACGGCGAGTGCACTTGGCTCACACCTTCTCCTCATCGTTACCGTTTCGAATGCTTAGCGTGGAATTCCATCCATCCGAGAAAACCAAAGCCTGCCGCGATAATGAAACGGACTCCAATCAACCAAGGTTTATCGCCAGTCACCAAATGCTCGATCGCCAGCAGCGCGAATCCGATTGCGATCGCACAGTACCACCAACCCATCCATCGAACCCGGCTGCGCCGCATCCCAGAACTGTATTATCGTACTCGTGTTTTTTAAACAGAAGAACCTTACTCTACGAAATCGGACTGCTACGCTGGCGATGGAATATCTATGTCGCGCACGGAATCGACCATGCTCCCACTCGGGACGTTGCTGCCTTCTTTCGAATTGCCCGATGTTGTCACAGGACGAATCATTACCGCTAGCGAATTTTCGGAAAGCAAGGCGTTGCTTGTTATGTTTATCTGCCGTCATTGTCCATACGTGAAGCATGTGCAGAGTGAGCTGGCGCGTCTTGGCAATGATTACACGAACCGATCCACCGGCATAATCGCGATTTCTTCAAATGATGCCGCTGCCTACCCGGAGGATGCGCCCGATAAGCTGCGCGAGATGGCGGCCGAACTTGGTTTTAAGTTTCCTTTTTGCTATGACGAGACACAGAATGTCGCCCGGGCATTCACGGCTGCCTGTACACCAGACTTCTTTTTATTCGACCAGAATCGAAGGCTCGTCTACCGGGGCCAACTGGATAGCAGCCGCCCGGGCAACAATGTTCCGGTAACCGGCGGAGATATACGTGCGGCGATCGAGGCTGTTTTGAACGACTCGCGTGTCGGAGTGAAACAGATTCCCAGCATCGGCTGCAACATCAAGTGGCGTAACGGCCAGACGAAATAGGAAAACCTACCGGGGCGGATGGAAATCGAACACAATGATGTGTTCGCTTTCGATAGGTTTGCCGTCCAAAGCGGCCGGTCTGAATTTCCAGCCCCTGGCGGCGACGACCGCGACTGCCACCAACGCAGATTGCACCTTGCCCTTTTCAGCTAAGACTTCCGCGGTTTTAACTCTTCCCCTTCTGTCGATTCGGACCAGAATTTGAATTTGCGCCGGTGCGGAGATACTCACGGGCCAAGCGGCGTCAACATTGGGCATAACACGAACAAGCGCCAGTGGCGGCGCGTAAACCGAGTGAGTACTAGGCACAGCGGCCGGCTTCGTTACTGGCGGGATTCCAACTGTACCCGACGGAACCGCGGCTTTACCCAATCCCTCGCTCCCAGGAGTTATGTGCGGATTCTCGGGCGGAGCCGGTGGCTTTACGCTGGTCGCAGCGGACTCCACGCCAACAAATGCGGGTAAAGTTCCCGGCGGCATCGAAACAGAGGTTTCGATAGACGGGGGTGTCATGCCTGAACTCGTCACGGGCGGCATGTGAGCCGTTATTTGCTGATCTACCGTACGCTCGTGCGTGCCCGTCACATCCGAAGAAGCGGGACCTGAAGGAACCTGGGTTGGTGAAACCGTCATCGGACTCTCAGCGTTGGACACCCCCGAGTGGACCGGCCTGAATACCACCGGGCCGGGCAAAGCGGAAACCATTTTCGTGCCATCCAGAACACGCAGGCTCGCGTCTATGAGACTCTGACCCGTCTGTACCTCCAGACGGAAGCTCACGTCGTTCGATAGGGGTTTGTAGGAGATCAGGCCATTCGCTACCTGTCCGGCATCCAAGTGGATATCGCGGTTCGCCGTTCCGTCCTGAATATGCAGAACCGCGCCTATGGCCGAGGTGACAATCTGGCGATCCCAACTCAGTAGCAGCCGGTCTCCCTGGCCTTCTACGTGGAGCGCCAGTCTGACGTTTTGTGGAACGACACGTTGTGTTTGCGGCTGCGGCGTTTCCTGTCTAATGGCAAGGAATAGAATAATCGCGAAGGTGGCAGCAGCGGCCACAACAAACACCACAGCAGGAGAAATCCACGGCGGAATCCGTGCGGGAGAAGCTATCTGGGCCCGTGCTAAACTTCGATCGGCAACACTCATATCCGAACTGATTTCGGAGTACTATTCGACTTACCCGAATGCGTTCCTGTATCTTAAAATTGTATCCGTAACTGCGGCAACCAAAGAATTCCTTCTTCTGTGGAATGTACCGGCTGACGAAAGTACTGGCTTCTACAGTCTACTTCGGCGGCATCTCTCGGGTTCCAAGGTCAACAGCCCACGCGCCGGGTGCCTGTTCAGTAACAACAATTCTGATGCTTGCCGACTTCCCATTGGCATACGAAGCTGCGTAGTCGCACATATAACGGCTTTGCCCATCGCTGCTACAGCCGTGCAAGTTCCAACCAGTGGGCTCGCCATACTCCGCAAATTCGCGTTTCACCGTGCGGGACCAAGCCTGCTGGCTGGCTTGCGCCTTGCGAGCCGGCGTGAATTCATTCCAGGCCGCCTCCAGATTTCCGGAATTCCGTTCCGATAACCATCGTTCGGCTTCTGCGCGAGCAGCCGGTTCGCCTTGGCCGCCGGGTGCTGGAGCGCGACTTGACCCGTGACGCATAACGAGCCAAAGGATGATCGCCAGTGCGATTAAGACGGCTGCGCCGAGCAATATTCCGCGACCGCTCCCACCGGACTTGGAGTTGCTTACGCTCATCTCTGCTGGCGTAACCAGAGGAGCGGGGCTGATTGGAGCCGCCGGCGCGGGAATCGGAACGTTCATCGCCGCCGAGTCGGAAGGTTCCGCTTTCCGGCCGGCCCTATCGCGGCCGTGCTGCCGGACGAAATCAGCCAGTTTTCTGACCGCGCTGTCGAATTGTTCGCCAAATCCGTCCAACCACTGAACATTGCCGAGGAAATATAGCAGTTCCGGCGGCGGTTCGACATCTTCAAGACGGAACGTGACAATCGGCAGTTTTTGCCTGTCCGCCAGTTCCGCTTCCCGACCAACCTGCCGGGCACTCTTGGAGTGGGAAGAGAGCAGCAGAACGAAAGCCTTCGAGTCTTGCAGGCCCGCGACAATGGCAGCCGCCCATTCTTGTCCGATGGTGATGTCGCGAGGCGCCATCCAGCAAGAGATGTTTTCGCCCTCAAGAGCCGCGCAGATGCGCTCAGCAGCCTGCTTATCCTCGTTCTTGTAACTGATGAAAACGTCTCTTGGCACCACGCCTCCGAATTTGCCTTTGAACTGCTTTTCAGTATCGCTGAAACCGGCAAGAGGATTTCAGCTAATCTCGGATTGGGACGCCTTTTCGGCGCAACCCTTTCTGGCGTAAACAAAGATGCCGCCGCTTTCTCTTGGCGATCCGAATCTCGCGTTCCTGCTATTGGTTCTCGGGGCATTGGGCGTGTATTGGGAGATGCACGCGCCAGGGCTGATTCTGCCCGGAGTGATTGGTTTCCTGCTCTTGTGCGCGGCCGCTTATGGCTTATATCAGGACACCCCGACCTGGTATGGACTGATGCTGCTGGCCTTCGCGCTGCTGCTCCTCGGCATTGAACTGAAGTTTTACACCCACATGGTTTCAGGGCTAACCGGGGCGATTCTGCTTGCCTGGGGAGCCATCGTGCTGATACAAGGACCGCGCCGTATCACACCCGCTCTCGCAATGGCTGTCGCCATTGCCTTTGGCGCTATCGCCGATTTTCCTTGGCGTGTTGGCAAATCGTGCGCGAAAGACGAAGCGGCTGACGGGCGTGGAGACACTGGTCGGGGAGACGGGAGTTTCGCGAACAGAGATCAATCTGGATGGAATGGTATTTGTACAGGGCGCATACTGGAAGGCTCACAGCGACTCCGCTATTCCCGCAGGCAAACCGGTCCGCATAGAGCGCGTGGACGAGCTCGTACTTTACGTGAAGGAGGCTTAAACTTTGACTTCCGATCAGCTCTTTTCCGGCGTGATAGTGATCGTTATCATCATTTTGTTCTTTTATCTGATCTCCTCAATCAAGATTCTCGCTGAATATGAGCGTGGGGTGATTTTTCGGCTCGGGCGCGCACTGCGCGAGCCAAAGGGCCCCGGTCTCATTCTGGTATTCGCGCCATTGGACCGGATGGTCCGCACGTCCCTTCGCATCGACGCTATGGAGGTGCCGCCGCAGGATCTGGTTACGCGCGACAACGTGACCGTGAAGGTCAATGCCGTGATCTACTTTCGAGTTGTCGATCCGATCAAGGCGGTCATCGAAGTGACGAATTACTTGTTCGCGACCAGCCAGCTTGCCCAGACCACACTGCGCAGCATCCTCGGAGAAGTTGAACTTGACGAACTGCTAAGCCAGCGAGAAAAAATCAACGTCCGATTGCAATCCGTTCTCGATGAGCATACCGGCCCTTGGGGCGTGAAAGTCTCCATGGTCGAAGTGAAGCAGGTGGACTTGCCGGATCAGATGATTCGGGCGATTGCGCGCCAAGCGGAAGCGGAACGGGAGCGCCGCGCGAAGATCATTCACGCCGAAGGTGAATACTTGGCCGCCGAAAAGCTGAGCATGGCCGCAGAGCAGATGCAAAAGCAGCCGCTCGCGATTCAATTGCGCTATTTGCAGACCTTGGTCGAGATCGGAGCCGAGAAAAATACGACGGTTATTTTCCCGGTACCGATTGACATGCTCACGTCTTTGGGCAAGCTAATCGACAAACTCGCCGTTCGGGAAAGAAGCATTACAACCGGTGGCCGGCGAGAGCGAAACTCGCGCTAACCGAGCGTTCGACCGCCGGATTTAAGAATGTCCGACATGTATTGCATGTCCCGAAGACCTTCTTCGCCGTTGGTCTTCGGTTCCTTGTTCTGGAAGACGCAATCGGCAAAATAATCGGCTTCCCGGACGAACTGCGCCGGATCTTTTCCAGGCTCCTGCATCTCAATCGGAGGTTCACCGTGAATCTCCGCTTTCAGATGAATGCCCTCATAGGAAAATGCGGGCTCCATGTGCAGCATCCCCTTGGAGCCGTGCACACGATAGAAACCGGGCATGTTCGCGCCGTAGGTTGTATTGCAGCTCGCGACGACACCGGACGGGAAGCGCATCGTCCAGGCGTCATTCTCCTCAACCGTAGTGAAACGGCCGTCCTTGTCCACTACAGTGGAATAGCCCTCTAGCTGCACGGGTTCTTCGCCCGTTAAGTAGCGGCATGCGTTCAGCGAATAAATGCCAACATCAAGCAATGGGCCCCCGCCGGCCATCTTCTTGCTCAGCCGCCATTCGCCCGCGCGCTCGTTGAAACCGTTGGCGCTCTCGATGGCTTGGATGCTCCCCAGTTTGCCGCTTCTTGATCAGCTCAATCGCGTGCAAATTCATCGGCTCGTACTGGCAGCGATAAGCGATCATCAGCTTCTTGTTTGCGGTTTTGCAGGCGGCGATCATGTCCTGGCTGTCCTTCACTGTCGTAGCCATCGGCTTCTCGCACAGGACGTGCTTGGCAGCCTTTGCCGCACGGGCCGTATACTCGGCGTGCATGCTGTTGGGCAGGGCGATGTAGACAGCGTCAATATCCGGATTGGCGGCAATCTCATCGTAATTCTCGTAACTGTAAATGTTCTTCGTAGGAACGTTATATTGCGCCGCCATCTTGTCGGCCTTGTCCCGATGACCGCTGACGAGCGCGGTAACACGGGATTTCTGGGACATTTTGCAAGCGGGCATAAAGTGGCCCATCGAAATCCGGCCCAGGCCGACTATGCAGTATCCCAGCGTGCGGCCGGCGTTATTGGCCTGACGCGCGCCAAGCTCCGGCAACAAGGAAAAAGCGCCAGTGGCCGTCAGCCCCTGTGCGAACGTCCGGCGAGTAATTTTCATGTGTTCTTCTCCTGAAGATTCATTTCCCGGGTTCCTGAAACCGCAACGGGTCTCAAATCAGTTACTATATTGCTTTTCTTCTTGCCCGATTCTCCGGGGATGAAGAGAGGGAGCTAAAGCATGTCGAAAAACATCGTCATCTGCTGTGACGGAACCGGAAATGAGTTCGGGAACGAGAACTCGAACGTTGTCAAGCTCTACAGCACTCTCGTCATCAATGAAACTCAAATCGGGTACTATCATCCGGGCGTCGGTACGATGGGCTCGGCGGCCGCCCGAAATAAGTGGGAGAAGCAGTGGGACCGCATTAAGGGAATGGCATTCGGCTACGGGTTGTCCAGCAACATCTCGGATGCCTACCGATACCTGATGGACACCTATGCGGATGGGGACCGGGTGTTCGTCTTCGGATTCAGTCGAGGAGCTTACACGGCGCGCGCGCTTGCTGGAGTGCTGCACATGTACGGATTGCTTTGCCCTGGAAATGAAGGACTGATCCCTTACGTCGTGCGAATGTTCAGCGCGTGTTCGAGACAAGCGGGCGGGCTCGAGCCCGACTTTCGCTGTCGCTCACAACTTCAAGAACACATTTTCGCGACTTTGCCCGCTGCATTTCCTCGGTCTCTGGGATACCGTAAGCTCCGTTGGCTGGGTTTACGATCCCATCGTCCTGCCATATTCGGCTCGAAATCCGGAGGTTAAAACTGTCCGGCACGCCATCTCTCTGCACGAGCGCCGTTGCAATTTTCAACCGAATCTCTGGGGCCAGCCCTTCGATCAGCAACAGGTTAAACAGGTCTGGTTCACCGGCGTTCATTCCGACATCGGCGGCAGTTACTCGGAGCAGACCAGTCAACTTTCCAAGGTGACGCTGGAGTGGATGTTGGTCGAAGCCGGAGGCTCCGATCTGATAATAGATCCGACTAGGGCGAACATCGTGCTTGGCCGGCAGGCTGCTCCGGAGCGCTGGATGCCGCAGTATGTTCAGCCGGATCCGAAGGCGGACATGCATAATTCGCTTGTTGGCTGGTGGAAGCCGATGGAGTATCTGCCGCACCGCTACATCGATCAGCGCTCGGGGAAACCGGTGGCCCGATATTCGATTCCCAAAGGCCGTTTCCGCCAGATTCCGGAAGGGGCCAGTCATCTATGCTCCGGCGGCGCAGCGGTTGCGGGATTCGGAGCCGCATCGATTGCCGAAACAATACACGGAGGAACCGCCGGCGCGATTCCCGGAAACTTTCACGCCCAGCGTTGTGAACCTCGCATCGCGGCTTTCGACTCAGGAACTGCTAACGCCAAAACCGCAAACGTAGCGCCCGAAACTAGCAGCGACCATAGAGAGAATTTGCGCAGTTTCGTACATTGCGTGATAGTCAAAGCACCGGCCAAGCCGGCGTCGCAGAGGATTTTCGCGCCCATGGCGAGCGGAATCCAACGGGTTGTGGCCGAACGATCCCGGCCTCCCATGCCCGCCAGGCAGCCAGTCACCGCGTAACTGGCCATTCCGAGCAGCGCATCCGGCGTCTCGCAGGAGCGAATAGGCTTCGGGCGATGCATTTACCGCATCGGCATCAAAGCGGGGTAACGGAGGATCAGGCAATTTTCTGATCAGTCCAACTTGAAAGAGAGCGATTCCACCGAGGGCAACTGTCGAGAATACCGATAAGCCGACGATCGCCCGTCTGTTTTTTATGAATGACTCAGTTCCGTAACGAAGCTCTTGCTTCAGTTCTTGACCGGCGGCACTTAAGCGGCATTACGCCTCCAAAGCAGCGCACAGCAGCCCGCTATACCCGCTGCCGCCAAGCCCAAAGGGATCCGGCGCAGATTCATCCAGTTCTGCACGCTATGGTCTTTCGCTCTGGCCGGTAAAGATTCCGTGAGCGGCGTAGTCGCCGGGAACAGGATCGAAGAGATTGTCGGGCCGGTCGGACGAAACTGCCTCAGAGGTTTGTTGCGCGTCATATCCGTGCGTTCCCAGATACCAATCGGCAAATCCCGGAGCGACATCCTGGCCGTATATGGCCTTCACGGTCGGCCCTCCCACGAATATCTCTCTGCCGTCTGTGATGCGCCGCGTAGTAAATCGCTCGCGCGGCGACTTCTGGCTCAAAAATCGGCGGGACAGGTTGCGGATGCCGCGGCAGGCGGGTTCGGCACCAACTGAATTGCGGCGTATTCATAGCGGGCAGATGCACGACGGTGACATGAACCTTACTCTTGTCGTGGATCAGCTCGCAGCGGAGCGAGTCGGTGAAACCGACGATGGCGTGCTTGGCGCCGCAATACGCCGACTGTAGCGGAATCGAGCGATAGGCCAGCGCGGAGCCAACCTGAACGATTGCTCCCTTTATCGGCTGGCAGCATGTGCTTCAGTGCTGCCATGGTGCCGTAGACGCACCCGAGATACGTCACTTCAGTCGCCCGCTTGAATTCGTCCGGCTGGATCTCTTTGAAAGGCGCAAACACGGTCGTCATGGCGTCGTTCACCCAAACGTCGATGCGGCCAAAAGCGGCCACGACTTGCCGGGCCGCTTCCTCCACCTGCTCGGCATCGGCAACATCAACCGGCAAGAGCCAGTGCTTGGCCGCCCTGCCGCTCAACTTCCTGTTTGGCCGATTCAAGCCGCTCTTTACCTCGCGCGATGAGCCCGATGGAGGCCTTCCTCTTTGCAAACTCGCGAACCACAGCACGGCCAACGCCGGCCGACGCGCCTGTGATCACAACAACTTCCGTTCGTCTTGCGCCATTACGGAATCTCCTCCCGCTTCGGTGATGCGGTCTCGTCCGCGAGTGTTACCCCGTACGAATCCTTGCAACTACAGCGTGGGCGTTCGAATCACTTATCAGAGAAGGAGGAGATATTGTGAGAACTGTTTACGAAATCGATCCCGCACATTCCAGCGTGCTCTTCAGCATCCGTCACCTGATGGTCACTAACGTTCGTGGTTCGTTCACCGGCGTAAAGGGTACAGTTGTGTACGACTCTGCCAACCCATCCGCCACAACTGCCGAGGCGGTAATCGACGCGAGCACGATCAACACTCATGACGAAAAGAGGGACGGTCACGTTAAGAGTCCGGATTTCCTGGATGTGGCGCAATATCCCACCATCACCTTCAAGAGCACAAGCGTAAAGAAAACCGGCGATACCGAACTGGAGATCACGGGCGATCTAACCATTCACGGTGTTACCAAGCCAGCCACGCTGCGGGTAGAAGAGGTTTCGGAAGAGGCCAAGGATCCCTGGGGTAATACGCGGATTGGAGCATCGGCGAAAACCAAAATCAAGCGCAGCGATTTCGGCCTGACCATGGAACGCGCCTCTTGAAACCGGCGGCGTGCTGATCGGCGACGAAGTGAAACTGGATTTCGAAGTGGAATTCGTTAAAGCGCAAAGCGCGGCGGCTTAACCGATACTACGCTGCTTTTGCGGCGCGAGCGCGCTTTAGCGGCGTCAAAAGCGACAACACGATCTGCTCGTATAGATAATTGCTGCGGCTGTCTCGGAACTTTTCGGCGAATTGGCGAAGATTCCCAGCGGCGTAGCTATCGAGCAAACTCGGATGGATGTAATATTTCTTGCACGTCGCGGGCTTGTTGCCCAGCTTTAAGGCGACTTCTTTCACAACTTCGATCAGAGCCGCCTTTGTTGCTCCGTTCTCGTCCGCGGCACACTTCGCCAGCAGAAAGCTGGCGGCAAGGCATGTGCCACCCCAGGTTCGAAAATCCTTAGCCGTGAAATCGCCGCCGCTGATCTCGCGCAAGTAATCGTTGACATCGCCGGATTCGATGCTCTGCGGATCTCCGTTCTCGTCCAGGTACACGAACAGGCACTCCCCGGAATGTCTTTACAGCGCTTTAGAATGCGCGCCAGCCTGGGATCCTCCAGCGTGATCTCGTGCCGCTGCGCACTCTTTCCCCGAAAGCGAAACTTCAATACGTCGCCTATGATCTGAACGTGCTGGTTGCGAAGCGTGGTTAGGCCGAAGGAGCCATTCTCCTCCGCATATTCTTCGTTTCCGATGCGTATATACGTCGTCTCCAGCAATTTCACGATCGCCGCGAGAACCTTCCTCTTGGGCATACCCTTTCTGGCCAGATCTCGACCGACGATTCTTCGAATCCGAGGCAATACCCGGCCGAAAGCCCGCATCCGGTCGAATTTAATCAGATCGCGGACCTTCCGGTACTCGGGATGATATCGATACTGCTTTCGTCCTTTGGCGTCCCGGCCGATTGCCTGGATGTGGCCATTCGCACTGGGACTAATCCAGACAGAAGTCCATGCCGGAGGGATAACAAGCGAGCGAATCCGGCGCCAGCACAGCCTCGTCTTCAATAGGGTTGTCGTGTGGATCTATGTACTTGATAGCCGCTGCCTGCGTGGATCCGCTGGATACCCTGGCCCTTCGGAATAACGTAGCGCAGCCCGGCCACTTCGGCCGATTTCACCTCATCGGGAACTCGCAAGATGGGGTTTATCGAATCTGCCATTCAGGTATGTGACGCATTTCATGAAAGAAACACTACTGGAATGTCGCTGGTCTGACACTCGGGGGAATTCGTAGCAGATGCCGAAAGCCATTATTTTTGACATTGACGGGACGCTGCTGGACTCAGTCGATCTGCATGCGCAGGCCTGGCGGGAGGCGTTTCAACACTTCGGCCACGACATCCCGTTCGAGGATATTCGCGGGCAGATCGGGAAAGGTGGCGATCAACTGCTGCCGGTATTCCTTAGTCCGGCAGAGCTGAAGACAAAAGGTCATTCGCTCGAGCAGTTCCGGGCGCGACTATTCAAAGAGAAATACCTGCCCAAGGTCAAGCCGTTTCCGTGCGTGAGGGAGCTGTTTCAGGCGGTCAAAGCTCACGGCCAGAAGACAGCGCTCGCGTCCTCAGCCAAAGGAGATGAACTTAAGACCTTCGAGCGTATCGCCAATATCGAAGATCTTGTCCAGGTGGAGACCTCATCAGGCGACGCGGAGCGATCCAAACCGCATCCAGACATTTTCGAAGCTGCGTTGGCCCGATTGGGACCTGATGTGCGCCCGCAGGACGCGATCGTCGTAGGCGATAGTCCTCACGATGCCGAAGGGGCCAAGCGGGCAGGTCTGCGGACCGTGGGCGTTCTTTGCGGTGGTTTTCCGGAGAGCGCGCTCAAAGCGGCCGGGTGTATCGCGATCTTCAGGGATCCCGAGGACCTGCTACGCAGCTATGACGAATCTCCGCTCGCACCGGATAGATGACCGGCGGCGCGGGCCATTAGACCAGTCTTATTGACCAGGCGTGTGCAGACGGCCATGATCGCGAAAGTAAAGAACAAAGCGTCGTTGTTCCAGAAGTAGAACGCCGTCAAAAGGCATAGCAGCGCTAACTGGGACCTCGGGTCCAGGGACCAATCGAACATGAGCGGTATCCCTATAGTGCCAGAATCCGGCTGAGCGTCGCAGCGGAACCGAGCTTAATTTTCAGTTTTCTTATAAATGTGAGCATCCGCGCCTAAGCCGCACGGGATGGCAATCTCGTCAAATCTGTGGCGACGGCGGTGGCGTCGCGCCGCTCAGGCTGCCATGCATCTCAGGGTGAGGCCCCTGCTCGTATTGATCCAGCTTTTTCTTTTGGTCGTCGTTAAGGACCTCGCGGATCTTCTTGTCGGTCTTATAGCGCCAGGGTCTCACCTTCGCTAGGCGCTCGTCGCGCGACAGGCTTTCGTCCTGCACAATCTTCTGCGTGGCGTCATGGAGCTCCTCCAGGATCGGTTTGATTTTGGCCTGCTGTTCGCCGGTGAGATCAAGTTTTCCGGTCAGCACCTTCAGCTGCTCTTCGGCGGTTGGCACGCCGCCTTTGGCAGAAGCACCGATATTGGTCTGTTGCGCGACCATGGCCGACGCGAACATCCAGATGGTCCCCAATGCGAGCAAGCGAATGCGATTCATCGTGTTTGTCCTTTTATCTCGGCGGTTTGTCATACTTATTCGCAATGTAGCGGTAAAGCGCCGCGGAGTCGAGGGCCAGTTCCGAGTTGCTGCTGCCATGGTGGCTTGATCGCGGCGAGAAAGAATCACCACATGCTATGGACGAGCTGTTCCACCGGATGGCGTGGAATGGGCTCCGATAATCGCTATCAGGTTTGGTGTTACAAAGTGATCACATGACCCACTCACATGCTGACCTTGGAGTCGACTTTTGCCAGGTGCTGGTGGAGAGTTATGCCGTAAATGAGCGGATGAATCAGATCGTCCTCGAGCATCTCGATCCCGCGGCATGGCGCGCTAAACTGCCTGGGAGTAAAGGACGAACCATTGCCGCCATCATCGCGCACGTCCACAACATCCGTCGCAAATGGCTAAGGCTGTCCGCCCCGCATATAAAGCTCCCTGCCCCGCTCGATCGCACGAGCTGCACGCAGAAGCAGGCCCGGGTCGCTCTGGCTCAAAGCGCTGAGCGCTGCTCCGAAATGCTTGCGGACGCTCTGTCTCGTTCCCAGAGCCGGGTCGAAACTTTCCGCCGCGACGGATGGGCGAGACCGTGGCCCGCGGGTGCAGCCATGCTGGCCTACATGATCTCGCACGACGCGCATCATCGCGGCCAGGTGTGTATGCTGGCCCATCAGCTCGGATTCCCGCTGCCGACAAAGGCCGCCTATGGGATCTGGGTTTGGGAAAAACTATGGAAGGAGTGCGGCTTCACGCATCCGCGATGAGAATTGGTCACGCGCTACTCTGTAGGACTGGTGAACCGAACTCAGCGTCTTACGAAAGGCAGCTTAAGCGTCAGTTTTCTTAGAAATCGCATCTGTAATGCCCTTCAGAGCGCTTGGTATCGCGCCATAATCCGCCGTCATGATGGCGCCGCAGAGATCGGCCAGACCCGCTGCAATCTTCAGACCTTCCGAGACAGTATTCAGGTGTTGCAGCGCGTCCTTGGCCTTCTGAGTCACCGACTCGAGCTGCTGCACGTCTCCCGCCATGGCATCCAGCGTGTTTTGGATAGCAATGGAGATAAATTTGTCGTGGGTATCGTCGAGCTGCTGCGAAACAGAATCCAGGAATTCTTGTTGCTCAGTAGTCAGCTCAGAGGCGTGCGAATCGCGATACGCCTCGACTTGCCGAGCTAGCGCGGCGAAGAACCCTGCCAGTTGACGAGCCTGATCCCCAGCGTCGGGCATGCTCACTGTGTTCCTTTCGCGTTTCCGAGCTGAGAAGCCAAGCCTTGCAATTGCGAAATATCGGGTTGCAATGCCAGCCCAAGTTTCTTGGCGCTTAGATGGGCGGTATTGTCAGCCAATTTGCTGTGGCCATCGCGAATCTCTCTTAGGGCTTGCACGAAGGCGTTCGCCGATGTGCGCCGCCGCTGAAGCTTTTGCAGGTCCTCGGTATAGGCGCGATCGAGAAGTAGAATAACCGCGGCATCGGAAGTGTTACCGGCGCGCTGATAGCGTCGCTTCAGCGTTCGTTCCTCTTCGTCAAGAAGGGACCCGTAGTCATTTCCAATGATCTTCTCCAGGCCCTGCGTTATAACTGCGACATGCGGATCGGCGCTTTTCAGCAGAGCCGCAAGACGGCCGCGCTGATATCCGCTTGTAAAAGCCTCCAGCAGTAATCCAGAGAGTTTCGAGACGGAATCGATCTGAGCCAGACTGAGGGACGCAGCCGTTGCCGCTCCAGCCCCTGCTTCGGCGGCGGGCGGACTAACAGAAGAGGCGCCAAACTGCGCCAGTTGCTGCATCGCTTGGAAGTACGCGCTGAGCACCGTGGATAGCTTGATCAGCGCATCGCGTTCCCCGGCGAATACCGCACAGGCCGGCGCTCCGGATTCTGTTGGATCGGAGCGGGATTGGGCGCCAACGGAATATATGGGAACCATTTCCGCGGCATCGTCATGACGGCGAATGCACGAATCGTAGAGATCGCGAAAAACGGGAGTGCTGGCATCCATAGCCTGGTTGGCGGCTCCGGCGAAGGTAGCCACCGTCTGCGGTGGAGTACAGCTCAGCGGGATCGCCAATAGAGCGATGAACGAAAAGCTCTTGAATCTGCAGCGACGCGGTTTACCGCTCAAATTTTTCCTTGATCTTTTCAAAACTCGTCTTGAGATCTTCCGGAAGCACGCGCGTGTTCCCCACGGTCGTCATGAAATTGGCGTCGCCCATCCAGCGCGGCAGCACGTGTAAGTGAATATGATCTTCGATCCCGGCGCCGGCAGCTTGGCCTAAGTTCATCCCGATGTTGAAACCGTCCGGGTGATACGCGCCCTGAAGCGCCTGTTCCGCTTGCTTCGCCAGATGCATCATCTCGGCCGCTATCGCGGCATCGATTTGCGAAAGTCGCGATGCATGCTGATACGGAGCAATCATCAGGTGACCGCTGGTATACGGATAACGATTTAGAATAACGAAATTGTGCTGCCCGCGAAAAACAATCAGTGTGTCCTGGCCGGCGTCGGCCTGAGCGGCCGCACAGAAAATGCAGACTTCCGGATCCCGCTTTTCCTTCACGTAGGTGGAGCGCCACGGCGCCCACAGGCAATCCATCGACGATCGGCTAACGCATGGGAGCGTTCTCGTCGACGGAGCGCTCCGGAATCCCGGAATCGGGGGCGGCTGCGGATTCGCCCGAGTGGGCCGAGTGATTCACTAAGTCGCGCAGTTCTTTGCTGGGCTTGAAGAAAGGAATTCTTTTAGACGGTACCTCGACGCGCGATCCGGTCTTCGGATTTCTCCCGATCCGCGATTGCCGCTGGCGAGTACGGAAGCTCCCGAATCCGCGTATCTCAATCTTTTCTCCTTTCTGGAGGCTGTTTACGATACTTTCGAAAATCGTCTCGACGATCGTCTCCGAGTCTTTCCGGGTCATCTCGACTACCTTTGACACTTCTTCGATCAGCTCGGCCTTGGTCATGCTATTCCCTATTGCTTTTTCTCTTCTGTTTGCTGCTTCAGAGCGTCTCCCACGGTAGATGTCGCAACGGCGGCCTGCCGGCGATAATCCTGCAAGCGAGCGCGCTCATCGTCATCTGTAATCGCTCGCAGGCTCAGTCCGATTCGCCTTTGTGCCTCGTTCATCTTGATTATCTTGAACTCGAACTCCTGGCCAATGGGCAAAGCGGCTTCCTCGGTTGAAGGCGGCTTCGCGTTCCGTTGTTTCCCACCGTCTCCTCGAATCTCGCTGACGTGACATAGCCCCTCTACGCCGGGCGCCAGTTCCACGAAGGCGCCGAAGGCAGTGGCCCTACAGACCCGGCCGCGCACCACATCACCTACATAATGGGCGTGGAAAAAAGTTTCCCAGGCATCCGGTTGTAGCTGCTTCATTCCCAGCGAAAGCCTTCGATTCCCCGCATCGATGTGGAGAATGACGGCTTGCACCAGTTGCCCTTTCTTGACGAGCTCGGAAGGGTGCTTCACATGTGCCGTCCACGACATGTCGGAGACATGCACCAAGCCGTCTATGCCCTCTTCGATTTCGACGAATGCCCCGAACTCTGCCAGTTTCCTTACTCGCCCCTCCACCACCGAGCCGACGCTATAGCGATCCGCTACCGTAGTCCACGGGTCGGCTTCCAGTTGTTTAATCCCTAATGAAATTCGGCGCTCACGAGGGCGAACTTCGAGAACAACCGCTTCCACCTGATCGCCGGCCTTCACAACTTTTGCCGGGTGTTTCATCCGCCGGCTCCAGGTCATTTCCGAAACGTGAATGAGTCCTTCCACGCCCGGCTCAATTTCGACGAACGCGCCGTAGTCGGTCACGCTCACGATGCGCCCAATCACCCGGCTCCGCGTGGGATAGCGAGCGTCGATGTTCTCCCAAGGATCGGGACGCATCTGTTTCAGACCGAGCGAGATGCGCTCTTTCTCCCGGTCAAATTTGAGAACTTTAACCGTAACCTGCTCGCCTACATGCACCACCGCCGAAGGGTGGGTCACATTCCCGTAACTCAGATCGCTGACATGCAACAAGCCATCGATTCCACCCAAGTCGACGAAGGCGCCATAATCGGTGAGATTCTTGACGGTGCCAGTGATCTCCGCGCCTTCGTAGATATGAGCTAGTGCTTCGGTCTTGCGCGCCTCCAGTTCGTTCTCGAGTAAAATGCGGCGCGATACAACCGCATTCCCGCGCTTCCGGTTCAGCTTTAGGATACGGACGTCCATCTCCTGCCCGACATACGCGTCCACATTGTGAATGGGCCGAATCTCGACCTGCGAGGTAGGAAGAAAGGCCGTGATACCGATGTCTACCGCGAGACCACCTTTAATCTTTCCGATCACCCGGCCAGTTACGGGAGCGCCACTCGCAGCAGCCTTCTCCAGGTGATCCCAAATTTGCCGCCGATGCGCGCGTTCGTATGAGAGCAGAATATAGCCCTCGACAGGAGGGCCATTGCGATCGATCATCACTTCAATCGAATCGCCGGCTTTGACGACGGGATGTCCCTCTAACTGCGGGAACTGCTCCGCTGGTACCAGGCCTTCAATCTTGCGACCTATATCAACGATGACTTCCTTGTCGGAAACTGTAAGGACGTGTCCATGCAGAATTTCGCCATCGCGCGGGAAATGACTGCTGTAATCGTTGAGGAATGCTTCGTAGTCGGAAGTGTCGGCGGTTTCCGGCGTCTCGACATACTCGTTAGATGGGCCGGCCATGTTCATTTTTTCCTGAGTCGCCGTCATGAGCAAGAATCTGGTTGCCGGATCACTTTCAGAACCACGTGGAAACTGCCCGATATAGGTCTCAACTCATTGATAGTTCAGTACTTCAGAACTATAGCGGACGCCCCGAGCGATGTCAACCGACCGGCCAGGGCGATGAACCCGCGAAAGCTCCATCGCTTATGGCCGAAATGCTCGATTTGATACTCCATAAGCCCCACTGTCGTATATACTAATACTGCGGGCATGTTTGCACGCTCCGGAGAAAGTCATGATTGATGGACTGCTTCAGCCCACCCACCTCTTAATAATCCTCGTAGTTGCGTTGTTCATTTTCGGCCCCAAGAAACTACCTGAACTTGGGCAGGGCCTCGGAAAGGGAATTCGATCCTTTCGGGACAGCATGAAAGCGGCAACCGAAGAGCCCGAAAAAATCGAAAAGCCGGCCGCCGTCCGAGCCGACCGATTCAACTAAATAGACTGGCTCCGCGCGACCATACAGTCGTTGGCTAGTATTGTTGCGAACACTATCATCTTTTCTCGTTCTCATTTAAAACCCGTAATTTACGCAGTTTCGCTCGGCGCAAATTCCGTTATCTCCAAAAGGTTTCTAGCCAAAACTAGAAATTTTTGCACCAGCCGGAAAGATTTGCTGCGGGTTGAGGACCTGATCACATCTGCCGGACGGTTTTCATCCCATCTCTCCACATCGGAAACGGCTGATTTCGTAGCGTTTCGCTCCTGCCACTCCGCATTGTGAAGCAAGCATCCCCGTTGGAATCAAAACTGCCTACCTCAGATCCGTAGGTGATAAGCAAATCACTGAGATGGTGATCGTAAGAGTCACTGGCCGGAACAGTTTTTAAACTGTGCGGAAATCAAAACTTAACTTCTTTAGGAGCGGTGGAGCATGACAACAGAGGAATACGGCAAGGCGTATCAGCGAGGCTTTAACCTCACCGTGCGTTTTCTAGTGTCGCGGGGATTGTCCTACGATGCAGCGCTGGATACAGCCCAAGCGGCGTGGGCCAAAGGCTGGGAACGCCGGGAGCAACTTCGCGACCCCAATCTGGTCCTGACCTGGACGAATAGCATTGCACTCAATATTCATAGAACGTTTCTCAGGCGTGAGCCGCAGACGCAGACCTTGCCGGAACTGCAGGCTCCGCCACGAATGAACGTTGCTGCTATCGATGTGAAGCGAATCCTCAACGATTGCAAGCCAAATGATCGGGTGGTACTCGAAGGGCACTACATCGAAGGCTACAAAGTGCAGGAAATTGCGCGCCAGCACGGCTGGTCGGAAACTGCGGTTCGCATTCGCCTCCTGCGCGCCCGTCGCAGCGTGGAGCGTCGTCTAAGCCGCCCAAAGCACGCGCGGCTTCGGAATCTCGCTGAAAAGACCAAGAAGGCATTGGCGAGTGCGCTCGAAGCTTCCCCGCTCAAACCCGCCCAGGTAGCTTAGGCTTAACCGTCTCGCGCGGTGGGTGATCTCATCGCGCGAGGCGTATGAAAGCCGTCTCTCGCTAATCCGAATAAAACAGATACTTGCGCCACTGGTCGTCGCTGCGGCCCAGTAGCCGCATCAAGTGCCGGCTGGTGTGCAGGCTGAAAGGCCGTGGCTGGCGCAGCAGCTTCATCCCCGCTTCGTCAGGCGTCCGGTTGCCCTTTCTGTTATTGCAAGGATGACAGCAGGCAACTAGGTTTTCCCATGTCGTTTCGCCAGCCCGGGAGCGGGGAACAACGTGATCCAGCGTCATTTCGCCGGAAGGTAACGTCTTGTGGCAGTACTGACAGGTGTAACGATCCCGCATCAGAATGTTTTTGCGGGAGAGCGCGCGCGTCTGGTGGGGAATTCTTCTGTACTCGAGTAGCCGAATCACCGAAGGAACGCTGAGTGTCCGTTTCGCCGAATGAACGTGGGACGTTGCCACCTCTTCCGCCGACGCTACGCCCTTCAAGATGAGCACTAAGCGCGCGCCGAGCCGCACAGATATTGATTGGCTCAAAGCTCGCGTTCAATACGAGCACAGGTCTATGAAGTCGATCCGGACTGGGCATCAGACACGCTCCCGATCAAAATCCCGGCTCATTTAACGGCCCGGGCCCCTTAATTTGCTCCTGTCCCGGCCGACAGCACTCGACTGCGCTGTCTCTCGGGAGAAGCCAAACTTGCAAATTCTCTTCGATCCACTCGCGCCAGCGTTAGCGCGGAAACTCGCGCGGCTCCTGCGCTCTTTAGCATCGCCGCCGCCGCTCTCAAGGTCGCACCCGTGGTAAACACATCATCGATGAGCAAAATTCGCCGGCCGGCGAGATCTTCGGGTCGCCTCAGACGGAACGAGCCCTTCAGATTTTCGCGCCTTTGCGGCTCGGTTAGACCCGCTTGCGATTTTGTATACCGCGCACGGCGCAGGTTGCCGGATAGCTTTAACCCGTAGCGCCTCGCTATCGGCCGCGCGAGCAGCTCCGCTTGATTAAAGCCCCGTTCCCAACGTTTTCGCCAATGCATTGGCATCGCGATAATGGAATCGAAAGTTTCATTTTGCGGCAAAGTGCGGGCAAGAAGCCGGCTCAGCGGCTTGGCAAGGCTCTCTACTTTCCCGTATTTGAAGAGGTGAATTAATTGCCGGAGGGGACCCTCATAGCTGCCGAAAGAGTATGCAGTGTCGAAGTTGACAAGGCTCTCCCGGCAGATGGTACAGAGATCGTGTTCGTCCAGCGGATAGTCATCCACAAAGGGGGTACGACAAGCTCTGCAGAAGAATTCAGCCTCGAGCGGCTTGGGTAGGGAAAGACAGGCGGGGCAAACCGGGATCCGGGAAATTCCTGTTAAGGGCTGCTCACATATCCTACACTCATCGGGGAGTATGAGGTTGAAAACGACGCGTGGGAAGCTTTGGGCAGCCGTCAGCAGCGGCTTAGGCCTAGGGGTCAGACTCGTTATGATGCTGCGAGTGGTGAGACTAGGGAAGACACACCCCCACTAAATCCAGAGTATACAACATATACAAATGTAGGTAGAAAGTTCGATATTGGAGTCGCTAACGATCTTGCCTGAATTTGGGCGTCGATAAGATTCTTGAGGATCTCGGGAGTGTGTAGGGTCGTGGTGTAAGGATGACAGGGCAAGAATGACAAGTTTAAGAGTCCTGTTGGTGGGAGATATCCACCAGTGCGAGGAGGTCTCATCCTCGCTTCTGGCGGCCGATCATACCGTTTTACCAGCAAATGATGTCGAGGAAGCTTCGGAAGCTATCTCTCTTCAGAAGTTCGATGCCGTATTACTCGGGGATTCAATATCGGACGATTCTGTAGGCGAGTTCGCTGCGAAACTACGCCGGTTGGAACGGGCCCAGCAATCCCCTAACCGCACTGCCATCTTCTGCCTCTCGGATGCACGCTCTACGATAGAATCCGACCTGGAACCCCGCTCGGCGGTTGACGGCTATCTGTCCAAGCGATTGGACTTTACCTCCTTCACGGACGCTGTGAGCAAGCTGGCGTACGCTATACCTGAGGAGCCCGTGACCTCGGCCGACTCTGACGCCGATCTGTCCCTTTTCGAACTGGAAGCGTTCCAGGAACAGGTCGGCTATGACACCGACCTGCTGATGGAGATCATCGATCTCTTCATGTTGGAGCGGAACGAGCAGATTCCAGCGATGCGATCGGCTCTGGCCAATGGCGACTACGATGGGCTTGGGCGAATGGCCCACACTATAAAAGGATCGCTGGGCAGCTTACACGCCGCACGTCCAAGGGCGCGAGCAGAGCACTTGGAAGCCGCCGCCCGATCGAACGACCCCGAACGCTGCGGCTATTTCCTAAATCTCTTAGAAGACGATATTAAAGATCTCGAACACGAGTTAGAAGTGGTTCGCCGCACCTTTAGCCAGCGGTGATCCTCCTGTTAAACTGAGGTTGCTTCTCATTCCGACAAGCACCTATGAGTTCTGATTCGGTATTGGAGATTGTTTGCGCGCATAGCCCCGATTCCGACGATGCCTTCATGTTTTACGGCTTGGCGACCAAGAAGGTGAGATCGCGCAAGGTCGCCTTCCGCCACGTCCTTGAGGACATAGAGTCGTTAAATCGGAAGGCCACAGAGGGTCTCTACGAACTCACCGCCGTCTCCTATCACGCCTATCCCTACATCGCCGATAAATACGTGCTGATGGCGAGTGGTTCCAGCGTAGGCGACGGGTATGGGCCATTAGTTGTAAGCGCGCGCCATATCACGCCAGAGGATCTAAAGGGGAAAAGAATCGCCATTCCGGGTACGATGACGACAGCATTCCTGACCTTAAAATTATTCCAACCTGACTTCGAAGCGGTGATAATCCCCTTCGACAAGATTCTGGATGCGGTAAGGGATCATGAAGTGGATGCCGGCCTGATCATTCACGAAGGCCAGCTCACATATGGCCACGGCGGACTTCACAGCGTGGCAGACCTTGGTAAGTGGTTCAAATCGCAATACGGTCTTCCGTTGCCGTTGGGTGCCAACGCCCTGCGGCGCGACCTCTCCACCGACATACAGTCAGAATGTTCCTGGTTGATGCGTGAAAGCATACAGTACTCGTTAGACCATCGCGATGAGGCTCTGAATTACGCGATGCAATTCGCTCGGGATCTTGACCCCGCTCTGGCTGACCAGTTCGTCGGAATGTACGTAAATCATCACACCGTTGACGGAGGCGATATCGTTCCACGCGCCGCGCAGAAGCTCCTCGACCTTGGTTACGAGGCCGGGCTCATTCCCCATAAAGTGACCGTTGAGGTTCTTCGTTAGCAGTTTAAGCTCAAATATGTCAATGCGACTCGTTCAACTGGCAGGCTGCGGCCTTCTGGTTTCACTCACCGCGTTCGCTCAGGCCCAGGATGGTTACACCGCGAATCAGCGGATCATGACGATTCGTAACCTTGCGAAGCGAGATTACACTGTTATTCCAACTCTGGCCGAATACCTGAAAGACGCGAATAGGGACATCCGAATCGAAGCCGTTAAAGCGATCGTCCGGATCGATACTATGCACAGCCTGGATGCGCTCATCCTGGCGACTCACGATAAGGACGCCGAAGTGCAGATCAGAGCCACGGACGGCATTGTGAATGCGTATCTTCCCGGCTATGTGAAATCCGGGCTTACCGGCTCGCTCACAAAGGGCGTTCGCCAGGTTAAATCGTATTTTTCATCTCGCAACGATCAGGTTATCGATCAAGAGGTCGTTATCCGTCCCGACGTCGCACAGGCCCTCTCCGATGAGATAGCTGGAGGCGCCAGTCTGGATGCTAAGTCGAATGCCGCTAGAGCCGCGGGCATCCTCCGGGCGCGGCCCGCTGTTCCGGCGCTGGTGCAGGCGGCGCATTCAAAGGAAAACCAGATGATCTTCGAATGTTTGGTTGCCTTACAGAAGATTCACGACCCGTCCGCCGGCCCTGGCATAGCTTTCCTCCTAAACGATCTTGACGAGCGAGTCCAAATGACCGCTCTCGAAACGATCGGCGTCTTGCGCAACCTGTCCTCGGCTCCCGACGTTCGGTCGGCGCTGGCGAACGCCCGCAACGCGAAGGTTCGCCGCACTGCGCTTGAAACTTTAGCTATGTTCGGCATTCCCGGCGATCGCGCTGTGTTCCAGCAGTGGGTCCAGAGTACGGATCCCGACACGCGCGCCGCTGCTCTCGAAGGGCTAGGCCGCGTTCGCGAACCCGAGGACTATCCTGTGATCGAAGCGGCTTACAACGAGAAAGACGCCGATCCGCGCGTCCATTTGGCGGCGGCGTTCGCGCTGGTCGCCGAAGGTAAAGTGGACACCTCGGACTTCAGCCCGCTGAGGTATCTTTTCGAAAACTTGGATACTAGAAAAAACTCGAATACCGCTACGGCGTACTTAACCGAACTGGCCCGGCGGGAAGATACGAGAGCCGCCCTTTACAAGCTGATTCCCGAGGCTACCAAGGACCAAAAGATTGCGCTCTGTTCAGTTCTCGCTGATAGCCATGCCGAAGATGTAGTGCCGGTGCTGAACGGCTTGACTAAAGATATAGACCCTGACGTGGCCTTTGCGGCCTCTCGCGCCCTCCGTACAGTAAAAACCCACAGCGCGTCGTAGCGGAGCTGTGGGCCTTGAAAACGGAACCCTGAGCGTGAGCGAGGGGAGTTGCTATTTAGCTTTCTTTTGCTTCTGCTGACCGACACGAACTTTGAAGTGCTGTAGCTTGGCTTCTTGGTAGGCCTTGTGATCGTGCCGCGCGACGGCATCCGTCAGGTATGCGTCGACATCGGCGTCCTTCGGCAGAACCGCCATTATCGTGAAATTCTCGTTGCAGGTCGTGCAAAATGGCCGAAAGCGCTTAACATTCGGTATTGCCATATCACCCATTAAGATAGCACGAAAAACCCCAAAAAGCTTTCCTGCGCCGTCGCTACAATAAGCTCCGCAGCGCTCCATCCAGCTCCGGATATTCGAACCGGAATCCCGCCTTTTGTGTGGCTTCGGGCAGCACTCGCAGGCTGTCAAACAGAAACCCTGCCATCTCGCCCAGCGCTATTTTCATCGCGAATTTCGGAATCGGCCAAGGCGCGGGTCGGTGAACAGCACGAGCCAATGCTTTCGTAAAAGCCGCATTCGTGACCGGGTGAGGGCTGCCTCCGTTTAGCGGTTCGCCTGCTGGATCACTCTCCGCCGCAAATGCAAGGAGTCTCACAATATCATCGATATGAATCCACGATATCCATTGCCGGCCGTTCCCGAATTTTCCTCCCAAACCTAATTTGAACGGCGTAAGCATCTGCGGGAGAGCGCCTCCGTCTTTGCCGAGGACAGTTGCAATACGGACCGGAACCACTCTCAGCCCGAAGTCCTGCGCTTTAGAAGCTGCGCGCTCCCAATCAGCGCAGAGCTCCGCCAGAAATCCGCTTCCTCGGCCGCTACTCTCCGTAAGGATCTCGTCGCCGCGATCGCCGTAATACCCGATCGCCGATGCGGAAACCAAAACGCCCGGTTTGTATCTCAGCGCCCCGATCGCCGCAACCAGCTTTCGCGTGCGTTCGACTCGGCTGTCGTAAATGCGTTTTTTCACCGCCGGAGTCCATCGCTGTGCAATCGGTTCACCGGCTAGATGGATTACCGCATCCAACCGCGGCACGCTATTTAGCGGAGGCTCGCCGTTCGTGTCCCAAAAATGAAAGGCGGCGCGTGAATCGAATTCAGACTTACGGGCGCGGGCGAGGTAATTGACCGAGTGTCCCTTTAGAAGCAGTGAATCGACTAGCTTCGTGCCAATGAAACCTGTTGCTCCTGTGATCAGGAAATTCATCACTTAGCCGCCGTGAGGTGCCCTTCTACTCTTTCGGCGCGATCCCAAGAGCTTTCATCTTCCGATAAAAGTTGCTCCGGTCTAAGCCGAGCAGTTCTGAAGCGCGTGTCACGTTTCCACTTGTTTCTTCCAACTTCCGCAAAATGTAATCGCGCTCGGCGGCTTCCTTCACGTCTTGCAGCGTTCCGAAACCTTCAGCAACTCTCCCGCTCTGCGCTTTGCGCGACATGTCTAATGACAGATGCCGCGCCTCGATTCTCCTTTGAGAATGCAAGATGACAATTCGCTCCATCAAATTGCGAAGCTCACGAATATTGCCAGGCCAATGGTAGCCCATAAGGGCGTCGATGGCGTCTTCGGTAAGATCTTTCGGCTTACGGCCATACGCAATCGAAAAATCGCGCAAAAAGTGCGATGCCAGCAGCGGAATGTCCTCTGCTCTCTCGCGCAAAGGTGGCACCGTGAAAGGAATGACGTTTAAGCGATAAAACAAATCTTCGCGGAAATTGCCGCGCTCGATTTCCTTCTCGAGATTCTTGTTGGTTGCCGCCACAACGCGAGCATCCACTTGAATCGATTGCGGCGCTCCGATCGGTTCGAAGCGGTGCTCATCTAGCGCACGAAGCACCTTAGCCTGTGTTCTTAGGCTCATGTCACCGACCTCATCAAGGAAGAATGTCCCGCCATGCGCTTTCTGAAGTTTCCCGATCTTTTGATCGAGTACCCCCTCGCGGGTCGTGCGGCGATAGCCAAATAGCTCGCTTTCGATCAAGTCCTCGGGTATGGCCGCGCAATTGACCTCGATAAACGGACCATTCGCGCGCTGGCTGAAACGATGAATCGCTCTCGCAACAAGTTCCTTTCCCGTGCCGCTCTCGCCATAAATCAAGACCCGTCCATTGGTGCCCGCCATGAGCTTCAGTTGCTGGCGCAGAGCTTTTACCGGGACGCTTTCCCCAATAATTTCGGGCGAAGTTGTGTCCGCGCGAAGACGCTGCAATTCCAGGTCCGTGCGCCGCTGTTGCACGGCGTTTTTAAGAACGACGCTGACCTTCTCGATGGTGAGCGGCTTTTCTATGAAATCGAAAGCTCCCATCTTAGTAGCCTTCACGGCGGTCTCGATATTGCCATGGCCGGAGATCATGATTACCGCCGGCCGGGCGTCCGGAGGCAGGTCTTGAATCCGCGATAAGGTTGTGAGCCCATCCATTCCCGGCAGCCAGATATCGAGCAGTACCGCTTCATAGCTATTTCGGTCAAGCTCTCCGATACACGCCTCGCCGCTCTCGACCGCCGAACAGTCATAGTTCTCGTCCGTGAGAACTCCTCGAAGCGATTGACGGATATTTACTTCGTCATCGACAATAAGCACTTTGGGTCCACGAACCGGCATGTGACTGGGTTCTAACTAAACCTTTAGGGTAGCGGGATGGGCCTCTTCCGCGTGTTCGGGCACATCGGGCGTCGGCAGCGCATTCAGTTCCACTATGAATCGGGCTCCTCGCGGATAGTTATCTTCCACCCGGACGCGACCATGATGCTCGGTCACGATGTGACTGACAATTGCCAGGCCGAGCCCAGTCCCCCGATCTTTGGTGGAGAAATAGGGAAGGAAGAGTTTCTCTTTATCCGCGGCCGAGACGCCGCAGCCCGTATCCGCCACCGATAGCTCGATGGTATCCGCGGTAGGCTGCGAAGTTGTGATCCACAACTTTCTTTGTGGCGAATCGATCATGGCTTCCGCGGCATTATCGACCAGGTTCACGATCACTTGCTTGATTTGCTCCCGGTCGGCCATCACCATTTGAATTGCCGGATCAAGCTGAACGGCCAGCTCAGTTCCGTTCATCCTACCCGCAAAAACAGCCATCGCGCTGTCAACAATTTCGTTCAGGTCCGCCGGCGCCGGCTGCGCGGTCGGAAAACGCGAGAACTGCGAGAATGCATCCACCAGCGTCTTGACCGTTTGCACTTCTTGTTGGATTGTTTGCGTGCATTCTTCAAGAATGCCCCTCGTCTCCGTTGGAACTGAAAGCCGAAGCAGTTGTCTGGCAATTCTGTCGGCGCACAGCGAAATGGGCGTCAGGGGATTCTTAATCTCGTGCGCGATTCGCCGCGCAACTTCTTGCCACGCCGCCGCTTTCTGAGCGCGCAATAGATCGCTGGTATCTTCGAGCACCAGAACGAAACCTCGCTGCTGATCGAGTGACGCGGCAGTCACGGCCAGATGCAGAAGCGCGGAGGGCCGCTGCATCTCGAGCTGGCAGGCAGCGGCGCCCGTCCTTCCGGCGCGTTTCAATAAATACCGAATCTCCGCCAAATCGTCGGGGCCGAAGAGATCCGACAACCGTTTGGCGGAAGAGGCAATCTCGGGTGAAAAAATACCCGAAAGCGCTCGGTTTACACGCTGAATACGCTCATCGGAGGATAACGAAATCACACCCGTCGGAATGCTTTCAAGAATCGCCTCGGTGAATCTGCGCCGCGCTTCCAGTTCCCGGGCATTCCCCTCCAGTTCATTCGTCATCTCATTGAACGCGCGTACCAGAGTTGCCAATTCGTCAATCGCGTTTGCTCGGATTCGATACGACAAGTTACCTCGCCGAACTTCCCGTGCTGCTACCAGGAGGGCGGAAATAGGCACGCTGATTTGACGTGAAAGAAGCTGCGCGATCCAGGCGGCGAAGAACAACACAAAAAGTGTCAGCAGGCAAATCATCAGGAAATATGTATCCTGATAAAACTTCTTCCGTCCACCGAGATGTTTCTGCTCATCCATGAAACCCTGAATCACGGTTTCTTTCTGCTTGGCGTCGCCGGTTACCGCTGAGGCCAACGAAATGTGCGCCAGCGTTTTCGAGCCATCCATCACCGCCGCGGAAACCCGCAGCATTGATGAACTAGGTTCGCCGAAATATTGATAAAGCAGAATAGGAACTCCCGTTCGGCGCTCCAGAATCAGTTGTCTGATTCCACGTTTTTCGCAGATATTTTGAAAGAAACCGGCATCCACCCGCCCGGTTTGAGCAGCCAGGACAGTCTGCGGAAGAAGGCCGATCCAATCCGCCTCCGCTTGGACCTTCTCGAGCGCTTCCTTTTGATAGGATTTATCGAGCTCTTGCAGATTCATCTCGATGCCGCGAGCCGGTTGCGTGAACCACTTATCAAGCGTGCGATTGAGGACCGTGTAATTGAAGAGAGCGGAAAACAGTGCCGGCGCAAGCGTCAGCGCCAAAGCGCCGAACAGCAGTTTAGAACGGATTTTGGTGCCTTCTCGGCTTTGCTGGCGATCGAGGTAAAGCTTCACGCCCGCGCGGAAAAGCATGAAAGCGAGCGTCACCGTCAGCAGGAAAATGACGGCAGAAACAGCCGAAAGGACAATCGTTTCTCGAACGTCCGACGGTCCGAACGAAAAACTGAAAGAGCCCTGCCAAATCATCAGGGCCAGCAGCAGGAGTAAAACTAGCGCGGCGGCGGCGAAGGCCAGTCGGCGTTGCACAACACTGTCATGTTAGCCCAGTATGGCTAACAGCACGCAACCTCCGAAACGGAACCGCGGACGTGAGGGAGCGGCCATCCAAGTGGCTTTTTAAGCGAAGCGGTTTACTTCTCTTTGCCTGGCCGGCTTTGCGTTCTGAACTCGTACTGCTGGATTTGCAGCGCCAACTGGCCTTTCATATGCCGAGTCACGCGTCCGCGTGCCACCAGATTCAGAAGACATCGTTCATTGAGCTGTGCCGGCCAACTGACCGACACTTCCAGCCGGGTTCCTACTGGTAAATCATGATCCGAAGTAAACAAGACACCGGAACTGCTGATATTCAGAGTCTTACCGCTTCCAGCCAGGATCTCCGCCCGCTGATTAAGAGTTTTATATCGAACTTCGCGCTCGATCGGGAAGCGGCTGGATCGCCGCCGCTCGGTTGTATTTCCGTCCGGCATCTCAGCGAGTCGGTCTGGAGTGAGGATACTTTCGGACACGATTCAACAAAGCTCCGATCTTAAGAGTACACAAATTTGTGCCTGTTTTCTCATCGGTTTATGGGCCGGACACTCATTTATCCCGTCCTGCTATCGGGTTTATCTGACCCTTATAATTTCTTAACCAAGCTAGACGTTCGCGGACTTTCTGTTCAAAACCGCGCTCCGTCGGTTCATAAAAGACACTGCCCGCGAGCGCCGCAGGCAAGCATTCCATGTCTGTAACTGCATCCTTCTCAAGGTGGGCATGCCGATAGCCCTTCGAATATCCCATGTCTTTCATCAATGGCGTCGGCGCGTTCCTCAGATGGAGCGGCACGGGTTCGGCGACAGTTGTATCGATGGTGGCGTTCACGCTGTTCAATGCCCGGTACGCAGCATCCGATTTGGGAGCTAGCGCTAGATAGATAGTGAGTTGGGCGAGTGCTTGATCTCCCTCCGGAATGCCCAAAAAGTGAACGGCCTCCATGCACGCCATTCCTTGCTCAACGGCGCGGGGATCTGCCAGTCCAATGTCTTCAATGGCCATTCTGACCAGCCGCCGCGCTAGATACAGCCGATCCTCCCCAGCTTTCATCATGCGGGCCAGCCAGTATAAAGCCGCATCCACATCGCTGGAACGTACCGATTTATGAAGAGCCGAAATCAAATTGTAATGCTCTTCGCCCGACTTGTCGTACAGCAGAATCTTGCGTTGCATCGCATCCGCAACCGCCTGCCGCCCAATTTCTCCGTCCTGCGCAAGCGCTGCCGCAATTTCGAGTGTGTTCAAAGCGGCCCGCGCATCGCCGCTCGAGGATACTGCAATCTCATCGAGCAGTTCGTCGCTTATCTTTAGCTCCAGATGCCCTAATCCCCTCCCGGGGGTCTGGAGAGCGCGTTTGAGCAACACTATTACTTCCGCCGTTTCCAGTGCGCGGAGCGAGTAGACTTTGGTTCGCGAGAGCAGGGCCGAAATCACCTCAAACGAAGGATTCTCGGTGGTTGCTCCGATCAACACCACATCTCCCCGCTCCACATACGGCAGAAACGCGTCCTGCTGAGCCTTATTGAAGCGATGGATTTCATCGATGAACAGGACTGTCTTGCGTCCGATCCGGCGCGCCCGCTGCGCATCGGCCATCACCGCCTTGATCTCCTTGATCCCGCTCAGGACTGCGCTGAACGGTACGAAATCGGCGCGGCTCTGCTGTGCAATCAGCGCTGCCAGAGTCGTTTTCCCCGATCCCGGAGGCCCCCAAAGAATAAGCGAGCTGAGCTGGCCTTTTTCTATTTGGGCGCGAAGCGGTTTGCCCGGAGCCAGCATGTGCTCCTGCCCGACATATTCGTCTAGTGTCCGGGGCCGCATCCGGTCCGCCAACGGCCGTCCCGCTAAATCCTCGGCGGGCGGCCCGGAGGGAGGGCTGGCATCGAACAGACTCATTTACGACTTTCTGGCGCGTGTCCTCTGCCGCGCGGCCTCGTACAACGCAACCGAACAGGCCACGGCCGCGTTCAAAGACTCAACCCGGAAAGTTCGGATCGAAACCTGTCTCGCTATTGACCGGAATTCTTCCGAAATGCCGGAGCCCTCGTTCCCGGCGACAATCGCGCAGCTTTGCCGAAAATCTGCCTCGGAAACGCAACTCGTGCCCTGAGCGCTGAGCGCGAACAGCGCTACCTTCGATTGTGCCAGACGCTGCACCATTTCACTCGGCTCGATTCCCTCCAGGAATGGGATCCGAAAAACGGATCCTGCCGTCGCGCGCAGCAATTTCGGGTTCGAAATACGCGCCGAGCCCTTCAATAAGACAACGCCGCTTGCCCCGAACGCTTCCGCCGAGCGGACCACCGTCCCCGCATTCCCAGGATCTTGAATCCGGTCGAGTATGACCATCAGACTGGGTGTCCGGCTGACGTCTTCCCATCTCCAGCTTCGAGGATGTACCAGGGCCACGATATCCTGCGGGGCCTCCGTCGCTGAAATCGAGCGGAAAACGCTGGACGGAACCTGAATGACCTCAGCTTCGGTTCGCCTGAATAGGACATCGTGCCGCTCCAGGCCTTCTGCCGTAGTGAAAACCCGCTCAACACGCCAACGGCTGCCATACGCTTCTTCTAAAAGATGCGGACCCTCGATAACAATCAAGCCGTCCTCTGTCGGGCGGCCGGATTTCACGGCCTTGCGAACCGCTTGCAACTGAGGATTCTTGGCGCTCGTGAGTTGGGTGCTGGCCCGGCCTTGCCAATTGGGCATAGACTGTAGAGTTTAATAAGTCCAAATGCGATCAAAATGAAGCGCGCCTTAGCAGGCCTACTCGCGCTGGTTGCCCTGCTGTCGATTCTCTTCTTAGGCTACCTGTTCTATGTCGCCCGGGAAATCGAACGGCAGTCAACCATGGATGAAGCGCGGACAGCCGACGTCATCGTTGTCTTGGGTGCGGCGGAATACCGCGGCAAACCCTCGCCTGTGCTGCAAGCCCGTCTCAATCACGCCCTTCTTCTTTACTTGAGGGGACTCGCTCCGTACATCCTCACGACCGGCGGTGCTGGCGGCGACCCGAATTTCACGGAGGGCGAGGTAGGTCGCGCTTACTTGACCGAGCACGGTGTGCCCTCCGAGGCCATCATTGCCGACCCCGAAGGCGCAACCACTGCTGAAAGCCTGGACTCGGCCGCCGAAACCATGCATCGGATGAATCTTCACTCGTGCATCGTTGTGAGCGACGGCTACCACATCTTTCGGGTCAAGCGGCTGCTTGAATCTCAGGGCATAAAGGTGTACGGCTCGCCCCGCCCCCCAACCGGATCGCTGACCCGGAACCAGCTTCGCCGGCTCTACTTCCGCCAGGCCATCGGGTACGCACTTTGGCGCATCGGCATCAATATCTAACTGGAACTGAGGCGCCCTTGAGGTCCAATCTAGGCGCTCTAGCATTCCATAACTACTGAATTCTCACGATGAGGCGCTGATAGCGGGTGAGCGGCGGCGTTCCGTTGTCAGTCGCTTCCAGAATTAAGTGAATCGTGTCGCCGGGCTGTGCGTCATTCGGTACGCGAAACGTTGTGCTGAGCGCCGTCTGGTCAGAGAAGCGGACGTCGCCGGGGTAGCTGCCTGCCGCACTGTCCTGCCACCAGGTAACCTTCACGGCATTGTGATCGGGGTCCGAAACCTCTCCCTCCAGACGAACCGTGCTGCCAGGTCGCATGGAGACCTCCGAAGGTCCTTTGATCCTGATCTTCGGCTCATGGTTCGCGTCACTGAATTTCGGGGTTACGGACCATTTCAGGCGCGCCGCAAAATCGTTCTGTGCCGCCGCGAAGAATCGCGCATTCGCCGCCGCATTGTTTGCGGAGATCGGCTGAAGACCGGAATCGCCGGGACCGCCCGCTGCCCTGCGGCAGGAGCAGTTGCGGTCTTAGAAGTCTGGTTCGCCATACCTCCAGCGGGCGCCAGGCCGATCGCAACCCCTGGATCGTCCGGACTGGCCGGCGTGACCCGAGCGTCACCTAGCCCGATCGGCGGCACGTTCGAAGATCGACTGATCCCGCCCCAGCCACTCCAATGGCGGTTTTCATAGGCGCGGAGGCCGTTGTCTATCAGATTCAGGAACGTCGGCGTGTCACCCTCGCCGATGAAAGACCCTCTCTCCTGCGGAGGCATCCAAACCATGTACCCCATATGTCTGAGCTGATCGGCCGTATAGCCGGACAGCCCGAAATAGTCCGTCCGGTCGCCCTTGACCATCTGTTTGCCATCCCCCCAGACGCGATACCTCGCGCCCAAAGGACCGCGGCTCGAAATGTTCTCCCGCGTCCAGGCAGCGCTGGCGTAAACCTGATCTTCCGGCGCCAGTCCATTGCGTACAAAGTAACCGAAGTCCATCGTGCTCAACTGCCGCTCCGTTACTTCCGGCCAGTTCGGCTGGATGTACCTCGCGTATGTGCCATCCTGGTCGCCGGTGGGAATGATGATCAGCTTCAGTGACACTTTGTCCCGGATCGCCTCCCACTGCGGCGTCTTCGCGTACTGATCGTGTATAGATTTCAGCGCGCGGGCGATGGTGCTTTGTCCACCCTGCGCGGTTACGTAAAGCGGGCCCGGCTGGTCATCGAGCAGAAGAGATTTGATAAGGTTCGAGCCTTCTGTGTCCTTAGAGTAGTCGCCTTCAAATGTAACGTTGCCCCACTTGATCTTCGATTTCAGTTCAGTCGGCGAGGGGTAATTCGGATTGTGGATCTTCAGGTTCGCATAGACTCTTGCGTACGCGTCGACGATGTCATCGATAAAGTGCTCGTCTGACGCCCAGCGCCATGACATGCAGGGGCACAAGCCGAGCCGAGTGTATTCACTTCCAGGGATGTATTGTGTTGTTCTCTTGCCATCACCCTTCCAATGAAAGCTGCTGCTGGCATACACCAGTCCTTCGATCTGGAACTCCGAGCTGTAGAGTATCGCGCGGATCAGCGTGTTGTTGTCGTCCAGTTCCGGATCCGCCGTAATGACGACCCGCGGCTTCCGCTGCTGAGCAGTAGCGACGACTGCAATGAGCATGAACACCGTTAATCTGAACGTCAAAGTTCTAGCATTCTTCATGTCATCTTCCTTGCCGCATTCAGAGGACGCGCCGCAGGGCTGGGAGAACTGGCTGCAATAGGTCGATCCTGCTCAGATCTAGAGTTGCCCGTTCACCTCCTCCGTCATGATTGTCTCCATTCGGTGAATCCATAACGTTCCTCACGCGATATGTCGCGGTTTTTCGAGCGGAGAGCCAGCCCGATGCCGGCCAATTGATAGATTGCCCCTGATACGGCCGCAATGCCTGATTAGTGCTGCCAGGACATGATAAGATGCCGGGAATCACGTGTGAGTTCGCGGCGTATTATCGCGCACTACCAAATCACCTCCAAGCTCGGCGAGGGCGGCATGGGCACGGTCTGGCGCGCGACGGACACTAAACTCGGCCGCGAGGTAGCTGTCAAGGTCTTGCCGGAATCACTCGCCGACGATCGCGCTCGGATGACCCGTTTCAAACGCGAGGCGCTGGTTCTCGCGTCGCTCAACCACCCCAACATCGCGGCCATCTACGGAGTCGAAAAGCGAGCCCTTATTATGGAGCTCGTCGATGGGCCGACACTAGCCGAAAGGATCGCTGAGGGTCCGCTCGCGGTGGAGGACGCGATTCGTATCGCCGGACAAATTGCCGATGCGCTGGATTACGCCCACCGCCGCGGCGTAGTGCACCGCGATCTGAAGCCCGCGAACATCAAAGTTGGCGATCGTGTTAAGGTCCTCGATTTCGGAATTGCCAAACTTCAGAACCCGCCCCCATCCGAATGCACACTTACGGCCGCGACGGAGGCCGGTGTGATCCTCGGCACCCCTGCCTATATGTCGCCCGAACAGGCCTCCGGCAAACCGGCCGACGTCCGCTCTGACGTATTTTCTTTCGGCGTCCTGCTGTACGAGATGTTATCGGGACGGCCCGCCTTCTCCGAGGAGACGCCGATCTCCACCATGGTCGCAATCCTGCATAACGAGCCGCTTCCGCTCAGCGATCTCGCGCCCCACATCCGTCCTGATCTGGATGCCGTCGTCAGCCGCTGTCTCGCGAAAGCTCCCGCCGCCCGGTTTCCCACAATGGACGCGGTCCGCCGTGCGCTCCATGACCTGGCGCACTCAGCCGCGCCGCAGTCACAGGCGATGTCTATTGCGGTTTTGCCATTCACTAATCTCAGCGCCGACAAGGACAACGAGTACTTCAGCGATGGACTCGCCGAGGAGATCCTGAACGCCCTTGCCGGCGTATCGGGGCTGCGGGTGATTGCGCGCAGTTCGGCTTTTGCCTTCAAAGGTCGGCAGGAAGATGTCCGCAGTATCGGTAACAAGCTAGCCGTCGACCACATCTTGGAGGGCAGCGTGCGCAAAGCCGGAACCCGTATCCGCGTCACCGCGCAACTGGTGGAGGTTCACAGTGCGTCGCAGATCTGGTCCCAGCGTTACGATCGCGAACTCGATGATGTCTTCGCAATTCAGGACGAGATTGCTCAGGCGATCGCCGGTACCCTGAAGCTGCGGCTAACCAATACCGGTCAGCAACTGGTGAAGCGGTACACCACGAACCTGGAAGTGCACAACCTGTATCTCCGCGGCGCTTTCCATATATCCCGCATGGCTCCCGAAGACCAGTCGAAGGGCCGCCAATATCTCGAATCGGTGGTGGCCCTGGAGCCCAGCCATGCGCCAGCCTGGGTGGAACTCGTCCTCGCGTACTATAGCCGGGCCCTCCAGGCCTCCGCATTGCCGCTCGATGAATTGCCCAAGGCCCTCAGCGCCGCCCAACGCTCCGTTGCCGCCGATGAATCTCTGGCCGAAGCGCATGGTGCGTTGGGCTTTATCCGAGGATGTTACCAGTACGATTGGAACGCGGCCATGGCCTCGCTGCGCAGGGGCCTCGCTCTGAATCCAGAATCCAGTCGGGTCCACTTCTGGTGTGCCGCGCTCCTTCTGGTAGTCGGATCAGTCGAGGAAGCGTTGGTCGAATTCGAAAAAGCGCGCGACACCGATCCCCTCTCGGCACTTGTCAATATGTGTCTCGCGTTCGTCTACTGCCAGGCCGGCCGGTATGATCTTTCGATTGAACGCTCACGCCAATCCCTCGAGATCGTCCCTAATTTCTACTTGGCCTTCGCCAGTCTCGGCGAAGCTTACTCATGCCAGGGCAAGCACGACGAAGCGCTTGAGTGGCTCGAAAAGGCGCGCCCGCAACTCGCCGGCGATTTCTGGCCTACCGCCTCTTTGGGTAAAGCCTACGTCCGCGCTGGAAGGCGATTCGATGCCGAACGCCTGCAAGCGGAATTGCAGACCAAGCGCCGTGGCGGGCGCTATGTTGCTGCCGAAGCTATCGCCGCGATCGCAACTGCATTGGGAGATTACGATCTCGCTTTTGAGTGGCTCGAAACCGCCGTGACCGAACGCGATCCGCAACTGACCTGGCATCTCAAGACTGATCCATCTCTCGCTCCGATTCGGACTGATCCGCGCTACCGTACCATCCTGCGGAGAATGAACCTGAGCACGGTCTGACAGCAGACCGCGAATGGTGGGTTAATTAGCCTTTGGGGGTCCACCGCAGGCCAACCACTTACAGCATCATTAGTTCTGAAAGGAACGATCGATGAAATTCGGCATCTTTGACCACATGGACGATACTGGAGGACCAGTCAATGAGCAGTATGAAAGCCGGCTTCAGCTCGTTGAGGCATATGATCGGGGCGGGTTCCACTCGTATCACCTGGCTGAGCACCACGGCACACCCCTCGGCTATGCGCCCTCGCCGAATGTCTTCCTTGCAGCGGTCGCCCAGCGCACTAAGAAGCTTCGCTTCGGGCCTCTCGTCTATGTTCTCCCTCTTTATCATCCGCTGCGACTGATTGAAGAGATCTGCATGCTCGATCAAATGAGCTCCGGCCGCTTTGAACTTGGGGTCGGGCGTGGCGTTTCTCCGATCGAGGTTGGTTTTTACGGTGCCGATCCAGCAAACGGCCCGAAACAGCTCGCTGAGGCTTTAGAAGTAATCAGGAAGGGACTGAGTTCGAACATCTTGAACCATACCGGCGAGTTCTACCACTTTGATCGCGTTCCCATGGTCATGAAGCCGGTGCAACGCCCACATCCACCGCTTTGGTACGGAGTCAAGAGTTCAGAAACGACAACTTGGGCTGCTGCAAATGAGGCCAACCTCGTCACTCTCATGCCGGCAAAGCTAGCGCGCGGTATTACCGATCGTTATCGTGCCGAATGGCAAACACTCGGAAAACCGGCCTCCAAACTGCCTCTATTAGGTGTGGCTCGTCACATCGTCCTCGCTGAGGACGATAGCGAAGCAAAACGATCGGCACAGCGCGCCTATCGACCCTGGCGGAAGCACATGGAACTGCTCTGGAAAGAATACGGCGTACCATTTAGCTTGCCAATGCTTCCGCTGGAGTTTGAAGAGCTGCAAAACGCGGGAGGAGCATTTGCGGGTACCGCATCGGGAGCCCGAGCTTACATTCAGAAAGAAACAGAGGCATCGGGCGCGAATTATTTTGTTTGCGATATCGCGTTCGGACACCTCACGCCCGCCGAAGCGATGCGCACCATTGGTCTTCTAGCCCGCGAAGTTGTGCCGGCTTTCCGAGACGGGGCACAGCAGCATCAGCCTTGACGCAACGGTCCGCCAACGTTTACGGCTCGTCCCGCTTGGGCCAGTAGTTTTTGATCAAGTGCATTTACGCTCGTAAGGAACCAGATTTGATCCCCCGCATTGCATTCATAAACGAAATCTCGAAGAGCCGAGCTCCCACTCAACTGTTTTGAGATATCGCCCAAGATCACAACGCGTTTCCGATATGTGACAAATTTTTGAAGGATTTCGCCCGCAACCCGAGTCTTCAGCTGGAAGAAGTCCTCGCTGACCCGCTCTACCGGAATAACGATCACTTCGGCGTTATGTGCCGCCGCTTCAGAGATGATTTCGATAGCTTGCCGATCATTTCTCAACTGATCCCCTGCTTTTTCGAACGCCACCACACGCACACCGTGCAACTCGTAGGCTTCAACATTCATGGCGTCCTCTTCATCGTAAGCGCCGCCTCCCACCCTGTATGGTTCCCGTGTCTCCCTGAAGCACCGGCCTCTCAAGAAAGGATTGAATGTGCTGCAGGACCACGCCTTCCTCATTCAGAAAGATGTAATGATGAGCGCCCGGAATCTCGACCACGCTCGCACGGTTATCCGCACGCTTCAGGTTGTCCTCCCAACGACCGATGAACTCCATGAGGATCGCGTCAGCTCTTTCGGAATCGTGCCGCTCCTCTTCAGTCTTTGGGGCATTCGCCTTCCACTTTTCAGCTGGCGCCAGCGGGACAGCGATGAGGGCTAACACGGGGATATCGATGCTGCGGTAGTCCTTAGGAATCGAGCCACCGTCGATCTCCTTCCCGACATACGGCGGCGTCCGATTGCTGCCGATGGATCCGTCAGGATTGATCACGTACATGTTGCGAATCTCGGCTGCGGGGAACGGTGCCTCACCGGTTCGTCTCTGATAGCGTTGGTAGGCCGCAACAGAAGAGTTGTCGGCGGCTGTTCTCTTGGGGGGACCCGGCGCGCCGTTCATGGCCTTCATCGTCAGCGCTCGGAATTCGGCGTTGCTCCAGGGATAATCCATCGGATCGGCATTTGCGTCAAGATAAACGAGTGCCGCGAGCGCCGAGGAGTGCTTCTGGGCGAGAAACGTCATCTCGGAACCAGCCATTGAGTGTCCGATGATGACGGGCCTTTGCAGCTTCAGCGCCTCGGTCACGCGCCAGTCATCTTCGGCCAACTCCGGGGTTGAGTATCCGCGCTCGGGCTTGCTGGACGCTCCGTAACCCCGGCGCGTGATTCCGTACACATGGACGCGACAACAGGCGATCAGCTTCGGGGCGAAGTCCTCGAACACGTGCGCCGTGTTCCCAGAGCCCGGCAGGAGCAACACAGGCCGGCCGAAACCGCCCCAGTCAAGAACCTCGACCTTAACGCCATCTCCGACATCCACTAGTAGGGACTGTGCTTGATGATTCGCAGGGGCTGCACTTACCAGGAGCATCAACAGCGAAAGCAGCATCAGGCACCTCGGCACCGAGTTTACATGCTGCATCGTCGGCAATCCGTCAATTGGACCGGTTGCGTCCTTGCCCTCAGTCTCCGGTTTGCCCGCCATTTACGCCAACCCCATAAATATGTTGACAGCCCACCTGTAGGCAGATGTAGTATTAAGCTGTTGGCATTCAACATGTCTGAAGACAAGACCGATGTACCTTACGGGACGCTGGATCTCCTGATTCTGAAGTCACTGGAGACGATGGGGCCGATGCACGGCTATCGCATTGCCCGGCGAATCGAGCAAGTCGCAGAGAACTTGCTGCGATTGAACCAGGGATCGATTTATCCCGCTCTCATGCGCCTGGAACAACAGGGCTGGATTCGCACGCAATGGGGAATATCGGAGACAAAACGCAAGGTGAAGTTCTATTCCCTGACTAGGGCAGGGTTGAAGCAGCTCGGCATCGAAGTTGCGAACTGGGAAAGAGTGACCGCCCTGGTGGCTCGGTTCCTGGAGGCTGAGTCATGAAGCTGCGTTCGGTGCTAGCCCGCTTGCTAGCTCTGTTCCGGCGAAGAAAACTCGAACGCGAGGTAAACGATGAGATCCTTGCACACCTGGAACTCGCAGAACTAGATGCCAGGGCATCTGGTCTGACGCCTGAAGAGGCGCGTCTATGCGGCCCGGCGAGATTTCGGAGGAATCGAACAGATGAAGGAAGATCACCGCGATCACCGCAGCGCTGCGGTGGATTGAGAATCTGCTGAGAGACTTTCGGTATGGCATGGGCTCTCTGGCGCGAGATCCAGGATTTGCCGTGGTCGCCGTCGGACTGCTGGCGCTTGGCATCGGCGCCAACTCAGCCATGTTCAGCATCGTTGATGCGGTGCTGTTGAAACCCCTTCCCTTTCCCGAGCCGGAGCGCATGGTCAGGGTGTGGGAATCCACTCCCGAGGGACACAATGGGACCACCACACTTACCTTTCTGGACTGGAAGCGGCAGAGTGATCTGTTTGAGGCATTATCAGTCGAGAACTCCACCAAAGCCGCAGTGATGACCGGTGGCAGTCCGGTGCGCGTTTCGGGCAAGCTGGTTTCGGCGGATTACTTTCAGGTGTTCGGTGTTAGGCCGCAGATCGGACGCAGCTTCGCCCGAGGGGAAGACCAACCTGGGGCAGCGCCGGTGGTGATTCTGAGCCACGCGTTCTGGCAAAAACAATTCGGCGGCGATCCCGGCATTCTAAATCGCGATCTGGTGCTTGATGGTGAGCCGCACCGGATCATCGGAGTCCTGCCGGCAGGTAGTTTTGATCGCGACGGAGCTGCCTTTTGGAAGCCGATGATCTTCGCGCGAGATCAGATGAATCGCGGTCAGCATTGGCTGACCCCAATCGGGCGGCTGCGCACCGGCGTGAGCCTGGAGCAGGCACGAGCCAAGATGACGATGTTGAGGGCCAGCCTCAATGCGGTCATTTTCCAGAAGGACTGGGGCTTCACAGTGGATCCGTTTGCACGGCTGCTGGTTGGAGATACGCTGCGCCGTTCCATCTACCTGGCATTCGGAGCGGTTGTCATGGTGTTGCTCATCGCCTGCGCAAACGTAGCGAATCTGGTGCTGGCGAAAGGAACAACTCGGCGAAAAGAGATGGCGCTGAGGGCCGCTTTGGGAGCCAGCCGGAGCCGTTTGATTGTGCAGTTGCTCACCGAGAGCCTGATCTTGTGCCTTCTGGGGGGCGTCACGGGCGTAGCGTTCGGCGCATTACTGCTTCGTATTGCCAAGCCGTTGGTGGCCGCATCGCTTCCGTTCACAGCAGGTCTGACTATGGATCTGCGCGTTTTCGGGTTCGCGGCGGCAGCGGTGATGGCAGTTCTGATACTCACCGGTCTGCTGCCTTCTCTGCGGACTTCTTTCGGCAAACTGTCCAACGCACTGAATGAGGCGGCTCGCGGATCAACCGCTTCGAGCGCGGCGCTGCGCCGGACCATCGTCATCGGCGAAGTCGCGGCTTCCGTCGTGCTGATCTGCGGCGCGGCGCTTCTGTTCAAGAGCCTGGCAAAGCTTCAGCAGGTTAATACCGGGGTCCGAATCGACCACGTCGTTACGATGTCCGCTGATCTTTCGTCGGCCGCATACCCGACTCCGGAAAGAGCCGCCAGCTTCTATGAAGCAGTGATTCAGCGGCTCCGCGCGATGCCCGGAGTCGAGCAGGCATCCGTCTCGCAAGGCTTGCCTCTGCAAGGCGTGCAATGGGGTGAGTATCTGAGCTTGCCAGGTATGAAGCAATTGCTCCTGGTGCGGGTGAAGATGGTTGACCCGGGATATTTTGGGACGCTGCAGATTCCAATCGTGACCGGGCGCGGAATTGAAGGCCGGGATCGCGCAGGCCATCCGCCCGTCGTGGTCATCAATCAGGAGGTCGCGGTTGAACTGTCGAAAGCATTTGGAATCGCAAATCCCGTGGGGAGAACCGTTCGTATCTGATCTGCCCGGCTACGGCCCCATCCCAGAGTCCCCGGTGAACTTGCAGATTATAGGGGTGATTCGCAGCGAGCGAACTGCCGGATTGAACGCGCAGCCGGAGCTGGTAACTTATGTACCCATTGCCCAGTATCCGCAGCAAAATATCAAAGTGGTAGTTCGCACACGGATTAGTCCCGCGGCGGCGATGCCCGGGATTCGAGAAGCAATACGGCAGATTGATCCCAATCTTCCCCTGGGCGATGTGATGACGATGGAGCAGGTCAAGGAACAGAGCCTGCTCTGGGCGAGGCAGCCCACTTGGGTGGTCGGCTCCTTCGCGGGCGTTGCGGCTTTGCTAGCCGCGCTTGGGCTTTATGGCGTTCTGGCACATGCGGTGACCCAGCAGCGCCGCGAAATCGGAATCCGCATCGCGGTGGGCGCTCGTTCGGGCAACGTGGTGGCGCACATTTTGCGTGGCGCTTTCTCGATGCTCATCGTCGGACTTGCCGCCGGACTCGCTGGAGCTTTTGCCCTGACGAGAGTCCTGAAAAGTCTCTTGTTCCAGGTGTCCACACTCGACCCCGCGGCACTCGCCGTTGGCTGCCTCGTGATGACTCTTATCGGCATACTGGCAGCCTGGATTCCAGCGAGCCGAGCGGCCCGCCTTGACCCAATGACAGTACTTCGCGACCAGGGCTGAAGGATTACGAGCGCGTCCGAGCGGTCGGCATCAGGAGATTATGTCCGAATCGCCCGTGATGCAGGCGCAATCCGGAAACAATGCCGATGAGGCGATCACGACCTTTACACTTTTCCGATAACGCTGTTTCGCAAGCCACAACGTGGAGGATAGGTAAACGCTGCGCGACGACTCTTTACGTATCAGCATATTTGGTTGAAAAGCGATTTCTCGACAACCATCCTTTCAGCTTCGATGAGCAACGAAATTCTTGGAGAGCCTTAGTTCATCCGCTGCGGTTGATCTCTAAATATTGCATCTGAATATTGCATCTGATTCGATCTCACGCCGTGCGTCACCTGGTCGCGTTCCCCCCGGGGGGATTGCGCCTCCGGAGTCCTTCGTTATCGGCATCCGGCTTCGAGTCCTCGGGCGTGTGTGTGAAATCGCAACTTGCGGCGCGCTAGATTCCATGCTCTAGTGCGGCAGCCCTACACGCGCAAGCAGATTCTGAAAACGCGGGTCGGGAAGAAGACTGTCGAAGTAGGGATAGATAGTAAGCCATACCATGCTCCCGCAACGAAGCTTGTAGGCTTCTTCAAGCCAAGCGAGCGCTTGATCTCGTTTCAGCAACCGGGCGTAGAGCGAAGCGATCAGCATCGCATCCCAGTTGCGTCCATCCTTTTGCGCAAGCGCGAGTTCAAGGTCTTTCTGTCGAAACGCATGTAGCCCGTGAGTGACATACAACTCGCGCAGTTCCGCTAATCTCTCATTAGGTACGCCAGCAACTTGTCGCGCACACAGATATTCCTGGACGGCATCGTGCAAGTTCCCGCTGTGTTCGAGCGCGACGCCGAGGTTCTCGTGTACGAGCGCGACGCCCGGATCCATCTCAATTGTCTTGCGATATTGCACAATGGCGCGGTCCCAATCGCGCGCGGCCATAAACATTTCACCCACAATATTGTTGATCGGAATCGAGAGCGGGTCAACTTCCAACCCGCGCTGAGCCTCGGCTAACGATTCATCGAATCGCCGCATAACGGCGAGTAGAACGCAGTACACGTGATGAGCCGTCGCATAGTTGCGGTCCAGCCGTATGGCGGTCTTGAGCTGCTGTTCGGCGCCTGCCCAGTCCCACTCAAAGAAGAATTGAACGAGGGCAAGTGACGTATAGGCTTCCGCCAGGCTTGCATCCAGCTCCAGGGCCTTCGATGCGGCAGCTTTCGCTTTCGGCATCGCGTCACGCGGATCCATCCTGCCGAAGTAATACCCACGATAAAAATACGTGTCCGCCAGCCCAGTGTATGCTCGGGCGTAAGCGGGATCTTTCTCGATCGCTTGCTCAAAGTATCGTTGTGCCTTCGTTAAAGTCTGCTCCGTACGCTTGTTCCAGAAATAACGTCCGCGCAGATAATCGTCGAGAGCGGCGGGATCGATGCGGCGGGCCGATTGGGGGTGATCTTGCCCCTGTTTTGTGAGTCGGACATGAATCCGGTTAGCGATTGCGTTTGCCAGTTCTCCCTGAAGCTGCAGCACGTTGTCGAGAGTGCGCTCGAAACTCTCGGCCCACAGGTGCTCTTCTCTACTTGCACGGATCAACTGAGCCGTAATGCGCACGCGGTCCTTGCAACGTAGAACGGTGCCCTCGACAATTGCATCGACGTCCAGCTTGCGGGCAATCTCGGACAGTGATTTACGAACTCCTTTGAACTGCTTGACCGATGTTCGGGAGATTATGCGCAAGCCGCCAACATTGGCTAAGGCCATGATGAGCTCGTCGGTCATGCCGTCCGCGAAATATTCCTGCTCGGGGTCGCTCGACAGATTTTCGAGCGGCAGCACTGCCAGGGATTCGATGACCTGCTCACCCACTGTTCCCGGGCAGCCAATAAAGCGGTATCCTTGGCGGGGCAGAGTTTCGATAAACTTCGGATGTTCCGGATCATCCTTCAGCGCAGCCCGGATGCGCCGGATGCAGGCATTCAGGCCCTGCTCGAAATCAACAAAAGTTGCGGTGTCCCAGATCTGCTGCCGGAGTTCCTCGCGGGTAATGAGCTTGCCCGGTTGGGAGGCGAGCGCGGCAAGAATCCTGGACGGCTGGCGTTGCAGCGGGATGAGCTTACCTTTGCGACGCAGTTCATGGCTGGGAATGTCCAGCTCGAACGGGCCGAAACGGACCACTTCTGAATTGTGACCGCTGCTCAAGGCCTTCTCCCTTCTGCTGCGATGGAGCGGGTCGCGGGTTCACGACCGTTGCAGCTGGACACCCCGCAGGTGGTGCAGCTACAAGGCTTAGCCCTTTATTGTAGTTCATAAACAATTCACCTCGGGTGCATTGATGTACGTGAAGGGTTGGCATAGGTTCTAGGACGAGGACAATCTGTGAAACCGAAAGTTTTCGTCTTATCGCTCTGTTGCACTCTGCTCACGGTCAGCGCTTTACGGGCGCAGGACGCTTCAGGGCGCCACTGTAAAGCCGTGGGTGGTTCGATCCTGACTAACTTTCTCGACCCAACCGACACTCTTGGCACCGCGACGGGTGACTTCAAGGGCGGGCTTGGTGTACACGTCAACAGCGTGACACAGGGACCGAACGGTACCACCGTCTTGCACAACCATCATCACTGGGTGACGGAAGCGGGGGATACGATCCTGTTCGACGACGCTGACGCGACACTATTTCCGACGCCTGTTCCGGGCCTATATGCAGGCAGCTACATCAACGGAATAAAGATTACAGGCGGAACGGGGCGCTTTGAAAATGCAACCGGGAATCTGACATCAACCTACGGGGCGGCCGATCTCAACAAGGGCCAGGTCATACTTCGCTATCAAGGATACGTCTGCTTGGGGAGTAGCTCAGCTTCCAATGAAAAGTGACGTACACGGCACTAACCCAAAGTTACTCCCGTGTCCAGGACCGTTCGACTAATATTCTGTCCTGGAAGGGCGCGGTTACTGACCCTCAGCTATTACCTGGTCGCATTCCAGAGCTCGCAGAAAAGATTGAATACCTTATCGGGGACCCAGCAGGGACGCTCCGGCAAACCGAAGCTGTAGCTCAAAAAGAAAGAGAGAAGAGACGCTTATGAATTCACGCAAGGACAGCCGAAATCAACTGTCAACCGCCGGGAGAACACACATGATCCTAGTAGGAAAAAGCATTCGTGCGGCGATGCTCACGCTGGGTGTTGCATTGGCACTTTCGGCGGTTCCTCCGCTTTCCGCGGATACCGTATATGCAACAGCCCCCAGTGATCTGGGCGGTTCAATTAAGATCGTCGATACGGCAACTAACACCGTCACCAATCTCTTCACTGACCCTAATAGAGGCCCACAGGACCTCATATTCAATGGCCCGAACGACATTCTGTACACCACAGGATTTTCGCCCCTCGGCCTAGGAACCGTTTCAGATTACAATCTCCTTACCCATAGCAGCTCTGTCCTCACCACTCTCGCAGTCGGCATTACCGGTGGTTTCCTGGCACTCGATCCCGGCGGCACCTCAGTGCTCTTCGACACCTCCGGATCAGACCTCAAGCGGCTCAATCTCTCGACTGACGCAGTGACGAATGTCGCGAATTATCAAGTTGGGAATCCCAGGCCCAGAGGGCTGGCTTACGACGCGGCAGGGCACTTGTTTGCCCTACTCGGATCGACTGGGCTGGCTCAGATCGACCCGGTCTCGGGTGCCGTCATAAAAAGCATGACTTTGCCCAGTACCGCTGGCGCCAATACCATTGGACTGGCCTTCGATCCCGTGAGTGGACATCTGTTTGTCACTGACCTAGGAGGTATCGTCGAGGTCCCTACAGACCTTTCCAGTGCCACGCTCGTTCTTCCGGGGATCTTGGCTTCCGGACTCGTTGCAGATGGCCGCGGAGATCTGTTTATCGCGGGAGGGGCATCGGGAATAGATAATGTCGATGAGTACACCATCGCGACTCATACTCTGACTACAGGCCCCTTAGTTTTCGGGATCAATGACGTCGCTCTTGCGCCGACTACCGTCCCTCCCCCTCCCACCGTTCCGGAACCCGCGACCCTGCTGCTCCTTGGGATAGGCCTCGGCACGATTGGGATTCTACAGCGGCGATTCCATAAGCGGTAAGGAGTTTTCGCCTCAGGCACGCTTTCCATACTCCCTTGCGCCCCGAGCGGAGTCGGAGGACGGTATTTTTCTCGCGTGAAAGGACCCGAGAGGTCAGCGACATCTGAGGTATGGCTTCGAATTACCCCGAAAGAAGTTGGACCGTCGCTTTTCATTACCAGCGGAAACTTCGGTCGTCGACTTCAGTCGATGGCTTGCGAGCCTTCAAAGTCTCTTCAACGCTCTCAATTAGGCTCTCTATGACATGGCTTGTTCGTCAAGGCTTGGTAAATGGCGTTATCGGGAAGTGAGGCCTTCGGGATAGCTCGCGGGCAACGGCGCAGCGTTTAGTTTCCGACTTGCTCCTGAATTGTCGGCCCTCCGGACGCTACGAAGCAGTGTCGCTCCGCCTCCAGTTCCGCAACACCGCTTCCGCCGTAGATACTTCGAAGATAGAAAGTTTTCAACGATCCCAGGACCAAAGTGTCACCTTTGTCTCGGGCCGTACCCGGTGGCATTCTCCCGGTATGACCGCCTGGATTGTTGTTCACCGCCTGGCCGCGAGCGATCCACTTACTGGTTATAACCAGGCGGCCAGTTGCGCTCCCTTGTCCTGGGAAGTAGTCGGCGGGATCTACGCCATATCGTCGCTCACATAAACGACGATCGTTTGCTCAAGCTTCCAATCGAGGGGTGGTCTTTCGGGATGCTCGGGCTTAAAAGGTCGGCCGGTTCTTCCCTCATCCACCGCAGAGCCTTTGCCGAGGTTAAGAGTTGTCCCGACGCAAGCTAGAACGTAGCCCGAATATCATGTAAGCCGTGTAGAAGACATTCAAACTTAGGTGTCTAAGAAACGGAGTTCATAGTTCGCGTCGGGATCTGCCAGGAGCCACTGGGCGGATCACCGCCCAAAAAAATATTTCCTCTTCCCTGACTTCAACAACTTACCAGCGAAAAACGCCGCCTCCCCAACATTCGCCCCGCCAAACTTTCAGGCGAGAGGGCATTTCATGTCGAAGGAAACCACGCAAACGGGACCCACCTCGTCCGCGGGCAGAGAGCGTTGCAGCCAAAACGCCACCACTCACGGCGGAACGTCGGAAAAGCTGATCGTCCCCGGTGAGCGGCGCGAAGACTTTGAGGCGTTGTTGAACGATCTTCTGGACGAATTTTCTCCCGCGACCGCGCACGCCCGCGGCATGGTCGAAGATGCCGCCATGGCCCGCTGGTTTCTCTGGCGCAAACAGCGCGCCTACAACGCAATCGAGACCGCCATCTACACCGCCGAACCCGACGAGGCCCAATGGTCCGCCGAAGCCCACCAAAAACTGGCTCTCGGCGATCGCTATAAAACTGCCGCCGAGCGCGCCCTCAAACGCGCTCTCAACAATGTTCAAGTCCTCCGCAAAAATGAGCAGGATGACCGCCGCCTCGAATTGCAGGAGCAAAAGCACGACATCCTGGAACGCCGCGAAGCTCGCCTCGCCAAAAAAGAGGAGGTGCAAGCCGAGCTCGCCACCGCCAAAGCCTCGGAATGTTTGAGAGCGCTCGACACCAAAAGTTGGAAAACGGCCTGCAATGGTTTCGACCGCCCTACCTTGATCCAGAAAATCAACGTGGCCGTCCGCCAAGGCGTGACCGTAACCACCATGTCGCCTTCCAACGCCGAGCTCCTCCGGGAACTGGACCGTGAGCTATACCCGCCCGAGCAAGTCTGCCGTCAGTTCGATTTTCCTAGCGGCATGCCGCCCGAATACCATGGGTTCACCGATAACGAGGAGTACCGCCGCGAACGGAACCACACCATGGATCAGCAGCTCTCCACCGACATCTGGCGAGAGATTGTGGAGGAAGAACAAGAACTCGGAACCGGCCACGCCGTTCCCGGCCGCGACCTGGACGAGCTTCCCTGATTTTTATCTCTTATGCTCCCGTCCATTCTGTTTCGTAAAATGCGCCGTTTCTTCGCCTCATAAGAATCAGCTCGCTTCGAACACGATCCCTTTCCGTTCTCGCCCGAGCGCCGCGGCAATGGCTGTAAAGGAAAATACCGATGCTGCGGTTACCGCCATCGCAGTCGCATAGCTCATGTGTTCCGCAAAAACGGCTTCGATTGTTCCCACGGATCCTGCCAGTAGTACTCCGCACTGATACGCGAATCCTGGCAGAAATCCGCGGATCTGATTCGGCGATAGTTCGCTGAGATGGGCGGGAATAACTCCCCACGCCCCCTGAACGAAGAACTGCATGAAGAAGGCTCCCGTCACCAGTAACCCGAGTTGCGGTGCATAAGCCCAAAGCGGAGTGAGCAGGATTGCCGCAAGTAAGGACAACACAATGGCGCGTCTTCTTCCGATCCGATCGGACACCAGACCCACCGTCACGCCGCCGATAATGGCCCCGCACATCGAAATGATTGAGATGACTGACCGTTCCGTGGGGCCAAAGCGCCAGAAGCGTTGCAGAAAGGTAGGGTACATATCCTGTGTCCCGTGGGATGCGAGATTCATGCCGGTCATGAGCAGCACCAGGTAAAGGAACAAAAGCCAGTGCTGGCGGATGGCGCGGCCCAGATGTCCCCAGCTCTCCTGTTTGGATTTCTGCCACACTTCCGATTCCTTAACTCGGAAACGTACGAACAGGGCCAGCAGCGCAGGCAAGCCGCCGAGCAGGAACAACGGCCGCCAGCCCCAGCGTGGAAACAAAAATAGGTAGCAAACCGCGGCCAGCAGGTTGCCCAGCGCATAGCCCTGCTGCAAAAATCCCGAGAGTAGCCCGCGCCATTTGGCCGGAACTTTTTCCATCGCTAGCGATGCCCCCACACCCCATTCGCCGCCCATGCCTATTCCGAATAGGCATCTGAGAATGAGAAACGTAAGAAAGTTTGGAGCAAAACCGGTTGCGATTTCGATCACCGAATAAAAGACCAGATCGATCATCAACGGAAGCCGGCGGCCATAACGGTCCGCCATGAGACCGAAAATGAAAGCCCCTACGGGACGAAAAGCTAAAGTGAGGGCAATTGAAAAAGCGACGGCCTTATCGGATTGGTGGAATTCCTTTCCGATTGCCGTCAGGCAGAAAGCAACCAGAAAAAAATCGAAGGCGTCCAGCGTCCAGCCCAGAAAGCTGGCCGTGAGCGCGCTCCACTGATCTCCCGAACGGATTTGCGTTACCGGCTGATTGATTGCCATCGGCCGGCCGCTATGACGTGCTCGTTCCGCTCGCGGCGGCGTTCGGTTCCCAAAGCGTTTCTTCGTGACCTGAGATGTGATTCACCCATCTGCTCCAGACGAAGAGGGCATCGCTGAGCCGGTTCAGATACCGCACGGCTTCACCAGGAACGTCCTGCTCCCGGGCGAGACGGACGGCCAACCGCTCAGCCCGGCGGCAAACAGTACGGCAGATGTGCAGTTGCGCCTCCAGGCCGCTGCCGCCCGGCAGAACGAATGAGCGCAGTGGCTGAAGCTGCTCGTTCGCCTTGTCGATTTCTGTCTCCAGTTGTTTGATCTCAGCCTCAGTGATGCGCGGCTGTTTCGGATGCACGTCTTCCGGCAAAGTCGCCAGAATGGAGCCCAGATTGAATAGCTCATGCTGCACCCGTTTGAGAATGGCGGCAAATGCGCGGAACTGCTCTGTATGGCCGGTCTGTTCCCCGGCAATGACGCGCGCCGCGCCGATAAATGCGTTCAATTCGTCCACGGTTCCGTAACAGTCGATCCGAAGATCGTCTTTCGCGATGCGCTGTCCGCCGGCGAGATGGGTTTCTCCGCCGTCTCCCGTTCGGGTATAGATTCGGTTCAGCGCCACGCGGGGCTCATTGAATGTCGGTTCGCTCACGTCAGTTGTCCTTACTTAATTTAGCCCCCGTTCTATAATCTGGACAGTGTAACTATGTCGCTTCCTATTCGTGTGCTCGTCGCCAAACCTGGCCTCGACGGACACGACCGCGGCGCGAAGGTGATCGCAAGAGCTCTACGCGACGCCGGCATGGAAGTGATTTACACCGGTCTCCGGCAAACACCGGAGATGATAGTTAACGCGGCTCTGCAGGAAGATGTCCAGGTGATTGGGCTTTCTATTCTGTCAGGCGCGCACAACGCGATTGTGCCGCGAGTGATGGAGTTGCTTCACGAGAAGGAGATGACGGATGTGCTGGTCGTCGTCGGTGGAATCATTCCCGACGAGGATGCCGCCGAACTCAAAAGGCTCGGGGTGTCGGAAGTGTTCCAGCCCGGAGCTTCTCTCGAGAAGATCGTCCAGTTCATTCGCGATTCAGTCAGGCAACCTGCCTGAGCTATAAGCTCGGCAAGAAATCATGTCCACGATGCACCGTTCCACTCACGAATGGCACACTGGACGGAAAAGGAATTTGATGCAAGATAGATTGAACATCGCCGTCTTCGTCGATTACGACAATATTGAAATTGGCGTGAAATCGACGTTACGGCGTGAATTCGACGTGTTTCTCGCCCTCAGTGCGCTGAAGGAGCGGGGAGACATCGTCGCAAAGTTCGCTTATGCGAACTGGGGCCGCCAGGAGGGTGCAACCCGCCAGATGGCGGAAAACGCGGTGCAGATGGTTCAGAGGATTCCATCGCCCCGCGGCGATAAGAATGGAGCGGATATTAATCTCGCTCTCGACGCGCTCGAGATGGCCTTCACTCACGCTCACGTGAACGCTTTCGCCATTGTTAGCGGCGACAGCGATTTCATTCCGCTGGTGAACAAGCTCAAAGAGTATGGGAAGACCGTGTTTGTTGTCGGCGGGAAAGCCTTCACCAGCACGATCCTTCAACAGAACTGCCACGAGTTCGTCAGCTACGAATCTCTTCTGGAAGATGGCGCAAGCATCGTCCCCTCGCCCATGCCGGATCGCCGCGACCGCCCCGACGCGTTCGGAGCGTCCCGATCGAAAAGACAGGAAAGAGCGCGGCCCCCGGCCCGCTCCCCTGGATTTGGGACAAGCGATGCCTTTAGTCGAACGAGCGCTTCAGGTGCTCGAGCGTCGCGCCGTTCAGCCGCAGCTTGGTCTTCTTAAGAGCACGATGCTCCAGCTCGATGCAGCCTTCAGTGAGCGAGCATATGGCGCAGGCAGCTTTTCGGATTTTGTTGAAAAGCTGAAGAAGGCCGAATTCATCGACGTCAGTGGCTCTGGCGGGCGCTACATTATCGAGCGGCGCGGCGGCCACGCGCCTGAGAAAGTGGCTGTCCGTCCGGAGGAAGCTCTACCGGCCTTGCGGGATGTCCTCGAAACCCACCGCATGGAATTGGAAGAGGGCGCCAGCGCGGAAGAACTCGAGCAATGGATGACGGCGGAACATCCGGACTTCAACCTTGCCAGACTCGGATTCCAGCAGTTCTCGGAATTTCTGAATTACGCCCAGGACAAGACGGTCGTCAGAACCGAACCGGACGAAGAGCGAGGCCTCATTGTGCATCTCGGGGCCGAATTTTACCCCCCTGCCCTGCCGGAAAAGCCGCCTGAGCCGGCACTCGACGAAGAAGAGGAATACGAGCCTCAACCCATCGTTGAGGGTCAGCCGACGATATTCGAGCCGAATCCTCCGCCGCCAAAGCCCAAGAAGGCGCCGGCGCGCAAACGCATGGCTTCCGGCGCAGGTGGAACGCGTCGTCCTCCTCGCAAACGCAAACCGGAATAGCTGCGGTTTCGCTAATTTTAGAGGCGGCGAATCTCCATAACGGTGATATCGTCCGCCTGTTCGCCCGCTCCGAGCGCCAGCGACGCCAAGGATGTCACCAAGCCCTTATCGCACGTTCGGCTGAGCCGCTGAATACGATCGGCAGTCCAATCGCCGCTTTCACCGTCTAATTCCGCTTCTGAGAAACCGTCCGTAAACAAAATAAGGCGGTCTCCGGGGTCGATACGCAATCGTTTCTTCCTGAAACTCCGAGCGTTTGAACGCGCCCAGCACGGTCGATGTCGGCTGCAAGGATTCTGATCGTCCTTGCGACCGAACCAGGAGAGGAGGCGGATGTCCGCAATTCACGTAACGAATGGTCTGTTTGTCCGATTCGTAGAGTCCGAAGAACACGGTGGCGAAAAATTCCGGGCGAGTCGAATCGAAAAAGAGTTGATTCACTCTATGCATCAACTCGGCCGGACGGCGGGCCAGGTCCGTTTGGGCGCGCAAGGTTGCCTGTAAATTCGCGACCAACAGCGCAGACCCGATCCCCTTGCCGGAGACATCGCCCAGCACGAACGCCATGGCTTTATCGTCGACCTCCATGAAGTCGTAGAGATCGCCGCCGATCTCGCCCAGTGGAATGGACGCGCACTCGCACTGCAAACCGTAAGCCGAGAACTGAGGCTGCGGAAGAAGTCTTCGCTGCACCTTCCGGGCAATTGTGAGTTCCGCATCCAGCCGTCCTTGCGGCTGCCGTTCCGCGTTCAAATGCTTGGCGACGACTGAAAGGAACTGACTGTTGTCCCACGGCTTGGGTACAAAGTCGCACGCGCCGCGCTGCATGGCTCGCACCGCTAGGTCAATCGTGCTCCAACCTGTCATAGCGATGATCGGCAGGTCATGACGATGCGCTCGAAGGCCATCCAGCAGCCGTAGCCCCTCCTCGCCCGAAGTCGTGTCCCAGGTAAAATTCATATCCATTACAACCAGGTCGGGTTCAGTGGAATAGCTGCTTGTGAGCGCCTCGCCAGGCGATTGGGCGACTTGCGTCGAATAACCGGCGCCTTTAAGAAGCAGCCGGAGCGCTTCCCTGACGTCGGGCTGGTCATCTACGACCAGTACGGTCTTGCGGATGTCGGACATCATGATCGGCATACCTGAAGTCACAGCGAAACTGTGCAAGCCGGCTGCCGGATGTTCCCCTCTTCCATAGTGCGTGCTTTCATCGGCTTACCGCAGGGTTTATGTACCTGGTACTGTTCATTTTCGGACATCAGGGATCACAATCGTCACAATTGCGCTAAACTTGGCATCTACGTGGCATGGTTCTCGCAAGACATACCGTGCTTCCGGCGGATGCCGGAATGCCTCGGCGCTTGCCTGCACGCTTTGTCGTATCGGCGGCAGGAATTTCAGCCCTCTCTGCCGTTGCCGTATTTATGATGTCCGTGCTGCAGGAGCAGCAGCGCTATGCCGCGGCTGCGGTCGAAGCCTACTCGCTAGTCCAGACCACCCCAAAACCAGCACCGACCGTTACCCCCGCAAAAACTTCCGCGCCTCCGGTCAAAGAACAGGTGCATCGCAGTGCGACCTCTCTGCCGTCGCCTATAATCGCCAGCTTCGATCTCAGCCGCTCGCGACATTGGACGACCATCGGATCACTGAGGCTCCGCGTGAACAAGACCGACGTGAAGCACGGTTACTGTGACCTCAGCGTTTTTGAGCCGGGCCACCGCATTCTCAATTCCCGCGTCTTCGTCGCCCAGCGCATGACTGTTCCGACCCAGCTTGGCGCGCCTCCGGCCGAAATCATGGTCACCAGCATTGGCAAGACTCGTGTGTTGGGGTACGTTGTTGGGGCGGGCACAGAGCATCGTGAATCGAGTCAGATTCAACCACCGAAGCATCACCTGTTGGGCGGCTAAGCGCGAATTAGCGCGGCTCCGCTAGATCCGGCTCGTAGGCTGGCAGCACATCTCCATCGCGCGCGATCCAGGTATAAATTGTCGGCAGTACGTACACGCTGAGAAGCAGCGTCGCGCTTAATCCGCCGACGATCACGATCGCGAACGGTTTTTGCGAATCGGAACCGATACCCGTGGAAATAGCCGCTGGCAGGAGTCCCAGGGTCGCCACCAGCATCGTCATCATGATGGGCCGCAATCGAAGAACCGCTCCTTCTACCGCCGCGTCCTCCACCGAGTACCCACGTGCGCGCAACTGATTGATGTACTCAATCATGATCACGCCCGTTTCGACGGCAACGCCGAACAACGCGAGTGTTCCGATGCCGGACGATACGCTGAAGTGCGTTCCCGTGAAATACAGCGCGAAGAGCGCTCCGATGGGCGAGAGCGCCAGGCTGACCAGGGCCAGCGCCGCCCATTTGAAAGAGCCGAACATCGAGTACAGAATGAAGAAGATCCCGGCCACCGTAACCGGGACGATGATAGCCAGCCTCGCATTCGCGCGTTTCGCGCTCGCATACTCGCCCGCCCATTCCAGTGAATAGCCCGGCGGCAGCTTCACTTTCTGGTTGACCTCTCGAATCGCCTGCTCTACCGTGCTGCCGAGATCGCGGCCGCGCACGCTGTATTTGATGGCTACGTATCGCGAATTGTTCTCGCGATAGATCTGCGATGCGCCGTCCCGCGTCTGAATATCGCAAAGCTGATCGAGTGACACGCGCTCGCCGCTGGGCGCGAGGAGGCGAATCGCCTTGATCTGATCGATGGTCGTTCGATAAGTAGGCTGGTAGCGAACCACCAGATCATAGCGCTGCTCGCCTTTCAATACTTGCCCGACTGCTTTGCCGCCGACATCTGTTTCGATCGCATCCTCCACATCCGAAACGTTGATCGAGTACCGGTCTGCTTTCTGCCGGTCGACGATGAGATTCAGATTCGGTTGTCCGATGACCCGAAAAAGGCCCAAGTCCTGCACGCCCTGGATGCCTTCCATCACCCGGACAATCTCGTCGCCCTTTCCTTCGAGTTCTTTGAGATCAGTCCCAAAGATCTTGACCGCCAGTTCGCCCTTGACACCGCTGACGGCCTCTTCCATGTTGTCCGCAATTGGTTGGGAGAAGTTCCAGAGTGCGCCCGGAATCTTCTCCACTTCGCGATCCATCGCGCGAATCAACTCTTCCTTGTTCCGGCGGAACACTGGTCTCCACTGGGCCTTCGGCTTGAGGTCGACGAAATACTCTGTGTTAGAGAACAGGGCGGAATCCGTTCCGTCATCCGGGCGCCCCACTTGGCTCACCACCTGCGTGACCTCAGGGAAACTGGCGAATATCAGGCGTGCGCGTTTCATCACTCGTTCGCCCTCAACAGGGCCGGTACTTGGCGCCAGGGTGCCGCGCGCCCAGATAGCGCCTTCGTCCAGGTGAGGAAGAAACTCGGAGCCGATCGCGCCGCTCACCATCAGATACACGGCAATCAGCAGCAGCCCGCCAGCTGTTCCCAGCACGATCATCCGCCTGCCGAGCGAGCTCAATGACCACTCTAGAGAGCGCCGGTATCCCCTGATGAGAGCCGCCAAAATCGGATTGTTCCACTCCTTTGTGTCGCGTCCAAAAAGAAGTACCGCAAGTACCGGCAGGATTGATAACGAAAACAGGAGCGCTCCCAGCAAGCGCGTAGGCGACCGTCAGCGCCATCGGCCGGAACAGGCGGCCTTCCACGTGCTGCAACGTAAAGATCGGAAGATAGGCCGTGATGATGATCGCTCGCGCAAAGAACACAGGCCGTTGCACCTCGTGAACGGCCTCGCGAATCAATTCCATTACCGTTCGCTCGCCGCGCCGGTAGTTATTGATGTGACGGAGGACGTTCTCCACGACGACCACCGAGCCGTCCACTACCATGCCGAAATCGAGCGCTCCCAGCGAGAGGAGGTTCGCCGGCACATGACTCAAATCGAGGCAGATAGAAGCAAAAAGTAGCGCGAATGGAATCGTGAGGACGACGATAATCGCCGATCGCACGTTGCCCAGAAATAGAAACAGAATGACCGAGACCAGAAGAATGCCCTCGGTGAGGTTGCGCATTACCGTATGCGTCGTGAAGTGGACCAGGTCGCTGCGGTCGAGGAAGGGAACGATCTTCACTCCCGGCGGGAGGAAATGGTGGTTGAGGTAATCCACTTTCTCGTGGAGCGCGGCCAACATCGCGTCCCCGTTTGCCCCTTTGCGCAGCAAAACGATTCCCTCCACCGTATCGGGCTCATCGATAATCGCGCCATCCTTCCGGTGAGTCGCCTTTCCGATCTGTCCCAGCCGGATCTTTGGCCCCTGCGTTACGAACGAGATCTCACGGACGTTGATGGGCGTACCGTTTTGCGCTTTGAGAACCGTCTGCCCGATATCTCTTACGTCGCGGAATAGTCCGACTTCGCGAATATTGATTTGTTGCTCGCCGGTCTCAATGAAGCTCCCTCCGCCGTTCACATTGTTGTTCGAGAGCGCTTGTTCCACCTGCCCGACCCCGAGACCGTAGGACACAAGCTTGTCGGGATCGATTCGCACTTGGTATTCGCGCGTGATGCCTCCGAAGCTCGATACGTCGATTACATCGGGTACGGTTTTCAGCTCTTTGGTGACGACCCAGTCCTGGAGAGACTTTCAGTTCCATCAGGTCGTACTGCGGATTGGTGCTCTTGAGCGTGTACCAGTAGAGCTGCCCCACCGGGCTGTAATCGGGCCCGATGTTCGGCTGAAGGTTCTGCGGCAAGGTCACGGCTGACAACCGCTCAAGGACCTTCTGACGATTCCAGTCGTCGCTCGATTCATCGTCGAAGTTCATCGTGACCACCGATAAGCCGAACTCGGAAATGGAACGGATATTTGCCAGATGGGGAATGCCGCTCATCTGCACTTCGATGGGAATAGTGACCTGTTGTTCTACTTCTTCACCGGCGCGGCCGGGCCATTGGGTGATCACCTGAACGTAGTTGTTCGCTACATCCGGATAAGCCTCAACCGGGAGATTCTTGAACGAAAAAGCGCCCCAGGCGAGCAGCAGAATTCCGACTGCCAGGACCAGCAGTCTGTTGCGCAGAGAATAATCTACGAAGGCCCGGATCATTCTGCTACTGCTCACTCTCGGCCGAGAGCGCCAGCGAATCGTTCACCACTTGCTGTCCGGGAGAAATGCCTGAAAGAATATCTTGCTTCCCGTCCACGATCTTCCCCGCCGTAACCTCGGTTCGTCTGAACGCGCTGTGGCCGGCGGGAATGAACACCCAATCTCTGTCGTGGAGGTGCAAGACTGCGCCGCTTGGGAGCGTTGCGTATGCTCTTCCATGTTGTCCGAAGAACGTCGCGGTCACGAACATGCCCGATCGCATGAGTCCCGGATTCGGGAGCGTGATGCGGACCGGCGCTGTGCGAACCGCCGGATCCAGAACTTTTCCGATGTTGCTGATGCGGCCTCGGAGCGTCCGGCCCGGATACGCTGTCAGCTCCACATCCGCGGGATCGCCCAGTCTCACGGACGGCAGATCGTTCTCGTAGACATTGCAAACCGCCCAGACAGTTGAGAGGTCCGCGATTGTGAATAAGTTGGTCTGGTTATCCGGCGTGTGGACGCTGCCGGCATTGTATATGTTCTGCTCGACGATCGTGCCCGATGCCGGAGCATAAACGTTCAACACCGGATTGGGGTTGTTCACATCGCCGCCCAAGCGTTCGAATCTGCTCCGCCGCCGTCCTCTCGCTAACCGCTGCCTTTTCTTCGGTGTCTTCGGCCACTTGCAGGTCGTTCAACGAAATGGCGCCTTTGTCGTACAGCAGCTTGGCCCGGTCCAGTTGCTTGTGAGCCAGCGCCTCGTCGGCCTTGGCCTGCTCGTACGTCTGAAAGGCGGTCGAGATATCGTTACTGAGCACCTTCAGCAGTAACTGGCCTTTCTTAACGTCGTCGCCTAACTTGGCATAAAGTCCGACGACGCGCCCTGAAGCCAGCGAAACTACTGGAATCGACTTTTCTATGTCCGGACTAATCGCGCCGGTGGCATGGAGCTCCGGCAGTTCTTCCCTGCGCCCCGCTACGACGAGTGTGAAGCGCTCCGGCCGGCTGACCTTGATCAGGTTCAGATCCGGTTCCTCGACAACTTGCGTCTGTGGCGGAGCCATCGCCGCCGCATCGGCTTTCTCCTTCGATCCGCAGCCAGCCAGTAAAACTATTCCCAACAAGCACGGGAACGATCGGAATGAACTCTTCCCATTTCATCGAATTACCTCACGGCCTACGGCCATGTTCAGTTGGTTCGCAGCCGAAAAATATGCCCCAACCAGATTCAAATAATTGACCTGCGTATCGCGGTAGCTCTTTTGTGCATCGAGAAAATCCAGCAACGACGCCGCCCCATGTTCGTAGGCGAATGAAACCGTCGCGCGGATGTCTGCCGCTTCTTTCAGATATTTGCTTTTGTACGGCCGAAGCAGAGTCAGCGTGCTTTGAAGGGTCGCGTAACCGGAGTCCACGTCGTGCAGGGCGGTAATCTCCGCTGCATCGCGCAACTTTTCATTACGATTGATATCGAGCAACGTGTGCAGCTTGTCCCCTTGATTGCGGTCGAAGATGCGGAGGGGGATGCTGACACTGGCGCCGAGCGTGTTATAGGCATCGGGGTTGTTGAAGGAACCGTTGTGCGTGAACCAGGCGCTAAAGGTCGGATCGGTCGAGCCGTTGGCAATTGCCAGTTGATGATCGGTGCGCGCTTTTTCGAGTGACTCCTCGGCTTCTTTCAAGTCCGGGCGATTATTCAGCGCCTGTGTTCGTAACTCCGGTAGAGTCAGCCTCGGTTCAGTGAAATCAAACTCTTCCTTGATGTCGAATTCCTCCAGCGGCGTCTGATCGCGAAGCAAGGCGAGCAGATCGATCTTCGCTGTGCGCAAGTCGACCTGAGCCGTTGCCAAATCCGATTCGAATTGAATCCGCTGAAGTTCCACCCGCTGAAAGTCGACCTTGGCCATACTTCCTGCCTGATAACGGTCGCGGTTAATCGCGATCTCCTTGTCGTAGTAGTCGAGATTCTCTCGCGCGACGCCAAGAACCGCTTTGGCCTGCAGCACTCGAACGAAGGCATCCCGGAGATTGAAGATCAGATTGCGTTCCAGATCGGATTGGGACGAGATCGCAATGCTAGTGGCCTCTTGCGCGCTCGCGAGCCTCAGCTCGCGCTTGTGTTCCCGCTCGTGCAGGTAACTGATGTTGGGTGAAACGAAGGTGCCCGAGAAGGGTCGCCAAACGCCTCGATACGGAGTAATTTGAGTGCCATCCGTTGACAGAGTGAAGTCCGGGTTCGGACGCAGGTAGGCCGTGATCTCGTCCGCGCGAGACTCGTCAATAGTCACCTTCCCGGCCAACAGGGTCGGGTTATTGGCCCTGAATTTTTGCTGGGTCTCCTGCCATGTGAGGGCTTGCTGTGGAGTGGTGGTCTGGCCCACACACGCGGCAGCGAGCAGGAGACCGATGTACCAACGCCAATAAAGGCGCCGCATCTGTCCTCCAAACAAAAGCTTTCTTCTATAAATTTCGGATGGGTTATGCGGGCAACGGAGGAGACCGGCCGCCATCAGCAGGCGCGAAATGGCCGACCAGCCTGATTGTCGGGGCGACTACGAACGAGATGAAGAAAAGAGTGAAGATCAGTACGGGGATCCGAGCCACTAGGGGGGTATCCATCGTCTCGTACAGACGAATCAGGTCGTCGGTACCGCTCTTCTTCGCGGGGTGATGTGAATTCTCTTGCGCGGTCAGGTGCTCGATTCGAACGACGTCATCGGTGGCGGAAATGTAAGGGAACAGCGCGGCAACAATCAGTGCCATGCCCACAATGTGGAGCCACGCGGACGCCCTTTTTTCTTCGGAACTCCTGCGCAGCGCGGCGCGAATGGTGCTCGCCAAAGCGATCACGCCCAGCAACAGCCACACTAGATTTAATGCTGCTTCGAACCGCACTCCTTTCTACCGTAACATGTTGTTTTCACCTGTATTTCTAGCCTTCCGTAACTTTTGCTAGGCAGCTTTTTCTTGCGCCAATAACTACCGGAGAATCGCACGGCGATTCGGCGCATCAATTGCAATAGGTAGCAGCGCAGCAGATAGCTGCGAGCCGGATCTGCATTCGATGTCTCGACTCCTCCGTGTAGCCGTTGTGGTATTTCTGTGCGCCGTCGCGGTGTGCGCGGATTCGGCCGACACGCGACAAACAACGGCCACTGTGGGTCAGGGCACATTAGCTCAGAATCAGCAGACCTCCTATTACTGGCAAAGTACCGCCGTGGGCGACACGGCTCAGGTGCTCACTCTTTTCTGCCGCGCCTGTGAAAAGCGCCTCGAGCCAGGCTGGAGACGTTCCCTTGGTGGCGGTGCTGCGAGACACGCTCGGCGACAGCCAATCCGGAAACGGATCGGCTAAGCTACGTTTGGCTTCTAACGTATAAGCGCCCAGACATCGGAGCAACGGTTGTTATCCGCAGTACCGTTTTTTTACTGGCGAATAGGGAACGGTGGCACACCAGGCGGAAGCGAGAAAAAGATCTCGCCTCTTCTGAACGTGGCCGCACCCGAGCATCCCCTGTTGCGGCGATCTTACGAGCGACATTCTTCAATGGACCATGTTGGATCCCATGACCACGCCCATTCGAGCGACTTCCCGGGCCTATCGAACGAACGCGATTGACCACGAGCGATTGCACCTGGAGGAAGCGGTCAGCTATTTGCGGCACGCTCCCACATCGAATGACGAAACTTCTCTCAATCGCGGCAGAGCTTGACACCGTAATTGCCCGTCTGGAACTGCGCAAGAAATTACTTAGGTGGCTTCGTCCGTGAACGCAGCGCCGTGCGCCTGGGAGAGGAATCGGGCTTCTTACAGGAGCGCATTCGAAGCCGTAACTGGGAACTGCTCCGGCAATGCGCGGAGCGAACCGGTCTTATCTTCGAACCTTTGGCGATCGCCGGGACCTCGCAACAATACGCGATGCTCTGGTTTCCGATGGCCGAATCGCACCAACCGATCGGCACTTCACTTTCGCCCGTTTGGAAACTATTAAATATCAAGAATCCGTGGACAGATCCATCGGTCTGAAGGATTGGCACGGATCGGTTTACGAGCGGTCTGTTACTGCCAACGGTGACCTGCTGCCGGCTGACGAAAGCGGCGTCAGCACAGTGCGGCTGGTTCCGCTGGGTGTTTATAGCCTGAACTATCCGAAGATGCCTTTGCTGCTGATCGATTTCCGCGACAAGCTGCATGTGCGGCGGCATGAATTGGCACAGCGATCGATAAACGAGATCACCAGCGGCGTAATCGGTATTTCACACTTCACTAATTGGTATTACTACGTTGGCGCGGACTTATATGACTTTTGTCGCCTCGCGTCATGGAGACGCTATGAATCAATCCGCGCGCCTTGATTGCTACTCGCAATTCCGGGTAAAGTTGGCGCTGGATCACCAGCTTGATCCGCGCTCTGAGAAAAGAGATCGAAACACGCATCGATTCCTTGGCGGTCAACCCGCTCGAAACTGACCCGAATCAGGAACTGGAAGCCGCCCGCACTCGTTACGCCGAACTTGAGCGCGAGAGCCGGCCCTGGCGGCCAGTTAGCTATCGAGTTGGATAAAGCACGGCGCTCCGAACTCGCCAGCTTTCGGTGAGTACCAAAGCGGATGCTCTTCGAGCAACGCTTTTCTGCATTTCACGAGTGCCGGATTGTACACCCATCGCGCCAAAAAGGACAGTGAGAACATCGCTCTTCTCGCTTGCTATCGCCGCGTCCAGTATCAGATGAATTTTCTCGACTCGCTCGTAAATGCCGGCACCGCTCCCGAAATTGCCTCATGACACCGGGCGCGTGCAGGATTCCGTCAATCAGTTGAGCGGGCTCCTGGCAGCGCATTCCATCGCCCGAGCTCCAGCGGCACGCGATCGAAACGCTTATCGCGTTTGCAGGAGCTTTCGCAAGACGAGCAGCTTGCGGCAGGATTGCACGGTCGCGATGAACGAAATCGACCGGACGGCAGTGCGGCCCGGTATCGTACGGCCTGGCACGGCCCCCGGCGTATTGGCGTCTCCCAAAACCCCGCTTCCACGCACTCTCTCTTCCATCCGGAAACAATGCAGTGAGGCTTTTCTTATCGCGTCTTGCTGTCGCGGTCTTGCCGCGACGGCATGGCCCGCTTCCAGTTATACGCGCTCAGCCAAGCGCAGAAATCTACCGCGGCGAATTATCGTTCTTGAAAGTCGACGGGCTTAACGCGGATCTTCTCTACAACGCGATGCGAACCACAGATCCTGACACCGGGAAGCCGGAACTGCCATGGCTGTCACATATTTTCCAGGAGAATGGAAGCCGTCTTCCAAAACTTTTATACCCGCGGAATCAGCCTTTCTGCTCCGTCCTGGTCAATGCTCGATACCGGCCGGCACGCGGTCATCCGCGGCAATGTTGAATACGACCGCTACACGGGAGAGGTTTACGATTATCTCAATTTTTTCCCTTTCTACTTGTCTTATGCGCGTAACCGTAACGTCGACATGCCCGGAGTGGAGGTGCTTGATCGTGCCGGCATTCCGCTCGTCGATCGATCGCTTCCGATATGCGCAGGTTTATCAAAGCTTCCAGCTCTTCCAGCGCGGCGTTCGATTGGACCACCCTGAAGGAAACTCTGGTCCGCCGGTTCTCTTCCAAAGCTCTGTTCTCGATTATCGAAAATGGGACGGCTCCATCACTCGACAGCCGTGCTCCAGAAGCAGATGGAAACCGAATTGGAGGCAAAAGCTTGGTGATCCGCGCGTGCTGTACCTGGATTTCTTCACCGGCGACATCGACCACGAAGGCCACGCCACCAACGATCCTGCCGCTCTGCTCGATTCCATGAAACGGCTGGATGCGTTAGCCGGGCGTATTTGGACCTGTATTCAAGAAGAGCCCGCTCGCGCACGGAAACGGTAATAGCCGTGGTCTCGGATCACGGCATGAACAATGTACCCGGAATCGTCAGCCAGACCTTCAGCTTGCCCGACCTCCTGAATAGCCCGGCGGGCGGCGCGCATCACGTCGTCACCAATCGCGTCCAGCTCAGCGATTATAAGCTTCGTGGTCTGGATCCGCTTGTGCATCGCGAAATTACTCCGAGCACTGCATCGTTTTATCTGAAAGGTGAAGCTTCCCGCTATCCGACTGCTTGGCTCGACATCGACGGCAACGAGCGCGCCGCCATTCATCTGCGCAACAGCGATCTCAACCAGATCCAAATTTTGCTTGCAGCAACTCTCGCGGCTCGGATCTGCGGCCGGATGTCCGCCGTGCGGGCAGCCGCAATGTATTTGCACGCGCTGATAGAGAGGCATCGGCAGAAGTGGAGCAATACCGCAGCCGAGTTGACCCAGGAACTGGCGGCATCTGCAACAGGCAATCGGGGAAAGGAGACAAGCTGATCGCCACGGAGCCGGAGAAGTGGACCAGCGGAAGCAGCGCAGCCAACGGCGACGACAAAGCCGCTCGCAGATTGAAGCGACGAATTGCACGATTGGGAAACCGAGTACTCGGCGTATACCGCTTACGTCTCGCACTTGCGTTCATTACTGGCGGCTCAACCCGGATAGCGAACACCCGCTTCCTCAAAATAGCTTTGAACTGATTCCGCCGTTCACATTGGGCGATAACAACACCGTTGCCGAGTTGCAACATTACGTAATCGGCCCCGGCCCGCTCGGAATGGTGCTGGATACAAGCGGGCGCGTCGATGAAGAAGAATCGTTCCGGCATTTAAACTACTTCGACTTATTCGCGAAGCAACATGTACGTAACAATCCCCAGCCGCAGCTAAGCCCGCGGCCAATTGACTTTCACATGATGCCCTTGCCTGACGGCCAATTCTCATTTCGCGGCAAACCAGCGAATCATGCATACTGGCTCTACGGGGATGATGCGAGCCAGCTCATAATTCGAGACCGGCCGGAAGCGGTTCGATCTCTCTGCTTCCGGTGCAAAATCTGAAACAGGATGAAAACGGGCGAGGTATCCGCTCGAGGAGCAGCCTTGGCGGGCCGGTCTACCTCTACACCTCTTTGAAGATCCCGAGCTTAAGCTACCGGAAGGCGCTGACTCGCGCGGACTGGCTGAGCGACTGGCATACGGAGCGCGAATGGTTCGAGGCGATTCATAAATGCCGCTACTCGAATGGCGTCATCGGTGTCACTGAAGAGCTTTCTCCCATTCAAGACAACGTACCGGGACCGAACGGCATCAGCCCGATTCTGCTGCGCTTTGAGCGGCGCCGGCGCGAACTGGTGCAGGCCGATTTTCACGTCTTCGCGGCGGATCATTGGAACTTCAATACGCGATTTCCAAACCCCGGCGGCAATCACGGCAGTTTCTTGCGCATCTCTACCCACTCAGTCTGGATGCTGGCGGGCGCCGGCGTCCCGGTGCGAACTATCGAAGAGCCGTATGACAGTCTCAACTTCGCTTCAACCCTGCTGGACCTTCTGAAGCTACCTGCTCCCATGCCGGACCGGATCGTGAAGCTCGAAGAATCGCCCGAAGCTACTCCACTAACGCGCGGCTAGTAAGCGAGCCGTTCCGCATTGCTTTCAAAGCCGCCTGAACTTGCACATCTTGCTGCGCCTGGATCTCGTCGCCTTTATCGACTCCCCGCGCTTGCGTGACAATCTCCTGTTTCAGACGGTTGGTAATCCAGCCTCGTTCAGCAGACCACTCGGCAATATTCGGCTGAATCTGTCGCGCCGAAAGGTAGACTTTCAGTTCGTCAAGGATTTCCGGAGTGACTTCGAAGGAGCCGGTCAAAGGGCCATGTCTCGAAAGGTAATCGGTTGCAAACTGCGTCACTGCGCCACTGGCGTCCAAAACCGTTTCCAAGCGAGTCAACGGCGCTGGACTGATGAGTACATCGGGCTGAATCCCTCCGCCTCCGCGAACGGTTCGCCCCCGATCGGTTTTGTACTCGGGGAGCCGGGACGCACTGGCCGTCGCCGAATGTATCCGAAAGAGCAGAATTCCGGAGCGGGCGCTGAATCGAGCGGCCACTCGGAGTGTAATAGAACGCAGTCGTGATTGCGAGTCCCGCGCCTTCCGATAACGGCAAGACACTCTGCACCAAGCCTTTCCCGTAACTCGGCTCGCCGACGATTACCGCGCGATCGTGATCCTGTAGTGCGCCGGAAAGTATTTCGGAAGCACTCGCTGTTTTCTCGTTGATCAGTACCGCGATTCTAAACTGATACGGCGTGGCTTTGTCCGGGACAGACGCGGTTTCCACCTCGCTCGTGCGACCCTTGGCTGTGAGTATCTTCTGACCGGGTTGCAGGAACATAGCGGCCGCATCGAGAGCTGCTTTCACGACTCCGCCGGGATTATTGCGCAGATCCAGCACCAATCCGCTCAGCTTATTTCCTCCCAGCTTCTGAATCGCATCCTGAAGCTGCTTAGCGGTCTGCAGATCCCAGCTCGCAATGCGGATATATCCGCAGCCCGGTTCAAGCATGAAGGCGCGATCCACGCTGGGAGAATCGACCAGCTCCGGAGTCAAAGCGAACTGCAACAGATGCGAGCTTCCGGCGCGGCGTATGTAAAGGGACACCCTCTGTTGCCGGGCCTCAGTTAGGAGTTCGATGATCTGCTGCGGCTCCAATCTTCCGATGGCGATATTGTTCACCGCCACCAGTTCGTCGCCGGCCTGAATTCCGGCTTTGTTCGAAGGCGTTCCCGGCAGCGTCTGCAGGAAAATGACTTGACCGGGAAGAACAGAAACGATGCTGCCAAAGCCCTTCTGCTCTGAATCCTCCATCTGTTTGAGTTGGTTGAACTGAGCCGGATCAAAGAACTGCGTGTGCGGATCGAGTTGCCGGAGCATGGACGGAATGGCGCCCTCGTAGAGCAGCTTATCGATCGGCTCCGCATCGGCTGCTTCCGCCTGAACGGTCGCGAGGACCTCGATGAACTTCCGCAGGTACGGCGTAATTTCTTTCGCTGGATCGCCCTGCAGTTGCTTTTCGAGCGTTTTGTCGCCGCTCGATAACGGAGCAGCCGCAGGCTGGCGCGGCAGTTCCTGCGCTGGTAGAGCACACGCCAGGACAAGTCCGCAGAGCCAGATTCTTCCACAGCTCCAGATTTTTCCACTCGCTACAAACATCGTTCGGGTATTGGGACGGACGGTAAAGCCTTTCGATTCCTTTTCATTCTCCAGCTAACGGGCATACTGCGTTTGAGAGCGCATTCTGGCCCGCTCGAGCGCCAGCTCGATCAGCCGATCCAGCAGCTTTGGATACGGAATCCCGGAGTATTCCCACATTTTTGGGAACATGCTGATGGACGTGAAGCCTGGAATCGTGTTGATCTCGTTTACATAGAACTGCCCGGTTGTGCCATCCATCAGGAAATCTACCCGGGCCATGCACTCGCAATTCACAGCCTGAAACGCGGCCACGGCAAGGCGCTGCATTTCAGCCGTCTGGCCGTCGCTCAGTTTCGCAGGTAGATCGATGCGAGCCCGATCGAGAAGATACTTGTCTTCGTAACTATAGAACTCCTGTGATGGAACGATCTCGCAAGGGACCGATGCATCGGGCGGATTACCGCCCAGGACTGCGCACTCGAATTCGCGTCCGTTCACGCCGCGTTCGATAATAACGGAGTTGTCAAAACGAGCCGCGAGGCGGAGCGCGTCCATCAGCTCCGCCGCCGTCCTCACTTTCGATATTCCAACCGAAGAGCCCAAATTTGCGGGCTTTACGAACACCGGATAGTCGAAGGGCAGCGAAACCGTCCCCACTCTCGATACACGTGCGCGTGATTACGACGTACTCGACGACAGGAAGCTCGGCCTGTCTGGCAGAGGCGCTTCGTGACCGCCTTGTCCATCGATACGGCGGACGCAAGGACACCGGCGCTCACATAAGGCAGCGCTGCCATTTCCAGCAGACCCTGTACCGTGCCGTCTTCGCCAAAGGTACCGTGCAGCATCGGGAACACGACGTCGATGCCGGGATTGCCTCCCGGCTCCGGCGAGAGTGGCGCGGGCGTCCACTTTCCATCTTTGCTTATGAAGAAGTCCGCAACTTCATAGCGGCTCAGCATCAAGCGCTGCTCTGACCGACGCGGCGGAGCGCACCGATATGTCATGCTCTCCCGATCGGCCCCCGTATATAAGTGCGACACGAATTTTATCCTGTGCGGAAGCCAACCTCTATTGTCTCTGATCGACCGTTCAAAACAAGACAAAGGCCACCCGCTCGTTTCCGAGTGGATGGCCCGATGTTTCAGGTTTGAAAGCAGTTACTTGCGGGAAGACATTCTATCGAGCGTATGTACGAACGATTCGGCCGCTGCCGGCGTGTGTATGTGGCCTTCGATAATTTCTTTATTGGTTATCTCTTTGCCGTACAGCTCGTCATTAGACTTCTCGTCCTGAGTTACCGCGGCGCCTTCCAGATCAAGACCTCCGAAGATACCGCGCGAACGCGAGTAAGTCAGGATCTCAGCGTGCATTTCGGCATCTGTCATCGCCGAAGAGGTTCGTCCGAGAGGTCCGGCTGCCGCCGAAGCTTCTCCGCCGAGCTGGAACTTATCGCTCAGAAGGTGCTCCATGCCTCCCTGATTCATCACCAGCATGATGACATCGGTTTCCTTTCCGCCGATTAGCAGGCCGAACTTGCCGCCTTTCACCGTGATGGAACCCGGAGCGCTCCAACCTACTCCGCTCGTACGGCGGCAGGTGAAGAAACCCTTCCCGTATTCGGCGCCCACTATGAAGCCGCCTGACTTGACGTTAGGAATCACGACCACGCAAGATGCCTTGTTCAGCAGATCTTGCGGAATCCCCTTGTCATTCGCATTCATCGCCGCCCTCAGATCCTCTGTAGCGGCTTGCAGCCGGGCATCCACGCCCTTCTGCGCGAAAGCTGCTGGAACAGCAACCAGCGCGGCCAGCAACGCCCCGACGAATATTTTCATTTACTTACTCCTCCTCTTTTGCGTTCTCGGTTCCGATCCGGACTTCGCTCGCACAAATGAGACGTTCGAGCACCCGAACATTTAACAGAGAGATTGCCGTTTCGAAGGTAGGAGTGAGGTGAAATTTCATTCACACTGAGATACGGTCGGCTACTTGTTTTGCCAAACGAACGCAATCCGGAATGCCTACTCCGTCGTAGCTGTTTCCAACAAAGATACAGCCCGGCGAGATCGTCCAAGCAGTCGGCTATCGCCCTTTGGCGGTCTTTGTGTCCGACCACGTATTGCGGCATCGAATTGGGCCAACGGTGAATCATCGACAGAAGTGGTTGGCTCGCCACACCAACGAGGCGACGGAACTCCTGACGAATTAAGTCAAGCAGGTCGTCATCGGCAGCGTTCATAAGCGCCTTGGCCTGCTCCCCAACGATGAACGCTCGCGTGGCCACGAAATTCTGCGGGATCCGGCTGGGGAACTTGTTTTTAATCCAGGTCGCAGCCGCCATCGTGCGGCGCTCGGCGCGAGGAACCAAAAAACCAAAGCCGTCGAACGCATGATCGAGTTGAGGCGCATCGAAAACAAGCGTGACCAGAATCGTCGAAGAGTAAGGAATCGAACTCAGATGAGATGCTAGTTGCGGCGACGCTTTTTCCAGCAGCTCTCCATTTACGTAACTCGGACAGGCAAGAACGAGGTGGGGTCCTTCTATGGCGTTGCTGTCCGTTACGACCCGCCACCCACCGGGAGTCTGCTCCAGGCCCGTTACCGCGGAATGAACAACTCTGCAATGCGATTGAGACGAGTGCGCCAGAGCGTCCGTCAACTGCTGCATGCCGTCCCGAAACGAAGAGAAAAGAGACCCTGAACGGGCAGACTTGCGAGCCTCCTCACGGACGCCTTTTATCAGGCTGCCGTACTTGGCCTCGTAGCCGAGGAAACGGGGCAGGACGCTCTCAGCGCTAAGATTCGCCGAATCTCCGCCGTAAACCCCGCTGAGCAGCGGTTCGGCGATGGAATCGAGAATCTCTCTACCGAAATGCTCTTCGACAAGCTGGCCGACCGAAATATCTTCCGCCCGGATCCTCGGTTTTTCCAAGGTCTCGGCGAGCAGCCGCAGCTTGCTTCCGAGCGAAAACAGATCGGAACGGAGAGCCGCTGACCAATGTGCCGGAACCATCATCACCATTCCCTTGGGCATGGCGATGAACTTACCGTTGCGTACTACGTAGATGCGGCGCGCTTTATCGTTTGAACCGATGATGTGATCGGCCAAACCCAAATCCCGCGCAATATCGGCGACAGCGGGTTTGGCTGAAAGAAAGCTGTCCGGGCCGGCTTCCAAACGGCAACCCTCGAGGAAATCCGTTTTGATCAGACCGCCTAAGCGAGCGGACTTCTCGAAGAGGATCGAGGCGATTCCGTTCCGCGCCAGGAAATGCGCGGTGGCGAGGCCCGAGACGCCGCCACCAACGATGATAACGTTGCCATTCGCCACGGTTCAGCGGTGGAACTCCCGGACAATCTGGACAACGGCTTTGACGTTCTCGACGGGAGTCTCGGGCAAGATTCCGTGGCCGAGGTTCACGATATGCCCGGGCCGGGTTCCGGTTCGCCGCAGCAGGTCTGTAACTTTGGTGCGCAGCTCCGGCAAGGGCGCAAACAAAGCGGCGGGATCGAGGTTTCCTTGAATTGCTGAACGATAGCCGATATCCATCCAGGCTTGATCGATATTAATACGCCAATCGACACCAATTACATCGCCTCCCGCGGCATGCAGTTCGCGAAAGAAGCCGCCCGCTCCGGTGCCGAAGTGAATGACGGGGACGCCGGAAGCTCGAATTCGCTCGATCAGCGCTCGTGAGTACGGCTGGACGTATCGAACATAATCTTCGGGGCTAAGCGCGCCAACCCAGCTATCGAAAACTTGAATCGCCCGCGCACCCGCGCCGACTTGCAAACCGGCGAAATCGCCGAGGACATCAACCAGTTTGCCCATTAACCGCCGCCACATGGTCTCGTTCCCAAACATCAGTTTCTTGGTTTTGAGAAACGTCTTCGAAGGGCCTCCTTCGATCATGTAGCTGGCCAGCGTGAAAGGCGCGCCTACAAAGCCCACGACCGGAACTCTGCCGTCCAGGGCGCGAACGACAAGCTGAATCGAGTTGCCGACATAACCGAGGTCGTCAGTTCGACCGGTGGACAGATCGTCAATGTCTTCCGGTTCAGTGATCGGATTTCGAATCGACGGGCCCTCGCCGGCAATGAAATCTAGTCGCAGGCCCATCGGTTCAACCGGCAGCAGCAGATCGGCGAAAATGATGGCGGCGTCCACATCGAGAATCTCGACAGGTTGCAGAGTGACCGCGGCGGCGAGCTCCGGCGTTCTTACAGATCTCAAGAATGGAGTGCTTGGCACGGATCTCGCGATAGGACTTCAGGTAACGCCCGGCCTGGCGCATGAACCAGACGGGGCGAACGTCCGTGCTCTTCCTCCGGCAAGCTTCCAGGAACCGGCCGCCTACGGGAGCCAGTCGCATATGGCCTCCCAAGCCATCCCCGGCAAGAGAGCGCAACACTGAGCGGGACAGCCAAAGCGCGAACCCATGCTGTGAGTATAGAGTCTACGCGTTAACTGAACCACGAACACCGGGCTGCGTTAATCCTGGCGAGGGCGGCCCCGGCGAACACGTTTCAAGAGGTGTTCCATCCGGCCGTTCACGGCGAGGGAGATGTCCGCCTCAAAGTGCAGCTCGGGAACGCGAAACAGGTTCAGACGCTCGGCGAGTTGACGGCGTAGGAAATGCTTCGCGCCGTCAAGCGCCTGGATCGTCTCCTGCTGCCCAGGGGCGTCCGTTGGCAGGTGGAGTCTCACCTGAGCATGTCTCATATCGGGCGAAACGAGCACTTCCGTCACGAAGGCGTCACCAATGCGCGGATCGGAGAGTTCATAGGCGATCATCTCGCCGAGCTCTATCGCGCAACGCTTCGGAAACGCGCTCAACTCGATGATTTTCCATGCCGGTCCCTCCACTTTGAGTGTACGGCTTGCGTGGTTAAACCCACTCGATGCCAGTGCCGGTCAAAGCGCCACCGAGCAGGGATTCGGCATGCGCCTCGACAGCCTGGAGCACCTGCTCGGCACGCACGCGATCGTTCGAGACAGTCACCGCCACGACGACGGATGCCTGCCAGGAATCGAGGTGACCGATTTCAGCAACCGAGACATTGAATTTGCTGTCGGAGCCGATCCGTGAGGCTCTTGACTACATGCCGCTTCTCTTTGAGAGAATGCGAGCTTTCGACGTAAATGTCCAGCGTGAGGACGCCAATCGCTGCCATGGTTTAGGCGGCCGATGGCGGCAGACAGAAGCCGGCCACAGGAGCTAGTGTGCTACCGCCGCTGGTGGAAGTTCGGCGGCAATCCGTTCCATCGTGAATGCTTCCAGAATATCGCCCGACCTGGACATTGTTGAAATTGGACAGCGAGATGCCGCATTCCAAGCCGTTCTTCACCTCGCTGGCATCGTTCTTGAAGCGCTTCAGCGCGTCGATCCTGCCGGTGTGGATCACATCCCGGCCGCGCAGTACGCGTATCTGGCTATCGCGCCGTATGAGGCCATCCGCGACATAGCAGCCGGCGACGGTTCCGATCTTGCTGATCCGGAAGGTCTCCCGAACTTCGGCGTGACCCTGAATCGTTTCTTTATAGACCGGTTCAAGAAGACCCGTCATCAGGAGCTGCACTTCATCGATCAGCTCATAGATGATGCTGTACAGACGTATTTCGACCTTCTGTTGCTCGGCGGTAGATTGGGCATTCCGCTCGGGCCTGACATTGAAGCCGATAATTAACGCCTCCGATGCGGACGCCAGCAGGACATCGTCTTCGGTGATGGCGCCGACGCCGGTTCGAAGCACACGCACTCGTATCTTCTCGTTGGAAAGCTGCTGCAGCGTGTCGGAGAGGACTTCCGCCGTGCCGCCCACGTCGGCTTTGATGACGAGATTAAGATCCTTGAGCTGGCCTTCCCGGAACTGCGCGTTGAGTGAAGCGAGAGTGGCGACACGCGCGCCTTTGGCCATCGCCACATCGCGAGCTTTGGCCTCGCGATAGACCACGATCTGTTTCGCCTTCGAAGTATCGGAGACCACCTGGAAAGTGTCGCCGACTTCGGGTAAGCTTTCGAGACCGATGACCTCCACGGGCATGGATGGCTCAGCCTCTTTGACGGGATTGCCGCGATCGTCAAACATGGCGCGGACTTTGTTGAACAGCGCGCCGCAGATGAAGAAATCGCCAACCTGCAGAGTGCCGTTGCGAACCAGCATGGTGGCAACCGGGCCTCGGCCCTTATCCAATTTGGCTTCGAGAACCGTGCCAACGGCAGGCCGGTCGGGATTAGCCCTGAGGTCCTGGAGATCCGCTACCAGCAGGATCATTTCGAGGAGCAGATCGAGGTTCTGGCCCATCTTGGCGGAGACCGGGACCATAACGACGTCGCCGCCCCAATCCTCGGCCAGCAAACCACGATCGGCAAGCTGCTGTTTCACGCGCTCCGGCTGGGCTCCGGGTTTATCGATCTTGTTGATGGCGACAATAATCGGGACAGCGGCGGCCCTGGCGTGATCGATCGCTTCGAGCGTCTGAGGCATGACGCCGTCGTCGGCTGAGACAACCAGGACAACGATATCGGTTACTTTGGCGCCGCGGGCGCGCATGCGGGTGAAAGCCTGGTGACCGGGAGTATCGATGAAGACGATCTTGCGGCCATTTTTCTCGATGCGATAGGCGCCGATATGCTGAGTGATGCCGCCGGCCTCGCGACCCGCAACATTGGTTTCGCGGATGGCATCGAGCAGCGACGTTTTGCCGTGGTCGACGTGACCCATGATGGTAACGACGGGCGCACGTTTGACCAGATCCTTACTCACCTCGGCGAGCCCGATATCCTGCGTCGATTCTTCTTCGTAGCTGATCTGATTGGTGGATGCGCCGAAGTCACGCGCGAGCTCTTCGGCCAACTTCACGTCGAGCGTCTGATTGATGGTGGCGAAGATCTTTCTCTCGACGAGCTTCTTTATGACGAGGTTCGCCTTGACGTTGAGCTTCTCAGATAATTCTTTTACGCTTATGCCTTCCGAGACGGTGATTTCGCGGTCAATGGGAGGCGGCGCCGCAATGGCGGAGCGCTTCGAGACGCGCTGGCGAAGATTACCCTCTTCCAGATCCTCGCGTTTACGAATAGGCCCACGAGCACCGGGCTTGGCCTGGTGACGGCGTTGCTGCTCGGTTGGTACGGTAGCAACCTCGGGCCGCAGAGCGGTCGGGTGCAAAGGACGGAGACCGCCGGGACGACGTTGGCCGGGTTGAGTCGGAAAACCGGGACCACCGGGGCGAACGATTGGCTGACCGGGGCGGATGGGTCCGCGGTAGAGTGGCTGGCCGGGAGCTGGCGAGGGCCGGGCAGGAGCGCCCGGACGCGGCATACCGGCGGGCGCAGCAGACTGACCCGGGCGGACCGGCTGTTTGTTCAAGCGCTGCAGAATGTCCTGGCGCGGCGGAACAATGGGGCGCGCGGCAGGCTGTCCGGCTAATGCCGGGCGCTGTTGTCCTGGCGGACGGGGAGCAATGGGCGCCCCGGGAGTGAGGCCGGTTGGGGGCCGGGCATGCTGCCGGGGGGGAGCCGGAGCGCCGGGCACGACCGGTGATGAAGGCGACGACGATGAACCGGGAGCAACCACGTGCGAAGGCGCTTGCGGAGCTCTCGGCAGAGGTGCTTGGGGCACGGGGGGGCGTGCGGTCTCAGAAGCAGCGCGCGCGGGCGATTTTTCCGATTCGGGCGGCAGCGGTTGACGAGGACCGCTGGGCGGCGGAACCGGTATCGAAGGTCCGGTCCGGGGCGGCGAAAATGGGGCTGGTTTGGCCGGAATAGCGATGGTCCGATTCACTGGACCCGGAGTATGCGTTTGTCCTTGCTGCTGATGCGCGAGCGGCGGGTGAATGGCTCCTCCGATTGGCGGGCGCAGCGGACGAAAGGAGGGAATAGGCCGATCTGGTTCGGCAGAGCCGGTCGCGGGTCCGTCAGTCCCGGAAGGAGAAGCGCCCAGGGCGGCGGAAGCAGTGGCCACTTCGGAGGCAGGCTTCGGGATTTCAGTGGTCGCCGGGGCGGCTGGAGCGCGAAGCGGCGGACTCGCGGGTGGCCGCAAGGCGGCGCGCTGTGGCTCCGTGGGGAGAGGCGCTTCGACCGGCAATTCTCCCGCTCGTGTTTCGGTCGCGAGGGCGTGATGTGTACCAGCGTGATCGGAGTCACCCGGCTGTTCGCGTGGAAGCTGGGATATGCTTTCCGCCGCCGAGTCTCGGTTGGGAGCACCAGGGCCGCTCAAACGGTGCCGGAGTTCAAGGGCGACCTCCTCATCGACTGAGCTGGAATGCGTCTTCTTCTCGTGGACACCCAATTCGGGTAAGAGATCAAGTATGGCGCCCGGTTTGACTTCAAGCTCTCGCGCCAGCTCGTTGATTCTGACTTTCTTCATAGAAGAAACTGCTAAATGACTCCTTGCACGACCGCAATTAGTTAATTATTGGGTATTTTCAATGGTATCAGACGAAGCGGTCTCACTTTTTTCATCTGATTCGACAAGATTTTTCAGAGTTGAAGGCGCGCCAGACAGCCCTTCGACGCGGCCCAAATCAAGAACTTCGCCCTCTTCGGTCTCCTCCAAAAGCGCGGCTTCATGGCGGGCTATATCGTGCTCCAACACGCCCGTTTCGATGTTCTCGAACGCCGATCCTTCATGCTCGCCGAGTTCGTGGCCATGCTCCGCGAGTTCGCGCGTTTCGGCATTTTCGCTTCCGGTTTCGTCAATCACGGTCTCTATCTCCTCGGCTCTGACCGGAGCGGCTTCAATCTCCGGAGCCTCTTCCTCATATTCTCCATAGAAGGAGACTACAGTCGATTGAATCTGACTGACAACATCTTCACTAATACCTGGAATCGCCTGGAGCTCTTCAGGTGTCATGGAACCGAGTTTTTCGACGGTGCCAATTCCGGCTCGCACCAGAATTTCAAGGATCGGCTCCGGCAATCCATGATCGAGCAACACTGAGACAGGCGCTCCGGAGATGACCATGTCCGCCATCCTGCTTTCGAGCTCGCGACGTTTTTCTTCCTCGCTCTTGATATCGATCTTCCAACCGATCAACTTGGCGGCAAGGCGCACATTCTGACCGCGCTTGCCAATCGCTAAGGAAAGCTGCAGATCTTCGACGACAACTTCCATATGCTTGCCGACGGGATCGAGAATAGTGACCCGCGAGATCTTGGCTGGACTGAGCGCCTTGGTGACGTATTGGATCGGATCGTCAGAGTATTCAATAATGTCGATCTTTTCGCCGCGTAACTCGCGAATGATAGATTGCACGCGCATGCCCTTCATTCCTACGCAGGCACCCACGCTATCTACGTCGCGGTCGCGACTATAAACGGCGATCTTGGTGCGTTCGCCAGCTTCGCGCGCGCAAGCCTTAATGGCGACGGTGTTGTCATAGATTTCAGGAACTTCCTGTTCAAACAACCGGATGACAAGTTCGGGGGCGGCTCGGGAAACGACAACGCCGGAGTTCTTACCCGCGCGTTCCACGCCTTTGATGATGCAGCGCACCCGGTCTCCCACGCTGAAGCTCTCCACACGAGATTGTTCCTTCTTGGTCAGACGCGCCTCAGTCTTGCCCATGTCGACCAGGTAATCCAGACCTTCCAGGCGTTTGATGATGCAGCTTACGAGCTCGCCCTGACGCCCCTGGAACTCGGAGTAGACGGTGTCGCGCTCGGCTTCGCGCACCTTCTGCAGAATGACCTGCTTGGCGGTCTGCGCGGAGATGCGGCCCAAAACATCCGTCGGTTTCGGCTGGCGAAGTTCGGCTCCCAGCGCCGCGTTCGGATCAATTTTCCTGGCAGCGGAGAGACTGATCTGCTTCAACGGATCTTCGACCGCATCCACCACTTGCCTAACGCTGAAGATCTGAATGTTTCCAGAGGCCTCGTCGAAATCGGCGATGAGATCTTCCTGCGCTTTGAAGTGCTTGCGGGCGGCCGCCAGCATGGCGTCTTTGACGGCGTCGAGCACGATCTGCGGGTCTATACCTTTTTCTTTACTGAGAATCTCGATGGACTGATAAACGGAAGCCACGTAAAAACCTCTTCAACAATGAGTGGATCTCTAATCTAAGCGAAGAATGGCGGAACTACCACTCGAACTTCAGGTTCGCCTTGTGCACCTGCGGCAACGGGATCTGGACCATTTCTCCCGGGCGCGTTTCAAGTTCAAGCGTGCCGCCGGCGAAATGAACGAGCTTCCCTTCAAAGCGGGTCTGTCCCTGGATGGGGCTCCGCACCGCTAACCGGATCTTCTGGCCCACGACGCGTTCGAAATCGCGCGGTTTCGAGAGCTTGCGGTCGACGCCAGGCGAGCTGACTTCGAGTGTGTAACTGTCGCCGGGTATCGCGTCTTCCTCGTCAAGCAGCTTGCCGAGCCGCTGGGAGATAAGCTCGCAGTCTCCATGCGTGACTCCTCCCGGCTTATCGATGTACACGCGGAGTAGCCGAGCCTTCCCGCCGCCTCGCAACTGGATTTCGGCGATTTCGATATCCGTACCAGTGGCAGCGCGCTCACCCAATTGAGTGAGCCGGTCGATAACCTCGTTCTGCTCTGCCGCCAATGCCATGCCGAAAATCCCGTCGCGCCCAATAAAAAAGTGGGCTTTTCGCCCACTTTGGGTTCGCCACTACAATCTCATTAGACCACTTCGAGCACCCGTTTCGCAATCAGCGAGTGAATCATCCATTGGCTTTCGTCCACGAGTGTGGCGGAGTGGAGTGCGGGAGGGCCATCCCAGCGCGAGAAAGGCATTGATTCCGAAGCGGATAGCCGATTTGCCCGGCGTGACCGGAACCGCTAGTGATGGTTTGCGTGGAAATTACCAAACGAACTGCGGATGCAGCGAATTTTACCAAACAAACCCAATTACCGAACGAACTCGTCGCGAACCTCCGCTTGAATCTTCGCCTCGCCGATAAACCGCGGGCTTGTCCAGCTTTGGGTTCGTTTTTTCATTCTTCCCGTAATGCGAGCATCGGGTCCACAGTTGCAGCCCGGTGTGCGGGCAAACCGGCAGCGAGCAAGCCTGTTATAACGAAGAGCCCGATCGCCGTTCCTATCACGAATGGGTCGGCTTTTTGAATTCCGAAGAGCAGAGACCGGAATACCGTCATAATGGCCAAGGCGGCTGCCAAACCAACAATCAGGCCTCCGCCCATGAGTCCGCTCACCTCTCTCAAGACCAGTGAGACGATTTCGCTGCGCTGCGCGCCCAATGCGGCGCGAATCCCAATCTCCTTCGTTCGCCGGCCCACCGAGTAGCTCAGCAACCCGAACAAACCGATTGCTGCCAGAAGAAGACCGAAAAACGCGAATACCCCACCGACTGCAGCGAGCAGTTTCTCGCGCAAGAGCGTATTTCCCACGATGGTTTGAAGATCGGTGACTTCACGGATCTGCATGCCGGAACCAATCTCGTGCGCCTCCCGGCCCACAAGACGCATAATCTGCCCTAACTGGAGTGGGGAGCGGACGTACAGCGTAAACGAGTTGTTCCCTTCAGCAGGGAGGTAGACGATGGGCTCCGCGCGCTCCCGTAAACCGGAATAACGGGCGTCCGCTGCGACGCCCACGATCACCACGCGTAATGGCGAAGGAGGGAAGAGATAGCTGAATCCGCGCCCCAGCACGTTCGAGCTGTTGAAATATTTTCGTGCGAATGCCTCATTCACAATGGCCGGTATAGGCATTCGCGCACCGCTATCCATCGGTTCAAAGTCGCGTCCAGCCAGTAATGGCGTCCGGAGCGCCGCGAAGTAACCGGGGGACACACGATAGAAAATCTCTTCCTGCTCGGATGGCCCTTTACCGGGTATGATGACCTGCTCTGACCAACCGGCGTCCTCAAAAATCGGCCACCAGGCGAGCGCCGCTGCCTGAACACCCGGCTGGCTCGTCACTCTGCTTTGGAGCTGAAACATCAGGTTACGTAAACGCGCTATCTCGCCGGGGTGGCTAGCGGCCCAGGCAACGGGATCGCCGCTTCTCTTCGGCCCTTCTACGCTTAGGTTCAGCACAGCAACGTCCCGCGCATCGAAGCCGGGATCCACGCGGAGCAGATTGCCGAGACTGAACAGAAAGGCCGCGCCAACCGTAACCAGACAGAATGCGCATGCCACCTGAATGCTGACGAAGAACTTTCCGAGCCGAAGCTTCCCAGCCTGCCCAGCGGAGGCGCGCAAGGAACCAATCGGGTGCGCGCGCGAGGCTTGCCACGCAGGAATTAAACCGAAGAGCAGCAGCCGAGAAAGTGGACACGCCAATGCAAAAGGCCAGCACGCGGGTATCGATTGCCAGCACAAACTGCACGGGATCGCCTTCCGTCGAGAGCCGGTGAACGAGCAGGGGCGCCATCATCCGCGCCAGCAGCCAGCCCAGGCCGCCGGCCATCAAGGAAAGCATCAGGCTTTCGGTTAACATCTGCCGGACGAGACGTATTCGCGCCGCGCCCAGCGAGATCCGCATCGCCATCTCCATTGCGCGAGCGGTTGCACGGGCAAGTAGCAGGCTGGCGACATTGGCGCAGCCGATCAGCAAGATGCCGGCGGCTACGCCGAATACAATCCACAAGGGGCGTGAAAACGTCTTTCGAAAATCAGAGACTCCCGTCGCGGCTGGATGCACCCGAATTGCGCTTTCGAGGAATTGCTTTTTAATCGCCGCCGGTATCGTCGGCTGCCGCTTCACAAGTTCCACTTGAAAATTGTGGAAGGGCCTCTGCAGACGAGCTTGCAGTTGCGCCGGCGAAGTGCCCGGAAGGAAGCGACCCAAAATGTGGAACCAGTGCCAACCGGCGTCGGTAAGCGCCGCAGCCTCGTACTGCGTGCCGGGTACCCATACGTCTACAAATTTCCCGGGCTCCACGCCAAAAAACCCTTTATTGGCTACGCCGGCGATCTCGAACGCTTTTCCCTCGATTGTGAGGTTTCGTCCCACAATCGCCGGATCTCCCTGGAAGCGCCTCTGCCAGTATTCGTAACTCAGCACAGCCATGGCAGGGCCCGGTGGCATGCGATCGTCTTCCGCCGAGAACAGGCGCCCCGCTGCCGGGCGAACGCCCAAAACGTCAAAAGCTTCTCCGGACACGAACGCTCTGTTGATTTTTTCGACTGGCGCGTCGGGATTCGACCCCCTCGCCTCCACGCGCTGCGGCGAACTGAACAGCGCCAGTCTCGCGGCGTTCCTGGTGACGGCCACGAATTGCAGATATTCCGGATAACCGAAGGTGTCTCGCTCCGATCCCGCCGGCGTTCCTGGATCCGATATGCCGGGCCATGAGAGCTTGAACAACTGCTCCGGTTTGTGAACAGGCAACGGCCGCAGAATGGCCGCATCCACGATGGAATAGATGGCTGTGTTTGCCCCGATAGCCAGGGCCAGCGAAAGCACCGCGGTAGAGGCAAACGCCGGTCCCTTGCGCATGCCGCGCCAAGCGTAACGAATGTCCTGAAGCGTGCTTTCGAGCCCTGCCCAGAGACGAATCCCTCGGCTTTCTTCGCGCAGACGAGTCGGGTTGCCGAAACGCAACCGGGCTTGTCTACGAGCCTCGCCCGCGTTCAGACCTTTTTCGTTTAATGCGGCGGTCCGGCGCTCCAGGTGATCCGCCATTTCCTCCGCCAGATCCTTATCCAAGCGGCGGGGATTCAATGCGTTTGTCAGTCGTGAAAACCAGGACATGAATAACTCCTAAAAACACCTCTATGCAAGCCGCAAGACCCGTGAAACGCCCGCGGAGAAACTCAACCAGCGCTCCGATTCGGATTCCAACTGTTTCTTCCCCGCCTTGGTTACGCGATAAAAGCGCGCGCGGCGCTTGGTTTCGCTCACTTTCCATTCGGCGGCAATCCAGCCAAGTTCTTCCATTCGATGCAAGGCCGGGTAAAGCGATCCTTCCTCGACGCGCAGCGCTTCCTGGGACAAATCTTGAATGGCGGTTGCGATTCCGTAGCCATGTAGCGGGCCTCGGCGGTCGAGAACAGTCAAAACGAGCAAGTCAAGCGCAGTCTGTGCAGAATTGGGTTTGGCCAAACAGTATACTCCGACCCCTAGGGGTAGCGATCTAATTATAAGCGATTTTTCAGGGCTATGCGCAAGCTTCTTCCGGACCGGGCCAAGCGGCTGAAACGCGGGCTATCGACCGGTCAAACCATGTCACTGCCAGCGAGGCACACCGGAATGCCTATGCTGAAATGAAAGTTCACCCGAAGTGCGCTCGCGGCTCGCGCGGCTCCTTTAGGGCTGCTGTCACTCACCCATGAATAAAAGGATTCGTTCGACTACTATTCTGTGCGTCCGCCGCAACGGCAAGGTGGTTCTGGCCGGCGATGGTCAGGTCACCATGGGAAACGAGGTTTTGAAAAGTGGCGCGCGGAAGCTGCGCCGGCTCTATAACGGCAAAATCGCGTCCGGGTTCGCGGGGTCTACCGCGGACGCTTTTGCTTTATTCGCCCGCTTTGAATCCAAACTGGAGGCTTACAGCGGCAACCTCTCCCGGAGCGTCGTTGAACTTGCAAAGGACTGGCGTACCGATCGTATGCTGCGTCACTTAGAAGCTTTGCTTCTGGTCGCCGATATCCAAAATATGTATATAGTCAGCGGTACCGGTGATGTAATTGAGCCAGACAGCCCGATTGCCGCCATTGGTTCCGGCGGAGCGTTTGCAAAATCAGCCGCGGTGGCGCTTCTGGAAAACACGAATTTAGGGGCGCGCGAAATTGTCGAAAAGGCCATGAAGATCGCAAGCGAGGTCTGCATCTATACAAACGAGAACGTGACGTATGAGGAACTGGCGTAAATGGTGATTTACTTGCCCCAGCAATCGAACGACGAAGCACCCCTGCTCGATGAACTGACTCCGCGTGAGATTGTCGCCGAACTGGATAAACACGTCATTGGGCAGGCGGATGCCAAACGATCTGTCGCCATAGCTCTCCGCAACCGCGTCCGCCGTCAGAAATTGGAGCCCGAAATGGCCGAAGAGGTAATGCCCAAAAATATTCTGATGATCGGGCCAACCGGTGTCGGAAAAACCGAAATAGCCCGCCGGCTGGCGAAGCTGGCGAATTCACCGTTCCTCAAAGTGGAAGCCAGCAAGTTCACCGAAGTCGGCTATGTCGGACGCGATGTGGAATCGATCATTCGGGATCTGGTCGATATCGCCATTGACATGGTTCGGGAAGAGCGCTTGGAACAGGTCGCCGATCGCGCGGAACAGCAAGCCGAAGAACGCTTGCTGGATCTGCTGATGCCGCCTCAGCCGGAAGGGAGTGAAAGCGCGGAACGAACTCGCGAGAAACTGCGCGAGAAACTCCGGGCGGGCAAGCTGGACGACCGCATGGTAGAGGTCGACGTCAAAGAGCGCGGCCCCTCATTGGAAGTCTCCACCAACGGCAACATCGAAGAGATGGACATCAATCTCAAAGATGTCATCCCAGGGCTATTCGGCCCCCGTACCAGGAAGCGCAACATGCGGGTATCAGAGGCGCTGGAGTATCTGATCCAGGAAGAAGAACAAAAACTGGTGGACATGGATCAGGTGACGCGGCTCGCCCTGGAGCGGGTCGAGCGTAATGGCATCGTTTTTCTGGATGAGATCGATAAAATCGCCGGGCGCGAGGGTGGTCATGGTCCGGACGTCAGCCGGGAAGGTGTCCAGCGGGACATCTTGCCAATCGTCGAAGGGACAACCGTCAACACTCGCCACGGGTTCGTACGCACCGACCATATCCTGTTCATCGCGGCGGGCGCGTTTCACGTTTCCAAGCCGGCGGACCTGATCCCCGAGTTGCAAGGGCGTTTTCCGATCCGAGTTGAGTTGAAATCGCTCACCGAAGCCGATTTCATCCGGATCCTCAAAGAACCCAAGTCCGCTCTGGTAAAGCAATACACGGCGCTGCTCGATACCGAAGGCATCAAGCTCACGTTTACCGAAGACGCGGTGGTGGAGATCGCGCGTAATGCGGCGCAGGTGAACGAGTCCGCGGAAAACATCGGAGCGCGGCGACTACATACGATCATGGAGAAGCTGCTGGAAGAGATCTCATTCGAGGGTCCCGACCTAAAAAAGAAGACCGTCAAGATAGATGCGGTCTACGTGCGTAAGCAGCTCGCCGACATCGTGAAGGATCAAGATCTCAGCAGGTATATTCTGTAGTGGGGCGAGGGGCGATCGCCTGCGTAATCTCGACTTTTTTGCTGACTGGCTGCGGATACGTCGGTCCGATCCTTCCACCTTCACCGCAGTTGCCGAGCGCAATCACGGACCTGCAGGCAATCGAGCGCGGAGATCAGATTGTGATCGGCTTCACCACGCCCGTGCGGACAACCGATAGCCTGGCCATCAGGCAGTTTTCAGAAATCGATCTGCGCATTGGCTCCGCTTCCATTCCCTTCGATTTCGATCAATGGGCCGCAACGGCCACGCGGTATAGCTTGACTCCTCCCCCGCCCAACGATCGCGACGACCCGCAGCCTGTGCCGTTGGAGAAGACTATTCCTGTCTCGGAGTGGCTAAACAAGCGGATAGCGGTTGCCGTGCGCACAGCGGTGAAGAAAACGGATCACTACTCCCAGTGGTCAAATCGCGTCGTTCTTGACGTGGTGCCTCCGTTGAAAGCTCCAGAGGTGAAGGCGGCCGCCACGGCACGCGGCGTTCTTTTGACGTGGGAGGGGCAGGGCTCTGGAATGGAATACCGCGTTTTCCGGCAAGGTGCTGGCGACCAACAGCCAGTTGAAATCGGTACATCGAAAACTCCCGATTATCTGGATACAACCGCGCAGTACGATACTGCGTACACGTATACGGTAGTCACAACGGAAGGTTCGGCCGAGAGCCTTGCTTCGAAGCCGGTCCCGGTTACGCCCGTCGACATTTTCCCGCCATCCGTGCCTGCCAGCATCGCGGCTCTGGCTGGCCCGGATTCGATCGAAATATCCTGGCAGCGGAGTCCGGAACAGGATCTGAAAGGCTACTACTTGTACCGCTCGGTGAACGGCGGCCCCTTCGCACGCATTGCGGATCTGCTCGCTTTGCCTACCTACAGCGACCACAAGGTCGAGCGCGGAAAGACATACCGGTATGAGGTCAGCGCTATCGATCAAAAGGGTAACGAGAGCGCAAAATCAGCTCCCGCCGAGGTCGTGTTTTAGCACGCCGCTCCCTTTCTTTGGGTCGCGCTACCCTGGGGCGCGCAACGGCTTCAGCATGCTAGCATCGGGGCATGTGGGCGAGGTCGTTGCTTGGGGGCTCCTGATTGGTCGAGTTCCTAAGCGCCTGGATCGGACCGTTCCAGGAGTTTCTCTTCCTCTCCGGTCGAGCCTTCAAGAACATCGTTCGCAGTCCGCACTACTCCGACGATGTGTTCTCTGCAAATGGACATCATCGGCGTGGGCAGCCTGCCGATCGTCCTTCTGACGGGTATTTTTAGCGGCGCAATCATCGCTCTTCAAATGGTCCGTGCGCTGAATACTTACGGCGCTGGCAGCCAGGTCGGAACCATCGTTTCTCTCACGCTCGTTCGCGAGCTCGGACCCGTTCTGACCGCACTACTCGTCGCCGGTCGCAATGCTTCGGGTATCGCCAGCGAGCTTGGCTCCATGAAAGTGACCGAGCAAATTGATGCCATGCGGGCGCTTGGGACGGACCCCATGCAAAAGCTGGTGACGCCGCGTCTGATTGCGACGGCGTTGATGCTGCCCTGTCTGACCGCGCGTTGCGGATGCCATCGGATTGTTCGGCGCCTATCTTATCTCGGTACCGCTTTTGCACGCCATAAGCGGAAGCCAATACTGGTCGAGCGCGTGGCGGGCGCTGGTGATGAACGATTTGGGGCAAGGTTTGGGAAAACCGTTTATTTTCGGAATGATCATCGCTCTGGTCGGTTGCATGTATGGTCTTCGAACTAGCGGCGGAACACAGGGCGTGGGCCGCGCAACAACGGAAGCTGTCGTTGCCGCCTCTATCTGGATCTTTGTTGCGACGTTTCTGATCGACAAAATCTTTGCGAATCTTTGATCGATGCCGGACACGCCTCTTCTAGAATTTTGCGATGTAAGCCTGCAGTATGGATCAGTCTGGGCTCTTCGCAATATTTCGCTCGGCCTTAAGCCTGGTGAAACCGTGATCGTTTTTGGAGCTGCCGGAAGCGGAAAAACTACTCTTTTAAAAGCGATACTGGGTTTAGTTTCGGTCGATCAGGGTGAGATCAAGCTTTTCGGGGAAAAAGTTACTTCGATGAGCGAGTCTCAGCTCTTCGCGCTAAGAAGCCGCGCCGGTATTGTGTTTCAGGAGGGCGGACTATTCGATTCCTTAACTGTCGGCGAAAACGTCGGGCTATCCTCTGCTGAATCGCCAGGGCACCATCAAAAATGGTGACGCAAGAACTGATGCCGACGTAGAAAACAACGTACGAGATGCGCTGCGCTTCGTCGAACTCGAGCAAACATACAATAAGTTTCCTAGCGAGATATCCGGCGGAATGCGGCGCCGCGTTGGAATTGCGCGAGCGGTTGTAACTGAGCCACCGCTCGTTCTCTATGATTCACCGACCGCCGGTCTGGATCCTATAACGGCGAATACCATCATGGCGCTCATCGCAAAGGAGCGGGACGTTCGCAACAGCGCCTCGCTTATCGTTACGCACCGGTATCAGGACGGAGAACTGATGGACGGCTTTCGCTACGACCGGGAAAAACAGGAGCTGATCCCCTTGGAAGAGGAAGATCAGGTGCGAAAAAATCGCACTAAATTTATCGTCATGAAAGAGGGCGAGATTGTCTTTTTCGGCACGCGTCAGGAATTGGAAGGGTCCGATGAGCCGTACCTCAAGCGATTCGTGAGACACGAGGATTAGCTATGCCGAGCAAAGAGAAGGTGAGCGTCGCGCAATTGAAAGTAGGGATCCTGGGGATCGTTGCACTCTCGTGCATCGCACTGATGGTCTTTCTGCTTACCGGGAACATGAACTGGTTTGAGAAGCAAGTACCGCTCTACACCTATACTTCGGATGCCGCGGGTTTAACGGAAGGCGCCCCCGTTCGTATCAATGGCATCGACGCCGGCCAGGTAACGAAAGTGGTGCTCTCCGGTTCGACCAACCCGACTAGAGTTATTAGAGTCGACCTTAAAGTCGCTTCGGACAGGTTGAAAAATATTCCCGTTGACTCTCTCGCGTCCATCGATTCCGATAACCTCCTGGGTAGCACCAAGTATCTTCAGATCACCAAAGGTAATTCGCCGCAAACCGTTCAACCCGGGCGCAACGCTTAAGGCAACCGATACGCGGCAGTTCGATCAATTGGTGCAACAGGGCTACGGCTTATTGGATTCACTTCAGACGATTCTCGGCAAGGCATCGGACATCATCGCTGACGTTGAAAATGGCAAAGGAACAATCGGCAAAATATTGGTCGATCCAAGTCTGTACAACAGTCTTCAGGCAACCGTCACGCAGGTGCAATTGTTGGCAACGACCCTGAATTCGAGGACTGGAACGATCGGGCACCTGATTAATGACGACACGCTATATAAGCAGGCCGAGGCGATGCTGGGAAGGATCGACCAGATTACGCAAGGCATTCAGCAGGGGCAGGGAACAGCCGGGCTTGTGTTGAAGGATCCCAAGATGTACAACGATCTGGAGCACGCGATTGGCCAGCTCAATACGATTCTTGCCAACCTGAATGCAGGTAAAGGCACGGCGGGCCAAATTCTTACCAGCGACAAGCTGGGCAATCAGATCTCCGAGCACGCTTGGCAAGGTGGATACGACTCTCGACAAAGTCAATTCAGGGCAGGGCACGATCGGGCAACTGCTGGTGAATCCGGCTCTGTACGATTCGATGACAGGATCGACACGCGAACTGCACGGCCTGCTTAAGGATTTCCGCGCAAACCCGAAAAAATTCCTGGTCATTCATTTCCGTGTCTTCTGATTGAAGCAGCTCATTATTAACGCCGACGATTTCGGCTTTACGCCCGATGTGAACGCCGGAATCGTTCACGCTCACGTTCACGGTGTCCTTACCTCGGCGACGTTAATGGCTAATGGCGATGCTTTCGACGACGCCGTTCGGCTCGCGCGGAGGACTCCAACTCTTGACCTCGGCTGTCATCTGGTTCTGGTGCAAGGCCAATCTCTTCTAACCGGCCAGCCGCTTCCCGAAAAACCCAGCCAGCTTCTGCTCGTCCTTGCTAGACGGAAGCTTGATGTGTATCGCGAGTTGCGCGCGCAAATCGAGAAGATCATCTCTGCCGGGATTGTGCCCACTCATCTGGATACCCACAAGCACACGCATATCGTGCCGCATGTCTTCCGCGCTGTCGTGCGACTGGCTCACGAATTCTCGATCCCTTACGTCCGCCTGCCTCTGGGGAGGCGCTATTTCCGCCGCCTCGCGAGCAATTACAACGTCAAAATGACCGATCACTTTCTCGGCTTTCGATTGACCGGGTCGCTAACGGAAGAAAGCTTTCTTAGGATTCTGAAGAGGCTGCCGGAAGGCACGACGGAATTTATGTGCCATCCCGGCTATCTGGGGCCGGAGTTAAGGCAGGCGGTAACGCGCTTGAAGGAATCGAGAGTTCTTGAACTGGAAGCGCTTACTTCGGAACGAGTGCGCCGTCTGCTGGACGAATCAGGAGTCCGCTTGGGTCCCTTTCGAAGCAACAAGGAACAGGCTCAGTGACAGACCGCCCATTGAAAAATGTCATGTACACCCTGGTGTCGGCGATCTTCACGGGGTCGATCGCAAAAATGTCTTGGGTCAGAACGACAAAATCCGCCAGTTTCCCCGGTTCAATCGAACCCTTGATTTTCTCTTCGAAGCTGGCATAAGCCGAACCCATTGTGTAAGCATGAACGGCTTCGGCTACCGTGATCTTCTGCTCTGGAATCCAGCCGTCGGGATGCTTGCCGTCCAGCGTGCGCCGTGTCGCCGCTCCGTAAATGCCCATCAAGGGAGTCATGGGCGCAACATCCCAATCCGATCCGAACGCCAGAATCGTGCCGGCGTCGAGCAAAGAACGGAACGCGTACGTCGTCTTGGCCCGGTCGGGGCCGATGCGCTTCTCCGCCCAGCGACCGTCGTCGATGCAGTGGTAAGGCTGCATGGAAGCAATCACGTGCAGTCGGGCGAAGCGTGGAATATCGGAAGCAAGCAAGTGCTGCGCGTGTTCGATTCGCAGCCGCCGGTCGCGTGGGCCATGCTCGCGCTCCAATTGCTCATAGAAATTGAGAATTGTGTTGTTCGCCTTGTCGCCAATCGCATGAATCGCAATCTGCAGTCCGGCCGTATCAGCATGTTCGATGTTGCTCCACATCTGTTGCGGATTCGCAAGCTCCGCGCTGGGAATGCCGCTGGTATTGGGCGCATCTAAATAGGGCTTAAAGAAAAGCGCCGTAGTAGATCCGAGCGATCCATCGGCAAATCCTTTCACCCCGCCGATGTGCAATTGATCGTTACCGAAATCCGCAGTCACGCCAACGTCCGCCAGATGTTTCCAATTCGGCAGTGGCTGATGGCCGGAGATATGCACCGTTAATTCGCCATTGTGCATCATGCTCTGGTACACGCGGAAAATATTCGGAGCGGCGGACATGTCCTGCACGCTGGTAACGCCGTTTGCGTTGGCGTATGTTTGGGCGGCGCGAATCGCCGTGCGTATCTGGTCTGGCGTTGGGTCGGGAATCACCCGGTACATCAGGTCCTGTGCCGCGTCTTTCAAAATGCCGGTCGGGTTGCCCTGCGGGTCGCGAACGATCACGCCGCCGGGAACATCTTTCGTATTTCGATCAATGCCAGCGAGCTTTAGAGCGACCGCATTGCCAAGCGACATATGACCGTCAAGCCGGTTTACGAAGACGGGCCAGTCCGGGGTTACCGCATCAATGAGTTGATGCGTGGGAAGATTCGCCGGAGTCCAGTTTTCATGATCCCAATTTCCGCCGGTAATCCATTGGCCTCGCGGCTGATGTTTCGCGAACTCGGCCAGTGTGTCGCGAAATTCTTCCGGACTCTTCGCATATCGCAGTTGTGGACCGGCCAATGCAGCCCCGCCCGAATAGAAGTGGACGTGCGCGTCATTGAATCCCGGCAGCACGCGCCGGCCGCCCACGATCGATGATCTTCGTGTCGACGGCTGCTCCAGTTTGGTAATCTCATCCGTCGAGCCAACCGCGACAATGTGACTCCCGCTGACTGCAACTGCCTCGGCTTCTTTCTGATTCGGATTCTCCGTCCAAATCTTTCCGTTGAGCAGGACCAGAGTAATCGAGTTCTGGGCCCGTGCCGGCCAAAGCGCCACGATTAACAGGATAGGAATAACTGGGAATCTCATGACTTATGCGGGAGCGGTCGCATAATCAAAGCCGACATATTGGACCTCTTCTTCGAGTTCGAAGCCGAATCGTTCTTGCACTCGCTTTTTCAGGTCGGAGATGACGGCGACCAGATCCGTTGCGGAGCCTTCGCCGTCGTTGTAAACGAGATTCGCATGATACGTGGCAACCTGGATGTCGCCGCGCCTCATTCCCTTCGCGCCGGTCTGTTCCAGAAACCACGCTGAGGGAATCTTGCCTTCCCGGACGACGCTATCGGGAATCTGGCTGCGTACGGATGCAGGCAAGTCAGCCAGCAATAAGTTTTTGAAGATGCTACCGGCGCACTTCATAGTTGGCGGATATTTCGCATCTCGAATCCTTCGAATCTCATTCGCTTTGCTTCGCAATTCGCATTCGTCGCCTTCACTCAAGCGAAGATCGGCGGAGAGGATGACCCAGTCTTTACGATCTTTGAATATACTGTCACGATAACGAAACCGGCATTCGTCGTTTCGAAATGCGAGTTGCATCTCGCCGTCGGTGAAGCAGACGCGTTCGACAATTTGCTGAATTGATTGCCCGTATGCGCCGGCATTGCCGTAGATGGCTCCGCCCAGATAACCGGGGATGCCTGTCATGGTCTGAATGCCTTGCAATCCGAGCTCGATACTGCTATCAACGACGTCCTGCAGCACCGCGCCCGCTTCGATGCGCAGCACCATTCCTTCGCGGTCAATGCGCGATCCTGAATATCGGAGCGCCACGCCATCGAACCCGGCATCTGAAACGATCAGATTCGTGCCGCCGCCGATAACAACCCGCGGGAGAGCCAGGCGTTTGACGATCCCAAGCGCTTGAACAAAAGAGTCTTCGCGATTTGTATCGCAGAGCAACGCAACCGGGCCGCCAATGGCAAAGCGGGTATATTGCGCGAGTGACGCCTCTTCAACGAGAGTAAGTTGCGGGATAGCAGCAAGATGCTTAAGGGCTGCTCGGAGCGCAGGCATTGTCCTGATTATAGGGGCCTGCCGGCTTGGGCTAATTCTTCGAGCGCTCCGCCACTGAGCCGGAAAATCCTCCAATCATTCATCAGACGGGCGCCGAGCCCTTGGTAAAAGTCGATGGCCGGCCGATTCCAATCCAAGACCGCCCAATCGAGGCGCGAACACTTGCGATCTGTCGCGAGCTTGGCCAAGTAGGCCAACAGCGCCTTTCCGACCCCTCGGCCCCGGTGCTCCTGTTCAACAAATATATCTTCCAAGTAGATACCGGGCCTCCCTTCGAAGGTCGAGAAGTTATGGAAGAAAACGGCAAAGCCAGCCGGCTGTTGTCCGAGATAGGCCAGCACAACTTCCGCGACGGGCCGAGCGCCGAACAGGGACTCCCGAAGGGTGTTCTCGTCCGCTATTACTTTGTCTGCAAGTTGCTCATATTCGGCGAGTTTGCGGACAAAGCTCAGAATCAAGCTCAAGTGGCTTTGCTGCGCTGGAACGATCCGCAACGCAATGTTGTCGGGAGACATCTTTCTGATACTATCGGGATACAAATAAATGAAGTTTTTTCTCGATTCAGCCAATCTTGATGAGCTGAAGAAGGCCACCGCTTGGGGCGTAATTGACGGGGTTACGACGAATCCCAGCCTGATCGCGAAAGAGGGCGTTCCTGTTGAGGATCAGGTGCGGCGGATCTGCGAACTGTTCGACGGTGATGTCAGCGCGGAAGTAATTTCCATAACGGCTCGTGAGATGGTAGCCGAGGGAAGACAACTCGCCCGGATTCACAAGAATGTCGTCGTGAAAATTCCTCTTATCGAGGAAGGGATCAAGGCTGTTTCGATCCTGTCCAAAGATGGTATCCGCACGAACGTGACGCTTTGCTTCAGCGCCGCTCAAGCTCTGATGGCGGCCAAGGCGGGAGCCTACATTGTCAGCCCGTTCATCGGTCGAATCGACGATCTCGGCTGGCCCGGCATGGATCTGATCAGAGACATTATTACCATCTATAATAATTACGGTCTCAAGACTCAGGTGTTGGCTGCTTCCATCCGCGGCACCTTGCAGGTCGTCGAAGCGGCGAAAGCGGGCTCGCACATCGCGACGCTTCCCTATAAGGTTCTTCGGCAGTTGTTCCACCATCCGTTGACTGAAAAGGGTCTCGAACAATTCCTGGCCGATCATCGCAAAGCCTTCGAGTTGATTGAAGTTTAGCTGCTGCTGGCTCGTTTGAGCCGGTCTAAAATGCCCGCCCACTCGGGCGTCTCCGGCGGTTGGCGGACAGCAATCCAGTCCCACCCTTCCGCATCCGCCTTGTGTAACTCGAGATAGAGCTGTGCGGCATATTTCTGCGCTTGAGACGGCATCTCAATCACGCGGCCGCTGCCCGGAGGTTTCTGCGCGGCTGCCTCCAAAACATAGAATGGAGTTCGCGGCGCATAGTGCCGGGGATGAAGTCCTGGAGCTTCCGAGACGTGGGGCAAGTTCAATTCGCGCTCCCAGACAATACCTGTCACTGCTTCTAATTCTTCTAGGGAGATCATACCCGGGCGAAGCACCGCGGGCGACTCGCGCCGGAGCGAGGCCACTGTCGATTCGATTCCAACGCGAGTCGGTCCGCCATCAAGAATCAACTCGACGCGATTTCCCAGGGCCGCCTCTACATGTTCGGCGGTAGTCGGTGAGATTTGCATGAACCGATTGGCGCTCGGAGCGGCGATCGGCAGGCCCGCTTTGCGGATGAGAGCAAGCGCGACCGCATGCGCTGGAACGCGCACCCCTACGGAATCGAGACTTGCGGTCACGATCTCTGGAACGATTGCCGCCTTCTTCACAATCAGCGTCAACGGTCCCGGCCAAAATCGCGCGGCCAATTTCCGAGCGGCGTCCGGCCAGTCCGCCGCCAGCGATCTAGCCATAGCTTCATCCGAGACGTGCACGATCAAGGGGCTCGCGAAGGGGCGCCCCTTGGCTTCGTAAATGCGCTTCACCGCATCGGGATCGAGCGCATTGGTGCCTAGGCCGTAAACTGTCTCGGTTGGAAATGCCACCAAACCGCCGCCGCGGACGATCTCCGCCGCGTGAGCCAGCGCATCGTCTGTAGGCTGAACTATCATTCAGCGCTTATTCGGGCAAATCTTCCTTGATATCGCCGTATATGCGGCCGGTCTTTCGCCAAGCCAGATACGCGTGGATCAACGGATCGATATCGCCGTCCAATACACGATCCACATCGCCGATGGCAAGTTTTGTCCGGTGATCTTTGATCAACCGATAGGGCGCCAGCACGTAACTGCGAATCTGGCTGCCGAAGTTGATCTCGAGTTTCGTGTCTTCAATCTTCTGGTCCTGTGCGCGCTTCTTCTCAATTTCGTATTCGTATAGTTTCGCTCGCAACTGCTTCATTGCGCTGGATCGATTCTTGTGCTGCGAACGCTCGTTTTGGCACTGCACAACGATCCCGGTCGGCAAATGCGTAAACCGGACAGCCGATTCCGTTCTATTAACGTGTTGGCCGCCCGCGCCACTGGCCCGGAATACGTCAATTTTCAAGTCCTCTGGCTTGATGTCGACGTTGATGTCCTCGTCTATCTGCGGATAGACGAACACGGACGCGAAAGACGTATGTCGGCGCGCGTTCGCATCGAAGGGTGAAATGCGAACCAGCCGGTGAACGCCGACTTCCGACTGCAATTGGCCGTAAATGTTTTCGCCGTTGATTTCGACGGTTGCGGACTTGATGCCAGCGCCTTCGCCTTCCAGCCTGTCGGTCATCACGGCCTGAAACTTGTGCCGCTCCGCCCACCGCAGATACATGCGCAACAGCATTTCTGCCCAGTCCTGGCTTTCTGTTCCGCCCGCTCCCGGATGAATCGTAATGATGGCATCGCGTGCATCGTTCTCGCCGGAAAGGAGCATCCTGGTCTCAAGCTGCTCCAATCTGGACCCAAACGAATGAAGTTCACGCTCGAGGTCACCGTTTACATCTTCTCCCTCGCGAGCGAGTTCAAAAAGCGTCTCGATGTCGGAATTGGCAGCCAGGACGGCCGTAGCGCTCTGAATCGTTTCTTCCAGACGCTTGCGCTGCTGCATCACCCGCTGGCTCTTTTCGGGTTGATTCCAGAAATCGGGATCACCGATCTCGATTTCGAGCTTATCTAGCTCTTTTTTCTTGGCGGGCGCGTCAAAGATACCTCCGCACAGCTTCACCTTGCTGCCGGAGCGTAACGTACTCTCTTTCCAGTTCTTCCAAGGTCATTCAATGTTAGTGTACTTCGAAGCGCAAAGTCGGCGAAATTGCCCCATTTCGTTACAATAGAGATACGGATTAGCCTTTCTGTGGGCGTGCCGCTGAGACTTCGGCACCCTCGCTCCCCACAGTCGCGTACAGTTTGCGAATCACAACATGCCGCAAGGAAATGACCCCGCGTTGGGTATTAATAGCTGGTTAGAAGACGAGCTGTATCACCAGTACCAGTTCGATCGAAAGAGCGTTGACGAAGGCTGGACTCATCTTTTCCAGGAATCGGGACATAACGGAGAATCTGGCGTGCCGGCGAACGGCGATGCGGCCGCGCTCTCCACGCCAAGTGCAGGGGTTGCGATCGCAGGCGAACCGATACCAGAACCTCCCGTGAAAGAGCCACCTAGGCAAGAAGTTCCAGAGCAGGAACCGCCTGAGCGGCAGTTTCCAGAACCAGAAAGAGAACCGCCCCAGCCTCCAATTCCCAAGAAAGAACCCCCGCCCGAGCCACCCCCGATTAAAAGTGCTACTACCACCGAAATAGCTAAAACGACCGGTAGGCCACTGGCGCGGCAGGAGCCGAAGAGCGTCGGGCCCGGCGATCAGCTTGTGCCGTTGCGCGGAGCTGCGGCCCGGATCGCGGAGAACATGACCGCGAGCCTTTCGATTCCGGTCGCGACTTCACAACGCCAGATTCCGGTTCGCGTCATTGAAGAAAACCGCGGGATGGTCAATCGACAGCGGGCGCTGCAGGGCCGCGGCAAGCTCAGCTTCACGCATCTCATCGCGTGGGCGATTGTGAAAGCGGTTAAAACCAACCCGGGGTTAAATCACGCTTACGCCGAAAACGGCGGCGAGGCATTTCGCGTGGTGCGCAACAACATAAACATCGGCCTGGCGGTCGACGTTGCAGGCAAAGATGGTTCGCGCTCGCTGAAAGTTCCGAATATCAAGAACGCCGATGGAATGAGCTTTTCTCAGTTTCTCGCCGCTTACGATGACATTGTTGCGCGTGCCCGCACGAACAAGCTGCAGGTCGCCGATTTTGAGGGCACAACAATCTCTCTCACTAATCCGGGCACGGTTGGCACGCTCGGTTCAGTGCCGCGGCTCATGCCCGGGCAGGGAGCGATCGTCGCAACGGGAGCCATCGATTATCCTGCGGAGTTCGCCGCTGCCAGTGAAGAAACCCGCGCCATGCTCGGCATCAGCAAGGTGCTGATGATCACCTGCACCTACGATCACCGCATCATCCAAGGCGCTGAGTCGGGCACTTTTCTCGCCAAGCTGCAGCAATTGCTTCAGGGCGAAGACGGTTTCTATGACGGCATTTTTCGCGATCTGCGCATCCCGTATATGCCGGTCCGCTGGCAAACGGATCAGCAGATAGCGCCTACTCGATTCGCCTCGGTCAATACGGATGTTGCTAAGGAAGCCGCCGTTATTCAGCTCATTAATTCGTATCGAATTCGCGGGCACTTGCTGGCGAATACAAATCCTCTCGGAAGCGACCCCGGTTATCACGCCGAACTCGATCCCGCGTCCTACGGCCTTTCTATCTGGGATCTCGACAGGCCGTTTCTCGCCGGGGCGGTAAAGGCTCCCAGCGGAGCCATCGCGAAATATATGCAGCCGTATGAGACGCTGCGGGAGATTCTGGATCGCCTCCGTTCCACTTATTGCGGCTCTATCGGCGTTGAATACATGCACATTCAGGATCCGCAGCAGAAGCAATGGTTGCAGGATCGGATGGAAGCAACCGCGAATCTTTGGACGCTGGACGATGCGGTCCGGCACCGTATTCTCAGCCGGATCATCCAGGCGGAAGAGTTTGAGCATTTTCTGCAGACCCGCTTTGTTGGCCAGAAGCGTTTCGGTCTCGAAGGATTGGAGAGCACTATCGCGGCGCTCGACGAGGTGCTGGAGCGCGCCGCGAACCAGAACGTACACGAGATCGTCATCGGTATGGCGCACCGCGGGCGCCTCAACGTTCTCGCGAATGTCATCGGTAAATCGATGGCGCAGGTCTTCTCGGAATTCGAAGGCGAGCCCGATCCGGAGAGCGTGCAAGGCTCCGGCGATGTAAAGTACCATCTCGGGGCAAGCGGTATCCATCGCTCCACATTGGGCAAGGAGATTCTAGTCTCGGTCGCTTTCAATCCCAGTCACCTGGAAGCGGTCGATCCCGTTGTGGAGGGCCTGGTTCGCCCGAAGCAGGATCGCATCGGCGACGCGAACCGCGAGCGCGTCATCCCGGTTCTCATCCATGGTGACGCAGCGTTCATCGGGCAAGGCGTCGTCGCGGAGGTCCTGCAGCTTTCGCAACTGGAAGGATACAAAACCGGGGGCACTATCCACGTTGTGACTAACAATCAGATCGGATTTACGACGAATCCTCTCGAAGGCCGCACTAGCGTGTACTCAACCGATGTCGCGCTTTCCGTCCAGGCTCCGATTTTCCATGTCAACGCCGACGATCCGGAAGCTTGCATCAGGGTCGCTCAGTTGGCCTACGATTATCGTCAGGAATTTAAACGCGACGTAGTCGTTGACATCGTCGGCTATCGCCGTCAAGGACACAACGAAGCGGACGACCCGAGCTACACGCAACCGGTCATGTACCGGAAGATAAAGAACACGCCAACGGCCGCATCTCAGTATTCAGAGCGCCTCATACGCGAGAAGTTCGTCGGTCAGGAACAGGTGGAGAATATCCGGGCTCAAGTGCGCTCCCGGCTGAACCAGACCTACGATGAGGCCAAGAAGAGCCGCGAGCAGTTCGTCATTGAAGAATTCGCCGAAGTGCCAGCGGAAGAGATTGCGCAGCCGATTCCTTCCACGGCGGCGGAGTACAACGCGCTCACCAGGGTAGTGGAGAAATGCACGAGTCTGCCGGAAGAGTTCCACCTCCATCCCAAATTGAAAAACCTGCTTGAGAAGCGGCGGGAAGCATTGCGCGGTGGTTCCATCGATTGGGGGTTCGCGGAGACGCTGGCGTTCGGCAGCCTGGTACTCGAAGGCACGCCGGTGCGTTTGAGCGGCGAAGACGTTTCGCGAGGCACCTTTACCCAACGCCATCTTGAATTCAGCGACTACGAAACCGGCGAGTCCTATGTTCCTCTAAAACATCTCGACCCCAAGCAGGCGAAATTCGAAGTTGTAGACAGCCTGCTGAGCGAGTTCGCCGCCATGGGTTTTGAATTCGGCTATAGCGTCGCCGATCCGCTGACGCTGGTGCTTTGGGAAGCTCAGTTCGGAGATTTTGTAAACGGCGCGCAAATCATCATCGATCAATTTGTCATTTCAGCGGAAACGAAATGGAACCAGCCGAGTGGCTTGGTTCTGTTGCTCCCGCACGGATTCGAAGGGCAAGGGCCGGAGCATTCAAGCGCGCGAATCGAGCGTTTCCTGCAGCTCTGTGCCGAAAACAATATCCAGGTTTGTAACTGCACGACTCCGGCGCAATATTTCCACCTGCTCCGGCGTCAGATGTATGGCGGCGCAGACCGGCGGGGTATACGTAAACCCCTCATCGTCTTCACGCCGAAGTTCCTGCTGCGATATCCTGCCGCCTCGTCGCGATTGGAAGAACTGACCAGCGGAGCTTTTCAGGAAGTAATCGGCGATTCGCAGTATGTTGGCGGCCAGATCCGCCGGTTACTGTTGTGCTCGGGGAAGGTGTATTACGATCTGGTCAACAAGCGTCAGGAACTGGGTCGCAACGATGTCGCCATCATTCGCCTGGAGCAGCTTTACCCGTTTCCACTGCAACGGTTCGTGGATATCCTGCGCCGCTATTCCGAGGCGGCCGAACTGCTATGGGTGCAGGAAGAACCGGAGAATATGGGCGCGTGGTATTTCGTTGAAGAGCAGATGCAATCGATCATCAATCCCGGCGGAAACAGCGGTCCAGTGAAGCGCCAGTTGCGATACGTCGGGCGTCCAACCGCGGCGAGCCCCGCCGCGGGCGCTCACAAATTGCACCACGATCAACAGGAAACTCTTGTGAATGAGGCGTTCGCCGCCGAGCCAACCGTGGTGCGCAAAGCCAGGCGGCTGGTTCGGAAAAAACGGTAAGCTCAGCTCTTAGCCAGGACGCCTTCAATTGCGTTGCACGCGTTCTGCAAGCCGTTCTCGAGCGCGATCTGATCGCCAATGTCAGCCGCCCGCTGTTTGAGGCTTGAGTCTTGAAGCAGCGCTTTCAATGATTGTGACACTCGTGCGCTTGTGTAGCGCGAACGGCTGACGGTGCGAGCTATGCCCAACCGCCTCAGCCTTTCCGCATTGTCGGGCTGATCGTGCGACCAGGGGACCACAATCATCGGCTTTCCGGCGCGCAGCGCCTGTCCCGTGGTGCCGATTCCGCCCTGATGGACGTTGGCTGCCGCCCGCGGCATCAATTCCGAAAATGGGGCGTATTCCGCGATGAAGATCGAATCCGGGAGGTCCTTCGCAAGGGTCTCGTGTTTCAGCGGCCCTACGAGCAACACCGCGCGGAGGCCCAGTTGCTTCGCCGCTTCCGCGCTTTCGTGAAAGAACGTGCCCGGATGCATAACCGCGGAGGAACCCAGGGTAAAGACGACAGGCGCCGGTCCCGCATCGAGAAATCGCGCAAGGTCGGGCTCAAGACCGTTCTCGCCGCCGAACCCTGCGCCGCGGCGATCATAAAATACGAACCCGGTTGTATTGCTATTCGGTGGCCAATCCAATTGCGGCTTTGCAAAATATCTCGAAAACAGCGCCAGCGTTCCGGTCGGCGAAAATTGTCCTTCGAAGAGCGGATGCCGATCACACGGTAAGCCGAGGCGGCTTCTCAACTGACGAAGTTTTCCGATCCATCGCTTGGAGCCGATTCTCCCCAGGTTCCGCAGGGCGCCAAATGCGCCGAACCGGTAAAAGTGCTTCAACCAGGGCGCGATCGAAAGCACGGGAGGATCGTGCGCTGAAAGGAAAACGATTGGCTGCAGCGCCACCGATAGCCAGGGCAGCTTTCGCAACTCTCCTAGAATGGGGCCCGCACAGTTGCCGAAATGCGTGAGCAGCAGATCCGCCTTTTCGCAAGCTGCGGCCAGATCTTCATAGCTAGCCTCGATGTTCGGAATCAGGTAGTCGCGGACCAGATACTCCGTGCCGCGTCTAGGGTCCCATAACCTTTCAAGGAACTCCGCATTATCCATCAACTCGCCGACATCCGGCCGTACCGGCATAAAGCCAACTCCCTCGGCTTCAACCTTGGCCCGATAGACGGCGGACGTCGCCACGATGGGTTCATGGCCGCGCCGCCGCAACTCTATCGCAATCGCCAGGTATGGATGGAGGTCGCCAAACGAGCCGAATGTATTCAGAACGATGCGGGCCAACTACTGATCCGTGCTGCGCAGCTTCTCCGTCTTGCTGCCTTCCGCCAGGCTACGCTGCGCCGCGTCCATGAAGGCGAACATCTCCAGCGTGACGTCGTTCGGTACGGGTGGCTCCTTCGTCTGCATGAAGGTGACGATTTCTTTCACGAGTGGGACATAGCTGAATTGAATGTCGGGCTTCGCTTCCAACTTTTGCCCCTTGAGGAACACCACTCCACCGTACTTCCCATAAGGGCGCTGTAGATGAACCGTTCCCAACCGTCCATCCTTCCAGCGGCCCGTAATGACATCGGAATCCGGCGAAGAAATGCGGGTCACCTCTTCGCAGCCGGTTCCGAGCAGCGTGTACAGCATCTCCACTCCGTGAATGCCATACCAGGAGAGGTCTAGCTGATGATGGCTTTCCATCGGACCCGGGGCCCAAACGATTGCGCTCACCAGGTCCGCGCTCTTCAGATCGGCAATTGCGCTGTAACGCAGCGATGACGAGCTGAACCATGGAATATGGTCTTGCTTGCCCACACGCGCGATTTCGAGCGCGTCTGCCAAAGTGGACGCGAGCGGCTTGTCAATAAATACGGGCTTGCCGCACTTTGCCGCTTCGCGAAATTGCGCCAAGTGAGGGCGTCCGTCAACGCTCTCGAGCAAGATCCCATCAACTACCGGACAGAGGTCCGCGATGGAATCGACAATCTGTACACCCCATTTTTGCTTTAGTTCGTTTGCGTACCGATCTACGTGTTTTGCGCTCTCTTCAAGGTCCGGGCTTCCGGCCTTATACGCCGCCACTACTCGCGCGCCGGAGATGTGGTCCGGCGAGTTCACGTCATTCAGCACAGCGGTAAACGCCGTGACATGAGACGTGTCCGTCCCGATAATGCCGAGGCGCAGGTCCGCCCCCATGAGCGGCAGTACTGCGAATACCAGAAGTAGAGAACGGGCTGTCATTAGGCTCTACTCAGCATACGCTCGGCTTGGATTCAGGAGCCTTGCGAAACCGGCGCATCGAAATCGATGTCACATCGTAAGATGAAGGGGCATTTTTCCGCCCTTACTCGCTTCAAAGGTCATGGAACACTCGCATAGCGGTGGTGGGTTAATTGGCGATCCGCTTTGGTACAAAGATGCCCTCATTTATGAAGCGCACGTTCGCGCCTTCAGCGACAGCAATGCGGACGGGATGGGCGATTTTCGGGGACTTGCGGAGAAGCTCGACTATCTCGAAGACCTTGGCGTCACGGCCATCTGGCTGCTTCCATTCTTTCCGTCGCCCTGGAAGGATGACGGGTATGACATCTCGGATTTCCGCAGCGTCCATCCGTCTTACGGCACGCTTCGCGATTTCCAAAACTTCCTAAAAGAGGCCCACAGGCGTGGGCTGCGCGTCATCACTGAGCTGGTCATTAATCACACGTCCGATCAACACGAGTGGTTCCAAAAATCCCGCCGCGCCGAGCCCGGTTCGAAGTGGCGCAATTTCTACGTCTGGAGCGATTCACCGGACAAATATGAGGGCGTGCGCATCATCTTCAAAGACTTCGAACCATCGAACTGGAGCTGGGATCCCATCGCCAAAGCTTATTACTGGCACCGTTTCTTTTCACATCAACCGGACTTGAATTTTGACAACCCGCTGGTCCGCCGTGCCGTCATGCACGCGTTGGATTTCTGGGCCGGCATGGGCGTGGATGGTTTCCGGCTAGATGCGATTCCATACCTGTTCGAGCGCGAAGGAACCAGTTGCGAGAATCTTCCCGAAACGCACGAGTTCCTGCGCGAGATTCGGCAGCATCTTGATGCCAGATTCCCGAACCGCATGTTGCTCTCTGAAGCCAACATGTGGCCGGAGGATGCGGTCGCCTACTTCGGCAACGGCAATGAATGTCACATGAACTTTCATTTCCCGCTGATGCCGCGGCTTTTCATGGCGCTCCGTTTGGAAGACCGGCTTCCAATAGTAGAAATACTGAAACGTACGCCTGCGATTCCCGAAACGTGTCAGTGGGCTATGTTTCTCCGCAATCACGACGAGCTCACGCTTGAAATGGTCACGGACGATGAGCGCGACTATATGTATCGCGTATATGCGGCTGACCGGCGCGCCCGCATCAATCTCGGGATTCGCCGCCGCCTGGCTCCGCTTCTCGGCAATGATCGTTCGCGCATCGAAGTGATGAACGCTCTCCTGTTCTCTCTGCCGGGAACCCCCGTCATTTACTACGGCGACGAGATCGGCATGGGTGACAATGTTTACCTCGGTGACAGGAACGGGGTTCGCACGCCTATGCAGTGGAGCCCCGACCGGAACGCCGGCTTCTCAGCCGCGAATCCGCAAAAGTTGTACCTGCCCGTGAATATCGATCCGGCTTACCACTATGAAGCGATAAACGTCGAATCACAGCAGGAGAATGCCAATTCGCTGCTCAACTGGACCAAGCGCATCATAGCCCTGCGCAAGCAGTTCAAAGCCTTTGGGCGCGGTACGCTCGAGTTTCTTTATCCCTCTAATCAACACGTGCTTGCTTATATTCGCCGTTACGAGGATGAGACCATCCTGGTGGTAGCGAATTTGTCCCGTTTTGCGCAGGCCGTCCAGCTCGACCTTCAGCGCTTCAAAGGCTATACGCCGGTCGAGATGTTCGGACGCGCCGATTTTCCGCCTATCGGCGAGAATTATTACCCGATAACGCTAGGCCCAAACTCGTTCTTCTGGTTTTCACTCGAGCAGCGTGACGTGTCCGTAAGCGTGCGGGCCCCTTCCGTTGAAGCCAGCCAACTTCGCGTTCCTGTGATTGCGATCCAGGCATTGGCGGATATATGGGACGAGGGCTCGCGCACCAGCATCGCCTCCATTCTTCCCCGTTTCCTGCAATCCCGCACTTGGTTCCGTTCCAAGGATCGCCGGTTCCGCTCTATTGAACTTACCGAGGTGGTTCCCATTCTGCATAACCGGTACCGGCTGGTATTCGTCCACGTGGAATATACAACCGGCGATCCCGAAGATTTCCTGATCCCAATGGGCTTTGTAATTGGTCAGGAAGTTCAGAGCGTTCGCCGCGAGCATTCAGATGCCCTCATCGCGGATGTTCGCGATAGCAGCGGCGCAGAGGGTCTGCTCTATGCCGCCATTCGCAGTAAGGAATTCTGCCTCGCGCTGCTGGATGCCTTTGCCCGAAAGAGACGGTTTACCGGCGAGTATGGCGCGATAGTGGCGGCTCCGAACCGCCACTATAAAAGCCTCGGACCCGCCGCCCACGAAGAGCTCCAACCGGAGTTGCTGCGTTCCGAGATACACACGACTATCAGGTTCGACGACCGCTTCGTCCTGAAACTATTGCGCAGCATCGAAGCGGGACCGCATCCCGGCATCGAAATGGGCGAGGCGCTGACCGAAAAACAGTCGCCTCCGTTTCCAAATGCGGTTCCGTTCGCGGGTTCTCTCGAGTATGTGACCGACACGGGCGAATCCACCACGATTGGTGTTCTTCACTTCTTTGTTCCGAATGAGGGAACCGCCTGGCAGCAAACGCGCAAACATGTGGCTGAATTCATCCAGCGCAGCAGGGCGTTACAGGAAATCAACCTGGACCTACAAAGCTCTGCGCCCACCAACATCTATGCGCTTAGCTTTGCTTTGGCCGACCCGCCGCCGCTCGCAACCAACCTCATTGGATCGTATCTCTCGTTGGCAGAGACGATGGGCAAGCGAATCGCCGAAATGCATCTTGCGCTCGGGCGTATCGACGACCCGGCTTTTGCGCCGGAGCCATTCAATGACTTCTACAGGCAAAGCCTGTTTCACGGTTACATCGGGCTAACCGGACGCCGCATGGAGTTTATTCGTCAGCGCTACGCCGATATGAAACCGGAAGTAATGGTCCTTGCCGCCAAGGTCCTGGAACAGGAAAATGCGATTGTGACTAAGTTCCGCTCGGTGTTCGAACAGCGCATCAGATCGGAGAGGCAGCGGTTCCACGGCCGTCTTCATTTGGGTCACCTGTTGATGACTGGGAATGATATCGTCATCTTCGATTTCGAAGGCGAGCCCGATCAGCACCTCAGCAGCCGGCGTATAAAACGCTGCCCCCTGCGCGACGTCGCCAGCATGCTGGTTTCATTTGGGTATGCGGCGCAGTCGAGCATTCGCCCTGTCTTGTCGGGGGAACAGAACAAAAGCGGCGTACGAAGCGAGCTTCGAGCCTTGGGCCGCTTCTGGTACTCCCACGTGAGCGCGGCTTTTATGCGCGGATATTGGAAGGCTGCCGACGCGGCTGCCTATCTGCCTCCGGCGCAGGGCGACCAACAGACGCTGCTTGATAGCTATCTTCTCGAGCGCGCTCTTCTTGATGTGCGGGCGGATATCGAAGATAAGCCGGAGCTCTCGGGAATGCCGTTCCGGGTAATCTTACACCTGTTGGATGCAGAGTCGGAACGGAAAATAGGAGCGTAGATCAACTTGCTCATCTTACAAGCGGTAAGATACGCGTCCAGGTTACCCTATCAGTGCGGTCGCCGGCTAGACATGCGAGGACGCCGGTACCCGTTAGATCGCTGACTCGCCGGGCTGAAGCGCGAAAAAGCGGAACGCCCTCCCGGACATCCCGCTTCCCGTCTTTTGATTTCTGCGCCTTACCGCGCCGCAGCCTTGGCTTTGGGGGCAACTGGCTGCCGAGTGACCGGTGTCGGGCGCGTGGCTTTCACTTTATGAGTAGCCGTTCCATTATTCCGGGCCGACCCATTAATGGGTGTTGCCCCGTTTGAGCTTCCGTTCCGGGGAGCGCCGTTCTGGGTTACCTTGCCGAGCACGACCGACCGCTTGGCGCCCGTCGCCATGGGCACGTTTGAGGGCCGGCAATGAGCGGTCTCGTAGGCCATCACCGCGAAAGCGATTGCTTCCTTGGCATCGACGTCGAGACCTACTTCGGTCGTCTCCTTCACAGGAATCGGATCCATCGCCTTCCGCAACATCTTCATCAGCGTGGGATTGTGTGCCCCGCCGCCCGATACGAAGACCTCGTCCACCCGCATCTCCGTCAGAACAAAGTTACGTACCCCGAGCGCGATACTCTCCGCCGTTAGTGCCGTAGCGGTAGCGATCAGATCCTCGCTGCTCAGTTCGGTATCCAGCAGCTTCGAAACATACTCCGCGCCGTATTGCTCGCGCCCCGCAGTTTTGGGCGGCTTGGCCCGGAAATACTTATCGCGGAGCAATTTCGCCAAGAGCTTCGGATCGATTTCACCGGACGCGGCGATCACGCCATCGCGATCGTAGGTCTGGCCGCCGGCGGTGATTCGGGTCACGAGCTGGTCGATGATCATATTGCCCGGACCCGTATCGAACGCGATCACGCGATCGGTGCTGGTATTGGGCGGAATGGCGGTCAGATTCGCGACGCCACCAATATTGATGGCCACCCGCCCCCGCCCGCGGTGCCGAATGAGCATGTAATCCAGATAGGGAACCAGCGGAGCGCCCTTGCCGCCCGCCGCTACATCGCGCTCCCGGAAATTCGAGATCACATCGATGCCCGTGCGTTCGCTGATGACGCTCGATTCGCCAATCTGAAATGTGCTCGCCACCTTCTTGCCCAGATATTGCGCGCCTTGGCCCTCGTGAAAGATCGTCTGACCATGGCAGCCGATGAGCTTGATGGTGCTCAACGGAATCTCTCCACGCTCAGCCGTTTCCTCTAGGGCTTCGGCGTACAACTCTCCCAGAAGGAAGTTCAGCCGTGAAATATCGCCTGTGAACGCGCTCGTATTGGAAATGGCGAGCAGCGCCTCACGAATTTGTCTTGGGTAGGGGACAGAGTGGCTGGTCAAGACATTGATCTTTGCCTTGAAGCCCGACCCGGTGATATCAACTATCGCTACGTCGATACCGTCGAGCGAAGTCCCGCTCATTATACCTGCTATTCTCATGTCGTTAGCAACTCTTGCTGCAAATCTTGCAGAATCTGCAAAGCTTCAACCGGCCGGAGCTCGTTGATATCAAGCGCCCGAATCCGATCGGCGAGCCCCTCATTCATAGGCTCAAAAAGTTTGATTTGTAGGGGAGCGTTAGCCTCACCCGGCGCCAGTTCATCACTGACCAAGTGTTCCCTTACTTCATGATGCAATAAAACGGACCTCGCCCGCTGGATTACTTGCAGGGGTAAGCCAGCCAAGCGAGCCACTTCAATGCCATAACTGCGGTCCGCGGCACCCGGTTCTACCTTTCTTATGAACAAGATCTGCTCATTTGACTCTTTCACCGCGACGTGTAAATTTCTTACACCGGAAAGTTGATTTTCGAGTTCCGTCAGCTCGTGGTAGTGCGTTGCAAAGAGCGTTTTCGCCTTTATCCGCTCGTGAATGTACTCGATTACCGCCCATGCCAGGGCCAAGCCGTCATAGGTGGAGGTTCCCCGTCCAATCTCGTCCAATACTATAAAGCTATTGCCCGTCGCCGTATTAAGGATTGCGGCGGCCTCTGTCATCTCCACCATGAATGTGGAACGCCCTCTGGACAAATTATCGGCGGCGCCGATACGTGTGAAAACTCGGTCCACTACCGGCAGCAAAGCGGAATCCGCAGGTATAAACGACCCCATTTGGGCCAGTATCAAAATCAGCGCCGCCTGCCTGAGATAAGTTGATTTTCCGCCCATGTTCGGGCCGGTAATAACACCTATATATTCTTTCGACGAGTGAAGATACAGATCGTTCGGTATGAAACGCACGGCATCCCGCTCGCTGAGCTTCTCGATCACGGGATGACGCCCGGCATCGATCCTCATTTCCCCTGAATCGGAAAATCGCGGCCTATGATAGCGGTTCTCGACCGCGACATGTGCCAGGCTTGCCGCTACGTCCAGTTCCGCGACCGCCGCCGCCGCCGCTTTGATCCGGGCCGCTTGGCTGGCCGCAAACAACCGAACTTCCTGAAAGATATCCCTCTCCAAGGAGAGAATCTTTTCCTCCGCATCCAAAACTTTTGATTCCAACGCCTTCAGCTCCGGCGTAGTAAAGCGCTCGGCATTTGCCAGCGTCTGCTTACGTTCGAAACTTGCCGGCGCGAGATGGAGATTGGCCTTGGAGATTTCGATGTAGTACCCGAACACATTGTTGAACCGAACTTTCAGGGACTGGATTCCGGTATTCGCGCGCTCGCGAGTTTCGATCGCCGCAATGTACTCGCGGCTATGCCGGCTGATGTTGCGCAGATCGTCGAGTTCAGGATGGAATCCATCGCGAATCGTACCTCCATCCCCGATGCTCACTGGAGGATCCTCAGCGATGGCAGCCAGCACCTTCTCACGCACGTCTTCAACTAGATCGATTTCGCTCCGCAAAACGGGCGTTTCAAGGCCGTCCGTCAGTTTTGCTAATCGCGGCAGATGCGCTAGGGAGCGGCCGAGCGCCAATAGCTCCCGGGGTGTCGCGGTGCCGAGTGTAATCTTCGCCAGAAGCCTTTCGAGATCCTGAACTCCCCCGAGCGTCTTTCGTAAATCTCCCCGCAGGATTATTTTGCCGCTCAATTCCCCCACCGCATCCATGCGCTGTTCGATTTCCCCGCGATCGCAAGATGGGTTCAGCAGCCTGCGGCGCAATAGCCGCCCACCCATGCCCGTCGACGTTTTATCTAGTACATGGATCAGGGTCGCTTCGCGGCTCTCTCCGGCAAACAGCGGCTCTACGAGTTCGAGATTTCTCACCGTAGCAGCATCCAGAACCATGTGCCCGGTGCGCTGATAGAAAGGCCGGACGATTGAGATGCTCCAGCGCGGATTTCTGCGTTTCGCGCAAATAATGGAGCACCGCTCCCGCAGCAGCAGTCGCGAGCGGTTTATCGCCCAGACCGCAACCATCGAGTGAAAGTAAGCGGAAAACTTCCAGAATCTGCCGCCCGGCGTAATCGCCTCCAAACACCCACGGTTCGATTGGCGTTTCGAGGCACGGCGCGCCGGTCGGAAATCCCTCCGGATACAGCACCTCGCTCACATTCAAGGTCTCGAGAAAAGGAATGGCGTCGGCTTCGGCCAGTTCTGTGGTTTGAAATTCACCGGTCGAGAGATCGGCATAAGCCAAGCCGCATCGGCCGCTCTTCGTGTAAGCGGCGGCCAGATAGTTATTTTCATGAGAGCGGAGCAGGCTGGAATCGGTAGCCGTTCCCGGTGTCACCACGCGCGTCACTTCACGGCGAACCAATTTCTTCCCCGGACCGGCCTCTTCCATCTGTTCGCAGATAGCTACCCGATACCCGCGTTGAATCAACCGGGCAATGTAACCGTCCGCCGCATGATAGGGGACGCCGCACATCGGAATCGGCTCTCCACGCTCTTTATTGCGCGCGGTGAGGGTGATTTCCAGCTCTCGAGCCGCGGTAACCGCGTCCTCATAGAACAGCTCATAAAAATCCCCAAGCCGAAACAGCAGTAAAGCGCCGGGGACCTGTTTCTTCGCGGTCTGGTACTGCCGCATCAGCGGTGTCGAGGGATCCGTGTTCACCAAGTCCGCCCCGGCGGCCTGAAGGAAGAGAGATTATGCGTATAGCCCACGTTTTTTGATCGCGGTCGCAACCCTGTCGAGCGCAAGCATGTAGGCAGCCGTTCGATTGTTCACGCCGTGCTTGTCCGCATAACCAATCACGTCATTGAAGCTGGCGACCATGATGTGTTCGAGCTTGGTATTGACCTCCATTTCAGTCCAAAAATAACCCTGGCGGTCTTGTACCCACTCGAAATACGAAACGGTCACTCCTCCGGCATTAGCCAGAATGTCCGGAATCACGAAAACTTTCTTTTCCGTAAGAATGGAATCGGCCACGAAAGTGGTAGGCCCGTTCGCTCCCTCGCACAAAATCTTAGCTTTAACCCGGTCCGCATTGGCCGACGTGATCACGTTTTCGTGAGCCGCGGGAATCAGCACATCGCAATCGAGCAGTAATGCCTCGTGCTTGTCCACATCTTCGGCTTCCGCAAAACCTTTTATCGAACCCGTTTCGGTACGATGCCGCATCAAACCGTCGATATCGAGCCCGTGCGGATTGTAAACGGCGCCATCGTACTCCGCTACGCAGATAATTTTGAATCCTCTTTGGCTCATCAGGCGCGCCGCCATCCCGCCCACATTTCCCAAGCCCTGAACCACGACACGCGTTCCCGCCAGTGTTAAACCAAATCTGCGCATCGCTTCCATGGTCACGATCATGCAGCCGCGGCCGGTCGCTTCGGGACGTCCGAGCGAACCACCCAACTCAAGTGGTTTCCCCGTCACCACCGCCGTCACCGTATGCCGCTTGTGCATCGAGTACGTGTCCATGATCCAAGCCATGGTTTGGGCATTGGTGTTCACATCGGGCGCGGGGACATCCCGTTCCGGTCCGATGAATTCAAGAATTTCCGCCGTGTAGCGGCGGGTGATGCGCTCTAATTCGCCTTCGCTCAAAAGGTGCGGTTCGCAGATTACTCCGCCTTTGCCGCCGCCGAACGGTATGTTTACTACCGCGCATTTCCAGGTCATCCAAGCCGCCAGCGCGCGCACCTCATCCAGCGAAACGTCAGGCGCGAAACGGATCCCGCCCTTGGCCGGGCCTCGTGCAATTGAATGCTGAACCCGATAGCCCGTGAAGACCTCTATGCGGCCGTCGTCCAGCACTACCGGGATGTTCACCGTGAGCTCCATCGCCGGCTGGCGGAGCACTTTCCGCATCCCGTCATCGAGCTTTAGCAGTTCGGCCGCTTCATCGAAACGATGGGCCGCGGATTCCCAGGGATTAACTTCTTGTTCGACGGACGAGGTCGCTTCCAGCAGCATACATTCCCTACACTGTCACGAGCGCAGGCTGTATGCAAGATCCGTACAAAAATGAACGGACGCCCCACCTTCTGCGTCTATTTAGGCGTCCGACGAAAAGAGATACGAATGACCCCCGACGAACGAAAAATGCTGGAGGATCTGGCCGCTAAATTGGCGCAAACTCCTGCGCCGCCGAGAGATCCCGAGGCCGAAGACTTCATTCGCAGCAAGATCGGCTCACGGCCCGACGCGCTGTACATGATGACCCAGACAGTGCTCGTCCAGAATCTTGCTATACAGCACGCGCAACAGCAGATTCAGGAACTCCAACAGCGGACCACTCAGCCCGCTCCCGTGGGGACAGGCGGTAGCTTCCTAGGAGGACAGGGCGCAACGCCTGGCGGTTATTCTCAGCCGGGACAGCGGTATGGCGGACAACAGTACTCCGCTCCCCCGCCGCCTCAATACGCTGCTCCTTCTTCCAGCATGCCGAGTCCGAGCGGCGCGCCGAGCTTCCTACGCGGAGCCGCCCAAACGGCGGCGGGTGTTGCGGCAGGGGCATTGGCGTTCGAAGGCATTCAGTCTCTTTTCTCACATCCCGGATATGGTGGCGGATTCGGCGGCTTCGGAGGAGGCGCGGGTTTCGGCGGCGCTCCTAGGGAAGAGATCATCGAGAACAATTACTACGACACCCCGCAGCAGCAGGACGTCTCTGGCGACCGTGCCGACTATAATGACCAGGGTCAAAATATCAACGATCAGGGCCAGTACGACGATAACAATGCTCAAATAGACAACGCCGACTACGATACTGGCGGTGACGACGGGGGTAGCTTCGACGATAATTCCGGTGGCGACACCTTCGCCTGAAACCGATCAATCAGAAGCGACTTCGTCCGTGGCAGCTTCCGGTGCCTTTCCCTGCCCTATCAGATAGGCTTGCCGGCTTTCTGTGACGACACGGCGGGCGTCCCTGGGTCCGCTCCAGCCCTTCATCTGAGTCTTGACGTCTTGCAGTTCTTTATAGATGGAGAAAAAGTACTCAATTTCCTTCAGCACGTGCGGAAACACCTGGTCGATGGTGTGAATACTATCGAATCGTGGATTCCGGTTAGGCACCGCCAGGATCTTCTGATCGCTCTCTTTCTGATCCACCATGTGAAGCAGGCCGACTGGCCGCGCCTCCATCATGCAGCCCGTGAAACTCGGCTGATCGACCATGATGATGATGTCCAGCGGGTCTCCATCCTCCGCTAAGGTCCCCGGAATGAAGCCATAATCACCCGGATAATGCATCGGCGAGTATAAGGCGCGGTCCAGCCGGAACACTCCCAAGTTGCCGTCGTACTCGTATTTATTTGCCGAGTTCTTCGGAATCTCGATGATTGCCCGAACCACTTCGGGACTATCCGGCCCGGGATCGATGTCGTACAGCTTCACGGGTTTCAGCGTAGCAAAGCTACACGCCGCGCAGCTGTTTTGAAGTGCGACACTCGAAGACATGTCAGAAAAAGTGCGTTGGGGTGTTCTGGGAGTCGCCAATATCGGCGTGAAAAAAGTGATTCCAGCCATGCAGAAAGGCCTCAGATGTGAGGTCACCGCCATCGCTTCTCGCGATCTCGCCCGAGCGCGGGAAGCGGCGGAACGGCTAGGCATCGCCAAAGCGTACGGCTCGTACGAAGAGTTACTCGCCGACTCCGGAATCGACGCCATTTACAACCCGCTTCCCAATCACCTGCATGTTCCATGGTCAATCCGCGCTGCGGAGGCCGGCAAGCATGTGCTCTGCGAGAAGCCCATCGGTCTGACCGCTGATGAAGCACAGCAACTCATTTCTGTTCGCGACCGCACTGGGGTGAAGATCGGGGAGGCTTTCATGGTCCGCACCCACCCGGTATGGCTGCGCGCACGCGAGATGGTGCGCTCCGGCACCATCGGTGAGTTACGTGCGATCATGAGCGCGTTCAGCTATTTCAACAACGATCCAAAGAACATCCGCAACATTCCGGAAATCGGCGGAGGGGGCATGATGGACATCGGCTGTTATCCGATCACCATGTCCCGCTTCCTGTTTGAGCGCGAACCTGCTCGCGTTTTGGGTCTGATCGACCGCGATCCTGCGATGCGCACTGATCGCCTCAGTTCCGCTCTCCTCGACTTTTCGCCCGGTCAGGCTGTATTCACCTGCAGCACGCAACTGGTTCCATTCCAGCGCATGCAGATCCTTGGGACGCAAGGCCGAATCGAAATAGAAATTCCCTACAACATTCCCCCTGACCGGCCCAGCCGGATTTTTGTGGATGACGGTTCGGAATTGGCCGGCCGGAGCGCTCGTGTCGAAGAGTTTGCCGCGGCAGATCAGTACACCATCCAGGGCGACGAGTTCTCGCGCGCCATTCAAGACAATACGGAAGTCCCCGTGCCGCTTGAAGACGCGCTCGCGAATATGCGCATCATTGAAGCGGTTTTGCGCTCCGGGGAGACTGCTCGCTGGGAAGAGCCAAAATGAAAAACGAACCCATTCAGCAGTTCGTTTGGTAAAAGGCAGTTCGTTTGGTAAAAAGACCCGCAGGGGACCGTAGCCGGATCAGTGGCTGCCCTTAATGTAATCAGAATACCATTCGGCGACTTTGTCCGGCGGCACATCCCCGGAATGCACAATGACGCGGTACCGGAAACGGAGGTGGTCTCCCGGTTTGAGGTCGTACCCGCCTGCATCTTTCGATTCCGGATCGAAGTCTTTCACCCCGAACGGATTTACGGCGAACAAGCCGTAATCGCGGGCATGCCAGCGCGGCGGGTGGTTGTAGTTCTCCGGATTGTCAAAAATCAGAATCCCAACCTTTTGCCCATCTACTGTCCCGCCATAATCCACCCAATCCGCCCGTTTTCCCCAGACATTCTTCTCTCCCTCTGCCCCGTGCGAGTTCCTCAGCACGCCTCCATTCTTTCCGGTCATGCTATCCTCCACCCGGATCGCGAAAAATCCTTCTTTCGTGTCGCCAAAACGGGCCTCCTGCTTAGCGGCTAATACCGTTTCGACATCCAGCATCCGAACGCCGGCGGGTTTCGCATAAAACGTGATCGTTCGTTGCTCCTCAAGCACGGTTGCTCCGTCCAGCGCATTCCATTCGATAGTGGCTATGATCGTCCCGGGCCGAGAGATTTGAACCTTGTGGACCAGCAGCTTGCCTTTTACTTGCGGATTCTCGGGGCTCGGTTTGGACGCTGGATCGTTCTCCCAGAAATTGATCCCGTTTATATCGCCGTAACCAATAAAGAGTCCCCGATGATGCGGATGATCCCGGCTCTCGCCAGGGACTGTCTCCATCGGCCATCGGCGCGTAACAATTACGCCCATGGAAGTCCGGAGCGGCGCCAGAAACGGTTTCGCTTGCAAGCGGCCAGTGTAAAAGGTAGAGAACGGCTGGCCGTCAATGTCGATCGATACTTGACCGGGTCCGGCTTGCTTCAACTCCACCTGACCTTCCGCAAAACCACTCATTCCAAAGACCCCGAGAGCTATTACGCCCATCCACAGTAGTCGCTTCATGGCTTGAAACACATCGTAACAAGCAGGGCCGGGACCGCAACCCTGGGCTATTATAGGATCGTCAAGCATAGTTAGGAGCTGCCATGGGACCACTCGGCGTGCAAGAGATGATCTTTATCTTCGTCCTTGCACTTTTGCTGTTTGGACCCAAGAAAATGCCGGAGCTTGGACGTATGTTGGGGAAGGGCTTGGCTGAGTTTCGCCGGGCGAAAAACGAGCTTAAAACAACGTTCGAATCCCATATGCGTGAGATCGAAAGAGAAGCCGAGCTTGAAAAATCGGCCTCGCAAAAAACAACTACGGATTATTCGCCCGCTCGGCCCTATTCTTACCCATATGATGAGCTCGGACAAACAAATGTGAACTCCGAATCGAATTACTCCAACGGCTTCTATAATGATTCGCCCTCAGAGCCGCCAGTCCCCGAACTCACGCCGGCCCCTGACGAAGCCGGGCATTCCCATGCTGAATCCCAACCCTACCCTGAACCCGAGCCGATACATCTGGATGCCGAAGGTGTGGAAGTTCCCGGAACGGTATCGCGCCTGAATGGTACACAGCCTGTCGAACACGTTTCGGTTGCCTCAGAAGAGGACCATCGCGCGTAGACGCGCTTGAGGAATGCTCGAAGAAACCGGGGAGCAGGAAACTCCGACCACCGAGATTGCACCTTCAAATGGTGTCAACGGAGCGAGCTCGCCGGAGCAGCCAGCAGCGATCATAGAACGACCGTCTAAAAAGCCAGAACCTCCCGCTCAACCTCCTCCGAAGAGCCCACCTCCGCCTCCCCCTGAGGATGACGACGAAGGAGATGAAGAGGACAGGGGAATGCTGCGCATGTCCTTCATGCAGCATCTGGAGGAACTGCGCTCGCGGCTGCTGAAAGCCATTGGCGGTCTTCTGGTCGCCTTTCTCCTGTGCATCGGTTTTTGTAAGGATCTCTGGCGCGTCGTTTCAGCACCTGCGGTCGAGGCTTTGAAGCATCTCGGCTTTCCCCCCAACCTGGCTCAGATCACGCCGATGGAGCAGTTCAATGTCATTTACTTGAAGCTGCCGCTGCTCGTGTCGGTCTTCGTAGCCTCGCCCTGGATCTTGTATCAGGTTTGGGCTTTTATCTCGCCAGGCCTCTACCGGCGCGAAAAAAAATGGGCTGTGCCGTTCATTCTTTCAACGGCAGGGCTGTTTATCACCGGAGGTCTGTTTGCCTATTTTGTGGCATTCCGCTACGGCCTGGAATTCCTGCTCGGCATCGGCCGCGACATCAATGTCACTCCCGTAGTTTCCATCAACGAGTACTTCGATTTGTTTGTAAACGTGACGCTAGGCGTTGGGCTCGTCTTCGAGATGCCGGTGATCATCTTTTTCCTGACGCTGCTCCGGTTGGCATCTCCGCGCTTCCTAATACGCCATAGCCGTTACGCGATTCTCGCGATCACCATCATCGCCGCGGTCGTCACGCCCACGCCCGACGTGTTCAACATGATGATTTTCGCTGTGCCGATGGTGCTCTTGTTCTTTGTCGGGGTATTTATAAGTTATCTCCTCGTTCTTAAGCGCGAAGGCAAAAAATTCCCCTGGGGCCAAGTCTTCCTCGGGATAGGATTGACGATTCTCGCCGCCGCCGCGGTTGTCGCTCTGTTCGTGTACCGCTATCATTACCATTTCATAGCGAAGTGGCCGTATCTCAGTAAATAAGCCGGGCAAAATAAGACCCGATCAATAATCCCGCCAGAGCGCCGCACCTCCTAGCAGGCCGTCTTCGTTCGGCACTCGTGTCACGTGCTTCGGGAGCGCAAAGTCGATCTTCACGGCGTTACCGCCTCCGATGTAGAGGTGGTCGCAGTTGAATAGCGCCTCGATTTGGGGGATGGCTTGCTCCACAAGCTTGTTCCAGCGCTTTCGTCCTAATTTTCTGAGTCCGTGCTTCCCCAGATAATCCTCATAGGTTTTATTCTTCTGCCAGGGATGGTGCGCCAGTTCGAGCCCGGGCACTAGACGACCGTCGGTAAACAGAGAAGAACCGAAGCCAGTGCCAAGCGTGATCACCAGCTCCACTCCTCTGCCACGAATAGCAGCGAAGCCTTGCACCGCCGCGTCATTTGCGACACGTACAGGCTTCTTCCATCGCCGCGACAGTACTTTCTCCAATTCGAATCCGACCCAATTCTGATCCAGATTGTGAGCGGTCAGTGTTACGCCTCGCTTCACTACTCCCGGGAAGCCCACCGACACGCGGTGAAACCCGCGAAGCTTTCCTGCGATTGTGTCGAGCAGCGTCAAGATATTTTCCGGTGTTGCTGGTTGCGGAGTGTCGGTGCGCTCTCGTTCACTGATCGGCTTTCCTCGGGCGTCTAGAAGAATCCCTTTAATGCCAGTCCCGCCGATATCGATGGCCAGAGTTGTAACTTCATTGGTTTGCCGCGGCATACCGTTACTTTATCGCCCGCTTTCCGGGAAAAGGTTCGCGGCCGGACCACTCGATCTCGGGCCGAAGCTAAAAGCAAAACGGCAACAGTCGCATCGGTGCTCTATCTACGCCGGTAATCCTGAAGGTTGCCATTCTTGACCGCACTACTAGTTCGCCGATCACCTACCAGCGGGTGATGAAACCAGCATCAAATTCCACATTGATTTTTTGCGGCGAATCGCTAGAAGCAGTGCATCGGAGTCCCCGCAATTCATCGACACGCGTCGTTCCGTCCGGAGAATGAGTACGCTGGATCAATGCGGGACATGATTGCGATTGCTTGTCCGTTCTGTCGAGCGTCGCACGGAGCCTGACTCGCTCTCCCGAAAAGGCAATAATCGCGCCGCCGTGAAATGCGCGCAAATCGTCTTCGTAGTACGTGATATTAGGAGCCGTCAACGAGATCACAGCGCCGGGAGGAGCACTGGGTAACGGCCCAGACGAAAAACCGAGAACGCCTGGAGCAAACACGGCTCGGCAAGCGAGAACAGTCAGTACAAACGCGAAAGGGATTGCGCGCACTTTATTTCCGAAGCGGATGGAGTTAGCGTACCGGAAGTGGAAGTGGGCTCATAGCCAGCGGTTGCTAGTCTCACGTAATACATGCGCGGTTGCTACTACCTGTAAACTACCGCCGCATAACGATTTCCGCTATCCCACTCCGGAATTCGGCCGCCGTTGGGTACTTTTTGCACCCCCGTGAACCGGGCGCGCGTCACTAAAGTGTTGATTCGTCGTGCACGCGATGGAGTGGCATTAAAGGTGCTTCTGGTAAAAAGTGACAGAGTTAATGCCAGAAATGAGCAATTAACCTGACAGAAATCGCGCGGGAATAATGACGCGATCGTACCTTGTGATCTTTGGAGGAGTTACAAATATGAAACTTAACTTTCGATCCTTTATGATAGGCAGTCTCGCAATCACAGGCGTTGCCCTGATCGGGACTTCCTTTGTTCCCAAAGTCCACGCGGACCAGTGGGATAAGCGAACGATCGTGACTGTGAATCAGCCCATAATCGCGGGCCATATGGTTTTGGATCCTGGCGTGTATGTCTGGAAACTGATGGACTCTCCGGCCGACCGTCACATCGTTCAGATTTACGACAAGAATGAGCAACACCTCGAAGAGACCATTCTTGCCATTCCGAACTCTCGTCTTCAGCCGACCGGCCACACCCAGTTCGCGTTTTGGGAAACTCCGGCGGGTGTTCCGAAAGCCGTTCGAGCTTGGTTTTATCCCGGCGACAATTTTGGACAAGAGTTCGCGTATCCTAAGAAGCTGGTAGCGCAGCTAGCATCCGCTCAGCCCGTTCCGGTACCTACGAATTATCGTGAACCCGAACCAGTGCCTCAGCCCGAAGCTCAACCGGCACCGCAACCTGCAGCTCAGCCCGCGCCTGAACCCCAACCTCAAGAGCAGCCGGCTCCAGCCCCGGCAACGGTAGCACCGGCGCCTCAACCGCAGGCTTTGCCTCACACGGCCAGCTTTAATCCTCTGGTCGGATTGATTGGTTTAGCTTCGCTCAGCCTTGCTGGCCTGCTTTCGCTAGCCACTAAGAAGGCGTAACGAGCATCATCGAACCTAGCTTTTAGATTCGGAATCGACGCCTGGCTGGCATGTCCCAACCAGGCGTTTTTATTGAGAGAAGATCGCAAAGAGCTCTAATAGAGGGGGCCAACCCATGTGGGAGAGATACGGAAGGACAAACCGAATCTTTAGCCTTGCGATTCTTTGTGTCTTTTGCGCCGGGCTCTTGCTTGCACATAGCTTAATTACGGAGCGGCAGGGTCACTCTCGTGATGGGCAGAGTTCCTCGGTAGAGCGAGGGGTTCTGAACATCTCAGACAATGTGGATCTCGTGTTGCTCGATGTGTCTGTTAGAAAGCCACACGGAGGATACGTGACCGGCCTCAGCAAAGATCATTTCAAGATCTACGAAGACGGATCCCCGCGGCAGATCACCCAATTCGCGAGCGTGGATACGCCTGTGACTGTAGGATTGGTTGTTGACAACAGCGGAAGCATGCGATCCGAGCGCCCGAAGGTGATCACGGCCGGGTTGGCTTTTGCTAAAGAGAGTAATACGCAAGATCAATTTTTCGTTGTGAACTTCAACAACTACGTCACCCGCGGCCTTCCATTCAATACGGCCTTCACAGACAATCTGCAAATGCTGCGCCACGCTCTCGATTATGCGGAGCCGAGCGGTCAAACGGCACTGTATGATGCCGTTGCGTACGCATTGAAACATCTGGAGCTAAGCCGTTTTGAAAAGCGTACCTTAATCGTTGTCAGTGATGGCGGCGATAACGTAAGCCGGCTGCGCTTTCCGGAGCTAATGACACTTATCGAATCGTCGCGCGCCACCATCTATACCGTTGGCTTGCTCGATCCGAACAATCGGGAACTCAATCCTTCGGTGCTGAAGAAAATGGCGGCTATCAGCGGGGGCGAGTTCTTTGAGCCCACCGAGGAGTCCGAGATCGTCCCGGTCTTCGATCAGATTTCAAAAGAAATCCGAAATCGATACACAATCGGTTACGTGCCCGACGAGGGCGCTGACAAACGCCCCATCAGAAGCGTCAAGGTGCGGGCCGAAGAGAACGGCGTTAAGCTACTTGTCCGCACTCGCACAAGCTATTCCATCATTCCCTTTGCCGACCGGATCTCCGCCTTGGATGGACCGAATCAGCGGGGCGCAAAAGATTAGATATGGGCGATTCTGCACCCGCGGGCCGGCCGCTGAGTTACTACAGACCCGGTGAGCATAGCCATAACCGGAGCCGATATACAGAGGACGCATCCCAGCCGCGTCGCGCAGGCCTACGTGTTCTGAAAATGCTGTTGCTGATCATCGGCCTGGTTGGCATTGGCTATTACGCATATACGCTTTGCGATGAGTACGTCTATCAAGCGTATGAAAATTGGGCGTTCGATCAGCAGATTGCCGGTCAAGGGCCGGTTAGTTTTCGCGACTATGTCCGTGCGCAAACGCCTTTCGGCTTTTTGCTGGGAACGAAGGCGAAAGCACCAGTTAAATCGATTCCCCGCGCGGTTCCCGCAGTGCCAAACGTGATTGCGGCCCCACCCGAAGGCGCCTTGCTGGGCCGGGTAGAGATCAATCGCCTGCACCTCTCCGCGATCGTACGCCAGGGTGTCGATTCGAAGATGTTAGCGCTCGCGGTAGGTCACGTTCCATCGACGGCGCTTCCGGGGCAAATCGGGAACTTCGCCATTGCTGCGCATCGGGACACGCTTTTCCGGGCACTCAAGGACATCAGAAAAGATGATCAAGTGTCATTTCAATCGGCCAATGGAACATACACGTATCAAGTATTGGCGACTAAGATCGTGAAGCCAACCGACATAAGTGTGTTGGCTTCAAACGGCGGTGGACTTATTCCCGGCGTCGACGGTAATCACGACAAGTTACTTACAATGATTACGTGTTACCCGTTCTATTACGTCGGATCGGCTCCCAATCGGTTTATCGTGGAGGCGAAGCTTGTTTCAGACAATCCTGATTCGAAATTTGTAGCGGACGGGTCCGCGCGCGCTAGTCCGCCGCCGCCCCATCCCGTGACGCAGAATCGGCCTAAACAGCGGCACCGCGAAATGGCCAAAGAAGCCCGTAATCGAGAGCCCCGGACCGTTCGGGGCTCTTCTCGCGTGAGGACGCCAGAAGGGTCGGATACGGTGGACGCGCAAGCCCGGAAACCGAAGAAAAGGCGGGGTTTCTGGCACAAGGTTTTCCCCTTTTAACCGCATTTAACTAAGTAACTCTTGTTATACTGCGGTTGGATCCTTTGGGAGGTCGTCTAATGGTAAGACTGCAGACTCTGGATCTGCCTATCGGGGTTCGAGTCCCTGCCTCCCAGCCAACGATTTTCAGCTCCTCCGGATGCTAATGTGTAGCTAGTGTCATCGGCCTTAAATTTTCATCTGGAGCAGTACGAAGGGCCGCTCGATCTGCTTCTGGACCTGATCCGCAAACAGCAGATCAATATCTACGACATACCCATCGCGAAGATTACCGCTCAGTATCTAGAGTACGTACAGAAGGCGATGGAATGGGACATAGGGCTCAGTTCCGAGTTTGTCTACATGGCCGCCACTCTGATCCACATCAAAAGCAAGCTGCTTCTGCCCAAAGATCCCGAGCTCGAGAAAATAGCGCCTGAAGAGGACCCTCGCAAAGAGCTCGTGGACCGGCTTATCGAGCATGAACGATTCAAAAACGCCGCGGAGATGCTTCAGCAAAAGCGGGTCATTGAAGAAGCGGTCTGGTCCAATCCGCAGATTGACCGTTTCTTTGCCGAAGACGAAGGCCCGGGGCTGGCGGTCACAATTTTCGATCTGGTCAAGACCTTCCAAGGTGTTTTGGATCGGGCAAAGAATCGGCCAACCTACGAAGTCGGCAAAGAAAACGTCAGCATTCCGGAGATGATGGATTTTGTTCGCCTTCAACTTACACGTTCGCGAAAACACGGAGTAGTTTCGGCAACGCAACTGCTGGAACGGCAGAAGAGCCGCCGTGGAATGATTTGCCTGTTTCTCGCCATATTGGAACTGGTGAGGCGTCAGGCAGTCGAACTAACGCAAGGCGAGGCGTTCGGCGATATCGGCTTACGTCCCGGAAGTGGCTTTGAACAGGAACGCGAGGCCAACGAAGAGTTCGCCGCGATTGAGCAGGATTATCGCTGATAAACGCACTGGTAGAGAGCATGGACGAAGTAGAGCAGGCTCTTGCGAGCGGCGAACCGCCAAGGGACGCAGCTTACGAAACCGAATCTGATGCATCCGTTAGATCGGACCCGGGCGCGGAAGATCAGATCGTAACGCCTGAGGAAGAAAACGAAAGTGGAACCCTCGCAGACGGTTCGGGCGACGAAGCCCTCTTCGACGATTTTCTTGCCGAAGCGGTCCAGCCGGCAGCTCTTCCAGCCGGCTCAGCAACGCTCAAAGCGGTTATCGAAGCCGCAATTTATATCACTGACGAGCCTCTTACCGCGCAACAGATCGCAACGGCTATCGAGCAGCCTCTCGAAGCGGTAACCGAGATTTTGGAACAGCTTATCGCGGAGTACTCAGCGGCGGATCGCGGTCTTTCCATTCGGGAACTCGCCGGTGGTTATCAGATGGCGACCAAACCTGAGTATCACGAATCTATCAGGCAGTTCGTGAAGAAGCTTCAGCCACCGTTGAAGCTGTCGCTTGCGGCACTCGAGACTCTGGCGGTGGTTGCCTATAAACAGCCGATCACTGCGCCCGAGATCATGGAAATCCGCGGCGTTCAAGGAGCCGGGGTGCTCAAAACGCTGCTTGATCGTAAGTTGATTGCCGCCGCCGGCCGGAAGAACGTCTTGGGAAAACCGATACTGTACAAGACTACCCGCGACTTCCTAATCCAATTCGGGCTGAACTCGCTCGCCGAACTTCCCACCCTGAAGGAATTCGAAGAGTTAGGACGGCTGGCGCTCGACATTGAAGAGACGACCACGCCCGAAACCGGCATTCAGCAATCCATCGTCGCGGACGATCAAACAGAAAATGAAGACTCACAGCGGGCAGATGCCTGAGGAGCGGCTTCAAAAAATCCTGGCCCATGCCGGAATCGCGAGCCGCCGAAAAGCGGAAGAGCTCATCTCGGCAGGCCGCGTTTCGGTGAATGGCGAAACCATTACAGAATTGGGATCGAAGGCGGATCTCTCTGTTGACAGGGTGAAGGTCGATGGCCGGGTGCTGAGCGCGCCTGACCACTACGTCTATTTCGCTCTTAATAAACCGAAGAACTGTGTAACGACCGTTCGCGATCCGCAAGGACGCCAGACGGTGATGACATTTTTCAAAGGTATTCGGGAACGCATCTACCCCGTGGGCCGCCTTGACTATGCTAGCGAAGGGCTGTTGCTGCTCACCAATGACGGGGAGTTTGCGAATCGGCTCATGTCACCGGCCAGCCACCTCACGAAAACGTATGTCGTGAAGGTCAATGGGGCGCTGACGACCGAACAGGAAGAAGAGTTTCGCCGAGGCATTCCGATGCACGGCCGCCGAACCGCGCCTGCCGGGCTCAAGTTGATTCGTCGCGGTGACAATCCCTGGTACGAGGTGCGGCTAGTAGAAGGACGCCAGAACCAAATCCGGATCATGTTCAAGCATTTCGGCCGTCTTGTCGAAAAGCTGAGAAGGGTGAAGATCGGCTTTCTCGAGCTCGGCACCCTTAAGCCGGGTGCCTACCGAACATTAACCAATACCGAAGTGGCGCGCTTTCGCAAACTGATACACCTGGAGCAGCCTGCCGGAGACAATGAGACGATTGAGTCGTGAGCGATCCGGAGATAAAAGAACTTCTGCGGTCCGCCAAGACCATTGCCGTGGTTGGGTCCTCCAACAGCCCAATGCGTGCCAGCCTTGGCGTCTCTCGATTTCTGCAACGGCAAGGGTATCGCGTAATTCCTATAAACCCGAAGGAGAGAGAAGTTCTCGGCGAGCGCGCTTATGCATCGGTAAGGGATGTTCCTGAGGCTCTCGACATCGTCGACATCTTCCGCCGATCCGACAAAGTGCCTGAAATCGTGGATGCGGCTGTCGAGAAAGGTACCCGCTGCATATGGATGCAGGAGGGCGTGATAAATCCCCAAGCGGCAAAAAAGGCAGAAGCAGCCGGCATTCCGGTTGTGATGGACCGCTGTATCCTGAAGGAAATCGCGCGCCTGCTCCCGTAATTAGATGTATCGGTGTTTGCTCGCTTCGGCCGCCTTCGCGCGGATAGCGGCGGTTGCGCCGTTAGCGGCTCTGATGATTGCGTCGATCGGCTGTCAGAACCAGTCATCCGACTTACTGGGTCAAGCCTATGTCGCGCCCGCAACATTAAATCTCCGAAAGGAACTTACACAGAAGAACAGCACAGTTACAGTCCTCAAACATGGCGAGCGGGTCGGCATTATCGATGTCCGGCGCAGATTCGTCAAAGTCCGTACCGAACAAGGCGTCGAGGGCTGGGTCGATTCGGTTGAGCTCTTGAGCCCGGCGGAGATGGATGAGATTAGACGCGAGCGCCAGAAAGCCGCCTTGCTCCCTTCCCAAGGGGCCGCAACCGCGTACGAGACGTTGAACATCCACATCGCAGCAGATCGCCAGTCTCCTGCTTTTGCGCAAATTGCGGAGGGGGCATCAGTTCAGGTTCTGATGTATAAGGCCGCGCCGAAAATAAGCGCGACGCGCCTTCCGTCTCTGGTGATCGAGCGTCCTCCCGCCCCATTACGCAAGCGCCGGCCGGAGCGAGACGGAAGACACAACCTCCCCGCTCCGCCCCTTCCTCCCAAGCCTCCCGCCAATTGGGAGGCACTTTCCACGGAACGCATCGATGGCTCCGAGAGCGCTACCGTGCTGAGAGCGGCACGAGACCAGAAACCGGTTGAGAAACAGGTGCAAGAGCCAAAAAAACCGGTCGTTCTGGAGGACTGGACCTTGGTCAAAACGAAGGACAATCAAATCGGCTGGGTGTTGTCACGGAATCTGGACATGTCAATTCCGGATGAAGTCGCACAATACGCCGAGGGCAAACGCATTACGTCCTATTTTCCTCTGGGTACTGTCAACGATGAAGAGAAGGGCGTGAAGCACGATTGGCTCTGGACCACCGCGTCCGGAACCTTACCTTACGATTTCGACAGTTGGCGGGTTTTCCTGTGGAATCACCGACGGCATCGTTATGAGACGTCCTTTCGGCAACGCGATATCGAAGGCTATTTCCCTGTCCATGTCGATGCCCAGGATTCGAATGCGGCTGGGCGAACGTTCGAACTGATCACTAAAGATGACGACGGCAAACTTCGCCTGAGGAGTTACCTCTTCGATGGTGTGCGCGTGCATCTGGCCGGAACAGAAGACTATCATCCCAGCGCCGCGGGACAGGGCAGCAAAGCCGCCGGCCGTGACACGAAGCAACTGCAGTCAAGAGTGCCTCGTTCCGGTTGGTTAGCGCGCCAGTGGAAATCTTTCAAGCGGCGCTTCTCGGGAAGAGATTAGACATCTTCCGCGACGACGCTTGTCATCTCGAGTCGGTCCATCGCCAGAAATTCCTTGACATGCGGATGTTCTGATTTATCGAGCTCCGAGACCAAACCGAAATAAATCGCCTCGCCTTTATCGAGGAACACGACAGAATCAGCCACTTTGCGCATTAAATCCAGATCATGAGTAACCACGATTGACGTCAGCCCAAGTTGGCGCTTAAGTCTCAACATCACATTGCTCAGATCGTCGGACATGATCGGGTCGACCATGGTTGTCGGCTCATCATACAGAATGCATTCCGGTTCGGCTGCTAGGGCTCGCGAGATCGCGACCGCCCGCTTATAGCCAGTGGATAGATCGGCGGGATAGAGATCCCGAACGTGCTGCAGATCTACCATCTGGAGCAGCCCATTTACGACATCCTCTTTATTTTTTTCGTTGTAATCTTCGCGCAACTCCAGAGAGAACAGAATGTTTTCGCCCACGGTTAACGAATCGAACAGCGCCCCGGACTGGAAAACCATGGTAACTTTCCTGCGGATGTGCCGAAGCTCAGCCTCGCTCATCTCAGTAATATCGGTGTGAGAAACGATCACTCGCCCCGCATCGGGCTTCAGGAATCCCATGATGTGGCTCAGAGTGACGGATTTTCCGACGCCGCTACGCCCGATGATCGCTAGTGTTTTACCCGCATCTACATAGAAACTGACATCCTTAAGGACGGGGTGGTCGAAAGCCTTATAAACATTGCGAAATTCGATGTAATGCGGGAACGATTCCGAAGGCATTAGCTATACGGCGCGCGCTGCCCGCGAGGTTATCCCGGCCTGTCTTGAACGCCAGGAGTCCCACTCTTGCGGAGTATTTACGTTATCGATTATCCCGTCGAGTTTGATCATTTCTGCCTTCAGAACATCGATTAAGTCGAGCAACCGTAAGTGCCCGGTATCCAAAGCAGCGCGCACTGCCGGCAAACACGCAGTTCTGTAGACGGCGCAGAGGGGATGGACCTGGCCCGAAATATCCTCGGCGGCAAAGCATAGCCGGTCCGATGCTTCCGCCGCCCCGATGAGTCGGACCAGCCATTCACTCTCGATGCTTGGCATATCACATGCCACAATCAGGTTCAACTCGGCGCGTCCACGCGTAAGGGCAGTCTCAACACCCGCAAGAGGGCCTGAACCGGAACGAAGATCTGGAATGCATTCGATCGCGAGATCGCAGTATGCCGCGGGATCGCCAATTAAAGCAACATTTCCGGCGACATTCGCCACCTTGGCAGCCACACTCTCTACGAGGAGAAGATGCGAACCGAGGGCCAGACGGGCTTTGTTGAGACCCATGCGCGAGCTACCTCCGCCCACGAGCACGTACCCGGCCGCGCGCATGCCCAAATAGTAGCATTCTGGCAAGATATTTCCGGGTATAATCGAACAAACAAAGCTGCGGTTTTTGTATGATGCCGACCGGGTGTCCATCCTTCGCCTCCTCGGACACCCGACCCGCACACCAGGCGCAGTCGGAGGGTTTAATGCAACGGGATGCGGTCTGCGTTCGTCGCTTTCACGTCGGCTCTTGGCTCGAGCCGCAAGGGGCGATTGAAAGCGCTCGGAAGTATTCGAGGTATTCAGGCTAATTTGTATGTTCGGTTTCCCCCACCGGATTACCTCGATATTCGTTTCTTTCGGGACCTTGCTACTTCCCGCCGTTGCGACTGCGCAAGCGCCCGGAGCAGCGCGTGTTCAGGCGATTCGTTACTGGTCCTTCGGCGATGTTACGCGGATCGCCATTCAGACAGAAGGCGATTACAAACTGTTTTCAGATCAGATTGAAAATCCGGCGAGGATCTATTTTGATTTGAGCGGCTTGCGGCCTCCCCGGATTGCCCATCGCGGAGAGCAAACGATTCTGGTAAACGACCGGCGCGTAAAGGAGATCCGCGTTGCGGAAGTGAGCCCCGGAAGAACCCGTATTGTTTTCGACCTCCAAGCTCCGGCCAATGTGGTTTCGTCGCAATTGGTGAACCCGGATCGACTCATGATCGAAATTCGGCCCAAAGCCACTGAGCTTCCGCCGGCAGCGGTTGCCAGTAGCATTACTGGCCCGCAAAGAGTCGGTCCCGCAACTGTTCAGAACGAAATCGACGCAATCGTGGCAACGGCTGTTCCGGATACAGCCGGCAGACCTGAAACTGCTACAGCCGTAGAGCCACCGGCTTTGTTATCGGCGAACGGTACGTCCGCCTCATTAGCGCTGAAACCGGCCGTTTCAACTGCTATAGATTCGAAGCGAATGCCGGGAAGCGAGGCGCCGCTGACCGTGACCCTTGAAAAACCGGCCCCCGTTTTAGTTCCTGCTACGGCATCGACCAAAGCCGATCTGCCGAATCCACTGATCGCGTCTCATGAAACTTTACCGACGATCTCTTCAACCCGTTCGATCGGTATAGCCAGCGCTGCGAAGCGTGGCAGCGATGGAGATCGCTCCTTAGTGCGCGTATTCGGACTCAAGCTGGGCAGAGTTGTAATTGATGCCGGGCACGGCGGCCACGATACCGGAACGATCGGTCCGGGGGGTTTAATGGAAAAAGATCTGGTCCTGGACGTCGCACTTCGCTTAGGCAAGCTGATTACGCAACGCCTCGGAGCGCAAGTCGTGTACACACGATCGGGAGACGTCTTTATCCCGCTCGAGGACCGGACGAGAATCGCGAACGAGGAGAGAGCGGATCTGTTCATTTCAATTCACGCCAACTCCTCGCCGGAATCAAGCGCGACGGGCGTTGAAACGTACTACTTCAACCTGAATTCAGACCAGAGAGGGTTGAATCTCGCGAGCCGGGAAAATGCGACTTCGGCAAGTTCCATCTCTGACCTGAACGATTTGCTGCACAAAGCCGTGCTGCAAACCAAGCTTGAGGAATCTCGGGAGTTTGCGCAACAAGTGCAGGGCACGCTCTGGACGGCTTCAGTGAAGATGAATAGTCGCTCCAGAAATCGCGGGGTGCGCCAAGCGCCTTTTGTCGTTCTTATTGGGGCAACTATGCCGTCCATACTTGCCGAAATCGGGTTCGTCTCGAATCCTCATGATGAGCGCTTACTGCGAAGAAGCGATCAGCGCCAAAAGATTGCAGAGGCCTTATTCAAGGGCGTTTCTCAATACGCAGGCACGCTCAGCCATATGCAGATCGCCCGCGCCGGTCTGGAGTAGCCCGTCGTTACTCCGCCTCCGCTCTTAGCGAGGTTTTTTCGCGGCAAATCCCGCGCTTACTACTCCTGACGAACTCAATCAAATGGCGCGTATGTTCCGATGGAGCATCGGCTTCAATCTTCAGCAGCGCTTCTTCCAGCTTCAGGCCGGAGCGGTACAACACTCTGTACGCTGTCTTCAGCTTCCCGATCTCCTCTGAAGAAAATCCGGCGCGCTTTAACCCAACTGAATTCAGGCCCTTCGGCTGCACCTCAAAGCCGGAGTAGGTAAAGAACGGAGGAAGATCGCTGGTCACCCTCGTGTTCCCGCTGATCATTACAAGCCGGCCAATTCTTGAAAACTGGTGAATAAGGACGCCGCCGGAGATGAATACCTGGTCTTCAATGACGCAATACCCGGCCACGAGCGCGCCCGTGGTAATTACAACGCCATCGCCAATAACGCAATTGTGCGCGATATGACCCGCAGTCATAATGAAATTCCCGTTGCCAATTCGTGTTTCCGATTCCGGCTGGGTTCCGCGCGAAATCGTGTAATGCTCTCTGATTTTGTTCCGGTTTCCGATTCGGAGATAACTTCGTTCTCCCGAGAATGCTCTATCGAGCGGGTCAGTTCCCAGTACCGTACCGGTGGAAATCTCATTTTCATCCCCTAGGCACGTCCAGCGCTTCACGTGAACATATGGCTCGAGAACGCAATTCGCTCCGACCACAACATCGCGCTCGATGATGCAAAACTCACCCACTCTAGTACCAGGACCAATCTGTGCCTCAGGATTTACGCAGGCGGTAGGCGCAACGTACGCGGAGGTGTGTACCGGCATCAGTGCTAATTATGGGGGATGCCTCTCACCGTCGCTGAGATCGCGCGGATCTGCAACGGAACAGCGGAGGGCGATACAGAGCGCACAATATCAGGGGCGAACACGCTCGCGGAAGCCCGGGACTGCGATCTCGCATTTGTGGGCAGCAGTAAAGCGATCCACTCGGCTGAGAATTCTCAAGCTGGCTGTCTCCTGGTTCCGCCGGATTTCGACGCCGAGGGTGCCTGGTCACTGATTCGCGTGCCGAATCCGAGATCGGCTTTCGTTATGGCGCTACGGCAACTGTATCCAGCCAGACATCGCGAGCACTTCATCCATGCGACTGCTGAGATCGCACCCACGGCGCATGTGGCCGACGGCTGCTTTATCGGCGCATATTCGGTTGTCGGCGATGGCGCAGAAATTGCCGAAGGTTGCCAGATTGAGAACAACTGCGCCATAGGGGACAGGGTTCGCCTCGGAGCCGGTTCCGTTCTGTATCCGAATGTGACCCTCTATGACGGGGTTCGGATCGGAGCACGCGCGATTCTGCATTCCGGCTGCGTAATAGGCGCGGATGGGTTCGGTTTTACGCTCGCCGGCGATCACTACGAAAAGTTTCCTCAGGTAGGCACGGTCGAAATAGAAGACGACGTGGAGATCGGCGCGAACTGCTGCATCGATCGCGCAGCCCTCGGCGCGACCCGTATTGGTAGTGGCACAAAGCTCGATAATCTTGTACACGTAGCGCACAACTGCGTGATTGGAAAGCACGTTGTCATCGCGGCGCAAACCGGATTTTCCGGAAGCGTCACAGTAGGGGATTACGCCATCATCGGAGGTCAGACCGGAATCGGCGAGAAGGCCAGGATCGACTCTCGCGCCGTGATCGGCGGGAAAGCGGGTATCCTGACCGGACAGAGGATCAGCGCGGGAGAACCGGTATGGGGTATTCCGGCGCGACCGTTACGACAACACCTCAAAGGGCTTGCGAATGTTGGAAAACTGCCTGAGCTCAAAGCAGAAGTGGTTGAGCTCAGGCGTAAATTAGCGCTATTCGAAGCTCAGCAACAGACAAAATCCTGATTTTCGCCGACTGGATGATCCAGCAAAGATGCCGTTTTCATAGCCGCTGCCCGTTCCAGAATCTGGCTGGCCTTAGACACCATCGCTCTGATCTTCTTCAGATGGGGCGACGCCTGTTCGTCCGCCACTGTTAATTCCAAAAAATAGGCGAGTGAGTCGACCGTGCCAAGCGGCTGGCGCAAGTCATGGATAAGTTTCTCGAGAGCCACAGGGCTAACACCTGTCGCTTCATGGCGGCTTTCCGGACCACCGCGTGCAAGAGGGACATCTTGCCGCGAAGCGGAATATTGTGTTACGACTTCGTTCATTGGTGACGAGTGAGACTCCAGCCTACCACCCGGGGAGAACTGGGATCTCTTTCCGACCGTCTGATTGTGCTCTCGATCGAAACTGGAGTCAAGAGACTTATACCGAAAAACTGCGAGTACTATTTAGCGATTAGCGCCACGGGAGGCTCTGCTGCGTCGATATGGTATTCTCAGGACGTAAAAAGATCGCGACGGGCCTGTGGCGCAGTTGGGAGCGCGCTTCCATGGCATGGAAGAGGTCGAGAGTTCGAATCTCTCCAGGTCCACCAAATTCTTTCCACAAGCTGAGTTTCATACTCGGCGTAAGCGCACATTTTCAACCGCGTGATTCTCTCCTTTTTTCAGAATCAAGTGCGCGCGGTCGCGCGTCGGCCGGATATTCTCATTTAGGTTTACCAGATTAATCTCTCTCCAAATGGTCTTGGCTGCCTCGGCTGCTTCGTCTTCTGAAAGGCTTGCGTATCGATGGAAATAGGAAGATTTATTCCGGAAAACCGTCTCTCGCAATCGGAGAAAGCGCTCGACGTACCAACGCTCGATGGTAAGTTCGTCCGCGTCTAAATAAATCGAAAAATCGAAAAAATCGGAGACAGAAAGCTTGGATGCGCCGCGGCTTACAGGCGGCGACTGCAGGACGTTCAATCCTTCAAGAATGAGAATGTCGGGAGACCGGACGGTCTCGATACTGTCCGGAACAATGTCGTAGTGCAGGTGGGAGTAAACAGGCGCCGAGACGACCGGGATACCGGCTTTTATTTCGGCCAAAAACTCGAGCAGGCGGCGTTGATCGTAGCTAGCCGGAAAACCTTTCCGTTTCATTAAACCGCGGGCTTCCAGAATTCGATTGGGGTAAAGAAATCCGTCCGTTGTAACTAGGTCAACTCGCGGGTGATCAACCCAGCGGGCGAGGCAAGCTCGTAAAACACGAGAAAAGGTGCTCTTGCCAACGGCAACACTCCCGGCGATGCCGATAATGTACGGAACTTTTTCCGAATGCGCCTGAATGAACCGCTGACGAGCATCATAGAGGTGCTGGATGGCGGCCACGTGAAGGTTCAGCAGGCGCGAAAGGGGAACATAGATATCCTCCACTTCGAGCAGGGAAACCTGTTCGTTGATCCCGCGTAACAGGGTCAGGTCGTCTTCATTCAGCAGAAGCGGCGTATTTGCTCGAAGAGATTTCCAGTGTTCGCGATCGAAGTCGATAAACCGGCTGATCGGCGCCGTGGTCTCAATCATGCACCTTGGCCGATTTGCGAAAGAAAATCATGTGCTGGCGCGGCAACGTTTCCACCGCTCTTTCAAAAACAAATCCTTCTGGAGCCACTTCCGCCCTGACTTCCGCAAGGCTCATTTTGTGCTCGGGCCGAATAGGCACGGATGGATCTTCCTTGCGGTATTCCAGCAAGACCAATTCGCCGGTGCTCTTGAGGGAGTCGCGGATATGATCAAGCATCTGCTGCGGCTGGGAGAACTCGTGATAGACATCGACAAGCAGAACCAAATCCAACTTGCCGGTTGGTAGTTTCGGATCGGATTGGGTGCCCAATACAGCCACAATGTTTGTGACGCGCTGAGCGGCAGCATGAGCCCGTAGCCTTTCAAGCATGCCAGGCTGGATATCGTTCGCGTACACAACCCCGCTGGGAGCGATGATCTTCGCGATTCGAATACTGTAGAAGCCGGTCCCGGCTCCTACATCGCCGACCAGCATGCCGGGTTTAAGATTGAGTTGGGCGATGGCTTTTTCGGGCTGTTCTTCCTGTTCACGCTCTTCCCTGTCGAGCCAGTCGGCTCCGCCCACTCCCATAACGGGGGCGATCTGACGGCCGGTGACCGGATGAACCGCTTGAGCATCCGCACGGTGCGATGTCAGACAGGAAAAAAACAGGCATAAGCCCGCCGCGAGTCGAAGGATTCGATGTCTGCTCATAAACGGGAGATTGCCTCCGTCAATCGGCATGTACGCTTGTCCAGCGGGGCCGTTTGCCTCGCCGCTCTCTTACTTTCGCATTCTCTGTGCCAGGCCGCGGAAACGTCTTTGGCAATTATCGGTTCGGGCGTTCAGCAGGCAGAGGACGCGCCGTTCGTTTCCCCCGATTATCATTTTCTTCCGGGGGACTTCGTTTACTTCACATTTCAGGTGGCGGGATTCGGAGTTAAATCCGATGACAGCGGCGATACTCGGCAAATCTCGTTAATGTACGAAATCACCCCTGAAGATGCCATAGGCGTTCCGCTTGCGGCTTCCGAAAAAGGTAGCATCGAAACCTTTCTGCAGCCGGAAGATAAGAACTGGACGCCCAAGCGCCGCGCCCATTTTTTGCTCCCCTCCTTTACCGCCGCCGGTGAGTACAAGATGCACGTAGCGGTAAAAGATTTAATTGCGAATACCGAGGTTGCTCGCGACCTGCCGTTTAAGATAGGCGGAGTGAAGATACAATCTTCTCCCAGCGTCGCGGTCGAGAATTACCACTTTTATCGTGGCGAAGACGACAGGCAACCCTTGGATATCCCCGCGTACAGCCCAGGCGATTCAGTCTACGCGCGATTCGATATGGTCGGTTACAAACTCGGGCCCGGAAACGAGTACCATCTGGCGTATGGCTTGTCGGTATTGCGGCCGGATGGAAAGCCGTTCATCGAGCAGGCGAACGCGGCCGAGTTGCAGGAGTCCAGTTTCTATCCCGCTCAATTTGTCCCGGGAAATATCAACTTGATCACCCCGCGCACGGCTCCCCGCGGCATGTATGTGCTGATCTTAACCGTGCGGGATCTCAACTCCAACGAGACGTATCAAACGAAACAAGCGTTTAGCATCGAATAGTTATTGACTCCATCATTTTTCCTGTTCGGCCACAATGATCCGGCCGCCTCCGATATCGAGTCTCCGCTTTTCGCGAAATCCGAGACCTCGAAAAAACGACTCCGCGTCTTCCTGCTGATCCGGGCGAACGTAAGGATGGCTCACCATGACGATTCGACGATGAAAAAAATCTCGACATTCGTGTTGCTCCAACTCAGGGGCGAACAGCAGGAACAACTGTTTGGATAATCCTTCCGACACGAAGACGACGCACGAATTGCCTGTCAATTGCCGCGAAACGGCTTCCGCCTCGGTCTGGAGATTTTCCTTCGGAGCCAAGAGGTAATCAGCGTCGAACGGAACTGAGAATGCCACAACAGCAACGGCGGCGAGCAGACCCGCCAGCGCCAGAGCCTTTCGCCTGAACAGCCATTCCGATCCTGCACAGAAAAGAACGACAAACCCGGTACGGCCCAGATCATCTCAACACCGTTGAATCGTTTGTTCAGAGTCCCGATCAATAGATCGATCAATACGGTAACCAGCAGGCCACCAGCCAGACAGAACAGGCCGATTCGCTTCGTTAGCAGATAAATGGTGGGCCGGAATGTGCTCCATGTACCGGCCACTACACCTGCCGCCAGCAGAATGAACAGAACTAACGAAAGCCATTCGCTGTAGGAACTATCCGCCAAGCTTTGCAGCACTTGAAGGCCGAAAGAAAAGTGCGCCGATGCTGCCGGCGGTGCAGGCCAAAATTCGCTGGCTTGGGGGTGCGCCCATGCGTAGTAGGGAACAAACAGCACAGCGGGAACGGCGGTCGGCGGCAGCACAAACCAAATCACGCGCCGTTCGTGAGCGCGATCGACGAATCGAAGCAAAAAAAGCAAGTAGCCAATGGCGGGGACAAAAGAGTATGGCTCGGTGTAGAAGGCGAGCGTGAGCAATGCGCCGTACGTGATCGATCTCTTCACATTGGGTGTCTTCAGCAAATCAAGGAAGGTCAGAGTAGCTGTTAAGAGAAGAAACAACGCTAGCTCAAATGGGGCGGCTTCGGAAGCGAGATGATAGTGCAGCGGCACGAGCATGAAGACGATGAGAGCCCATATCGTCCGCTTCAGATATAGTCGCCTCACCAACAGCAGGAACACGACGCAGGAACCGACAGCGAAGATCACGGAGGGAAGTCTGGCGGCCAAACGAGCGTGCGGCCATAACAAAAGCAGTGGCAGTTGAACAAAATAGTTCAGCGGGGCGGATCCTGGCGTCTGAACGATCCATCCCACAAACCTGCCCCAATTGAAATGCCAGGCCGCGAGCATTTGCAGAAGCTCGGAGACGCGCAGCGGCAGAATTAAATCTGTCGCGATTAGCAAGACGCCATAGGCCACGATGAGAGCTACGCCAGACCCAAGCGGGCGGGCAGACCGCGACCCGGACTTAGCAGTTGCTTCCCCCGCTTCGCTTTTAGCGCTCATCGAGGGGTAGCTTAACACTCGCCGACGGCCTGCGCGATCCGGCGAATCCCTTCTCTGAAAATGTCGGGCTGCACGATAAGGCTGACCACAATGTAAGCTTCGGACCGCATATCGAAGAAATATCCGGGATGAACCAGTACGTTCTGCTCCTGAACGAATTTCGTGACCCATTCCTCTTCGGAGATTGTATGGGGCAGACGAATAATCTGTGACCAGCCGCCGTCGACTCCCAAAGCATGTAACGGCGAATCTTTCAGAAGGTCTCGTAAGGAGTCGATGTTTTCGCGGATTCTCTTGAGCAGTGCCTCGCGAACTCCACAGCCAATCCGCAGCAGTTCCGCGGTAGCAAGCTGGACCGAGGTGTTCACGGAGAGATAGGTATCGAGCAGGAGTTCAAGACGCGGCAATACGGTAGCCTGCTCCTGCGCCGGGCCGCTGACAACAATCCAGCCAAGCTTCATTTGCGGCATTCCCGCCATTTTCGAGAGGCCATTCAGCGAGAACACCAGCGCCGTATCCTGCGCCGATGAGCTGGCCGCTCGGTTCGGCTTGTCTTCGACCGGATAATCGGCGAAGACTTCGTCTGAAATGATTGGGATCTGCTGATCCCGGGCCAGAGCGAGCAGCCGGTCTGCTTCCGCTTTCTTTACAAAACATCCAGTCGGGTTATGAGGGTTAATGATAACGATTGCACGAGTCGCAGGTGAAATCTGCTCCTCCAGACTGGCGAAATCCAGAAACCAGGTTCCATCGTAGGAAAGCCGATACGGCACGATTCGCACGCACTCGAGTGCCGCGAGATATTCGAACAGAGGGTAGGAAGGAACAGGAACCAGGATCTCGTCGCCCGGATTGCAAAGCAGCTTAAATAGCAATCCATAGGCTTCGCTGGTGCTGGCGACAATCGCAATTTGGCTGGGGGTGACGTTTATTCCACGCTGTTGGTAAGTTTCGGCTATCTCGGCTCGGCTTTGCCACAGACCTAGGGAATCAGGCCGATAGGTGAGATCGCGGATCGAGCAGAGCGCGTCCGAGATCTGGGAGTGTGGATAGTCGGGCAACGCCTCGGTTGGATTAGAGAGCGTCAGGTCGAGCAGGTTTTCACCCGCGCCGCGTTTTGCTTCGACAAGGATCGTGAGAGGATTGCGAGAAAAAAACCAGGGCAACCGTTCCGAGTAGCGAATCAATCCGCTACTCTGTCACGATCGCCCCGGATTCGCAAGGAGATAGGGAGGTTTGCGAAGAAGAAGATTCCGGGAGCGCATTGCCGCCCAAAGCAATGCGCCTCCAGAGAGTGCCGAACCACCCCTAGTTCGGCACCAGCCACGTACGCCGTTATCGTCCACCACTCAACCAAGGCAGCGGTTGCCCGACCGCTACCTGACGCATGAGCCCGCATGCGGGGAGTTGGTGAACTAACGAACGTGGAAGTTCAATGACTGAGATCTGGTTTTCGGGTTGGCGGAAGAAGAAGTGAAGACAGTGCGCTCTACGCACGAACCGCCATCCAAAACCAGCGCCGGTTCCAGCACCTGGCTTTCAAACTTCTCCAACTCGTCCGCCGTTAATACCGGCTTCATGTTGCTCAATATCTGTTGAGCCGAAATCGAAACCAACGCCGCCCCCGCGACCAGTCCGGCCGGCACGGCGTATCGCGAAGAACTGAGCGAGGACAAGACGCCCGATGTGGAGTTCAGAACCAGGCCGAGAATCGCGCTCGCTGAATGGCTTTGGTTGTGCAGAATCGAAGCCAGCATTATTTGCCGGCCGATTGGCCTCAGTTCGGAGTTCGATTGCGCCAAGGCCTGATATATTTCGCTGCTAACTACCGATTGCTTCGACGCCGTGACGTTACAGATGCTGAGATCGAAAGCTTGAATGCCCTTCGGCATCCGCCCATAATTTTGTTGTAGTAGGACCGGCGGAATCGCTGTCCCCGTCACTTCAAAGGTTTGTTGCGCAAAAAGTCCAGCACTAAACACCGTTCCAAACAGGGCCGCCGCGCTGAACGTTTTCATCAGATCTCCTTGTTTTCCGGCTCGTGTGAACCGCTCGAACCTGATCCAGGAGTAACGTGGGGGTGTTCGCGGCAAGAGGTGTTTTCCGGCTGAAGTTATTCATTCTTCAGATAGATAATTTTTTTCATCGAATTGTCACCCGGGGAGGATGTCCGGAAGATCGTAGAAAGTGGGCGACTCTCTCCCAGAGCCCGTGATAGGCTCTGGGAAATTTTTCTGACAAGAAAAGGAGAGTCGTGTGAAAGAAGAGTACCAGAACAGAGCAGTACAGAACAGCGCGGAACCGCACCGACACCAGGCGAAGGCCTTGCTCGTTGCGGAGATCGTTCAGCAGTTTCTGTATGGTCGTGTGGGGTCATCGATTCGGGTATTCTTCAATGCCGGCGAGGCATTGCGGGTTCCACCGCGATATAACGCGTCAGGTACCCCCCGGGAAGCTGGTTCAATTCGGCAATCTTCCGCCGGAGGGCTGGGAATCATGGCTATGGGTCTGGCAGGATAGTTTGTCTCGCAACATGGGCTGGACTTGGGAACGATGATCGGCCGCGGTTTGCTCAAGAACTTCGATCTCAATCCACGGCTCGAGGCGTATACCGGACCTCTGGCCATTCTAGTGGACGGGGCTCAGGATCCACAATGGAAATCCTCGCGCAGGGCTTGCAGGATCTGGGACGCGCGCATTTCGGAACGCGAACCGCGGGAGCGCCGCTGCCCTCCGACATAATTGAGCTTCCCGATGGCGATCGCTTCCAGTATCCGGAAGCCAATTACATTTCAGTGAGGGGCCGCGTTCTGGGCTCAAAGAAAAGCGCTTGGCCGACCGAAACAAGGAAGCGAGCTTCACGACACACCCGAGATCAGGAAGAACAAGTAGTCGAGAGGCCGACGGTTTCCGTGGAACAGCCTGGTTTACATTGGGGCTTGATGCATCCTGGGTCGCCGCCTACCGGTGCAAGCGCCTTCGATATCGTCATTGTCGGCGGCGGGATCGTGGGCGCGGCGTGCGTGTACGAATTTGCCGAAGCGGGCCTGAGGACTGCTCTGATCGAGGCCGAGGTAATTGGCGGAGGCGTTACCGCCGCGGGCATGGGGCATATAGCGGTAATGGACGATTCCGAAGCCCAATTCGCTCTTACCCGCTATTCGCAATTGCTCTGGAAACAGTTGGCAGAGCGCCTTCCGGCCAATGCCGAGTATCTCCCCTGCGGCGCGATGTGGGTCGCTGCGGACGCGGATGAAATGGCCGAAGTGCATCGCAAACAACGCTATTACAGCCAGCGCGCAGTGCCGGTCGAGATTCTGGACTCTGCCTCTCTTGCCGATGCCGAACCAAACCTGCGGCCAGGATTGGCGGGCGCCCTGCTGCTCCGAGACGATTCTGTCGTATATCCGCCTTGTGTTGCTCAGTTCCTTGTAACGGAGGCGCAGCATCTCGGCGCAGAATTGATGTTGGAGCGGCGTGTAGTGCGGATCGCCGGAAATACCGCCATGCTCGACGATGGGACGAGCGTGATCAGCTCCGCATTCGTGCTCGCGAACGGCGCCGCTGCCACATCGCTCGCCGAAGAGTTAAATATTCAGCCGCGAAAGGGGCATCTCGTCATCACAGATCGATATCCAGGCTTCGTGCGCCATGTGACTATCGAACTTGGGTACCTGAAGAGCGCTCACGCGATCCATGCTGATTCGGTGGCGTTCAATGTGCAGCCGCGACCATCGGGACAACTGCTGATCGGTTCCTCGCGGCAATTTGGAATCTCTGAATCCGGAATTGACACGAAGATCCTGTCGGCAATGTTGCAACGGGCTTTCGAATATATGCCCGGCCTGAGAAAATTCTCGGCTATCCGAAGTTGGACTGGCTTTCGCGCGGCCACGGTGGACAAGCTGCCGCTGATCGGCCCCTGCCCCGGGAGAGAAAACGTCTATCTGGCGACGGGCCACGAAGGCTTAGGCATTACGACGTCCCTTGGCACTGCGAAGCTGCTCGGAGATCTTTTGCTCCATCGGAAATCTGCCATCGAAATAGCGCCTTATCTGCCTAATCGGAGCTATGCACTTCGTGCCTGAAACGGTCGTGCTGTGGATCAATGGAACCCCTATCCGTGTCGACGCCGGCACGACGGTTGCCGCCGCCGTTCTGGTTGCGGGCGAAACTACGTTCCGCCGATCGATTGCAGGCGAACCACGCGGCCCTCTTTGCGGAATGGGCATCTGCTTCGAGTGCCGTGTGATGATTGACGACCTCGAGCACTGCCGGAGCTGCCAAATCGTCTGCCGGGATGGGATGAAGGTACGTACGGCGTGAGCAAAGGGCGTGGTCGGGTTGACATTTTGGTTGCGGGCGCCGGACCGGCCGGCATAGCTGCGGCGGTCAGCGCACGTGAAGGCGGAGTGGAAGTGTTGGTGCTCGATGACAATCCAGCGACGGGCGGTCAAATCTGGAGAGGCGGGCATGGCCATTCTTCAAGCGCACAAGCGGCGTTCTGGTTCCGTAAGCTGGAGGCGTGCGGGGCAGAGGTGATCGCCGGCGCCCGCATCATCGACGGCGACGCGAAGCGCCAGCGTTTGCTTGTCGAGATGCAGGAGGATGCCTTCGAGATCGAATACGGCAAGCTCATCCTGGCGACCGGCGCGCGAGAACTGTTCCTTCCATTTCCGGGCTGGACGATTCCTAACGTAATGGGTGTGGGTGGGCTGCAAGCTCTCGTCAAATCGGGTTTGCCGGTTTCCAGGAAACGGATTGTCGTGGCCGGCAGCGGACCACTATTACTGGCGGCGGCGGCTTACTTTCGCCAACATGGGGCGATTGTTCCAATTATTGGAGAGCAAGCTTGCTCAAATCGACTCGCTGGCTTTGCGTTGCGGCTGGCGAAACATCCGGCGAAATTGTTCCAGGCCGCGATTTTGCGTTTCGCTCTCCGCGATTCAAGTTATTTGACTTCATGCTGGGTCGAAGGGGCAAGCGGCAACGGACGCCTCGCTAGCGTTCAGTTACGGCATCGCGGTCGCGTGTGGCAGGAGCATTGCGATTACCTCGCCGCCGCATACGGATTTAGACCAAACATCGAGCTGCCAGTACTACTGAAGTGCGAAATGGGGAATGCGGGTGTAAAAGTTGACGAATTTCAGCAGACTTCTCAAGAGCACATCTATTGCGCGGGAGAGTGCACCGGTATCGGCGGAGTGGATCTGTCGATAGTGGAAGGCGAGATTGCCGGCTACGGAGCCAGCGGGCAAAGCGAATTGGCGACGAAGCTCTTCAGGAAGCGAGACAAAGCGCGGAAGTTTGCGGCTGCTCTTAAAACGGGGTTTGCTCTGCGCGACGAACTCAGAAGCCTCCCCGCCGCCGACACAATCGTTTGCCGCTGTGAAGACGTGCCATGGGAGCGGCTGGAATCGATGCAGTCTTGGCGTTCAGCGAAATTGCAAACGCGGTGCGGCATGGGACCGTGTCAGGGACGCATATGTGGGCCGATTCTGGAGTTTTTGCTGAGCTTACATCCCGAGTCCATCCGGCCGCCCGTGTTCCCGGCTCGGCTGGAAACTCTGGTGGTAAACGACAAGACAGAGGAGAGCATTCGCCAGCGCCGAAAATGCTGATAGTGTCCGGAAGCTCTTTCTCGCGGTAAATTAAGCCCGTCGCCCCAACGACGAGGGCGCAGTGCTTACAGTACTTCTCCCCAGTACCTTCTAAGATTGTCGCGAGGTTACCATAACAAATTCGTCGTAACAGCTCCCGAACGGCTAAATCTAAGGGTTAGCCAATTACAAGAAATTGGATAGCTTCTGATTTTCCCCTTTCGGGTTGCCATGTGGAGGATATTCTATGATGTCTAAAAAGCGGCTAATAGCATTGGCTGCCTCACTTTCCTTCGCCGTGCTTGCACGTGCGGACTTCATAAACGGGGTTGTCTGGAGTGTTCCGGCCTCCACGGCCGGGAGCGCTCCTACTCTGGGAAACACGCCCGGACCGGAGCCGTAGAAGTAGCCACCTTCACCGCAAATGGAATCAATTTTAGCGGTGATACGGCAGGCTATAACTTGGGTGGTTTCCTGAATTCCGGAGGAACGGGCAGCAACATCATGTTCATGAATGGTGCGACGGCCGCAACCAACCTCGACAATACGGAGTGGGAGTTCACTGGTTCGGCTCTTTTTACACATGGCCAAAGCTTCGACGTGGTGCACGACGACGGTGTGAATATGTACGTCAGGCTTGCCTGTTCTGCTTGATGGCGATCCGACTGCTCCGATAACGAGTACCTTCACGTACACGGGAGCAACCGGCACATTCCCCTTCGATTTTATTTATGTGGAATGCTGCGGCGGCTCGGCAGATTTCAAGACTACTTTGGTCCCGAGTGGGCCTAGCTCAACGCCTGAACCGTCGACCGGTTTCCTCGTGATCGGGGGTTTTTTGTTCGCCGGGCTTCTTGTCGCTCGTCGGTACTTTGTAAGAGCTTCCTAGTCCATTGCTTCAAGTAGGGGGGCGGACTGCGTCCCCCTACTCCTCCCGTCTTGGCTAAACCGCCCTCCGGAACAAAGCCGATCTACTGCCTGGGCTCTGTTTTTCCATGAGATGCCGGAAAACTTCTAGTCCTCAGTTACGCCTGTACCGATAGCTCCAGTCCTTGCCAGAGCATCGACGAGGTCCACATCCCGACGCTATTTGGGCCGAGGGCAGGCGCTACGGCCGAGAGGCCAACTGCGCGCGGACTTTGGCGAGATTGGCGCGAGCGGCCTGATGGTTGGGATCGATGCGGAGGGCTTGCTCGAAGGCTTGCGCGGCGGCGGGCAGATCACCAGTGATCGCGAGGAGCGTACCAAGGTTCGCTTGGACATCGGCGTCATTGGGATCGAGGCGGGCGGCTTCGCGGAAATGGGCGAGCGCGCCGGTATAGTCGCGGATATGGAAGAGCACCGTTCCCAAACCGATTTGTGCCCCTCGGTCCTCGGGGGCAACAGCGAGAAAGGTGGCGTATTCGGTGGCTGAATCAGCCATGTCACCCGAGGCAGCAAGAGCGCGGGCGAGGTTGTAGCGGGCATTCAGATATGAAGGGTCGAGACGCAGCGTTTCACGGAACTGCTCAATGGCTTCAGGGAAATGTTCGTGGAGGAGAAGCACGCTGGCGAGGCTATTTCGGGCGGTAGCGTTGTTCGGCTCTATACGCAGTGCATCACGGTAACTCGCCTCCGCCGCGTCGAGCTTGCCGCGGTACTGCATCAACGCACCGAGGTTATAGTGCGCGACAAAATCGGCCGGATATTTTTCGAGACGACGGCGCATGACGGCCTCCTGCAGCGCCCATCGCGGGTCGTTCGCCGATGCGGAGGAAGACTTAGGAAGGACCTGGAGCCAGACGTGACCCATTTCGTCTTCAGCGCGATTGCCGGTCTTCACCAGCCTGGGCGGGTTGTGCGGATTGCGCGGGTTCGCGGTGGAATTGTCGTAGGTGATTCGCATCATCACCTTGGTTCCTTTCGGTAGTTCGACCGCCTTTCGGTAGTTGTAAACGGCCTGCCAATTGATGTCCCAATCCGGAATGCGGATGAGCCAACGGCGGCCGCCATCGGGCAGAATGGCCCAGGCCTCGACCAGCTTGCCTAGGTAATGGGCGTGAGGATAGATAGCAAGAACTTCGACGTCGATGGGAAGCGTGAGGCTGTCGGTGACGGCGAAGGTTCGGTCGCCGGGAGGAATGCGGATAGCGCCATCATGCTCGAGTTGAATCAGCATAGGAAAGCGGGTTGGAGGATGGGAAGCGAAATAGATTCCCACTTCCGCCTGGATGGATTCCTCTTTACCGGTGGGCTGCAGATGCAGGTTGAGAATGAGATCGGTGCCGGGGTCGAGGCGCCAGCTCATATCGTCCGGCTCGGGGCGAAGGATGCTGCCGGGTTTCCAGAAGAGGAAGTGGCTGTCAGGATCGAAATTATTGGCTGCCGCTTCGGTGGTGAGGTCCATACCTGGAAATCCAGGCTGACCATCCTGGCCGTCGCGCCGGCGCAGAGACTGAGTCCGATCCAGAACGACGTTCGCGTGATGAACAACACGCGGATTGTCGACACGAAGCTCGAGGCCGCGGACGTACTTCGTCTCGTTCAGGCCAGTGGGGATCACGAAGTTGCGGAAGACATCGGTCCCAGCCGACGGCATGCGGAACGGATGCGGCATGCGGAGAATCAGATCGGGAGGGCCCATCTGCCATTCAGTGGTGAAACGGGGCGCGGCGGGGAGATCGGCAGGATTGCCCTCCGGTTCATTTTGGGCGACCCAATCGGCGATGAGACGGATCTGTTTGTCAGTGAGGCTGCGGTCATCGGCGAAATCGCCGTAGCCGTGTTCGGGAGGCCACGGGGGCATGTAACGGCTGCGGGTGACAGCGGCCATTTGCGAGGCGTGCTTGCGAGCGTCCCGATAGGTGAGCAGGGAAAACGGACCCGCGCCGCCGGGATGATGGCAAGAGGCGCAATGCTCGAAGACGAGCGGGGCGATGTCCTTATTAAAGGTGACGGGCGCGACCGGTAAAACAGCAGCAAACGAATGAGCCGCAAAGCAGGCCAGCAGAAACAACTTCATCTAGCTCTCACCAGTATCCAGCGGCGGCTTGAGGCCCCTTGGGTTTAGCATCGCAGTAGATGGAGTCTGACGAGAAAGAACGTTATTCGCGGCAGATTCGATTCGCACCGATTGGGGAAGCGGGCCAGGAGCGAATTCGCAGTGCGTCCATTTGCGTGGTCGGCTGCGGCGCGTTAGGCAGTTTTCAGGCAGAGGCGCTCGGCGCGGGCCGGAATCGGGCGGCTGAAATTGATCGACCGCGACACCGTGGAGTTGAGCAATCTGCAAAGACAGTGGCTATACAGCGAAGCCGATGCGACCCAAGAGACGCCAAAAGCGGTGGCCGCGGCGCGCCGGCTGCCTGATGTGAATCGCGGCGTGGAAGTGGAGCCGGTGGTTGCCGACTTTACGCCGTCGAATGCCGAAGAACTGGTGACGGGCTGCGATCTGATCCTGGACGGAACCGATAACTTCGAGACGCGCTACCTGCTGAACGACGTCAGCATCAAGTTAGGAACGCCGTGGATTTATGGCGCGGCGATCGGGAGCTATGGCGTCGCGATGCCGATTATTCCTGAACGAGGGCCCTGCTTTGCGTGCGTGTATCCCGAGCCCCCGCCGGGCGTGCAGCCGACATGCGATGTGGACGGTGTGCTGGCCTCGGCCACAGCGTCGGTAGCAGCCTTGCAGGTAGCCATGGCATTGCGGATGGTGGTGGGCTGGAACGATTTTGAATGCCGTATTCACACGATGGACGTGTGGACAGGCGCGATGAAGCAATTGAGGGCCGGCGAGCCGCGACCCGCAGTGTCGAGCTTGCGGTCAGCGGAACTTCCGTTACCTGGAAGGGCAGCGGAGAGTGCCGGTGAGTCTCTGCGGGCGCAATGCGGTGCAGCTTCACGAGAGCGCACGGCCACTCGATCTGAAGCAGTTGGCGTCCCGGCTCCGGCCGCTGGGAGATGTGCGCGTGAATGAATTTGCATTGCGCATCGCGATTCCGAAATACGATCTGACGATTTTCCCGGACGGCCGCGCGATTGTGAAGGGCACGACCGACGTGGGAGTGGCGAAGAGCGTCTATGCGCGGCTAATCGGCGCGTAGGAAGCGAACCGGGCGCGTGCGAACATAAAGAGCGTCAGGCGAGTGGGCGCTTAGCTCAGCCGGTTAGAGCGCGTGCCTTACAAGCACGAGGTCGCAGGTTCGATCCCCGCAGCGCCCACCATATCGTCAACGATAAGAAGCGGAACCTTTCGGGCGTTCGCGCCATCCGCTGTATTAGAAAATCATCAGGACGGTTGTTTTGCGCTCGCTTCTATTACTCGCATCCCTATTAGTTTCTACATTCGCGGTCGCGGCTCCTCAACAGAGCTCGCCGGAAAATCAGCAGCCGCAGCAGCGTCAGCAGCAGCAACAGCCGCAGACCCAACTTCCTGTGCCGGCAATTAACAAAGATACGAAGCCGTCGAACGAGGTCACTCCGAGCGGACACCTGATTCCGCCTTCCAAACAGCAGCCGAAGCGGATTTTAGGTCTCATGCCCAACTATCGCGCGGTGAGCGCTGGAGCGATTCCGCCGCCGCCGACCACCCGAGGAGGCTTTCGATATCGCGACCAAGAACAGCTTCGATTATTCGTCGTATCGTTTTCGTTGGCTTCACCTCGGCGATTGCCGATTTGGAGGGCGCCCACAAACATTTAGGTGATGGCGTCCCGCAGTTTTGGGCATATTACTGGCGTGGATTCGTTGATAAGGCCGATGGGAATTATCTGGTGATCTTCGCCATGCCGACAATTTTTCATCAGGATGAGCGATACTACGCGAAAGGCGAAGGCCCCATCTGGAAACGAGCCGTTTACGCGATGAGCCGTGTAGTGATCACTCCTGATTATCACGGACACAATAGTTTTAATGCTTCGGAACTGTTGGGACGCGGCATCGCGCAGGGAATATCTACGACGTACTACCCCAGCTCCGACCGCACCGCCTCGGCGCTTGCCACGAAATATGCGTACGCGATTATGCGTGACGCGCTGACGAACACGTTTCGCGAGTTCTGGCCCGACATTGCGGTGCACGTGCTGCATCGCCATCCGTAGGTCGGCTTGGCTTTTTCATCGCTCTAAATGGAGCTGTAAAACTTGACCGGCGCGGATGGTGAGTTCGTTGGAGAAGGTGAAACTTGCGCTTCCTTTCTGAAAGCGAACACTGTGCCGCGGTTTTTCCTGGTCGAGTTCGGCGGTAGAGCGATTGGATTCCGTCGCGGGAAACGTGACCTCGCGAATCCGTAGTGCGCCCTCGGTCACGTCGATGGAAAGCGCACCGGCCGCCAGCGAGAACATGCCCCATCCGGTTGCAGTCGACCAGAAACAGCGGAAGGCGGGATGTTGCCAGCGCGGCGCAATGGTCACCTGGCGCGCGGCACCACGATACAGAAAGCCGCTGAGAGCGAGCAAGCCCGACCAAGAGGCCATCGCACGAGCATAGTGATGACCGCATTCCGCCTCATCCCACGGATTGCGGCGAATGCCATCGTAGCGGCGGCGAATATCGTCGATGCATTCGATTCCCTGCTCCAGCATTCCGTTGAAGAGCATGAGAGCGGCAGTTGAGTATTCGAAGCCGGTCATGACTTCGGCGTAGTACGGGAACGGGATGGTGGGCCGCTTGCCGTTGGGATAATCGCAGATCACCATGGCGGCTTCATCGTTCAGAGCGAACGTGCGCTCGACACAATCGTGATCGCGCAGATCCGGTTTGTGATTGTAGCGATAGACGGACTCGAGCGTTCTGCGAATTCTGGTTGGATCGAGAAGAGGACCGAGCGCGGCTACGTCGGCGAGGTATTGGCCGACAAGCTGGTCAATCAAACAGCCCTCGCCAACCTGGTACTGCGGGTGTTCGGGATCGTCCGCGCCTGCGCCCATGCGAAGACCGGGGGCGATATCGGCAGCGGGGTGGCCGGTAATTTTCTGAACATAGAAAGAACCGTTGAACAGGTTGGTGTCCAGCCAATTCTTTCCGTTCTCAAATAGGCGATGGTATTCGGCGGCGCTCTGAGAATCCGCCACGGCTCTCGCCATTTCTTCGGCGGCGCGAAGCGCGCCCAGATAGTAAATGCCGCAAAGCGGATTCGGGCCGTAGAACTCGACATCGTAGGTATTGTGTTGAACGCCTTCGAGAACGCCGTCGCGGTTGGCATCCCAGCCACCGGGAATCCAGGCGAACTCGATGGCTCGTTTTACTTTGGGCCAGAACTCGAGCACGAAGCTCTGATCGCCGGAGAGCTGCCAATCTAGGAAGACTTTTATGATCTGGCCCATTTGGCCGTCGGCGGCGATGGCGTTGAAGCGCTCGATGCCGTCGGGCAAGAGCTGGCGAAAGTGCATTCCGCCACGTTCGTCCATCGAATAGCCAAAGGCGGAGCGCCGGAGCGAATGAGATAGCGAAGGGAAAAGATGAGCGGTAGCGGTTTCGTAATTCCAAACGTGCGTGCAGTTCCCGAAGCAACAGCCGCTGTGATCGTCGGAGCCCTCGAAGGCGTGAAATTCGCCGTCGGCCGTGCGGAAGCAAGTGGTGGTTACCAGGGTAGACAAGTTCGCAGTACACGCTTCCTTGACGGGAGCGGGGAGGGTGGTCTCGCGGATGGCGGCGGCGAAGCGGCTAGTGCGCTGTTGAAGCCCATCCAGATTAGTGGAGGCGTATTCGGCAACCGACCAAGCGTCGGAAAATCTGGTGGCGTACCAATTCCCGATGATGGTTTGTTCATGGCCCTTCGGCGACTCCCATCCGCAGCGTTGCGGAGTGCGGTTTGGAAAGTGCCAAGCGAGCAGAAATGAGAAATGGGCTTCGTCGCCGGGCGATAACTCGCGCTTGAGGCACACAGCGCCGACCGGGCTTACGTTGGCCGGTTCCGGACCTAGCTCGCCATCAGCGGAGAAGTCATCCCAGAAGAGAAGCGGGCTGTTCCACCAACGTCCGGCGGGCCAGCCACGGAGAGCGGTGAAACGGGCGTCACCAGCGTTGAGAACAGCAAGTGCGAAGGTGCCGTTCAAGGCGTCATCCGGGGCCAGGCCGGGATTGCGCATGAAAATGCCACGAAGGGATGAGCCGTTGCGGAGTTCGTTGACGCGCTTGTCCTCTTTGTTTCCGGAGGAGTCGGGAGGCTTAACTGGATTTTCGATCGAGAAAGCGATGGCGACACTAACGGGCGTGCGCGCTGCGTTGGTTACGCGATAGCGCAGGGCAGCAAGAGGTAGGCCGGATGCATCGGCATCAAGCGGGATGAATGGCGTGCCCGCCTCGAGGCTTACTTTCACGGGCAGGCGAGTATCGTGAAAGTCGATGCGAGCGAGAGGGAACTCGCCGGTAAACGTTGCGCCCTGGAGGCGCGAAAGGCCGGGCGCGTTTTTGGAGCCCAGGCCGTCCTGTCCTTCGTAGGGCGGCTCGACGCGAGATTCCAGCACGTGAGCGAAGGGCTCGGAGCCAGGCGCGTGAATCCAGATGCTGGCGAACGAATATTGGAGCGAATTGCCTTGATCGGCACGATTGAATATTTCCCAATCGCGCAACTGACCTCTTCCGCCCAGGCCAACGCTGCCGGCGCCGATACCTCCGAGCGGAAAAGAAATCATCTTCAGCGCGGGACCAGTGAAGGTTCGAGGATAGGCGAAGGCGGCAGGCTCGTTTTGAGGAGCACCGGCATCCCGGGTTGACGAGCCGGCGGGCTGCTGGCCAAGAATGGGCAGCGCGGCAGAACTCGCGATGCTCAGGGATTTCAGAAAATCACGCCGGTCCGGGCCGTGGTCGCTCATATTCATCACGGTAATCTACGGACGATGAACAAGAGCCTAATCATGGGTATGGTGGTGGCCCTGCTTGGGGTCGCGCAGGCAAAATCGGCCGACAGCACGAATGCACCCGGGTGGAAGCAGATCCTGAAGGAACGGCTGATGGAGTACGGACATCGGAACTGGATCGTCATAGCCGACTCGGCCTATCCGGACCAATCGCGGCCGGGTATCGAGACCGTTGTGTCAAATGCTGATCACGGTGAAGTCTTGAGGACCGTGCTGGAGGCGGTTGCCAATTCGAGACATGTGCGGCCGATTGTATATACGGACCGTGAGCTCAACTATGTTACGGAAGCGGATGCGCCCGGGATTGACGATTACCGGAACGAGTTGAAGGACATCCTCCCGGCGGGCGGCACAAAATCTTTGCTTCACGAACAAATTATTTCCAAGCTCGACCAAGCGGGCGAAACGTTTCGGATCCTGATCATCAAAACCAACCTTACGATTCCCTATACGTCCGTTTTTCTGGAATTGCGCGCCGGCTATTGGAGCGATGCGGCTGAGCAGAGATTGCGAGCCGCGATGGCGAAATCGGGCCGGTAAATCCGGTGTAGGGGAGAATCGAACAATGGTTTCCCTCTCTCGCCGCGCATTCGTGGCCGGTTCGGCGGCAATAGTCACTCTCGCGAGCAGTATCCGCGGCGCAGACGTTTCGAAGAAGTTGAAGATCGTGGTGACGGGCGGTCATCCGGGCGATCCCGAATATGGTTGCGGTGGAACGATCGCGCGATATACGGATCTGGGACATGAGGCGACGATTGTGTATCTGAACCGCGGCCAGAAGGGATGCTCAGGGAAGGCGGCGAGTGACTGCGGCGCGCTCCGGAGCGAAGAAGCGGCGCGGGCTTGCGAGATTCTGAAGGCTCAACCTAAATTCTTCAATGAAATGGATGGAGAAGCGGTGGTGGATGCCGGTCATTATGACGATTTTCGGCGGCTGATCGAATCCGAAAAGCCCGATGTGTTGTTTGCGCAATGGCCAATCGATAATCATCGCGATCACCGCGCGATTTCGATGCTCGCCTACGACGCGTGGCTGAAGCTCCGAAAGAGTTTCGCGTTCTACTATTACGAAGTTTCGGACGGTGAAGACACGATGATGTTCAAGCCGACAGACTATGTCGATATCAGCACAACCGAGGCGCGAAAGCGAGCCGCTTGCTACGCGCATGGTTCGCAATCGCCCGACCGGTTTTACAAGCTGCAATCGGAAGTGGCGCAATTTCGGGGCGTTGAGAGCGGGCATACGCAGGCTGAAGCGTTTGTGCGCCACATCGACAGCCCGGGCAATCCGCTGATTTGAGGGAAACTCTGGTTCCATGCGATTTTTTCTTGTATTTATTGCTGTCGCGCTGCTGTTCGGCGCAAATAGCGCTCTCGATCCGAAGCCGGATGCGCGTTTCAAGGTAGATCTGCTGGTGGTGGTTGCTCATCCGGACGATGAGACCGAAATTGGAGCTTACCTGGCGCGCGCGATCTTCGATGAAAAGAAGCGTGTAGCGGTCGTTTTTGGGACTCGGGGCAATCAAGGCGGTGACGCCGAAGGCCAGGGGCAATCCGCCGCGCTGGGTGTGATTCGCGAGATTGAGGCGCGGAAGGCGCTCGCTCATTTCAATGTGATGGATGTCTGGTTTCTAAACGGGACCGATACGCCGAGCCAGGAGGTTTTGCATTCACTGGAGACGTGGAACCACGGAGATTCGCTAGGCCGATTAGTCCGGCTGGTTCGATTGACGCGGCCCGCGGTTATTGCTACGTGGCTGCCAGATTGGGTAGCGGGAGAGAATCACGGCGATCATCAGGCAGCGGGGGTGCTGGCGACGGAAGCTTTCGATATAGCCGGAGATCCAACGGCTTTTTCAGAACAGGTCGCGCCGCCAAGAAATCGCGACGACATCGGAAACTTGACCGAAGGATTGCGGCCCTGGCAACCGGAAAAGCTTTACTATTTTAGCGACACGGCTCATCCGGATTATCTAAATGGCAAGGGACCGGCGTACTCCGCGACCGATAAATCCGCAGCACGCGGCGTTAGCTATGCGCGATTGGCAGCCGAGGAGTGTTCGTTCCATCTGAGCCAGGGCGATACGGGCCAAATGGCTGAGGCCGCGCTGGCTCATAACGATCTTCGCTATTTCGAGCAGCCGGTGCGGTTCATCTTTGGAAAATCGTATGTGAATTCGGGAGTAACCGGCGATCTGTTCGAGGGTGTGATTCCGAGCGGCGTGATGTACCGGCATCCTCCAGGATTTGTCCCACATGAGCCCGAAGGACCGACACTGGAGCTGGGCGGTTCGTGGCACTTTTATCACGGATTTTGGCAGGCTCATGGACTCGAGGGTTTGAGAAATCTTGTGCCGTTGGAAATGATGTTGAACTATTCGAGCTTCGTGACGATTCCGGTGCTGCTCGAAAATCCGACCGATGCCGCGCTGCCGATTCGTTTTTCAGCCGTATTACCAGAAGGTTGGACCGTGATTCGGCGTCCGCCGACGGACTTCTCAGTCGAAGCTCACGGCACGCTGCGCTTCACGTTCCAAGCAAAGACGCCTAGCACGAAGAGTACGGGTTGGAAAGATATTATTGTGCGCGCGGATTCGAGAAACAAGCAAATAGGCACAGTTCGCATTCGAGTGGAGCTGGATAGCGGGGCGATGCCCGAATAATTTTTGACTCAACTTTGAATTCGGTCTACTCTATCAACAAACGGGTATTGAGAGGTTAGAGTATGCGAGCAAGATTTCATCGCTTATTAGCAGCCGTTACGATAGCGTTTGCACTGGCGGCAATTTCGTTCGGGCAGGCAGTTTCGGGAAATATATCCGGTACGGTTAGAGACGTTTCTGGCGCGGGTGTACCGAACGCCACGATCACGATTACAGATGTGGACCGGGGAACCGCTTACCACCTGACGAGCAGTGGCGACGGCAATTTCTCACAGACGCACCTGCTGGCCGGGCATTATCAGGTGAAAATAGAGAGTCCCGGATTTGGCGCGTTCACTGCAAACGCAACGGTTGAAGTGGACGCGACCACCCCATTAGATGTGACATTGTCGCCCGCGAACGTGCAAACGAGCGTGGAAGTCACCGATGTGACACCGCTGCTCACTACGGATCGAGCAGAAATCGCAACTACACTTACCGGCGCTCAAGTCCAGCAACTTCCCGTGCTTAGCCGGAACGTAACGAACCTTCTTCTTGTTGTCCCCGGCATGCAACTCAATACCTGGCAGCACTCCGCGGCTGAAAATCCGCAACAGGGCATCCAGGCAAACGCCAATGGCCAGTTCTTTACCGCGAATGGCTTCATGCTCGACGGCACCGAAAATCAGAGCGCGATTCTCGGAATTGCAGTCGTCAATCCCAATATCGATTCGCTACAGGAATTCAAGGTCAGCACCAGCAACTATGACGCTGAGTTTGGCTCCGCCGCTGGCGCGTTAATACAGGCGACAACAAAATCGGGTACCAACCAGTGGCACGGATCGCTTTTTGAATATTTGCAGAATAACATCACGAATGCTACTAACCCGTTCACGCAGCTTAACCCGCCGCTCCGCTGGAACCAGTTCGGCGGTTCGGTAGGATTTCCGGTTATCAAAGATAAGCTTTTCGGCTTCTTCGATTACCAGGGCACGCGGCGCAGAACGGGAGGGTCGGTTCTCACCACGGTTCCCACCGCCGCCGAACGCAACGGCGATCTGACAGCGCTGCTCGGCAATTACATTTGCGCGGACGGCAGTGTCTCCGCCGGTCCGTGCGCGAATCCCGAGATGGTTCCCACCACCGAGGGCACAACGGTCGCTGCCCGCGATGGCATGGTGTTCAACCCCAATACGGGTAATCCCGACGGTTCCGGGCGTCAGGCTTACACCCTGAATGGTCAGCCCAACATGATTCCGGTCGCCGCTCCCATGCAGAAGGTGTTATCGCTTCTTCCTCTTCCCAACAACGGCAGTGGCGTCTTCAACAACTACATCAGTGATGGCGTTCAGCGGTTCGATACCGACCAATACGACGGGCGTGTCGATTACAACTGGAGCACCAAAACCCATTTCTTCGGTCGCTACACGCTCGCCGACTACAACAATTACGCGCCTGCGGCATTTGGCGACGCCGGCGGCGGTCCAAGCGCATTTGCATTTTCCGGCGATTCGATTGACCGTAACCAAAGCCTTGCTGCGGGATTAGACCATACCTTCAGCCCTACGCTGGTGACCGACGCCCGCTTCGGTTTTTATCGCTACCGCATTCGCGTTCAACCGAATGATGCCGGCACCACCCCCGCACAGGATGCCGGCCTGCCGGGTCTCAATACCGGATCGCCGTCGACAACCGGACTACCCGGCTTTTATGTCAACGGGAACGGCGGCTTCAACTTCGGGTACGCGCTCGGCGTAAATCAGTGCAATTGCCCGCTCAAAGAAACCGAAAATCAGTTTCAATGGGTAGACAACTGGACCAAGATCACCGGGAATCACACCATCAAATTCGGCGCCGACATCCGTCGCGCACAGCAGCAGCGCATCCCCAGCGACCTGCATCGCTCGGGCGAGATAAACTTCAATGCTTCAGAAACCGGCGATTTCGGTATCGATCAACTCGCCGCCGGAAGTGCCTCCACCGGCTCTGGGTTGGGCTCTTATCTCCTGGGATTGCCTGCCACCTTTGGTCGCTATTACACGGCGTATAATTACTATCCCGGCCTTCGCCAGACGCGTACGTTCTTCTTTGCGCAAGACTCTTGGCGGGTCACGTCGAAGCTGACCGTAGACTACGGCCTGCGCTGGGAAGACTATCTCCCCCAAGTGGCTGCGAAGCCAGGCGGAGCCGGCAGCTTTGATCCATCCACCGGCGACGTGCTGGTAGCCGGAGTAGGCAGCGTTCCAATCAATCTTGGCGTACAGGCATACAACAAGCTCTTCGAGCCGCGCCTCGGCATCGCTTACCAGGCCGCCCCGAAAACCGTCCTTCGCACCGGCTTCGGAACCAGCGCTACGCCTGCCGGACTGGGCTCTGTTTTCGGGCAAGGCGCCGATTACAACCCTCCCATCGTAAATCCCCAAAGCGTGAATCAGTCCAACATCTACTTCGCGCCTTTCAATCTGCTCAACGGGCCTCCCGCGCCGCTGAATCCTCCCGTTGGCTCCAATGGGCGGTATCCCTTACCCAACGGGATCGGAATCAACTACTTCACGGATCCGCTGAATTCTTACCGCATCCCGGAGGTTTATTTCTGGAACTTTACCGTTCAACAGCAGTTGACCTCCACCATGGCGCTTGAAGTCGCATACGTGGGTAACGTTGGTCGGCACCTGTTCGAATCGCTGAACGTGAATCAAGCGGTCCCGGGCCCCGGAGACGTCGACCCGCGCCGGCCCTTCTACAATCTCTATGGTTTGACACAGGGTATTTATCAGTACTGCAATTGCTCCACTTCGAACTACAACTCGCTGCAGACCAAGTTTCAGAAGCAGTTCTCACGTGGACTTGACTTCCTCTTTACCTACACCTGGTCCAAGGCGCTCGACTATGCGTCGGAAGGCAGCGGTGGTTCGCCCTCGAACATTTATGACGGACGAAACGATTACGGCCCAGCCTCCTGGGACCGCGAGCACGCCATAACGTTCACGCACGATTGGGACATTCCCGTCGGCCGCAACCGCCACTGGACGCTCGGTAACAACGCAATCGCCGATACCATCCTCGGTGGCTGGCGCTTGAGCGGTGTCCACACCTGGGGAACCGGGCTTCCCTTCACGCCGACTGTCGCCAATGCTCCGCTCCTCAACGACCCCGATTTCAGTAATGGAGTGCGCGCGGACGTGATTGGAAATCCGAACGTTCCGAACCCAAGTGCGAGTTTGTGGTTCAACCCAGCGGCGTATAGCGAGCCGCAGCAGCCGTACCGCCAAGGCACGGCGGGGCGCAATTCATTGCGCGGCCCGCATCTCTTCGTATCCGATCTTTCGTTATCGAAGAACCTCCTGCTGAGCGAACGCTTTAAGCTCGAGCTGCGCGCGGACGCCTTCAACGTCTTCAATCACGTCAATCTCGGAAATCCCAGCAACCAAATCGATTCAAGCGGCGCGGGGCAAATTACCTACCTTCAGGCGCCAATGCGGCAGATGCAGTTCGGATTGCATTTCCAGTTTTGAGGGAAACGGGATAGATAGCGTTCTCGGCTTTGAATGAGGCGATTTCAAGCGCTATGGCAATATCAATGCGCTTGATCCCACTACAGCGATCGCCTAGATTACCGACCTATGTTCAACAGTAGACTTGGAGGCGAGGGAAAATCGCGGCTGGACCGCTGGCTCGGACGCGCCTGTGACTCGCGCGGCAGTGTATTCTCCTACGGCCGGACCATGTTTGAAGCCGTGGCCCGAGCCCCCGCCGCAGATCCAGACGTTGTCGAATGCGGGATGCCGATCAATGACGAAATCGCCGTTGGACGTGTTCTCGTACTGACACACCCGGGAACCCACGATGGGCGAGTTCGCCAGAGCAGGGAAACGTTCCGAAACATAGGCGCGCGCTTCGTCGATCTTCTGCCGCGAAGGGAAACGGCTGCCCGTATCCGGATCGAATGCGGAGCCGTGCAAATCGAAGGCGACTTTGAACCCGCGCGTGTCGAGATCCGGGAATCCGTACATCCCGCGGTTATCGCCAAAATCGATCCAAACGGGTAATTGAGGCGGTTCAAAACGGCGGTCTCCCGGTGGAACACCGAAGAAAAATACTTCCTGTCGCGTGGGAAAAATTCTCTTCCCGAGTATGTCTGGTAAAACCTTGCCGAGCCAGGGACCACACGCGAACACGAAGGAATCCGCACGTACCGCAGCGCCATCGGAGGTGAGGATCTGCTTCAAGTGGCCGCTACCCTCCGGCGTTCGCACTGCCGCGTGGCGAAAAGCTCCCCCGTCGCGAACAAACTGAGCAACCAGCACTTGCACCGCATCGCGAGCCATGAGCGCGCCGCTGTCCGGTTCGTAAATGGCGCCGGCGCCCGGTTCTAATTGGATTTGCGGATAAAGTTTGTGAACCTCCGAAAAGCTCAAGTCTTTGAACGGCACGCCGACTTTGCGCAGCGTCTCACGGCTATCGTTCGCATAAGCGTTGTCCGGCTTTGCGATCCACAACACACCGGTGCGGTACAACAGCGAGCGGCCGGTCCGTTTGAAAAAGGCGTCCCATTGTGAAAGCGATTTGACGGCCATGCGCGTGTAGATTTCGTCTTTGCCGTAGGAGGCGCGGATGATGCGCGATTCGCCACTGGAACTGGCCCGCATATTGGCAGGTCCGTAGGCATCGAGAAGAATGACGTTGTGTCCCGCGCGCCGAAGCTGATATGCAGTCCAGGAACCGAACACGCCCGCGCCGACAACGGCGTAAGTCTTGTCTGCTTTCGTCATGGTTGCGGCCGCGCTCGCCGCCAGGGTGGAGAAGGCCCATTCGCGCCTGCTGATTGAAGCACTCAATTCTAAATCTTACGAACCGGGCTTCAGATTTCGAAGCTGCGCCGGGTTTCTCTCGCTGAAACGAGCGACATCGAGAACAGGAATACGCCGAGCGCCAAGCTATTTGTCAGGCGCGGGCCCTCTCCCGCGTAGCCGTAGACCCAGGGCGAAATGAAGATCCAGACGGCAAGCGCCGCAGTGACGTAACTGGCGCCGGTGGTGCCCACGGGCGCGAGCACACGGACCAGTGAACACAGGAACATGACTACACCTATCAGCCATGCATTCCAAGCGCTTGCATAATCCGAGAATCCGAACGCCCAGGGTGAAACGAAGAGCCAGAGCGAGGCCACAGCGCACATCAGGCTCACCGTTTTGGCGGCGATTAGGGTATCGCGTCGCTTTGGCGCATTTCCGATTGTTTCGTGCAAGGTTGCCATGCACCCTCCTTCTGTTAGACGCGTAAATGTCCGCGCCGCATCTATGATTTAGTCTAATTGTGAAGTAGGGCGACAAAACAAAGGAGGAAGGCAGGACGCTATGAAAGGTTTCAAACAGTTCCTTCTGCGCGGAAACGTGGTGGATTTGGCCGTAGCGGTGGTCATGGGCGTGGCGTTCGGAGCGGTAGTGACGGCGCTGGTGAAGGACCTGATTACGCCGCTAATAGCCGCTATTGTGGGCGCGCCCGATTTCTCCGGGATTAACTTCACACTTCACAAAAGCAAGTTTCTTATCGGTGATTTCGTCAACTCCCTGGTCTCGTTTGTCTTGATTGCGGCAGCAGTGTACTTTTTTGTGGTCTTGCCGGTAAATACGATTATGGCCCGCCGGCGCCGCGGTGAAGCGCCGCCCGACCCGACAACGAAGAAGTGTCCCGAGTGTCTGAGCGAAGTTCCCATTGCCGCGCGACGCTGCGCGTTTTGCACTTCCCCACTGGTTTAGTTTCGCCTCGCCGATATTGAGTATTATTTTCCCGTGAATCGCGGAGCGCGCTTCTCCAGAAACGCGGCGACGCCTTCCCGGAAGTCCTGCGAATACCCGAGCTCGCGCATTACGTCGCGCTCGAGATCCAGTTGTTGATCGAGCGTGTTTTGACTGGACGAGTAAATTGCGCGTTTTATGTGAGCCAAGCCGCGAGTAGGCGCCGTTGTGAGATGAGTTATCAGCTTATCCACCGTTGGCTGAAACTCCACGTCATCGACGCACTGCCAGATTAATCCCCAGGCGGCTGCCTGCTCGGCTGAAATCTTGCCGCCCAACAGGGAAATGCCCATAGCGCGCGCGGTGCCGATCACTCTCGGGAGGAAATACGTTCCGCCCGTATCGGGGATCAGGCCGAGTTTGCAGAACGATTCAATGAAGCTCGCCGCTTTTGCGGCGATTACGAGATCGCACGCGAATGCCAGATTCGCGCCCGCGCCCGCCGCTACTCCGTTGACGGCGCAGACCACGGGGAGCGGCAGTGAACGCAGACGGCGGACCAGCGGAGCGTAATATTTTTCGATGGATGCGCCAAGGTCGAGATTTTCGTCGGGCGCCAGGGCGCGATCTGAAAGGTCCTGACCTGCGCAAAAACCGCGTCCCGCACCGGTAATCAGCAACACCCGGACGTTTTCGTTCCGTGCCACTTCATCGAGGGCGTGGTTTATGTCGAGATGCATCTGGACGTTGAAGCTGTTCAGCTTGTCGGGCCGGTTCAGGGTCAGGCGAGCCGCATCTTGCTCAATTGCGAATACGATAGTTTCGTAGCTCACTTGCGCCTCAGTTCGATAAAGCGGAGCAAAATCGAGATCGCCGATGCGCTTCCGATCGGGCTCGACTTCATGGAGAGGTTCGACCTGCCTCATCGTTCGCGCGCTTCGCTCGACGAGTTGCTGGTAGATCGCGGTGCCTTTCGCTTTCCAGGCGATCTCCTCGTCCGTGAGCGAGCGGATCACCTTGGCCGGCATGCCGATTACCATGCTGCGCGGCGGGATTTTTTCATTCGCCTTTATGAAAGCAAGCGCGCCGACGATGCTGGATTCGCCGATCTCAGCGCCATCCATTATCACGGCGTTCATGCCGACCATGACGTTGCGGCCGACGAGGCAGCCGTGCAGCACCGCGCCATGTCCGATATGTCCGTCGGCTTCGACAACGGTGTCCTTACCGGGAAAGGCGTGCATTACGCAAGTGTCCTGCAAATTGCTGCCTTCTTCGAGAACGACGCGGCCGAAATCTCCGCGAAGCGAGGCGTTCGGTCCGACATAGCACCCGGCGCCGACGATGACATCGCCGACCAGCACGGCCGTTTGGTGGACGAAGGCGGTCGGGTGAACGACGGGGGTGATTCCGTCAATCGCGTAAATTTGTGGCATCAGACGTGAGCGCGGCTCTGCGCGATACGGAAACGGCTGGCCACGAACGCAGTATCCGTTAAAGAAGAATTCGCCGCCGGATTCGCGCCCGTGGCGTGAAAATCGCTGTAAGCCGCCGACTGATTCACGAAGACTCCGCCGGTCAGATTGCAGGAGAGCGCGACGCCACTCTCAGCCGCCGCATCGCGCACCTGATTGAGAACCGCATCGTCAGTCGAGTAGACGGACATAGTGATTGCGCCATGCTCAGCCGCGCCGCGCTTTGCAATCTCGATACTTTGCGCCGTATTTTCCGTCGCGATAACAAAGGAGATCGGGCCGAACAGCTCGCGCATGAATGTCGACTCGTTGCTTGCGTCCGTTTTCAGAAGTAAGGGAGTGCGGACGCGGGCCTTTTCGAATTGCGGGTGCTCCAGCCGTTTACTGTCGATTACTACTTCGCCTAGGCCGCGGGACTCTTCGATGCGATGAAGGATGTCTTCGTTCTGGATGGCGCCCAGAACCTCGACCGCGCGCGCCGGATCTGCCAGCAGCTTGCCAATGCCTTCGCCGATCGCACTGGCGACCTGGTCGAAGCTCAAATGGCCTTCCGGCGTTTCGATTCCCGATTTCGGCACATAGATGTTTTGCGGCGCGGTACACATCTGGCCCGAGTAAAGCGACAACGAAAAAGCGACGTTGCGCACCATGCCTTTCAGATCGTTGGTGGAATCGACGATGATCTGGTTCACTCCGGCTTTCTCAGTGAACACCTGCGCCTGATGCGCGTTGCGCTCCAGCCACTCGCCATTCTGCGAGCTGCCGGTGAAATCGATGATCTTGATCTCGGGACGGAGGGCAAGCGTTTGAGCGACATCATCTCGCTTTTCATGCGCAACGAGCGTGACAGTATTTGGATCGAAGCCGGCTTCGGTCAGAACTTCGCGGACGATCTGGACAGTGATCGCGAGCGGAAGAATCGCGCCCGGATGCGGCTTCACGATAATCGCGTTTCCGGTGGCGAGACTAGCGAAGAGGCCGGGATAGCTATTCCAGGTGGGAAATGTGCAGCAGCCGATGACGAGCGCAATGCCGCGAGGGACAATGCGATATTGCTTTTCCATTCGGAGAGGCTCATTCTTGCCTTGCGGCTTCTCCCAGTGCGCGGTTTTCGGAATGCGGCTCATCTCCGACCAGGCATACGCTACCGCTTCGAGACCGCGGTCCTGGGCGTGGGGGCCACCGGCTTGAAAAGCCATCATGAATGCCTGACCAGTGGTGTGCATGACGGCGTAGGCGATTTCGAAGCTTCGCTTATTCAGCCGCACCAAACTTTCAAGCGCAACACCAGCCCAGGTTTCCGGTCCGGCATTCCGCCAACCCGTCTCGGCCTGTTGAACTGCCGCAATCAGCGCGTTTAGGTCCGGCTTCGGATAACTAACGCCAAGCTCAAAACCGAAGGGCGATTCTTCGCGGCCAATCCGCCCTACGGTTCCGGGCTGGTCTAACGCGAACGGCTTATGCAGAAGCGCTTCGAATGCCTTTTTGCCATCTTCGTTGGCGTTTTCTCCGTACACTTTTGGACTTGGCATCTCGGAGAAAGCGCTCCAATAGCCGCGCGTCTGGATGGCTTCCATGGCTTGCTTCAGTAGCTGCTCATGACGAGCAAAAAAGTTTTCTGACACGGTTTGTTTACCTGATTCTCAATTGTCCTGATCAAAATCGACGGTGACTTGATCGGTGATGGGGTAGCTCTGGCACGTCAAGATGAAGCCGCGCGCGATTTCGTAATCTTCAAGCGCGTAGTTCGCATCCATATCGACTTTGCCTTGCACGAGCTTGGCGCGGCAGGTTGCGCATACGCCGCTTTTACAGGAGTGACGCACATCGATTCCGCGGCGTAGCGCCGCATCGAGAACAGTCTCGGTGTCTTTTTGCATGGAAAAGACATGCTGCGCGCCATCGAGGACAAGCGTCACTTCGCACTCGGCTCGATGGGCGGCAGCAGAGATCTTCCGCGCTGCTTTGCGCTCGGAATCCTTGACGGTAAACAGCTCTATTTTGATGCGCGCATCGGGTACGCCAAGCGCCTTTAGTCTGGCGGAAACATCGTCCACCATCTCTTGCGGGCCGCAGAGAAAAATCGTGTCGATCTCTTCAAAGCGGCAAAACTGTTTGAGCAGAGCTTCCGCTTTCTCGCCGCCGATGCGTCCGTTAAGAGATCGACATCCTGATGCTCGCGCGTCATGATGTGGATCAACGTGAAGCGTTCCAGGAAGATATCTTTCAGCTCGGCCAGCTCTTCGCGAAACATGATGGTGCTGGAGGCGCGATTGCCGTAGAACAGAGTGAAGGTGCTGGCGGGCTCGGTGAACAGAGTGGTTTTGATGATGGAAAGAATCGGCGTAATGCCGCTTCCGACGGCAAAGGCGAGGTAGTTTTTGGTGTGCTCGGGCGAGAGCCTCACGTGAAAGCGGCCTTCGGGCGGCATTACTTCGAGGGTGCTGCCCGGTTTCGACGTTTTCGACGATCCAGTTGGAGAAGATCCCACCCGGGGTGCGCTTGACCGCCACGCGGAGAAGTCCCTCCTGTGTTCCGGAGCAGATGGAATACGATCGCCGCACGTCCTCGCCAGCTATTTGCGCGCGAAGCGTCAGATACTGGCCTTGCGTAAATCGAAACTTCTCTTTCAGCTCAGGCGGAACATCGAAGACGATGGTGATGGCGTCGCGGGTTTCCTGGTTGACCGCGCGCACTTTCAGCGGATAGAAGCGGCCGGCGGGTGAGGGCACTGATTGCGGTTCTGCCGCGAGCGTGGCCATTTCAGTGTCGCTTGAAAACATCGAATGGCTCCAGGCAGGCGGAACATTTGTAGAGGGCTTTGCACGGAGTGGATCCGTAGCGGCTGATGACCGTTGTCGCGCTCGACCCGCAATGCGGACAACGAACGCTGCTCTCGATCTTCTCACGGAAGGTGGCTGGCGCGATCCCGGCTGTCGGGATTAAACGCGAGGGCGGCGCGATGCCATATTCCCGAAGCCGCTCCTTCGCTGCGATCACTCATCCAATCGGTGGTCCAGGCGGGAGACAACTTAGTTTCGAGGCGGAAGGCCGGGATACCGTGCCCTTCAGTGAGGAACGAATATCGGCGGCGATGGCGTCCATGGCCGGACAGCCGCTGAATAGGTTGGCGTAATGGTCACGATTAATTCGTGATTTTCGCTCCAGCGCACATCGCGGACAATGCCCAGATCGACTATGGAAAGCACCGGGATTTCGGGGTCTGGGATGGCGGCCATCCAGTCCCAGATCTCGGTAAGAGATGGTTGGGCCTCTACCATTGCGCTCCCGGATAGGCGCGCTGCAAGAATTGCATTTCGGCCAGGATGTAGCCGAGATTTTCGGTGTGAACGCCGCGTTTTCCGCCGCGCTGCATCCACGCACCGCCTGGTTTCGTCAGGGTGGCTTCAGAGAAGGTCTTCTCGACGTGCTCCAGCCATGGCCCGCGAAGCGCTTCAAGATCCGCGCCGATTCGTCGCTCGCGCATTTCGGTGTCGACGGCATCCGGCTCAAACAGCTCACCGGTGTACATCCACAACGCATCAACTGCGCTTTGCATGCGCCGATGACTTTCGTCCGTGCCGTCGCCGAGGCGAATCAGCCAATCGGTGGTTCGCTCCAAATGGTAGGTGACTTCCTTGAGAGCCTTCTCCGCAATCTCCGCGATACGCGAATCGGAAGATTTCTTCAATTCGCGTAGAAGAAAATAATGCCAAGTATCGAAGTAGAACTGCCGGGCGGTTGTTTGCGCGTAATCGGCGTTCGGTTGTTCGACCAGCAGCACGTTTCGAAACTCACCGGCATCGCGCAGATAGGCAAGCTTGTCTTCATCGCGGCCGGCATTCTCTACTTCAGCGGCGTAGGTGAGCCAGAATCTCGCGTGGCCTAATAAATCGAGCGCCACATTGGTCAAGGCGATATCTTCTTCCAGCACGGGCCGTGAGCGCACCATTCGGAGAGCCGCTGGCTCAGAATGAGACAGTTATCGCCGAGGCGAAGCAGATATTCGAAAAGCGCTTGATCCGGCAGTTCAAATGCTTTTCACCTCGTCTGGAATTTTGTAGAAGCCTGGATGCCGGTACACTTTGCTATTTGCCGGTTCAAACAGCGGCTCCTTCTCGCCGGGGCTGCTGGCGGTGATATCCGAGGACTTGACGACCCAAATACTGATGCCCTCATTTCGGCGAGTGTAGACATCGCGCGCATTCTTTACCGCCATTTCAGCGTCGGGAGCATGTAGGCTGCCAACGTGCTTATGCGCCAAGCCGTGTTGGCTGCGAATGAAGATTTCCCAGAGTGGCCAATCGCTCATTGCGTTCAGGCCGCCGCGGCGCTTAGCCTGCTTTTCAGCGTAAGCGGCGGCAGCGGCTCTGCACCCAATCGCCTTCCTGGTGGGCGGTAATCCTCGCCTGCAGACGTTCGCGATTGCAAGGACCGTTGCCCTGGATCACGTTGTAAAACTCGTCCCAATCGATCTTTCCGAAATCGTAATGGCCGCGATCCTCATTCCATTTGAGATCGGGATCGGGAATTTTCAAGCCGAGATAGTCCGCTTGCGGCACGGTTTGATCGACGAATTTCTGACGCAACTCGTCGTTTGAAAATAGTTTGATTTTCCAGCGCATCGACTGCGCGCTATGTTTCGACTCGGCGTCCGAAGGGCCATGCATCATCAGCGAGGGCCACCACCAGCGGTTCAGAGCATCCTGCGCCATCGCTTGCTGGGCCGGCGTGCCGCGCGAGAGCGTCAGCATAATCTCAAACCCTTGCCGCATATGAAAACTTTCTTCCTTGCAGATGCGCACCATCGCGCGCGCGTAGGGCCCATAGGAACAGCGGCAGATAGGAATCTGGTTGATGATGGCCGAGCCATCCACCAACCAGCCAATGGCGCCCATGTCGGCCCAGGTCAAAGTTGGGTAGTTGAAGATGCTCGAATATTTCGCTTTGCCTGCCAGAAGATCTTCGATCGTCTGCTCGCGGCTGACTCCCAGGGTCTCGACGGCGCCGTATAGGTACAGGCCGTGCCCGGCTTCGTCCTGCACTTTGGCGAGCAGGATCGCCTTCCGTTTCAGCGTTGGCGCGCGCGTGATCCAGTTACCCTCGGGCAATTGGCCCACAATTTCCGAGTGCGCGTGCTGCGAAATCTGGCGGATGAGCGTTTTGCGATAGGCATCGGGCATGTAGTCTTTCGGCTCGATCTTGATGCCGGCGTCGATGCGCTCTTGAAATTTGATTTCTTCGGGGCTCAAATGCGCTCCCATCCCCATTAGAACGCCAGGACCTCCGCCATTTTGTTCGCGATCAGCTCCACCCCGGGCAAGATCGCGTTCATCAGATGGATGCTGTATGGCAGGGGCAGGTCGGGCACCGCGATCCGCTCAATCGGTGCGTCAAGGTTCAGAAATGCCTCCCGCGCTATCACGGCCGCGATTTCCGCTCCGAACCCGGCGGTGAGCGCGTCCTCATGAACAATCAGACATCGCGCCGTTCTTCGACAGAAGCGAGCACGGCCTCGCGATCCCAGGGCATGATGGTTCGGAGGTCGATAATTTCGATGGATGCGCCGGTCTGCTGAGCCGCCGAGACGCAGCGTTCGACCATGGCAGCCCAAGTGACAACCGTGAGCTTCTGACCTTCCTGGACGATCTTGGCGACGCCGAGCGGCAGAACGTAATCGTCGCCCGGATACGGCCGGCGCGCCCAAGCGGCATCGAGCATGGCGCGGTGTTCGAAAAAAATGCTTGGGTTGGGACTGCGCAAGGCCGTCCGAAGCAGGCCGACAGCATCTTCGGCATTCGATGGGACAAGCACCTGCCATCCAATGGCGTGCGCAAAAGTGACTTCACTTGAAACGCTGTGCCAGGGATCGCCGCATTTCGAAAATCCGCCCGGCATGCGCACGACGATGGGCGCGGAGAAACGATTCGCCGTGCGCCAGCGCATAGTGCCGCAATCGTTCAGTTGCTCTGTCGCGGGCTCCGCGTACTTGCGGAATTGAATTTCGGCAACGGGGCGCAATCCCGCGAGCGCGAGACCGACTGCGCTGCCTATAATGCCCTCCTCGGACAAACTCGTATCGAAAACGCGGGCGTCACCGAACTCCTCCTGCAATCCCATGGTGGCCGTGTGAACTCCGCCTTTGGATCCGACATCCTCGCCGAAGATGAGGAGCTTTGGATTTGCTCTCAACTCATATTCCAGGGTGCGGCGAATTGCCGCCACCATGTTGATGCGAATCCGTTCTGGGGTCGCCTTGGCTCGGAAACCGCAGCCATCGCCGGAGCAAACACAAAGTCGCGAATTTTGGAGGCATCGGGGTCCGGTCGAGCCAGCGCCCGTTTCAGAGCAGCGTCCACTTCGGCTTCGGCGGCTTGTTCCAGGTCCTGCCATTCGGGTTCGGAGAAGAGCGCTGGAATCAGATAGTGGCGAAGGCGGATCAGCGGATCACCGGTCCGCTCGCGGGCAAGCAGCTCCGGATCTTTGTAAGCTTGCGTATCCTGGCCGGAGTGGCCGCTCAACCTAGGCACTTTCAGGCGCAGCAACGCCGGACCCTTTTCCTGCCGAACGAACTCGACTGCCTGGCAAATCGCGCGCACGGAAGCAGCCGGATCGCACCCGTCTGCCGGAGAACCCGCAAATTACCAAACGAACCCAAATTTGCCGCGATGTTGCCGCCTGGGGTTTGGCTGGCCGAAGGGACTGATATGCCGAAACCGTTATCTTCAATACAGAACAGCATGGGCAACTTAAGCGTCGTGGCAGTGTTCAGGGCCGACCAGAAGCCGTTGGTCGCAACGGATCCATCCCCGCCCAGGCGACGGCAACGGAATCCCGATAGGAATCATCCTTCAGACGACTCGCGATAGTAAACAACCGCGCGGCCCCAGCCCGCAGTTGTGCTGTATTGCGTGCCGACCCCCCCAGCCATGGGCAAAACCACCGGACCATCTCCGGGGAAGATTGAAGACTACACCGATATCGCGGCCGTCGCTTACTCCGCCGGCTTTGCCCATACCGCTGGCGAGCGCATCTTCTGCGCTGAGGCCCAAGGTAAGCAGCAAGGGCCGGGAGCGGTAGTAAGCGCCGACAGCATCATGGGGATCCGGTCAGAAGGCATCCCAAGAGGATTTGGCCCGTTTCGTGGCCGCGCGCCAGAATTGATATAGAATTTTGCGTTCGGAAAAAGCTTTGTCTCTTAGTGAATCGAGCGCTCTTGACGTCAGGAACAAGCGCGCGACGCGCTGCCAATCAAAGCGGAAATCGAGCCGCTCAAGCTGAGCGGGTTCGCTC